>NZ_JBFTSP010000001.1:0-1143524 GCF_056400065.1 Cupriavidus sp. 01L415 | reverse complement strand
GGCCGGACTGCGCCAATACATTCACTACTACAATCACGACCGCATCAAGCTCAAACTAAACGGGCTGAGTCCCGTGCAATACAGGACTCAGCCCTCAGCCGCCTAACTCAAACTGTCCAACTTCTTGGGGTCAGTTCACATGCAGGCGTTTTTTCTTGCTTCAGATATCAGTGTGAGGCGCTCGCCCGGCCTTTCTCGCGGCCTCGGCATCCTCGCGCATTTTCCGCGCGAACAGGCGGGCGAAGAACGCGCCCATGCCGATGATGAAGGCAATGACGGCCAGGCTGGCCAGTCCGGTGGGCGTCGAGAAGAGAATCTTGATGGCTTCCATGTGTGGACTCCTGGGCGGAACACGTCGTAAAAAAACGACTTTCAGTGTAAGGAGCCACGCCACTCAAATATTGAGGCGCATCAAGCGCCTCGGCATCCCTCAGTTCTTCGTGCCGAACAGCCGGTCGCCCGCGTCGCCCAGGCCCGGGATGATGTAGGCATGCTCATCGAGGTGGCTGTCCAGCGATGCCACGAACAGCTTCACGCCGGGGTGGGCGCGCTGGAAGACTTCCACGCCTTCGGGCGCGGCCACCAGCGCCACGAAGGTGATGGCCTCGTCCCTGACGCCGCGGCGCTTGAGCACGTCCACCGCATGCGCGGCCGAGTAGCCGGTGGCGACCATCGGATCGCACAGGATGAAGCTGCGGTCCTCGACGTCCGGCAGGCGCACCAGGTACTCCACGGGGCGGTGATGCTCGTCGCGGTACACGCCGATGTGGCCGATCCGGGCCGACGGAATCAGCTCGACCAGGCCATCGCTCATGCCGACGCCAGCGCGCAGCACGGGCACGATCGTCAGCTTCTTGCCGGCGATGACCGGCGCCTCCAGCGGTACCAGTGGCGTATCGATGTGGCGCGTGGTCAGGGGCAGGTTGCGAGTGATCTCGTAGCCCATCAGCAGCGTGATCTCGCGCAGCAACTCGCGGAACGTACGCGTCGACGTTTCCTTGTCGCGCATATGCGAGAGCTTGTGCTGGATCAGCGGGTGATTGAGGATGAAGAGATTGGGGAAACGCGGATCTTGTTTCATGGCAGCGGCGGGCTCGGCAGGTGTCTGGTCAGGGCTGCGCGGCCATGCTGGCCACGCGCCCGATGCAGCGGGATTGTAATGGATACCGACCCGCCCGCCGCGCGTGGTGCCGCCGGCAGCCTGCCGGTCAATCAACCGGAAGCCCGCCGCGCAGCGCACCCTTCACTCGACGGTGATGGCGGCGGCCTTGGCGACCTTGCCGAAACGCTCGTATTCCGTCTGCGTCAACGCCTGCAGTTCCGCCGCGGTCGATCCCTTCGGATTGAAACCGGCCTGGACCAGCTTGTCGCGCACATCGGGGCGCGCCAGCGCCTCCACGAACGCCGCGTTCAACGCCTGCACCACCGGCGCGGGCAGGTTGGCGGGGCCATAGACGCCGAACCACGGCTCCACCGCGTAGCCCGGCAGGCCCGCCTCCGCCAGCGTCGGCACATTCGGCAGCGACGGCGAGCGCGCCTTGCCGGCCACGGCCAGCGCACGCAGCTTGCCGGCCTGGATGTGCGGCAGCGACGCCGGCAGATTGTCGAACATCACCTGGATATGGCCGCCCAGCAGATCGTTGATGGCTGGGCTGCTGCCCTTGTATGGCACATGGGTCAGGCCGGTCTGGGTCATCTGCGAGAACATTGCGCCGGCCAGGTGCATCGAGGTGCCGGTGCCCGCCGTGGCATAGGTCAGGCCCGGATGCGCCTTGGCGTAGGCGATCAGTTCCGGCACGGTCTTCACTGGCAGGCTCTCGCTCACTTCCAGCACGATGGTCGACGTGCCCAACAGGCTGATGGCCGTGAAGTCGCGGCGCGGATCGAACGGCACGTGCTTGTAGATATGCGGGTTCAGCGCGTTGGTGGAGATGGCGCCAAAGCCGATCGTATAGCCGTCCGCCGGTGACTTGGCCACCGCCTCCATGCCGATGTTGCCGCCAGCGCCCGGGCGGTTTTCCACCACCACCGGCTGTCCGAGCTTCTCAGCCACGCGCTGGCCCACGGTGCGCGCGACGAGATCGGTCGTGCCGCCGGCGGCGTAAGGCACCACGAAGCGGATCGGCTTGGCCGGGAAGGTGTCGGCGGCGCTGGTGTTGCCCGCGAAGCCGGCGATGGCGAGGGAAATGGCGGAGGCGATAAACGCGCGGCGCGAGGCCGGGGCGGAACAGTGCGGCATGACTCGGGTATCTCCAGATGTTGTTGTCTCGCCCCGTGGCATCGGTGGTGAATGTGCCGGGATGTGCCGGGGGCGGCACGGGCCATTGTATGGGAAAGCCGCGCGCCGGGCAGCGCGTGGCGGCGGGCCTCTCGCAGGCCGGCGCGCCGTGCTGGCGCCCCTCGTTCCGGCCGGCGGACTTTGCGCCTTTTGACATACAATCGTCGGGTCCTGGCATCCACGCGCACCTGTTCCCGCCGCTCCCGTGCGACCGCCCGGCGTTTCCCAGACCGAGAGGTGCTATCGACATGACCCGATAGCGGTTCTGGCCAGACGCGCGGCCGCGGACAGCAGAGGGGGCGGCAAGCGAATCGCGCAACGACGCCAGAATCAATTTGATAGCGCCTCCCACTCCCCGTGTCCGTATCCCAGAAGTCCCTGTCATCGCCCGCCGAGTTGCCCGCGCCGCAGCGCTACGGGCTCGCCGTCGCGGCCATCGGCGCCGTGCTGTTCTCCGCCAAGGCCATCGTCGCCAAGCTGATGTACCGCTACAACGTGGACGCCGTGATGGTCATCACGCTGCGGATGCTGTTTGCGGTGCCCCTGTTCATGGCGATTGGCTGGTGGCAGGCGCGCAAGCGGCCGGCGCTGTCCTGGGCGGATCGCGGCCGCGTGGTGTTCCTGGGCATCATAGGCTACTACCTGTCGAGCTTCCTCGATTTCCTGGGCTTGCAATACATCACGGCCGGCCTGGAGCGCCTGATCCTCTTCCTGACCCCATCGTTCGTGCTGCTGACCACGGCGCTGGTATTCCGCCGGCCCATCCACGTCCGGCAGTGGATATCGCTGTTGCTGGCGTATGCGGGCATCGTGCTGGTATTCGCGCATGATCTCGGCGTGAGCGGCGAGCGCGTATGGCTTGGCGGTGCGCTGGTGCTGGCGAGCGCGTTGTCGTATGGTGTGTACCTGATTCTGAGTGGCGAGCTGGTACAGCGCGTGGGTTCCCTGCGTCTGGTGGCCTATGCGATGTGCGTATCCACGTTCTGCTGCGTGGTGCAGTATCTGGCGCTTGGCCGGCCGCTGGCCGAACTGGCGCAACCGGCGCCGGTGATGTGGCTGTCACTCGTCAATGCGGTGTTCTGCACGGTGCTGCCGGTCTCGCTGACGATGATCGCGGTGGCGCGCATCGGCGCGCCGATGGCGTCGCAGGCGGGGATGATCGGCCCAGTGTCGACGCTGCTGCTGGCGTTCTGGCTGCTCGGCGAGCCGATCAGCGGCGTGCAGATCGCGGGCAGTGCGCTGGTGCTGGGCGGCATGTATCTGCTGTCGACCAGGAAGACCTGATTTTTTCAGCAAGCAGCGGGAACGCCGGACGAGCATCCGGTGCCCGGCAATCGATTAACCGAGGAAGGAGAGCGAGCAATGGATTTCGGACTGCGCGGTAAGCATGCGCTGGTGTGCGGTGCCAGCAAGGGACTTGGGTTTGCGTGCGCCGACGCGCTGGCGGCCGAAGGCGTCGACGTGGTGATCGTGGCGCGCGGTGCCGAGGCACTGGAGAAGGCTGCCGCCGGCCTGCGCGCGCGCCATGGACGCCGCGTGGTGGCGGTGGCCACCGACATCACCACGCCCGAGGGCCGCAAGCAGGCGCTGGACGCCGCGGCCAAGCTGGGCGATATCGACATCCTGGTGAATAACGCCGGCGGCCCGCCCCCGGGCAACTTCCGCGACTGGGACCGCAACGACTGGCTCGCCGCCATCGACGCCAACATGCTGACGCCGATCGAGCTGATCAAGGCGACCGTGGACGGCATGATCGCCCGCAAGTGGGGCCGCATCATCAACATCACCAGCGGCGCGGTCAAGGCGCCGATCGACGTGCTGGGCCTGTCCAACGGCGCGCGCTCGGGCCTGACCGGTTTCGTTGCCGGCCTGGCGCGCGAAGTCGCGCAGCATGGCGTCACCGTCAACAACCTGCTGCCGGGGCCGTTCAACACGGACCGCCTCTACAAGACGATGGAAGGCGGCGCCAAGAAGGCCGGCCTGACCGTGGAAGAGGTGGCCGAGCGCCGCGCCGCCGCCAACCCGACCCGCCGCTTTGGCGATCCGGTCGAGTTCGGCGCGACTTGCGCGTTCCTGTGCAGCAAGCAGGCCGCCTTCATGACCGGCCAGAACGTGTTGCTGGACGGCGGTGCCTACCCCGGCACCTTCTGACGCCCTGACGCGTAAATCCCGTGATCCCGGCGCAATGCCGGGGTCACGGGCGTGAGGAATCGTCATGCTGCGTGTGAGGCGTTGTCGTTGGACGCGGTAGCGCAGCGTGTTGTACCGTCGTTCCAGCCTTTCAAGACTTCCGGAATTTCTGATGACCCGCCCACGCATTGCGCTGATCGCGCACGATCACAAGAAGGATGACATTGTTGCGTTTGCCGGCCGGCACCGCGAATTCCTCGCGCGATGCGAGCTGCTGGCTACCGGCACCACCGGCGGCCGGATTGCGGACGAAGTCGGCCTGGAGATCATCCGCATGTTGTCCGGCCCGTGGGGCGGCGACCTGCAGATTGGCGCCCAGCTTGCGGAGGGCCGCATCACCGCGGTGATTTTCCTGCGCGACCCGATGACCCCGCAGCCGCATGAACCGGATATCAATGCGCTGGTGCGCGCATGCGATGTGCACAATGTGCCGTGCGCGACCAATCTGGCGACGGCCGAACTCCTGGTCGTGGAGCTGGCCCGACACTGCTTCGTCGACGAAAAAGACGGCAAAAAGAAAGCCGCCGACAAGCCGGCGGCCTGAATCGGCGGGTGGGGGCGCTGGCGCGCGTCAGCGCGCAGGCCAGCGCGACATTCAGCGCGGCCGCACGGTGGTCGCGTTGGCGCGCAGTTCGGCCTGTCGCAGGATATGAGGCGGCAGCCGCTTCAGGATCAGGTGGACGGCCAGCGGAATCAGCACGACGTCGTCCACGATGCCCAGCCCGGCGATCACGTCCGGGATGAGGTCGATCGGAGAGATGGCGTAGAGCACCAGACCGAATGCGGCCGGCTTGAGCCACGGCGGCGCGTCGGGATGCCGCAGCGCGAACCAGAACAGCCTGCCGTCACGGCGCAGCAGCGTCCACAGGGCTGAGACTCGCTTCCACATGATGGGCCTCCTTGTTCACACGCGCCGGGAGCGCATGCACAGATAGCTTGGGCCGGAGCGGAGCGGTTCAAGTTCCTTTTGCCAACTACCAGGTAATCAGCGGGCGATCGGCAAGGCAATCGGCAAGAAAAAAGGCCGGAGACTGCACTGCAGCCACCGGCCCCGCGGCATACGCCCCGGCCCGCGGGCGGGCCGGGCGGCGTCACCGTCTGTCGTACCGTTGCGGATCAGCCCGGGACGTTGCCTTCCACGCCTTCCACGTAGAACTTGATGTTGTGCAGGAAGTTGTCGTCGGCCACCTGGTCCTTCGTCAGTTGTTCCTTGCCGGCGTTGTCCTTCAGCGGACCCTTCCAGATCGGCGCGCTGCCATCGATCACGCCCTTCTTGCGCTCTTCGACCAGCGCCTTCACGTCATCCGGCACCACGGCGTTGAAGCCCTTCAGGTCGATCATGCCTTCCTTCAGGCCCCACCACGTGGTGTTGGACTTCCATTGCTTGTTCAGCACGTCTTCCACCACCTTGTTGTAGTAGACGCCCCACGAGATCACCGAGGCGGCCAGGTGGGCCTTTTCGCCGAACTTGCTCATGTCGCTGTCCCAGCCGAACGCGTAGACGCCCTTTTCCTGCGCGGTCTGCACCACGGCGGCGGAGTCGGTGTTCTGCATCAGCATGTCCACGCCCTGGCCGATCAGCGTCGTCGCCGCTTCTCGCTCCTTGCCCGGATCGAACCATTTGTTCACCCACACCACCTTGACCGTGGCCTTCGGGTTGACGCTGCGCGCGCCGAGCGTGAAGGAGTCGATGTTGCGGATCACCTCGGGAATGGGCACCGATGCCACCACGCCCATCTTGCCGCTCTTGCTCATCTTGCCGGCCACCACGCCGGCAAGGTACGCGCCTTCATAGGTGCGCACGTCGTACTGGCCCAGGTTGTCGGCGGTCTTGAAGCCGGTGGCGTGCTCGAACTTGACGTCCGGGAACTCCTTGGCCACCTTCAGCATGGATTCCATGTAGCCGAAGGTCGTGCCGAAGATCAGCTTGTTGCCCTGGCTGGCCAGGTCGCGGAACACGCGCTCGGCGTCGGCGGCGGACTCGGGCACGTTCTCCACGAACGTCGTCTTGACCTTGTCGCCAAACTTGGCTTCCACGGCCTTGCGGCCCGAGTCATGGGCAAACGTCCAGCCAGCGTCGCCCACCGGTCCGATGTAGACGAATGCCACCTTCAGCGGTTCGCTGGCCGCGGCGGCCGGTGCGGAGGCCGGCGCCGCCGATTCGGCCGGCTTCTCGGCCTCCTTCTTGCCGCAGCCGGCCAGGGCCAGCACGGCGGTGGCGGCCAGGGCCGCCAGGGTGGACCTGCGTGAAACGATCATCGATCTCTCCTTGAAACGTCTTGTGATGCGTTGTGGTTTGACTTCGTTCTAAGACTTGGTGAACACGGTGGCGGCCCGCGCCTCAGGCATTGCCCGGGCGGAACGGCTTGCCCAGCGATGCCGGCATGTTGAGCCGGATCCACGCCGGATTACGCGAAATCAGTGCCAGCACGACGATCGTGGCCGCGTAGGGCAGCATCGACAGGAACTGCGACGGTACCGACACGCCGATGCCCTGCAGATAGAACTGGAGGATGGTCACGCCGCCAAACAGCCACGCGCCCACCAGCACCCGGCCCGGGCGCCACGTGGCGAAGGTGGTCAGCGCCAGGGCGATCCAGCCGCGACCGGCGACCAGGTTCTCCACCCACATCGGCGTGTAGACCAGCGACAGGTACGCGCCGGCCAGTCCACAGCATGCGCCGCCGAACAACAGCGCGCCAAAGCGGATCCAGCGCACCGGGTAGCCCAGCGCATGGGCGGACTCGGGCGATTCGCCGATCGCGCGCAGCGTCAGGCCGGCACGCGTGCGGAACAGGAACCACATGATGGCAAAGCACAGCAGCAGGCTGAAGTAGACCATCCAGTGATGCTGGAAGAAGGCCGGGCCGATGAAGGGGAGGTCCGCCAGAAAGGGCACCGACTTGGCCTGCGCGGGCAGGGCGTAGCCGACAAAGCGCTGCGCCATGAAGGCCGACAGCCCTGTGCCGAAGATCGACAGCGCCAGGCCGGTTGCCACCTGGTTGGTGGCCAGTACCAGCGCCAGCCACGAGAACAGCGTGGCCATCAGCATCCCGGCGACGGCCCCGGCCAGGAAGCCGAGGATCGGCGACTGTGTCTGGTAGCCGACCATGAAACCCAGCGCGGCGGCCACCAGCATCATGCCTTCGGCGCCGAGGTTGAGCACGCCGGAGCGCTCGTTGATGAGCAGGCCCAGCGCGGCCAGCAGCAACGGCGTGCCGGCGTTGATCGCAGTGGCGATCAGGGGAGCGAGTTGTTCCATATTCTTGTGCGCTTCCGGTTCAGGCGGCCCTGGCGCGCCAGTGCAGGCGGTTGTCGATAAGGGTGTCGCAGGCCAGCAGGAAGAACAGCAGCATGCCCTGGAAAACCCAGCCGATCGCGGAAGGCAGCCCCAGGCGCGATTGCGCCATCTCCCCGCCGATGTAGAACAGCGACATCACGATGCCGCCGAACACGGTGCCCACCGGATGCAGTCGGCCGACGAACGCGACTATGATCGCGGTGAAGCCATACCCCGGCGAGATGGACGGCAGCAACTGGCCGATCGGTCCCGTCACTTCGAACGCCCCGGCCAGGCCGGCCGTGCCGCCCGAGATCATCAGCGCGCTCCACAGCGCATTGCGCGACGAGAAGCCCGCATAGCGCGCGGCCAGCGGCGCGGTGCCGCCCACCTGCAGGCGGTAGCCGGCAAAGCTGCGGAAAACGAACACGGTCATGATGGCCACCAGCACCAGCATCACGGCGAATCCCGCATGCAGGCGCGACCCCGACAGCAGGTTCGGCAACAGGAAGTCGGACGAGAACACCTTCGACTGCGGGAAGTTCATCCCGGCCGGATCCTTGAGCGGGCCGTTGACCACCCACAGCAACAATTGCTGGGCGATGTAGGTCAGCATCAGCGACACCAGGATCTCGTTGGCGTTGAAGCGGTCCTTGAGCAGCGCGGTGATGGCCGCCCAGACCATGCCGCCGACGATGCCCGCCAGCGAGGCCAGCACCAGCACCGGCAGGCCGCCGATCGTATGGCCAGGGGTGTCGAAGAACAGCACGGTCGCGCCGGCGAAGATGCCGCCGAGAATCAGTTGGCCATCGGCGCCGATGTTCCAGACGTTGGCCCGGTAGCAGACCGACAGCCCCAGCGCGCACAGCACCAGCGGCACGGTCTTGAGCAACACCTCGCCGATCGTGCGCTGGTCCTTGAGCGGATCGAACAGGAACACCTTGAGCGCCGCGGCGGGATCCTTGCCGAGCACGATGAACAGCAGCGCGCCAAACAGCAGCGTCAGTGCCAGCGCGAACACCGGCGAGGCATAGGCCATGGTGCGCGACGGGGTGCCGCGCGGCGCCAGCGAGAGTGGGGAGCGGAAATCCGCCATGAACCTGGTCACGGGATTAGCCATGAAGCGGAACCCCCGCGGCGACGTCGTCATGCCGGCTGGCCGGCCCGCCTTCCCAGAGTCCGCTCATCCACAGGCCCACCTGCTCGCGCGTTGCCGACTCCACCGGAATCGACGGCGAAAGATGGCCCTTGGCAATGACGTGCAGGCGGTCGCAGATCGCGAACAGCTCGTCGAGTTCCTCGGACACGACCAGCACCGCGCAGCCGACGGCCTTGAGCGCGAGGATCTCGTTATGAATCTGCGCGGCGGCGCCCACGTCGACGCCCCAGGTGGGTTGCGCGACGATCAGGACCTTGGGGCCGGCCTCGATCTCGCGGCCCACGATGAACTTCTGCAGGTTGCCGCCTGACAGGCTGCGCGCCTGCGCCTCGGGCCCGCTCGCCTTGACGCGGAAGCGGCTGATGATGCTGGCGGCCAACCCGTCGGCCGCCTTCGGCGAGACCATGCCGTTGCGCACGTACGGCGCCGTCTGGTGAGACAGCAGCGTGTTCGACGACAGGCTCATCCCCGGCACCGCGCCGCGACCCAGACGTTCCTCCGGCACGAATGCAAGGCCGGCACGGCGGCGGCCGCGGGCGTCCAGCTTGCCGACGGGGCGTCCATCCAGCTCGACGGCGGCGCCGGTGGCGCGCGGGTCTTCGCCGGACAGCGCCGCCAGCAGTTCCTGCTGGCCATTGCCCGAGACCCCGGCGATGCCGACGATCTCGCCGGCATGCACGTCGAGCGCGATTCCGCTGAGCTCCGTGGCAAACGCGTGCGCGCGCGGCATTGACAGGCTGTGCACGGCCAGCCGAACCGGCCCGCGATCCGTCGTCACGCGGGCTTCGCGCGGCGGCTCGCCGCCAATCATCAGGCGCGACAGCGAGGCCGCGCTTTCCTGGCGCGGATCGCACACGCCCGTGACCCGGCCCATCCGCATCACCGTGGCGTGATGGCAAAGCGCGCGGATTTCGTCGAGCTTGTGGCTGATATAGAGAATGCTGGTGCCCTCGGCCGCCAGCTGGCGCAGCGTGACGAACAGCGTTTCCACAGCTTGCGGCGTCAGTACCGATGTCGGTTCATCGAGGATCAGCAACTGCGGGTTGGCCAGCAACGCGCGCACGATCTCCACGCGCTGGCGCTCGCCGACGGACAGCGTATGCACGTGGCGATTCGGTTCCAGCGGCAGGCCGTAGCGTTCCGCGGTGGCGCGGATGCGGTCCGCCAGCTGCTTCATGCTGCCGACGTCCCGGGGCGGGAGGCCCAGCGCGATGTTCTCGGCAACGGTCAGGGTGTCGAACAGCGAGAAATGCTGGAAGACCATGGCGATGCCCAGGTTGCGGGCGTCGTGGGGACTGGCGATTGAGGTGGGCGCCCCGTTGAAGTGCATCTCGCCGGCGTCGGGGCGGACCGCGCCAAAGATGATCTTCATGAGAGTGGACTTGCCGGCGCCGTTTTCGCCAAGGACGGCGTGGATTTCACCGGGAGCGACGGTGAGGCTCACGTCGTCGTTGGCGGTCACGCCGGGATAGCGCTTGGTGATATGCGCAAGCGCCAGCCTGGGAGGGGTTTGTAATGTCACTGAGGCGGCTCGGATTGTTGTGGCAGCAACGTGGAGGACGTGACAGCGGCTGTGCGTGGCGCAGGATCGCCGCGCGGCACGTCGTCATCATCATGTTTCCGTGATGTTCGGAATTTGCTCTGAATTATATAAGTGCGCGGGGGTTCGGCGGGCCGTTTCCGGTGTCTTGCCATGCCCCGCAACGGATACGGGCAGGTTGCAAGTCGCATGCCGGGCATCGGCGCAACAAAAAACCGCCGCGCTGCCAGTGACAGGCAGGGCGGCGGTCGGAACTGCCCCGGGGGAGGACCGGGGCGAGGGGAGAGGGGCTTGCCGTCAGGCGGCGCTGGACGCCGGAATGGTGGCGAAGCGGCCGTCGCGGAAATCCGCCAGCGTCTGGTAGATCTGCTCCTGCGTGTTCATGACGAACGGGCCGTACTGGGCGATCGGCTCATTCAGCGGCTGGCCCGCGATCAGCAGGAAGCGGGCGTCTTCGCTGGCCGTGATCACCACGCCGTCAGCCTGGCCGGCATTGTCCAGCACGCCCATGCGCTGGGCCTCCACCACGGCGGCGTCGCTGCCATCGCCCACCTTGACCTCGCCGCGATACACGTAGACGAAGGCGTTATGCCCGGCCGGCAGCGCCTGGCTGAAGCGTTGACCCGCGGGCAGGTGGACGTCCAGGTAGACCGGCGCGGTCACCGGCCGCGTGATTGCGCCAGCCACACCGTGGGAAGCGCCCGCCAGCACGCGCACCGTACCACCCTCAGGCAATGCCACCGTCGGGATGTCCGATGCGGGCATGTCGCGGTACCACGGCGCGGTCATCTTGTCCGCGGCCGGCAGGTTCAGCCAGAGCTGGAAGCCTTCCATGCGGCCGTCTTCCTGTTCGGGCAGTTCCGAGTGCACGACGCCCGAGCCGGCCACCATCCACTGAGCGCCGCCGTTTTCCAGCAACCCTTCGTGGCCGGCGCTGTCGCGATGGCGCATGCGGCCGGCGAGCATATACGTGATGGTCTCGAAGCCGCGATGGGGGTGATCGGGGAAGCCGCCGATGTAGTCGTCCTTGTTGTCGGTGCCAAAGGCGTCGAGCATCAGGAACGGGTCCAGTCGGCGCTGCAGGTTCTGCGTCAGCACACGGGTCAGCTTGACGCCGGCGCCGTCGGAGGTGGCGATGCCACGCACCACGCGGTCCACCGTGCGCGAGCGCTGCACGGACTCCGCGGCGGTGGCCGGAACGGTGTTGAGGGCGGTGCGGTTTTCCATGTTCTTTCTCCTGTGGGACGGCGTTGTGGCCGTCGGATCTACCCAGTCAATGTAAGGCTTTGACGGAAAAGCGGTAGACAGGGCTCGGGCAACAGATTGTTCCGCCACTGGGACGAATTGGCCGAAAATGACGCGAATTTTGCAACGCCGCAAACGCTGCCGGCGTGCCCGCCTGGCCAACCCAATCGGTCGCCGAGCGATCTCCGAAAATCAGTCCTGATCACGGCAAGATGGGCGCGCATTTTCGCGAAGATGACAGAATGACTGAAGATGTGTAGAATAGCCGTCTCTTTGTCATCCGTTGCTGTGAATTGCGATGGGCGAGCCCGAGCTCGAAACCCCGCAATCCGTTGTCTGGCAACGGCCGATTGACCGGCGGCGCCCACCGAAGCGCGTTCCTACACGACACCAGTCGCCGCCACTGGCCAACCCTTGAGGTTGCGCCGCTACCGGGTGATTCGAGCCTTCGCTTGAACCCCCATCAACAGGGTTGCTCCCGTCATCCGGGCGCGCCCGCAAGTCCGTCCGCCGGCAATCCTGCCGGTCATGGCGGCAAGGCCATCTGAACCGGGCTCCGGCGGGCACCCCATCTGACTTCCGCCGGCCCTTTTGTTTTCCGCATTCGAAAAGTGGCGATTCATTCTCATGCGTCGCGGCACCGGAATGGGAAAGGGGAACTATGTCAAAGCAAACCTTCCGGGCCGTGGCCTGGAGCGGGGTCATTGTTGCCGCGCTGGCCGGTCTGGTCGCGTGGATCGGCGTCGACGTCATCCACCAGTACCAGGAGCGCCTGGTCTACGACGTGACCGACCACCTGCGCCTGGTGGTCATCTCGATGGCGCTCGCGCTGGTCACCGGCGTGCCTGCCGGCATCGCCCTGAGCCGGCCATGCATGCACCGCCAGGCGGACCGCCTGATGCAGGTCTTCAACATCGGCAATACCGTGCCGTCGCTGGCGGTGCTGGCCCTGGCGCTGGCAGCGCTGGGCATTGGCGAGCGTCCGGCGATCCTGGCGCTGTGGCTGGCGTCGTTGCTGCCGATCGTGCGCAATACCTACGAAGGCCTGCGCAACGTGTCGCCGGCCTTGCGCGAGGCGGCCCGCGGCATCGGCATGACGCCTTGCCAGCGACTGGTACGCGTGGAACTGCCCAACGCGCTGCCCGTGATCCTGGCTGGTGTGCGCATCAGCCTGGTGATCAACGTGGGCACCGTGCCGCTGTCGTTCCTGATCGGCGCGAACAGCCTGGGCGAACTGATCTTCCCGGGCATCTACCTGAACAACCAGCCCCTGCTTCTGCTGGGGGCGGCCGCCACCGCGCTGCTGGCTCTGGTGCTGGACGCGCTGTTCGCCACGGCCGGCCACGTCTACCTGCGCAGCCGCGGCCTGGCACGCTGAACGAGGCATACACATGGCATCCAATCGAAACGCCGAACGTCGAAGCGGCGAAGGCCGCCTGTTCTGGGTCTTCGCCGCGCTGGGCGCGGTGGTGGCCGGCATTCTGCTGTCGTCCGCGCCCGCCCGCGCCCAGCAGCCCGCCGCGGAACCGCTGCGCGTGGGCGGCAAGAACTTCACCGAGCAACTGCTCCTGTCGTCGATGACGTCGCAGTACCTGCGCGCCAAGGGCATGGAGACCACGCTGACGGCCGGGCTGGGCAGCACGCTGATGCGCCAGGCGATGGAGTCCGGCCAGCTCGATGTGGTCTGGGACTACACCGGCACTGCGCTAATCGTCTTCAACAAGGTCGAGGAAAAGCTCGACGGTCCGCAGAGCTATGCACGCGTGAAACAGCTCGACGCGGCGCGCGGCCTGGTCTGGCTCGATGCCTCGACGATCAACAACACCTACGCGCTGGCGATGCCAAGGCCGCGTGCCGAGGCCGCCGGCGTGACCACGTTGTCCGCGCTCGCCGGGAAAATGCGCGCCGCCAGCG
The DNA here is from genome assembly GCF_056400065.1 of Cupriavidus sp. 01L415. NCBI lineage: Bacteria > Pseudomonadati > Pseudomonadota > Betaproteobacteria > Burkholderiales > Burkholderiaceae > Cupriavidus > Cupriavidus sp. 01L415. The sequence goes on along the minus strand of NZ_JBFTSP010000001.1, from coordinate 1,129,918 downwards.
ATGGCAAAGACAGCAAGGGTGACAAGGGCCACCCGTTCGCCGTCGACATGGAATTCGCCGCGCGGCCGGACGGGCTGGAGCCGCTGAAAACCGCCTATCAGCTGCCGCTCTCGCGCAAGGACGTGATCCAGCTTGACCCGGGCCTGGTCTACACCGCGCTCAAGAACAATCAGGTGGAGCTGGGCCTGGTCTACTCGACCGACGGCCGGGTGAAGGGTTTCGACCTCGTGCTGCTGGAAGACGATCTTCATTTCTTCCCGCCGTACAACGCGGTGCCCGTGGTGCGCAAGGCGGTGCTCGATCAGCATCCGGAACTGGCGACGCTGCTCAACGCGCTGTCCGCCACGCTCAACAACGCCGCGATGACCGAGATGAACTACCAGGTCGATATCGGCCAGCAGCCCGTGGACAAGGTGGCAGGAGACTTCCTGCGCAGCCACGGCCTGATCTGAGGAGGCACGCATGGACCTGCTGACTTATCTCCAGCATAGCTGGCCGACGCTGCTGCGACTGACCGCCGAGCATCTTGCGCTCGTCGGTTCCGCCGTCGGCATGGCGATCCTGATCGGTGTGCCGCTGGGCATCCTGATTACGCGTCATCGCTTCCTCGCCACGCCGCTGCTGGCGCTGGCCACCGTGGTGCTGACGCTGCCGTCGATCGCGCTATTCGGCCTGATGATCCCAATCTTCGCGCGCTTCGGCCACGCGCTGGGCTACGTGCCGGCGGTGACCGCGGTCTTCCTGTATTCGCTGCTGCCGATCATGCGCAACACCTACACGGCGCTGGCCAACGTCGATCCGGGCATCCAGGAGGCTGGGCGTGGCATCGGCATGACGACGTGGCAGCGCCTGCGCCTGGTGGACCTGCCGCTGGCGGTGCCGGTGATCCTAGGCGGCGTGCGCACGGCCGTGGTGATGAACATTGGTGTGGCCACCATTGCCGCCATCATCGGCGCCGGTGGCCTTGGGGTGCTGATCCTGCAGGCGATCAGCCAGAGCAACATGAGCAAGCTGGCCGTGGGCGCTGTCCTCGTCAGCCTGCTCGCCATCGTGGCGGACGCATGCCTGCAGGCCCTGCAGCGCGCGCTGACGCCGAAAGGAATCCGTCAACCATGATTGAACTCGACCAACTCACCAAGTCCTTCCATCAAAAGGACGGCACCGAAGTGCACGCCGTCGACGCCGTCTCCCTGACGGTCCCTCGTGGCGAGATCTGCGTCTTCCTGGGGCCGTCGGGCTGCGGCAAGACCACCACGCTCAAGATGATCAACCGGCTGATCGAGCCTACCTCCGGCACGGTGCGCATCGAGGGCGAGGACACGACCGGCATCGATGGCGTGACGTTGCGGCGCAAGATCGGCTACGTGATCCAGCAGATCGGCCTATTCCCGAACATGACGATCGAGGAAAACATCATGGTTGTGCCGCGGCTGCTGGGCTGGGACAAGCGCCGCTGCCGCGAGCGTGCGCGTGAACTGTTGGCGATGGTGCAGCTGGACCCCGGCAAGATGCTCGGGCGCTATCCGCGCGAGCTTTCCGGCGGGCAGCAGCAGCGGATCGGCGTGATCCGCGCGCTGGCGGCCGATGCTCCCGTGCTGCTGATGGACGAGCCATTCGGCGCCGTGGACCCGATCAACCGCGAGAGCATCCAGAACGAGTTCTTCCAGATGCAGCGCCAGCTTGGCAAGACCGTGATCATGGTGTCGCACGACATCGACGAAGCGATCAAGCTTGGTGACAAGGTGGCGGTGTTCCGTCGCGGCCAGCTGGTCCAGTTCGATCACCCGGACGCACTGCTGGCGCATCCCGCCGATGACTTCGTGCAGGCGTTCGTCGGTCACGACAACACGCTGAAGCGGCTGCTGCTGGTGCGCGCGGGCGATGCCGCCACGATGCCGCCGAGCTGCCGTCCGGAGATGCCGCTTGCGGGGGCCTTCGGCGTGATGGACGACGCCGACGTGCGTCATTTGCCCGTCATCGACAACGCGCAACGCGCGCTCGGCTATGTGACGCGCCGAGACGTCCGCAATGCGATGGCTGGCGGGGGCCAATGCGCGCAGGTGATGCGGCCGTTTGCCGCGACCGCGGCATTCGACGAACATCTGCGCATCGTGCTGTCGCGTATGTACCAGCACAACACGAGCTGGCTACCGGTGGTGGATGCCGATGGCGTGTATCTGGGCGAGGTGACGCAGGAGTCGATTGCGGACTATCTGAGCTCGGGCCGGTCGCGCGGCAATGCGCCGGTGATTCAGCCGCCGGTGCCGCTGAGCCCCGCGGTGGCTGCCACGGTTGGCACGACTGCGCCGGCATCGCTCAAGGCGGCCTGAACTGTCGCGATCTTGGCCATGACCGGGGAAAACAAAAACGGCCGCACGAAGCGGCCGTTTTTGCATGGCAATGACGTTCCGGGTCAGGCGTGGCCGAGTTCGCCATCCTTCAGGCGCCACAGTCCCAGCGGATTGCCGTCCTGCACCGCGGCCGGCAGCAGGTCGGCTGGCACGTTCTGGTAGCACACGGGGCGCAGGAAGCGATCCAGCGCGGTGGTGCCCACCGACGTGGTGCGCGTATCCGACGTGGCCGGGAACGGGCCGCCGTGGACCATCGCAAACGACACTTCCACGCCGGTCGGATAGCCGTTGAACAGCACACGGCCCACCTTGCGTTCCAGCAGCGGCAGCAGCCGGCCGGCCAGCRCATTGTCGCCCTTGTCGGCCTGAACCGTCGCCGTCAGCTGGCCCTCGAGGATACGCGTCACGGCGAGCAGGGCATCGGCGTCCTTGCAGGCCACCAGCACGGTGGACGGGCCGAAGACTTCCGCATGCATGCGATGGTCGGCGATAAAGCGGTCGGCCGAGGTTTCGAAGAACGCCGGGCGGGCCTGGTTGGGGCCGGTAGTGGCCAGCCCGCAGCCTGCGCGCGTCAGCCCTTCGACTTCCGAGAGTTGCGCCACGCCGCGTTCAAAGGCCTGGTGGATGCCCGGGGTCAGCATGGTGCCGGCCGGCTTGCCGGTCACCGCGGTCACGGCGGCGGCGCGGAAGGCGTCCAGCGCGGGGCCTTCGATGGCCAGCAGCAAACCGGGGTTGGTGCAGAACTGCCCCACGCCCATCACGAGCGAATCGACCAGGTCACGCGCGATGGCTTCGCCGCGCGCGGCCAGCGCCTCGGGCAGCAGGTAGACCGGGTTGATGCTGCTCATCTCCGCATACACGGGGATCGGCTGCGGACGGTTGTTGGCCACCTGCATCAGTGCCAGGCCGCCTACGCGCGATCCCGTGAAGCCCACGGCCTGAATGACCGGGTGCGCCACCAGCGCGGTGCCGATGGCGATGCCGGCGCCCATCAGCAGCGAGAACACGCCTTCCGGCAGACCATTGTCGGCCACGGCCTTCTGGATGACCCGGCCGACCAGTTCGGACGTGCCCGGATGTGCCGGGTGGGCCTTGGCCACCACGGGGCAGCCGGCAGCCAGTGCGGAGGCCGTATCGCCACCAGCCACGGAGAAGGCGAGGGGGAAGTTGCTGGCGCCGAACACGGCAACCGGGCCCACGGCAATGCGCTGCATGCGCAGGTCAGGGCGCGGCGGCGTGCGTTCGGGCAGGGCGCTGTCGAGCGTGGCGCCTTGCCAGCGGCCATCGCGCAGCACGCGGGCGAACAGGCGCAACTGGCCTGCCGTGCGGCCGCGCTCGCCTTGCAGGCGGGCGATCGGCAGGGCGGTTTCGGCGTGGGCGCGCTGGATCAGCTCGTCGCCGAGGGCTTCCAGGCCATCGGCGATCGACTCCAGGAAGCGGGCACGTTGCTCGGGGCTCGTGGCACGGTAGGTATCAAACGCAGCCTCGGCCAGCGCGCAGGCGCGATCCACGTCGGCGGCGTTGCCGCCATGGAATGTCGGGGCCAGCACTTCGCCCGTCGCCGGGTTGATGCCCTGGAAAGTGTCTTCAGTGCCGCGCACGGCGCTCGCGCCGATCAGCATCTCGCCGGTAAGAGTCATGATCTGTTTGTCCTGCGGGGGATGGGAGGAAGAAGAGGAAAGGGCCTGTGCCTACAGGATGACACGGGTAACGCAGCACAGGCTCTGGGAATCGTGCATGACAGCTTTGTCGTAAGACATCATATGACATAGAGCGCGAGGCTTCAACCGCGCCGCCCGTGAGGATATCTCCGGGCGGCGCACCGGCCTCAGGCCGGCGTTCCTGCCATCGCGGACGCCTTGCGCAGGCGCTCGCGGCTGTTGGTCAGGTGCATGCGCATGGCCGCCTTGGCAGCCTCTGGATCGCGGCGCTCGATCGCATCGTAGATGCTTTCGTGCTCGAAATTCACGCGTTCCAGATATTGCTCGCGTTCCGGCGTATTCACTTGCAGCCGGCTGCGCGGGATCACCATCGTGCCAAGGTGACCCATGATGTCGGTGAAATAGCGGTTGCCGGTCGCGCGGGCGATGGACAGGTGGAACTCGAAATCGGAGCCCACCGCGTCGTTGCCTTCCGCAGCGTTGCGCTTGAGCTCGTCCAGCGCGCGGCGCATGGCGCCGAGGTGGTCGTCGCTGCGGCGCGTGGCGGCCAGGCTGGCGGCCTCCGCCTCCAGGCTCACCCGGAATTCCAGCATCGCCAGCACGTCCATGGCCGTGACCATGGCGGAGGGATCGATGCGGAACGGCGAATGGGTGTCGAGGGGGCGATTCAGCACGAACGTGCCAATGCCATGGCGCGTTTCCACCAGGCCGCTGGCCTGCAGGCGCGACAGCGCCTCGCGCACGACCGTCCGGCTCACGCCCAGCGTGGCCATGATTTCGGATTCGGTGGGAAGTTTGTCGCCCGGCTTGAGCTGGCCCTGCTGAATGCTCTCGGTCAGATTGCCGACCACTTCTTCAGCAAGCGTGCGGCCGCGGCGGCGCAGGGGAGCGGGCGAAGTCATCGGAACGTTGGACATGGGGATGGGGGAAAACGATGGTCTTGACCGGGTCGAGATGCGCTCATTATACTGCGTCATAAGTCGTACGACGACAGATAACGCACAGGCGCTTGCCGACACAGCCACGTTGTGGCAGCGGAGCGTCAGGTGTCCGCCGTACTATCAGTCACAAAACGGGCTATAAGAACAACAGCGGGCGCATTTTCGCATGCGGAGAGCGCTATCCCGGCGACACTTTCACCAGGATTTCGGAGACGATCCACATGAATGCTACCCAGGCCAATTCTGCCGCGGGCATTGCCACGCCTGTTGTTACCGAGCTGACTGTCGTGCCCGTGGCGGGCCACGACAGCATGCTGATGAACCTGTCCGGTGCCCACGGCCCGTACTTCACCCGCAATATCGTCATTCTGCGCGACAGCGCCGGCAATACCGGCGTGGGAGAAGTGCCCGGTGGCGAAGGCATCCGCCAGACGCTGGACGACGCCCGCGCACTGGTGGTGGGTCAGCCCATCGGCCAGTACCAGGCCATCCTGAACAAGGTGCGTGCGACGTTCGCCAGCCGCGACGCCGGCGGCCGTGGCCTGCAGACCTTCGACCTGCGCATCACGATCCATGCCGTCACCGCGCTGGAGGCCGCGCTGCTCGACCTGCTCGGCAAGCACCTGCAGGTGCCCGTGGCCGCGCTGCTCGGCGAAGGCCAGCAACGCGATGCCGTGGAGATGCTGGGTTACCTGTTCTATATCGGCGACCGCCAGCGCACCACGCTGGACTATCGCACCGAACCCGGCGCGGACAACGAATGGTTTCGCCTGCGCAATGAAGTGGCGATGGACGCCAAAGGCGTGGTCCGCCTGGCCGAGGCCGCGTACGAACGCTATGGCTTCAACGACTTCAAGCTCAAGGGCGGCGTCCTGCGTGGCGACGAGGAAATGGAAGCGATCATCGCGCTGCACGAGCGCTTCCCGAAAGCGCGCGTGACCCTGGACCCGAACGGTGGCTGGCTGCTGGCCGACGCCATCCGCCTGTGCCGCGACAAGCACGGCATCCTCGCCTATGCGGAAGATCCGTGCGGCGCCGAAGACGGCTATTCGGGGCGCGAGATCATGGCCGAGTTCCGCACGGCCACCGGGCTGCCCACCGCCACCAACATGATCGCCACCGACTGGCGCCAGATGGGTCACGCGGTGCGCCTGCATTCGGTGGATATTCCGCTGGCGGATCCGCATTTCTGGACCATGCAGGGATCCGTGCGCGTAGCGCAGATGTGTGCCGAGTGGGGCCTGACGTGGGGCTCGCATTCGAACAACCACTTCGACATCTCGCTCGCGATGTTCACGCATGTGGCGGCTGCCGCGCCGGGGCGTGTCACCGCCATCGACACGCACTGGATCTGGCAGGACGGCGAACACCTGACGCGCGATCCGCTGAAGATCGAGGGCGGCCTGGTGCAGGTGCCAAAGGCCCCGGGGCTTGGCGTGGAGCTCGACATGGACGCACTGGCCCGCGCCAATGCGCTGTACCAGCAGAAGGGCCTCGGCGCGCGAGACGACGCCATCGCCATGCAGTTCCTGATTCCGAACTGGAAGTTCAACAACAAGGCGCCCTGCATGGTCAGGTAATGCCCCGGGTCGCCGGCAGGGCATCTGCGGCCCTGTCGGATGTGATTTCAAAAACAAGATTCACCAAGGCAGGAGACACGATGAACACCCAACCCACGCCGGCTTCGGCGCATGGGGTCGCGCCGCGCGCGTCCCGCATTTCCATCCTGCTGCGCCGCTGTGCCAGCGTGGCCATCGCCCTCGCGGCCGGCGCCGCAGTCAGCAGTGCCGCCATGGCGGCCAACGCGGCATGGCCGCAGAAGGCTGTTTCCGTCGTCGTGCCGTTCCCGGCGGGCGGCTCCACCGACACCATCGCGCGCATGCTGGCACCGCCCCTGAACGAGAAGCTGGGCCAGCCATTCGTCATCGACAACCGGCCGGGCGCCACGGGTGCGATCGGCGCCACCTACGTCAAGCGTGCGCCCGCCGATGGCTACACGATGATGGTGGCCTCGATCGGCGTCTACGCCGTCAATCCGTTCCTCCAGAAGAACCTGCCGTATGACCCGGCCAAGGACTTCGACCTGCTGACCGTGGCGGTTCGTGCGCCCAACGTGCTGGTGGCCAATCCGAACTTTCCGGCCAAGTCGCTACCCGAGCTCGTGGCTTACATGAAGAAGAATCCGGGCAAGGTCAGCTTTGCGACCTCGGGCGCCGGCTCATCGGACCATCTGACTGCCGCGCTGTACTGGCAGAAGAGCGCCACCGAAGGCTTGCACGTGCCCTACAAGGGCGGCGCGCCGGCGATCTCGGACCTGCTGGCAGGCCAGGTCGATGTCTCGTTCCAGAACGTGAATGCAGTGCTGCAGCACATCCGCACCGGCAAGCTCCGCGCGCTGGCGGTGACGTCCGACAAGCGCTCGGCCGTGTTGCCGGATGTGCCGACAATGGCCGAAGGCGGCGTGAAGGACGTGGAGGTGTACTCGTGGCAAGGCGTGGCCGCGCCCAAGGGGCTGCCGGCTGACGTGAAGGCGCGCCTGCATGGCGCACTGGTTGGCGCGCTCAAGGATCCGAAGATGCAACAGAAGCTGGCGGAGAGCGGCTTTGAAGTCGTGGCCAACACGCCGGAACAGTTTGTCCAGTTCGAGAACCAGGAGCTCAAGCGCTGGAAGACCGTGATCGAGCAGGGGAAGATCACCGCGGAATAACCGTCGGCCCAGATGGCCGGGACAGCGGCGCCTCAGAGCGCGCTGATCCGCGTGGGGTGCCCCTATGTGTTTCGTCAAGTACTAGGGGCCGGTTTTGGCTGATAGAAGGTGCCGTCGCGCAGCATGGCGAACAGCACATCACAGCGTCTTCTGGCAAGGGCGATGAGCGCCTGATTGTGGCGCTTTCCTTGCTGGACCTTGCGAGCGTAGTAGCCCCTCGAGACCGGATCTCGCAAGGCGGCAAAGGCTGAGAGGAACAGCGCTCTCTTGAGTACCTTGTTGCCCCGCCTGGACGGATGTTCGCCACGGATGGACGAGCCTGAGCGGCGGGTGACCGGCGCGAGACCTGCGTAGGCGGCAAGATGCGCGGCCGAAGCAAAGGCTTTGTGTGCCACCTCGGTAAGGAGTCTGGCGGCGGTCCTGACGCCGACTCCCGGCATGCTGGTCAGGACCGGCCAAAGAGGGTGCGCATGTACAAGGCGTTCGACTTCGCTGGCGACTTCGTCGCGCTGTTTGCGTAAGGCGGCGAGCTGCTGGGCCAGACGCGGCATGACGATGGTGGCTGCCTGCGTGCCGGGTACGACCACAGCCTGTTCACTGAGCGCCTGAACGATTTCGGCGGCTAGGCTTTTGCCCATCCGCGGGGCGAGCTTGGTCAGGCGGTTGGCGAGCGTCTTCTCGCTGGTCGCGGCTAGCTCAGAGGGCGACGGGTAGCGCTCGAGTAGATCGAGCACGGCCGGATGGTCCAGGCGAGGCCCCAGAACGCGTTCCAGTGCGGGATGGATCTGGGTGAGCAGGCCGCGAATGCGGTTACTGGTTTGGGTGATTTGAGCAGCCAGATCGTCGTCGAAGCCGCACACCATGGTGAGTTCGGCGAGTGGCTCGTCAGCGAGTCGAAGCGAGCGTAGCGTATGCGGCATCGATCGCGCAGCCTCGGCGATGATCGCGGCATCGCGGGCATCGGTCTTGGCCTCGCCCGCGTGCAGATCGGCGATGCGGCGCATGGCCAGGCCCGGCAGATAGGCAACCAGGACACCTTCGTCGCGGGCGACTGCGACCGGCAGCGCACCAATGGTGGCGGGTTGATCGACGACGAACAGCAGTTGGCCGTGTGACTTGAGCTCGGTGATGAGGGTGCGCAGTTTGGCCTCATCGTTGGGCAGCGCCTTGTTGTATAGGCGCTTCCCGGTCCGATCGAGTGCTACAGCGTGATGTTGGCCTTTGCCTACATCAACGCCGACGAAGACATCGACGGAGTCGTGTTGTTGGTTCTCTTGCATCGGAGTGTTTATGCAGATTGAGCTGGTTGGCCTGCATATCGGTGGCAAGTCTCGGCATCCACGTTACGGACGGCCTCAAGAACACCCTGGCCGAGCCCCTATTAGCGATCACCAGCCACCCACCAGGCCCGGTGACAACACCCCCCGGATCATGGACGACTGGGGGCAGGAATCATGCCGGGCCTGGCTGGCCAAAGCCCCAATTATCGGGGCATGAAGATAGTAACGGGGGCAAGATGCTCCACAGGAAGTAATTTGCCCCGCCGTGATGGCGGGGCTTTTTATTGCCGTCGCCCGGATGCGGAAGATCCAAAGCAAACGGCCCGTGCGAGCACATCGCACGGGCCGTTCTCATGTCTGGCGGAAGCGGTGAGATTCGAACTCACGGATGGGTCACCCCATCGGCAGTTTTCAAGACTGCTGCCTTAAACCACTCGGCCACGCTTCCAGGAACTTGCGGGCATTGTAGCGTGGAAGCCCACGCGCCCGGCCGCGCATTATACAAGCATGTGCGCCGCCGCAGTGTGATGCACGCGCCGAGTACAGCCGTTGCGCTGTCGGCGTTTGTCGGACACCGCGGAACCTATGGCCACAGCCAGCCTCATACTGGGGACGACGCGCGGCGCTGGCATGCCTCGCGTTCGCATTTCAAACAGGTGACAGAGGAGGATCTCCCATGCAGCATCAACGAAAATCATGGCTGGCGCTGGGTGCGATGGCAATCGTGGCAGGCCTTGCCGGTTGTGCGCAGCCAGGCTACAGCGGTTATGGCAACTACAACACCGCACCACCCCCGACCACCGGCTATCAGAATCCCAATACCTCGACCTATCAGGCGCCGACCGGTTCGGTATTCGTGGGCAGGGTGGAGTCGATCGAACCGGTCACGACGCAGCAGGGCAGCTCCGGCCTGCTTGGCACGGTGGTCGGTGGTGCGGCCGGCGGCTTGCTTGGCCACCAGATCGGCGGTGGCAGCGGTCAGACCGTGGCGACGATCGGTGGCGCGGTGGTGGGTGCCGTGGCAGGCAATCAGATCGAAAAGCGCGCGGGCTCCAGTTCGCAGACGGTGTATCGCGTGAACGTCCGGCTGGATGATGGCCGCGTGGCGACGGTGACCCAGAGCAATGTCGGTAACCTGCGTGTGGGCGACCGCGCACGCGTAGCCAATGACATGGCCACGCCGTACTGAGTGCTTGATTGAGTATTGAGTATTGCCTGGGGAGTCAGTGACCGGTCGTCGTCGACAGCAATGGAGAGAGAGCGACCGGGATCCACGGATGGCCATTGCAGCGCCCACTTCCCGTGCAGCAGCAAAAACGCCACGCGATCTGCGTGGCGTTTTCATTTGGGGAGGTGGCGAGCAGTCCTAATCCTTCAGGAACATCTCCTGCAGGTCGTTCAGGAAGCGTCGGCCCAGTTCGGTTGGACGGATCGTGGCGAGGTCGGCCTCGAGCAGCCCCTTTTTTTCCGCCGCCGCCAGTTGCTTGCTGATCGTATGCAAGGGCAGGCCGGTGTAGTCGTAGAAGCTTGACGCGGGCACGCCGTCGGTGAGTCGCAACGCATTGAGCATGAACTCGAACGGCAACTCGTCGGCGCTGACATCGCGCGCTTCCTGCACGGCGTTGCCCGCCATCGCGTGCTCCATGTATGTGGCCGGATGCTTGTGGCGCATCTGGCGCAGCACGCGATGCGGGAATGACAGCTTGCCGTGCGCACCGGCGCCAATACCGAGGTAGTCGCCAAATCGCCAGTAATTCAGGTTGTGGCGTGCCTCGCGATGAGGCTTGGCGTAGGCGGATGTTTCATAGTGCCGATAGCCTGCTTGTGCCGTGCGGGCCTCGACGGCATCCTGCATTTCGTAGGCGACGTCCTCGTCCGGCAGCGCGGGCGGGAACTTGGCGAACAGCGTGTTGGGCTCCAGTGTCAGGTGATAGAGCGACAGGTGCGTGGTGCCGTAGGACAGCGCGGCGTCCAGGTCGCGGACGCATTCGTCGACGGTCTGGCCCGGCAGCGCGTACATCAGGTCCAGGTTGACGTTGTCAAAGCTCGCCAGCGCGATGTCGATGGCCTTGCGTGCCTCGCGCTCGCCATGAATGCGGCCCAGTGCCTGCAGGTGCGTGTCGTTGAAGCTCTGGATACCGATCGACAGCCGGTTGATGCCGCTGGCACGATAGCTGGCAAAACGCTCCGCTTCGAACGTGCCCGGGTTCGCTTCCATGGTGATCTCGGCATCGGCATCGAGCGGCAGCAGCGCGCGGATGTCCGACAGCAGCCGGTCCATGCCGGCGGCGGACAGCAGGCTCGGCGTGCCACCGCCGATGAAGACGGTATGCACCGGGCGTCCCCAGGCCAGTGGCAGCGATTGCTCGAGGTCTGCCCGCAGTGCGTCGAGGTAGGCGTCCTCGGGGATGTCGTGGCTGTCGGTCTTGCCGGGCACCGCATGCGAGTTGAAATCGCAATACGGGCACTTGCGCACGCACCACGGAATATGAACGTAGAGCGACAGTGGCGGCGAGCCGGGCAGGGCAATCTTGCCGGGCTTGAGCCACAGCTGCTGGTTGTCCGCGGGGGAAACCTGTGGGGAGGCGGCCGGCTTGGATGGCGCGGAGCTGCCGGCGGGAACGATCGGGATCATGCGCCTGCCTTGAGGCTGGCGGCCTGCAGCCGCGCCACCAGTCCTTGCAATGCCAGCGCGCGATGGCTGACGGAATTTTTCTCTTCGGCGCTCAGCTCGGCGGCCGTCCTGCCAAGTTTGGGCAGCAGGAAGTGCGGGTCGTAGCCGAAACCACCGGCGCCGCGCGGGGCGTCGACGACCTCGCCCGCCCACGTGCCCTCGGCGATGATGGGGCGAGGATCCTCGGCATGGCGCACCAGCACCAGCACGCAGTAGTAGTGCGCATGCCGGTTCAGTTTGCCTGCCAGTTGCGAGATCAGATGCGCGTTGTTGGCGGCGTCGGACTTGGCCCTGCCCACGCGCTGTGCATAGCGGGCCGAGTGCACACCGGGCGCGCCGTCGAGCGCGTCGACGCAGATGCCAGAGTCGTCGGCAAGTGCCGGCATGCCGGCCAGCCGGCTCGCGTGGCGGGCCTTGGCAATGGCGTTCTCGACGAAGGTCGGAAACGGCTCCTCGGCCTCGGGAATGCCCAACTGGCTTTGCGGCACGACGTCGAAACCGAGCGGCGACAGCAGTGCGCCGAATTCGCGCAGCTTGCCGGGATTGTTGGAGGCCAGGACCAGGCGTTGCATCGTCTTCCCCTCGCGTCGGTTACAGCCCGAGCGCCTGCTTCTGATGGCGCACGAGCTCGTTGATGCCGGCTTCGGCCAGACGCGTCATGGCGTCCAGGTCGGAGCGGCTGAAGGGTGCGCCTTCCGCCGTGCCCTGGACTTCCACGAAGCCGCCGCTCCCGGTCATCACCACGTTCATGTCGGTGTCGCAACCGCTGTCCTCGGCATAGTCGAGGTCCAGCACGGCCACGCCGTCCACCATGCCAACAGACACGGCGGCGACGAAATCTCGGATCGGGCTGGCTGCGATCAGGCCGTCGCGCAGCATGGTGCTGACGGCATCGTGCGCGGCCACGAAGGCCCCGGTGATGGCGGCGGTGCGCGTGCCACCGTCGGCCTGCAGCACGTCGCAATCGAGATGGATCGTATATTCGCCCAGCGCGGCGAGGTCGAACACCGACCGCATGGCGCGGCCGATCAGGCGCTGGATTTCCTGCGTGCGGCCAGTCTGCTTGCCGCGTGCGGCCTCGCGGTCAGACCGCGTGTGCGTGGCGCGCGGCAGCATGCCGTATTCGGCCGTGACCCAGCCTTCACCGCTGCCTTTCTTGTGGGGCGGCACCTTGGCCAGCACGCTGGCGGTGCACAACACCTTGGTATCGCCAAAGGCACTCAGCACGGCACCTTCGGCGTGGCGGGTGTAGTGGCGGGTCAGGGTGATGGGTCGCAGTGCATCGGCTGCGCGTCCGCTAGGTCGCATGGGGATCTTTCGTTGGAATCGGGTGAGACCGCGATTCTAACGCCGGCGGGCCTTGCGTGCCCGCCGTGGCCCGGCACGCCTAGCGCATGAAGTTGCTGGTCTTGTCGATGGCCGCCCGGATTTCGGCGATCGAGCGCTCGATCTCTTCCTCGGACAGCAGGTCGCTTTCGTTGCCGGTGCGTTCCAGGATGGACGTCGTGAAGGCGTTCAGCGGCAGGGTGTCGGTCAGCACGGCCTCCTCGTTGGGCACGTTGGCGTCCGATTCCCACATCATGGCGATCGCGGTGGTGTTGTCGGCACCTTCGCCCGCATTCATGAGCGCCTGTTCGATCATGTCGGGAATGGCGTGCACAACCGACAGCTGCGTGACCTTGTCGACGATGACCTTCTCTTCCAGGCTGCCCCAGAGGCCGTCGGAGCACAGCATGGCCACGTCGCCCGGCTCCAGCCGCACCGGGCCGCCGATATCGATCAGCGGCAGGTTGGGCGAGCCCAGGCAGTTGTACAGCTTGTTGCGCTCGGGGTGATTGGCTACTTCGATCGCCGACACACGCTCCTGCTGGAGCAGGTTCTCGATCTTGGAGTGGTCGCGGGTACGGGTAAGCAGGGTGCCCTTGCGGATCAGGTACAGCCGGGAATCGCCCGCGTGGGCCCAGTGGATCTGGCCGTTCTGGATCAGGCAGCAGACCACGGTGGTGCGCGGGATATCGGCCAGGCGATTGGCCTCGGCGTAGCGATGGATCTCGCGATGGGCCAGCATGACCGTGTCCTGCAGGAAATCGGCCGGGTTGCGGATCGCCGGGCGGGCTTGGGACTGGAACTGGCGCGCCAGGGTCTGCAGGGCCTGTTGCGCCGCCACTTCGCCCAGGGCGTGTCCGCCAAGGCCATCGGCCAGCACCATCAACAGGGCGTCGCGCGTGAAGCAGTAGCCCATGCGGTCCTGGTTGATACGGCGGCCGCCCTTCCGGCTTTCCTGATAGACGGAGAATCGCATGTTGGCTTTACGGTAAGTCGTTTCCGGGACGCTTGCGGCCGGCAACGAGACTGGTGTTACGCATGTTGCGCATCAGTTCCGGGGCGGCGGGCATCGGGGCATCCATCTTGGTTTTGGGGTGGCGCCGGCCAGGTCGCTTTGGCGGGCCGGCGCATCGTGATTCAATCGCCGCTTGGGCCCGCCTCCGTGGCACGGATGGCGGCATCGTCGCGGCGGCGCAGCAAGGTCATGAAGCGGCTGGTGGCGTTCATACGCTCCGTCACCGGGCCGGCGGCCGCCGCGGCGGCGGCCGACTGCTCGCCCAGTGCATTGCTCTGATCGCGCAGTTCCTTCTGCAACCGGAACACGCTTTGCGGACGTTCGGAAGGCGTCAGCCGCAGGCACCATTCGACCAGATCGACCAGGCCGTTTGTGTACGTGGCGCGCAGGCGGGAGATGGACTCGCCCATGCGATCTTCCTTCTCGCGCTGGTTGGCCTCCTGCGGGGGCATGCCGGCCATGCAGGCGTAGAGCGTGGCGCCCAGGCTGTAGATGTCCGTCCACGGGCCCAGATCGGAGTGCTTGCCGTAGAGTTCGGGGGCTGCAAAGCCTGGCGTGTACATCGGCTGGAAGCGGGCGGCCTCCATCGTCAGGATCTGCCGCGCGGCACCGAAGTCCAGCAGGATCGGCGATTCGTCCTCGCGCAGGTAGATATTGCCGGGCTTGATGTCCAGGTGCAGCAGTTTGTGAATATGCACTTCGCGCAGGCCGCTCATCAGGTCGTGGAAGACCTTGCGGATAAAGCGTTCGCGCAATACCTTGGGCTTGCCCTGCTGCCGGGCCTGCAGAATATGCTCCTGCAACGTCTTGCCCAGCTCGTAGTTCATGACCATGTAGACCGTGGAATTCTCGCGGAAGAAATTCACCACGCGAACCACGCTCGGATGAGAAATACGCGCCAGCGAGCGGCCTTCCTCGAAGAAGTATTTGAGGCCCAGCCGGAACGACGCGGCATTTTCATCGGGGACGACCGGAATCAGCTCGCCGGGGTTGCGCCTGGCAAGCGACGACGGCAGGTATTCCTTGATGGCCACGGGGGCGCCGGTTTCATCGGTGGCGAGGTAAACGAAACTGAACCCCCCACTGGCCAACTTCTTTACAATACGGTAGTTGGCCAGCAGCGTGCCGATGGGCAGCGGCGCACTCTTGGTTTGGTTAGCGCCCTTGGACTCTGTCATAGGATTCGGGACCTCATTTGCTCCCGGATTCTCCCGGCTAATCGGTCACTTGTAAAGAAATCATTAGCGGGGACTGTTGCCAAATATCTGCGCTTTCCGACCGCTTATTTTCGATGATTTTTAAATAGCCGCCGGACGGTCGGCGGGCACGCCGGCCTGGCCCGTTTTCACCCCATTTTCAGACCTTTTCGCGAGAATACCGACAATGATCCACAGCATGACAGGCTATGGCCTGGCAACCCGCCAGGCGCCGCTGACCAACGCCCAGGGCGAGCCCAGCGGCCGCACCGCATCGGTTTCGGTGGAATTCCGGACTGTCAATTCGCGTTTTCTCGACCTGTTGTTCCGCGCCCCTGAGGAATGCCGCGCCTTTGAGCCGGCGCTGCGTGAAATGCTGATGGGGGAGTTGTCGCGAGGCAAGCTGGAATGCCGCATCAACTTGCAGCGTACGGACACTGGCGGCGCCACGCTGGCACTGAACCAGGGGC
The DNA here is from genome assembly GCF_056400065.1 of Cupriavidus sp. 01L415. Taxonomy (NCBI): domain Bacteria; kingdom Pseudomonadati; phylum Pseudomonadota; class Betaproteobacteria; order Burkholderiales; family Burkholderiaceae; genus Cupriavidus; species Cupriavidus sp. 01L415. The sequence continues at coordinate 1,114,297 of NZ_JBFTSP010000001.1, read as the reverse complement.
TGCTGGATCAGATCCGCGCGCTGGAATCGACCGTGGCCGCGACGTTCAGCGGCGCGGGGTCGCTGCGCATGGGCGAGATCCTGCGCTGGCCCGGCGTGCTGGTGGAACCTGAGTTGTCGCAGGAATCGCTGCGCGAGGCCGTGACCGGTGCGGCCCGCGAGGCGCTGACCCAACTGCTGGAAGCTCGCCGCCGCGAGGGCGAGGCGCTCAAGGCCACGCTGGTGGACCGCATCGAGGCCATGCTGGCGATCGTGGAGCGCCTGACGCCGACCATCCCGCAACTGATCGCCCATCATCAGGAAAAGCTGACCGAGCGTCTGCAGGAGGCGTTCAACCTGGCCGCGCCGACCGGCATGCCGTCGATGAGCCGCGACGAGATCGCCGAGCGCATCCGCCAGGAAGCCACGGTGTACGGCATCCGGATTGACATCGCCGAAGAGCTGTCGCGTCTGCAGGCCCACCTCAACGAAACGCGGCATATCCTGAAGAAGGGCGGCCAGGTCGGCAAGCGGCTGGACTTCATGATGCAGGAGCTCAATCGCGAGGCGAACACGCTGGGGTCCAAGGCTGCGGCCAAGGAACTGGCCGATGCGTCGATGGAGCTCAAGCTCCTGATCGAGCAGATGCGTGAACAGATTCAAAACCTCGAATAAGATCATGAGCGAAACGACACACACCGCCATCGATACCGCCTATCCCGGCAACCTGTTCATGGTGGTGGCACCGTCCGGGGCCGGCAAGTCCACGCTGGTGAACGCGCTGCTGGCGCAGGACCCGGCCATCCGCCTGTCGATCTCGCACACCACGCGCAAGCCGCGCCCGGGTGAGGAGAACGGCCGCGAGTACCATTTCACGTCGGTCGACGATTTCCGCACGGCGCGGGACCGCGGCGACTTCCTGGAATGGGCCGAGGTGCATGGCAACTACTACGCCACGTCGCGTGTCTGGATCGAGCAGCAGATGGCCCAGGGCAACGACGTGCTGCTGGAGATCGACTGGCAGGGCGCGCAGCAGGTGCACCAGCGCTTTTCCAATGCCGTGGAGATCTTCATCCTGCCGCCGTCGCTGACGGCGCTGGAAGAACGGCTGAAGAAACGTGGCCAGGACGAGCCGAACGTGATCGTGCGTCGCCTGCTGGCCGCGGGCAGCGAAATGTCGCATGCATCGGAGTCCGACTATGTGATCATCAACGAGGTGTTCGCGGACGCGCTGGAGCAATTGCAGAACGTCGTTCGTGCGACCCGTCTGCGCTTTTCGTCGCAGAAGGCCCGGCACACCGAGCTGTTTATCGAACTGGGAATTCACTGATCCCGGAGGGCGGCCGGAACGTTTCCGGCCGCGTGCTGTAAAATGACGGCCTGTCGAACAGGTTTCATCCCAAGGTGGATTTGATATGGCGCGTATTACCGTCGAAGATTGTCTGAAACACATCCCGAACCGCTTCGAGCTCGCGCTCGCGGCGACGTACCGCGCACGCCAGCTCGTGCAGGGCCATACGCCCAAGGTCGAAGCCAAGGACAAGCCCACCGTGGTGGCGCTGCGTGAAATCGCATCGGGCCAGGTTGGCATCGAGATGCTGAAGAAGGTACCGACCTGATTGCCAGGGCGGTCTGTGGTTCATCCTAGCTTCGCGTGCGCACGCATCCAGCCGGATTCCAGGGGCCGTCCCCATGTCTTCCTCGCCGCCCAATTCCGCGATCGTCCCGCCCGGTACCCCGGACGCACGGACGCAGCGCGGGCAGCCGGCGGCGAGCGAACAGCCGGTGCCAGTGCCGGGTACGCCTGGCGCAATCGCCACATCTGTGGCGCCTGGCGCACCGCTGCCCCTGTTGCCATCCGCAACCGCGGCCCTGCCGCCTGCGCCCTCCGGTTCACCCGGACGTCCGTCCGGACGTAAGCGCGGCACACCCGGCCAGCCCCCCATGACCGCCCGTACCGGCGCCCCCAATCTGCCCGATCCGCTCGGCGACAACGTCGTCGGAGAGCGCGCCGTCGTGCCGCCGATCCAGCAGGGCAAGGCACGCGCGGTCCTTGCCAATGAACTGGTGGCGGAACCCGTGGTGGGGACGGTGCCGGCGGCACCAGGCGGCGATCTGTTCATCGATGCCGTGCTGGCGCAGTCGTACCGGCACTTCTTTGGCCCGACGTCGCAGCCGGCCGTGCCGCCGCGACAGCAGGTCATCTCCATTTCGCGTCTGCTGGAGAAGCTGGCGTACCTGAAGCCTGCCGACCAGGCACTGGTACGCGAAGCCTTCCAGTTTTCCGACGAGGCCCACCTGGGCCAGTACCGCCAGAGCGGCGAGCCCTACATCACCCATCCGGTGGCAGTGGCGGAACTCTGCGCGGACTGGAAGCTGGACGTGCAATCCATCATGGCGGCGTTGCTGCACGACGTGATGGAAGACCAGGGCATCACCAAGAGCGAACTGGCCGAGAAGTTCGGTCCGAAGGTCGCCGAACTGGTGGATGGCCTGACAAAGCTGGACAAGCTCGAATTCCAGAGCCGCGAGCAGGCGCAGGCGGAGAGCTTCCGCAAGATGCTGCTGGCGATGGCGCGCGACGTGCGGGTGATCCTGGTCAAGCTGGCCGATCGCACGCACAACATGCGCACGCTCGATTTCGTGCCGCCCGAGAAGCGGCGCCGGATCGCGCTGGAAACCATGGAGATCTACGCGCCGATTGCGCATCGGCTGGGTCTCAACACGATTTATCGCGAGCTGCAGGAGCTGTCGTTCAAGGTCGGCTCGCCGTTCCGTTACGCCACGCTGGAAAAGGCCGTGAAGGCCGCGCGCGGCAACCGGCGCGAGGTGGTCAAGCGCATTCTGGAAGCTGCGCAGAAGGCATTGGCCGATGCCGGCATCGTGGCGGAACTGTCCGGCCGGGAGAAGACGCTGTACAGCATCTATCGAAAGATGCACGACAAACAGTTGTCGTTCTCGCAGGTGCTGGACGTCTACGGCTTCCGCGTGGTCGTGGAAACGCAGATGCACTGCTACATGGCGATGGGCGCGCTGCACGGCCTGTACAAGCCCATGCCGGGCAAGTTCAAGGACTACATCGCCATTCCGAAGATCAACGGCTACCAGTCGCTGCACACGACGCTGGTCGGGCCGTTCGGCACGCCGGTGGAGTTCCAGATCCGCACGCGCGGCATGCACCAGATCGCCGAAGCCGGCGTGGCGGCGCACTGGATGTACAAGCACCAGGCCGATCACGCCAACGATATCCAGCAGCAGGCGCACCAATGGCTGCAGTCCCTGCTCGATATCCAGAGCCAGACCGGTGATTCGCAGGAGTTCCTGGAGCACGTCAAGATCGACCTGTTCCCGGATGCGGTCTATGTGTTTACGCCAAAGGGCCACATTCGCGCGTTGCCACGTGGCGCCACGGCCCTGGACTTTGCCTACGCGGTGCACAGCGACCTGGGCAACCAGTGCGTGGCGGTCAAGATCAACAACGAACTCCTGCCGTTGCGCACGGAGCTCAAGAGCGGCGATATCGTCGAGGTCGTGACGGCGCCGTATTCCAAGCCGAACCCGGCGTGGCTGGCATTCGTGCGCACCGGCAAGGCGCGCGCGGCGATCCGCCACTACCTGAAGACGACCAAGCTCGACGAAGCGATCCAGCTCGGTGAGCGTCTGCTGGAACAGTCGGCCCGTCAGCTTGGCATCGAGCTCAAGGCAGTGCCGCAGGCGGTCTGGGATCGTATGATCCAGTGGACCGGCAACAAGCACAGGGAAGACATCTTCGCGGATCTGGCACTGGGTCGGCGCGTGCCCGCCGTAGTGGCGCGCCGTATGGAGATCCTGCTGCAGGAACTGTCCGGCGATGTCGACAGCGCTCTGCTGGCGGCGGTGCAGACGTTCGCGGGCGAGGAAGCCCCGGCGGTGGCGATCACCGGCGACGAAGGCATGTCGATGATCTTCTCGGCCTGCTGCAGGCCGATTCCCGGCGACTCGATCGTCGGCTACCTCGGCAAGGGCGAAGGGCTGCAGATCCACGTGCAGGACTGCAAGATTGCCAAGCGCCTCCACAGCAAGGATCCGGAGCACTGGATCGAGGTGATGTGGGCCAAGAAGACGGCGCACGCGTTCGATGTGTCGATCAAGGTGATGGTGCGCAATGTGAAGGGCATCGTGGCCCGCGTTGCGGCGGACCTTACCGCTGCCGATGCCAATGTGGCCCACGTGGCCATGGAGCAGCAGCAGGCTGGCCACCAGGAGGCCACCTACATGCAGTTCGTCATCCAGGTCCAGAGTCGCCTGCACCTGGCCAACGTGATGCGCGGACTGCGGCGCAACCCGGACGTGATCCGCATCTTCCGGGACCGCAACGACGGCTGAGCGCCGCCGGCCGCTTCAGTGCGTCGCCGCATCCTTTGGCGGATAGCGGACTTCCAGGATATCAATCTGTTCGACACCGGCTGGCGTGCGCAGCGCAACGGTGTCGCCCTCGCGCGCCTTGATCAGTGCCTTGGCGATCGGCGAGATCCAGCTGACGTGGTGATTGTCGAGGTCGACCTCATCCATGCCGACGATCGTGATCGTAGTCTCTTCACCGGCCTGGGTCGCATATGTGACGGTGGCGCCAAAGAAGATCTGATCGTTGTCGCCCTGCAAGGACGGATCGACGACTTCGGCTTTGTCGAGCCGGCGCGTGAGAAAACGGATGCGGCGATCAATTTCGCGCAGTCGCTTCTTGCCATAGAGGTAGTCGCCGTTCTCGGAGCGGTCGCCGTTGGATGCGGCCCAGGAGACGATCTGCACGACCTCGGGACGATCGACATCGATGAGGTGCATCAGTTCGTCGCGCAGCCGGTTGTAGCCGGTGGCGGTGATGTAGTTCTTCGTACCGGCCGGCAGCGGGGTGGCGCCATCGGGGAGATCGTCGTCGTCGTCGTTGGACGACTCTTTCACAAATGCCTTGTTCATGGTCCGGATCACTTCTTCGGGTTCTCATTATAGAAGTTGCGCCTGCCGGACGCGCCGCGCGAAAAAATGCGGCGTAGGGGGTTCACAAAACTGAAAACTTCTATATAATCTCATTTCTCGGTTGCGGCTGTAGCTCAGTTGGATAGAGTACTTGGCTACGAACCAAGGGGTCGTGGGTTCGAATCCTGCCAGCCGCGCCAACCTGTTTAGTAAGAAAGGGCTTCCGGAAACGGAAGCCCTTTTTTCATTCCCTTCATTCCCCCTCCGGTTTTTCAGTTCCCTTCGCTCCGGTGCTTCGCGCGCACCCGGAACGGTGCGGCGTTGTGCGGTTCAAACTATCATCGACCCATTTCCATCGTGGAGGTGCTCATGCATCAGGACGAGTGGCGGGTAGAAGGTTATCGCGGCATGGATGCATACGTGCTGGTGTCGTCGCATCGCGAATCCGTCGCCGGCAGTGTGCGTGACGAAGAGGTGTGGGGGTACGAAGTGCGCATTGCGCAGGAAGGTTCCGATACCGCGGACGCTGGCGAAACCGAAATCCTGTCGAGCGGCTCGCAAGTTTTCGCCACACGCCGTGCGGCGGAGGTGGCGGCGTTCAGTGCGGCGTATGCGGTGATCGACAAGTTGCTGGGGCCGGTAATCTGAGGCGTCGGCGCAGCTTTTTGCAGCCATTGCGATGCGCGCAATGGCCTATATCATGCCGTGATTTATCTCGATGATCGCCGATTGATGGAGATCATTTTTGTTTGGTGGGGCGACCTCTAGTCTGGTTGCGAAGCGCGCGGATTCTCGCGCGCCAGCAGCAGAGAAAGGAGTGCCGCCATGCCCGAGTACGAAGGATTCAAGATCGTCTATGAAGTCATTGCCTTGCCGAAAGGCAGGTGGGGCATCATGATCGAAATCGTCCGGCGGGAAAGCGGCGAGGTCTTGATCGCGCGGCATAATCCATTTCCGCAGCAGCCGTTCGATACCAAGCTGCAGGCACTGGATCAGGTGAATCGCTATATCGAAGAGACCCTCGAGGACCTGGATGGCCAGGTGAGGCTGCGTCGTATCGCATAGCGCCGACAAGGACGCGACTGACAGGTGCAATGTCGAGAAGCTACCAACAGCATTCAGCGACCTGCAGACATGCCTTGCCCCAAAAAGAAAACGCCCGCGAGGGCGTTTTCACTTTCCCGGTGCAAATAAAGGTTGCCTTATGGTGATGAATCCCCCATACTCCGTTTCCTTCAGACGCGGGGTGGAGCAGTTGGCAGCTCGTCGGGCTCATAACCCGAAGGTCGCAGGTTCAAGTCCTGCCCCCGCAACCAAACATCTTGTCCTGACCGTCCGGTCAAGGCGATTCCCAGTAGAACCAAAATTGCATCGCGTGGCGCTTCGCCCGCGATGTTTTTGCGTGCGCGACGTACGCACGATGATCTTGTCGTGCGGCCGCGCGCGCCTCGTCTTGAGTTGTTGCGTTACGCCTTCGCGAGCGATGCCGCCGCTGCCGCAAACGTATCGCGCACCTGGGGCTGACCTTCACGGTCAGCCGCTTCGGCGCGATCCTTGAGGCGTGTCGCCAGGACGGCGAGATTGCCACCGCCGCCACACTTCGTGGCCGCTTCGCGCATCAGTTGCGCAAGTTCCTGACTCACATCGGCGCCGTCGAACGCGCTGACCGACAAGGCCGAGATGCGTTCGAGGTAGTTGTTGATCAGCGCTTCATCATGTTGCGGTTCGGACATGGCAGCTCCTTGTCGAACGAGTGAGCGGACGATAGCGGCCGAATGGCAGGCGACAGCGGACCAATAGCGAACAAACGCGCGAACAAATGCGCTAACGCTTGAGGCCCGCGCCTTGCGCTAACGCCGCGGTGGCAGCGCGGGCGGCAGGGCGACGCGTCGTCGCGCGGGTTTGAGCACGCGGTTGGGCCACAGAACGTAATTCGTATGCGGGTCCATCGGCTTGCCGAAATAGGACACCCACACCTGTACACCTTGTTCGGTTTCGGACACGATCGCCGCCACGGCACGGGCAGCGACAGAAGGGGATTTGAGCAGGTCAGCCAGCGCTTCCACGCCCTGGACCACATGGTGCTTCACCCCTTTGAACCATACGTATTGACGCATGGCTGCAAGAAAACGCTTGGTCATGAACTCGACTCTTCCTGTTGGCGATGCGAAGTGAGACCACAGCTTACACGGATAGTTGTGACGCTTTTGTAGGGCAGCGTCTGATTTTCTCGCGCGGCTGCCGAGTCATGTGACGTATCCGCACATCACTCCGCTGCGGCCATGTGGTGCGCCAAATTGACAACCTGCAATCGTTGTCTTAGCGTGGTTGCAAATACTGCACAAATCAACATGTCCTTGGCCGATCGGCGTGGAGGCATCGTGGGAAACGTGGCAGAGCTGGAAACGCGTCGGGCGCGTGGCAAGGCATTGCGTCAGCAAGTGCCGCGTCGGGAACATGAGGCGATCGGAAAGATTCATCGCGACCCCATCAAGTTGCTGGAAGCCAACAGTCACGGCCGTGTCGGGCGGCTCATACCGCTGCGCTACGGGCGGATGATTGCCTCCCCGTTTGCGTTCTACCGTGGCAGCGCCATCATCCAGGCGCACGATCTGTCGGGCACGGTGAATTCCGGACTCACGATGCAGATCTGCGGCGACTGCCACCTCGCGAACTTCGGCGGCTTCGCCACGCCGGAACGCGCACTGCTATTCGACCTCAATGACTTCGACGAAACCAGCCCCGGCCCGTGGGAATGGGACCTGAAGCGGCTGGCGGCAAGCTTTGTCGTCGGGGCGCGCCACTTGCGCCATAGCGCGGCCACTGCCGACAATTTTGTGTACGAGCTGGTCAACAGCTACCGGGACCGCATGGCGGCTTATGCCGAGATGGGCATTCTGGAGACCTGGTACGACCGTATCACCTTTGACCGAATGCTGGCGGAGGCGACCAACCCTATCGCCCAGAAGCGCATCCGCCGCGCGATGGAGCAGGCCGCCACGCGTACCCATGAGTCCTTGTTGCCCAAGCTCACCGAACGCGAGGGCGACAAGTGGAGGATCCTCGATGCCCCGCCGTCTGTCTTCCATGTGCGCGGCAAGCAGACGCTGTTCGATGCCAGGGATGACTGGATGCGGACCAGCAAACCCGAAGAGATCGTCGCGAAATGCTTCAAGGAATACCTGTCGACACTCGCGCAGGATCGGCGTCTCCTCTTGTCTCACTTCAAGTCGCAGGACATCGCGTTCAAGGTGGTGGGTGTGGGCAGCGTCGGGACACGGTGTCTGATCCAGCTGCTGATCGACAGTCACGGCAAGCCGCTGTTCCTGCAAATCAAGGAGGCGACGAGGTCCGTCGTGGCACGATATTTCAAGACGCCGCCGGTGGCGCATGAAGGCCGTCGCGTGGTGGAAGGGCAGCGGCTGATGCAGGCGGCCAGTGACCTGTTCCTCGGCTGGACCAAGGGGCCGTTTGGCCGGCACTTCTACCTGCGGCAACTGCGGGACATGAAGTTTTCCGCCGACGTCGAACTGATGGACGCCGAGGTGCTGACGGGCTACGCCCGGCTGTGCGGACGCGTGCTGGCACGGGCCCATGCCAAGGGCAGTGGGCTGGCCGCCGAGGTCAGCGGCTACCTGGGGACCAGCGATCGCATGGCGGAGGCGCTGATTGCCTATTCCAATGCCTATGCCGACCAGGTGGAGCGCGACTATGAGATCTTCGTTGCCGCCTGCCGGTCGGGTCGGCTGGAGGCTCGCACCGATGCTGACCTGGCCGCCGATTTTCGCGTATAGCGTGCCTTGGCTGCATAGCGAGCGAGCTGCCGCGCGACCATCGCCAACCATCACGATTCGTATTTGACGGAACCACTACAGGAGCTTGCCGATGACCGAGGATATCCTGCTGCAACTGATGGTGGAGGTCGAGAAAGCCGACCCGATCGACTATGCCGATCTGCCGTTCGATGACGACGCGCTGCGGGCGCTGGCGTGCAAGCTGATTGCCGAACGCTCCACGGAACTGGAGAGCTCCGGCATGTCGCAGGATGCGCTGCTGGCCACGCTCTGGGCCTCCACGGCCAAGCTTGTGCTGGAGAACATCGTGCTCAATGCGCGCTTGCTGACCCTGCAAGGCCTGCCCGACGACGCCCGCGCACTGATCGACCGGATCGCGCGACAGTCACGCGGCGGTGCCTGAAACATCCCGGCGTACAAAAGCGCTTCACGCATCACACGGTGCGTGGACGTTCCTGTTTGGATAAAATACCGGCTTTCCGTCCTGGCTCGACCTGACGCCGCGTTAGCGCGAGCGCGGCGGCCGGCGGCGTCTGATTTGGAGGATTTCGGGTGATCAAGTGGATAATCGTCGCGGCCTATCTGGGTGCCATCCTGTATGTGCACTTCCGCGGCAAGGTACGTCTACCGTTCATGCGCCAGTTGCTGGATCACTCCGCGCTGGTCGCGCCGATCAACTGCTTCATGTACATGTTCTCGGGCGTGCCGCGCACCCCGTACATTCCGGTCGAGCGTTTTCCCGACCTCGAGAAGCTGCGTACCGCCTGGCCGCTGATCCGTGACGAAGGCATGGCCCTGATCGCGATGCGCAAGATCAAGGCCGCGGACAAGAACGACGACGCCGGCTTCAACTCCTTTTTCAAGTATGGCTGGAAGCGCTTCTACCTGAAGTGGTATGAAGCCCAGCATCCGTCGGCCGAAACGCTGTGCCCGAAGACCGTGGCGCTGCTGCGCGAGCTGCCGACGGTGAAGGCCGCGATGTTTGCCGAGCTGCCGCCGGGCGGCAAGCTGAATCCGCACCGTGATCCGTTTGCGGGTTCGCTGCGCTACCACCTGGGCCTGTCCACCCCGAACGACGACCGCTGCTTTATCGAGGTCGATGGCGAGCGCCATAGCTGGCGCGACGGGCAGGGTGTGGTGTTCGACGAGACCTATCTGCACTGGGCCGAGAACCGGAGCGAGTCGGATCGCCTGATCCTGTTCTGCGATATCGAGCGCCCGATGCGCTACCGCTGGGCTGCTGCGTTCAATCACTGGATGGGCCGCAAGGTGATGACGGCTGCTAGCTCGCCGAACGAGGAATCGGACCAGACCGGCGCGATCAACAAGCTGTTCCGCTTCGTGTGGCTGGGCGGCCAGTATCGTCGGCGTTTCAAGGCGTGGAACAAGAGCGTGTATTACGTGACCAAGTTTGGGCTGATCATCGGCGGCGTTGCGTTGATCGTGTTCCTCTGATCGACTCCTCACGACCCTGCGCGACCCTGCGCGGGTCCGCACAAAAAAAAATGCCGCCTCAATCACGAGGCGGCTTTTTCATTTGCGCCGCGCGATCGGCGCGGCACCCGGCACGACGCGACCGCGACCTAGCGCTCGAATCCCGCCTGCCGCCGCTCGTTGCCGATGGCTTCGTAGTGCGCGCGCTTGGCCTCGTACATGCGGCCGTCGGCAATCTTGACGGTGTCGGTCAGCCGATCGCCCTGCGTGCAGGTGGCGCTGCCGATCGAGAACGACAGCCGTGTGCCTGGATAGAACTGGTTGTTCAGCTCCACCACCTGCTCGATCTGCCCGACCACCGTGGCCGCCCCGCGTTCGTCGCTGCCCGGCAGCAGCACCATGAATTCGTCGCCGCCGATGCGGGCCACGCAGGCTTGCTCGCCCACGGCCTTTTTCAGGACCTCGCCCGTGCGGCGCAGCAGTGCGTCGCCATCGCCGTGACCGAACTGGTCGTTGACGATCTTCAGGCCGTTCAGGTCCACCGCGATCACGCTGACCGGCCACGGCCCCTTGCGGCCCAGGCGCGCGAGTTCGTCTTCGTAGTAGGCGCGGTTGTAGAGTTTGGTCAGCACGTCATGCTTGCCGAGGAACTCCACATACGCCTCGGCCTTCTTGCGCGCCGTGATGTCCGTCAGCGAAACCAGCACTTGGTCCCAGTCGGCCTCGCAGCCGGGAAAGACGGACCATTGCATGAACACGTCGACGGCCCGGCCATCCAGCGCGTAGTTGATGACCTCGCGTTGCTGCCAGAGCTTCTCGTGCCAGAGGTCGATCAGTTGCTCGGCAAAGTGGATGCGCATGTCGTCGCGGAACACGTCGCCCAGGCGTGACAGCAGGATCTCCTTGCTCGGCGCGCCGAACATGGACAGCGTCTGCTGATTGACGTCGAGCACACGGATCTCCTGCATGCAGCGCGAGACGAAATCCGGATGCACATTCAGGAATGTGCGGAAGTCGGTGATGCCGGCGGCGCGCACCTCGTCCAGCAGCATCTTGACCACGCTGAAATCCTCGACCCATAGCGACACCGGCGAATGCTCGAACAGCCCCTGGGCGTATTGCTGGCTGCGGCGCAGGTCGCGCTCGGTGCGCATGCGGGTGGTGATGTCCTCGATCGACAGCAGCACGCGCGACCAGTCGTCTTCATGGCCGGGCATCACGCTGGCTTCCAGGCGGATGTCGAGCCGTTCGCCGTCGAGCGTGTAGTTGACCGTCTGGCTGGAGAAATGCCTGCCGCCATCCCAGAGCTGGCCGAGCTCTTCCACGTGCTGATCGAACATGTCGTCGCGGAACACGGTGTCGAGGTTCGCCACCAGGTCAGCCAGGTCTGCGGCGCGGAACAGGTCCAGCGTGCGGCGGTTCACGTCGAGCACGCGGATCAGGGACGAGCAGCGCGCGACCTCGCCGGGGTTGTCGCGCAGGTAGCGGCGCAGGTCGGTGACACCGTCGGCGCGTAGTTGGTCGAAGGCTTGCCTGACCGCGCTGAAGTCCTCGAGCCAAAGCGACACGGGCGCGAGCTGAAACAGGGTCTGATAGTCGTCGTCAAGCCGCGACGCGGCGGGTGCACTGCCCAAGTCTGTTCTCCCTCTTGTTCTGTTGTTCCGTTGTGGCGTTCTGGCGGTCGGCGTCCGCGCATTAGGATAGGCGAGGCCGCCACAAATGGGGAGAAATCTTGGAGGAACGGTGCCGGGATTGGCGGGGGGTGTTGTCGTCGCTGACTTGTGGCGTCAGGCCATGGGACCAGGCCCGGCGGCAGAGTCAGGAGGCAGAGTCAGGAGGCAGAATCAGGGGGCAGAATCAGGGGGCAGAATCAGGGGGCCAGGCGCCCGATCACCGTGGCCAGTGTTTCGAGCGCCCGTTCGAGCGCTGGCGATCGCGGCGTTCCGCAATTGATGCGCAGGTAGTGGTCGAAGCGATTGGAGTTCGAGAACATCGCGCCCGGCATGACGCGGATGCCTTGCGTCAGCGCCTGTTCGAACACGATCTCCGACGAGATGCCTGCGGGCAGCTCCACCCACAGGTGCATCCCGCCGCGCGGCAGCGTCAGGCGCGTCCCGGTTGGAAACCGGCTCGCGACGACTTGCGCGACCCATTCGCGCTGCGCCCGTAGCTGGCCGCGCAGGCGCCGCAGGTGGCGTTCGAATGCGCCGGTCGCCATGAAATCGGCCACGGCGATCTGCGGCAGCATCTCGTTGGGGCGCGACAGGCCAAACTTGAGCATCTCCACACGGGCCTGCCACTTGCCGGCCGCGATCCAGCCAAGCCGCATGCCCGGTGCCAGTACCTTGTGAAGCGATGCGCAGTGAATCACGTTGCCTGTGGTGTCCCACGCCTTGGCAGCTGCCAGCGGCACGTCGTCATCGTGCGTCGCGGAAAAGCAATCGTCTTCGATGAGCGCGACGCGGCGGGCCTCGCACCAGGCCACCAGCCGTTGCTTGTGGGCATCCGGCATGACGCTGCCGAGCGGGTTCTGCAGGTTGGGCACCACCGCCACGGCCTTAATGTTGTCGTAGGTCCGGGCGGCCAGCTCCAGGGCTTCGAGCGAGATGCCGGTCTGCGGACTGCACGGGATCTCGAGCGCTCGCATGCCAAGGCTCTCCAGGATCTGCAGCAGCCCGTAGTAGGTAGGCGATTCCACTGCGATGACATCGCCGGGTCCGGCCACGGCGCGCAGGGCAAGGTTGAGCGCCTCCGTGCAACCGTGCGTGACCACGATCTCCTCCGGCGAGAGAGGAATGCGCGACCGCAGCGCGTGCCGGGCCAGCGCGGCGCGAAATCCGGGATCCCCGTCCGATTCCACGGCGCTGCCATAGAGATCCGGATGACGCCGCAGGGCGCGCGTCGCGGCGGTACGTAGTGCCGCGGTCGGGTAGAGCGAGGCTGCCGCGCAGGCGCCGCCGAGATTCACCTGCACGTCCTGATGCTGGCCGCGCGCCAGAATCGCCGAGATGCGCTGGTGGATGCCGACGTACTGGGCGGGATCCGGCAGGCCTGGCGCAGGCTCCTCGATCGGCGTGATCAACTGTCGTGACAGGCGTGATGGCGCGCGCACAAAATAACCGGAGCGAGGCCGCGCCTCGAGCACGCCGGCGGATTCCAGTTCGCGACACGCTTGCAGCGCCGTGGACAGGCTCACGCCGTGCAGCCCCATCAGCGCGCGCACCGACGGCATGCGGTCGCCGGGCGCGAGGGTCCCGGCCGCAATGGCTTGCCGGTAGTGGCCGGCGATTTGCTGGTAAAGCGGGGCGGAGGCGGTCATGACGGCATCATCGCGTACGCGCGGCGGACGCAACAGATACAGATAAGGGGTCCCTGTATCGTAACAGAGCAAATATTTCAGATCTGTTCTGGGGTCACCTGCCGGCCCTTGTGCCTACTGGGCTGGCGGGTCGGCCGATACGCTGAAGTCCTGATTTTGCGGACAACGGAGTACGACCATGACCCATCCTGAAGATGCGATTCCCGGCGCCATGCGGTTGGCGGCCGAGCAGTGCCTGAGCCTGCACTTGCGGGCCGGCGCCGTCATCCATGTGACCACCGGCAATGTGGAACTGGCCGGTGCGCCCGGCTGGCTGGCGGAACACGTCTACCGTCCCAATTGCCGACTGCGTGCCGGCGGCGTATTCGTCGCGGCCACGGATGGCTGGGTCACGCTGGCATCGGCGGGCACGTCCGCACTGCGCGTGACGCCGGCGGAGGCGCCCCCGGGCTGGTGGCGGCTGATAAAATCCCGCTTCGGCCGTTCTGGCCTCCTGCTGGGAAACGCCCGGCCACCAGACACCAAGGCCGCAGAAACACCAGTTCCCCATGCTACGTCTAAGTGAAGTCAAACTCCCGCTCGACCATGCCGAGAGCGACCTGGAGGCGGCCGTGCGCAGCCACCTCGCCCAGATTGGCGTCAAAGGCGACGGGCTTGTCGGTTTTACCGTCTTTCGCCGTGCCCATGACGCCCGCAAGCGCGACGATATCAAGCTGACCTACATCATCGATATCGACGTGAAAGACGAGGCCGCCGCGCTCAAGCGGATGGCCGGCAAGCCCCACTGGAGTGTGACGCCGGACATGGCGTATCGCTTCGTGGCGCAGGCGCCCGAGGGCGGCCCGAAGACGCGCCCGGTGGTGATCGGCCTGGGGCCCTGCGGCCTGCTGGCCGGGCTGCTGCTGGCGCAGATGGGCTTCCGGCCGATCATCCTGGAGCGCGGGAAGGAAGTCCGCGAACGCACCAAGGACACCTTCGGCCTGTGGCGCAAGAGCGTGCTGAATCCCGAATCGAACGTGCAGTTTGGCGAGGGCGGCGCCGGCACGTTCTCGGACGGCAAGCTCTACAGCCAGATCAAGGACCCGAAGCACTACGGCCGCAAGGTGCTGAACGAGTTCGTGCGCGCTGGCGCACCGGAGGACATCCTGTTCAAGGCGCGTCCCCATATCGGCACATTCCGTCTGGTCAGCATGGTGGAGAAAATGCGCGCTGAGATGCTGTCCCTGGGTGCCGAGATCCGCTTCGAAACGCGCGTCGACGATATCGACATCGACAACGGCCAGGTGCGCGGGCTGAAGCTGTCCACGGGGGACTACCTCCCGTGCGATCACGTCATTCTGGCCGTGGGCCACAGTGCGCGCGACACCTTCCACATGCTGCATGACCGCGGCGTGTTCATGGAGGCCAAGCCGTTCTCGCTGGGTTTCCGCATCGAGCATCCGCAGGGCCTGATCAACCGTAGCCGTTTTGGCAAGTTCGCCGGCAACAAGCTGCTGGGCGCGGCGGACTACAAGGTCGTGCATCACGCTAGCAATGGCCGTGCGGTCTACAGCTTCTGCATGTGCCCGGGTGGCACGGTGGTGGCCGCGGCGTCCGAGCCGGGCCGGCTGGTGACCAACGGCATGAGCCAGTACTACCGCGCCGAGCGCAACGCCAACGCGGGCATCGTGGTGGGTATCACGCCGGACGAAGATTTCCCGGGCGGTCCGCTGGCCGGCATCGCGTTCCAGCGCAAGTGGGAAGAGCGCGCATTCGAGCTGGGCGGCAGCGACTATCGCGCGCCGGGGCAACTAGTTGGCGATTTCATCGCGGGCCGGCCGTCCACGACGCTTGGTTCGGTGGAGCCGTCGTACAAGCCCGGCGTGACGCCGACCGACCTGAGCACGTCGTTGCCCGACTATGTGATTGCGGCAATTCGCGAGGCATTGCCGGAACTCGACAAGAAGATCGCCGGGTTTGCGATGCACGACGCGGTGCTGACCGGCGTGGAGACGCGTACGTCGTCCCCGCTGCGGATTCGCCGCAATAACGACGACTACCAGAGCATCAATGTGAAGGGCCTGTATCCGGCGGGCGAAGGTGCGGGCTATGCCGGCGGCATCTATTCGGCTGCGATCGACGGCATCGAAGTGGCCGAGGCTGTCGCACAGGACATCGCCAACGGCCAGTGACGCGGGCGGGCCTGCAGGCGGCTATGCCTTGCCGGCCCGCGCCCCGAGGTAATCCGCCGCCGCGATGCCTGCCGCACGTCCGCTGGCGAAACATGCCGTCAGCAGGTAGCCGCCGGTCGGCGCCTCCCAATCCAGCATTTCTCCCGCACAGAACACCCCCGGCAGCGCCGACAGCATCAGCCTGTCGTCCATCGCCTCGAAGGTCACGCCGCCGGCGGTGCTGATGACTTCGTCGATGGGCCGCGCGCGCACCAGGCGCAGCGGCAGCGACTTGATGCCGGCCGCCAGCGCCGCGTTGTCGTGCATCGCTTCCTTCGACAGCCCTTCACGCAGCAATCCTGCCTTGACGCCGGTGATGCCGAGCTTGCTCTGCAAGTGGCTCGATACCGAACGCGATCCGCGCGGCCGGCCAATCTCCTCGGCGACACGCGCGGCGGACAGCCCCGGTGCCAGGTCGAGCCGGATCTCCGCGACGCCATCGCGGTCGATCAGGTCGCGGATCGGTGCGGACAGCGCATAGACGAGACTCCCCTCGATTCCCGTCGCGCTGATCACGAACTCGCCTTGCCGATAGAGCGGCGTGCCGTCGGGCGCGGTCACGGCGATAGCCACCGACTTGACCGGATCGCCCGCATGGCGTGCGCCAAAGAGCGCGGACCAGTCCACGTCGAACCCGCAGTTGGTGGGTTTGAGCGGGGCGATGTCCACGCCGCGCGCAGCCAGCAGCGGTACCCATGCGGCATCCGAGCCGAGCCGGGCCCAGCTGCCGCCGCCGAGCGCGAGCACCACGGTGCGGGCCTCGACGCTTGCTTCGCCCTCTGGCGTGGAAAAATGCAGCGCGTGCGCACCGGATGCCGTTGCATCGCCCCAGCCAATCCAGCGATGCCGCGTGTGCACGCGCACGCCCGATTCGCGCAGGCGGTGGAGCCACGTGCGCAGCAGCGGCGCCGCTTTCATCTCCGTCGGGAACACGCGGCCCGAGCTGCCGACGAAGGTGTCGATGCCCAGCGCATGGACCCAGTTGCGCAGCGCCTGGGCATCGAATGCATCCAGCAGCGGCGCCACGCGGTCCGCGCGGCTACCGTAACGCGCGACAAACGCGGGGGAGGGTTCCGAGTGCGTGATGTTCATCCCGCCCTTGCCGGCCATCAGGAATTTGCGGCCGACGGACGGCATGGCATCGTAGACGTCCACCGGCACGCCACGGGCCGCAAGCATTTCGGCCGCCATCAGCCCGGCGGGGCCGCCGCCTACGACGACGGCGCCGATGGCAGGGTCCTGAGCGGGAGAGGGGGCGGGCGAAGCGGACATGGATGGCAGGTTGGGGCAGGTGGGTGGGGGGGGCGGCGCGTTCTCGCGCTCTCATCAGGCAGGCGGCGACAACGCGTGGCAATCCAGCCGCGAATTATAGGGGAGTGGCACGAGGCGGATCTGCCTCACGGGTGACGGAATCGCGCCCCTTGCGGGCAGTAGAATGATGCTTTGCCCGCCGTAGCCATCGCCATGCCCGCCTTTCCGACCACCGATCCCGTCGACCCAGTCGATCCAGTTGTCGACGCCGTCCGCCACTGGTTGTCGCGCGCCGTCATCGGCCTGAACCTGTGCCCGTTCGCCAAGAGCGTCTACGTGAAGGATCAGGTTCGATATGTGGTCAGCAAAGCCACCAGGGACGAGGACGTGCTCGATGATCTGGAGCACGAGTTGCGCCTGCTGGAGGAGGCCGATCCTGCCGTCATCGATACGACGTTGCTGATCGTGCCGCATGCGCTGCAGGATTTCATGGCTTACAACGACCTCCTGTATTTCGCGGATCGCCTGCTGCGCAGCCTGCGCCTGCAGGGAACGCTGCAGATCGCGAGCTTCCATCCGGACTACCAGTTCGAAGGCACCGGGCCGGACGACATCGAGAACTACACCAACCGCGCACCGTTTCCGATCCTGCACTTGCTGCGCGAAGACAGCATCGCGCGCGCTGCCGAGGCCTTTCCGGATGCAGCGGATATCTACGAGCGCAACCAGGCCAACATGCGGCGGCTGGGCCATGACGGCTGGCGCGAGTGGATGGCGGGGAAGTCGGACGACAAATCCTGAACGCCACCGGGGACGGCCGCGCCGGAAGGCGGAACATCCTTGCGGCGTGGTGTGATGGAGGGGGAGGTCGGGGCGCGGAAAGTCAGGGTGTCGTGAAGAATCGCTCCTGCATTTCTTCCAACCCCAGCGTTTCCAGTACGTTCTGCAGGCGCTCGGTGGGGCGGCGGCGCGGCAGGTCCTTGTACTGGGCGATGATCAGTTCGTTCTTCATCGAATGTTCCCAGCCCACCAGTTCGGTCACGCTGACCTGATAGCCGTGCGCCTCGAGTTGCAGGCAGCGCAGCACATTGGTCACCTGGCTGCCGAACTCGCGCGTGTGGAGCGGGTGGCGCCAGATCTCCGTCAGCGGGTTGCCCGCCAGCAGCTTGCCCTTGTTCCTGCGCAGCACGCTGGCCACCTCGGCCTGGCAGCACGGCACCAGCACGATGTGGCGCGCCTGCTTGGCCAGCGCAAAGCGGATGGCATCGTCGGTCGCCGTATTGCAGGCGTGCAGCGCAGTGACCACATCCACCGTTGCCGGCAGCGCCGCGGAGGTGATCGAGTCCGCCACGGACAGGTTCAGGAACGACATCCCTTCGAAACCCAGATGCTTCGCCAGCGTCGTCGAGCTGGTGACCAGTTCCTCGCGCGTCTCGATGCCGTAGATGTGCGAATCGTCCTTCAGGTCCTTGAAAAACAGGTCATAGAGGATAAAGCCCAGATATGACTTGCCCGCGCCATGATCCACCAGCGACAGGGTGCCCCGCGCATCTTTCACCTCGCGTAGCAGCGGCTCGATGAACTGGAACAGGTGGTAGACCTGCTTGAGCTTGCGGCGGCTGTCCTGGTTCATCTTGCCGTCGCGCGTCAGGATGTGGAGCGCCTTGAGCAGCTCGATGGACTGACCGGGACGGATTTCGTGCGTGTTGGACATGGGGGAGAAGCCTGCGGCGGGGAAAGCGAAGGCCGACAGTTTACCGAATTCCCGCGCGCCGTCCGTGCCGCGCTCGGTCAGTCAGAGTCGTCACATTTTCCGCAACCCTCCTTTTGTGGGCTCAAGTTCACCTCGTCCGCGCCGATGATGAAAGATCGAAGACAAGCAGAGTTGGCGGCAAAGTCGACGGGTTCTTGCGGAAGAGCCTCGGGCGCAGGCCCAGATCGACAGCCGGCACGTGCAGGAACAGAAGCGGGGACACATGACAGCCGACGCGGGATTACGCCTGGAGCTCAGCCAGCCGGGAGATCAGGTACGGGCGTGCTTTTCGCCGGAGACGGGGCGTCTGCCGCCGGACCGTGCCGCGCTTGAGGCGCGCCTGGAGGAGCACGGGTGGCGGGGGGCGCGGCTCGATCAGGCGGCCGTCATCGCCTTTCTCACCCAATGCCAGCTGACCGACCGGGATGTGGATGCCGTGATCGGCAGCATCCTGGACGGCGCTTTCGAGCTGGAAATCACCGCCGACAAGCTGTCGTTGCTGTTGACGCTGATGCCGCCGGAAGGCGGGCGGCCGATCGCGGTGGAAGATATCGCCGCCGCCGCCGCATCGATGAACGTCGTGGCGTTGCTCGACATGGCGGCCATCGGCGTGGCGCTGGAAGCGGGTAGCTGTGAAGGCCGCGAGATTGCGCGCGGCATGGCAGCCGTGCCGGGCGAAGCTGCGCGGTTCGACAGCCTGGTGCAGCCGCGCAAGCCCGTGCAGGTGGAGAACGAGGACGACCGCGTGGACCTGCGCGATCTCGGGAGCCTGCTGCTGGTCAATCCGGGTACTGCCCTCATGCGCCGCACGCCGGCAAAGCAGGGCAAGGACGGCATGGACGTGCTGGGCAAGGCGATTCCGGCGGAGGTGATGGTAGACACGCCGTATGCCGCCGACCTGACCGGGGTGGCCGTCGATCCCAACAACCCGAACCTGCTGCTGGCCGTGATCGCCGGATCGCCTCGCGTGATGCCCAATGGCGTGATCGTGAGCCCGGTGGTGGATGTGGAAGCCGTCGACCTCCATTCCGGCAACGTCAATTTCGACGGTTCGCTGCGGGTTTCCGGCGACATTCGCACCGGCATGACCGTGCGCGTGACCGGGGACGTGGTCGTCAGCGGCACCATCGAGGCGGCGCGCGTGGAAGCCGGTGGCGACGTCATCGTCAAGGGCGGCATCATCGGCAAGGCCGAGACCGCGCATGGTGGCGATCCCAATGACATCGCGAGCGTACGCACCAAGGGTGCCGTACACGCGCGCTACATCCAGAATGCCGTGGTGGAGGCGGCCACCGAGGTGATCGTCGAATCCGGCATCCGCCAGAGCGATGTCTCCGCCGGTGAGCGCGTGGTCGTCGGCACCCCCACGGGGCAGGGCAGCATCAGCGGGGGACGTACACGCGCGCTGCTGGCGGTCAATACGGCGATCCTGGGCGCGCCGGCCGGCAGTGCCACGACCGTGCAGGTCGGGCTGAATCCGTTTGCCGACGAGCAGAAGGCCGAGGTGGAGGGGCGTCGCCGCAAGGTGCTGGAGGAACAGGCCAAGCTGCAGCAGCTGGTGGCGTTCTTCGCCAAGAATCCCGAGCGTGCGGTGGGCGATATCCGCGAGAAGGCGCGCGCCACCATGTACAAGATCAACCGCGACCTGTTCGAGCTCGATGCCGAGATCGCCAGGCTGGCGGAGCAGATCAAGCCGTCCAACGAGGCCGTGATTGCCGTCAGCCGTCGCATCCACGGCGGCGTGACGCTTCAGGTGGGTCACAAGGTCCTGAAGGTCATGGAGGACAAGTCCGGCGGCCAGGTGCGCGTGGTGGAAGACCGGATCACGGTCACCTGAGTCCCGCTGAGTCCCGCATTTGGCGAGGCCATTGGGCGTGGCGGGGTGACACGAAATGTGACCCGCGCGATGGGCCGTGTGACACGTTACGTCATGCGTCGTGCCCCGGAACGAGTGATGGCTGGCGTCGCTCGCGTTTGAGAAGCGCCCGCCGACCACCCGCTTTTCCCGATGGCACAAGCCTCTGCTGGCGCCGACCTGGCGTTCGCCCCGTTTGAACGCGGTTGCAGGATTCGCCTGGCATGCAGTTTGCTGAATCCCCCGCCACAAACAACAAGAAAGGGGAGAAGACACCATGACTGCCATCGTGATTGAAGCCCAGCCGCTTGCCTGCCTCGGCATGCAGCGGATGCTGGCGCGCATGCCCGGCATCGGCGCCGTGCAGAGTATCGAGCCATCTGATATCCCGATGCTCGCCGCAACCCAGGACGACGTCCTGGTGGTCTTCGGGATGTCCGGGGACGCCGCCGACAACTGGTGCCTGCTGCGCCGCCTGCATCAGGCGCTCCCCAATGCGCGCATCCTGCTGCTGTCGGACGGCGTGTTGCCGCGTGTGCCGTCATCGCTCCAGCCATTCGGTGTGATGGAGCACCTGCCGAAGGCCGCGCCCATCGAAACCATGGAAGCTGTCATTTTCCACATGCTGGACGATGATCCTTCCGCCCATCTGGCGGTGTCTGGTTCGGATGTCAGGCAGCTCCCGCGTCACCAATAAGTGACTCCACTCAGGAGGCGAGCGCGCGGTGCGCGCAGGGGGGGGGCGTTTCAGCAAGACGAAGAAGGCAGGAAGGAGGAAGGCAGCCGCGGTTATCCCACTGTCACGGTTTTTTTGACCTAAGCTGGAACTGTGTCCTGGGGTGCCGCAGGATAGGCGAGGGAGCTAGTTCCGGGCAGCGAATGAAGACGCGGTCCAGCACACTGCGAAGGCGTTACGCGGAACCGGATCACGTGGCACTGGAATACTTGGGAGCCAACCTGTGAAAGCAGGTTGGCTTTTGTATTTCCGATGTGGCGCGGGCGAGATGCGAGTCGCCCAGGAAGGGGAAGTCACCGCAGGCGGAGCCCGGGTGACCGGGTGGCGATCGGCGATGTCAAAACGGAGCGCCAAAAGCGGCGCGCCAGAACGCTAAAACGCTAAAACCAAAACAAAAGGCCCAACTGGTTGGTTGGGCCTTTTGTCTGAAGCTTTGGTGCCGAAGAGAGGAATCGAACCCCCGACCTTCTCATTACGAATGAGCTGCTCTACCGACTGAGCTACTTCGGCATCACGGTTCGATCTGTGATTCTTGCGAATCAATCGAATCGGATAGAGCCCGCAATAATATCAGCGACTTTTCCTTTTGTGAAGTCCCTCGTGCAATTTTTCGTGGGAAAGTTGCTGAGGGAAGAGGGCGGAGAGGCGAATGGCGCTCTCCTGCATTCACGTCGATGGCGCGGCGTGTTGTCGCCTGGTTCACGCCTTCATGTGTGCCGTCGCCACGCCATCGCTTTCAGCATTCCTGGCGACGCATCAGAACTTGTGGCGCAGGCCCGCCATCACGCCCACGCGGCTGCCGTGACCGTAGAACGGCGTCTGGAACGTGGACTGCCCGCCCAGGGTGCGCCATGCGTCCGTCAGCGTCGTGTAGTCCGCTTCCAGATACACGTCCGTGCGCTTGCTGAACGCGTAGTCGAGCATCATCGAGCCAGTGAATCGGTTACCCGAATCATTGCCGTGCTTCAGGTGGTCGTAAGTGCCGAGCGCGATCAGCGACCAGGCACTGTTGAATGCGTACTTGCCACCCAGGTAGGCGGCCTGGTTCTTGTAGCCCGCGTTGTCGACGTTGCTGTTGGTGTAGCCCAGGTAGATGGTGGCGGGACCGGCGGTGTAGGTGCCGCCCAGGGTCCAGACCTTCTGATCGCTGACCGGTACGGTCACGCCGTAGTAGGTCGTCGTATCGCGAATGATCTGGTAGCCGCCAGCGACCATGAACGGGCCCGCCGCATAGGTCAGGCTGCCGCCGGTGGACGACGAATTCGAGAAGCTGCCCGCCACCTCGCCAAACGCATGCTGGGCTGCGATGGTCAGTCCGCCGAACCTGCCGGCGTACTTGATCATGTTGTCCTGGCGCACGCCGCCCGTGTAGTTGCCGCCCTGGAAGCCAACGATGGCCAGGTTGGCCAGCGCCATGGCGTCATAGCTGGCGATGACCTCGTGGATCACCGTGAACTGGCGACCGAGCGTGACGGTGCCGAATTCGCCCTGCAGGCCGACGTAGGCCTTGCGGCCAAACAGGCGGTTGCCTTGCAGGCTCTGGCCGGCGTCCGGCGAGAAGCCCGACTCGAGGACAAACAGTGCCTGGTACCCGCTCCCCAGGTCCTCCAGGCCGTACATGCCCCAGCGGCTACCCGTGAGCACGCCGTCGGTCATCTGCACCTTGCTGTTGCCGGCGGCGTTTTCGTTTGTGGTGTAGCGGATCGTGGTGTCGACAATGCCGTATAGCGTGACATTGGACTGGGCGTGCACCGGCGCGGAAGCGCAGATGGCGGCAAGGGATGCTGCGGTGACGAAGGGCGCTAGGGCTCGCTTCATGGTGAAAGTCTCCATCCTGGCTTGTTATGGCGTTGTTGTTGCGGAATGGCCGGTGCCTGCTTTCTTGTGGACTTCTGCGACGTCTTTGGC
The DNA here is from genome assembly GCF_056400065.1 of Cupriavidus sp. 01L415. Taxonomy (NCBI): domain Bacteria; kingdom Pseudomonadati; phylum Pseudomonadota; class Betaproteobacteria; order Burkholderiales; family Burkholderiaceae; genus Cupriavidus; species Cupriavidus sp. 01L415. Next base: position 1,091,106 of record NZ_JBFTSP010000001.1, on the reverse strand, counting down.
TCAGGTTGCTGCCTGCACCGGCGTGCGTGAAAGGCTCCAGGACTGGCAATCCCGGTGCCCGGGACATCGAATCACCGCGGTTGGGAAAGGCAACTTAAGTCATCTGATGTCTTATGACATCGTACCTTACAGAAAAATAACACCGCAAGACATAGGACGAGACATTGGCCGGCGCACAACAGTGCCCCATGGCATTTGCCGGCGGGGAATAACGGGATTTGCCGAGTCGCGTCGATGGGCGGCTATCGCCAGTGCGCGTTATCGAGGCCAGTGGTGATCGCCGTCACGGATGATGGAGATCTGCTCAATGTCCCATATTCCACGCGGATCTCCGGTTGACGGGGTGCATGTTGTGGCGTGCGGAGCCGGGCGCGAAGAATGGCGGAAATTGCCCGATTCGATGGATCCACCAAGACCGGTCTACATGTCTGCAACTTAAAACTTCTAGGGAATTCACTGAGGGGTGACTGCCTTGACCCACGATGGTCGCAGGATTAGATTCCAGTCACGTTGTATGACGACAGATCAATAACACCTTCCCAGTCATCCTGCGTGGCCCCAGTGGCTCACGCCCGCGCACCCGAAACTATGTCTCTCGCCTCCCAAGACCCGCTCGACGGCGTCACCACCCGTTGCCACCGCATCCTGATGACAGGCGCCGCGGGCAACCTGGGCAAAGTCCTGCGTGACCGCCTGAAGCGCTATGCCGATGTGGTGCGCGTCTCCGATATCGCCGACCTCGGCACGGCACGCGAGCAGGAAGAAGTGGTGGCTTGCGATCTGTCGGATCCCAGGGCCGTGCATGAACTGGTGTCCGGCGTGGACGCGATCGTCCACCTGGGCGGCGTGTCCGTGGAGCGGCCGTTCGAGGAAATCCTGCCGGCCAATATCCAGGGGACGTACAACCTTTATGAAGCGGCGCGCCGCCATGGCGTGCGCCGCATCGTGTTTGCCAGTTCCAACCACGTCATCGGCTACTACAAGCAAGGCGAGATGCTCGATGCCGATACGCCGCCGCGTCCCGACGGCTACTACGGGGTGAGCAAGGCCTTTGGCGAGCAGTTGGCCAGCTTCTACTTTGACCGCCATGGCATCGAAACCGTCGCGCTGCGCATCGGCTCGTCGTTCCCGGAGGCCAAGGATCGCCGCATGATGGTGACGTGGCTCGGCTATGACGATCTGGAGCAGCTGATCAAGCGTTCGATCTTCGTGCCCGACGTCGGCTTCACGATCGCCTACGGGGCATCGGCCAACCGCGACCGCTGGTGGGACAACAGCAAGGCCGCGCGCCTGGGCTTCCGGCCGGTGGAGTCCTCCGAGCAGTTCCGCGCCCGGGTGGAATCCGTGCCGCCGCTGCCGGCCGACGATCCGGCCGGCTGGTACCAGGGCGGGGCGTTCGTCAAGGCAGGCCCGTTCGGGGACTGAGCGCGATGGCCCAAGTCATCGAGCGGATCGGCGACATGCGCTGCGGCGTGGGCGAGAGCCCCGTCTGGCACGCCGCCGACGCCGCGCTCTACTGGACCGATATTCCCAACCGCACGCTGTGGCGCTTCGACCCGGCCACCGGGGCCACCGCCACATGGACGTTGTCCGAGATGGCGGGTTGCATCGCCATGACGGCCGATGGCGGCTGGCTGCTGGCCATGGAAACCGGCATCTTCCGGGCGGCGCGCCTGGTGCCGGGGCAGCCCGCGCCGGCGCTGGAGCGCGTGGCGACGGTTGCCCACGCACGCGCGGGCATGCGATTCAACGATGGCCGCTGCGATCGCCTGGGCCGCTTCTGGGCGGGCACGATGGTGATGGACATGTCGCTGGCCGCGACCGACGGCAAGCTGTATCGCTACGACGCCACGAGCGGCGCGCTCGATGTCATGTGCGAGACGCTGATCACTCCCAACGGGCTGGCCTTCAGCCCGGACGGCCGCACGATGTACCTGTCCGATTCGCACCCGACGCGGCAGGCGGTGTGGGCCTACGACTACGACACCGATAGCGGTACGCCGTCCAATGGTCGCCTGTTCATCGACATGACCGCGTATCCGGGCCGCCCGGACGGCGCCGCCGTGGATGCCGATGGCGGCTACTGGATCTGCGGCAACGACGCCGGCCAGGTGCATCGCTTCACGCCCGATGGCCGGCTGGACCGCAGCCTGTCCGTGCCGGCGGCCAAGCCCGCGATGTGTGCATTTGGCGGCAGCGGGCTCGACACGCTGTACGTGACCTCGATTCGCACCGATGACAGCGATTCGTTGTCCGGCGCGGTGTTTGCCTTGCAACCTGGTGTGCGCGGCCTGGCGGAGCCCGTGCTGCGCGGCTGATGTTTCCGGCGGACTCCCGAGCCAGGGGGTTCACCGTTTGTCTTTGATCGAAGAACTACAACTCACTGGAGGCAATTCATGGTTTCATCCCGCTTCTCGCGTGCCCGCCTGGGCACCCTCATGGCCGCACTTGCCACCGCCGTGGCGATGCCGGTCGGCGCGCACGCCGCGGAAATGCGTTCCGCCGATATTCACCCCGACGACTATCCGACCGTGCAGGCCGTGCGCCACATGGGCGAGCTGGTCAAGCAACGCTCCAACGGCCGCCTGTCGATCAAGGTGTTCGCGCAGGGCTCGCTGGGCAGCGAGAAGGATGCCATCGAGCAGACCAAGATCGGCGCGCTGTCGATGGTGCGCGTGAATTCCGCCGCCATGAACAACATCTGCGAGGCGACCATCGTCCCGACGATGCCGTTCCTGTTCCGCTCCACCGAACACATGCGCCACGTGCTCGATGGCCAGGTGGGCGAGGACATCCTGAAGTCGTGCGAGAAGAACGGCTTCATCGGCCTGGCCTGGTATGACAGCGGCTCGCGCTCGATGTACACCACCAAGCGCCCGATCCGCACGCTGGCCGATGCCAAGGGCATGAAGATTCGCGTGCAGCAGTCGGACCTCTGGGTGTCCCTGCTGGAAGCGATGCACGCCAATGCCACGCCGATGCCGTGGGGCGAGGTCTACACCGCGCTGAAAACCGGCCTGGTCGATGGCGCCGAGAACAACTGGCCCAGCTATGAAAGCTCGCGCCAGTTCGAGGTGGCCAAGTACTACTCCCTGACCGAGCATTCGATGGCGCCGGAAATGCTGCTGTTCTCCAAGGTCATGTGGGACCGCATGTCGAAGGAAGACCAGGCGCTGATCCGCCAGGCCGCCAAGGACTCCGTGCCGTACATGCGCACGCTGTGGGACGAGCGCGAGCAGAAGTCGCGCAAGATGGTGGAAGCCGCCGGCGTGCAGATCATCCAGGTCGACAAGTCGTCGTTCCAGACCGCGATGAAGCCCGTCTATGACCGCTTCATCACCAGCGCCCAGATGAAGGACCTGGTGCGTCGCACGCAAGAGACGAAGTAAGCGAAGCTGCGTCGCCAGGGCAGGGCGGCCACCGCGCCGTCCGCCCGCTTCGGTAGTTCGGCAATTCGGCAATTCGGCAATTCGCCTTGGGCCCGCCGGCCGCCAGGTCGCGCGCGGGCGGGCCAGACCCAGGACACGGAATCCCATCATGCTTTCGCCCTCTCCCACGCCGGCATCGCCCGCGGAAGGCACCCCTGGTGCCACCGCCGCCACCGGTCAGCCGGAGGCCCAGGCCCCCGGCATCCCCTCCGGCACCAGTCTCTACACCCGCTTCTGTGCCACGCTCGCCCGCATCTGCATGGGCCTCGGCGTCACCGGCCTCGTGCTGCTGGTCATTGCCGTGCTCACGCAGGTGTTTGGCCGCTACGTGCTGAACGACACGCCCACGTGGGCGGAAACCATCGCCATGCTGCTGGTGCTGTACGTGACGATGCTTGGCACCGCCGTGGGCGTGCGCGATGCCGGACACATCGGCCTGGAATCGCTGCTCGTGCTGCTGCCCGAGCGCATCCGCACGAAGATCGAACTGTTGATCCATGTGCTGGTCGGCACGTTCGGCGCGGTCATGGCCTACAACTGCGCGTTCCTGGCGATGTCCGTGGCGGACTACAAGCTGCCCACGCTCGGCATCTCCGAGGGCTGGCGCTACCTGCCGCCCGTCATCGCGGGCACGCTCATCGTGCTGTTTTCGATCGAACACATCATTGCAGTGCTGAAAGGCACGGAAGTGGAGCCGGCATGGCACTGATCATTCTTTCCATCAGCTTCTTCGGATTGCTGATTCTCGGCGTGCCGGTGGCGTTTTCCATCGGGCTGTCGGCGGTGGTCACGATCCTCTATGAAGGGTTGCCGCTGGCCGTGGTGTTCCAGCAGATGACGTCGGGCATGAACGCGTTTTCGTTCCTCGCCATTCCGTTCTTCATCTTCGCTGGCGAACTGATGCTCTATGGCGGCATCGCCGACCGCATCGTCAACTTCGCCAAGTCGATGGCCGGGCACGTGCGCGGTGGACTGGGTATGTCCAATGTGGTGGCTTGCACGCTGTTTGGCGGCGTGTCGGGGTCGCCGGTGGCGGACGTGTCGGCCATGGGCGCGGTGATGATCCCGATGATGAAGCGCGAGGGCTATCACGCCGACTACGCCGTCAACGTGACCACGCACGCGGCATTGGTGGGCGCGCTGATGCCGACCAGCCACAACATGATCATCTACACGCTGGCCGCCGGCGGCAAGGTCTCGATTGCCGCGCTGATCCTGGCCGGCGTGCTGCCCGCGCTGATCCTGACGATCTGCAACCTGGCCGCAGCCTACTTCGTGGCGCGCAGCCGCGGCTATCCTGCCGGCCAGTTTCCGGGCTGGGAGATCGTCGGCCATTCGCTGGCGGCGGCGCTGCCGGGCCTGTTCGTGGTGGTGCTGATTCTGGCGGGCATCCTGTCGGGGGTGTTCACGGCAACGGAATCGGCCGCGGTGGCGGTGCTCTACGCGCTGGCGCTGACGGTGCTCGTGTACCGGTCGCTGACGCGCGAACAGTTCGTCAAGGCCGCGGCCAAGGCGGTCAAGACGACCGGCGTGGTGCTGCTGCTGATCGGCATCTCGGGCACGTTCGGCTACCTGATCAGCCTGTACGGCGTGGCCGAGCTGACCGGACAGTTCCTCAGCTCGCTGTCGACCAGCCCGTGGATGATCTTCCTGATGGTGAACGTGATGCTGTTCGTCCTTGGCACCTTCCTGGACATGGCGGCCACGATCCTGATCTGCACGCCGATCTTCCTGCCGATCTGCCAGCACTACGGCATGGGGCCCGTGCAGTTCGGCATGCTGATGCTGATCAACTGCGCGTTGGGGCTGAACACGCCGCCGGTGGGCACCACACAGTTCGTGGGTTGCGCCATCGGCGGGGTGTCCGTCGGCCAGGTGATGAAGACGATCTGGCCGTTCTACGGCGCGCTGCTGGCGGCATTGCTGATGGTCACGTACGTGCCGGCGTTTTCGATGTGGTTGCCGGACCTGCTGCTCAAGTGAGGCAGACCACGGGCGGCGTGTGGCTGGAAGCGGGGCCGGTCCACACACTGCGCGCCGGGCCGCACACGCTTGCCGTCGCGCCCGCCGCTGGCGGGCGCATGGCGTCGCTGACCACATCGCGCGCGGACGGTGCCGTCATCGAATGGCTGGCGCCGATGCCCGCGCAAGCGCTGCGCGAGGGCTTCGATGCCCATGCATGGCCGAAGGCTGGCCTCTATCCGCTGCTGCCGTTCTCCAATCGCATCCGCAACGGCCGCTTCCGCTGGAACGGGCAGGACATCGTGCTGCCCGCGCATCCGGGGCAGGCGCATGCGATGCATGGGTTTGGCCACGTCAGGCCCTGGCAGGTCGTGCACGAAAACGTCGATGCCATCACGCTTGAACTGCGCCACGTGCCGGCGCCGGGCGACTGGCCCTGGCCAGTGTTTGCCCGGCAATCTATCGTGCTCTCCCCGGAAGGCCTCGTGGCGGAGCTTGTCGTGCGCAACGACGGCGACAGTGCGATGCCCGTTGGCGGCGGCTTCCATCCGTTCTTCGCGCGCGTGCCCGGCATGCGTGTCCAGTTCGATGCGGCGCACCTGTGGCCTGCGGACCATGGTGGCGTTGCCACCGGTCGCGCGGCCGTTGGCGACCGTGAACGCTTCCTGCGGGAGCGCAACTTGCCGGAAGCAGACTTCAGCATCTACTACAGCGGCTGGAAGCGGCAGGTCACGCTCAGGCGGCCCGATGGCGCCACGCTGCTGATGCGTGCGGGCGAAGGTTTGGACCACCTTGTCCTACATGCGCCGGCCGGTTGCGACTACGTCTGCCTGGAGCCCGTCTCGCACGTGGCGGATGCGGTCAACCTGGCCGCACGCGGCTGGGAAGGCGCGGGGCTGCGCGCGCTCGCAGCCGGGGAATCCGTGGTGTATCGCATGCTGTGGCGGATCGACCTGCCGGCCTGATGAAGGATCGACGTCGCAGAAACGGACGTCGGGCGATGCACGGCGCCCATGTGCATCACAAAAGAAAACAAGGCGCCGAGGCGCCCTGTCTTGCATGCACGATCCGCTCGCCGGCTTACGCCTTGGGCGCGGCTTCCTGGTGGTAGCGCGTCACGCGATCCACCTCGTTCTTCGACCCGAGGATCACCGACACACGCTGGTGCAGCTTGGTCGGTTGCACGTCCAGGATGCGCTCATGGCCGTTGGTGGCCGCGCCGCCTGCCTGTTCGATCAGGAATGCCATCGGGTTGGCTTCGTACATCAGGCGCAGCTTGCCCGGCTTTTCCGGCTCGCGCTTGTCCCACGGATACATGAAGACGCCGCCGCGCATGAGGATGCGATGCACGTCGGCAACCATCGACGCAATCCAGCGCATGTTGAAGTTCTTGCCGCGCGGGCCTTCCTCGCCGGCCAGGCATTCGTCGATGTACTGGCGCACGGGCGGGGCCCAGTGGCGCATGTTGGACATGTTGATCGCGAATTCCTTAGTGTCTTCCGGAATCTGTATGTCCGACTGCGTCAGCACGAAGCTGCCGGCCTCGCGGTCCAGCGTGAACATGTGCACGCCGTTGCCGACGGTCAGCACCAGCGTGGTCTGCGGGCCGTACACGGCATAGCCCGCCGCCACCTGATGCGTGCCCGGCTGCATGAAGTCATGCTCGGTCACGGTCTGGCCCGGCTTGGGCATGTGCAGCACCGAGAAGATCGTGCCGATCGACACGTTCACGTCGATGTTCGACGATCCGTCGAGCGGATCGAACAGCAGCAGGTATTCGCCCTTCGGGTAGCGGTTGGGAATCTCGTAGAACGAGTCCATTTCCTCCGAAGCCATGGCTGCCAGGTGGCCACCCCATTCGTTGGCGTCCAGCAGCACTTCATTGGCGATCACGTCCAGCTTCTGCTGGGTTTCGCCCTGGATGTTGCCGGTGCCGGCCGAGCCCAGCACGCCCGCGAGGGCGCCCTTGCTGACGGCGTTGGAAATGGCCTTGCAGGCGCGCGCAACCACCTCGATCAGCAGCCGGAGCTCTGGCTGGATCGTGTTGTGCTTGCGCTGCTCCTCGACCAGATAGCGAGTGAGGCTGATGCGTGTCATGGTGGGTTCTCCTTGGATGGCCGCAATTCTACATGTCCGCCGGGGCGGACATGGCACTTTCGCGGTCAGCCGGCCAGGGCCTTGCCGACGATTTCGCGCACGTCGCGCGACAGCGTGGACGCCGCCGCCACGCGCTCCAGCGCCGCACGCATACGGTCGCGCAGCGGCATCGCGTACTTCTGCCAGCGGTCCAGCACGCGCGCCAGGCGGGCCGCCACCTGCGGGTTGATCGCATCCAGCGCCAGCACCTGGTCCGCCCAGAATGCGTAGCCGGAGCCATCCTCGGCGTGGAACTGGGCCGGGTTGCCGGAGCAGAAGCTGAAGATCAGCGATCGCGCGCGGTTTGGATTGCGCAGGTTGAAGGCGGGATGCTCCATCAGCGCGCGCACGGTGTCGATGGTGCGCTTGCCGGCATGCGGGCCGACCTCGCCGCGCTGCATGCCTTGCAGCGAAAACCACTTGTCGATGACCAGCGCATCGCTTTCGAAGCGATGGTAGAAGTCCGCCAGCGCATGCTCGCGGCCCGGCGCGAAGCTGTTGACCAGCGCGGAGAGGGCGGCAAAGCGGTCGGTCATGTTGTCCGACTGCTGGTAGTGGCGGTCCGCCAGCGCCTGCATGTCGGCGTCGCCGCTGTCGGCCAGGTAGCCGAGCGCCAGGTTGCGCAAGGCGCGTCGTGCCATCGCATCGGCGTCGGGGCTGTAAGGGCCCGGCGTGGCGTTGGCCTCATAGGCGGCCAGCCATTCGCGCTTGAGCGCCCGGGCCAGGCCCTCGCGCATAAAGAGGCGGGCGCGGTGGATCGCGGCGGGGTCGGCCACGCCCATGCGCTCGGCCAGGTAGGCTTCCGCCGGCAACATCAGCGCCTGTTCGCGGAAGGCCGGACTCAGCGTGCCGTCGCCCAGCACCGTGCGGAACGCGGCCACCAGCCCCGCATCCAGCTTCAGTTCGCGGCCGGCCTGCACATCCGTTACCAGTTGCAGCAGGGCGCGCGTGGCCAGGCGCTGGCCGGCTTCCCAGCGGTTGAAAGCGTCGCTGTCGTGCGCCAGCAGGAAGGTCAACTGGGCGTCGGTGTAGTCGTAGTCGACGATCACCGGCGCGGAGAAGTCGCGCAGCAGCGAAGGCAGCGGCGACTCGGCGCCGCGGGGCAGGTTGACGAAACGGAAGGTCTGCTCGGCCTGCGTGAAGTCGAGCACGCGCGTCGTGGCGGTGCCGGCCGGTTCGCCGTCGATTTGCAACGGCAGGTCGTTGCCGTCCGCACCGATCAGGCCAACCGCGAACGGGATATGGAATGGCTGCTTTTCCGGCGCTCCGGCACGGGTTTCAATGCCGACCTTCGGGCAGCGCTGGGCGAGCGCCAGCGTGAGCGCGCCCGTGGCGCCATCCCATGCGGTCTTCACGGTCACCACGGGCGTGCCGGCCTGGCTGTACCAGAGGCCGAACTGCGCGAGGTCGCGGCCATTGGCGTCGGCCATCGCCGCCCGGAAGTCATCGCAGGTGACAGCGTGGCCATCGTGTCGCTGGAAGTACAGGTCCATGCCCTTGCGGAAGCCGTCGCGGCCCAGCAGGGTCTGGTACATGCGCACGACCTCGGCGCCTTTCTCGTACACGGTGACCGTGTAGAAGTTGTTGATTTCCTCATAGCTGTCAGGGCGCACCGGGTGGGCCATCGGGCCTGCGTCTTCCGGGAACTGCACCTGGCGCAGCACGCGCACGTCCTCGATGCGCTTGACGGCGCGGCCGGACTCAGAGCCCATCATGTCGGCCGAGAACTCCTGGTCGCGGAACACCGTCAGGCCTTCCTTGAGCGACAACTGGAACCAGTCGCGGCAGGTCACACGGTTGCCGGTCCAGTTGTGGAAATATTCGTGGCCCACCACGGACTCGATATTGGCGAAGTCCACGTCGGTCGCGGTCTGGGCGTTGGCCAGCACGTACTTCGTGTTGAAGATGTTCAGGCCCTTGTTCTCCATCGCGCCCATGTTGAAGTCGCTGACGGCGACGATCATGAAACGGTCCAGATCCAGCTCCAGGCCAAAGCGACGCTCATCCCAGCGGATGGAGTTGACCAGCGAGTCCATCGCGTGGCGGGTCTTCTCCAGGTCCTGCGGCTCCACCCAGACTTGCAGCAGCTTGTCCTTACCGGATGCCGACTGGATGCGTTCCTCGATACAGGCGAGCTTGCCGGCCACCAGCGCAAAGAGGTACGACGGCTTGCGGAACGGGTCCTCCCAGACGGCTTCGTGGCGGCCGTCCGGCAGTTCGCGCTCGGACAGCAGGTTGCCGTTGGAGAGCAGCACCGGGCTGGCCGCACGGTTGGCGCGCAGCGTGACGCGATAGGTCGCCATCACGTCGGGGCGATCCAGGAAGTACGTGATGCGGCGGAAGCCCTCGGCTTCGCATTGCGTGAAGAAGTTGCCATTGGAGACATAAAGCCCCGACAGCGTGGTGTTGGCGGCCGGGTTGCAGGCCGTGGCGATCTCGAGCGTGCCTTGGGCGGGCAGGCTCGGCAGTGTCAGGGTGCCGGCTTCCTGGCGGGCTTCCGCCAGCGGCTTGCCGTCCAGCTTCACGCCAACGAGTTCCAGCTCCTCGCCCGCCAGCACCAGCGGGGCATCGGCGGCGGCGTCTGGCGAGCGTCGGAATTGCAGCGTGCTGGTGACGACGGTGCGTTGCGGGTCCAGTTCAAGCACCAGGTCGACATGATCGATGGCGAACGCGGGCGGGGTATAGTCCTTGCGATAGACGGTAACGGGCGTATCGGTGCGCAGCATGGGGAATCCTGTCTTCGGAATGACCGGGGGCGAGGCGCCGCGCAATCACGGCGCCGAAGTCCTCATTGTAGCCAAGGGGGTTGTGGCTTGCGCCACGTCATTGGCGGCATGGGAATTTCGGGCGACCGTTCGTGTCTGAAGAAACGTCGTCCGAACGAACAATAAAGAGGTATCGCGATGTGGCAAGCCGTGTCAGCATGGGGTCGCAGGAGTGGACGCAGGGGGGAATTGTGGGTGCTGGTCGCGCTGGGGGCGCTATGGCTGTCCGGCTGCGCCAGCACGGTCACCACCGAGGTCACGGCGTTCCGGCAGGCCGGCTGGCAGAACGACGCACCACGCACGTACGCCTTCGAGCATACGCCGCAACAGGAGGCGCAGCTGGAGCGCCAGACCTACGAGCAATGGCTGGCGGATGCGATGGCCGGCGTGGGCTTCGAGCAGGCGCCGGCCCGGCAGGCGCGCTACCTGGTGTCGATGGAATACGATGCGGCGCCGGGCTTCGTCCGCGTGGCGGAGACCGTTTACCCCGATCCCTGGTATGGCCCGTGGGGTCCGTACTGGGGCCCGTATGGCGGCTACCGTCCCTATGGTCCGTGGGGCTGGGGCCCGGGCTACTGGCCACCGCAGACCGTGGTGCGCGACGTGCCGGTAACGTTCTCCAGCCTGCGTGTCTATTTCAAGGATGCGGCCAGCGGCAAGCGCGTCTACCAGCTGACCGCGCGTAACACCACCGAAGGCGGCAGCCTGCCATCCGTGATGCCGTACATGATCCGCAGTGCATTCACCGAATTTCCGACCGAAAGCGGACGGCCGCGCCGCGTGACGCTCGAGGTCGACAAGGACAAGACCAGGTAGCGCTGCCGTGCCGCGCGTTCACCTGTGAAACAGATCCACATTTCCTACCGCGCGGTAAAAGCAGTTTTGCCCCAAATACCGGGAAAATCATTAAAACAGGCGCTGCAAAGGACTGTCGCAAGGGGGCGGCTGGGCTAGAATGGCTGCTCGATTTTTCCGGCCCATGCCGCCGGAACCCGTCACGGTGCGCACGACGCGGACCGGGCGGACCCCGGCAGGGCCTCTTTCCGGACGATCAGCATGAGCAGCAAGACCGGCGGTGATGCACCGCAACATGTCCCCAACAGTCCCGAAGCGCAACTGCGTCTCGCTGCACTGGAATATCACCGCAGCCCGACCAAGGGCAAGATCCAGGTAACGGCCACCAAGGCGCTGTCCAACCAGCGCGACTTGTCGCTGGCCTATTCGCCGGGCGTGGCCTATGCCTGCGAGGAGATCGCGAAAGACCCCGCCATGGCCGCCGAGTACACCTCGCGCGCCAACCTCGTGGCCGTGGTCACCAACGGTACCGCGGTGCTGGGCCTGGGCGACATCGGCCCGCTGGCCGGCAAGCCGGTGATGGAAGGCAAGGGCTGCCTGTTCAAGAAGTTCGCCGGCATCGACGTGTTCGACATCGAACTCGATGCCCACGACCCGGACAAGATCGTGGAAATCGTCGCCGCGCTGGAACCCACGCTCGGCGGCGTGAACCTGGAAGACATCAAGGCGCCGGAATGCTTCTACATCGAGAAGAAGCTGCGCGAGCGCATGAACATCCCCGTCTTCCATGACGACCAGCACGGTACGGCCATCATCTCGGCCGCCGCATTGCTGAACGGCCTGAAGGTAGTGGGCAAGGAGATCGGCAAGGTCAAGCTGGCGGTTTCCGGCGCCGGCGCCGCGGCCATCGCCTGCCTGGACACCATGGTGAGCCTGGGCGTGAAGCGCGAGAACGTCTACGTGACCGACTCGAAGGGCGTGATCTACACCGGCCGCGATGCCAACATGGAGGCCAACAAGGCCCGCTACGCGCAGGACACCTCCGCACGCACGCTGGCCGACATCGTCAATGGTGCGGACGTCTTCCTGGGCTGCTCCACCGCGGGCGTGCTGACTGGCGACATGGTCAAGACGATGGCCGACAAGCCCATCATCCTGGCGCTGGCCAACCCGGAGCCGGAAATCCGTCCGGAAGTGGCCAAGGCCGCGCGCCCGGACTGCATCATCGCCACCGGCCGTTCGGATTACCCGAACCAGGTCAACAACGTGCTGTGCTTCCCGTACATCTTCCGCGGCGCGCTCGATTGCGGCGCGACCAAGATCACGGAAGAAATGAAGCTGGCATGCGTGAAGGCAATTGCAGAGCTGGCCGAGGCCGAACTCAATGACGCCGTGGCCGCCGCCTACGGTGGTCGCGAGCTGAAGTTCGGCCCGGACTACATCATCCCGACGCCGTTCGACCAGCGCCTGATCGAGAAGATCGCCCCGGCGGTAGCCAAGGCCGCGGAAGAGTCCGGCGTGGCAACGCGTCCGATCAAGGACCTGGAAGCCTATCGCCTGCAACTGACGCACTACGTGTATCACACCGGCCTAATCATGAAGCCGGTGTTCACCGCCGCCAAGGCCGCGCCGAAGCGCGTGGCCTACGCCGAGGGTGAGGAAGAGCGCGTGCTGCGCGCCGTGCAGGGCGTGGTGGATGAAGGCCTGGCCCGTCCGATCCTGATCGGCCGCCCGCACGTGATCCAGATGCGCATCGAGAAGGCTGGCCTGCGCCTGCGTCCTGGCGTGGACTTCGAGCTGATCAATCCGGAAGACGATCCGCGCTATCGCGCCTATCACGAGGAATACCACGCGCTGCGTGGCCGCGACGGCGTGACGCCGGACATGGCCAAGGTGGCCCTGCGCCGCTCGAACACGCTGATCGGCACGATGCTGATGCACATGGGCGATGCCGACGCGCTGCTGTGCGGCACCGTTGGCCGCTTCGAGGCCCACCTGGAGCACGTGCGCGACGTTATCGGCCTGGCGCCGGGCGCCAACGTGTTCGCGGCGATGAATGCGCTGATGCTCGAGAAGTACACGCTGTTCATCACCGACACCTTCGTGAACGATGACCCGACTGCCGAGGAACTGGCTGCGATCACGCAACTGGCTGCCGAGGAAATCGCGCGATTCGGCCTGCAGCCGTCCGTGGCGCTGATGTCGCACTCGATGTTCGGTTCATCGAACCGTCCCTCGGCGCGCAAGATGCGCGAGGCGGCCCAGATCCTGGCCAAGGTGGCGCCGCACCTGCAGGTGGAAGGCGAGATGCAAGGCGACGCCGCGCTGGTCGAGGACGTGCGCCGACACTTCCTGCCGGGCACCAAGCTGAATGGCAGCGCCAACCTGCTGGTGATGCCGACGCTGGACGCGGCCAATATCGCCTTCAACCTGCTCAAGATCACGGGCGGGCAAGGCGTGACCGTGGGCCCGATCCTGCTGGGCGCGGCCAAGCCGGTGCACATCCTGAACCCGCAGGCGACGACCCGCCGGATCGTCAACATGACGGCCGTTGCGGTGGCGGAGTGCGGCGCCATTCGCTGATCGGGCTGATCGTGCGATAGCGGCCAGTGCATACGGCGGCCGCCGTACAGCGCACGTGGTGCGCATGGCTGCGACGCAGCAAAAGCTGGTGAAGATGGAAAGCGCCCCGGAAGCTGGAAAGGCTTCCGGGGCGCTTTTTCTTTACTTCAGCCTGCGCGCAAAAACAAAAAGGGCCGAGGCCCGTACAGTACAAAACGGGTCTCAGCCCTCTACAGGCCAGCCGGCGAGCGGCGTGGTCTACCGGCTTTCAGGTCGGCTCATCGGAACCGGCCATGGCGTGTCGGTGCGCTGGCAGTGTCTGCCTGGATTGCCAGCGCGTCGGCGGGCACGTTGCCACTATTGCAGTACGTTGTACTGCTCCCGCATTACCACGATGATCGAACGTGCGGCGGCCATCTTATGCGTCAGGTCGTCGAAGGTATCCTGGCGAATGTCGACCTCAGCGCTCCAGTTGCAACCGGTGTGGTCCGGCCGATGCACGCGCATTGCATGCAACTCCACCTCGCCGCATTCCGGGTTGTTATCCAGGCACTGGCTCAGGATTGCCATCAATTCCGACCGGGTTTTCGCATAGCGCCGCATGAGTTACCTCGCTCGTTCCTGTCTCGTGATCCGGCACACAGTCCGGACAACCAATCTATGCAGCGAGCAGGGCGGTCGCCAATTGAATCCGCCTATGAAGCAGTGGTTTCCTATCTTGCCTCGAATGCGCCGAGTTGCGTTGCGGCGCAGCAAAAGCGCGCGCCCGCCGCGTCCGCGCGCATGAAAAAAGCCCGCCGGAGGCGGGCCTTGACTGAACAGACAGAAATCGCCAGATCAGAATTTGTGGCGGACACCCACGCCAAAGCTGTCGCCGTGCTCGATGCCGGTGATCTTGTCGTAGAAGTACGCCGCGTACAGGTCGGTGCGCTTGGACAGGTTGTAGTCGTAGGCCACCGCGAACGTATTGCGCTTGAAGCTCGCCACATCGTTCAGCGTCTTGTCATAGCTGTACGTGGCCAGCACGCTGCCCGCGCCTACCGGCACCGAAGCGCCGACCTGGCCGTTCATGTGCTTGATGTCGCCGTTGACGTTGGCGTTCACGTTGGTCTTGATGTACTGACCCTGCAGGAACACCTTGACGAGCTGGAAGTCGTACGACGCACCCGCCTGGACGGCGGTCTGCTTGTCGAAGCCGGTGATGAACGCGTTCGTCGAATTGGTCAGGTCGAACGGCGCGTTGTCGAACTTCACTTGCTGGAACGCCACGGTGGCCGCGAGGTTGCCAGCGAAGTAGGTCACGTTGCCGCCCCACTTGTTCTTGCTGTTGCTGCCAGCCTGTTCGCCGAAGCCGTAGATGAAGTTGGCGGTCAGGCCGCCGAACGTCGGCGTGGAGTACACCAGCGAGTTGTTCCAGCCGGAATCGCCGATGATGCCCGGGTCGTACACACGGCCGTTGCTGGCGGTGAAGTACGTGTGCCAGATCATCGGCGAGAACACGTACGAGTCGACCAGCGGGTTGAACAGGATCGTCGACACGAAGTACGGCGTGGTATTGCGGCCCAGCTTGATTGTGCCGGCGGTGTCGTTCTGCAGGCCGACGTACGCGTTACGGCTGAACATCGAGTCACCGTCGAAGCGGCCGCCGCGGCCCGTGTCGGTGCGGAAGAAGCCGTTGAGGTCGAAGATGGCCTTGGTGCCCGCGCCCAGGTCCTCGGTGCCCTTGATGCCCCAGTACGACGTCTGCATGCCGCCCGAGTTGGCCACCCAGGCACGATCATTCGAGCCGGGGTTCTTGATTCCACCGACGAACATATCGGCCTGGCCGTACAGCGTCACGCTGGACTGGGCCATTGCCGCGCCGGAAAAAAGGGTGGCCGCGATTGCCGCCAGCTTGAGCGCCGGCTTGTACTTGTGCTGCTGCTGCATGGTTTAGACCTCCGTGGTTGTAATGCTTGCTCAGAACGTTTCTTGTGTGCCGGAACCCTGATGGGCCTCTTCTCTGTCGTACCCTGGTACCGCTCGGAAGTCTGGCGGGGAGTGGGGACCGGCGATGCCGGGTACGTGATTGACAGCGTGTCGCACGCGTGGCGTCGTCGCTGAACGTTCCTGATTTCTCTCTCTTTTCTGGTGTGGCTTTTTTTCTCAGGCGGATACTAAGTCGTCCAGTCGGAACTGCGCAATGCGATGGATCTGATTGATGCAAGTTTGCAACTCGACCTCCGGGGCGTTATCGAGCCGCTTTGCAAAGGCGTCGATGATCCCGTGGCGGTCGTAGCCACGCACAGCCAGGATGAACGGGAAGCCAAACTTCTGGTTGTAGGCCGCGTTCAGGTCCTGCAGGCGTTTGAATTCCTCGGGCGTGCACTGGTCCAGGCCGGCCCCGGCCTGCTCTCGCGTGGACTCCGCGGTCAGCTCGCCGCGCACGGCGGCCTTGCCGGCCAGCTCCGGGTGGGCACGCACGAGCTTGAGCTGCGCGTCGCGCCCGGCGGTATCGACGGCGTCGCGCAGGGCCACCGCCAGCGCAGCGGCGTCGGCAAGCGGGCGCTGCTTCGCTGCTGCCTCGGCAAACCACGGGGAGTGTTCATAGATGCCACCGAGGATCTGGACAAATTCAGCCTCGGGCATCGCATTCAGTTGGGCGATGGTGTGGGTCTGGCTCATGCCTGGCTCCGGTAGGGGTGGGTATCGACCCAATGGCGCGCGATATCGACACGCCGGCAGATCCACACCTTGTCGTGGCCCTGCACATAGTCAAGGAAACGCTGCAGCGCACGGAAACGCCCGGGGCGGCCCAGCAGTCGGCAGTGCATGCCGATCGACAGCATCTTGGGACGATCGAGGCCTTGCGGGTCACCCTCTGCGTACAGCACGTCGAACGCGTCCTTCAGATACTGGAAGAACTGCTCGCCGGTGTTGAAACCTTGCGGCGTGGCAAAGCGCATGTCGTTGGAGTCCAGCGTGTACGGCACCACCAGGTGCGGCTTCTTTTCGCCACCGGTGACTTCCACCTCGGTCCAGAAGGGCAGGTCGTCGCCGTAGTAGTCGGCGTCATACAGCAGGCCGCCGTGTTCCACCACCAGGCGTCGCGTGTTGGGGCTGTCSCGGCCGGTGTACCAGCCGAGCGGCATCTCGCCGGTCAGGTCCTTGATGATCTGCATGCCGAGGCGCATGTGCTCGCGCTCGGTGGCTTCGTCCATGTCCTGGTAGTGGATCCAGCGGTAGCCGTGGCAGGCGATCTCGTGGCCGAGTTCGACGAAGGCGCGTGTCAGTTCGGGATGACGCTGCAGCGCCATCGACACGCCGAAGATCGTCAGCGGCAGCCCGCGTTGCTCGAACTCGCGCAGGATGCGCCAGACGCCTGCGCGCGACCCGTACTCGTAGATGCCCTCCATGCTCATGTGCCGCGCCGGGTAGGATGCGGCGCCGACGATCTCGGACAGGAATTGCTCGGAGCCGGCGTCGCCGTGCAGCACGTTGTTCTCGCCGCCCTCCTCGTAATTGAGCACGAACTGCAGCGCGATGCGCGCACCGCCCGGCCAGCGGGCGTGCGGCGGCTGCGCGCCGTAGCCGATGAGATCGCGTGGATAGTTATCGTGTTTCATTTCTTGATGTCTGCTTCAGGAGAAAACTTCTGCTCGCGTGAGCGGGGCGCTATTCACGTCTTTCATTGCCCCCGGCTGAAGCGCTTGTTGCTACGCAAAGCGCGTGCCAGAAGCTGCTCACGCGGGCCGGACGTCCGGTGGCGGTTGAGGCCAACTGTTGCCACCGAATTGTCGGTATCGATTGTCGAAATCAGATTGTCGGAATCACTCCGTGCCGTGGGAGTTGGCCGCGGCGTTGCGCATGGCTTCGTCGGCGGATTGCATGCCGTTGAAGAACAGGTTCAGCGCGACGGCGACGATGGTGCCCAGCACGATGCCGCTGTGCGTGAACGGGTCGGTCCACTTGGGCAGGTACTGGAACAGCGTGGGGGACAGCGTCGGGATCATGCCGAAGCCGATCGAGATCGCCACGATGAACAGGTTGTGCCGGTTGCGGTTGAAATCGCACGAGCCCAGGATGCGGATGCCGGTTGCCGCGACCATGCCGAACATCACGATGCCGGCGCCGCCGAGCACGAATTGCGGCACGGAGGCGACCACATGGGCCATCTTCGGGAACAGGCCGAACGCGATCAGGATCAGCCCGCCAGCTGCCGCCACATAGCGCGAGCGCACGCCCGTCACGGTGACGAGGCCCACGTTCTGCGAGAACGACGTGTACGGGAACGTGTTGAAGACGCCGCCAATCACGGTGCCGAGGCCGTCGGCGCGCAGGCCGGCGGTCAGGTCGCTGCGGCTCAGCTTGCGGCCGGTGATGTCGGACAGCGCCAGGAACATGCCGGTGGATTCCACCAGCGTGATCAGCATGACGATGCACATCGACAGGATGGCGGTGAGCTGGAACGTCGGCATGCCGAAGTGCAGCGGCGTGATGACAGCCACAAAGCTGGCTTCGTTCAGGCCCTCGAAAGAGACCTTGCCGAAGGCCATGGCGACGAAGGTGCCGATGACGATGCCGAGCAGCACGGCGCAGTTGGCCACCAGCCCGCGGCCGTACTTGCTCAGCAGCAGGATGACCAGCAGCACCAGGCCCGCGATGGCCAGGTTGCCGAGGTCGCCATAGGCGAGGTTGGGAACGTCCTTGACCACGCCGTCGATCACGGCGCGCGTGGTGGGCTGGCCACCGCCGGCCCAGTTGATGCCAACGCGCATCAGGGACACGCCGATCAGCGTGATCACGGTGCCGGTTACCACCGGCGGAAAGAGCCCGAGCATGCGCCCCATCATCGGCGCCACGACGATGCCGAATATCCCGGAGGCGATCACCGCGCCATAGATGCCCAGCAGGCCGACGTTGGGATCATTGCCGATGGCGATCATCGGTGCCACGGAGGCAAACGTGACGCCCATCATCACGGGCATGCGGATGCCGAACTTCCAGAAGCCGAACGCCTGGATCAGCGTGGCGAGGCCGGCGGCGAAGAGGTCGGCATTGATCAGGAACGCCAACTGGTCCTTGGGCAGCTTGAGCGCGCCGCCAACAATCAGCGGCACGGCAACGGTGCCTGCATACATCACCAGCACGTGCTGCAGGCCCAGCGCCAGCAATCGCCCGGAAGGCAGCCGCTCGTTGGTGAGGTCCGTGGGGACCGTGGTGCTTGCGGAATTCATGGGTTTGTCTCCTCTCCTTGGGTTTTGGATGGGAACGCTCGCCGGGAGTGACCGTGGCCTCTTGTCGGGGTCTCGCGCCGCGCCTCTTCAGGGCGTTGTCATTGGCGGGACGGGTGGGCCTGGCATCGGCAACAGGGGATGCTGTTGCCCGGCGGCGGGAACATCGTGCTAGGTGGAGCGACCCAGCACGCTGCGAAGATCGAAGTTGCCGGGCTCGTCCGGCTGCACGCGGTCCGCGCAGGCGCCAAGGTGGTGCGCCATGCGCGACTGGGCCAGGGCGGCATCGCCCTGTTCCAGGGCGTCGAGGATGTCGTCGTGTTCGTCGAACGAGCACGCGTTGTGGCCCGGGGCTTCCACGCTGGCAATCATCAGCGTGGTGCGCGAGACCAGCCGGCGCATCATCGTGACCAGCAGTCCGTTGCCCGAGAGCTCGGCCAGCGCGGTGTGGAATTCGGCCGACAGGCGGATCCAGCGGGGGCGCTCGTGTGTCAGGAAGGCCTGGCGCTCGGCATCCACCATCTTGCGCAGCGGGGCGATCACGGTGCGCACGTTGGGCAGGGACGCCAGTTTTTCCAGCACGGCACGCTCGAGCATCTGGCGCAACTCGAACATGTCATGGGCTTCGTCCGTGGACGGGCTGGCGATGAATGCGCCGCGGTTGGGCTCCAGGTCCACCAGCCCGTCCGCGGCCAGCCGGGACAGCACCTTGCGCACGGTATGGCGCGCGGTGGCATAGATCTCGCACAGCGAATGCTCGGTCAGCTTGGTGCGCGGCGGCAGCCGGTGCTCCATGATCGCGTCGTAGATCTCGTGGTACATGCGCTCCTCCACGGATCCCTTGCGGACCGGTTTGTTGTCGGAGGGGGTGAGTTGCGCTTCGGCCACGGCGGCAATGAGCTTGAGATTCTTGGACATCCTGGGCACTCGCAAAAGGAGTTGAGGCGATGGTCAGCGATCCTATCGAGTGGTCACTGGCCGAACATCACGGGTCTTGATACCGGTCATATGGCCTCGTGGATCTAAAAATTGTTGACAATTATTTGGATATGCAAGCACTATTGTCAACAAAACCGACTGCGGTTTTCGACAACTACGGGTAATCACCGAGTTGTCAACGGGATAGGGCAGGCGCATTGTCGCCACGCACCAATCCAGCGCCGGGATGCGTTAAAACACGTACCGAGCGGGCACCATTCCCACAAATGGTGCTAGTGAAGGCAGCGGCGCCCCTCACAACCCACACTCCAAAGGAAGAACAGGATGGGACGCTTGACCACTCACGTTCTCGACACGGCAACCGGCAAGCCCGGGCAAGCCATGTCGGTCATTCTCCATAAAATTGTCGACAATCGTCGCGAGACGCTGAAGCGGGTCGTGACCAACCACGATGGCCGTTGCGACCAGCCGCTGCTGGAAGGCGCGGACCTCGTGGCGGGCGTGTACGAACTCGAATTCGGAGCCGGCGACTATTTCCGTGCCCAGGGCGTCAAGTTGCCCGAACCGGCATTCCTCGACGTGGTGACGCTGCGCTTCGGCATTGCCGACACGGCCGCGCACTACCACGTGCCGCTGCTGGTGTCGCCGTGGTCGTACTCGACCTACCGCGGCAGCTGAAGACAGGCGGACGGGAATAGAGGAGACAAGTCATGGAAGGCTACATTCTCGACTGGGCCAATCTGCTGCTGCGCTGGGTGCACGTCATCACGGCCATCGCGTGGATCGGTTCCTCGTTCTATTTTGTCTGGCTGGATAACAGCCTGACGCGCCCGCAAGCGCCCGACCTGCAGGAAAAGGGTGTCGACGGCGAACTCTGGGCCGTGCACGGCGGCGGTTTCTACAACCCGCAGAAGTACCTGACCGCGCCCAAATCCCTGCCGGAGAATCTGCACTGGTTCTACTGGGAGTCATATTCCACGTGGATGACGGGCTTTGGCCTGCTGGTGGTGCTGTACCTGTTCAATGCCAGCACCTACCTGATCGACAAGAGCGTGTTCGACATGTCGCCTGGCGCGGCGGTCGGCTTTGCGATCTCGTACCTGATCATCGGCTGGGTGGTGTATGACGCGATCTGCCGCGTCTTCGGCAAGAGTGACCGCACGGTGGGGATCATGGTGGCGATCTACGTGGCGGTGGCTGCGTATCTGGCCTGCCATATCTTCTCGGGTCGCGCGGCGTTCCTGCTGACTGGCGCGATGATCGCGACGATCATGAGCGGCAACGTGCTGGTGTGGATCATCCCGGGCCAGCGCAAGGTGGTGGCGGCGCTGAAGGCTGGCCAGCCGGTGGACCCGATCCACGGCAAGCGCGGCAAGCAGCGCAGTGTGCACAACACGTATTTCACGCTGCCGGTGCTGTTCGCGATGCTGTCCAACCACTACAGCATGACGTACGCGCACAAGTACAACTGGGCGGTGCTGATCCTGATCATGCTGGCCGGCGTGCTGATTCGCCAGTTCTTCATCCTGAAGCACAAGGGCAAGATCAACGTCGCATGGCCGGCTGCCGGTGTCGCCCTGCTGGGTGTGGTGGCCGTGATGATCGCGCCGCAACCGCGTCAGCAGGTGGCCAGCAACAATGGCGGTGCCGACGCCGCCAATGCGGTGAGTTTCGTGAAGGTGCAGGAAATCATCAATACGCGTTGCGTGCAGTGTCACGCCGAGGCGCCGAAGATGATGCCAACCGCCGCCAAGGGCATCAAGCTGGACACGGTGGACGAAATCAAGGCGCATGCACAGCTGATCTACCAGCAGGCCGTGCAGCAGAAGGCGATGCCGCTGGGCAACGTCACGCAGATCACGGACGATGAGCGCGCGCTGCTGGGCCAGTGGTTCGAGGGCGGTGCCAAGACCGCTAACTGATTTGACCGGGCATCGGTGATCGACGGTCCGGCGGCTGTGCAGTCGGCAGTCAGCAGTACCGGACCGGCGAGGGTTTGAACGGGGCGAAAGCCCCGTTTTTTTATGGGCGCGTGGCGGCCGTATTCAGCCGCCGATATTGAAGAGCGCCAGCAGCCCCAGCACCAGGAAAATCGCCGCGGCAATCTTGTGCACGAGAGCGATCGGCATCTTGTTGGCAAAGCGATCGCCCAGCAACACGGCGGGCGCGTTGGCCAGCATCATGCCGAAGGTAGTGCCGGCTACCACGGCGATGACTTCGCCATGAAAGCGCGCGGCCAGTGCCACGGTGGCGATCTGCGTCTTGTCGCCCATTTCCGCGAAGAAGAAGGCCACGATCGTCGTGCCGAGGATGCCGATGGCGCCCTTGACCGGCTTGGCCTGCTCGGCTTCATCGAGCTTGTCGGGAATCAGCATCCAGCCGGCCATGGCGATAAAGCCCAGGCCAAGAATCCAGCGCAGCAGGTTGGCACCGAGCACTTGTGTGATCCAGCCGCCCAGGGCGCCGGCAAAGCCGTGATTAACCAGCGTGGCGATCAGGATGCCAAGGATGATGGGGATGGGTTTCCGATAGCGTGCGGCCAGGACGAGGGACAGCAATTGCGTCTTGTCGCCCATTTCGGCGAGCGCGACGATACCTGTGGAGACGAGGAAGGATTCCATTCTTATGGGATGTGAAACCGGGCCGCAATGCATCGCGAGATGCCAATGACGCACACCTTTCCCGGCCCGGCCAGAAAGGTGAGGTCATCGGTCTCGCCAGGCACTGGACACATGACAGGCCTTGCAGGCCGCCAGGGTCCGGAGCTACGTACGCCATAACCGTATCCGGTCAAGTCTGTTGACGTACGCCCCTGTCTCCCGGGTGCCGCATTGCGCGGCGCGGTGAGATCAGGGCGGCTACTCCCCAATGGAAGCTGCAATTGTAGCGATGGCGGTGGGCAAAGTCCACCGCCACGTGGCGCGCAAGGGAGGGCGGCTGTGTGACGTGTCAGGCCGGTACGGGAGAATTCTCGCTGGTCTGGCGACCGCGGAAATCGGTCCAGCACAGGGCCTTGAAGTCATAGAGCTTGCACCGGCGTGCGGTGTGGAAATACCAGCGCCACGAGAAGTTCTCGATGATGATGCGGCCGGGCAGCGCGTGTTCCAGCATCGCCTGGGCGCGCTTGAGACGGTAGAGCGGCACGCTCATGTCCACGTGATGCGCGGTGTGTTCCATGATGTGATGGAGCGCGGCGCCGATGCCGTAGCGGAAGCGCAGGTGAACCGTGGTGGACACGAACGGCTGTGCCTTGGCCCACATGGCCTTGGTGTCGTACCAGGCCACGCTGGTATGCGTGTGGTGGACGTACAGCACAAAGCCGACCGTCAGGTTCCAGATCAGGAACGGCAGCACGAAGCCGGTGCCGACCAGCAGCAGGACCGATTGCCCCGTCGCCACGGCAAGCCAGGCCAGCGCGCCGATCCACAGTACGCCGAAGGCCGCCACGAGCGTGCAGTCCCACAGAAAGATGGCGCGGCGAGTGGCCATCTGGCGCTTGCTCGGGAAGAACAGCTTGCACCACCAGATCTCGATCAGGTAGTAGAGACCCGCGCCCAATCCGTTGCGGTAGACGCGTTCCATCACACGACGCCAGCGCGGCAGCGCGCGGAATTCCTCCAGGGAGTAGGGCGCCCAGACGAAGTCGAAACCCTTGAGGTTGGTGTAGCCGTGGTGCACCACGTTGTGGCCGACTTCCCACAGGCTGTAAGGCGTCAGCGACGGCAGGAACGTCAGCCGTCCGAGCCACTTGTTCAGGCCGCGGCGGTCCGTCAGGCTCTGGTGACAGGCGTCGTGGCCGATGATGAACAGCCGTGCGATGACCAGCCCGGCCAGCACGCCAAGGCCAGTCTTGGCCCACCACTGCGGCACCAGCGCCACGCCTGCCAGGACGGCGGCGAAGAACGCGTAGTCGAGCGCGAACAGGAACAGCGCGCGCGGCGTGCTGCGCTGGCCGAGCGGAATCAGCCAGCTGCGGATGGTCTTGCGATTGGGAAAGGGTGCTTCGAACGCGATCGGTTCGGGCAGGGGGATGTCGGTGTCGCGATGCGGGGGCGTCGAGGTCCGGAGGTCCGGCGGCGTGGAAACCGCTTCGCCGGGCATGGCCGGTGAAAAATGGCTGGGTCGGGCAGTCATGAAAGCCTTCAGTGGTCTGTCGGCACGCGCCGGTATGGACGGGCGCGCGGGGCGAATGCGACAGACTAGAAGGGTTTGATGACGATTGTGTTGATTCGGGTCAAGGCGCGTTTTGAACGCTCCATATTATGGCGCGTAGCGCGCACTGACCGTCGCATGGGGCGCCCGCCCCCGCACACGATCAGACCGCCAGTTCCCGGGTGGCCTCGCCCATGATGTAGACGTTGTCGACCACGCGGTCATCGCCCAGCATCGCGAACGCGAACAACTGCTCCTCCAGCGTTTCCGAGCGGCTGCTGCGCCGCGCGATCAGTGGCGTGGCTTCCGGGTCCAGCACCACGAAATCCGCCTCGCAGCCCACGCTGAAGCTGCCGATGCGGTCCTGCCATCCCAGTGCCTCCGCGGCGGCGCGCGTGGCCAGGTAGAACATGCGCAGCGCGGTCAGGTGATAGCCGCCCATGCGCGCCACCTTGTGGGCCGCGTTCATCGTACGGAACATCGAAAACGACGTGCCGCCGCCGACGTCCGTCGCCAGCGTCACATTCAGGCGGTGCGCGTCCGACTGGTGGAAGTCATAGAAGCCGCTGCCCAGGAACAGGTTGGACGTGGGGCAGTGCGCCACGGCGGCGCCGCTATCCGACAGGCGGCGGCGGTCCTCCGGGTCCAGGTAGATTGCGTGGCCGTAGAAGGCACCTGGGCGCAGCAGGCTGTAGTGGTCGTAGACGTCCAGGTAGCTGCGCGCATCGGGGAACAGCTCGGCCACCCATTTCACTTCGTCGCGGTTTTCCGCCACGTGGGTCTGGATGAAGGCGTCCGGATGGGCCCTGGCCAATTCGCCGCAGGCGGCAAGCTGCGCTTCGGTCGACGTCGGCGCAAAGCGCGGCGTGATGGCATAGGCCAGCCGGTCCTTGTTGTGCCATCGGGAAATCAGGTCGGCGGAATCGCGCGCGCCGCTCTCGGCCGTGTCGCGCAGGAATTCCGGGCAGTTGCGGTCCATCATCACCTTGCCGGTAATCATGCGCAGGTTGCGCTCCTGGCTGGCGGCAAACAGCGCGTCGGCGGACGTGGCGTGCACCGTGCTCCAGACCATCGCCGTCGTGGTGCCGTTGCGTAGCAATTCGTCCGTGAAGAAGTCGGCCACGGCGCGCGCGTAGGCCGGCTCGCTGAAGCGGCGTTCCTCGGGGAAGGTGTAGGTGTCCAGCCAGTGCAGCAGGCCCGGCGACGGCGACGCGATGATATCCGTCTGCGGATAGTGGATGTGGGTGTCGATGAACCCCGGCACGACCAGCTTGCCGCGGTGGTCGACGACCTCCGCGCCGGCCGGGACGTCGCGGGCCAGGTCTTCATACAGGCCGACGGCGGCAATGCGACCGGCCGTCACGATCATCAGGCCGTCTTCCCAATACTCATAGGCATCCTCATGGAACTGCGGGTCACGCAGAAAGTGGAGGATGCGGCCGCGGATCGCGCGGGTGACGGCACCGTTGGTGCCTGGGGCAGGGGAAGTCGTCGTCATGGTCTTGTCTCGGGGCGGCCGGACCCCCCGCCCGGGGGCGGACGCAGGCGTCCGGCGTTCTTGGTATGCGCCCGGTCAGGTCGTGGGAGTCACGGGGGCCGTCGCGGGCGGGGACGTGGGCGTGGCCGACCAGAAGTGATCGACCTCCGCCAGGAACTCGGCCTTCTGCACGGGGGGCAGGAAGGCCGCTTCAAAACTGTTGCGCGCGAGCTTGTGGGCATCGGCCGCGTCCAGCGGCAGGGCGTCGAACGACGCCTCCCAGTTCGCGTTCATGTAGCCGCCGAAGTAGGCCGGATCGTCCGAATGCAGCGTGACGGCGACGCCGGCATCGAGCAGCCGCTTCATCGGGTGATCGCGCAGGTCGGGATGGACCATCAGCTTCTGGTTCGACAGCGGGCACACGGTCAGCGCGATCCGCTCGCGCGCCAGGCGCTGCACGAGTGCCTCGTCCTCGATGGCGCGCACGCCGTGGTCGATGCGTTCGACATGCAGGATGTCCAGTGCATCGGTCACGTATTGCGGCGGGCCTTCCTCGCCGGCATGGGCGACCAGGTGCAGGCCAAGTGCCTTCGCCTTCGCAAACACCCGGGCGAACTTCTCGGGCGGATGGCCGCGTTCGGACGAATCCAGGCCCACGCCGACGAAGCGGTCGCGATACGGCAGCGCGGCCTCCAGCGTGGCGAATGCGTCCTCTTCGGACAGGTGGCGCAGGAAGCAGAGGATGAGGCTGCTGGAAAAATCGTATTCCGTGCGCGCCTGCGCCAGGGCATCGGCAATGCCGTCGATCACGACGCCCATCGGCACGCCGCGCGCGGTATGGGTCTGCGGGTCGAAAAAGATCTCGGCATGGCGGACGTTGTCGTCGGCGGCGCGCTTGACGTAGTCCATCGTCATGTCGAAGAAATCTTCCTCGGTGAGCAGCACGCTGGCGCCCGCGTAGTAGATGTCCAGGAACGACTGCAGGTCGGTGAAGGCATAGGCGGCGCGCAGCGCCTCCACGCTCGGGTACGGCAGTTGGACGTTGTTGCGCTGAGCCAGCCTGAAGATGCGCTCGGGTTCGAGCGTGCCTTCGATATGCACGTGCAGTTCGGCCTTTGGGGTACGGCGGATCATGTCCGCGAGCGCGGCATCGATGGTCATGGGGCCTCTTGTGGTCTTGACGGCGGCCGAGTTGCGGTCACACCGGGTTACGGATGCATCGCCGTCGCCTGGCTCGCGGTCAGCGCGGCAAGGCGCTGGTCGCGGACCTGGAGCAGCTGGGCGACGATGGCTACCGCAATCATAGCCGGTGCCTTGTCCGTAATGCCGGAGACTCCCATGGGACATGTCATTTCCGGGAACCGCGCCGGGTCGATCCCGTGCTCGGCCATCCGGTGCTCGAACTTCGCGCGCTTGGTCTTGGATCCGATCAGCCCGAAGTAGGCGTAGTCCGTGCGGCGGAAGATCCGCTCGCACAGCGCCTGGTCCAGCGCATGGCTGTGCGTCATGACGATGAAGTACGCGCCGGCCGGGGCCTGGTCGACCACGGCTTCGGCGGTATCGGTCGCTTCGGCCTCCACGTTGTCGGGCAGGCCGGCCGGGAACAGCGTGTCCCGTTCGTCGACCCAGTGCACCCGGCAGGGCAGCGTGGCCAGCACCTTGACCAGCGCATGGCCGACGTGGCCCGCGCCGAACAACACCACGTGCATCTCGTCCGGCACGAGCGTATCGGTCCACGACCCATCGGCTTCGAGATCCACCGCAGGCAGCAGCGCGCGGCTCGGCGTCACCGTGATGGCGCCCGTGGTCCGCACGGTGCGTTCCAGCGACTTGCCGGCCGCGAAGGCCGCTTCCACCGCATCGAGCCACGCCAAGTCGTCCCGCCCAAGCACTTCGAACGCCAGCTGCACCACGCCGCCGCAGCACTGCCCCAGCGCGGGTCCGAGCGGAATCCGCTCGATGCGGCGCTGCGGGCGCGCTTCAGACAACATCGCGCGGGCGATATCCATGCCGCGCCATTCCAGATGGCCGCCGCCGATCGTGCCGACCAGATCGTCGGCCGTCACCAGCATGCGGATGCCGGCCTCGCGCGGGGCGGAGCCCTTGACGTCGACGATGGTGACCATCGCCACCGGCACGCCGGCGCGCACCAGGCGGGCGGCGTCGGCGAAATGGAATGGCTTGAGCGGAGCGTCCTGCATGATCGATACCTCAGACGGCAACTGCCGTCTCCTGCCTTGTTGCGATGCCGGCTTGCACGGCTTCCACGGCGTCCAGAATCGCCTCGCTGGTCGCCGGGGCGCGCAGCGGCGGGTTGATCCGATAGTCGCCCACGGCCGCGATGGCGTCGCGGATCGCGAAGAACACCGAGAACGGCAGCAGCAGGGGCGGCTCGCCCACGGCCTTGGAGCGATGGATGCTGTCCTCGACGTTGCGGTTCTGGAACAGCCGCACGTTGAACGCTTCCGGGCAGTCGTTGATCGTCGGAATCTTGTAGGTGGACGGCGCGTGCGTCATCAGCTTGCCGTTCTGGTTCCACCACAGTTCCTCGGTCGTCAGCCAGCCCATGCCCTGGATGAACGCGCCTTCCACCTGGCCGATGTCGATGGCGGGGTTCAGCGACTTGCCGGCGTCGTGCAAGGCATCGGCGCGCAGCAGCTTCCATTCGCCGGTCAGCGTGTCGACCAGTACCTCGGAGCACGCGGCGCCGTAGGCGAAGTAGTAGAACGGACGGCCATGCAGCTTGCTCTGGTCCCAGTGCAGCTTGGGCGTGGTGTAGAAGCCGTCGGACCAGAGCTGCACGCGGGCCACGTAGGCCTCGCGGGCCAGGTCGCCGAAGGACAGGCGGAGTTCGCCGGCCACGACGAGGTCGTCGCCAAAGCGCACGGTATCGGCATCGACGCCGGCCTTGCGCGCGGCGAAGGCAGCCAGGCGCTCGCGGATCTGGCGTGCGGCGTCCTGCGCGGCCTTGCCGTTCAGGTCCGCACCGGTCGAGGCGGCCGTGGCCGAGGTATTGGCCACCTTGCTCGTGTCCGTGGCCGTCACGCGCACCCGCTCCATGCGGATGCCAAGCTCGTGTGCCACGACCATCGCCACCTTGGTGTTCAGGCCCTGGCCCATTTCCGTGCCGCCGTGGTTCACCAGCACCGAACCGTCGTTGTAGACGTGAACCAGCGCGCCGGCCTGGTTGAAGTGGGCGACGTTGAACGAGATGCCGAACTTCACCGGGGTGATGGCGATGCCCTTCTTGAGCACCGGGCTGGTCGCGTTGAACGCGCGCGTGGCGGCGCGGCGGGCCTGGTATTCGCTGGAAGCCACGAGTTCGTCCATCAGCTCGTGGATGACGTTGTCTTCCACGGTCTGGCCGTACGGCGTGACGTTGCGCTCGCCCTTGCCATAGAAGTTGGCGCGGCGCACTTCGAGCGAGTCCTTGCCGACGTTGCGCGCGATGTTGTCGAGGATGTACTCGATCGCGAACGCGCCCTGCGGGCCGCCGAAGCCGCGGAAGGCGGTATTGCTCTGCGTGTTGGTCTTGCCGCAGTAGCCATCGATCTGCACGTTCGGCAGCCAGTAGGCGTTGTCGAAGTGGCAGATGGCACGGGTCATCACCGGGCCCGAGAGATCGGCCGAAAAGCCCGCGCGCGACACCATTTCCACCTGCACACCCTCGATGCGCCCGGCGTCGTCGTGACCGACTTCGAAGTCGAAAACGAAGTCGTGGCGCTTGCCGGTGATCATCATGTCGTCGTCGCGGTCCGGACGCATCTTGACCGGGCACAGCAGCTTCCATGCGGCCAGCGCGGCGCAGCAGGCAAACATTGCCGACTGCGATTCCTTGCCGCCGAAGCCGCCACCCATGCGACGGCATTCCACCAGCACCTGGTGCGCGTGCCAGCCCAGCATGTGGGCTACGGCGTGCTGCATTTCGGTCGGGTGCTGGGTGGAGCACCACACATGCATGCCGTCGTTTTCGCGCGGCGCGGCGTAGGCGATCTGGCCTTCGAGGTAGAACTGTTCCTGGCCGCCGAGGCGGATCTCGCCACCATCGCGGTGCACTGCGGCGTCGATGTGGCGGCGTGGCTCGCCGCGCTTCAGGTGCATCGGCGGCAGCACGTAGCTGCCCGCGGCATGCGCGGCCTCCGGCGACAGCACGGGCGGCAGGTCTTCATAGTCGATCTCGGCCAGACGGGCGGCGCGGCGCGCGGCATCGTGCGACGTCGCCACCACCACGAAGATCGGCTGGCCGATGAACTGGACCACATCCCTGGCGAGGATCGGGTCGTCGTGGATGATCGGGCCGCAATCGTTGACGCCCGGGATGTCGTCCACGGTCAGCACAGCCACCACGCCGGGCGCCGCGCGCACCTTGTCTAGCGACATCGACTTCAGGCGCGCATGAGCGCGGGCGCTCATGCCCAGCGCGGCGTGCAGCGTGCCGGCCAGTTCCGGGATGTCGTCGGTATAGGTGGCCGTGCCGGCCACGTGCAGGTGCGCCGACTCGTGCGGGCGGGAGATGCCGACTTGCGGCGACGATTCGGCCGCCACGCTGGCGTCGAGCAGGAAGGGTTCGGTTTGCTTGTTCATGCTGGCTCTCCTCAGGCGCTCACGGGTTCGCCGGCGCCGATGGCGCGGACGTTGACCTCGGCGGCGGACAGCGCGCCTTTGCGCGTTTCCAGCCAGAAGCGATAGAGCAGGTTGGCGGCCCCGCGCGCACGGTACGACGCGGTGGCGCGCATGTCGGACAGCGGGGTGTAGTCCTGGCCCAACACGGCCATGCCGGCACGGGCGGTGGCCTCGTTCCATGGCTGGCCGGTCAGCGCGGCTTCGGTCAGCGCGGCCCGCTTGGGGGTGGCCGCCATGCCACCGAAGGCGATGCGGGCGGACGTGACGAAACCGTTCTCGACCGTGATGCCAAACGCGGCGCACACGGCGGAGATGTCCTCGTCAAAACGCTTGGATAGCTTGTAGGTGCGGAAATGCTGCGGACCCTTGACCGGCACGCGCAGGCCGGCGACGAACTCGCCTTCGGTCATGGCCGTCTTCTGGTAGGCCAGGTACAGGTCTTCCAGCGGCATCGTGCGACGCACGTCGCCACGCTGCAGCACGACTTCGGTCCCCAGTGCGATGAGCGCGGGCATCGAGTCGCCGATCGGCGAGCCGTTGGCGATGTTGCCGCCCAGCGTGCCGGCATTGCGGATGGGCAGCGAAGCAAAGCGCTTCCACATTTCCTCCAGCTCGGGGTGCGCGACATTCAGGGCGGCGTAAGCGCGCTCCAGCGTCACGGCTGCGCCGATCTCGATGAAGCCGTCGCGCTCCGCGATGGTGTTCAGGTCTTCCACCTGGCCCACGTAGAGCAGGTTGCCCAGCTCGCGGAATTGCTTGGTGACCCACAGGCCCACGTCGGTGCTGCCGGCCAGGATGCGGATGTTCGGCTCGGCGGCCTTGATCGCGCCAAACTCGGCCGCGGTGCGCGGCGCGTAGAAGTGCTGGCCGCGCGCGTTGTAGTGGAAGGTCTCGCCGCGCTTCAGATTGCGCAGGGTGTCGGCGATCTGCTTCGGGTTCAGGCGGTCGGCCTGCGGCGCGGGCAGGGCCATCATGCGCTGGCCGGCGTCGACGATCGGACGGTAGCCGGTGCAGCGGCACAGGTTGCCGGTCAGCGCATCGCAGATTTCCTGCCGCGCGGGGGCCTCGCCACCAGGCGTGTGCTGCTGGTACAGCGCCCACAGCGACATCACGAAGCCGGGCGTGCAGAAGCCGCATTGGGAGCCGTGGCACTCGACCATCGCTTCCTGCACGGGATGCAGCGCGCCGTCTGCCTGGCGCAGGTCTTCTACCGTGACGAGGGCCTTGCCGTCGAGCGTGGGGAGGAACTGGATGCAGGCGTTGACGGCCTTGAATTCGACATCGCCGCTGTCCTGTAACTCGCCGATGACGACGGTGCAGGCGCCGCAGTCGCCTTCGGCGCAGCCTTCCTTGGTGCCGGTGCAGCGGACGTCCTCACGCAGGTACTGCAGCACGGTGCGGGTAACGGGGGCGTCGGATATTTCCTGGACCTGGCCGCGGTGGAAAAAGCGGATGGTTTGCGTCTCCATGGTCTTCTCTCTTTCGGGGATGGCGGAAACATAGCATCGGCCCGATTCATGCAATATTCGGCCCATGTGATATGCCCCATCAAGGCGCGCGCCTGTGACTGCCACCCCGCCGGGACGCCAGGCGGGGCGCGGTTTCCCGAGTTTGTCCGGGTCTTCCCGTACAGCGCCGGATTTGACCGCCCGAGGGATCCCTGACATACACTATGCGCCGTTCCCTTCCCCCACGCCAGCCACACCCGCCCTTGCGGCGGGACGGGCCCCTGCCATGCACGGACGCGACCATCTCGATACTTATTTGCTGCGGGTGCTCCACACCCTGCTCACCGAGCAGAGCGTGACCCGCACGGCTGTCCGGCTCGGCCAGTCGCAACCGGCCATCAGCAATACGCTGAAGCGGCTGCGCGACATCACCGGGGACGCCATTCTGGTGCGCGGCAAGAGCGGCATGGTGCCGACCGAACGCGGGCGCGAACTGCTGGCGCTGGCCGAACAGAGCCTGGCGGCGATGGACCGCATTGCCCGTCCGCCGCAGCAGTTCGATCCGGCCACCACCACGCGGACCTTCCACCTGGGCGCGCCGGATTACCTGGATGCGTTCTTCCTGCCGAATATCGTCGAGCGCGTGCGCCGGCTGGCGCCGGGCGCCAAGCTGTTTGTGCACCCGATGACGCAGGCCAGCGATTTCCTGGAAGCGCTGGAGCAGGGGCATCTCGATATCGTGGTGGGCAACTGGCTGTCGCCGCCGGAACACCTGCATATCTCGCCGCTGTTCGACGACGAAGTGGTCTGCATGCTCGGCGCGCAGCATCCGCTGGCGCGCCATGGGCTGACGCTGCGCCACTACCTGGAAATGCCACACCTGGCGCCCGCGCCGTATGCGTCGATGCAGCGCAGCATGATCGACCAGGCGCTGGCGGAGCAGGGCTACAAGCGCAACATCCAGGTCACGTTGCCATACTTCGGCCTGGTGCCGTACGTGCTGATGAAGACCGACATGGTATTTACGACGGGTCGCCAGTTTGCCGCGCACTATGCGCAGTACTTGCCGATCCGGATGGTGGCGTCGCCGGTGTCGTTCCCGCGCATGCGGTTCTACCAGCTGTGGCACGAACGCTGCCATGCAGCACCGGACGTGATGTGGATGCGGCGGATGATCGCCGAGGTGGCGGCCGATCTGCCGCAGCTGCCGCGGCTGGAAGCCGCGGCGGGGTAGGTTGGCTGCCGCTTACCTGGCGGCCTTGTAGTCGGGGAAGAACAGCTGTTCGCCATCGACCTTGTAGCTGGCGATGGCGTCCTGGCCTTCCTTCGAGGTCATCCATTCGACGAACTTCCTCGCATCCGCGTAGTTGGCGCCGGGGTGCTTCGCCGGATTGACGGCGATCACGCCATACGGATTGAACATCTGCGGATCGCCTTGCAGCAGGATCGCCAGGCCCGTCTTGGCGCGATACGCGCCATAGGTGGCCCGGTCCGACAGCGTGTAGCCGGGCATCTGCGCGGCCATCGTCAGGACCTCGCCCATTCCCAGCCCGGCGTTCACGTACCACGGCTGCCCCTTCGGCTCGATGCCGGCCTTCTTCCAGTAATCCTTCTCCATCACGTCCGTGCCGGAGTTGTCGCCGCGCGAGATGAACTTGCTGCCGCTGCCGGCCACCTTCCTGAAGCCGGCGATGACGTCCTTGCCGCCCTGGATGCCAGCCGGGTCGCTGGCAGGGCCTACCACGATGAAGTCGTTGTACATGACGTCGCGGCGGTTCACGCCGTAGCCGGCGGCGACGAACTCGTCTTCCATCTTGCGGGCATGCACCAGCAGCACGTCCACGTCGCCCATCTCGCCCATTTTCATGGCCTTGCCGGAGCCGACGGCGATCACCTTCACGTTGATGCCGGTTTTTTTCTCGAATCTGGGCAGCAGGTATTTCAGGAGCCCGGAATTCTCGGTGCTCGTGGTGGTGGCCATCTTGAGTTCGCCGGCGTATGCCGCTGGCAGCACAAGCAGCGCCATGGCGCTGGCGGCGCCGACCAGCGCACGAACCAGCCTGGAGGGTTGCGTAAGACGGACGTCTTGGCGGATGTCGGACATTGTTGTTCCTCTATTATGTTTTCGGAAACACAATTGCCACATCGACGATGCATCGTGGAGAATAGCTGCAGCGTCGTGGAAACCGGGGCATATGATTGTCATCGAGCCACAATCCTTCTGTAAATATGCAAGGCAATTCATATGACTTTTCGCTTTGACCTGTTCCCGGTCATTGCCGCCGATGACAATCCGCGCGCCAACGGCAAGGTGTTCCAGCTCCTGAAGGCGGTGCGCGAAACCGGGTCGCTGCATCGGGCGGCCCAGGAGATCGGGCTTTCGTATCGCCATGCATGGGGCGTGATGCGCACCTGGGAAGATATGCTCGGCCGCAGCATGCTCGACATGGAGCGCGGACGCGGTGCATCCCTGACGCGGTTTGGCGAACGGCTGCTGCGTGCCGAACTGCGCCTGCGCGAGACCATCGATCCCGCCGTGCAAAAAGCGATGGCGGATTTCCTGGTCGAACTCGACGACGCTGCCCAGCCGCAGACCGTCGTGCACTTTTCCGGCAGCCACGATCCGGCCGTCGAAACGCTGACCGCCGCCTTGAAAGGGGCGCCAACGCCGCTGCAGCTGGACGCGGTGTTCTGTGGCAGCGTGGAAGGCCTGATCTGCCTGCAGGAGCGTCAATCGGAGCTGGCGGGCTTCTATGTATCGCCGATCCAGGTGGCGGGGTCGGTGGCGCACGTGACCCTGCGCAAATGGCTGCGTCCGGCCACGGTGCGGCTGGTGCGGCTGGCGTGGCGGGAGCAGGGCCTGATCGTGGCGCCGGACATGGCGCGCGAGATCCACGACCTGCGGGACCTGGCCCGCACTGGCGCACGCTTCGTCAACCGCCAGCGCAGTTCCGGCACACGCATGCTGTTCGACCAGCTGCTGGCCACGCACGGCCTGTATCCGGACCAGATCACCGGCTACGAAGATCCTGAATTCAGCAACGAGAAAGTGGCGCAGGCCGTGCGTAGCGGGCGGGCGCAGGTTGGCTTCGGCCTGCGCATGAACGCCGAGGCGAACGGCCTGGCGTTCGTGCCGCTGACGCGCGAGGCGTACTACCTGGCGGTGCGCAAGAACGACCAGACCGCGCCGTGGATGTTGTTGCTGCTCGCGTTGCTGGCGGACCCCGCATTTGCGCAGCGCATCGAAGCGCTGCCTGGCTACACGGCCGCCGAACCGGCGGGCATCCTCACGCCGCAGCAGGCGTTGCCCTGGTTCGGCGCGGACGGCAAGGAAGGGGCCTGACGCGGGTCGGGGTTTGCTCGCAGGGTCGGCCCGCGAGGTTGGTCGACGGGGTTGGCCGGCGAGGTCAGCCTGCGAGGTCAGGCCGTATTACACTCCTCGACAAGCGGCGCCGCCGGTGCTGCCGGATGTCATCGCGAGGAGGCTCATGCTGGAAACCGCCGCGCTGGCCGCGGGCATGTCCTGGGCCAGCGGATTGCGTCTCTACCTGGCCGTGCTGGCCGCCGGGCTGCTGGCCCGCGTGGGCTGGCTCGCGTTGCCCCCCGGGCTCCAGGTGCTGGAGTCCTGGTGGGTCATCGGCGTGGCCGGGGTGCTGGCCGTTGCCGAATTCGTCGCCGACAAGGTGCCGGGCTTCGATACCGTTTGGGACGGCATCCAGACCTTCATCCGCATTCCTGCCGGCGCAATCCTGGCCGCCGCCGCATTCGGCCAGCTCGATCCGCAATGGATGGTGGCTGCCGGATTGATTGGCGGTACCCTGGCCGGCGCCGCGCACGCCACCAAGGCTGGCACGCGCGCGCTGATCAATGTCTCGCCGGAACCATTTTCGAACTGGGTGGCGTCGTTTACCGAGGATGTCACGGCCACCGGCGGATTGCTGCTGGCTTTCTTCCTGCCGGTTGTCTTCCTGATCCTGCTGGCCCTGTTCCTGATTGTGGCGGTGTGGCTGATTCCCAAGCTCTGGCGCGGTGTGCGGCGGCTCCACGCCAGCCTGCGCAGCGGCGCCGGCAGCCCGCCGCGCAGGCCATGAAATTTCCGCTATCCCCATACCGTCCACGCTGAACCGCCTACCCGAAGATCGCCTGATGCCGACTGAGTCCGCCGCCGCACCCATCGCCCCCGAGACCCGTTTTCCCGCCTGGCACCAGGCATTGCGCATGGCCCGGCGCGACTGGCTGGCCGGCGAGTTGACGTTGCTGCTGTTCGCGCTGGTGCTGGCCGTGGCGGCGCTGACGAGTGTGGGGTTTCTGGCCGATCGCATGCGGCTGGGGCTGGAGCGCGATGCGCGCCAGATGATCGCCGCCGACGTGCTGCTGATTTCCGACCAGCCGTTCGATGCTGCTTTCTCGGACCGCGCGAAGCAGGATGGCTTGCAGGTGGCGCAGACCGTCACGTTCCCGAGCATGGCGACGGCGCGCGTTGGCGGCAACGGCAACGGGCCGGCCGCGGGTGGGGCTACTGGCGGGGCCACAGGCGGAGGCGGCGAGGCGACAAGCCAGCTCGCTGCGCTCAAGGCGGTGACCGATGGCTACCCGCTGCGCGGCCGTCTCAAGGTGGCCACGGAGCCGGGCGGGGCCGAGCAATCCGCCGAGGAGATTCCCGCATCCGGCACGGTCTGGGTCGACGAGGCGTTGCTCGGCGCGCTGGGCGTTCGTGTGGGCGACGGCCTCCAGCTTGGCAGCAAGACCTTTCGTATCGACCGGATCATCACGCAGGAACTGGACCGTGGCGCGGGCTTCATGAACTTCGCACCGCGCGTGCTGCTGCCGCTGTCCGATCTGGAGGCCACCAAGCTGATCGGTTGGGGCAGCCGCGTGACCTACCGCCTGCTGGTGGCCGGGCCCGATGCGGCCGGCGATGCGTATCGCCAGTGGGCCACCGCGGAGATCGAGCGGCGCCACCTGCGCAACACGCGCGTGGAGTCGCTGGAATCGGGGCAGCCGCAAATGCGCGCCACGCTCGATCGCGCCGAACGCTTTCTGTCGCTGGTGGCGGTGCTGTCGTCGATGATCGCCGCCGTGGCCATCGCCATGTCCGCGCGGCGCTACATGCAGCGCCACACCGACGCGTGCGCGGTCTACAAGTGCCTGGGGCTGTCGCGCCAGCAAATTCTGGCGGCATTCGGCCTCGAATTCCTGCTGCTCGGCACCTGCGGGGCGATCGTCGGCGTGGCGCTGGGCTATCTGGCCCACTACGGTTTGCTGATGTCGCTTGGCGGCCTGCTGCGGGTCTCGTTGCCCCATCCTTCGGTGGTGCCGGCCCTGGTCGGCGTTGCGGCGGGGCTGGTGCTGCTGGTGGGTTTTGCATTGCCGCCGCTGCTGGCGCTGACGCGCGTGGCGCCGCTACGTGTGCTGCGGCGCGATATCGGCCTGCCTCCCGTTTCGGCTTGGGTGGCGTATGCGTTGGGGCTGGGCGCCTTTGTCGGCTTGCTGCTGGTGGCCGCGCGCGACCTGAAGCTCGGACTGACCACTGCCGGTGGGTTTGTCGGCGCGGGCATCGTCTTCGCGCTGCTGGCACTGGGCCTGTTGCTCGCGCTGTCACGCGGCATGCGTGGCCGGGCCCGCGGCAGCGTAGGCTGGCGCTTTGCGCTGGCCGTGCTGGAGCGCCGGCGCGGCGTGACGGTGTTGCAGACCGTGGCGCTGGCCGTGGGGCTGATGGCGCTGTTGCTGCTTGGCATGACGCGGAACGACCTGATCGATTCCTGGCGCAACGCCACCCCGGCCGACGCCCCCAATCGCTTCATCATCAACATCCAGCCTGACCAGCGAGACCCGCTGCGCGCGATGCTGGCGAAGAACGGCGTCAGAGACCTGCTATACCCGATGGTGCGCGGCCGTCTGACTCATATCGACGACCGGCCGATCCAGGCGAACACGTACCCAGACGGACGTGCGCGCAACCTGGTGGAGCGCGAGTTCAACCTGTCCTATACGGACACGCTGCCCGAGGGCAATCAGGTGATCGCCGGCCGCTGGTCGAGTGGATCAGGCGGCGCGTCGGTGGAGGAGGGTATCGCCAAGACGCTCCACATCAAGCTGGGCGATACGCTGCGTTTCGATGTCGCCGGCCAGACCGTGGAGGCGCCGGTGACGTCGCTGCGCAAGCTCGACTGGGGCTCAATGCGCGTCAACTTCTTCGTGATCCTGCCCACGGACAAGATGCAGGGGCTGCCCGAGACCTACATCACCGCGTTCCACTTGCCGCCGGCCAAGGCATCGCTGGGCAACCGGCTGACTGCCGCGTTCCCGAACATCACCGTCGTCAATACCGACCTGATCCTGCGACAGATCCAGGACATCCTCGACCAGGTGATCGCCGCGGTGGAGTTTCTGTTCGTCTTCACGCTGCTGGCCGGCGTGACGGTGCTGTATGCGGCACTGTCCGGTGCGCGCGACGAGCGCAAGCGCGACGCCGGGCTGCTCAAGGCGCTTGGGGCGTCCGCGGCGCTGGTGCGGCAGACACAGTACGCGGAATTTCTCGTGGTGGGCGGGCTGGCGGGGCTGCTGGCCAGCCTTGGCGCCATCGCGGTAGGGTGGGGGCTGTCGCAGTTCGTGTTCGATTTCCCGTATCGCTTCAACGGATGGATCGTACCGATCGGCGTGGTTTCTGGCATGCTGTGCGCTTTTGCCGGCGGCTGGCTGGGATTGCGCGAGGTGTTGCGCCAGCCGGCGCTGGCGACGCTGCGTGATGTCTGATCACCGCGCAGCCTGTTCGCATTCCTATTGCCAATGAGTACCGATTCCAACGACAAGCCCGACGCCCAGAGCGAGGGCAAGGAAGTGACTGCCTACGAACTGGTGGGCGGTGAAGCGCGTGTGCGCGAACTGGTCGACCGGTTTTATGACCTGATGGACCTGGAGACGCAGTTCGCGGGTCTGCGCGCGTTGCATCCGCCGTCGCTCGACGGGTCGCGCGACAAGCTGTTCTGGTTCCTGTGCGGCTGGCTGGGCGGCCCCAACCACTTTATCGACCGATTCGGCCACCCGCGCCTGCGCGCGCGCCATATGCCCTTCGAGATCGGCACCAGCGAGCGCGACCAGTGGATGCGCTGCATGGCGCTGGCGATGCAGGACGTCAATCTGCCGGAAGACCTGCAGTTGCGCCTGATGCAGGCGTTCTTCCAGACCGCGGACTGGATGCGCAATGTCCAGCGATAGCGCGGCGCCGGCGCCGGCCCAGGCCGCGCAGCTGCTGGACTTCTGGTTCGGCACGCCGGGCTCGGCGATCTGGAATGTGTCGCGACGCGAGTGGTTTGCCAAGGACGACGCCTTCGATGCGGCGATCTGCGACAAGTTCTTGCCACTGTGGCAGGCAGCCGATGACGGCGCCGCCGACGGCTGGTCGGCGACGCCCGAGGGCGCCTGCGCGCGCATCGTGCTGCTGGATCAGTTTCCGCGCAACATGTTCCGCGGCGATCCGCGCAGCTTCGCCACGGATGGCCGCGCGCTGGAACTGGCCCGTCGCGTGTTGCAGCTTGGGTGGGATCGGCAATTGCCCACGCCCTGGCATCGCATGTTCTGCTACCTGCCGTTCGAGCACGCGGAATCCATGGGCGCCCAGGATATTTCGGTACGCGAGTCGATCGCGCTGCGTGAAGACAGCGGAGGCACCGTGGATGCCGTGGAGTGGGCGGTGAAGCATCGCGAGATCATTGCCCGGTTCGGACGGTTCCCGCACCGCAACGCGGTGCTGGGCAGGACGAGTACCGCCGAGGAGCTGGCGTTCCTGAAGAAGCCGGGGTCATCGTTCTGAGCCGGCCGCCCCGGTCGCCCCCTGGCGTTGCCGCCGGTTTCATCTTCGAGCGCCCCTGCGGATGTCGCGGTGGCGCTCTCGTCGCATCGGCCGGGTCTTGCCGGGCCGATTGCTTATAATCCCAATCCTGCCGATTCAAAGTCTGTCCTGAGCCCATGGAAGCCAAACCGCAAGCTGCTCCGCGTCGAACCCGAGACCGCATCCTCGACGTCTCGCTGCGCCTGTTCAACGAGCTCGGCGAGCCCAACGTCACCACTACGACGATCGCGGAGGCCATGGAGATCAGCCCTGGCAATCTCTACTATCACTTCCGCAACAAGGACGACATCATCAACTCCATCTTCGTGCGCTTCGAGCAGGAGATGGAGCGCCGCCTGAAGATGCCGGAGGATCACAAGGCGACGCTGGGCGAAAGCTGGGGCTACCTGCAGTACATGTCCGAGTTCTTGTGGAACTACCGATTCCTGTACCGCGATATCAACGATCTGTTGGCCCGCAACCGCATGCTGGAGACCAACTTCAAGCGGATCGTGGAACAGAAGAAGCGGTTTGCGCTGGAAATCTGCCGCCAGTTCCAGGAGGACGGTGACATGGAGGCGACGCCCGAGCAGGTGGACGCCATCTGCACCAACATCGTGGTGATCGCCACCTACTGGCTGTCTTTCCAGTTCGTGCAGCACCCGCGCCAGTACAACGATCCCGAGCAGATTCGTGGCTATCTCCACGGGTCGAGTTATCACATCTTTTCGATCCTGGCGCCGTACCTGCGCGGCAAGGCGCGCGAGGCGTTTGACCAACTCGCGCGCGAGTACGCCGCCGCCAAGGCAGAGACGGACGCTGCAAAAGCCGAGAAGGACAAGAAGTGAAATCCGTTTGCGTGTATTGCGGGTCCAGCCCCGGTCATCGTCCCGAGTATGCGGACGCCGCCCGCGCGCTGGGCAAGGCCATGGCCGAGCAGGGCCTAGCGCTCGTCTATGGCGGCGGCAAGGTCGGCCTGATGGGCATCGTCGCGGATAGCGTGATGGCGCACGGTGGCGCGGCCATCGGCGTGATTCCCGATGCGCTGATGCAGAAGGAAGTGGGGCACCGCGGCCTGACCGAGCTGCATGTCGTGCGCAACATGCACGAGCGCAAGCAGATGATGGCCGATCGCGCAGATGCCTTTATCGCGATGCCGGGTGGCGTGGGCACGTTCGAGGAGTTGTTCGAAACCTTTACGTGGCTGCAGCTGGGCTACCACGACAAGCCTGTCGGCCTGCTCAACGTGGCAGGCTTCTACGACGGCATGCTCGGATTCCTGAACCATGCGGTGGGTGAAGGCTTCCTGAAGCAGGTGCATGCGGAGATGCTGCATGTCGCCGAGACACCGGCCGACCTGCTGGCCAGGCTTGCCGCCGCGCCGCGCGTTCACGTGGACAAGTGGCAGCAGGGGCGGAAGCAAACCTAGCGTCGTTCGTCAGCCCACCCAGGCCTCCACCCACCTCACCACATGCGGCCCGCCGATCGCGATCCACGTGCCCGCGCACAGGATCAGGGCCAGCATGACCGCCGCGCTGCCGAAGTCCTTCGCCCGCTTGGACAGGCTGTGACGTTCCAGCGATATGCGGTCAACCGCGGCTTCGACGCTCGAATTCAATAGCTCGACAATCAGCACCAGCAGCAACGTGCTGAGCAGCAGAATCCGTTCCACGACGCTCACTGGCAGGATGAACGCGCATGGCGTCAGGATGACCACCAGCGTCAGCTCCTGACGGAACGCACTCTCTTCCAGCACAGCGAACCGCAGGCCCGACAACGAGTTGATCGCTGCATGCCAGGCGCGTGTCAGGCCGCGGTTGCCTTTGTGGGGATTCTTTTCGACCGTGTATTCAATCTCCGGCTCGGCTGCCGCCCGCGTGGAGATCGGGTTGGACAGGTGCGGGTCGGACGGTAGCGTGGGGTGCGGTTTGGACATGATCGTGCGCGGCGGAGGACGCCGAATTGTCATGGGTGGTCGCCGATACCGGCAGCGGCCGCAGGTGTGCCAGGAACTGCTCGGATGCCGCGCGCCACGAAAATTTTTCGGCATGCGCGCGCGCGGTGGCGCGGTCGATGCGCAGCGCCTCCAGGCAGGCTTCCCGCAAGTCCTCGTGCATCACGCCGGCCGGGCTGTCACCCAATACGTCGATCGGGCCCGTCACGGGATAG
Organism: Cupriavidus sp. 01L415; assembly: GCF_056400065.1. Taxonomy (NCBI): domain Bacteria; kingdom Pseudomonadati; phylum Pseudomonadota; class Betaproteobacteria; order Burkholderiales; family Burkholderiaceae; genus Cupriavidus; species Cupriavidus sp. 01L415. Next base: position 1,049,606 of record NZ_JBFTSP010000001.1, on the reverse strand, counting down.
GCCGCCACGGGCAGGCCGCTTGCCAGCGCTTCCAGCAATACCAGTCCGAAGGTATCGGTACGGCTAGGGAAGACGAAAACGTCAGCGGAAGCATACACCCTGGCGAGCTCGGGCTGCTTCAGGACACCCAGGTAGTTCGCCGATGGATAACGCGCCTTGAGGCTGGCCAGCGCGGGGCCGTCGCCGACCACCCACTTCGAGCCGGGCAGGTCCAGTTGCAGGAAGGCCTCGACATTCTTTTCAACGGCCACGCGGCCGACGTAGAGGAAGATCGGATGCGCGGTGTTCAGGACGTTCGCGCGCTGGGCGGTAAAGACGTCCAGATCCACCCCGCGCGTCCACAGCACGCCATGCGTGATGCCGTAGCGATGCAGATCGTCCAGCACCACCGGCGTGGGCGCCATGACGGCGCGCGCCGGGCCGTGGAACCAGCGCAGGAAACGATAGGTCCATGCCAGCGGAATGCCGAAGCGTGCCTGCACGTACTCCGGAAAGCGCGTGTGGTAAGCCGTGGTGAACGGCAGCGCATGACGTATTGCGTAGCGCCGCGCGGCGAGGCCGAGCGGGCCCTCGGTGGCGATGTGCAGCGCATCGGGGCGGAAGTCATCGATGCGACGGCGGACCTTGGCCGAAGGCAACAGCGACAGACGGATTTCGGGGTAGGTCGGGCACGGAATCGTGCTGAATTCCAGCGGTGTCAGCAGGTCGACCGTATGGCCCATGGCCTCCAGTTCGCGGCGGGTGGACTTGAGCGTGCGAACCACGCCATTGACTTGCGGTTCCCAGGCATCCGTGACAATCAGGACTCTCATCGAAACTCCTTGCGGCAGAGGCGCCGTGGCGGCTGCGCGGTGGCGAAATGGTGGCGGTGTTGGTGGTGATGGCGCATGCCGCCGGTGTCGGGCGGATGGCCGTGGCGAGTCATGCTGTTGTGCCGTGTCAGACGGCGAGCTCGGCGGTGCGGCGGCGACGCCGGCTGGTGGTGGCCGGTGGGTCGAGAAGTGTGGTCCAGTAGACGATCTTCAGCTCGCCTTCCATGGTTTCGACGAGCGCCGAAAGGCTTTCCACCCAGTCGCCGTCGTTGCAGTAGAGCTGGCCGTCGACCTCGCGGATTTCGGCCTTGTGGATATGACCGCAGACCACGCCGTCGCAGCCCCGGCGGCGCGCTTCTTCCACCATGGCGTGCTCGAAGGAATTGATGTAGCTCACCGCGTTCTTGACCTGATGCTTCAGGTATTGCGAGATCGACCAGTACTCGAAGCCGAGCTTCGTCCGGACGCGATTGAAGTGGCGGTTGATCGCCAGGATCATCGTGTAGAGCGAATCGCCCAGGTAGGCCAGCCATTTGGCGTGTTGCACGACGCCGTCGAACAGGTCACCGTGAACGACCCAGAGGCGCCGGCCGGTAGCGGTGACGTGGATGGCGTCCTCGCGCACGGTGATATCGCCGAATGCCATGCCGTCGAACTGGCGCGCCACTTCGTCGTGGTTGCCCGGCACGTAGATGACATCGGTGCCCTTGCGTGCCTTGCGCAGCAGCTTCTGCACCACGTCGTTGTGGCTCTGCGGCCAGTACCAGCCGCGGCGCAGCTGCCAGCCATCGATGATGTCGCCCACCAGGTAGAGGACGTCCGATTCGTTGTGCTTCAGGAAGTCCAGCAGGTAGGTGGCCTGGCAGCCCGGCGTGCCCAGGTGGATATCGGACAGCCAGATGGCGCGGTAGCGATGCGTGGGGGGCTCTGCGGAGGTGGCGGGACGGTTGCCGGATTCGGCATGGGCGCGGACGGGCGGGGCGGCGGGCGGTGACAGATCGGACGGCGGCGGCATGTACGCCGCGAGCACGGCGGACAGGGAGAGCGTCGTGTCAGGCTTGCCGCGCATTCGCTGCGCGACCCTCGACAGACGTCCGCGGGCAAATCGGATTGCTTGAACCATGGCGGCCCCGGTATCGGCGATGGCTGCATTGGGCCAGCGCGGCATGACGATACCGTGACGGAAACATGAATGTCATATGAAGCCCGCGCAATGTGGCGGGCACGTGCGGCGGGTGTCGGGGCGGTCAGTGCGTGGCGGTTGCGCGTGGGGGCGCCGTCGCATCGGCACTGAGCATGGCCAGCGCGTCGAGCGTCGCCGCTATCGCGCGCGGGTGCCGCAGCAATGAAACGTGGCCGATCCCGTCCAGCGCGAGGTGGCGCGCGCCGTCGAGCCACGACGTGCCAGGCGGGCCGGCAATCGAATCGTGCCAGCTGAAGATGGATACGATGCGTGCTCGCATGGCAGGCGATTCCGCCGCGGCAAGGGTGGCAAGCCACGGACTCGCCCAACGCATTTGCCGCGCATTGCGGCCGCTGCCGAAGCGCGCCAGTGCGCAGCCATGGTGCGGACTACCAAGCGTTACGATGCCGACGCACGGCAGTGCAGAGCGGGTGTCGGCGAGAGCGAGCACTTGCGCCGCGCGCGCGGCTAGTCCGCCCATGCTGTGGCAGAGCAGCAGCGGGGCGCGTCCGGTGCGCGATCGGATGTCGCGCATGTGCGCCAGCAGCGTGGGCGCATAGTCGTCGATATCGCCGAGCACGGGCTCCAGGTCGATCCCTTCGCAGCGATAGCCCGCCGCGGCGAGTGAGGGCGCCATATCGAGCCAGATCGCTTGGTTACAGCCGTAGCCGTGGACGAGCAGCACGGTTGGCGCATCACGCCCGGGGCCGCTGGCAGCGGGCGCCGCGAAGCGCAGCTGCGAGCGAAATGGCTGCAGCCAGTTGAACATGCGGAAGACGGATTGGCATTCCCCCAGGTAGCAGACCAGCGCGCTGGCCATGCCAAGCCGCTGGCGCCGGGGGGCGTCGGCCGGGAGAGGGGGAAGTTCGGCAGGCGCGATGCCCAGGCCACCCAGTGTGGCGCCAAAGGCGATGGCAACGCCGGCACCGAAGCCGATCAGTACCGCTAGCCCGCTGATGCCGACCGCCAATGGCCACGGCCAGCCGGCCCAGACAGCCAGCCCCGCCGCCAGCCCGCTGGCCGCCGTTGCCTGGATGGCTACGGCGGCGCGGCGCAGGGCGGCGGCCGTGAGGCTCATGACTTGGCGGGGCGCAGGTCGGTCAGACGGGTGCCGGCCAGGCGGTCATGCAGGAATTGCCGGCGCGGATCCAGCCACGCCAGCGAGATCCAGATCAGCAGGCCGGCAGCCAGTGCGCCGACGAACGGGCCCCGGGTCAGCCCCAACGCGTGGCCGACCACTGCCGCCGGCGGCAGCCACAGCCACGCCAGCACGAAACGCAGCGCGGCCCGCGGCCAGCGCGGGGGCGCGCCAGCGGCGGTCTCCAGCCGGATCCGCCAGGTCTGCATCGCCAGCGTCTGGCCGTTGCGTTGCCAGAACCACGTGAAATAGAAACCGAGCACGACGAACATCCACGCCTGGTCGACGTAGGGGCGATCAAGCCCATGCTGTTGCAGCAGCGGCCGGACGAGCACATAGACCGCGCTGGCGGCCATCAGCACGCCAAACAGCAGCACACCCTCGTACAGCATGCACGTCAGCCGGCGGCGCAGCGTGGGCGTGCGGATGGCGCGATCGGGCGAAGCGGGGGGAGAAGCGGCAGACGTGGCAGCAGGCATGGCGCGAGGCGATCGGTTCGTGGCAGGTGGCGGATGCGGAGTCAGGCGGCAGGGCGGCATGCTGACCCGAGGGTCAGCATGGCCCGGTGGCCGGTGCGTCGATCAGTGCAAGTCCAGGAAGCGGCAATTATGCCAAAACCTCCCTCGCTGGCCGCTTGGGGCCGACCCGGGCCGGCGGCGTGCCAATTTCGGGTGGGTTACCGGCTGACGACGCGACGGGCGAACTGGGGATGGCCTGGAGACGGCTCAGGGCCGTCCGCGCTTATTGGCGCGGCGCGTCCTGGGTGGTGATGTCCGTGGCGGCCTCCCCGGTGACCGGCGGCGCGAGCGTCGGTGCCGGCGCGGCCGATGTCGGCGCGGCCGATGTCGGCGCGCTCACGGCCGGGGCGGGTGCCGGGGCAGTGGGCGCGGACGCCGCAACGGCGGGTGTGCTGGCGACAGCCTGGGCCGGCGTGGCGGCCGGCATCGCATCCGGTGCGCTGGCGGGCTTCTTCTCGGGGCGGATCTGATGGCTGGTGTCGGCTGGCAGCCGCTTGCCGGACGGCAGCGCGCTGACGGCGCCCGGGCGGCGCGGCACCTTTTCTGCGGCAGCGAGCTTCTTCTTTTGCTCTTCCGGCAGTTGCTGGTAGCGATCCCATGCTTCCGCCTTCTTTTCCGCCGGCAGCGTGCGGGTGATCTGGTAGTTCTCGCGCGCCAGGCGTCGTTCCTGCGGGGTCATGCTGACCCACTCGGCCATGCGGGTTTGCAGGCGCGCCTGTTCCTCGGGCTTGAGTGTCGGGTAGCGGTCGGCGATGCGCTGCCACTTGCGCCGGTTCAGTTCGGGAATGGTGTCCCAGAGCGGCTGCAATGGCGCCAGCACACTCTGGTGCGCGGGCGACAGTTCGGTCCAGGTGGGATGGGCGTTGATGATGTGCGGTGCCGGCGCGGTCGCGCCCGGCCCCTGCGCCTGTGCGGCGGTGACGGCCACGCCAGCCATGGCGGCGGCCAGTAGCCCGGCCGCACATACGCCGGCTAGCCGGCGACGGAAGGCGTCGGAGCGGGAAGTAGCGCGAGCCATCCTATTGCCCGCGCTTCAGAAACACGTGGAAGCCCTGGTCGGCGTAGGCCGTAGGCGGCAGGTCGTCAAGCAGCATGGCGGCATCCACATCCGCCAGCTCCTCCACGCGCTTCTGCTGTTGCCAGTGATAGATGCCGATGAGGCCGACAACGAGCACCACCAGCGTCCAGACAAGCGCAAGCCGGCGCAGCCATGCCCCGGCTCGGTGCATGGGCGTGTCCTCGTCTTCCTCGAACACGGGACCATGCGCGCCGGGCAGTGCCAGTTGCGGCACGCGTACCGGAGCCTCGGCCTTTTTGGCGGCGAGCGCCATTCGCCGCGCGGCTGCCAGCCGTTCGGAAATGTCCGCCGGCAGGGCGTCCGCGGAGGCATCGAGTGCCGAGCGGATCTCGCAGGCGAAGCGGCGTTCCTGGATATCTCGTTCGTTTCTGCTCATAGTCGGACCCCCCGTGCGCGCAATGCTTGTGCCAGCGTATGCGTTGCACGGGAACAGTGCGTCTTGACGCTGCCTTCGGAGCAGCCCATGACAGCTGCGGTCTCGGCCACGTCCATATCCTCCCAGTAACGCATCAGAAAAGCTTCGCGTTGACGCGTGGGCAGACGCTGGATTTCCTGCTCGATAATCTGCATGACCTGTGCCCGTTCCACCTTGTCGGCACTGCTTTCCGCCGATTCCGTGCCGGCCTGGGCCTCCAGCGTGTCGAGCAGGTCATTATCGTCACCTTCGCGGTCGTCGCGGAGGTTGGAGAACAGTGTGACCCAGGTGTTCCGCACCTTCTGGCGCCGGAACCAGTCGTGGATGGTGTTCTGCAGGATGCGCTGGAACAGCGGCGGGAGTTCGGCGGCACTCTTGTCGCCGTATTTCTCCGCCAGCTTGATCATGGCGTCCTGCACGATGTCCAGCGCGGCTTCGTCGTCTCGCACGGCGAATACGGCCTGCTTGAAGGCTCGTCGCTCCACGCTGGCGAGAAAGTCGGAGAGTTCCTTGTCGGAGGCCATTCAGGCAAATACGGCGGGTGGGCGCGGAAACGGAGTGAAATGTGCCGCGTAAGACCTGCGGCAGTGGGGAAATGTCTGCGATGCTAGCAAAAAACCGCCGATTTGGGTCAATCCTGTATTGAAGTGCAGACATGAATTCGACTGCGGCGTGCGTCCGCGTCGGGGGTTCCGGTGCCGGATGCGCCGGGTCGGTGCGCGCCTCGCAAAAAGCGCGGAGGGACCGTAGACCGCGCTGGTGCATTGCAGTATCATCGACGGTTCACACGACATCAGTGGTTGTCTCATCAGACCGCTTATGAGGCGGTCTCCTCATGCAGACGCGCACCGCTTGAACCCGAGCCACAAGCCCGGCAGAGAGCATCCAAACAATTTTTTGCCGAAAATTGCAAAGGACTGAAATGAACATGCCCAGCGCGGAATTCTCCCACGCAGACAGCAATTCATCTGCCGCACCCGAAATGATCGGCGCGGAAATTCTCGTTCACGCACTCGCCGAAGAAGGCGTCGAATTCGTCTGGGGCTACCCCGGCGGCGCGGTGCTGTATATCTATGACGAGCTCCACAAGCAAAAGAAGTTCGAGCACATCCTGGTGCGCCACGAGCAGGCCGCGGTCCATGCCGCAGACGGCTATGCACGTGCGACCGGCAAGGTGGGCGTCGCCCTGGTGACTTCGGGTCCTGGCGTGACCAATGCCGTGACCGGTATCGCCACGGCCTACCTGGACTCGATCCCGATGGTGGTGATCACCGGCAACGTGCCGACCCACGCCATTGGCCAGGACGCCTTCCAGGAGTGCGATACGGTGGGTATCACCCGTCCGATCGTCAAGCACAACTTCCTCGTGAAGGACGTGCGCGACCTGGCGGCGACCATCAAAAAGGCCTTCTTCATTGCTGCCACCGGCCGTCCGGGCCCCGTGGTCGTGGACATTCCGAAGGACGTTTCCCGCAATTCCTGCAAGTACGAGTATCCGAAGTCGATCGACATGCGCTCGTACAACCCGGTGAACAAGGGACACTCGGGCCAGATCCGCAAGGCCGTGGCCCTGCTGCAGGGCGCGGAACGGCCATTCATCTACTCCGGCGGCGGCGTGGTGCTGGCCAATGCCAGCGACGAACTGCGTCAGCTGGCTGCGATCACGGGCCACCCGGTGACCAACACGCTGATGGGCCTGGGCGCGTTCCCGGGTACCAGCAAGCAGTTCGTCGGCATGCTCGGCATGCACGGCACGTATGAGGCCAACATGGCCATGCAGAACTGCGACGTGCTGATCGCCATCGGTGCGCGGTTTGACGACCGCGTCATCGGCAATCCGGCGCACTTCACTGCCCAGGCGCGCAAGATCATCCATATCGATATTGACCCGTCGTCGATCTCGAAGCGTGTAAAGGTGGACATTCCGATCGTCGGCAACGTCAAGGACGTGCTGCAGGAGCTGATCGCCCAGCTTCAGGCCAGCGACGTCAAGCCGAAGCGCGAGGCGCTGGCCAAGTGGTGGGACCAGATCGAGCAATGGCGTTCGGTGGATTGCCTGAAGTACGACCGCAGCTCCGAGATCATCAAACCGCAATACGTGGTGGAAAAGATCTGGGAACTGACCAAGGGCGACGCCTATATTTGCTCCGACGTCGGTCAGCACCAGATGTGGGCCGCGCAGTTCTACAAGTTCGACGAGCCGCGCCGCTGGATCAACTCCGGCGGCCTGGGCACGATGGGCGTGGGCCTGCCGTACGCAATGGGCATCAAGAAGGCATTCCCGGACAAGGAAGTCGTCACCATCACGGGTGAGGGCTCGATCCAGATGTGCATCCAGGAACTGTCGACCTGCCTGCAGTACGACACTCCGATCAAGATCTGCTCGCTGAACAACGGCTACCTGGGCATGGTGCGCCAGTGGCAGGAAATCGAGTACGACAACCGCTACTCGCATTCCTACATGACCGCGCTGCCTGACTTCGTCAAACTTGCCGAGGCCTTCGGGCACGTGGGCATGCGCGTGGAGAAGACCTCCGACGTGGAACCTGCGTTGCGTGAGGCTTTCCGACTCAAGGATCGTACTGTGTTCCTGGACTTCCAGACCGACCCCACCGAGAACGTGTGGCCGATGGTCCAGGCCGGCAAGGGGATCTCCGAAATGCTGCTCGGCGCGGAGGACCTGTAAATGCGACACATCATTTCGGTCCTGCTGGAAAACGAACCGGGCGCGCTGTCGCGCGTGGTGGGCCTTTTCTCGGCACGCGGATACAACATCGAGACGCTCACGGTGGCTCCCACCGAAGACGCGTCGCTGTCGCGGATGACCATCGTTACCACCGGTTCGGACGACGTGATCGAGCAGATCACCAAGCACCTGAACCGCCTGGTGGAGGTGGTCAAGGTGGTCGACCTGACCGAAGGTGCGCACATCGAGCGTGAGCTGATGCTCGTGAAGGTGCGCGCGGTTGGCAAGGAGCGCGAGGAAATGAAGCGCACCGCCGACATCTTCCGTGGCCGCATCATCGATGTGACCGAGAAGACGTACACCATCGAGCTGACCGGCAACGGTGGCAAGCTGGATGCGTTCCTTGATGCCATCGACCGCACCGCGATCCTGGAAACCGTCCGTACGGGCGGCTCCGGTATCGGCCGCGGCGAACGCATCCTGAAGGTCTGACCGGCGCCCCCGGCAGCACGGCCAAAAGCCGACCGCAGTATCCCCGGCGGCGCGACGCGAGAATCCGATACAACGCACCGCGCCACGCTGCCACCCCTTATACGCAGATTTAAGAAATTGAAGGAAATATCATGAAAGTGTTTTACGACAAGGACGCCGACCTCTCCCTCATCAAAGGCAAGAACGTCACCATCATCGGCTACGGCTCGCAAGGCCACGCTCACGCGCTGAACCTGAAGGATTCGGGTGTGAACGTGACGGTCGGTCTGCGTAAGAGCGGCGCGTCGTGGAACAAGGCCGTCAACGCCGGCCTGCAGGTGAAGGAAGTGGCCGAGGCCGTCAAGAACGCCGACGTGGTCATGATCCTGCTGCCGGACGAGCAGATCGCCGACGTGTACAAGAATGAAGTGCACGACAACATCAAGGAAGGCGCTGCCCTGGCCTTCGCCCACGGCTTCAACGTGCACTACGGCGCCGTGATTCCGCGCGCTGACCTGGACGTGATCATGATCGCCCCGAAGGCCCCGGGCCACACGGTGCGTTCGACGTACTCGCAAGGCGGCGGCGTGCCCCACCTGATCGCCGTGCACCAGAACAAGTCCGGCGCCGCCCGTGACATCGCCCTGTCGTACGCCACCGCCAACGGCGGCGGCCGCGCCGGCATCATCGAGACCAACTTCCGCGAAGAAACCGAAACCGACCTGTTCGGTGAACAGGCCGTGCTGTGCGGCGGCACCGTGGAACTGATCAAGGCTGGCTTCGAAACGCTGGTGGAAGCCGGCTACGCGCCGGAAATGGCGTACTTCGAGTGCCTGCACGAGCTGAAGCTGATCGTGGACCTGATCTACGAAGGCGGCATCGCCAACATGAACTACTCGATCTCGAACAACGCCGAATATGGCGAATACGTCACCGGCCCGCGCGTCGTGACCGAAGAGACCAAGAAGGCGATGAAGCAGTGCCTGACGGACATCCAGACCGGCGAGTACGCCAAGAGCTTCCTGCTGGAAAACAAGGCCGGCGCTCCGACCCTGATCTCGCGCCGTCGCCTGACCGCCGAGCACCAGATCGAAGAAGTGGGTACCAAGCTGCGCGCGATGATGCCGTGGATTGCGAAGAACAAGCTGGTCGACCAGTCGAAGAACTAAGCTGATTGCCAGCGGGCAGGGCGCCCGGCCTTTCGGGGCCGGATGCCTGCAGCCGTCCAGCATTTCGCCGGTCTCCTGTGTTGCAGGGGGCATTTTGGCGAAGGCTGGACGGCTTTTTGTTATCCTTGTCGGGCTTTTTCGGGCGCAGGCCCGAATCCTTCTTATTTCGCGGCGATACGATGAGAGCTGAGGGCGACGCGGCCACCCGCGGCGTCGGCTCGTCATGGCGTATTGTTATTACCTGAACCACATTCCAAGTCTTGCATGAACTATCCTCATCCGCTGATCGCCCGTGAAGGCTGGCCGTTCCTGGTCGGCGCATTTGTAATCTCGCTGCTGGTGCATGTCAGCGCGGGCTTCTGGTGGGCGCTGCCGCTGTGGATCATCACGATCTTCGTGCTCCAGTTCTTCCGTGACCCGCCCCGGCCGATTCCGTCCGCGCCCAACGCCGTGCTGGCGCCCGCCGACGGCCGGATCGTTGTGGTCGAGAAGACGCAGGACCCGCACGCCGGGCGCGAGGCGCTGAAGATCAGCGTGTTCATGAACGTGTTCAACGTGCATTCGAACCGCGCTTCGGTAGACGGCAAGGTGGAGAAGCTTGAATACTTCCCGGGCAAGTTCGTCAACGCCGACCTGGACAAGGCATCGCTCGAAAACGAACGCAATGCGGTGGTGATCCGCCGCGCCCAGGACGGACAGCTGGTGACGCTGGTGCAGGTGGCCGGTTTGGTGGCTCGCCGCATCCTGTGCTACACCAAGGTGGGTGACACGCTGTCGCGCGGCCAGCGCTACGGCTTCATCCGCTTCGGCTCGCGTGTGGACGTGTACCTGCCTGTGGACGCCCGCCCGCGCGTGACGATCGGCGAGAAGGTGTCGGCATCGTCGACCGTGCTCGCCGAACTTGACGTTCAATCGTAAGTCACCTGCGACAGGAGACTCTGGCATGGGTGCCTTCAATCGACGCAACAAGCGTGTCAGCAACGGCAACGTGACGCATCTGCGTCCGTTCCGCCACAACCAGTTGCGCAACGAGTCTGGCTTCGACGAAGCGGACGAGCACGACATCGAGTACGTGCGTCCGCGCCGGCGCGGGATCTACCTGCTGCCCAACGCGTTCACTACGGCAGCGCTCTTCGCCGGTTTCTTCGCGATCGTCCAGGCGATGAACATGCGCTTCGATGCCGCCGCCATCGCCATCTTCGCAGCGATGGTGCTCGACGGCATGGACGGTCGCGTGGCACGCATCACCAATACGCAAAGCGCATTTGGCGAACAATATGATTCGCTCTCGGACATGACCTCGTTCGGCGTGGCGCCCGCGCTGGTGATGTACGAATGGATCCTGCACGACCTGGGCAAGTGGGGCTGGATCGCCGCCTTTGTCTACTGCACCTGCGCCGCGCTGCGACTGGCGCGCTTCAACGCGAACATCGGCGTGGTGGACAAGCGCTTCTTCCAGGGGCTGCCGAGCCCGGCCGCGGCCGCGCTGGTGGCGGGTTTCGTCTGGCTGGCCATTGACAACAAGCTGCCGGTCAAGGAGTTGTGGATGCCGTGGGCCGCGTTTGCGATCACCTTGTATGCGGGGTTGTCGATGGTGTCCAATGCGCCGTTCTACAGCGGCAAGGCACTGGACGTCCGGTACCGCGTGCCGTTCGGCATGATGGTGCTGGTGCTGGTGCTGTTCGTGGTGGTTTCCACTGATCCGCCGGTTGCACTGTTTGGCCTGTTCGTCGCGTATGCCATCTCGGGCTACCTGCTGTGGGCCTGGCGTGCGCTGCACGGCGAGCCGGGCGGGGTGCGCAAGGCTCGCGCGAACGGGTCGGGCGCCGGCGGCAACGGCAACTGATCTTGCATGGCAGAAGGGCGCTCCGTGGCGCCCTTTGTTTTTTCTAGCAGTACGTTCCACTTACCGTCAGGAGGATGTCATGGGCATGTTCGACTTCATCAAGGAAGCGGGGGAAAAACTGTTCGGCAAGGGCGAGGCCAAGGCCGCGCAGGAGGCCGCTGCCGCCGACGCATCGGCCGAGAAGGTGGATGCCGCCAATCGCGCCGCGGGCGATGCGATCGAGGCCTACGTGAAGCAGATGGGTCTGGATGCCACTGGACTGATGGTTCAGGTGGATGGATCGCAAGGCAAGGTCACGGTCTTCGGCGTGGCACCGGACCAGGCGACGAAAGAAAAGATCATCCTCTGCTGTGGCAATGTCGAGGGCGTGGAAGCGGTCGAGGACAAGATGTCCGTCAACGTGGAATCGATCGAATCGCAATGGCACACCGTGGTGAAGGGCGACACACTTTGGGCGATTTCTCAGGCCGCCTATGGCAACGGCGCCGAGTACAACAAGATCTTCGAGGCGAACAAGCCGATGCTGACGCACCCGGACAAGATCTATCCGGGGCAGAAGCTGCGGATTCCGCCGAAGTAAGGTCGAGGCGAGGCATATAAGGCAACACAGGGGCTGGCAGCGCCGACGCGTGACTTGCCTGCGCCTGTGTTGCACGCACGCGCCAAACCGGATATAGTCGCCAACATGATTTCGCGCCAGTCCCTAATCGCCCGCACCACCCTAGGTGGCCTACTAGGCCATCAGGTCGGGACGCGCGTGCGCTGAGGACGATATCGCCTTAGCGCGGAATCAAGAGGAATTTTCCAACGCCCCGGCCTGCATCCATGCACGCCGGGGCGTTTTGCATTCGCCTCGCCGGAAGGTCCCCAGGATCAAACGGCAAGCCCCGGCGGCAGGACGGACGGGACAGCACTGCACATTACAAGGCACAGCCAGGAGCTCCACAAATGTCTGACAAACTCATCATTTTCGACACCACCTTGCGTGACGGCGAACAATCGCCCGGCGCGTCCATGACCCGCGAGGAAAAGATCCGCATCGCGCGCCAGCTGGAACGCCTGAAGGTCGATGTGATCGAGGCCGGCTTTGCCGCCAGCTCCAATGGCGATTTCGAGGCCATCCGCTCGATCGCCCAGGTGGTGAAGGACTCGACCATCTGCTCGCTCGCCCGCGCCAACGACAAGGACATCGCACGTGCCGCCGAGGCGCTCAAGCCGGCCAACTCGTTCCGTATCCACACGTTCATCGCCACATCGGCGCTGCACATGGAAAAGAAGCTGCGCATGACGCCGGACCAGGTGTACGAACAGGCCCGCCTGGCCGTGCGCTTTGCCCGCCAGTTCACGGATGACATCGAGTTCTCGCCGGAAGACGGCAGCCGCTCCGACATGGATTTCCTGTGCCGTGTGCTGGAAGGCGTGATCGCCGAGGGCGCCACCACGATCAACTTGCCGGATACGGTCGGCTATGCCGTGCCGGAAGGCTATGCCGATCTGATCCGCACGGTGCGCGAGCGCATTCCCAACTCGGACAAGGCCATCTGGTCCGTCCACTGCCATAACGATCTGGGCATGGCCGTGGCCAATTCGCTGGCCGCCGTGAAGCTGGGCGGCGCACGCCAGATCGAATGCACGATCAACGGTCTGGGTGAGCGCGCGGGCAACACCAGCCTGGAAGAAGTTGTGATGGCCGTGAAGACGCGCCGTGACTACTTCGACATGGATGTGGGCATCGACACGACACAGATCGTGCCGGCGTCGAAGCTGGTTTCGCAGATCACCGGTTTCGTTGTGCAGCCGAACAAGGCCGTGGTCGGCGCCAATGCGTTTGCCCATGCGTCCGGCATTCACCAGGATGGCGTGCTCAAGGCCCGCGATACCTACGAGATCATGCGCGCGGAGGACGTGGGCTGGTCGGCCAACAAGATCGTGCTGGGCAAGCTCTCGGGCCGCAACGCCTTCAAGCAGCGCCTGCAGGAGCTGGGGATCGAACTGGAGAGCGAGAGCGAAGTCAACGCCGCGTTCGGCCGCTTCAAGGAGCTGGCTGACCAGAAGGCCGAGATCTTCGATGAAGACATCATGGCCATCGTCTCCGATGAGGCACACGACGCCGCAAACGAGCACTACCGGTTCATCTCTTTGTCGCAGCACTCGGAAACCGGCGAGCGTCCGCATGCTCGCGTGGTGTTCAATGTCGATGGCCAGGAACTGACCGGCGAAGGCGAGGGCAATGGCCCGGTGGATGCCACGCTGCATGCCATCGAAGGCAAGGTCAGCAGCGGCGCCGAACTGGTGCTGTACTCGGTCAATGCGATCACCGCCGGTACGCAGGCGCAGGGCGAGGTGACGGTGCGTTTGTCGAAGGCAGGACGCATCGTGAACGGTGTGGGTACCGATCCGGATATCGTGGCCGCTTCGGCCAAGGCTTATCTAGCCGCACTGAACAAGCTGCACGACAAGGCCGTGCAAAAGATCAATCCGCAGATCTGATCCCTGATTTGCGCGATGCCGGCGGCGGGCTCACAAGGCCCGGCCGCCAGAAACCGCCCGCCAGCCGCGTATCCCGTGGCGGCGGGCGGAATGCATTTGAGGCGTGCCGTTAGCGCGGATCGGGGCGGTCGCGCAGTGGGTCGGGGGTGATCTGCGTCTGGCGCAACACGCCACCGTCGTCAAAGTAGAAGTTGAACATCGAGTACCACTGGTCCTCATGCAGGAAGCGGTAGGTCCAGACCTCGCGCCTCATCAACGGGTAGTACTGGTTAGGTTCGCGCGGCGCGCCAAAATGTTCGAGGACGTCCTTCTTCGTCCAGACGTTGACCTTGGCCTTGTAGAGCTCAAGCGTGGTCAACATCTGGCGGAAATTTGTCAGGTTGCCATTCCGGTCAAAGTCGGCCGCATAGGATTGCTCGCCCATCGGTTGCTTGGAGTAGAACCAGCGCGTGGTGCCGTCGTCGAGCCGGTAGGCATCGGTTGGCCTGCCGAATGTAGCTTCCACGGCGCTTTGCGGCTGGCCGACGAGCTTTAGGCCGGTATTGACCGGCGCCAGCGCGGTACATGCGGCGAGGGTAGCGATGGCCAGGCTGGCAGCCAGCCAGCGGCCGGCACGTGGCAGTAGGGATGTCATGACGATGTCTGATGGAGCGGTTTGGGTAGGAATAGCCGAAGTGTAGCGGCCAGCGCAGCGGGGTGTGAGTTGTGCGCAGCTTTCCGGGATTTCTTCCGATATCACCGCGCTAGCTGCGTTGATCTGCGGCTAACGGTGACAGCGTCGCATCGATTGCCGGCGCCAGTCCATCTGCCTTACCATCCACCCCTTCGCCGCAGGCAGTGGAATGGGAGGGATCGATGTCTGGATTTGGAAGGCGCGTGTTGCGCGCCGGGCTGACGGCATGGCTGGCTGCGGGCATGCTCGGCATGGCCGCCGTCGCCCAGGCACAGGGCCCTGCCGGTGCGCCGATCCGCCTGGGCATGATCGAGGGTCTGTCTGGCCCCTTTGCCAATGCGGGTGAGGCAGTGGTGCGCAACCTGCGCATCGCGATTGATCGCGTCAATGCGCGCGGCGGCGTGAAGACCGTCGATGGCCAGCGTCCGCTGGAACTGGTGACTTTCGACAGCAAGGGCAACGTCGACGAAAGTCTGATCCAGTTCCGCAGCCTGATCGACAAGCGTATTCCGTTTGTGCTGCAGGGCAACAGCTCCGCGGTGGCCGGTGCACTTGTGGCGGCCATCAACCGTAACAATGTGCGCCAGCCCGATGCGCGCGTACTGTTCCTGAATTACTCGGCCGTTGATCCGGCGCTGACCAACGAGAACTGCAGCTTCTGGCATTTCCGCTTCGATGCCAGCTCGGACATGCGCATGCAGGCCCTGACAGAGGCCATCCGAGCCGAGCATGGCGTGCGCAAGATCTACCTGATCGCCCAGGATTACAGCTTTGGCCATCAGGTATCGAAAACCGCGCGTGAAATGCTGGCTGCCAAGCGGCCGGATATCCAGATCGTGGGCGACGAGTTTCATCCAGTCGGCAAGATCAAGGATTTCGCGCCGTACATTGCCAAGATCAAGGCAAGCGGTGCCGATGCGGTAGTTACCGGCAACTGGGGCAATGACCTGACGCTGATGGTCAAGGCCGCGCGCGAAGGCGGGCTCAATGCGCGCTTCTATACGTTCTATGGCAATGGCCTGGGCGCGCCGGCAGCCATGGGCGATGCCGGCGTGGGCCGTGTGCTGGCCGTGGCCGAATGGCATCCGAATGTGGGAGGCGCTGCCTCGGATGCGTTCTACCAGTCGTTCCGTGCCCGGTACCCCGAGCCGCGGGATGACTACGTCCACCTGCGCATGCAGATGATGGTGGAGATGCTGGTGCGTGCGATCGAGCAGACCGGATCCACCGACGCCGTCAAGGTGGCGCAGGCGCTGGAGAACATGCGTTACACCAATGCCTTCCACGAGGCCACCGTGCGCGCGGAGGACCATCAGGTCCTGCAGCCGCTCTATGTGTCGGTGATGGCGAAGCAGGGCGGGGACGTCCGTTTCGACAACGAAGGCTCCGGCTACGGCTTCCGCACGGTCAGGAAACTCAAGGCCGCGCAGACCACGCTGCCCACTACGTGCCGGATGGAGCGCCCGCAGAGCTGATCCGGCGGAATTCCGTCCGCCGCGGCCGGGCAGGGTTCGCCGCGGGGGCGATTTCGGCTATAATGCGCGGCTGTCGTCCATGGACCACTCGGGCCAGGGCGGCGGATGCCTTATCCATACAGGCACGACGCAGGTGGCGCATCCCGTGCTGCAGCGTTCGCAAGTGAAAGGAAATCATCATGGCAGTTGCCGATATCAACAAGTCGGAAGTTATCAAGCAGTTCGCCCGCGGCACCAATGACACGGGTAGCCCCGAAGTCCAGGTCGCCCTGCTGACCACCCGCATCAACGAACTGACCCCGCACTTCAAGGCCAACATGAAGGATCACCACAGCCGCCGCGGTCTGCTGCGCATGGTGAGCCGTCGTCGTCGCCTGCTGGACTACCTCAAGGCCAGCGACGCTGACCGTTACCGCGCCCTGATCGAAAAGCTGGGCCTGCGCAAGTAAGGTCTGCGGATGGCAGCACGAATCCTGCACAAGCTGTTTCTGCGCGATTTCCCGTGAGGCCACGATGCCTGCGTCAGCATTGCTGAGGCAGGCATTTTGCTTTTCTGATCCGATGTTTCCCGCGCCGGATCATTGTTGATTGTGATGTTTGCTTCACTATGCTGTCCGGGCGACTCCGCCCTGACGCCCGTTGCGCCACGACGTGTAACGGAGTAATTTACCTCGCTCTTTATCGCTCTGTGACACCGGAGCCGGCCAAGGAACCGGGGTTTTGTGTCATTCCATCGCGTGCTGCATCGTTACTCTGACGGTGGCGCGATGGAATGGCATAGCACTTCCCTGAGACTGCGGACCGGGACAAATCCGGCAGTTCGCCTGCCGCTGCGAGCGCAGGCGTGGCAAGGCCGCATGTGTATGCGGCCTGCATGCATGAATCAAGGAACGCTCATGACCATGTTCAACAAGATCGTCAAGGAATTCCAATGGGGCCAGCACACGGTCCGCATGGAAACCGGCGAAGTCGCCCGCCAGGCGGGTGGTGCCGTGATCGTCGACGTGGAAGACACCGTGGTGCTGGCCACCGTGGTGGCCGCCAAGAACCCGAAGCCGGGCCAGGATTTCTTCCCGCTGACCGTCGACTACATCGAAAAAACCTACGCCGCCGGCAAGATCCCCGGTGGCTTCTTCAAGCGTGAAGGCCGTCCGTCGGAAAACGAGACGCTGACCTCGCGCCTGATCGACCGTCCGCTGCGTCCGCTCTTCCCGGAAGGCTTCTACAACGAAGTCCAGGTGGTGGTGCACGTGCTGTCGATCAATCCGGAAGTGCCGGCCGACATTCCCGCGCTGATCGGCGCGTCCGCCGCGCTGGCCGTGTCGGGTATCCCGTTCAGCGGCCCGGTGGGCGCTGCGCGAGTTGGCTACAAGGATGGTCAGTACCTGCTGAACCCGACCCGCTCGCAGATCGCCACCTCGGACCTGGACCTCGTGGTCGCCGGCACCGAGCGTGCCGTGCTGATGGTGGAATCGGAAGCCAACCAGCTGTCGGAAGACGTGATGCTGGGTGCTGTCGTCTACGGCCATGAGCAGATGCAGATCGCCATCAACGCGATCCACGACCTGGTGCGCGACGGCGGCAAGCCGGAGTGGGACTGGGCTCCGGCCGCCAAGAACGAATCGCTGATCGCCAAGGTCACCGAAGTTGCGCTGCCCCTGCTGCAGGAAGCCTATCAGCTGCGCCAGAAGTCGGCTCGCAGCCAGAAGTTGAAGGACGTGTCCGCCAACGTGATGGCTGCTTTGGCAGCGGCTGGTGTCGAAGCCGACAAGGTGGAAGTCGGCAACATCATGTTCGACCTGGAAGCGAAGATCGTGCGTGGCCAGGTCCTGGCCGGCGAGCCGCGTATCGACGGCCGCGACACGCGCACGGTGCGCCCGATCGAGATCCGTTCGTCGGTGCTGCCGCGCGCCCACGGCTCCGCGCTGTTCACGCGTGGTGAGACCCAGGCGCTGGTGGTGGCCACGCTCGGCACCAAGAGCGACGAGCAGATCATCGACGCACTGGCCGGCGAATACCGCGACCGCTTCATGCTTCACTACAACATGCCCCCGTTCGCGACCGGCGAAACGGGCCGCGTGGGCAGCCCGAAGCGTCGYGARATCGGYCACGGCCGTCTGGCCAAGCGCGCGCTGATCCCGGTGCTGCCGAAGGATGACGAGTTTGCGTACACGATCCGCCTGGTGTCGGAAATCACCGAATCGAACGGCTCGTCGTCGATGGCTTCCGTCTGCGGCGGCTGCCTGGCGCTGATGGACGCCGGCGTTCCGGTGAAGGCGCACGTGGCCGGCGTGGCCATGGGCCTGATCCTGGAAGGCAACAAGTTTGCCGTGCTGACCGACATCCTGGGTGACGAAGATCACCTGGGCGACATGGACTTCAAGGTGGCGGGTACCGACTCCGGTATCACCGCGCTGCAAATGGACATCAAGGTCCAGGGCATCACCAAGGAAATCATGCAGGTTGCGCTGGCGCAAGCCCGCGAAGGCCGTATCCACATCCTGGGCAAGATGCAGGAAGCGATGGGCCACGCGCGTACCGAACTGTCGGCACACGCACCGCGCATGATCACGAT
The DNA here is from genome assembly GCF_056400065.1 of Cupriavidus sp. 01L415. Lineage (NCBI taxonomy): Bacteria > Pseudomonadati > Pseudomonadota > Betaproteobacteria > Burkholderiales > Burkholderiaceae > Cupriavidus > Cupriavidus sp. 01L415. Next base: position 1,031,077 of record NZ_JBFTSP010000001.1, on the reverse strand, counting down.
GAAGATTCATCCGGACAAGATTCGCGAAGTCATCGGCAAGGGCGGTTCGACCATCCAGGCGCTGACCAAGGAAACCGGCACGACCATCGACATCCAGGAAGACGGCACGATCACGATCGCGTCGACCTCCACGGATGGCATGGCCGAAGCCAAGCGCCGCATCGAGGGCATCACCGCGGAAGCCGAAGTGGGCAAGATCTACAACGGTACCGTGCTGAAGCTGCTGGACTTCGGCGCCATCGTGAACATCCTGCCGGGCAAGGATGGCCTGCTGCATATTTCCGAGATCGTCAATGAACGCGTCAAGGACATCAAGGACTGGCTGAAGGAAGGCCAGCACGTGCGCGTGAAGCTGATCCAGGCCGATGAGAAGGGTCGTCTGCGTCTGTCGCTGAAGGCAGCGTTGGCCGAAGAGGGTGGCAGCATCAGCCCGATCGTCCACGCCGACGCCCCGGCAGCCCCGGCGGCACCGACCTCGACGGATCAGCAATAAGCTGAACGTTGCACGCCGCGAGGCGTGCATCTGGTAGTACCGCAGTACGAAAAGCGGCTGGCGATGTCCAGCCGCTTTTTTGTTTACACTGCCGGACATTCCATCGCGTGCGGCGCGTGTCGCGCGCCGGGCAATGCACGACATTAATGAGGAGTCATCATGAAAGCCATCGAGATCCGCGAATACGGCGCGCCGGAAGTCCTGCAGGAAACGCAGCGCCCGGACCCCGAGGCGAAGGCGGGAGAGATCCTGATTCGCGTGGCGGCTGCCGGCGTGAATCGTCCTGATGTGTTCCAGCGCACCGGCAACTATCCCGTACCGCCGGGCGCGTCCGATCTGCCGGGTCTGGAAGTGGCTGGCGTGGTGGTCGGCGGTGACTTGTCGCATGCGGACAACCGTTTTGGCCTCAAGGTGGGCGACCGTGTCTGTGCGCTCGTGCAGGGCGGCGGCTACGCGGAACTGTGCACCGCGCCTGTGGCGCAGTGCCTGCCAGTGCCGGCCGGACTGACCGATATCGAGGCTGCGGCATTGCCTGAAACCTTCTTTACGGTGTGGAGCAATGTGTTCGACCGCGGCCAGCTCGGCAAGGGCCCTCGCGGCGCCGATGAGACGCTTCTGATCCAGGGTGGCTCGAGCGGCATCGGTACGACCGCGATCCAGATCGCCAAGGCGATGGGCTTCAAGGTCTTTGTGACCGCGGGCAGCGATGAAAAATGCAAGGCCTGCGAATCGCTCGGCGCCGATCGCGCCATCAACTACAAGACCCAGGAATTCGCGGCCGAGGTCAAGGCGCTGACCGAAGGGCGTGGCGTGGACGTGATCCTCGACATGGTGGCGGGTTCCTATTTGGCGCGTGAGCTGTCGTGCATTGCCGATGACGGCCGCATCGTCATCATCGCGTTGCTGGGTGGTGCCAAGGCGGAGATCCCGCTCGGTGACGTCCTGCGCCGTCGCATCACGATCACTGGCTCCACGCTGCGTCCCCGTCCGGCATCGTTCAAGGGTGCCATTGCGCAGGCGCTGTACCAGAACGTCTGGCCGCTGCTGGCCGCCGGCAAGATCAAGCCTGTGATTCATCAGGTGTTTCCGGCCGCTCAGGCTGCGGACGCTCATCGCCTGATGGAGTCGAGCGAGCATATCGGCAAGATCGTATTGACCTGGTAACCCGCAACAGGCGTGGCTGCGATCGCCGGCGGTTGCCGGTGGTTGCTGGCGGTCGTCGGGTGTGGGTGGTGGGCCACTGGCTGTATGCAAATGTCCGCCCGTTGTGGCGGACCCCCGGACCCCGCGCTACAATAGCGGGTTTGATCGAAAGGGGGCCCTTGTGAGACAAAAGCTGGTCATCGGCAACTGGAAGATGCACGGCAGCCTGGTCGCCAACGCGGCACTGCTGGAGGGTATCAAGGCGGTGCCGTCCCGCGCGAAGCTGGCGGTTTGTGTCCCATTCCCCTATCTTGCCCAGTGCCAGACGCTGTTGTCCGGTGCGCAAGTGGCCTGGGGTGCCCAGGATGTTTCGGCCGAGGCCCGTGGTGCCTTTACCGGCGAGGTGGCAGCATCGATGCTCGGCGAGTTCGGCTGCGCGTATGCGCTGGTCGGTCACTCGGAGCGCCGCACCTATCATGGCGAGTCGGATGCGACGGTTGCCGCCAAGGCGCTGCGCGCGCTCGAATTCGGTATTGTTCCGGTGGTCTGCGTCGGCGAGACGCTGGCCGAGCGCGAGGCGGGGCAGACCGAAGCGGTTGTGGGTCGTCAGTTGCAGGCTGTTCTGGACGCGTTGTCTATCGAACAGCTTGGTCAGATTGTTCTGGCCTATGAGCCTGTCTGGGCCATCGGTACCGGCAAGACCGCTACCAGTGCGCAGGCGCAAGCGGTGCACGCATTCCTGCGCGGTCAGGTGGCGGCAAAGGATGCCGGCGTGGCGCAGCGCATGGCCATCTTGTACGGTGGCAGCGTCAAGCCCGACAACGCCACGGAACTGTTTTCCATGTCCGATATCGACGGGGGCCTGATTGGAGGCGCTTCGTTGAAGGCGGATGATTTCCTCGCGATCGGCAACGCCTGAATGCCGGTTCCGATCGTCTGATCAGGCAAGTTCGAAACGAATTTAACCAAATGGCAATCTTCAAGACTTTGTTGGTAATCGTGCAGGTTCTGTCCGCACTCGGCGTGATCGGCCTTGTCCTGCTGCAGCATGGCAAGGGCGCCGATGTAGGCGCCGCGTTTGGCTCGGGCGCTTCCGGCAGCCTGTTCGGCGCATCCGGTTCGGCCAACTTTCTGTCGCGTACCACGGCTGTGCTGGCGTCGTTGTTCTTTGTCTGCACGCTCGGTCTGACGCTGCTGGGCAACTACAAGCCGAGCGCATCGCTGGGCGTGATGGGCGCCGCGCAACAGTCGGCTCCGGCACCGGCTCCGGCTGGTGCTTCCGCGCCTGCCGCGGCGGCCGCAGCTTCGGCTCCCGCTGCCCCTGCCGTTCCGAAATAATCCGCCTGCGATACCGCTGATTCCTGAGTTTATTTGCAGTTGTGCATTGAACAAATCCGGGATCATGGGTTAGAATGCAAGGCTTGAAACGATTCCCCAGCGACGGGGCCTGAACGAAGGACAGACTCCTTTGAGCAGGTCGCGGAAGGTGTAAAAACCTGGCGCAAGGCAATATTGTTTCTCCCCCAGCCGACGTGGTGAAATTGGTAGACACGCTATCTTGAGGGGGTAGTGGCGAAAGCTGTGCGAGTTCGAGTCTCGCCGTCGGCACCAAACAACTTGATCGGAGTCCGTTGTGGCACATGCCCCTGGCCAATGTTCCCGAACGCGACTCCGGCAGTCCGCAAGGCGGCGCCGTAGCTTCGACGGAATGGCGCTTGGGGTGGGCAACAGGACGCCGCTTCAGCTGGTGCTGTTGACAACATTCCAGATAAGGCTGGCCGTACCTTGACACTCGAAGCCTACTTCCCCGTCCTCATCTTTATCCTCTTTGGCATCGTGCTCGGTGTAGCGCTGATGTCCATTGGTCGGATACTCGGTCCCAACAATCCTGATACTGCGAAGCTGTCGCCCTACGAGTGCGGCTTCGAAGCGTTCGAGGACGCGCGCATGAAGTTCGACGTGCGCTATTACCTCATCGCCATCCTCTTTATCCTGTTCGATCTCGAAACTGCTTTCCTGTTTCCCTGGGGCGTTGCCCTCAAGGACATGGGATGGCCGGGATTCATCGCCATGGGCGTGTTTCTGCTGGAATTCATCGTGGGCTTCGTCTACATCTGGAAAAAGGGCGCGCTCGATTGGGAGTGATGTGAAATGGCAATCGAAGGCGTTCTCAACGAAGGCTTTGTCACGACTACCGCTGACAAGCTGATCAACTGGACCCGCACGGGCTCGCTCTGGCCAATGACGTTTGGCCTGGCCTGCTGTGCCGTGGAAATGATGCATGCTGGCGCCGCGCGCTACGACATGGACCGCTTCGGCGTGATTTTCCGCCCGTCGCCGCGTCAGTCGGACGTGATGATCGTGGCCGGCACGCTGTGCAACAAGATGGCGCCCGCGCTGCGCAAGGTCTACGACCAGATGGCCGAGCCGCGCTGGGTGATCTCGATGGGCTCGTGCGCCAATGGCGGCGGCTACTATCACTACTCGTACTCGGTGGTGCGCGGTTGCGACCGTATTGTGCCGGTCGACATCTATGTTCCGGGCTGCCCGCCGACGGCGGAAGCGCTGATCTACGGCGTGATCCAGCTCCAGAACAAGATCAAGCGTACCAACACCATCGCGCGCAAGGGCTGACATGGCGACCCTCGACACCCTCAAGGCCGCGCTCGAGAAGGTTCTCGGCAAGCGCGTGCAGAACCTGATCGAGGCCACCGGCGAACTGACATTGATCGTCAAGGCCGATGACTATCTCGAAACCGCCCGCCTGCTGCGCGACGATCCGTCGCTGCATTTCGAACAGCTGATCGACCTCTGCGGCGTGGACTATTCCGATTATGCGGAAGGTAGCTGGGACGGCCTGCGCTTCGCAGCGGTGTCGCACCTGCTGTCGCTGAAGCATAACTGGCGCCTGCGCGTACGTGTGTTCGCGCCGGATGACGATTTTCCGGTGCTGCCGTCCGTGATCGACGTCTGGAACGCGGTCAACTGGTTCGAGCGTGAAGCTTTCGATTTCTACGGCATCGTGTTCGAAGGGCACCCCGATCTTCGCCGCCTCCTGACCGACTACGGTTTCGTCGGCCATCCGTTCCGCAAGGACTTCCCGGTTTCCGGTTTCGTCGAGATGCGCTATGACCCGGAACAGAAGCGGGTCATCTACCAGCCGGTGACGATCGAGCCGCGCGAGATTACGCCCCGCGTAATTCGCGAGGATAACTACGGCGGCACGCAGCACTGAGATCGCGTCATGGCAGATATCAAGAACTACACCCTCAACTTCGGTCCCCAACACCCGGCAGCACACGGTGTGCTGCGCTTGGTGCTTGAGCTGGACGGCGAAGTCATTCAGCGCGCCGACCCGCATATCGGCCTGCTGCACCGCGCCACGGAAAAGCTGGCCGAGCAGAAGACCTGGATCCAGAACGTCCCCTACATGGACCGTCTCGACTATGTGTCGATGATGGTGAACGAGCACGCTTACGTGATGGCGATCGAGCGCCTGCTGGGCCTCGAGGTGCCGGTCCGCGCGCAGTACATCCGCGTGATGTTCGACGAAATCACCCGCCTGCTGAACCACCTGATGTGGATCGGCTCGCACGCGCTGGACGTGGGCGCGATGGCGGTGTTCCTCTATGCGTTCCGTGAACGCGAGGACATGTTCGACATGTACGAGGCGGTGTCCGGTGCGCGCATGCACGCGGCTTACTATCGTCCGGGCGGCGTGTACCGCGACCTGCCGGACACAATGCCGCAATACCGTGCGTCCAAGATCCACAACGAGCGTGCCATCAAGGTCATGAACGAAGCGCGTTCGGGCTCGCTGCTGGACTTCATCGAGGACTTCACGAACCGGTTCCCGACGTATGTCGATGAATATGAGACGCTGCTGACCGATAACCGTATCTGGAAGCAACGTCTGGTCGATATCGGCGTGGTCAGCCCGGAACGTGCGCTGCAGATGGGCTTTACCGGCCCAATGCTGCGCGGCTCGGGCATCGAATGGGATCTGCGCAAGAAGCAGCCGTACGAGGTCTACGACAAGCTCGACTTCGACATCCCCGTCGGTACGGCGGGCGACTGCTACTCGCGTTACCTGGTGCGCGTGGAAGAAATGCGCCAGTCGAACCGCATCATCAAGCAGTGCGTGGACTGGCTGCGTCGCAACCCGGGCCCCGTGATCACCGATAACCACAAGGTGGCGCCGCCGTCGCGGGTGGACATGAAGTCCAACATGGAAGAACTGATCCACCACTTCAAGCTGTTCACCGAAGGCATCCACGTGCCGGCCGGTGAGGCTTACGCGGCGGTGGAACACCCGAAGGGCGAGTTCGGCATCTATGCGATCTCCGATGGCGCGAACAAGCCGTACCGCCTGAAGATCCGTGCTCCGGGCTTCGTCCACCTGGCTGCGCTCGACGAAATGGCCAAGGGTCACATGATTGCGGACGCGGTCACGATCATTGGTACGCAGGACATCGTTTTCGGCGAGATCGACCGTTAAACCAGAGAGAGACACCAGGCCGTTGGATGGTGTCTCCTGATGGCCGTCGCCCGGACGACGATCCGGGCCTGTTCGGCCGGCCCCGCTGGTGACGGGGGCGGCAGGCGATGCCTGCGACGAACCGGCAAGGGTTGCTGTGCAACTTGCCGGCGGAACAAGGCAGCGACGGCTGCAAAACCAGCGGAGGTGCGCGCAAGGCGCGCGGCGTCCGCCGTATTACTGCAATGACCATGCTATCAGCAGAAGCTCTCAAGGAAATCGATCGCGCGATCGCGAAGTATCCGACCGACCAGAAACAGTCGGCCGTGATGGCGGCACTCGCCGTGGCACAGGGCGAGGTGGGTTGGGTTTCCCCCGAAGTCATGCAGTTCGTCGCCAGCTACCTGGAAATGCCGCCCGTGTGGGTGGAAGAGGTGGCCACGTTCTACAACATGTATGACACCAAGCCGGTGGGCAAGTACAAGCTCACCGTCTGTACCAACCTGCCGTGCGCGCTGTCCGGCGGCGAGCGGGCTGGCGAATACCTGAAACGCAAGCTCGGTATCGACTACAACGAAACCACCGCGGACGGTTGTTTCACCCTGAAAGAGGGCGAGTGCATGGGCGCATGCGGCGACGCACCGGTGATGATCGTCAACAACACCCGCATGTGCAGCTTCATGAGCGACGCCAAACTCGACGCCCTGGTCGACGAGCTCAAGGCCGAAGCCGCCGCCAAGGGGGACAAGTAACATGACCTCTCTGCACGACCGTCACATCAAGCCGCTGATCCTGGCTGGCCTGGACGGCAAGAACTGGCACCTGGAAGACTACGTCAAGCGCGGCGGCTACAAGCAGCTGCGCCGCATCCTGGCGGAGAAGATTCCGCCCGAGCAGGTGATCGCGGACGTCAAGGCGTCCGGTCTGCGCGGCCGCGGCGGCGCGGGTTTCCCGACCGGCCTGAAGTGGAGCTTCATGCCGCGTACGTTCCCGGGCCAGAAATACCTGGTCTGCAACACGGACGAAGGCGAGCCCGGCACATTCAAGGATCGCGACATCATCCGCTACAACCCGCATTCGCTGATCGAAGGCATGGCCATCGGTGCGTATGCGATGGGTATCACCGTGGGCTACAACTACATCCACGGCGAAATCTGGAACGAATACAAGATCTTCGAGGAAGCCCTCGAAGAAGCGCGCGCGGCCGGCTTCCTGGGTGACAACATCCTCGGTTCGGGCTTCAACTTCCAGCTGCACGCGCATCACGGCTACGGCGCCTATATTTGCGGCGAGGAAACCGCGCTGCTGGAATCGCTGGAAGGCAAGAAAGGCCAGCCGCGCTTCAAGCCGCCGTTCCCGGCCAGCTTCGGCCTGTACGGCAAGCCGACCACGATCAACAACACCGAGACGTTTGCCGCGGTGCCCTTCCTGCTGGAAGTGGGCCCGGACAACTATCTCAAGATGGGCAAGCCGAACAACGGTGGCACCAAGATCTTCTCGATCTCGGGCGACATCGAGCGTCCGGGCAATTACGAGATTCCGCTGGGCACGCCGTTCTCGACGCTGCTGGAACTGGCTGGCGGCATGCGCGGCGGCAAGCGTATCAAGGCCGTGATCCCGGGCGGTTCGTCCGCGCCGGTGGTGCCGGGCGACATGATGATGGCGTCCGACATGGACTACGACTCGATCGCCAAGGCCGGCTCGATGCTGGGCTCGGGTGCCGTGATCGTCATGGACGAGACGCGTTGCATGGTCCGCTCGCTGCTGCGCCTGTCGTATTTCTACTTTGAAGAATCGTGCGGCCAGTGCACGCCGTGCCGGGAAGGTACCGGCTGGCTCTATCGCATGGTCAATCGCATTGAACACGGAGAAGGCCGCCAGGAAGACCTGGACCTGCTCAATAACGTCGCGGAAAACATCATGGGTCGCACGATTTGCGCGCTCGGCGATGCCGCGGCGATGCCGGTACGCGGCATGCTCAAGCACTACTGGAAAGAGTTCGAGTATCACGTCGAACACAAGCAGTGCATGGTCCCGGCCCATTCCTGAAGCGTGGCAGAACATGGTTGAACTCGAGATCGACGGCAAGAAGGTAGAGGTTGCGGAAGGCAGCCTCGTGATGGAAGCCGCCCACAAGCTGGGCACCTACATCCCCCATTTCTGCTACCACCGCAAACTGTCCATCGCGGCGAACTGCCGCATGTGCCTGGTTGAAGTGGAAAAGGCGCCCAAGGCGCTCCCCGCCTGCGCCACCCCGGTGACGCCCGGCATGAAGGTCTTCACGAACTCCGAAAAAGCCGTCAAGGCCCAGAAGTCCGTGATGGAATTCCTGCTGATCAACCACCCGCTCGACTGCCCGATCTGCGATCAGGGCGGCGAATGCCAGTTGCAGGATCTGGCTGTGGGCTACGGTGCGTCGGAATCGCGCTACAAGGAAGAGAAGCGTGTGGTGTTCCACAAGAACGTGGGCCCGCTGATCTCCATGGAGGAGATGACCCGCTGCATCCACTGCACCCGCTGCGTACGTTTTGGCCAGGAAGTGGCCGGCGTGATGGAGCTGGGCATGCTGAACCGCGGCGAGCACTCGGAAATCACAACGTTCGTCGGCCAGACCGTGGATTCGGAACTGTCCGGCAACATGATCGACCTGTGCCCGGTCGGTGCGCTGACCAGCAAGCCGTTCCGCTACTCGGCCCGTACGTGGGAGCTGGCCCGCCGCAAGTCGGTGTCGCCGCACGATGGCCTTGGCGCAAACCTGGTGGTCCAGACCAAGAACCAGCGCGTGATGCGCGTGGTGCCGCTGGAAAACGAGGACGTCAACGAGTGCTGGCTGTCGGACAAGGACCGCTTCGCCTATGAAGGCCTGAACAGCCCGGACCGCCTGACGCGTCCGCTGCTGAAGCAGGGTGGCGAATGGATGGAATCTGACTGGCAGACCGCGCTGGAATATGTGGCCAACGGCTTGGCCAGCATCAAGCGTGATCATGGCGCCGACCAGATCGCCGCGCTGGCCAGCCCGCACAGCACGCTGGAAGAGCTGTATCTGCTGGGCAAGCTGGTGCGTGGCATCGGCAGCGACAATATCGACTTCCGCCTGCGCCAGACCGATTTCTCGGCAGCCCTGAAGGGCGCGCCGTGGCTGGGCATGCCGGTGGCTGATGTCACCACGCTGCAACGCGTGCTGGTGATCGGCTCCTCGCTGCGCAAGGATCATCCGCTGCTGGCCTCGCGTCTGCGCCAGGCTGGCAAGAAGGGCGCCCGTGTGGCCGTCCTGGGCACAGGTGGTGAAGATCTGCTGATGCCGCTGGCCGCACGCATCGACGTGGCCCCGTCCGGCTGGACTGCCGCGCTGGCCGGTGTGGCCCGCGCCGTGGCCACCGCCAAGGGCGTGGCCGCTCCTGCCGGTACCGATGGCGTCGACGGTGGCAACGCCGCGAAGGTAGTTGCCGATGCGCTGCTGTCGGGCGAGCGCCGCGCGGTGTTCCTCGGCAACGAGGCTGTGCGTCACCCGCAGTTCTCCGCGCTGCATGCGCTGGCTCAGTGGATCGCCACGGAAACGGGTGCCACGCTGGGCTTCCTGACCGAAGCGGCCAATACCGTGGGCGGCTACATCGCCGGTGCGCTGCCGCAGAATGGCGGCGCCAATGCGCAAGCCATGCTGGATGCGCCGCGTCGCGCCTACATCGTGCTGAATGCCGAGCCCGAGTTCGACACCGCCGACGCCCGCAAGGCGCTGGCCGCGCTGAACCAGGCAGGTACCGTGGTCGTGCTGTCGCCGTTCCGCTCGGAAGCGGCCATGCAGTACGCCGACGTGATCCTGCCGGTGACGCCATTCACGGAAACCGCCGGCACCTTCGTCAACGCCGAAGGCAAGCCGCAAAGCTTCAACGGCGTGGTCCGTGCGCTGGGCGAATCGCGTCCGGCCTGGAAGGTGCTGCGCGTGCTGGGCAACCTGCTGGACGTGCCGGGCTTCGACTTCGACACGGCCGAAGCCGTTCGCGACGAGGTACTGGCCAAGCCGCTGGCCGCGCAACTGAACAACGCCACCGATGCCCCGATCCGCGTGACGGCTGCCGTCGCCAACGGTATCGAACGCATCGCCGACGTGCCGATCTACCATGCCGACCCGATCGTACGCCGCGCAGATTCGCTGCAGTTGACCGCCGCCGCGCGCCGCGCGCTGCAAGTCTCGCTGTCTTCGGACCTGTTCGGCAAGCTGGGCGTGCAAGCGGGCGACCCGGTGCGCGTGACGCAAGGCGAGGGTAGCGTAGTGCTGCCGGCTGCCCTGGAGGCGACGCTGCCGGCCAACACCGTGCGCGTGCCGGCCGCGACCGTCGCGGCCGCCAGCCTGGGCGCGCTGTTCGGCAACGTTACCGTTGAGAAAGCCATCGAACTGCCGGGTGGCAATACCGCTGCGGCAACGTCGGCGGCCACCGCATAAGAAGAGCGAGAAAGCAACATGATCGACTGGATTACCTCGCAAGGACAGGCCATCTTCGGCGGCGTATGGACGCCGCTGTGGATTCTCATCCGCGCCGTGGTCATTGTGGTGCCGCTGCTGCTGTGCGTGGCCTACCTGATTCTGTGGGAGCGCAAGCTGATTGGCTGGATGCACGTCCGTATCGGCCCGAATCGCGTCGGCCCGCTGGGGCTGCTGCAGCCGATTGCCGACGTGCTGAAGCTGCTGCTCAAGGAAGTCATGATGCCGACGCAGGTCAGCCGGGGCATGTACCTGGTGGCCCCGCTGATGGTGCTGATGCCCGCCGTGGCGATCTGGGCGGTGATTCCGTTCCAGGCCGAAGTGGTGATGGCCGACGTGAACGCCGGTCTGCTGTATGTGATGGCGATCAGCTCCGTGGGCGTCTACGGCGTGATCCTGGCCGGCTGGGCCTCGAACTCCAAGTACGCTTTCATCGGCGCCATGCGCGCTGCGGCACAGATGGTGTCGTATGAAATCGCCATGGGCTTCGCGCTGGTGACCGTGCTGATGGTGGCGGGCAGTCTGAACCTGTCGGCGATCGTGAACGGCCAGAACACTGGCTACTTCGCCAACATGGGCATCAACTTCCTGTCGTGGAACTGGCTGCCGCTGCTGCCGATGTTCGGCGTGTACTTCATCTCCGGCGTGGCCGAAACCAACCGTCACCCGTTTGACGTGGTGGAAGGCGAATCGGAAATCGTGGCCGGTCACATGATCGAGTACTCGGGCATGGGCTTCGCGCTGTTCTTCCTGGCCGAATACATCAACATGATCGTCATCTCCACGATGACCGCGCTGATGTTCCTGGGTGGATGGGCGCCGCCGTTCTCGAGCGCGCTGACCAACGCGATTCCGGGCTTCTTCTGGTTGCTGATCAAGGTTTTCCTGCTGTTGTCGGTATTCATCTGGATCCGCGCATCGTTCCCGCGCTATCGCTATGACCAGATCATGCGTCTGGGCTGGAAGATTTTCATTCCGCTGACCGTGGGCTGGCTGATCATTGTGGCGATCTGGATCAAGTCGCCGTGGAACATCTGGCACTGAAAGGCCAGGCGACGGTGCGCCACTGCAGTGGCAGGGCGCACCGCGCGGAAATATTTAGGAAGCAATCGTCATGCTGACCGCCATCAAGGACTTCTTCAACAGCCTGCTCCTGAAGGAACTCTTCAAGGGCATGGCGCTGACCGGCCGCTATCTCTTCGCGCGCAAGATCACCGTCCAGTTCCCGGAAGAGAAGACGCCGATGTCACCGCGTTTCCGCGGCCTGCACGCACTGCGTCGCTACCCAAATGGGGAAGAGCGTTGCATCGCATGCAAGCTGTGTGAAGCGGTGTGCCCGGCGCTGGCCATCACGATCGAATCGGACGCGCGCAATGACGGCACCCGCCGCACCACGCGCTACGACATCGACCTGACCAAGTGCATTTTCTGCGGCTTCTGCGAAGAGGCTTGCCCGGTCGACGCCATCGTCGAGACGCACATTCTCGAGTACCACGGCGAGAAGCGCGGCGACCTGTACTTCACCAAGGACATGCTGCTGGCCGTAGGCGACCGCTATGAGCCGCAGATCGCCGCGGCCAAGGCTGCGGACGCCAAGTACCGCTAAGCAGGGCGGGTGTCGGGCCAGATGCCCGTCGCCCAAGTGAATTTGAATCGGCCCCGAACAAGGGCCAACAGAAGGATGCCGCAGCAGAAGCGGGCCACCCAGGCGGGTGACCCGTGGCGCGCGGCACCAAAGAGGATCCGATAGGGACCATGGAACTCACGACCGCCATCTTCTATGCCTTTGCGTTGGTGCTGGTGCTCTCCGCACTGAAAGTCATCACGGCAAAGAACCCGGTGCATTCCGCACTGTTCCTCGTCCTGGCGTTCTTCACCGCCGCGGCCATCTGGATGATCCTGAAGGCGGAGTTCCTCGCCATCCTGCTCGTGCTGGTCTACGTCGGCGCCGTGATGGTGCTGTTCCTGTTCGTGGTGATGATGATCGATATCGACATCGAGCACCTGCGACGCGACTTCTGGACCTACGTGCCGCTGGCCTCGGTGGTCGGCGCGCTGATCATCGCGGAAATGGCGATCGTGCTGGTGCGCAATTTCATCGGCACCACGGCAGCCGCGCTGCCCGCCGGCGCACAGGACCCGAACTATTCGAACACCGGTGCGCTAGGCAAGGTGATCTATTCGGACTACATCTACGCGTTCGAAGTGGCCGGCATCATCCTGCTGGTGGCGATCATCGCCGCCGTGGCACTGACCCTGCGCCGCCGCAAGGATGTCAAGGCACAGGACGTGTCGCGCCAGCTCCGCACCCGCCGCGATGATCGCGTGCGTATCGTGAGCATGCCGGCCGAAGGCCGGGCAGAAGCGGATGCCACGGCAGCCGCCAATAAGATCTAAGCCCGGAGAATAACGCTGTGCTCTCTCTCGCCCACTTCCTCGTGCTCGGTGCGATCCTGTTCGCGATCAGCATCGTCGGCATTTTCCTGAACCGCAAGAACGTGATCGTGCTGCTGATGGCGCTCGAACTGATGCTGCTTGCGGTGAATATCAACTTCGTGGCCTTCTCGCACTACATGGGCGATCTGGCCGGACAGGTTTTCGTTTTCTTCATCCTCACGGTGGCCGCCGCCGAATCGGCAATCGGTCTGGCAATCCTGGTCGTGCTGTTCCGTAACCTGGACACGATCAATGTGGACGACATGGATACCCTCAAGGGCTGATCCATGACCGACTACGCAAAGACCCAAGACCGTACCCCGATCGCACACCAATAAGCGTCCTATGGCAACCACGCTCAACCCCAACCTGCTGCTGGCGATTTCGCTGGCGCCGCTCGCCGGCGCCGCGATAGCCGGTCTGTTCGGTACCAAGTTCTTCGGCTCGTTTTCCTCGGAGTCGCGCGGCGGCCGGATCGTGGCCCACTCGGCGACGATCCTTGGTGTCGCCATCTCCTTCGTGTTGTCGCTGCTGGTGCTGCGCGACGTGATGGATGGCGCCAGCTACAACGGCACCGTCTATGAATGGATGGCGATCGGCAGCCTGAAGATGGAAGTCGGCTTCCTGGTCGATTCCCTCACCGCGATGATGATGGTGGTCGTGACCTTCGTCTCGCTGATGGTGCACATCTACACCGTCGGCTACATGCAAGGTGATCACGGCTACAACCGTTTCTTCGCCTACATCTCGCTTTTCACCTTCTCGATGCTGATGCTGGTGATGAGCAACAACTTCCTGCAGCTGTTCTTCGGCTGGGAAGCGGTGGGCCTGGTGTCGTACCTGCTGATCGGCTTCTGGTACACCCGCCCGACGGCGATCTTCGCCAACCTGAAGGCATTCCTGGTCAACCGCGTGGGTGACTTCGGCTTCATCCTCGGTATCGGCCTGCTGCTGGCCTACAGCGGCAGCATGAACTACACGGACGTGTTTGCCGCCCGCGAGAACCTGGCGACGGTCGTGTTCCCGGGCACGGACTGGATGATGCTGACGGTCGCGTGCATCTGCCTGTTCATCGGCGCGATGGGCAAGTCGGCGCAATTCCCGCTGCACGTGTGGCTGCCTGACTCGATGGAAGGCCCGACCCCGATTTCCGCGCTGATCCACGCGGCCACGATGGTGACCGCCGGCATCTTCATGGTGGCACGCATGTCGCCGCTGTTCGAACTGTCGGATACCGCGCTGTCCTTTGTGCTGGTGATCGGTGCCATCACGGCCCTGTTCATGGGCTTCCTGGGCATCATCCAGAACGATATCAAGCGCGTGGTGGCGTACTCGACGCTGTCGCAGCTGGGCTACATGACGGTGGCACTGGGCGCGTCGGCCTACTCGGTGGCCGTGTTCCACCTGATGACGCACGCGTTCTTCAAGGCGCTGCTGTTCCTCGGCGCCGGCTCGGTGATCATTGGCATGCACCACGATCAGGATATCCGCAACATGGGTGGCCTGCGCAAGTACATGCCGATCACCTGGATCACGTCGCTGGTTGGCTCGCTGGCCCTGATCGGCACGCCGTTCTTCGCGGGTTTCTACTCCAAGGACTCGATCATCGAGGCCGTGGCCGAATCCCACATCGCCGGTTCGGGCTTCGCCTACTTCGCGGTGCTGGCCGGTGTGTTCGTGACCGCGTTCTACTCGTTCCGCATGTACTTCCTGGTGTTCCATGGTGAAGAGCGCTTCGGCAAGCCGCACCTTCACCACGATCACCACGAGGAAGAAGAGGAATCGCACGGTGACGACCATCACCACGGCCTGGCCCCGGGCGAAAAGCCGCATGAGTCGCCTTGGGTGGTGACCCTGCCGCTGGTGCTGCTGGCCATCCCGTCGGTGATCATCGGCGCCATCACCATCGAGCCGATGCTGTTCGGCGACTTCTTCAAGCATGGCGTGGCGTTCAAGGACGTGATCTTCGTTGGCGAAAACCACCACGCGATGGAAGAGCTGAAGGAAGCCTTCCACGGCTGGGTGCCGATGGCGCTCCACTCGCTGACGACCCCCGTGTTGTGGCTGGCCATCGCCGGCGTGGTGCTGTCCTGGTTCTTCTACATGAAGCGCCCGGATATCCCCGAAGCCATCAAGCAACGTTTCTCGGGCCTGTACAAGCTGCTGGACAACAAGTACTACATGGACGCCATCAACCAGGTCGTATTCGCCCGCGGTGCGCGTCTGCTGGGTACCGGCCTGTGGAAGGGCGGCGACCAGGGCCTGATCGACGGCGTGTTCGTCAACGGTTCGGCCCGTGTGGTGGCATCGTTTGCCGCCGCCAGCCGCTACCTGCAGTCTGGCTATATCTACCATTACGCTTTCGCGATGATTATCGGCATGCTGGTGCTCCTGACGCTGACGGTCACTGGCGTGATAGGCACCAAGTGATAGGCACCAAGTAAGGAAAACATAGAAATGGTTCTGTCTTTCGCAATCTGGCTGCCAATCGCCTTCGGTCTGCTGATCCTCGCGTCCGGATCGGACCGTAGCAAGAGCTACGTCCGCTGGATGGCGCTGTTCGGCGCGCTGGCCAGCTTCATCGTCACGCTGCCGCTGGTCGTCCACTTCGACACGGCCACCGCGGCCATGCAGTTCGTCGAGCAATTCGACTGGATCGAGCGCTTCAAGATTCAGTACCACCTGGGTGTCGACGGCATCTCGATGTGGTTCGTGGTGCTGACCGCGTTCATCAACGTGATCGTCGTCATCTCTGCCTGGGAAGTGATCACCGATCGCGTGGCCGAATACATGGCCTCGTTCATGATGCTGTCCGGCCTGATGATCGGCGTGTTCTGCGCGCTGGACGGCCTGCTGTTCTATGTGTTCTTCGAGGCCACGCTGATCCCGATGTACATCATCATCGGTGTCTGGGGCGGTCCGAACCGCGTGTACGCGGCGTTCAAGTTCTTCCTCTACACGCTGCTGGGCTCGCTGCTGACCCTGGTCGCGCTGCTGTATCTGTACAGCAAGACCGGCACGTTTGAAATTCTCGGCTGGCACCAGGCCAAGCTGTCGATGCAAGAGCAGGTCGCGCTGTTCGTGGCGTTCTTTATGGCGTTCGCGGTGAAGGTGCCGATGTGGCCGGTGCATACCTGGCTGCCGGACGCCCACGTGGAAGCGCCGACCGGCGGTTCCGTGGTACTGGCGGCGATTATGCTGAAGTTGGGTGCCTACGGGTTCCTGCGGTTCTCGCTGCCGATCGCGCCGGACGCCAGCCACACGCTGGCCCCGTTCATCATCACGATCTCGCTGATCGCCGTGATTTACATCGGCCTCGTGGCGCTGGTCCAGGCTGACATGAAGAAGCTGGTGGCGTATTCGTCGATCGCCCACATGGGTTTCGTGACGCTGGGCTTCTTCATCTTCAACGACATCGGCGTGGAAGGCGGCATCATCCAGATGATCTCGCACGGTTTCGTGTCGGGCGCCATGTTCTTGTGCATCGGCGTGCTGTATGACCGCGTGCACTCGCGCCAGATCGCCGATTACGGCGGTGTGGTGAACACGATGCCGAAGTTCGCGGCGCTGTCGGTATTCTTCGCGATGGCCAACTGCGGCCTGCCGGCCACCTCGGGCTTCGTGGGCGAGTTCATGGTCATCCTGGGCGCCGTGAAGTACAACTTCTGGATCGGCCTGCTGGCCGCCACGGCCCTGATCTTCGGCGCGGCGTACTCGCTGTGGATGGTCAAGCGCGTGATCTTCGGCGATGTCGTGCACCAGCACGTGCGCGAACTGCTGGACCTGAACAAGCGCGAGTTCTTCATGCTGGGTCTGCTGGCCATCATGACGCTTTACATGGGCCTGTACCCGAAGCCCTTTACCGACGTGATGCACGCATCGGTGGTGAACCTGCTGTCCCACGTGGCACAGTCCAAGCTGTAACCGGGGGAGAGAAATCAACATGCAACCGTCAACTAGCCTGGCCCCCGTGGCGCCAATCATTTTCCTGGCGATCGCCATTGCGGCGATCAACTGGATCGACCTTGCCCGCGGCAAGAGCCGCCAGAGCCTGGCGTATCCGCTGTCGCTGCTGACCACCCTGATCCTGACCGTGTGGTTTGGCATGAACGCCGCCAGCGGCGAGACGCACTACGCGTTCGCCAACCTGGTGGTGATCGATCCGATGGCCAACGTGCTGTCCGCGTTCTGCGCCGCCGGCATGTTCCTGACGCTGATCTATACGCGCAGCTACCTGGCCGAGCGCGACATGTTCGCCGGCGAGTTCTACATGCTCGCGCTGTTCACGCTGGGCGGCCAGGTCGTGATGATCACCGGCAACAACTTCCTGACCCTGTACCTCGGCCTGGAACTGTTGTCGCTGTCGTCGTACGCACTGGTGGCCTTGCGCCGCGAATCGCGCGTGACGTCGGAATCGGCCATGAAGTACTTCGTGCTGGGTGCGCTGGCGTCGGGCTTCCTGCTCTACGGCGTGTCGATGATGTACGGCGCCACCGGTTCGCTGAACCTGGGCGAGGTGTTCCGCGTGGTCGAGTCCGGCCGTGTCAACACCACGATGCTGGCATTCGGTGTGGTCTTCATCGTTGCCGGCCTGTCCTTCAAGATCGGTGCCGCGCCGTTCCACATGTGGATCCCGGACATCTACCAGGGTTCGCCGACCGCCGTGACGCTGCTGATTGCCGGTGGCCCGAAGGTCGCTGCGTTTGCGATGATCGTGCGCGTGCTGGTGGAAGGCCTGCTGCCGCTGGCCAGTGACTGGCAGATGATGCTGGTGGTGTTGTCGGTGGCTTCGCTGGTGATCGGTAACCTGACCGCCATCGCGCAGACCAACCTGAAGCGGATGCTGGCGTACTCGACCATCTCGCACATGGGCTTCATCCTGCTGGGCATGCTGTCCGGCGTGGTGGCCAACAAGGCTGATGGCGCGGCCGATGCGTACAGTGCGTCGATGTTCTATTCGGTGACGTACCTGCTGACCACGCTCGGCACCTTCGGCCTGATCCTGATCCGCACCCGCAAGGGCTTCGAAGCCGAAACGCTGGACGATCTGAAGGGCATGTCGCGCCGTCATCCGTGGTTTGCGCTGCTGATGCTGGTGATGATGTTCTCGATGGCCGGCATTCCGCCGACCGTGGGCTTCTACGCCAAGCTGGCCGTGCTGGAGGCGGTGGTGAAGACCGGCATGAGCTGGCTGGCCATCGTGGCGGTGATGTTCTCGCTGATCGGCGCGTTCTACTACCTGCGCGTCGTCAAGCTGATGTACTTTGACGCACCGGTTGGCGAAGAGCCGCTGGAAGCGTCGACGGGCCTACGCTCGGTGTTGAGCCTGAACGGCCTGGCCGTCATCCTGCTGGGTATCTTCCCGGCTGCGCTGATGAACCTGTGCTACCAGGCGATCCGCGCGACGCTGGCATCCTGATCGCACAAGGCAAGCAATCATGAGTTCCTCGGCGGGCGGCTGGTTTGTCATCTTTCTGGCACTGGTTTGTGCCAACCTGCCGTTCGTCAACCAGCGCCTGTTTGCGGCGGTGGGCCTCAAGTGGGCTCGCAAGCCGCTCTGGCTGCGCGTGGTGGAACTGATCGTGTGGTACGTGGTGGCCGGCCTTGCCGGCTTCGCGGTGGAGGCCAGCCTCGGCAACAGCTTCCCGCAAGGCTGGCAGTTCTACGCCATCACGGCCTGCATGATGCTGGTGTTCGCCTTCCCCGGCTTCACCTGGCAATACCTGGTCAAACACCGCACGGCCTGACGGCTAGCCTGCGCCCGGGCCCGTGCAATACCCCCGGAGCGTTCATGACGGACAAGACCCACGCCGCGTCGGCCACCCAACCGGCCGCATCCGGATCGGATGATCACCTCAGGGAGACCTGCGTGGCGTCCGCCACCATCCACCGCGGCAAATTCCTCACCCTGAAGCAAGACATCGTGCGCCTGCCGGATGGCAAGCAGACCAGCCGCGAGTACGTGCTGCATCCGGGCGCGGTCATGATGATCCCGCTGTTCGACGATGGCACGGTGTTGATGGAGCGCCAGTTCCGTTATCCGGTGGGCGAGGTCATGCTTGAATTTCCGGCCGGCAAGCTGGATCCGGAAGAGGGCGCCCAGCGCTGCGGCGAGCGCGAACTACTCGAGGAAACCGGATACACCGCCCGCCGCTGGGACTACCTGGCACGGATTCACCCAGTCATTTCCTATTCCACCGAATTTATCGACCTGTTCCTGGCGCGTGACCTGACGGCCGGCGAGTCGAAGCTCGATGACGGCGAGTTTCTGGAGACGTTCATTGCCCCGGTGGGGCAGGTGATCGACTGGGTGCGCCAGGGCCGGATCAGCGACGTCAAGACGATCATCGGCGCGTTCTGGCTGGAGAAGGTGGTGTCGGGCGCCTGGCAACCAGGCGAGCTGGCCGAGCCGCCGTTCCCGGTCAGCCGGAACGGCGGCTGACTTTCTGCTTTGCTGCTAAGCTTGCGACGGCCATCCGCCACGGGGTTTTCCCTCGATTTGCGACGGGTGGCGGGGTGGCGCCGCAGGATTGTGTTTTGAACGCATCCTGCGGGGCGGAACGGTCACAGAAATAAATTAGCACGACCGTTCACAAAATTTCGATTCACGGCTAATATTGCCCGACGGGCTGGAAAGATCATGAAGGTGCTCGACCTGCGCTGTGCGCAAGACCATCGTTTCGAGGGCTGGTTTGCCTCGGAGGAAGATGCGCAGTCGCAGATGTCGCGCAACCTTGTCCAATGCCCGGTCTGTGGCGACCATGACGTCAGCCGCCTGCCCAGCGCGCCGCGCCTGAACCTGTCAGGCGCCAGCGCAAAGCCGGCGCCAACGCAAGCCGCGCAAGCCATGCAGGGCAACGCCGAGGTGCAGCAAGCCATGCAGGCGCTGCAGGCGCGCTACCTGAAGGCTGTCAGGCAGGTCATGGCGCAGACCGAGGACGTGGGCGACCGCTTTGCCGAGGAGGCGCGGCGCATTCACTACGAAGAGGCTCCGGAACGCGGCATCCGCGGTTCGGCCTCGGCGGAGGACGTGCAGGCGCTGGCCGAGGAGGGCATCGAGACCTTTCCGCTCATCGTGCCGGACGCACTGAAGCAGACGGCCCACTGAACAAGCATCCTGTGCCCGGGTTTTCCTTGCGCAGCGATGCGCAGGAAAAACAACTCGCCGGTCCTCGCGCCGGCACCACTGGAGACGGGCATGGATCTCAACTATTCGGCGTCCGACAACGCCTTCCGACAGGAAGTGCGTAGCTGGCTGGAAGCCAACCTGCCGGCGGCAATCCGCGAAAAGGTACTCAACCACCGCCGCCCCAACCGCGATGACCTCGTGACCTGGCACAAGCTCCTGGCCGGCAAGGGCTGGTCGGCTCCGCACTGGCCGGTCGAGTTCGGCGGCACGGGCTGGAACGCCACGCAACGCCATATCTGGGACGAGGAAAATGCCCGCGTCGGCGCGCCCGGCGTGCTGCCGTTCGGCGTGGCAATGGTGGCGCCGGTGATCATGAAGTACGGCAACGCCGAGCAGAAGTCCTACTACCTGCCGCGTATCCTCGATTGCACCGACTGGTGGTGCCAGGGCTATTCCGAGCCGGGCTCCGGCTCCGACCTGGCCTCGCTGAAGACGCGCGCCGAGCTGACCTCGGACGGCAAGCACTACATCGTCAATGGCCAGAAGACCTGGACCACGCTCGGCCAGCACGCAGACATGATCTTCTGCCTGGTCCGCACCGATCCGGAAGCCAAGAAGCAGGAAGGCATCTCGTTCCTGCTGATCGACATGAAGACGCCGGGCATCACCGTGCGTCCGATCATCATGCTCGACGAAGAACACGAAGTGAACGAGGTCTTCTTCGACAACGTGAAGGTGCCGGTGGAAAACCGCGTCGGCGAGGAGAACCGCGGCTGGACGTACGCCAAGTACCTGCTGGGCCATGAGCGTACCGGCATCGCCCGCGTGGGCAATTCCAAGCGCGAACTGGGCTTCCTGAAGCGCGTGGCGCGCCAGCAGGAGAAGAACGGCAAGCCGCTGCTGGAAGATCCGGTGTTCGGCGCCAAGGTGGCCGCGCTCGAAATCGAGTTGATGGCGTTGGAGCTTACCGTGCTGCGCGTGGTGTCGAGCGAAGCCGCCGGCAAGGGCCCCGGCCCCGAGGCATCGATGCTCAAGATCAAGGGCACCGAGATCCAGCAGATGCTGACCGAACTGATGGTGGAGGCCGTGGGCCCGTACGCGCAGCCGTTCGATCCGGCCTACCTCGAGTGCGAACACGAGCACGCCGTGACCGGCTTCGACGCCGCCGCACCGCTGGCCGCGTACTACTTCAACTATCGCAAGACCTCCATCTACGGCGGGTCCAACGAAATTCAGAAGAACATCATCAGCCAGATGATTCTGGGGCTGTGAGGAGACACGCAACATGAACTTCAATCTCAGCGACGAACAGAAGCAACTGGCCGACGCCGTCCGCCGCTTCATCGACAAGAGCTACGACTTCGAGTCCCGCAAGAAGAACGTCAAGGCCGAAGGCGGCTACGGCGCCGCCGCGTGGGGGGCACTGGTCGAACTCGGCCTGACCGCGCTGCCGGTCCCGGAAGCGCAGGGCGGTTTCTCGGGCACGGCCATCGACATGATGGTGGTGCAGCAGGAACTGGGCCGCGGCCTGGTCGTGGAGCCGTACTTCGCTACCGTCGTGGCCGCGCACGCGCTGAAGCTGGTCGGTGGCCAGGACGCGTTGCTGGAGCAGGTAGCCGGCGGTGAAGTGAAGCTGGCCACGGCGTTCAACGAGCCGCAGGCACGCTATGAACTGAACAACGTGCGCGTGACCGCCAAGGGTGGCAAGCTCAATGGCCGCAAGGTCGTCGTCATCCACGGCGCGCAGGCCGACAAGCTCGTCGTGTCGGCGCGCACCAGCGGCGCCGAATCCGACAAGAATGGCATCTCGCTGTACCTGGTCGATACCAAGGGTGCCGGCGTGACGGTGAAGGACTACCGCACGATCGACAACCTGCGCGCCGCGGACGTGTCCTTCCAGGATGCGCCGGCCACGCTGCTCGGCATGGAAGGCAAGGGTTGGGACGTGCTGGAAGCCACGGCTGACTACGCCGCGGTACTGCTGTGCGCGGAAGCCGTTGGCGTGATCGACACGCTGAACGCCGCCACGCTGGAGTATGCGAAGACCCGCCAGCAGTTCGGCGTGCCCATCGCGCGCTTCCAGGCGTTGCAGCACCGCATGGTGGAGATGTTTATCCACGCCGAGCAGTCGCGCTCGATCACGCTGCTGGCCGCCGCCAAGTTCGAGGAATCGACCCCGGAGGAGCGCCGCCGCTACGTGTCCGCCGCCAAGGCGCGCGTGGGCCAGGCGGCCCGCGCGGTGGGCCAGGAAGCGGTGCAGATCCACGGCGGCATGGGCGTGACCGACGAACTGCCGGCCGCGCATATGTTCAAGCGGCTCACGCTGATCAACACGACGTTTGGCGACGTGGACCACCATCTGGGCCGTTTCGCCAGCCAGCCGGGCTTCCAGGAAGCCGCCTGAGCGATATGCAGGACTGAAACCGCGCCGTCATTCGAGGCGCGGTTTTTTGTTTTTTGGGCCACGGACATTCACGGAGCGATCATGTCCAAAATGTATTTCGAGGATTACGTCGTCGGCGGCGAGCATCCGCTCGGCAGCTATAACGTCACCGAGGAAGAAATCGTCAGCTTCGCAAGCCAGTACGACCCCCAGCCGTTCCACATCGACAAGGAAGCGGCCAGCAAGAGCATCTATGGCGGGCTGATCTCCAGCGGCTGGATGACTTGCGCCATCATGATGAAGCTGCTGGTGAAGTCGATGGGCGACCGGTCGAGCAGCATGGGATCGCCGGGCGTGGACGAGATCCGCTGGATCAAGCCGGTCTATGCCGGCGACACGCTGACCGCGGTGCTGAAGATCCTGGAGACGCGTCCGTCGACCTCCAAGCCGGATCGCGGCGTGGTGATGACGCAATGGCAGGCCACCAACCAGCGCGGCGAACTGGTCTGCACGGTCAAGGGCATGGGCATGTACGCCCGCCGTCCCGCCTGAGCGTCGCCGCCTGAGCCTTGCGGCGGGTGATTGGCGGCAATTCCCTGCGGCAGTTCTTTTGCGACAATCCTTTGCAGCCATCGGACATCCAACCAGAAAAACGAGGAGACAACATGCGCACCATCGCATCGCTGGAAGAGCTGGAAAGCCTCCAGGGACAGGAAGTGGCAGTCAGCGACTGGGTCGAGATCACGCAGCAGCAGGTCAACCTGTTTGCCGAGGCCACCGGCGACCACCAGTGGATCCATGTGGACGTGGAGCGCGCCAGGCGGGAGTCGCCGTTCGGCGCCCCGGTGGCACACGGTTTCCTGACGCTGTCGCTGCTGCCGCAGTTCATGCAGAACGCCATTCATATGGAAGGCGTGAAGATGGGTGTCAACTACGGCCTGAACCGCGTCCGCTTCACCTCGCCGGTGCCGGTGGGCAGCCGCCTGCGTGCCCGCGTCAAGCTGCTCAAGGTCGAGCGGCTGGAGCCGCTGCCGAATGCGCCGACGCTGGTCGGTGCGCAGTCGACCTGGGAAGTCACGGTCGAGCGAGAGGGCAGTGACCGGCCGGTCTGCGTGGCGGAATCGATCAGCCGACGCTACTCCTGATCGCCTGCGCGATCGGAAAAATCCAAGGGCCGCGAGAACGCGGCCCTTATATTTTGTCCACTCATTTCGATAGAAGGCGGTCTCATCACGACGTGACTGTTTCCTGCGTGCGACACTCAGTTACATTGTCCGGTTTTCAGAACAGTGTTTCCGTTGTGTCTGGGTTTACCCCTAATGTTGCGTTGCGGTACAGTCGCGCCCACGATGTTTGAAGTCATGCGATATCTGCTCAAAGACCGTTTTCGCTGCGCTGGCGAGAGGGTTGGAACAGGTGGATATGGCAAGGGCATCGTGACACAACGCTTTCCCGGTGGCTGCTCCGAACCGGGATCGTTCGCAGTTCAGGCAGTCGGTTACCTCAGCGCACGCACCGCCCCCTACGGCGCCCGCGCACGCAGTCGTCAGTTGCTGTCCAGCCGCGTTCATGGCGTTGCCCGGCCGCATGGTCCGCAGGCGCTTGCATCGCCCCTCCGCAACGCCAGCTTTGGACACGTCCTCCGGTTTTTCCCAGCCCAGCCAGCCTATTGCCTTGTGCAGCAGGCGGTGAAGCCGCGCCTGTGTTCCGGGTGCGGCCCAACCAGACCGTCGTGACATGAAAAAACCCATAATGCCGCGCTGGACGCGGTTCCTGCCTTGCCTTGGCTTGCTGTTGCTGGCCGGCTGTAACCTGACCGTGATGGACCCGAAGGGTCAGATCGGCGTCGACATCAAGGGCATCATTCTGATTGCCACCTGGTTGATGCTGCTGGTCGTCGTCCCCGTGATCGTCCTGACGCTGGTGTTTGCGTGGAAGTATCGCGCCAGCAATACATCCGCCGCCTACGACCCGGACTGGTCGCACTCCACCAAGRTSGAAGTCGTGGTCTGGATGATCCCCTGCCTGATCATCATTGCACTGGGCATCATCACCTGGAAGTCCTCGCACGACCTGGACCCCTACAAGCCGCTGGAATCCAACGTCAAGCCGATCACCGTGGAAGCGGTGGCGATGAACTGGAAATGGCTGTTCATCTATCCGGAACTGAAGATCGCGACGGTCAACCAGCTCGCGCTGCCGGTGAACACGCCGGTGAACTTCAAGATCACCTCGGATTCGATCATGAATTCGTTCTTCATCCCGCAACTGGGCAGCCAGGTTTACGCCATGGCCGGGATGGAGACCAAGCTGCACCTCATCGCCAACGAAGCCGGCACGTATGACGGCATGTCCGCCAACTACAGTGGCGGCGGCTTCTCGGGCATGAAGTTCAAGGCGATGGCCATGTCGAACTTCGATTTCGACGCCTGGGTTGCCAAGGTGCGCGCCTCCGAACGCCAGCTCGCTGCCGCGGACTACAAGGTCCTGGCCAAGCCGAGCGAAGCGGAGCCGGTGACCTTCTTCGGCAAGGTCGAAGACGGCCTGTACACCGGCATCCTGCATCAGTACATGGGCCACGACGGCCGTGCACTCGCCCGCGAAGGTTTTGATGGCGGCCCGATCTGCACGTCGCGTAACACGCTCGGCGACGAGCGTGTCTCCATGGCCACGCCGGCCAAGCCGGCGCTGGGCGCGCAATCCTAGGAGCAATGATGTTTGGCAAATTGAGTTTGTCGGCGATTCCGTTTCATGAGCCGATCATCATGATCACACTGAGCTGCGTGGCCCTTGGCGGGCTGGCGCTGTTCGCTGCGATCACGTATTTCAAGAAGTGGAACTACCTGTGGAGCGAGTGGATTACGTCCGTCGACCACAAGAAGATCGGCGTGATGTATTCGCTGGTCGCCCTGATCATGCTGCTGCGCGGCTTTGCCGACGCCATCATGATGCGCACGCAGCTGGCTGTGGCCACCAATGGCAGCACCGGCTTCCTGCCGCCCGAGCACTATGACCAGGTGTTCACGGCCCACGGCGTGATCATGATCTTCTTCGTGGCCATGCCGCTGATGACGGGCCTGATGAACCTCGTGGTGCCGCTGCAGATCGGCGCGCGCGACGTGGCCTTCCCGTTCCTGAACACGCTGAGCTTCTGGCTGTTCGTGGCTGGCGCCCTGCTGGTCAACGTCTCGCTCGGCGTCGGCGAATTCGCCCGCACCGGCTGGCTGGCCTACCCGCCGCTGTCCGGCCTGGACTTCAGCCCGGGCGTAGGGGTGGACTACTACCTCTGGTCCTTGCAGATTTCAGGGTTGGGCACGCTGCTGACCGGCGTGAACTTCCTGGTGACCATCCTGCGTATGCGCGCCCCGGGCATGACCCTGATGCGCATGCCGGTGTTCACCTGGACCGTGCTGTGCACCAACGTGCTGATCGTGGCCGCCTTCCCGGTGCTGACCGTGTCGCTGGCGCTGCTGGGCCTGGACCGCTACCTCGACATGCACTTCTTCACGAACGATGGCGGCGGTAACGCCATGATGTACGTGAACCTGATCTGGATCTGGGGCCACCCCGAGGTGTACATCCTGATCCTGCCGGCGTTCGGTATCTTCTCGGAGATCATCGCCACGTTCTCGGGCAAGAAGCTGTTCGGCTACAAGTCGATGGTGTACGCGACCTCCGCCATCATGGTGCTGTCGTTCCTCGTGTGGCTGCACCACTTCTTCACGATGGGCTCCGGCGCCAACGTGAACGCGTTCTTCGGCATCACGACCATGATCATCTCCATCCCGACCGGGGTGAAGATCTTCAACTGGCTGTTCACCATGTACCGCGGCCGCGTGCAATTCACGTCGCCGGTGCTGTGGACGCTGGGCTTCATGATCACCTTCGTGATCGGCGGCATGACCGGCGTGCTGATGGCCGTGCCGGCTGCCGACTTCGTGCTGCACAACAGCCTGTTCCTGATCGCCCACTTCCACAACGTGATCATCGGTGGCGTGCTGTTCGGCTACCTGGCTGGCGTGACCTACTGGTGGCCAAAGGCGTTTGGCTTCAAGCTGGACGAGCGTCTGGGCAAGTGCGCCTTCTGGTGCTGGCTGGTTGGTTTCTACTTCGCGTTCATGCCGCTGTACGTGCTGGGCCTGATGGGCATGACCCGTCGCCTGAACCACACGGACAACCCGGCCTGGACCCCGTTCCTGCACCTCGCCGTGGTCGGTGTCGTGTTCATCGCCATGGGCATCGTGTTCCAGGTGCTGCAGATCGTCGTGTCGATCCGCAACCGCGAGAAGCTGGCCGACGTGACCGGCGACCCGTGGGGTGGCCGCACGCTGGAATGGGCCACGTCTTCGCCGCCCGCGTTCTACAACTTCGCGCACACCCCGGTGGTGCGTGACCTGGACGCGTTTGCCGACATGAAGGCCCGTGGCGAGAAGGTCCGCACGGATGGCTTCGAGCAGATCCACATGCCGAAGAACACCGCAGCCGGCTTCTACATTGGCGCCTTCAGCCTGGTGCTCGGCTTTGCCCTGGTCTGGCACATCTGGTGGCTTGCCGCCGTGGGCCTGGTTGGCATGGTGGTGTCGTTCATCTTCCGCGCCAACGACGACCATATCGACTACTACGTGCCGGCCGCCCAGGTCGAGCAGATCGAAACGCGCCAACTGCAGCGCATTGCTTCGCAGGCCTGATGACCATGTCGACTGAAGTCCTTGATCGTTTTGGGGCGCAAGCCCCCGCGCACGCGCACTCGCATGACGAGGCGCACGACCACGCGCATCACGACACCAGCGAGAACACCATTTTTGGTTTCTGGCTGTACCTGATGAGCGACTGCATCTTGTTCGCGTGCCTGTTCGCCGCCTACGCCGTCCTGCGCGGCGAAGTGGCGGGCGGCCCGTCGGGCAAGGAGCTGTTCGAGCTCAACTACGTGCTGGTCGAGACGTTCATCCTGCTGTTCTCGTCCATCACGTACGGTTTCGCGATGATCTCGCTGCAGAACCGGCAGAAGGGTCGCGTGCTGTTCTGGCTCGCCGTGACGTTCCTGCTGGGCGCCGCGTTCATGGGGATGGAACTGAACGAGTTCGCCCACCTGATCCACGAAGGCGCCGGCCCGAGCCGCAGCGCGTTCCTGTCGTCGTTCTTCACGCTGGTGGGCACTCACGGCCTGCACGTGGCGAGCGGCATGGTGTGGATGCTGGTCCTGATGTGGCAGCTGAACAAGAAGGGCATGACCCCGGTCATGGTCAAGCGCCTGAACTGCCTCAGCCTGTTCTGGCACTTCCTGGACGTGGTCTGGATCGGCGTGTTCACTGTGGTCTACCTGATGGGGGCAATGTAAATGGCACAGCAACACGCAACGGCCGCTCACGGCGAGTCGCACGGCCACAGCAGCGTCAAGTCCTATGTGATCGGCTTCATCCTGGCCGTGATCCTGACCGTGATCCCGTTCAAGATCGTGATGGACGGCACCATGGACCGCGGCACGATGCTCTGGATCATCCTCGGCATGGCCGTGGTGCAGATCGTCGTGCATCTGAAGTACTTCCTGCATATGGATGGATCGAAGGGGCAGCGCTCGAACGTCATGGCGTTCCTGTTCACCCTGCTGATCCTGTTCATCGTGCTGGCCGGTTCGCTCTGGATCATGCACAACATGAACGCCAACATGATGCCGGTGATGACGAAGTAAGCGTCTCCTGACATCGGAAGAACGGGACCCTCGGGTCCCGTTTTTTATTGCCCGCGGTGCGTGATGCACTGCGGCGCGGCACCGGGCGCCGGCCTGGCGCCCTCCGGACGGCCGTCCCGGCGCGCCGCCTCCGCCGGCCTGCACTCATTTGCGCCGATGCACGATGCCGGTGCGTGGCCGCCCGGCAAGTGCCGGCACCACCATGGTGCGCGCGCGTCCCTCCCATTCCCGTTTGTCACTTGCCAGCCGCCCTGCGCCTTGCGCGCGAGTGCCGGCAGCCAATGCATGCCCATGGCACGCTAGTTGCAGAAGCATCACCCGGGGTGCGTAGTCCCTAATCACACACGACAAACTGGGAGCTGCAATGAAACGACGTGACATGCTGAAGCTGTCGGCGGTAGCCGCCGCGGCGATGATCGGTACCAGCCCGCTGGCGATGGCGCAGTCCAAGGAACCGATCAAGATCGGCATCCTGCATTCGCTGTCCGGCACGATGGCCATCTCTGAGACCTCGCTCAAGGACGTGGCGCTGATGACGATCGACGAAATCAACAAGAGCGGTGGCGTCCTGGGCCGCAAGCTCGTGCCCGTCGTCGTGGACCCCGCTTCCAACTGGCCGCTGTTCGCCGAGAAGGCCCGCCAGCTGGTCACGCAGGACAAGGTGGCCGTCACGTTCGGTTGCTGGACGTCCGTGTCGCGCAAGTCGGTGCTGCCGGTCTACGAGGAACTGAACTCGCTGCTGTTCTACCCGGTGCAGTATGAAGGCGAGGAAATGTCCAAGAACGTCTTCTACACCGGTGCGGCGCCGAACCAGCAGGCCATCCCGGCCGTGGAATACCTGATGAGCAAGGAAGGCGGCGGCGCCAAGCGCTTCTACCTCCTGGGCACGGACTACGTCTATCCGCGTACCACCAACAAGATCCTGCGCGCGTTCCTGAAGAGCAAGGGCGTGGCCGACAAGGACATCGAAGAGGTCTACACCCCGTTTGGCCACAGCGACTACCAGACCATCGTCGCGAACATCAAGAAGTTCTCGCAGGGTGGCAAGACGGCCGTGATCTCGACGATCAACGGCGACTCCAACGTGCCGTTCTACAAGGAACTGGGCAACGCCGGCCTGAAGGCCAAGGACGTGCCGGTGGTGGCGTTCTCCGTGGGTGAGGAAGAACTGCGCGGCATCGACACCAAGCCGCTGGTGGGCCACCTGGCCGCCTGGAACTACTTCATGTCGGTGAAGAGCCCGGAAAACGACGCGTTCAAGAAGCAATGGGCGGCATGGGTCAAGGCCAACAACCTGCCCGGCGGCGACAAGCGCGTGACCAACGATCCGATGGAAGCCACCTACGTCGGCATCCACATGTGGGCGCAAGCCGTGAAGAAGGCCGGCACGACGGATACCGACAAGGTTCGCGCCGCGATGTACGGCCAGACCTTCAAGTCGCCGGACGGCTTCACCCTGACGATGGGCGAGAACCATCACCTCTACAAGCCGGTGATGATCGGCGAAGTGAAGGCTGACGGCCAGTTCTCGGTGGTGTGGAAGACGCCGAAGCCCGTGCGTGCCCAGCCGTGGAGCCCGTTCATCGCGGGCAACGAGGGCAAGCCTGACAAGGTGATGTAAGACGGCGCGCCCACTGGGCGCCGGGGGCTGGCAAAGCCGGCCCTTGCTTCATTCACCGGCCTCTCTCCCGCGTGCGGGGGAGGGGCGCGGACGATCGGCAGCCAACTTGCCGAAGCCAACAAGACGCGACCCATCGCGCCATCGACTCCTGCCAGCCCTATGTACCGATCCTTACCCTTGTCCGCCGTGCCATGGCTGCGTGTCATGCTGGCCGCATTGCTGCTGGCCGCCGCGCCGCTGTGGGCCGCCACGTCGCTCACGCAGGCCGATCTCAAGCCATTGGCGGAAGACGATTTCGACGCCAAGACCGCCGCGCTGACCGCGCTCACCCAGGCGCCCGCCGAGCAATCCGGCCCGATCCTGAAGGCGCTGCAGGACGACGCGCTGCAATACGCGCCGTCCGTGGGCATGGTGCGCCAGGAAGGCGACAAGACCGTCGACGCGATCACTGGCAAGCCCGTGACCGTCAAGGCGGACGAGCTCGAGCCGCTGACCCTGAACAACAGCCTGCGGGCCATCGTCGACAGCGCCGCGAGCAGCCTGCAGCTGCAATCGCCGGACATCGCCGTGCGTACCCAGGCCATCGGCACGCTGTTCGAGCAACCCGAAAATGCCTCGCGCGATGCCGTGGAAGCCGCGCGCAAGGCGGAGGCCGACGCCGGCCTGCGCGCGCGGCTCGACGTGATCTGGGCCAACACTGTGCTGGCGCAGGGCACCGAGGCCACGCACGACGCGCGGCTCGAAGCCATCCACATCCTCGGCCACGACAGCAATCCGCAGAGCCGCCAGAAGCTGATGCCGCTGCTGGAGCGCGATGAAGCGGGCAAGTTCCGGGAGTCCGATGCCGACGTCCGCGCCGCCGCACAGCAAGCCATTGACGCGATGCGGGGCGACCAGCGCCGCGCCGAGCTGCTGGGCAACCTGTTCGCCGGGCTGAGCCTGGGCAGCGTGCTGCTGCTGGCCGCACTGGGTCTGGCCATCACCTATGGCCTGATCGGCGTCATCAACATGGCGCACGGCGAATTCCTGATGATCGGCGCCTATGCCACGTATGTGGTGCAGACGCTGTTCCGCGCCTACGCGCCCAACGCATTCGACTGGTACCTGCTGGCCGCGCTGCCGGCCTCGTTCCTGGCGGCCGGTATCGTCGGCTTCGCGCTGGAACGCATCGTCCTGCGGCACCTGTATGGGCGTCCGCTGGAAACGCTGCTGGCGACATTCGGTATCAGCCTGCTGCTGATGCAGGCGGTGCGCACGATCTTCGGCGCGCAGAATGTCGAAGTGGCCAATCCGGCGTGGATGAGCGGCGGCGTGGCGGCGATGGCCGGGCTGGTGATCCCGTACAACCGCATTGTCATCATCCTGTTCGCGCTGGCCGTGGTGGCCGTGGCGTGGGCCGTGCTCAACCGCACGCGCCTGGGCCTGTTCGTGCGCGCCACCACGCAGAACCGCACCATGGCGGCCTGCGTGGGCGTGCGCACGTGGAAGGTGGACAGCTACGCCTTCGCGTTCGGCGCGGGCATTGCGGGGCTGGGCGGCTGCGCACTGTCGCAGATCGGCAATGTGGGCCCGGACCTCGGCCAGGCGTACATCATCGACTCGTTCATGGTGGTGGTGCTGGGCGGCGTGGGCCAGCTGGCGGGCACCATCGTCGGCGCGTTCGGCCTCGGCATCATCAACAAGTTCATCGAGCCGTTCTACGGCGCGGTGCTCGCCAAAATCTTTGTGCTGGTGCTGATCGTGCTCTTCATCCAGAAGCGCCCGCAGGGACTTTTCGCGCTCAAAGGGCGCAGCGCGGAGGCATGAGATGAGCAGTTTTCAATCGAAATCGGCCAAGGGTGCGCCGTTCAGGCTGTCGGTGCCGGAGCGGCAGCCGCTGTTCTCGCGCCGCACATGGCTGGCGCTGGTGGTGCTGACGGTGGTCATCGCCATCGGCGTGCCGGTCTGCGCGCTGTGGATTCCCGAAGGCCATCCGCTGCATTTGTCGGCGTACGTGCTGACGCTGGTCGGCAAGATCATGTGCTTTGCGCTGGCGGCCATCGCGCTGGACCTGGTCTGGGGCTATTGCGGCATCCTGAGCCTCGGTCACGGCCTGTTCTTCGCGCTGGGCGGCTATGCGATGGGCATGTACCTGATGCGGTCGATCGGCCGCGAGGGCGTGTACAAGAGCGATCTGCCCGACTTCATGGTGTTCCTCGACTGGAAGGAATTGCCGTGGTTCTGGCACGGCACCGAGCACTTGCCGTACGCGATGTTGCTGATCGTGCTGGTGCCGGGCGTGCTGGCGTGGCTGTTCGGTTTCTTTGCGTTTCGCTCGCGCATCAAGGGCGTGTACCTGTCGATCATCACGCAGGCCATGACCTACGCGGCGATGCTGCTGTTCTTCCGCAATGAAACGGGCTTCGGCGGCAACAATGGCTTCACGGACTTCAAGCGCATCGCCGGCTTTGCGATTGCCGCGCCGCAGACGCGCGCGGCGCTGTTCGTGCTGACGTTCATCGCGCTGCTGGCCGGCTTCATTGCCTGCCGGTATATCGTCACGTCCAAGCTCGGCCGCGTGGTGACCGCCGTGCGCGACGCGGAGATGCGCGTGATGTTCTCCGGATACAACCCGCTTGGCTACAAGCTGTTCGTGTGGACGTTCTCGGCTGTGCTGTGCGGCATTGCCGGCGCGCTCTATGTGCCGCAGGTCGGCATCATCAACCCGGGCGAGATGTCGCCGGCCAACTCGATCGAAATGGCGGTGTGGGTGGCCGTGGGTGGCCGCGGCACGCTGATCGGACCGATCGTCGGGGCTTTCCTGGTCAACGGCGCCAAGACGATGTTCACCGCGTACTTTGCGGAATACTGGCTGTTCCTGCTGGGCGCGATGTTCGTGCTGGTGACGCTGTACCTGCCCGATGGCGTGGTGGGCCTGTGGCGCCGCCTGCGCGGCAACCGCACGGCGGCAGAGAAGATCCAGGCGGCCTCGGCCGAGCCAGTGGCGCCGCCCGCCGTGGCGCCGCATCAAGGGAGCGAAGCATGAACGCCGCACTGGGTGCACAACAGGCCGAAAGCGGCAATGCCACGGGCCTGGGCCGATTCGTCGAGCCCGGCGTGATCGACGTCTCGCACGGGCCGATCCTCTACCTGGAAGACCTGACCGTGCAGTTCGACGGCTTTCGCGCGCTGAACAAGCTGACACTGTCGATCGATCATGGCGAGTTGCGCTGCGTGATCGGTCCCAACGGTGCCGGCAAGACCACGATGATGGACGTCATCACGGGCAAGACCGGGCCGCGCAATGCCAACGTCAGCGGGCGCGTGTTCCTGGGACAGACCATCGACCTGATGCGCATGACGGAACCCCGTATCGCGCAGACCGGCATCGGCCGCAAGTTCCAGAAGCCCACTGTCTTTGAACAACATGCGGTCTGGGAAAACCTGGAACTGGCGATGAAGACCGACAAGCGCTGGTGGTCGTCGCTACGTGCGCGGCTGACGGGCGAGGGCCATCGCCGCATCGAGGAAACGCTGGCGCTGACGGGGCTCGAGGACGAGGCCTATCGCCCGGCGGGGCTGTTGTCGCACGGCCAGAAGCAACGACTCGAGATCGGCATGCTGCTGATGCAGCAGCCGCAGCTGTTGCTGCTGGATGAGCCGGTGGCGGGGATGACCGACGAAGAGACAATGCAGCTGGCCGGCCTGCTGAACAGCCTGCGCGGCAGTTGCTCGATGATGGTGGTGGAGCACGACATGGAATTCGTCGCGGCCCTGGCTGGCGATGCAGGCAAGGTGACGGTGCTGGCCGAAGGCAGCCTGCTGGCCGAGGGCACGCTCGACGCCGTCAAGCGCGATGAGCGCGTGATCGAATCCTATCTGGGAAGATAACGATGCTGCAGGTCAAAGCACTGAACCAGTTCTACGGCGGCAGCCACATCCTGCGCGACGTCTCCTTCGAGGTGCCGCACGGCAAGCTGACCACGCTGCTGGGGCGCAATGGCGTGGGCAAGAGCACGTTGCTCAAATGCCTGATGGGCGTGGTGCCCACGCGTAGCGGCAGCGTCAGCTGGGACGGCCGCGCGCTGGAGAAGAAGGCGCCCTACGAGCGCGTATCGGCGGGCCTCGCCTACGTGCCGCAGGGGCGCGAGATCTTCCCGCGCCTGACCGTCGAGGAGAACCTGCTGATTGGCGCCGCCAGCCGCGCGCGGCCCAACGGCGTGCCGGACCGGATCTACCAGCTGTTTCCCGTATTGCGCACGATGCGCCAGCGCCGTGGCGGCGATTTGTCGGGTGGCCAGCAGCAACAGTTGGCCATCGGCCGCGCGCTGATGAGCGAGCCACAACTGCTGATCCTGGACGAGCCGACGGAAGGCATCCAGCCGTCGATCATCCAGGACATCGGCCGCGCGCTGCGCCTGCTGGTCGACGAATTCGGCATGACGGTGCTGCTGGTGGAGCAGTACTACGAATTCGCGCGACATCTGGCCGATCACTACGTCGTCATGAGCCGTGGCGAGGTGGTGGCCCGGGGCGAGGGCGCGAGCATGGAGCAGGACGGCGTGCGGGACCTGATCGCGGTCTGACGGCGCCTTGCGCCCGCCAAATCACCTTTCGGTGCCGGCGGCCGCGCGCTATGATGGCTGCATCGATTGCCGACATCGGGCGTGCCGCGGCGCGCCCGCTCTTACCGGCATTTGCCCGCTTTTGCCCCACTCGCCCCCGCGGCCTGCCACCACCCATGCGTCATCCGGATTTCCCATCATCGCTCGCCATGCCCGCCGCATGGCACGCCAGTCTGCGCCTGCGCTTTGCCGCGCGTGCCGGGCGCACCGCCATGGTGGAGCGCCGGCATCAGGGCCCGCTGCTGGTGCAGAAGCCGCTGTACCCGGAAGGCGATATCTGCCACGTCGTGGTGCTGCATCCACCTGCCGGCGTGGCGGGCGGGGACGTGCTCGATATCGACATCGCGGTGGCATCGGGCGCGCATGCGGTACTGGCCACGCCGGGGGCCACCAAGTGGTACAAGTCGCTGGGCCGCGAAGCCGCGCAGCATGTGCGGATCGATGTGGCCGAGGGCGCGAAGCTGGACTGGCTGCCGCAGGAAAACATTGTGTTCGACGATGCACGCGCGCGTATCACCACGGATGTGGCGGTGGCGCCGGGTGGCAGTGCGATTGGCTGGGATGCCGTCGTGCTGGGCCGGCAGGCATCGGGCGAGCGATGGGCCAGCGGCGCGCTGCAGCTCGATACGCGCATCGCCGATGGGGATCGCGCATTGTGGATCGAGCAATCGCATCTCGATGCCGCCTCGCCGCTGCGTACCGCGGTGTCCGGCATGGACGGGCTGCATATCCTCGGCACGCTCTGGGCCGTGGGGCAGGGCGCCACGCCGGCGCTGGCCGAATCGCTCGCCGAACGCCTGCCCTACGCAGCCGACCTGCGCGCCGGCGTGACCTGTCTGGCTGCGCGTGGCACTTCGCATGGTCAACCGCCGGGCCAGTCGATGCTGCTGCTGCGCGTGCTGGGCCGCCAGATGGAAGCGGTGCGGCAAGTGATGGTCGATAGCTGGACCGCCCTGCGCGAGCCAATCCACGGCGTGCCGGCGCGGCCGCTGCGACTGTGGTCGACCTGACAACGATACGAAAGACAACAAGGAAGCCAACGATGGAACTGACGCCGCGCGAGAAAGACAAGCTGCTGATCTTCACCGCCGCACTACTGGCCGAACGCCGCCGCGCGCGCGGGCTCAAGCTCAACTATCCGGAAGCCGTCGCGCTGATAACCGCCGCCATCATGGAAGGCGCGCGCGATGGCCGCACCGTGGCCGAACTGATGCACGAGGGCACCACGGTGCTGACGCGCGAGGACGTCATGGAGGGCGTGGCCGAGCTGATCCCCGAGATCCAGGTGGAAGCCACCTTCCCGGACGGCACCAAGCTCGTCACCGTCCATCATCCGATCGTCTGATATCTCAACCGCCAACAACACAAAGAGGGCCCCAATGTCCCGAGCCAACCGAGCCAACCGAGCCAACCGAGCCAACCGAGCCAGCCGCTTCCTCCGATCCTGCCGCGCGCGCCTGGCCGCGGGCGCCGCCCTGTCGCTGGCCGCCGCTTCGGCCTTTGCTCACCCCGGTCACGATGCCGCGACCGTCGGTGCCAGCCTGTGGGCCGGCCTGCTGCATCCGTTCACCGGCACCGACCACCTGCTGGCGATGGCTGCGGTGGGCGTGTGGAGCGCGATGGCCACGTCGTCGCGCGATACGTTCGGGCACGGAGCGCCGTCGAAGGCCGATCTGCTGCGCCTGCCGCTGGCCTTCGTGGCGATGATGCTCGTTGGTGCCGCGCTCGGCCTTGCCGGGGTCGCGCTGCCGGCCGTGGAGCCGATGATCGCCGTGTCGCTGCTGGTGATCGGCCTGCTGGTGGCGGCCCGTGCGCGCCTGTCGGCCGTGGCCGGCATGGCCATCGTCGGCGGCTTTGCGCTGTTCCACGGCTATGCGCACGGCGCCGAGTTGCCGGCAACGGCTGCCGCCATGCCGGCGGTGCTGGCCTATGTGGGCGGATTTGCCGTGGCGACGATGACGCTGCATGGGCTGGGCATCGGCGCGGGCATGTTCCTGCGTCGCCATGCCGGTTGGGTGGCCCGCGTGGCCGGAGCGGGCGTGGCGCTGTATGGCGCGGGCCTGATGGTCGCCTGATCGCAAGGAGGATGGTGATGATTCCCGGTGAACTGATGCCGCTGGACGGCGAAATCGAACTGAACGCGGGCCGTCCCACGGTCAGCGTGACGGTGGCCAACACGGGCGACCGTCCGGTGCAGGTGGGTTCGCATTTCCACTTCTACGAGACCAACGCGGCGCTCGACTTCGATCGTGAGGCGGCGCGCGGCTTCCGGCTCGACATCGCCGCCGGCACCGCCGTGCGATTCGAGCCAGGCCAGTCGCGCACGGTGCAACTGGTGGCGCTGGATGGCGACCGCATCGTCTACGGCTTCAACGGCAAGATCATGGGAGCGCTGTGATGAGCGTGAAAATCTCCAGGCAGGCCTATGCCGAGATGTTCGGCCCGACCACGGGCGACCGCGTGCGGCTGGCCGACACGGGCCTCGTGATCGAAGTCGAGCGGGACTTCACGATCTATGGCGAGGAGGTCAAGTTCGGCGGCGGCAAGGTGATCCGCGACGGCATGGGCCAGAGCCAGCGCATGGCGAAGGACTGCGTCGACACGGTCATCACCAACGCGCTGATCGTCGACCACTGGGGCATCGTCAAGGCCGACATCGGGCTCAAGGCGGGGCGCATCGCGTCGATCGGCAAGGCCGGCAATCCGGACATCCAGCCTGGCGTGACGATCGTCGTGGGGCCGGGCACCGAGGTGATCGCCGGCGAAGGCATGATCGTCACGGCGGGCGGCATCGACAGCCACATCCACTTCATCTGCCCGCAGCAGATCGAAGAGGCGCTGATGAGCGGCGTGACCACGATGATCGGCGGCGGCACGGGCCCGGCCACCGGCACCTTCGCCACGACCGTGACGCCGGGGCCGTGGTACATGGAGCGCATGCTGCAGGCGGCCGACGCCTATCCGATGAATATCGGCTTCCTAGGCAAGGGCAACGCCAGCCAGGCCGGCCCGCTGACGGAGCAGGTGGAGGCCGGTGCGATCGGGCTGAAGCTGCACGAGGACTGGGGCACGACGCCGCAGGCCATCGATACCTGCCTCTCCGTGGCCGATGCCACCGATACGCAGGTGGCGATCCACACCGACACACTCAACGAGGGCGGCTTCGTCGAAGCGACGATTGCCGCG
This sequence comes from Cupriavidus sp. 01L415, assembly GCF_056400065.1. Classification (NCBI taxonomy): domain Bacteria; kingdom Pseudomonadati; phylum Pseudomonadota; class Betaproteobacteria; order Burkholderiales; family Burkholderiaceae; genus Cupriavidus; species Cupriavidus sp. 01L415. The sequence continues at coordinate 993,436 of NZ_JBFTSP010000001.1, read as the reverse complement.
TTCAAGGGCCGCACGATCCATACCTATCACACGGAAGGGGCGGGCGGCGGCCACGCGCCGGACATCATCAAGGTTTGCGGCGAGGCCAACGTGCTGCCATCGTCGACCAATCCCACACGCCCGTACACGGTGAACACGCTGGACGAGCACCTGGACATGCTGATGGTCTGCCATCACCTTGACCCGGCGATCGCGGAAGACATCGCGTTTGCGGAATCGCGCATTCGTCGCGAGACCATCGCCGCCGAGGACATCCTGCATGACCTAGGCGCGTTCTCGATGATCTCGAGCGATTCGCAGGCCATGGGCCGCGTGGGCGAGGTCATCATCCGCACGTGGCAGACGGCGCATAAGATGGCGGCGCAACGCGGCAAGCTGCCCGGCGATCCGCACGATGCGCGCGGCGGGCACGACAACTTCCGCGTGAAGCGCTATATCGCCAAGTACACGATCAATCCGGCGCTGACGCATGGCATCGCGCACGAGGTGGGATCGATCGAAGTGGGCAAGTGGGCGGACCTGGTGCTGTGGAAGCCGGCCTTCTTCGGCGTGAAGCCCAGCCTGATCCTGAAGGGGGGCATGATCGCGGCGGCGGCAATGGGTGATCCGAACGCATCGATCCCGACACCGCAACCGGTGCACTATCGCCCGATGTTCGCGTCGGCCGGCGGCGCGCTGCCGCGGTCGTCGCTGACGTTTGTCTCGCAGGCAGCACTGGCGGCGGGCGTGGGCGACCGGTATGGGCTGGCCAAGACGCTCTCGGCGGTGCGCGGCACGCGGACCGTCAGCAAGCGGGACATGGTGCACAATGACTGGCAACCGCACGTCACGGTGGATCCGGAGACCTACCAGGTGGTGGCCGACGGCCAGCTGCTGATGTGCGAACCGGCCACCGTGCTGCCGATGGCGCAGCGTTACTTCCTGTTCTGACCCGTGATCAAGATCGACAAACACCTCCCCGCGCCGCACGGCATTGCACCGGTCCTGGTGCGCCGCGCGCCCAAGCTCGTCCTGCCATTTGGCGACCGCAGCAAGAGCCGCCTGCGTGCGGTACTGGACAACGGCACCGAGGCGGCGCTGTTCCTGCCGCGCGGCACCGTGCTGCGCGGCGGCGATCTGCTGGTGGCGGAAGACGGCACCTTCGTCGAGGTCCAGGCGGCCGCGGAATCGGTGTTGCAGGTGACGGCGACGGATGGACTGGCGCTGATGCGCGCCGCCTATCATCTGGGCAATCGGCATACCCCCGTGGAAGTGGGGCGCGACTACCTGCGGCTGGAGTACGACGCGGTGCTGGCGGACATGCTGGCCCGGCTGGGCGTGAATGCCGAGCGCGCCGAGCTGCCCTTCGAGCCGGAGGCGGGGGCCTATGGTGGCGGTCACAAGCATGGCCACGATGCGACGTTCGCCGAGGACTACGCGGCCGCGCAGGCGGTGTTTCACGAACATCACGGCGACTCGCATGCGCACGCGCACGGGCATTCCCATACGCACGGCCACTCGCATTCCCATGCTCACGGTCATGACCACGATCACGAGCATGACCATGGCCACGATCACGTGCATGACGAGCACTGTGGTCACAAGCACTGATGGCGTGATCGCATGACCGGGTTGCCCCAACTCATCTCGCTGCTGCACCTTGCCTCGCCGGCATTGCCGATTGGCGGGTTCAGCTATTCGCAGGGGCTGGAAGCGGCAATCGACTGCGGGCTGGTCAGCGATGCCACCAGCGCCGAGCGCTGGATCCGCGATAACCTGATCCACGTGCAGTCCCAATGCGAAGCGCCGGTCTGGCTGCTGCTCCATCGCGCGTGGAAATCGAACGACCTGACGAGCGTGGGCCAATGGAATGACTGGTTCCACGCCACGCGCGAGACGGCCGAGATGCGGCTGGAGACCGAGCAGATGGGCTGGTCGCTCGCAAAGCTGGTGGGCCAGATGGCGTGGGGCGATGACGCGCAACGCGCCGCGCTGGCGAGCTTGTCGCCTGTCTGCCTGCCGACGGCGTTTGCCGCCGCGTGCGTCGCGCTGGACATCGACGCGCGCGACGGCCTGGCGGCCTATGCCTTCAACTGGGCGGAGAACCAGGTCGCGGCGGCCATCAAGGCCGTGCCGCTCGGCCAGGTGGCCGGCCAGCATATCCTGCGCGGGCTGCATCGGGCCGTGCTCGATGCCGTCGACGAAGCCGCGCGCCGCGCCGACGCGCAGCCGCCGCAGATTTCCACGTTTTCCCCGATGCTGGGGCTGCTGTCCGCGCGGCACGAGACGCAGTACTCCAGGCTGTTCCGATCCTGAATCCGAATCCGATCATGACCCAGGCCCGTACCAAGAAGAATCCTCCGCTGCGCGTTGGCGTGGGTGGCCCCGTAGGCTCCGGCAAGACCACGCTGCTGGAGATGCTGTGCAAGGCGATGCGCGACCGCTATGACCTCGTCGCCATCACCAACGACATCTACACCAAGGAAGACCAGCGGCTGCTGACGATCTCGGGCGCGCTGCCCGCGGAGCGCATCATGGGCGTGGAAACCGGCGGCTGCCCGCACACGGCGATCCGCGAGGATGCATCGATCAACCTCGAAGCCGTGGATCGCATGCTGGCGAAGTTTCCGGATGCCGACGTGGTGTTCATCGAGTCGGGCGGCGACAATCTCGCCGCCACGTTCAGCCCGGAATTGTCCGACCTGACCATCTACGTGATCGATGTCGCGGGCGGGGAGAAGATTCCGCGCAAGGGCGGCCCGGGCATCACCAAGTCCGACCTGCTGGTCATCAACAAGACGGACTTGGCGCCTTACGTGGGCGCATCGCTGGAAATCATGGAGAGCGACGCCCGCAAGATGCGTGGCGAGCGGCCGTTCGTGATGGGTAGCGTGAAATCGGGGCAGGGCCTGGAACAGGTGATCGCCTTCATCGAGCGCCAGGGGATGCTCAACGTCTGAGCCGGATTGAGTTGTCTGAGTCGGTCCGGGTTGCTCTGGCCGATCGGCTTTGGCGGATATTTGGCGGATCGGCTGACGCTTCAGGCGAGTCAGAAGCATCCGTACGCGAAAAAAGACGACACGCAAAAGACAAAGGCGCCGCAAGGGCGCCTCAAACAAAAAACCCGCGGGATCAACGCGGGTTTTTCTTTGCCAGTGCGCGGGCGACGCCCGCCACCACATCCTGTTCGAAATCGCTCAGCTCCGCCATGTAGCGCATGGTTGCCTGCACGGCGGGCGATGATTCGGAATGAAACGGCGAACGCGGCGCCTCGACGGTCGTGGCGGATTCGTGCTGCGAGAAGTTCAGCATCTCCGGCGGAGCAACGCCGAGCGTGTCAGCGAGCGTACAAATGTTATAAAGCGCAACATTTCGCGTGCCGCGTTCGATGCCGCTGAGGTACGATCTCGCCAGACCGCTTTCCAGCGACAGCGCTTCCTGCGACCAGCCGCGCTGCTTGCGCAACCAGGTCAGATGTCGCCCGAACAGCTTGAGTGGGTCGCCTGTCATATGCTGCTGAGTGGATTTTAAGTCGCTCGAGCCTAAGGGTTTGACCTGAGCGTCACGACAACTTATAGTTCGTCGTTCTATCGGTGCCAGATCCACATCTTAAGGGATGCACCCGCGCAAGGGTGCGGCACGATGGCATGTACCGGGCGGCGAATAGCCGTACCGAAACGGGGCTAGCGCGCAATACGTGGTCGGGCGGAAAACCGCACCGGGCCGCCAATGCGCATTCCGGGACCATTCGCGTCCCCTGCTCTGTTTTGGGGGAATGCCATGCAGATTTTCTCGTTTTCCGATGCCCAGATGCGCGGTGCAATGCCGCCACACCCGTCCACACCGGACCTGCGCGTCGGCTTCCAGCTTTGTGTCATTCCGGCAACGGCCGGCCTGGGTCATACCTGCGACTACGTTTTCCTGCGCGCCGGCGACATGCAGCCGACGTTCGTTACCGGCCGCCCGGAATGGTGGGCCTGCCTGCGCGGCGGCGTGCGCATCCTGGCGGGCGACCGCGAACTGGCGCTACTCGGCGGCGGCGATGTTCACACCCCGGCGCCGGCGCATCCTGTCGAGATGCAGGCGGTGCTGGACAGCGTCCTGGTGCGCGCCGTGCCCCGGCCCGACGGGGCGGCCGGCGTGGTCGACTTTGTCGAGATCGCGCCGGGCGAGCCGGACTGGGCGCAGCAACTGCAGGCGCGCGGGCTGATGTGGGCGGTCTGCCATCGTGGCGCGCTGTGCCTGCAGTCGCGCCCATCACGCCAGAGCGCCGAAGTTCATACCGCTTACCTGCAACCCGGTACGGCCTTCGCACCGGACTCCCACGACGACTTTTGCATCGATGCCCTGATGCCCGGCGCGGGACTGCCCTGCTGCACGCGCATGGCCGTGGCGCAAGCGGAAACGCCGACACGGTTTTATGTGCCTGGCGGCGAGCCGCCGATGGCGCTGGTATCCGATGCGTCCGTCGCGGCCATCGCGTCCGTCGTCGGCGCCGATGTCAGCGCGCCCCTGATGCTGACGGAAGCCGCAGCCTGAGCCGTGCATGGCGTGGCGCACTGAATCGCGCACTGCGCCACGCACCGGCTCGCGCCCGGCGCCAGTTCAGCGGCGCTGGTACTGCGTGGCGCCGAACAGGATCTCGCGTTCCTTGTCGGACTGCAGCGGCTTGCGTTCCTTGGCCAGTACTTCGACGCCCCGCTTTACCGCGGGGCGCTCGGCGATTTCGTTGAACCAGCGCTTGAGGTGCGGGTAGTCGTCCAGTTCCACGCCCTGGTTCTGCCAGCTGCGCAGCCACGGGAACGTGGCGATATCGGCCACGCTGTAGCTGTCACCCGCCAGCCATGCATGCTTCGACAACTGCTTGTCGATCACGCCGTACAGGCGCTTCGCCTCGTTGGTGTAGCGGTTGACGGCGTACTCGATCTTTTCCGGCGCGTAGATGCGGAAGTGGTGGGCCTGACCGAGCATCGGGCCCACGCCGCCCATCTGGAACATCAGCCATTGCAGGGCATCGTACTTGCCGCGCACATCGTCGGGCAGGAACTTGCCGGTCTTGCCGGCCAGGTACAGCAGGATCGCGCCGGATTCGAACAGCGAGATCGGCTGGCCGTCCGGGCCGTCGCTGTCGACGATCGCCGGAATCTTGTTGTTGGGGCTGATCTTGAGGAAGTCCTCGCCGAACTGGTCGCCGGCGCCGATGTTGATCGGATGGACCTTGTACTCGAGGCCGCACTCCTCGAGCATGATGTGAACCTTGTGGCCGTTGGGGGTGGCCCAGGTATAGACGTCGATCATGAGAGAGCGCTCTCCTGGCTGCAATCAAACGGTGGAATAAGTGACATCGTGGCCGTGGCGATATATCGATGCATCGGAAGACGATGCGCGACACGGCGGACCGAGCGATTAGAGCACAGAAGAAAGAAGCCTGCAGAAGCGAAGAACGCGCAGGCTGGCTGCGCGTTCCTTGCTTGTTTCCCCGTCGTTTTTTCCGTCGTTTCCCTTGTTGGCAGCAGGGATAAAAGCCCCTGTCGCCGGGCGGGTCAGATGGGGTCAGACCCAGGTGGCGGGCCCGGTAGTCAGGCCCACATTCGAACGGGATCGGACGGGCTGACCAAGACCATTACGAGCCGCGCGTCACCGGCATTTCGATGCTTTCCGGGTTCAGGCTCATGTGCTTGGCCAGTTCCAGCTTGGCGACGGCATTGCGGTGCACCTCGTCCGGACCATCGGCCAGGCGCAGCGTACGCTGGTGCGCCCACCAGTTGGCCAGCGGGAAGTCGCCGGAAACGCCAGCGGCGCCGTGTACCTGGATGGCCCAGTCGATCACGCGCAGCGCCACATTCGGTGCCACCACCTTGATCATCGCGATCTCGGCCTTGGCCACCTTGTTGCCCACGGTATCCATCATGTAGGCCGCCTTCAGCGTCAGCAGGCGGGCCATCTCGATATCGCAACGGGCTTCCGCGATGCGTTCCTGCGTCACACCCTGGCGGGCGATCTGCTTGCCGAACGCCACACGTTCCAGGCTGCGCTTGCACATCAGTTCCAGCGCCCGCTCGGCCACGCCGATGCTGCGCATGCAGTGGTGGATGCGGCCCGGCCCCAGGCGGCCTTGCGCGATCTCGAAGCCGCGGCCTTCGCCCAGCAGCAGGTTGCTGGCCGGTACGCGCACGTTCTTGAGTTCGATTTCCATGTGGCCGTGCGGCGCATCGTCGTAGCCGAACACGGGCAGGAAGCGCTTGATGGTGATGCCCGGCGTGTCGGCCGGCACCACGATCATCGATTGCTGTTCATGGCGGCCCGCGTCCGGATTGGTCTTGCCCATCACGATGTAGACCTTGCAGCGCGGATCGCCCGCGCCCGACGACCACCACTTGGTGCCGTTGATCACGTAATGATCGCCATCGCGCTCGATGCGGCAGCGGATGTTGGTGGCGTCCGACGAGGCCACGTCCGGCTCGGTCATCAGGAAGGCGGAGCGGATCTCGCCGCGCAGCAGCGGCTCCAGCCATTGGTCCTTCAGTGCCTCGGACGCATAGCGCTCCAGCGTTTCCATGTTGCCGGTATCCGGCGCGGCGCAGTTGAATACTTCGGCCGACCAGGGCACCCGGCCCATGATCTCGCACATCGGCGCGTACTCGAGGTTCGACAAGCCTTCGGGGGCACGCTTCGAACGCGGCAGGAACAGGTTCCACAGGCCGGCTTCGCGCGCCAGCGGCTTCAGTTCCTCGATGACCTTGGTCGGGATCCACGGGTTGCCAGCCTCGCGATTGGCCTGGATTTCCGCGTAGAAGCGCTTCTCGTTCGGATAGATGTGCTGGTCGAAGAACGCCAGCAGCCTGGCCTGCATTTCCTTGACCTTGGGCGTGTATTCGAAGTGCATGGAGTCTCCTCGGTTCCCTCTTGGGTGACGCCGGCATCGCGTGGATCCGGCGGAAAAGGCGGGGCACGGTGTGCCGACTGGTGGCTACTCTAGCGGAAGCCAGGTAATAAGAAAAATGAATTTTCTGGATTTGCCAGTATCAATGTCCTGCATTCCGTGCCAGAATGCCCGGCATGCAGCTATCCCGGATCGACCTCAACCTCTTCGTGGTGTTTGACGCCATCTACAGCGAGGGCAGCATCACCGCCGCGGCACGTCAGCTCAACCTGACGCAGCCCGCCGTCAGCCATGCGCTCGGACGGTTGCGCACGCTGTTCGACGATCCGCTGTTCGAACGGCGCGGCCAGGGCATGGCGCCCACGCCGCTGGCTCGATCGCTGGCGAGCGAGGTTCGCGGCGCGCTGCAATCGTTCGCGCGCACGCTGCAGGATACGCCGCACTTCGACCCCACCGCCACCACGCGACGTTTCACCATCGGCATGCGCGATGCGCTCGAATCCACGCTGCTGCCGCCGCTGATGGCGCGTGTGACGGCCATGGCGCCGCATGTGGAAATCGCCGCGATCCGCTTTGACCGGCGGGAGATGGAGTCGGAGTTGCTGGCCGGCACGCTCGATGCCGCCATCGACATCCTGCTGCCGGTTTCTCCGGCCATCCACCATGCAGCGTTCATGTCCGACCCGATGGTGGTGCTGGCGCGGCGCGATCATCCGCTCGTCAAGAAGGAACTCACGCTCGAACGCTACCTGGCGGCCGAGCACCTGCATGTGTCCTCGCGCCGCCGCGGGGCGGGGCTGGAGGACCAGGCGCTGCATCGCATGGGTCTGACGCGCCGCGTGCGGCTGCGCTGCCAGCACTACGCCGCGGCCTGTCGCGTGGTGAGCTGCACGGACCTGCTGGCCACGCTGCCGCTACGCTACGCGCGCATCGCCAACGAGCCCTACGCCAATCGCCTGCTGTCGTTGCCATTCAAGGTGCCGTCGCTGGAGCTGCACCTGTATTGGCACGCGGGCGGCGAGAACGATGGCGCCAACCGCTGGCTGCGCGAGCAGCTGATGGCCGTGATGACGTCCCTCGGCAACGGCATGACGGATGTGACGGCGGACACGGCCTGACGCCGTTTGCCGGCGGCCCGTGCAGCGCGCGCGGGTCACACGTAAGCCATTGTTAGCGGGCTGGACGATGGGTGGCGGGCTCCCTAACATCGTCCCGTTCCATCTGCTCCCGACGCTTCACACAAACGCGCAGCAGCGCGTGCGTCGCCCCTGGCCAATGCGCCGGTGGGGTCTACGGGTGCATCCCCTCCATCCACGACAACAGAGCCGCATTCCGATGCCAGGGAAATACTCGCGTACTGACGCCCCGATCTCCACGATCCCCACGAATTCCACGATTTCAGCTTCGAAGAGCACGAGCGACCTGTTCCGGCCGATCGCACTGGCCGCGATGACCTGCACCGCGCTGGCGCTGGCCGCCTGTGGTGGCGGTGGCGATTCTGGCGGCGGTGCATCCACCGCCGCCAGTGCATCGGCGCAGGCCGCGAGCCCCACGAGCCCCAGCAGCTCGGCCACCGCACCGATCCCCGCCGGTGCCGAGCGCGCCTGCTACACCGTGTCCGGCAGTGCGCCGGCACCGGTCACGGGCGCCGTCAGCCTGCTGCCCGCGCGTGCCGCGGGCGTCACCGGCTATCGCGTGCTGGACGACGCGCGCAGCGCCGGCCTCTGCTACGCCAACTTCCGCCGTGAGCAGGTGGGCCTGCCGCCGCTGACCGCGCGCGATGCGCTCGGCACGGTTGCGCAGAGCCACACCGCCTATATGTTGGCCAACCAGTTGCTGACGCACGATGAGCAATCGGGCAAGCCTGGCTACACGGGCGCTACGCCCAATGACCGCATCCAGGCCGCGTATCCGACCAATGCCACGGCCGAGGTCGTCGCGGGTGCCAACAAGTGGACCACGGTCGCGGGCGCCAATCTGTCGATGTCGCCGAAGGATGCGCTGGTGGTGGATCTCGTGAATGCGCCGTTCCACCGTGCCGCGCTGCTGGGCAGCTACGGCTCGGCGGGCAGCGGGTTTGCCGAGAGCGTGGGCCCGGGCAGCAGCGGCGGCACCACGGCCAGCTACTACCAGACCATCGATCTCGCGGACGCCAGCAAGGGCGGAGCAGACAACCAGATGGTGGCGTACCCGTACAGCGGCCAGCCGGACGTACCGACGAGCTGGGTCAACAACGAAAGCCCGAATCCGGCACCGGCCTATGCCGGCAAGACGATGGGCTACCCGGTGACCGTGCAGGCCATCAACACGTCGCTGGCCTTCAATGCGGACACGTTCACGATTACCGATGCGCAAGGCAACAACATCGCCTGCGAGAAGGTGGATGCGCGTACGTCGGGCATGTCCAGCGCCGCACGCGGCCTGGCGATCTGCACGCCGACGGCGCCGCTGGCCAGCAAGATGCGCTACAGCGTGACCGTGAGCGGCACGCTGAACGGTCAAGGCGTGAACCTGAACTGGTCGTTCACCACGTTGTAAAGGCCCTCGGCGCTGCAATCGCGCTATCGCTTCAATCGCTTCAATTGCTGCAACGCTGCAGCAGACCACGACAAACGGCGCGCCTGGACGCGCCGTTTGTCATTCTTCCCGCTCGATCCGCAATTGCCCCCGCGCCAGCGCGCTGTCGCGCTGCACGGTGTAGGGCGCCGCCGGCCGCGACTCGGCGGGCATGGCCGCCCACAGGCGCGCCACCCAATCCCGTACCGCGTCGTTTTCCGGCTCGGCGCTCCAGATGCGCAGCGTCTTGCCCGGCCGCCATTGCACCGCCACGGCAGCCGGATCTTCCTCGATCGACACCGTCGATGCCGCCTGCTTCGGACGTGCAGCGCCCTGCAATGTGCTGCGCGACACGGCCTCCGCACCGCCTGCCGTGGCGTCGGCCTGCGCGTGCATCGAGGCCTTCGGTGCGGGCGCCACTGCTGGCGCAGGAATTCCTGAATACGCTGGTGCTGGTGCTGGTGCTGGTGCTGGTGCTGGTGCTGGTGCTGGTGCTGGTGCGGCGAATGCCACCGGTGGCGGGGCGGGGCGGGCCGCTTGTTCCACCAGCATCGCAGGGGTGGATTCGCGCGGCGGAGCGAGGTCGGCGGCTGGTGCCGATTCCAATGTCCGCGCACGCGCATCGGGCGTGGCGTCCTTGCGCGCGAGCGGTGCGGGCGAGGCGGGCCGTCGCGCCGCTTCGCGCGAAGGAGCCAGTGCCCCGTCCGGCTGCGCGTCGGGTGTCGCCGATTGCGGTGCGGGTGCGCGTGCGGCGGTGACGGCGATGCCGGCCTGATCGGGCGAGGGTGTCGGGGATGGCGGGGAAGCCGTGGAAGTCGCGGAAGTCGGGGAAGTCGGGGAAGCCCCGGAAGCCCCGGGAGCTGGGACCGCCGTGAAGGAAGGTGTGGCGGATGGCACAGGGGGCGTCGCGGACGATGCCGCAGGAGAGGGGGCGGCGGGAACAGGTGCCTCAGAGAGTGCCACCGTTGACGATAACGACGCCGTCGTCGGCGTCCCGTCATTCAACTGCATCAACACGATCTGTGTCGCCAGTCCGGCTACGGCCAATGCGCTGCCCGCGACAGCAAACGCTTGCCACCACCGTCCGGCGTTGGTGGCTCGATGTGTCGATGCCCGGGTTTCCCTGGTCGCCCTGGCTGCGTTGCCAGTCGATGCCTGCGCCGTGGCGGCCTCTGATTGCAACCATGCCTGCGTGGCCTCGTTCACCGGTGCGCCCAGCACCTCAGCCACGGTCATCCCCTGGTTGACCTGATCGAGTACTGTATCGCGTCGCGTGGCTTGTGCCGCCTGAAGTCGCGCGGCCTCTTGCAGCACGCTGGCGGCAAGCGTCGGCGAGGGCGTGAAGGTTATCGTCGACAGGTCCGAGGCATCGGCAGGTTGTGTCGATGGCGCCTGCTCGGCCTCTGCCGCCATGCGCGCCTGGACCGCACGCGCCGCGGTGGCGACGGCCACGGCGAGCGTCCCGGGCGCTTCGAATGGCGGCACGTCGCGTAGCAGCGCGGACAACCTGTCCTCGCCCGCGATAAAGCGGTCCGACGCATTGTGCATATCGGACGTCGTCATAGCCGCGACTCCTGCGCCGGTCCGCCCCTGACGCTGGTCCCGTCAGCCAGCTCGCTACGTAATCGCGCAAACGCATACCGCAGGCGGCTCTTCACGGTCTCGAATTTCTCGCCGAGCATCTGGCCGATGTCTTCCACGCTCATCTCGCTGAAGAAGCGCAGCACCACCACCTCGCGTTGCGCCACGGGCAAGCGCAGCAGCGCCTGGCGGACACTCGCCATGTGCTCCCGCAACTGCGCCTCGGCCTCCGGGGTCAGGTCATCGGCGGGGATGGCCAACTCGCTGTCCTCCAGCGATTCCTGCAGGCGCGCATGCGCGCCGCGTACCAGGTCGAGCCACGCATTGCGCGCAATCTGGAACAGGAAGGTGCGGAATGTCGCGCTGGGCGTGTAGTCGCCGCAGCGCGTCATCAGCTGGATCCAGGTCTTCTGGGCGATATCCTCCGCCTCGGCGGCATCGCCACGACACAGCCACGCGATGTAGTTGTAGAGCCCGGCATTGTGGCGGCGGAACAGTTCGGCGATGGGCGCCTCGATAATCCCGCGCGCGACCAGCAGCATCAGATCGGCGTCGGGCATCGCCGTCATGTCGGGGGCGGGGCGGGAGGCGAGGGGAGTAGGGTGCGCCATGCGGACGAGTATAGAGCGATCGCGTCAGCGTGCGGCGCGCGGCGGCGCTTCTTTGCTGCCGGTGGCGCCAGTGGTGGCCGCCGAGGTGGACAGCGACTGCGCCAGCGCCACGAGCTTGAGGAATTCGCCGCGATAGCCGAAGCGGTCTGCGCCGCGTGCCGCCTGCGCCAGCGTGTGCACATCGTCGTAACGCCACTGGCCGGTGAACTTGCCACCACGCAGCACCTGGCCGAAGCCGCTCACGGCGGCCGCGAAGCGGAAATCCGCATCGCCCTGCGCCAGTGGACGGATGGCCTGCGCGTTGACGACGACGTCCATCAACTGGCTTGCGCTGGCCGTCGGCTGCTTGTAGCGCAGCTTGATGTGGGCGAGTTCACCGGCCCGGTCCTGCGCAGCTTTCGCCGAAGCGGCCGGCTGGTATCGCAGATCGTCGATCAGGCCCGGCCGATTCGTCAGCGTCAGCTCATACAGCGCAGTCACCGTATGCCCCGCGCCGATGTCGCCCGCATCGACCTTGTCATTGTTGAAATCCTCGCGCGCCAGCAGGCGGTTCTCATAGCCGATCAGCCGGTACTCGCGCACCGTGGCGGGGTTGAATTCCACCTGGATCTTCACGTCGCGCGCAATGGTCGCGAGCGCGGCGCTCATCTCGCTGACCAGCACCTTGTTGCCTTCCATCAGGTTATCGATGTACGAATAAGCGCCATCGCCGGCGTCGGCCAGTTGTTCCATCAGCTGGTCGTTGTAGTTGCCGGTGCCAAAGCCCAGTGTGGACAGCGACACGCCCGACTTGCGCTTTTCCTCGACCAGGCTCTTGAGCTGGCGAAAGTCGGTGATGCCCACGTTGAAATCGCCGTCCGTGGCCAGCAGCACCCGGTTGATGCCGCCGGGGATATAGCTCTGCTGCGCGGCCTGATAGGCCAGCGCGATGCCGCTGGCGCCTGCGGTGCTGCCACCGGCCATCAACTGGTCGATCGCCGCGGAAATCGCAGTTTTCTCGCTGCCCGGCGTGGGCGGCAGCGCCACACGCGTGGTGCCCGCGTAGGTCACCAGCGTGATGCGGTCCTGCGGGCGCAGTGCGCCGACCAGCAGCTTGAGCGACGACTTCAGCAGCGGCAGCTTGTCCGGCGAATGCATCGATCCCGAGACGTCCACGAGGAACACCAGGTTGGCTCGCGGCAGGCTGGCGCGCGCCACGTCCTCACCCTTGATGCCGATGCGCAGCAGCACGTTGTCCGGCTGCCACGGTGCCGGCGCCAGCGCGGCGTGGACGGCGAACGGACGCCCGTCGGTGGGCGGCGCGTAGTCGTAGGGGAAGTAGTTGACCAATTCCTCCACGCGTACGGCGTCGGCCGGGGGCAGGCGGCCGGCGTTGAGCATGCGGCGGACGTTGCTGTAGCTGCCGGTATCCACGTCGATGCTGAACGTGGAGACCGGCGCCTGTGCCACCTGTCGCACGCCGTTTCCTCGATGGCGCCGTAGCGTTCGCGATCCTGCAGGGCCGGGGCGGGCAGATAGGACGGTGCCGGCATGACCCGCATGGCGGATGGCGCCATGGCGCGAGAATCGGCCATCGGCGCCCGGGCGGGCTCGCGGGTACGCGTCGCGGCGTCCTTCCGTGCCTGGGCCGCCAGTGGACCCGAAGGCGGTGCTCCGGGGGAGGTCTGGCCGGAGGCATCCGCCGGCGGATGCAGCATATATGGTGGCGTGGGCCTGGGCACCGGCAGCAGCGGCGCGCTGCCCGGCGTGTTGTTGGGCCTGATGTCGGGCCTGGTGTTGGGCCCGGTGTCCGTCGCGCTGTCCGGCCTTTGGTCTGGCGGGGTGGCTGGCGGGGTGACTGGCACACCGCCGCCGCATGCGGCCAGGGTGAGTGCAATCGTGGCGGCGAGCGCCGGCAAGGCGAACTTCGGATGCATTGTTTTTTCTCCTCGATGGCAGCGCTGCGACTGTCCCGCAGGTGGGTCAGGAGATAAAACGAGGCACGATCCGCAGAGGGGTTAAAGACGGGTAGATATTTTTGTGTGGTGCCGCGTATGTGCCGTTTTCACAATGTTCGTGGTCCCGTGGGAATCGATCGCCGCTACAATCGCCCGAAGCTTTCCCCCCAGGAGAAATGGCATGGCTGACGCAGTGGCAGTGACCCAGGCAGGAACCCCCCCCAATCCGCTCCTCGATTCGTTACACGATCCACGCGGGAATCCCCTCCGGACGGCAACGTCGACGCTGCTATGGCGAGGCACTCTGGCGGTCGCCCTGGCCGCGCTGCTGGCGGCCTGTGGCACCACCGACAAGGGTGCGGGCGCGCCGGCTGCTGCTGCCCCCGCTGCCGCTCCTGCGGCGCTGCCTGCCGCGCCGGAGGTTTCCTCGGGCTATCGCCCGGGCATGACCACCACGTTCGCGCAGAAGCACATGGCCGCGGCGGCGAATCCGCTGGCCACGGAGGCCGGGCGCGAGATCCTGCGCGCGGGCGGTTCGGCCATCGATGCCGCCGTGGCCATGCAGGCCGTGCTGACGCTCGTGGAGCCCCAGGCCACGGGCATTGGCGGCGGCGCGTTCATCATGTACTGGGACGGCAAGCGCGTGCAGGCCTTTGATGGCCGCGAAACGGCACCCGCCGGCGCCACCGAGAACCTGTTCATGCGTCCCGACGGCAAGCCGATGGAGTTTTCCGAGGGCCAGATTGGTGGCCGCTCGGTGGGCGTGCCTGGTGTGCTGCGCGCGCTGGAGATGGCACACCGCCAGCACGGCCGCCTGCCCTGGGCGCGGCTGTTCCAGCGAGCCATCACGCTGGCCGAGAACGGCTTCCCGATGTCCCAGCGGCTCTACACGCAGGTGGCGGCCGACAAGTTCATGGGTGGGTCGCCGGAAATGTCCGCCTACTTCCTGGATGCGGAGGGCAAGGCCAAGCCGGTCGGCACGATGATCAAGAACCCGCAGCTTGCGCAAACGCTGCGCGACATCGCGAAGCAGGGCCCAAATGCGTTGTATAGCGGCCCGATCGCCCGGGAAATCGTGGCCAAGGTGAACAGTCATCCCAATCCGGGCAGTCTTTCCACGGCGGACCTGACCGGTTACAAGGCCAGGGAGCGTGTGCCGGTCTGCACGGACTACAAGAGTTGGAAGGTGTGCGGCATGCCGCCGCCGTCCTCGGGCGGCATCGCCATCGCCCAGATACTGGGCGCGCTGGAAGCGCTGGAGAAGCGTGATCCGCGTTACGCGCTGGCCAGCCTGAAGCCGCGCGCCGTGAACACGCCGGCCGGCATGGAGGCCGACCCGCTTGCGGTGCATGCTATCGCCGAGGCGGACCGCCTGGCGTATGCGGACCGGGGCCTGTATGTGGCCGATCCGGATTTCGTGCCCGTGGACGTTGCCGCGATGGTCAACCGCGACTACCTGACGGAGCGCGCCGGCCTGATCGGCGACAAGAGCATGGGCAAGGCGCAGCCGGGCACGCCGCCGGGCATGAAGGTGGCGTTTGCGCCGGACCGCTCGCCGCCGCGTATTTCCACGTCGCAGATCGTCGCGGTGGACGATCGCGGCGGGGCGCTGTCGATGACGACGACGATCGAGTCGTATTTCGGCTCGCACATCATGGTCCGGGGCTTCATGCTCAATAACGAGCTCACCGATTTCTCGTTCACCCCGTCCGAGAACGGCAAGCCGGTGGCCAACCGTGTGCAGGCCGGCAAGCGGCCGCGTTCGACGATGGCGCCGACGCTGGTGTTCGACCGCCAGAGCGGCAAGCTGGTGGCGGCGCTGGGATCGCCGGGCGGCTCGCAGATCATCGAGTATGTGTCCAAGACACTCGTGGGCTTGCTGGACTGGGACATGGACGTGCAGCAAGCCGTGGGCATGGCCAACTTTGGCAGCCGCAATGGTCCGACGGAGCTGGAGAAGGGGCTCGTGACGCCGCAACTGGCGGAAGCGCTGCGTCAGCGTGGCCATCAGGTTGCCGAGATCGAAATGACCAGCGGCACGCAGGCCATCATGCGCAAGACGGGACCTAGCGGGCGTCCTGTCTGGGCTGGCGGTGCCGATCCGCGTCGCGAAGGCGTGGCGCTGGGCGAGTAAGCGCACGGCAAGGCGAAGCTTCAAAAGGCAAAAAAACGGGCGCGAATTTCGCGCCCGTTTCAGTACTGCCTGTTGTTGTCGGCCTGGAGCCGCCAACAACGTCCCTGTGGCCTGCTCTTTGAAACGTTCTCTTATGCGTCCAGCTTGACCCCGGACGTTTTCACTACCTGGGCCCAGCGCTTTTCTTCGGTGCTGAACCACTTGTTGGTTTCGGATGGCGACATCGTCACCACCTCGGCGCCCTGGCCGGCGAGTTGCGCGCGGATCTCGGGCGTGCGGATGATGCGCACCAGTTCGGCGTTGATGCGCTGGACCAGCGCGTCGGGCATGCCCGAGGGGGCCATCACGCCTTGCCACGTGCCCGATTCGAAATTCGGCACGCCGCTTTCGGCGATGGTCGGCGTCTGGCTGACCAGCGCCATGCGCGAGCGCTTGGACACGGCCAGCAGCTTGAGCTTGCCCGACTGCACTTGCGGCAGGGTGGCGAGCATGCCGTTCATCAACACTTGCGCGGTGCCGCCGACGGTATCGGCAATCGCCTGCGCGCCGCCCTTGTAGGGCACGTATTGCCAAGCCGCCTGGGTGGCCTGCTGCACTGCCACGCCGGCCAGATGCGGTGCGCTGCCGATGGCCGTCACGGCAAAGTTCAGCGTCTGCTTGTGCGACAACGCGACCAGTTCCTTGAGGTTGTTGGCCGGCACCGAGGGATGCACGACCAGCAGGTGCGGCGAGTAAGCCAGCATCGCCACACCCTTGAGATCCTTGTCCGGGCTGAACGTCAGTTTGGTGTAGACCGAAGGGCTGATGGCCAGCGCGCCCACATCGCAAAGCAGCAGCGTGTGGTTGTCGACGCCGGCCTGCGCCACCATGGCCGCGCCGATATTGCCATTGGCGCCCGGACGGTTATCTACCACGATGGACTGGCCCAGCGCCTCGCCGAGCGGCTTGCTGATCAGGCGGGCGATGATGTCCGAGGAGCCGCCGGCAGGGTAGGGCACCACCAGGCGGATCGGGCGGGTCGGCCATTTCTCGTTGGCCCAGGCCGAAGTCGGCGCGAGGATGCCAGAGGTGCCGAGGGTGCCCAGGGCGGCGAGGCCCGATGCCTGGCCGAGGAATTGGCGGCGTGTGGTCATGCTGTGTCTCCAGTAATGCTTATCATCAGTCGTCGTACAACGTGGCGTGAGTGTAGTACCGTTTTGGCCTGCGGTCCATCGGGTATATACGGAGAAACTACGGAGAAACGGCGCGGAAATGTCGAGACAAAGCCACCGTCCGGCCAACGGATTGGTACGCACAAATCGTCTCGGTTGTCTGATGACATGGGGCAAACGCCACATGAAAACGCCGCCCGGCCGGAGAAGGCGGGGCGGCGTGGGTGGGGCAACCGGGTTGGACGACCCGGGGCGACCCGGCGATCAAGGTGACAGGGGGCGACGCGCCCCGGGCTGTGGAACCGCCGTGGCCTCAGGCGCCCGACTTCTGTGCGTAGGTCCAACCCATCTCGGCCATCGGACGGGCGCGCTTGCCGGCATCCAGTGCCTGCGCCGATGATGCGGTGCCATCGACAACCCGCTTCATGATGCCCTGCAGGATGCCGGCAATGCGGAACATGCTGAAGGCCAGGTAGAAGTTCCAGT
This sequence comes from Cupriavidus sp. 01L415, assembly GCF_056400065.1. Classification (NCBI taxonomy): domain Bacteria; kingdom Pseudomonadati; phylum Pseudomonadota; class Betaproteobacteria; order Burkholderiales; family Burkholderiaceae; genus Cupriavidus; species Cupriavidus sp. 01L415. The sequence goes on along the minus strand of NZ_JBFTSP010000001.1, from coordinate 976,118 downwards.
CGCCCGTGATCGGGCGGCCCGTGCGCTGCTCGTACATGCGGCGGTAGGCGGCCTCGTCGGGAATGCCCAGCGCCTTGTGGTCCAGTCCGGCGATGCCGCGGAACTGGCCCGGCTGGATATGCCAGCTCATGCAGTGATAGCCGAAATCCGCCATCGGATGGCCCAGCGTGGACAGTTCCCAGTCCAGCACGGCCAGAACCCTGGGTTCCGTGGGGTGGAACATCAGATTATCGAGCCGGTAGTCGCCGTGGACGATGCAGGTGCGCTCCTCGGACTCCTGCGGAATATGCTCGGGCAGCCAGGCCATCAGCTGGTCCATCGCGGGGATCGATTCGGTTTCGGACAGCTTGTATTGCTTGCTCCAGCGCTCGATCTGGCGCTGGAAGTAGTTGCCGGGCTTGCCATAGTCGGCCAGCCCGATGGCCTTGTAGTCGACGCTGTGCAGCGCGGCGATGACGCGGTTCATCTCGTCATAGATCGCACTGCGCTCGCTCGGAGTCATGTCCGGCAGCGACTGGTCCCACAGGACGCGGCCGCTGACGAACTCCATGATGTAGAAGGCGCGGCCGATCACCGATTCGTCCTCGCACAGCGCATACATCCGTGCCACGGGCACATCGGTATTGGCCAGGGCGGCCATCACGCGGTACTCGCGCTCGATGGCATGCGCGGACGGCAGCAACTTCGCCTTCGGCCCCGGCTTGGCGCGCATCACGTAGGTCTGGCCCGTCGTGATCAGCTTGAACGTGGGGTTGGACTGGCCGCCCTTGAACTGTTCGATGGTCAGCGGGCCGGCAAAGCCCTTCACGTGCTGGCGCATCCAGGCCTCCAGCGCGCCCAGGTCGAAGCGCTGCTGGTCGGCCACGGGGCGGGTGCCTTCAAAGTGCGAAACGTTGGTGCTCATGCTGTCTCCGAATGTCTATCCGATTTATCTTTTTATGAGGGGCGGCGGGGGCCGTTCAGCGATACCTTCAGCGATAGTTCGGCTTGCGCTTCTCCAGGAACGCGCCGATGCCTTCGCCGGCGTCCTTGTGGTGCAGCGCGGACACAAAGCTGTCGCGTTCGGCGGCCAGGTGCCCGGTCAGCGTGGCGCTGCCCGCATGGTTGATCAGCGCCTTGATGCCGCGGAGCGCATTGGGCGATTCCCTGGAGAGGTTCTCGGCAATGCGCAGCGCTTCGGTCAGCGCCTGGCCCGGCGGCACCACGCGGTTGACGATGCCGAAATGCGCGAGCCGCGCCGGGTCCACCGGCTTGCCTTCCATCATCATCTCGCTGGCCAACTGACGCGGCAGCATGCGCGCCAGCTCATAGGAGCCGCCACCGTCAGGCGTCAGGCCCACCTTGACGTAGGCCATGACGAACTTCGCATCGCTGGCCGCGACCACGAAGTCGCACGCCAGCACCAGCGAAAAGCCGGCGCCCGCGGCGGGCCCTTCCACGGCGGCGATGATCGGCTTGGGAAACGCGTGCAGCGTCTCGATCCATTGATTGAGCGTTTCGATGCTTTCCGCCTGCACCGAAGGCGGCTGCGAGCGATTGCCGAGCAGCCGGTTGAGGTTGCCGCCGGCACAGAACACGCCATCGGCGCCGGTCAGCACCACCGCGCGGATCGCGTCGTCGCGCGCGGCAACTTCCAAGGCCTCCTGCGATGCGGCATAGATGTCCGGATGCAGCGCGTTGCGCGCCTCGGGGTTGGAGATGGTCAGGACGAGCGTCGCGTCGACGCGTTCGGAAAGCAACTGGGCAGTCATGGCAGCCTCTTGATGTGCGGCGGGGCGAGATGAAGGCGCCCCGTGTCTCATTGGGGTGCAAAAAAAGGCGCCCCGTGTCTCTTCGGGGCGCCCGCATTCAGGCTTCTTCGGTCAGCAGCGACAGCCCCAGGCTGGCACGGCGCCACAGCCACGGGCTCGGGCGGTAGCGCATGTCGCCGGTCAGGCGGTCGAGGTTGGTCAGCACTTGGAGAATCAAATCCGGGCCGATCGCATCGCCCAGCGCCAGCGGGCCCTTGGGATAGCCCAGGCCCAGGTTCACGGCGAGGTCGATGTCGGTCGGCGTGGCAATGCGTTGCTGGGCGATATCGCTGGCGATGTTGACGATGCAGCAGACGATGCGCTGCGCGACAAAGCCGGCGGAATCGCGAATCACGGTCACGGGCACGCCATCGCTGGCGAACAGGCCGTGTGCGGCATCGCGCGTGGCGGCGCTGGTGGCCGGCGTGGTCATCAGCGTGCGGCGCTTGGTGGCTTCAAACGGCAGCAGCGTGTCGATGGCGATCACGCGGCGCGCGTCGAGGCCTTCCTGCAACGCGGTCGTGGTGGCATCGAGTCCCAGCGGGGTGACCACGATCAGCGCCTCGGTTGACGGCGCGTTGCCGGCCTCGGGCGTGATGCCCAGCGCGGTCAACAGCTTCACGGTCATCGCATGGCCGCGTTCATTGGCGCGGCTCACCCAGACGCTGGCCGGGCGCGCATCGGGCACCGGCTTGGCCGCCGGCACCTGCTTCTGGCCGTCCGGGTAGGCATAGAAGCCCGCACCGGTCTTGCGGCCGAGCAGCCCGCCGACGTAGCGCGTGGCGGTGATCGGCGACGGGCGGTAGCGCGCTTCCTGGTAGAACTGGTTGTAGATCGATTCCATCACCGGGTGCGACACGTCCAGCCCGGTCAGGTCCATCAGCTCGAACGGCCCCATGCGGAAGCCGGCCTGCTCGCGCATGATGTTGTCGATATCGACGAATTCGGCCACGCCTTCCTGCGCAATCTTCAGGCCTTCGATATTCATGCCGCGGCCGGCATGGTTGACGATGAAGCCCGGCATGTCCTTGCAGCGCACCGGCGTGTGGCCCATGCGGCGCGAGAGCTCCACCAGCGCGTCGCCCACGGCCGGATCGCCGGACAGGCCGTCGATCACTTCCACGACCTTCATCAGCGGCACCGGGTTGAAGAAGTGATAGCCGACCACGCGGCCGGGCTTCTTCGCGCCGACGGCAATGGCCGTGATTGACAGTGACGAGGTGTTCGACGCGATGATCGCGTCTTCACGCAGGATGGCTTCCAGTTTGGCGACGAGGTCGCGCTTGACCTCGAGCTTTTCCACGATGGCTTCCAGCACCATGTCGCAGCCGGCCAGGTCTTCCAGCGCGTTGCTCGGCTTGACGCGGGCCAGTGCGGCTTCGCTGTCGGCGGCGCTGATCTTGCCCTTGTCGGCCAGCTTCGCAAAGGTATCCTGCAGATACTGGCGGGCGGCAGCGACGGCCTGGGGATTGGTGTCGAACAGGTTGACGGTCAGGCCGGCCTGTGCGGCGATTTGGGCGATGCCGCGGCCCATGGCGCCCGTGCCGACGATGCCGAGCGTGTGGATAGTGGAATTGCTCATCGTTCGTCCAAAAGAGTTGTGGTTAAATTAGCACGATCGTACGTTTATTGCACCCTCCGCGACAGACTCCGCGCGCACGCTGCGTGCGCTGATCGGCCAGGGGAGGCGTGGCGGGGCGCCCCCAAGTCCACACCGGACGATCCATTTCAATAACGGAGAGAGACGACATGCTGAAGCTATGCGGTTTTGCCGCCAGCAACTACTACAACAAGGTCAAGCTGGCGCTGCTGGAAAAGAACCTGCCATTCGAGGAAGTGCTGGCCTGGATCGGCGAGACGGACCTGGAGGCGTCGCCGCTTGGCAAGGTGCCCTACATCATCACCGATTCCGGCCCCCTGTGCGAATCGGAGACCATCGCGGAATACATCGAGGCCACCTACATTCAGGCGCCGCTGCTGCCCAAGGATCCCCTCCAGGCCGGCAAGGTGCGCGAACTCGTCACGTTCATGGAGCTTTACCTGGAACTGACCGCACGCGAGTTGTACCCGGAAGCGTTCTTTGGCGGCACCGTCAGCGACAAGGTCAAGGAGCGCCAGCGTCGCCTGCTGGACAAGTACATTCCGGCCTTTGCGAAGCTGGCGAAGTTCTCGCCCTACGTGGCCGGCGACACCTTCACGCTGGCCGACTGCGCGGCGATCTGCCACCTGCCGCTGATCTCGTCGTGCACGAAGATCATCTACGGCGAGGACCTGCTGGCCCACCTGCCGGTGAAGGCCTACCTCAAGGCCATGTCGGAGCGCCCCACCGTGCAGAAGATCAATGCCGACCGGAAGGCCAGCACCGAGCTGATGCTGAGCCGAAGCCGCTGAGCCGGGATCGCCTGGCCGAAGCCACCGCGCACCAACGTGGTTATGCCATAGGAAAAAGCCCCGTAGGGTTGTGCCTGCGGGGCTTTTTCTATCGGGTGGAATTGGACGAATCGGACGCCCTGGCAGATGGTCGGCCCGCCTGCTGGCCGGTTCGCCAGATGCGCGGGCGGAAAGGCGGGCCTTCGGGTTGCCGCCTCCCGGCCAGCCGTTACAGCTTTGCCAGGCGCTCCAGCGCCAGCGCGAGCGTTTCTTCCTTCTTGGCGAAGCAGAAGCGCACGACGCCTGATTCGCGCGGCTGCGAGTAGAACGCCGAGACGGGGATCGCCGCCACGCCAATCTCGCGCGTGAGCCACATCGAGAAGTCCGCCTCGCTCATATCGGAAATGCCCGAGTAGTCGACGCACTGGAAGTACGTGCCGTCCGATGGCAACAGCTTGAAGCGCGTGGAAGCCAGTCCGGCGCGGAAGAAGTCCCGCTTGGCCTGGTAGAACGCCGCCAGGTCCAGGTAAGGCGCGGGGTCGGCCATATAGTCGGCGAGGCCGTACTGCACCGGGGTGTTCACCGTGAACACGTTGAACTGGTGCACCTTGCGGAATTCGTTCGACAGCGCGGCCGGCGCTGCCACGTAGCCCACTTTCCAGCCGGTCACGTGGTAGGTCTTGCCGACGCTCGACACCACGAAGCTGCGGCGCGCCAGTTCCGGATGGCGCGAGACCGAGGCATGCGGCTGGCCGTCATAGACCATGTGCTCGTAGACCTCGTCGGACAGCAGCAGGATGTCCGTGCCAGCCAGCAGGTCGGCCAGCTGGTCCATATCCTCCGCGCGCCAGATCGTGCCGGTGGGGTTGTGGGGGGTGTTGATGAGGATCATCCGCGTACGCGGCGTGATCGCGGCGGCCAGCTTGTCGAACGGGATGCGGAACAGCGGCGCTTCCAGCGTCACCGGCACCGCCTTGCCGCCAGCCAGCTCGATCGAGGGCAGGTAGCTGTCGTAGCAGGGTTCCAGCACGATGACCTCGTCGCCCGGATGCACGGTGGCCAGGATCGATGTCAGGATGCCCTGCGTGGCGCCCGCGGTGACCGTGATCTCGGTGTTCCAGTCATACGTGTGGCCGTACAGCGTGGCGATCTTGCCGGCGATGGCCTGGCGCAGCTTCGGCACGCCGGCCATCGGCGGATACTGGTTGTGGCCGGCGCGCATGGCATCCGTCACGGCATCGACGATGCGGGCGTCGCAGTCGAAATCCGGGAAGCCCTGGCCCAGGTTGACGGCGTTCTTTTCGGCGGCCAGCGCCGACATCACGGTGAAGATCGTGGTGCCGACCTGCGGCAGGCGCGACAGCGGCGGGGTCAGCGGGGCGAGCGAGGATTCTGCGGACATGGCGATACGGGATAGGGACAAGGGCAGGCGGGGCACGGCGGCCGTCGGCAATTGGCGACGACGGCGGCCGTGCGACATTCTAGCGGGGATCGGCCCCGGTGGCCGGTGGCGCACCCAGCGCGGCCAGCCAGGCGCCGAAGGCCCGCGGCGGCAGGATCTCCACGCCACTCATGCGGCGCAGGCGGCTCCTGAGCTTGAGCACCGCCTTGTCCTTGGACACCAGCAGGGCCGCGCGGGAGAAATGGGCGAGTTCGATGAACTTCTGGTCGTCCGTGTCGCGGCACTTCGGCAAGCGCACGGCATCCGCGTCGGCCTGCTGCGGGGCGGCCTCCAGCGTGGTGAAGCCGTCGACTTCCGCCAGCGCGGCGCCGATATCGACGTCAAAGCGGGCAAACTGCGGGTACGCCAGCACGCGGCGCAATTCCTCGCGGCAGTCGGCGCGGATCACCGGGGCAATGGCGCCGGTGGCCAGCGCGGTCCGGATCGRCTCCACGTGCGGATCCCGGAACACCAGCAGGTCGACCCAGATATTGGAATCGAGGACGACGCGGGGCGCGGGCGCCGGAGCGCGGGAAGTGGCGGGCAGGGCGCCGGCGGTGGGGTGGTTGGGCATTCGCTACAATCGGGTCTTTGTTTCTGCCCCCGATTTTGCCATGCTCCTTGTTCTGTCTCCCGCCAAGTCCCTGGACTACGAGACACCGCCGCGCATCAAGACCCATACGATGCCGCGTTTCATCGACCGCTCCACGACGCTGATCGAGCGCCTGCGCCGCCTGGCGCCGCAGGACGTGGGCGCCCTGATGGATATCTCCGACAAGCTGGCCGTGCTCAACGTGACCCGTTATGCGGAGTGGTCGCCCGAGTTCACGGCGCAGAACAGCAAGCAGGCCGTGCTCGCGTTCAACGGCGACGTCTATGACGGACTGGACGCGAAGTCGCTGTCCACCGACGACCTCGCCTTTGCCCAGAAGCACATCCGCATCCTGTCCGGCCTGTATGGCGTACTGCGGCCGATGGACTGGATGCAGCCGTATCGCCTGGAAATGGGCACGCGGCTGGATACCGCCGCCGGCCGTGACCTGTATGCGTTCTGGGGCGATGACGTCACGCAGCTCATCAACCATGACATGGCGGACCTCAAGCACGAGGGGGCGCCCACGCTGGTGAACCTGGCGTCCGAGGAATACTTCAAGGTGGTGCGGCCCAAGGTGCTGAACGCGCGCGTGATCACGCCCGTGTTCGAGGACTGGAAGGGCGGGCGCTACAAGATCATTTCGTTCCATGCCAAGCGGGCACGCGGCACGATGGCGCGCTATGCCGTGACCCATCGCGTGACCGAGGCCAGCGGACTCAAGCGCTTTGCCGAAGACGGCTACGCGTTCGACAAGGCGGCGTCGGACGACACCCGCTGGGTATTCCGTCGGCGCCTGGAAGACTGAGCCACCGAGACAAGAACCGAGACATTTCCCATGACCTCAGCCCTGCATATTTCCACGCTGTTCGATTCGGGCGCGATCGAAGTCGAATCGCTCGATCGCGCCGACGATATCCGTCTGCGCATCCGGGCCGATTCTCACGCCGACTTCCGCCAATGGTTTCACTTCCGCCTGCAGGGCGCGGCGGGGCAGGCATGCCGGCTGCAATTCCTGAACGCCGGTGAGTGCACGTACCCGGACGGCTGGCGTGACTATCGTGCGGTGGTGTCGTACGACCGCGCCCACTGGTTCCGAGTGCCGACGCGCTTTGACGGCGCGACGATGACCGTCGAATTCACGCCCGAGCACGACAGCGTGTGGCTGGCCTACTTCGAACCGTATCCGGACGAGCGTCATCTGTCGCTGCTGGCGACGTGCCAGCGGTCGCCGCTGGCGAAGCTGTCGCACCTTGGCAGCACCGTCGATGGCCGCGACCTGACGTGTGTGACACTCGGCCAGCCGGGGCCGGGCAAGAAGACCATCTGGATGATTGCGCGCCAGCACCCTGGCGAAAGCATGGCCGAATGGTTCTGCGAAGGCGTGCTGCAGCGCCTGACCGGCACCGGCATGTGGGCGGGCGACGCGGTCGCGCGCAAGCTGCTGGATCGCGCGGTGTTCCATATCGTGCCAAACATGAACCCGGACGGCAGCGCGCGCGGCAACCTGCGCACGAATGCGGCGGGCGCCAACCTGAACCGCGAATGGATGCAGCCAAGCCTGGAGACGAGCCCCGAGGTCTGGCATGTGCGCCGCGCGATCGAGGCCACCGGTGTGGATCTGTTCTTCGATATCCACGGCGACGAAGGGCTGCCCTACAACTTCGTGGCTGGCAGCGAGATGCTGCCCGGCTTCACCGAGGTGCAGCGCGCGCAGCAATCACGCTTCATCGATGCCTTCAAGCGTGCCACGCCGGATTTCCAGGATGTGCACGGCTACGCAGCCAGCAAGTACAACGCCGACGCGCTCAAGCTGGCCTCGAAGTACATCGGCCATACCTTTGGCTGCCTGGCGCTGACGCTGGAGATGCCGTTCAAGGACAACGCCGACCTGCCAGATCCGGCGGTTGGCTGGAACGGTGCCAGAAGCGCGTTGCTGGGCACGGCGATGCTGCAGGCGGTGCTGGAGTATCTGGGCTGACCGCCTGCCTGCGGTTTTGGTATCGATGACTGGCGGCAGTGGTTTGCCGCCGGGTCTTCTTATTGCTTCTTCTTCGATTTGGATGAGGAGGACGAGGAAGAGGACGTGCTCTTCGCGGACGACGTCGATTTGGACGACGTTGACTTGGCGCTGCTCTTGCCCTTGCTCTTTCCCTTGCCCTTGGCGCTGCTGCTGTGCGAGGGCGTCGGCGTGGCCACGGCTGGCGCGGCGGCGGCTTCGCTGATCGTGTCGCCGTTGCTGTCGAGCAGTTCGTACGCGAGCATCATGCTGTCGTCATAGCCGCAACGGACCTTGACCGGTTGCCACTGGGCTTCGCCACGGCGCTTGTGGGCCGTCGCCGAGAACGTGACGACCGACGTGACCGGCACCGCCTGCTTGCCGGCCGAGAAGCGGCCATTCCACGGTTCGACGGTGGCCTGCTCGCTGGAGAGCGCGCCGGTGGGGATCTTCAGGGCGTCATACGATGCCGAGCGCGGCACCACCCAGCTGGCATGCGCGGCGCAGTCCGCCACGTTCGACGATGCATTCTCCGACTTCATCAATTGCTCGCGCATCTGAGTGCGATACTCCGCCAGGCTCACGCGACCCTTGTCGGGCAGGGTGACCGTCTTGGTGGGCGCTGTGCTGGAAACGATGGGTGCTGGTTTGGCGCCCGGCCCGGAGGCCTGGCCGGCGCGTCCATTGGACGGCGTGGCGCTGGCGGCAGCGGTGCCGCCAGTCGTGGTGGCGGCGGCCTCATCGGTCGGCGCGGTGGCGCAACCGGCGAGGGCGATCGCGCCTGCCACTGCAGCAGTCAGCATCCGCAGCTGGCTGCCAAACAGTTCGGAAATTCGTCGGATCACGGGATCGTCTTTGCTTGTTGAAGCAAGGAGGGTTGGCGAAGGATTGCCATGATAGAGGAAAGCCCCCGGAGCAAGTTCCTAAATGTTGTTACCCTTCGTTCTAATTGCTTACAACCGACGCGATCGTGCCGCGTTCTCACGCGCTCCAATATCAGAAAAGCCGGCGGCCGCGCAACTGCGGCGAACCCCGAGCCAATGATGGCGATGAATGGCGATGGCACTGTGGCCATGCCTCGCGGTCATTCAGGGAGATCACGCACGGAAAGTGTCCCCCGGCACGGTGGACGTCCGGGGCAGGGCGCCATTGCGGCGCCCGTCTTGCATCGGCTTATGCCGTGCGCGTGAAGCGCAGCAGCTCGTCCATCAGCGCGTTGAGGTCGCGCTTGAGCTTGTCGAATCCGGCGCTGTGGGTCAGGCCCACTTCGTCCATATACAGCTTGCGGTTGACTTCGAGTTGCAGACTGTGACGGTTGGCCTGCGGCTGGCCCACCACGCGCACGATCTCCACGCCCTTGTACGGGTGGTTGCGCCAGACGTCGTAGCCCATCTCCTTCAGCACGCCTTCCACGCGGTCCGTGAACCGGGTGTCGCAGGTGCTGCCGTCGCGGTCACCCACGACGAAGTCCGGATGCTGCAGGCCGGGATGCTCGGTGGCGTACTGCGCCGCCTGGCTCGGCATCGAGTGGCAGTTGATGTGCCACACCTTGCCGTGCCGCGCGATGGCCTGGTCCGCCAGCCGTTGCAACTGGGCGTAGTAGGGCACGTAGTAGCGGTCGATGCGGGCCTGCAGTTCGGCCACGGCGAGCTTGCGGTCGTAGATGGGCTCGCCGGTATCCAGCACGCGCCAGACCAGCCCCTTGCCGAGCCGCGTCTTCGAGGTTTCCTGTTTGGCGCCGGGCCACGGCGCGTCCAGCAGAACCTCGTCGATTTCTTCCAGGCCGCGGTTGGCATCCAGGTAGCTGCGCGGAAAACCGGCGCACAGCAGGGGGATGCCGCGCGAGGGCGCGTCAGCGTACAACTCGTCGACGAAAGTGTCTTCCGCCTGGCGCAGCAGCGGCAGGGGCAGGTTGCCGGCGAAGCGGAAGTCCGCCGGATACGTGGTGCAGCTATGGGGGGAATCGAGAAAGAGCGGGCCGCTCTCGCCTTCCGGCATGTGCAGGAAGTACGGGCTTTCCGCGGTCTTTCGGTCTGCTTCGGTCATGCTCTGTTGCCGGTTGTTAATCCAGGGAGATCTTGGCGGCCGCGGCCACGCGCTTGTTCTTGGCCACTTCGCTGCTGATCTGCTGGGCAAAGTGGGCCGGCGTGTCGCCCACCGGGGTGGCGCCGAGCTTTTCCAGCTTGGCCTTGACTTCGGGCAGGGCCAGCACCTTGATGGCGGCCGCGTTCAGCCTGGCCTGGATGTCGGCGGGCAGCTTGGCCGGGCCGATCAGGCCAAACCAGGCGGCGTCGTTGACCTCGGGCAGGCCCAGTTCGGCAAACGTCGGCACGTTCGGCAGGGCCGCGACGCGCTTGGGCGATGCCACGGCCAGTGCGCGCAGCTTGCCGCCATCGATGAACGGCAGCGACGAGGGCAGGTTGTCGAACAGCACCTGCACCTGGCCGGCCAGCGCATCGTTCAGCGCCGGGCCCACGCCCTTGTACGGCACGTGCAGCAGTTCGGTGTGGCTGCTCATCTTGAACAGCTCGCCCATCATGTGGGACACGCTGCCATTGCCGGCCGAGCCGTAGGCCAGCTTGTTCGGCTCCGACTTGGCCAGCGCGATGAACGACTTCATGTCGGTGGCCTTCACGCCCGGGTGGATGCTCATCACGTTGGGCACCGAGGCCAGGTTCGTGATCGTCGTGAAATCCTTGGTCGCGTCGTATTGCAGGCGCGGATACACGGCCGGGTTGATGCCGTGCGTGGAAGCGGTGGCGATGCCCAGCGTGTAGCCGTCCGGCGCGGCCTTGGCCAGGAAGCCGGTGCCGATGCTGCCGCCGGCGCCGCCGCGGTTATCCACCACCACGGCCTGGCCCAGTTGCTGGCCGAGCTTGTCGGCGACGATGCGCGCCACGATGTCGGTCGTGCCGCCGGCCGGGAACGGCACGACGAGCGTGATCGGCTTGGTCGGGTAGGTGCCCTGGGCAAAGGCGGGCAGGGTCAGGCCGGTGGCCACGATCGCGGTGGCGGCAGCAAGAACGTGAAGCAGGGGACGGCGTTGCATCGGGGGGAGTTCCGGTAGGAGATAAGGGGACGATTCGGAATAAAGCGGTTTTTCCGATTCTGCGCGCCCGTGCAAGATGCTTGCAAACGAAATAAAATCCCTAGGTCATTCCAATTGGTATTGAAGTGCGAGGTGAATCATGCGGCGCTTATGTCCGTCGATGACGGAACTGCAGGCATTCGAGGCTGCTGCGCGGCACAACAGCTTTACGGTGGCCGCGCGGGAACTCCATGTGACGCAGGGAGCGGTCAGCAAGCAGGTGCGTAGCCTGGAGGCATTCCTGGGGGTGGAGTTGTTCGAGCGGGTTCGCCAGCGGCTGATGCTGACCGACGCGGGCGAGCGCTACCTGGAGCGTATTCGGCCGAGCCTGAACGAGATCGAGGCCGCCAGCGTGGAACTGATCGCCCGGCAGGGGCGCGGCGGCATCCTCCATATCGCGAGCATGCCGACGCTGGGCGCCAAATGGCTGATTCCGCGGCTGCCACAGTTCTTCGCGAAACATCCGGAGGTCACGCTGGAATTCGTGCCGCACGCACAAGGCTACGATTTTTCCCAGCCCGATCTCGACGCGGCGATCCGCTTCGGCGACGGGGTCTGGCCGGGCAGCCTGGCCGACTACATGACCGGCCGCGAGGTCCTGCCGGTCTGCCGGCCGGGCCTGCTGGCCCATGAGCCCGACGGCGTGGCCAGGTCCCCGGCGGCCTTGTTGCGCTATCCATTGCTCCACCACACCACGGTGCCGGAAGCGTGGCCGGACTGGTTGTCCGAGCTGGGCGTCTCCACGCGCAAGACATGGAGCGGCGCGCGCTTCGACCAGTTCTCATTGCTGACGCAGGCGGCGGTCTCCGGGCTGGGCATCGCGCTGATCCCGCGTTGCCTGATCGAGGAAGAACTCGCCACCGGCGCGCTGGTGGTGGCACATCCGGCGCGGGTGCTGGCCCGCAAGGGTTACTACCTGTGCTATCCGGAGCAGAAGGCCCACCTGCCGGCGTTGCAGACTTTCCGGGAATGGGTGATGGCGGGCGTGGACGTCGTGGTGTGAGACGGCAACCAGCCGCTGGCAGGGTAGCGGGGCTCCATGGCTCCCTCCGGGCTTCCTGGCCTGTGGAGCAAGAAAAGTTCGTCGCCGATCCGCAGAAGAACCGGGGCCGCCCGTCGACCCCGACTCGGTCATCCGCACACTATCCGTGACCTATCGATGAATCAGTCGGTGCGGATTCAAGTGTCTATAGTTAGCTTGAAGCGTTGCTGCCGCGTTGCGGAGCGGGTGCGCCCGTCCGTAACGCCGGCTGTGTTTCGCGCCTGCCTGCAGGTGTTCTGGGCGCGCAGACCATCCATTCGGGACATCGCATCGAATTGCTGCGTTGCATCCTGAATTCCGCGATCGAGGCTGATCGAGATTGATTTCTTGGGCCGACGACGCAGGCCGAAGACGCTCCACGCTTAGTAGACGCTAGCCACCTTGGAGGCTCGTGTGATCCCTCGTCCATTCGAATATCACGCTCCGCGCACCCTGTCGGAGGCCATCGCGCTGCTCAACGCGCACGGCGATACCGCCAAGCTGCTCGCCGGCGGCCACAGCCTGCTACCGATGATGAAGCTGCGCTTTGCCGAGCCCGGCCATCTGATCGACCTCGGCAAGCTCCCGGACCTGCAGGGCATCCGCGAAGTCGGCAACGAAATCGGCATCGGTGCGATGACGACCGAGAACGCGCTGATCTGGTCTGAATTGCTGCAGTCGCGCTGCCCGTTGATCGTTGAAGGCGCTCGCCAGATTTCCGATCCGCAGGTGCGCTATCGCGGCACGCTGGGCGGCGACATCGCGCATGGCGATCCGGGCAACGATCACCCCGCGTTGATGATCGCCCTGGATGCGTCCTTCGTGCTGCTGAGCGAGCAGGGCGAGCGCGTGGTGCCGGCCGACGGCTTCTTCCTGGGCACCTACATGACGCAGCTCGAACCGGGCGAGATCCTGACCGAGATTCGCATTCCGATGCCGCCGTCCGGCACCGGCTATTGCTACGCGAAACTGAAGCGCAAGACCGGTGACTTCGCGACGGCTGCGGCGGCGGTGACGCTGCGCAGAGCGGGCGATACCGTCGACGACGTCCGCATTGCGCTGACGAACGTGGCGCCGACCGCCATCCGCGCCACCGACGCCGAACAGGCGCTTCGCGGCAAGCCCTTCGACGAGTCGGTCGTCGCCGAGGCGGCGCGTCTTGCGATGGCCGTGTGCGATCCGGTCGAGGATCTGCGCGGCGATGTCGAGTACAGGACGGCGATGGCGGGCGAAATGGTGCGGCGGGCGCTGACCGTTGCGTATTCGCGGGCAACCGCCTGAAAGCGGAATCCGGGAGAACGAGGCATGAGCCAGAAAATCATGGTGTCGTTCAAGCTGAACGGCAAGGAAACGGATGTGGTGGTCGAATCGCGCGAACTGCTGATTCATACGCTGCGCGAGAAATGCCTGCACACCGGGCCGCATATCGGCTGCGAGACCTCGCATTGCGGCGCGTGCACGGTCGACTTCGACGGCATGTCGGTGAAGTCCTGCACGATGCTCACGGTCCAGGCCGAAGGCGCGGAGGTGCTCACCGTCGAGGGCCTCGCGGGCCTTGGTGGAGGCGGCGATCTGCACGCGCTGCAGGAGGCCTTCATGCAGGAGCACGGTCTGCAGTGCGGCTTCTGCACGCCCGGCATGCTGATGCGTGCCTATCGCCTGCTGCAGGAAAATCCCGACCCGAGTGAAGAGGAGATCCGCTACTGGATGGCGGGCAACCTGTGCCGCTGCACGGGATATCAGAACATCGTGAAGGCGGTGCAGTACGCGGCGCGCAAGCTGCGTGGCGAAGCCGTTGAAACCTCGCATCCGCTGATGGCGGATACGCACTGACGCGGGGAGAACCGTCATGGAAAAGGATGACGCCAGCCTCGATCGCCTCGCCGCGCTGGAAGGCATGGGTTGCGCACGCAAGCGCCGCGAGGATCCGCGTTTTATCCAGGGAAAAGGCACCTATATCGACGACATCAAGATGCCGGGCATGCTGTTCGGCGTGATGGTGCGCAGCCCGTACGCGCATGCGCGCGTGAAGGCAATCGATAAGTCCCGCGCGCTGGCGCACCCGGGCGTGCACGCGGTGCTGACGGCAGACGATCTCAAGCCGCTCAAGCTGCACTGGATGCCGACGCTCGCTGGCGACGTGCAGGCCGTGCTGGCCGATGAAAAGGTCTGCTTCCAGAATCAGGAGGTCGCGTTCGTGGTGGCCGACGACCGCTACGTGGCCGCGGATGCCGCGGAACTCGTGGAAGTCGAGTATGAGGAATTGCCGGTGGTGGTCGACGCGCTTGCGGCACTGGCGCCCGACGCTCCCGTGATCCGCGAGGACATTCGCGACAAGCAGACGGGCGCGCATGGTGCGCGCCATCACCCGAACCACATCTTTACGTGGAACGTGGGCGACAAGGACAAGACCGATCGCGTGTTCGATAGCGCGGACGTCACCGTGGCGCAGCACATGTGGTATCCGCGTGTGCATCCGTGCCCGCTGGAAACGTGCGGCTGCGTGGCGTCGTTCGACAAGGTGCGCGGCGATCTGACGGTCTACCTCACGTCCCAGGCGCCGCATGTCGTGCGGACGGTCGTCGGCCTGCTGTCGGCGATCCCCGAATCGAAAATCCGCGTGGTGTCTCCCGACATTGGCGGTGGCTTCGGCAACAAGGTTGGCGTCTATCCGGGCTACGTGACGGCGATCGTCGCGTCGATCGTGCTGGGGCGGCCCGTCAAGTGGATCGAGTCGCGCACGGAAAACCTGAGCAGCACGGCGTTCGCTCGCGACTATCACATGACGGGTGAACTGGCGGCGGACCGCGACGGCCGCATCAAGGCGCTGCGCGTCCACGTCACGGCGGATCACGGCGCGTTCGATGCGTGCGCCGACCCGACCAAATGGCCTGCCGGCATGTTCCACGTCTGCACGGGCTCGTATGCGATACCGAACGCGTTCGTATCGGTCGACGGCGTCTACACGAACAAGTTTCCCGGCGGCGTCGCCTACCGTTGTTCGTTCAGGGTGACGGAGGCGGTCTACCTGATCGAGCGGATGGTCGACGTGCTGGCGCAGAAGCTTGGCATCGACAAGGCGGAAATCCGTCTGCGTAATTTCATCCGGAAGGAGCAGTTTCCCTATTCGACGCCGCTCGGGCTCGAATACGATTCGGGCGACTACGAGCCGGCGCTCAGGAAAGTCCTCGCTGCGGTCGACTATCCCGCGCTGCGCGCCGAACAGGCCAGGCGTCGCGCCGATCCGGACGCCGAGTGGCTGATGGGCGTCGGGGTGGTGAACTTCACCGAGGTCGTCGGCGCGGGGCCTTCGAAGGCGTGCGACATCCTCGGCGTCGGCATGTTCGATTCGTGTGAAATACGCGTGCATCCGGACGGCTCGGCCATCGCGCGCATGGGCACGAAGTCACAGGGTCAGGCGCACGAGACCACGTATGCGCAGATCATCGCCTCCGAAGCGGGCATTCCGGCGTCGGTGATTACGGTCGAGGAAGGCGATACGTCCACGGCGCCATACGGACTGGGCACCTATGGCTCGCGGTCCACGCCGGTGGCGGGCGCCGCGATTGCCCGCGCATCGCGCAAGATCCGCGAGAAGGCCCGGCAGATCGCCGCGCATCTGCTGGAAGCGAGCCCGAACGATGTCGAGTTCGATCTCGACCGGTTCGTGCTCAAGGGCTCGCCCGAGCAGTTCAAGACGGTCAAGGAGGTGGCCTGGGCTGCGTACAACAACGTCCCGGAAGGCATGGAGATGGGGCTGGAAGCCGTCGACTACTACGATCCGCCCAATTTCACGTTCCCATTCGGCGCCTACGTTTGCGTGCTCGACGTGAACCGCTACACCGGCGAGACGCAGGTGCGCCGCTTCTACGCGCTGGACGACTGCGGTACGCGGATCAATCCGATGATCATCGAAGGCCAGATTCACGGCGGCCTGACGGAAGGATTCGCGGTCGCGATGGGGCAGCAGATGCCCTATGACGAAGCCGGGAATCTGCTGGGTGCCACGCTGCTCGACTATTTCCTGCCGACCGCGGTCGAAACGCCGCACTGGGAGACCGATTTCACCGTGACACCGTCGCCGCATCACCCGATCGGCGCAAAGGGCGTGGCCGAATCGCCGCACGTCGGATCGATTCCGTGCTTCACCGCCGCGATGGTGGATGCGTTTGCCCATCTGGGCGTCACTCACATGGATATGCCGCACAGCGCGTATCGCGTGTGGCAGCAATGCCGCGCGCTTGGGCTGGCGCGGCAGTAACGGCGGCGCGCGTCGAACGGCGCAAGCGCGCGCCGGGAAGGCTGCGAACGCAGGGGTGGTTCGATGCGAATCGTGCTCGAGAAGGTATTTCCGGTGCCGGCGACGGCGGATCAGGCGTGGCAGCTGATGCAGGACATCGAGGCCGTGGCGGGCTGCATGCCGGGCGCGAAGATCGTCGAACGCGTCGACGACCGGCATTACAAGGGGACGATCACGGTGCGGCTCGGCCCGGCCACGATGTCGTTCAAGGGCGATATCGAGGTGCTGGATCTCGACAGCGCGGCGCGAAGCCTGCATCTGAGCGGCAAGGGCGCCGACACGACGGGCACCTCGGCGGCGTCGATGGATCTGGTCGCCTCCGTGCGGCCGGCTGGCGACGCGTGCGAGCTGACCGGCCGCAGCGAAGTGACGATGAGCGGCAAGGCGGCCGCGCTGGGCGGGCGCCTGATGGGACCGGTGACGGACCAGATGCTGAAGCAGTTCGTCGCCAATTACACGGCACGTCTGCAGAGCGAGCCCGTGCCGCAGACAGCGGAGCCAGCCGTCGATGCAACAGGGCCGGCTTCTGTCGAGCCGCCGGCGGAGGCGCCCCGTCCCGAGCTGGACGGCCTGGCGTTGGCGTGGGCCGTGCTGCGTGACTGGCTGCGCGGGCTCTTTTCCCGCAAGGCGACCTGAGAGGGCGCAGCCATGGCAACCGACCGCATGCACGAGGTCGTCAGCCTCCAGGCGCAGTTGGCGCGCCACGGCTTTATCGCCGAGCGCAGCTTCGCTGCCACGTTGCTGCTGACGATGGAAATGCGCAGGCCGCTGTTGCTCGAAGGCGAGGCTGGCGTCGGCAAGACCGAGGTCGCCAAGGCGCTGGCGAGGCTGCTGGATACGCGGCTGATCCGGCTGCAATGCTACGAAGGCCTCGACGCGCACGCGGCGCTCTACGACTGGAATTACCAGCACCAGCTGCTCGCGATCAAGTTGCTGGAGAACGATGAGCGTTCGGTTACCGACAAGGAGCAGGACATCTTCTCCGAGCGCTATCTGCTCAAGCGGCCGCTGCTCGAAGCGATCACGACGACGCCGGCGCCCGTTCTCCTGATCGACGAAATTGACCGGACCGACGAAGCGTTCGAGGCGTACCTGCTGGAACTGTTGTCCGATTTCCAGATGTCGATTCCGGAGCTGGGCGTGATCCGGGCGACCGAGCGGCCCTTCGTGATCCTGACGTCGAATGGCACGCGCGAGATCTCCGACGCGCTGCGCCGCCGATGCCTGTATCAGTACGTCGACTACCCGGGTTTCGAGAAGGAGCTGTTGATCGTGCGCGCGCAGGTGCCCGCGGTGCCGGAAAAGTTGGCGCGGCAGATCGTCGAGTTCGTCCAGTCGGTCAGGCAGATGGATTTGCAGAAGAAGCCCGGGCTTGCCGAAGCCCTCGACTGGGTGGCCGCGTTGCTGCGCCTGGGCGTGACCGCGATCGACGAGGGTGCCGTCGAGCAGATCATGGATTCGCTCGCCGCCCTTGTGAAGACGCGCGAGGACCAGGCCGGGCTGACGCGCCCGGTCGTCGAAAAACTGGTGGCCGCATGTTGACCGGAATCGATTGCGCCGGGCGTCGGGCGCCGCCGTCGAGCCTCGAAGAGGCGCTGGTCGCCCGCTATGCCGGGTTTGCGGGATGGCTGCGCGCGAACGATTTTCGCGTGACGAGCAGCGATGTGGCGGCCTCGCTGGAGGTCGCGCAGCGGGTGGGGCAACTGGACCGGCAGCTGTTGCGCTGGAGCCTGCGCGCGGTGTTGTGTTCGCGCGCGGAAGAGTGGCGGCGCTTCGACGACCTGTTCGACGCCTGGTTTCTGGCGCCGAATCGCCGCAAGCTGGTTGAGGTGCGTGCCGGCGGCGCGGGCCGCATCGAACGCGATCGTGCCGCCGGCCAGCGTGACGCCAGCGCCGGCACGCCGCTCGCACTAGCCGGGCGCGAGGTCGATCCTGCCGGCACCCATGGCGCTGCGGCCGAGCAGGGCGCCTCCCTTGAGGCATCGCTGGAGCACGCGGATTTCCGGCATCTGAACCAGCCCGACGAACTGTTTGCGATCGACACCGCGATCCGCCGCTTCGCGCAGCGCCTGCGCGGTATCCAGGTGCGCCGCGAGCGGCGCGCGAGCACCGGGTGTGTGATCGACATGGCATCGACGATCCGCCACAGCGTCTCGCGCGGCGGCTTGCCGCTCGACCTTCTGTGGCGACGCAAGCGCCGGCTGCGTCCGCGCATCGTCCTGCTGCTGGACGTCAGTCGCTCGATGAGCCTCTACAGCTTCTTCTATTTGCGGCTGGCGCGTGTGTTGAGCAGCCGGGTGTCTGACGTGCACGCGTTCATCTTCCATACGCACCTCGTGGGTGTCGGGCAGGCATTGCGCGACCCGGACCCGTGGCGCTCGCAGGAGCGGTTGCAATTGCTGTCGGCGGGCTGGGCGGGCGGCACACGCATCGGCGACAGTCTCGGCGAATTCAACCAGCGTCACGCGGCGAAGCTGCTGCACGCGCGCACGGCAGTCATCGTCGTCAGCGACGGCTACGACGCGGGTGAACCCGAGTGCTTGCAACAGGCGCTTGCGGCGATCCGGCGCCGCTGCCGATGTCTGGTCTGGCTCAACCCGCTGGCAAGCCGTGCTGGTTTCACGCCGTCGAGCATCGGCATGCAGGCGGCGATGCCGTATGTCGATCTGCTGGCGGGGGCGCGCGATCTGGCGAGCCTCGAGCGGATCTTTCCCCAAGTGTTGTCCGTCCTGCAATGAACACCGATAGCCCCGATTCCCTTCTGCAACGCGAGCAACGGCTGATCGAACAGGCGCAGCCGTTCGCCGTGGTCACCGTGATTCGCGCGGCGCCGCCCACGTCCGCCTGGGTCGGCGCGCAGGCGCTAGTCGAGCCCGACGGGACGCTGCACGGCTGGATTGGCGGCGGTTGCTCGCGCGCCATCGTCATCGAGGCTGCGCTGCAGGCGATCCGCTCCGGGCAGCCCAAGCGCGTGCGTATCAGCAATGAGCCCGTGGCGCCGGATGCGGATGTCGAAGCCCACACGATGCCGTGTGCAAGCAATGGGGCGCTGGAGCTCTTCATTCAGCCGTCGCTGCCCGCGCCCGTGGTGCTGGTGCTGGGCGCGACGCCCACTGCGCTCGAAGCCTGCGTGCTGGCGAAGTGGGTGGGATTCCGCGTGTGCGCCGCTGCTGGCGCGACCGCGCCGTTTGCTTCGCTCGGGCTGCAGCGGGTGATTCAGGGCTTCGACGTCGATGCGTTCAACCTCGCTGGTCCGCAACTGATTCTCGTAGTGACCCAGGGCGAGAGCGACGAAGAAGCGCTGGAAGCCGCATTGCGCAGCGAGGCTGCGGCCGTATTGCTGGTCGCGAGCGAGCGCAAGGCGGACAGATTGCGCGATGCGATGCGTTTGCGCGGCATTGCAGCGCAGCGGCTCGCGGCGCTGCACGCGCCCGCCGGCCCACCAATCCACGCGCACAAGCCGCAGGAGATTGCGCTGGGTGCGGTGGCGGGGCTGGTTGCATTGCGCCACGAACTGGAGCAGTCGGTGGCCGATGCCGGCGTGCCGCCTCTCGCCGGCAGCGAGGCCGTGCCGGCGTTGGCGCCCTGCGAATCGATGGCATCGGTCGAAGCGCCGGGCGCCCGCTATGTGAATCCGGTGTGCGGCATGGCGATCGACATCGCCGCGGCGAAGCACGTGCTCAACTATGGCGGACAGCGCTTCTATTTCTGCTGTGACAGCTGCAAGATCGAGTTCGAGCGCGATCCGGGCAAATACCTGGCGATCGCACAGGGAGCGACGCACGGGGAGAAGACGTAAATGCATGACACTGGGAATGCGCTTGGGCCTCGTCCGAGTCTGACATTCTCGGCGGTGGTGCTGGCCGCTGGTCTTTCATCGCGGATGCAGGGCCAGCACAAGCTGCTGCTGCCGATCGACGGGCAGCCGGCGGTCAGGCGTACTGTCAGTGCCATCGTGCAGGCGGAGCCGGAGGAGATCGTGGTGGTGACCGGCTACAGGGGGCGCGCCGTCATGGAGGCTCTCGACGGCTTGCCGGTCACGTTCCGGAGCAATCCGCGCCATGAGGAAGGGCAGGCGACGTCGGTGGCAGCCGGGGTGGCTGCGTTACGCGCGCCGTGCAGTGTGGTGATGGTGTGTCTCGCGGACCAGGTGTTGCTCGATGCGGCGGACTACCGCGAACTGGTCGCCGCTTTCGCCGCGATGCCGTACGGCTCGATCCTGGTGCCGGTATTCGACGGGCAGCGCGGCAATCCGGTGGTTTTCCGTGCGAGCCATGCGCCGGAGGTCATCGGCGGCCGCGTGAACCCGGGCTGCCGCAAGCTGATCGCCGAGCATCCCGAAGACGTGTTTGTTCACCAGGCCGCGCACGATCGCTTTACGATCGATATGGATACGCCCGAGGATTACGCGCGCATTCTCGCCCGGCTGGGCGCAGCCCCGGTCTCCGGGCGCGTCTTACTTTGACAGGACCTTCATCGCCTGTTCCAGGCCCGCGAGGGTAACCGGGTACATCCGGTTCTTCATGATCTGGTTGATCACCGTGATCGACTGCCGGTACTGCCACAGGCCTTCCGGCTCCGGGTTGAGCCAGACGAAGCGCGGGAACTGCTCGATCATGCGGTTCAGCCAGACCGCGCCGGCTTCCGGGTTGTTGTATTCGACCGATCCGCCCGGCTGCAGGATTTCATACGGGCTCATCGTCGCGTCGCCGACGAAGATCACCTTGTAGTCCGGCGTGTACTTGTGCATCAGGTCCCACGTGGCGATCTTCTCCGCGTGGCGGCGGCGGTTGTTCTTCCACACGTAGTCGTACAGGCAGTTGTGGAAGTAGTAGTACTCGAGGTGCTTGAACTCGGTCTTGGTGGCGGAGAACAGCTCCTCCACACGCTTGATGTGGTCGTCCATCGATCCGCCCACATCCATCAGCATCAGCACCTTGACCTTGTTGTGCCGCTCCGGTCGCAGCTTGATGTCGAGCATGCCCGCGTTGGCCGCGGTGGAATGGATCGTATCGTCCAGGTCCAGTTCGGTGTCCGCGCCTTCACGCGCGAAGCGGCGCAGCCGGCGCAGCGCCACCTTGATGTTGCGCGTGCCCAGTTCGACCTGGTCGTCGTAGTCCTTGTAGGCGCGGGCCTCCCACACCTTGATGGCGGTGCGGTTGCCCTTGGAGGGGCCGCCGATGCGGATGCCCTCGGGGTTGTAGCCACCGTGGCCAAACGGCGACGTGCCGCCCGTGCCGATCCACTTGTTGCCGCCCTCGTGCTTTTCTTTCTGCTCTTCCAGCAATTGCTTCAGGCGCTCCATGAGCTTGTCCAGCCCGCCCATGGCCTCGATCTTGGCTTTTTCCTCGGCGGACAGCTCGCGCTCCAGCGTCTTTTGCAGCCATTCCAGCGGGATGTCGCTCTTCCAGTCGATCAGGCTTTCCACGCCCTTGAAGTAGGCGGCGAAGGTCTGGTCGAACTTGTCGAAGTGCTTCTCGTCCTTGACGAGCGTCATGCGTGACAAGTAGTAGAACTCGTCGATGGATGGCCTGATGACCTGTGCGCGCAGCGCTTCCAGCATCGTCAGGTATTCCTTGACGGAGACGGGCAGCTTGGCGTGGCGCAGCGAGAAGAAGAAATCGATCAGCATGGGAGGTCCCCTCGGAATCGTTGGGGCAGGATCAGCGCGGACGATCGAGCTGGAATTGCAGATGCGCGCGCACGGTCGGCCATTCGCTGGCGATGATGGAAAACACCACCGTGTCGCGGAACGACCCGTCCGGCATGCGCTGATGGTTGCGCAGCACGCCATCCTGCTTGGCGCCCAGGCGCGCAATGGCCGCGCGGCTCTGGTGGTTCATCCAGTGCGTGCGGAATTCCACGGCGATGCAGTCGAGCGTCTCGAACGCGTGGCGCAGCAGCATCAGCTTGCATTCGGTGTTGAGCCCCGAGCGCTGCACGCTGCGTGCGTACCACGTCGAGCCGATTTCCACGCGGCGATTGGCGCCGTCGATGTTCATGTACGTGGTCATGCCGGCCAGCCGGCCGTCGGCGTCACGCACGGCGAAGGGCTGCATCGAGTCCTTTGCCTGCAGGTCAAGGCGACGCGCGATCTCGGCTTCCATGCGGTCGGGCGACGGCACGCTGGTGTACCAGAGCGTGTGGAGGTCGCCGTCGGCGGCGGCGTCGCGCAGACCGGCGGCATGATCGTGCGACAGCGGCTCCAGTGTGGCGAAGCGGCCGGCGAGCGTGACGGGCTTGACGAAGTTGGGCATGGCGTGGCGCGTACGGACGGCGTGTGGCTCAGCGGTTGGCGCGGTTCATGAACACCAGGCGCTCGAACAGGTGCACGTCCTGCTCGTTCTTCAGCAGCGCGCCGTGCAGCGGCGGAATGGCGGCCTTGCGGTCCGGGCTGCGCAGTGTTTCCGCGGGAATGTCCTCGGCCATCAGCAGCTTGAGCCAGTCGATCAGCTCCGACGTGCTCGGCTTCTTCTTCAGGCCCGGCAGGTTGCGCATCTCATAGAACGCGTCCAGCGCGGCGGCGACGAGTTCGCGCTTGATGCCGGGATAGTGGACGTCGACGATCTGCTGCATGGTGTCGGCGTCGGGGAACTTGATGTAGTGAAAGAAGCAGCGGCGCAAGAAGGCATCCGGCAGTTCCTTCTCGTTGTTCGACGTGATGATCACCAGCGGACGGTGCTTCGCCTTGATCAGTTCGCGCGTCTCGTAGACGTAGAACTCCATCCGGTCCAGTTCGCGCAGCAGGTCGTTCGGGAATTCGATGTCGGCCTTGTCGATCTCGTCGATCAGCAGTACCACGGGCTCGTCAGCCTCGAAAGCCTGCCAGAGCACGCCCTTGACGATGTAGTTGCGAATGTCGTGGACCTTGTCGTCGCCGAGCTGGGAGTCGCGCAGGCGCGACACCGCGTCGTATTCGTACAGGCCCTGCTGGGCCTTGGTGGTCGACTTGATGTGCCATTGCAACAACGGCATGCCCAGCGCGGCGGCCACTTCCTCGGCCAGCATGGTCTTGCCGGTGCCGGGTTCGCCCTTGATCAGCAGCGGGCGCTGCAGCGTGCGGGCGGCATTGACGGCCAGCTTGAGATCGTCGGTGGCAACATACTGGGCGCTGCCCTCGAATTTGGCCTGCTGGGACGGATTGGCGTTGGCGGTGGTGGACATGAGGCAACCTGAGATGGCGATGTCGGCCGGCCTGCGGCCGCGCGGCCGGACTGGCTGGAGACGTGGCCGAATACCGGATCGGATACCGGATCGAAAAGGGGTCGGAAACGGGGTCGGAATGGGCCAGTATAAGAGGACTTTGCGGTTCGCGTTCACCCGGGGACACCCGGGGGCCGCTGTCTGGACTGCCGCGTGCCGGCTGCGGTACAATGCGCCGGTTTGACGCGCCCCCCAAGTCAAGTTCCCCACATGCCCGGCCGTCCGCCAGTTGTCATGGCAGATCCACCCGGGAGGCGGCGATCGCGCGAGATGGTTGCAGAATGGTGTTTGAGCACCCGCGGCACATCAATGACGCCCGGTTGCGCCTTGTCTGACCGGCTTCGCCTCGGCAGATTCCCGGCGAAGCCCGGGACCCGCCGCGGCGTCCGCGATTTCAGTTCAATCCCCGTTCCCAAGACCGTCTCCGGCCAACAGGGCAGGTCACGCACGGTTTAACACTTCCCAATCAGCTACGA
Source organism: Cupriavidus sp. 01L415 (assembly GCF_056400065.1). Classification (NCBI taxonomy): domain Bacteria; kingdom Pseudomonadati; phylum Pseudomonadota; class Betaproteobacteria; order Burkholderiales; family Burkholderiaceae; genus Cupriavidus; species Cupriavidus sp. 01L415. The sequence goes on along the minus strand of NZ_JBFTSP010000001.1, from coordinate 951,838 downwards.
CAATGAAAAAGCTCCTCACGATGGTGGTGTTGGGCGCGGCCGCAACGGCAGCGCAGGCCCAGGACGCAAAGGGCAACGTGGATACCGCCAGGGACAAGGTTGCAATGTGCATCGGCTGCCACGGCATTCCCGGCTACCGTGCATCATTCCCGGAGACATACGAAGTTCCCATGCTCGGCGGCCAGAGCGCCAAGTACATCGAAAACGCGCTCAAGGGCTATCAGAAGGGCGATCGCAAGCATCCGACGATGCGCGGGATCGCCGCCAGCCTGTCCGACAAGGACATCGCCGACGTGGCTGCGTACTACTCGCAGCAGAAGCCCGACTCCAAGAACAATTCGCTGAAGTAAGAGACGCAGACCATGAAGACGCTGAAGACGCTTTCGTTCGCGGTGGGTGCACTCGTACTGGGTGCCGCCGCCATGCCCGCCTCGGCCGCGGATATCGCCGCCGGCAAGGCGCTGGTGGAAAAGGGTGCCTGCGTGGCATGCCACGGCGCGGGCCTGAACGCCCCGATCACGCCAGACTATCCCAAGCTGGCTGGCCAGCATGCCGACTATCTCTACCATGCGCTGGTGTCGTACCAGGTCAGCGGCAATCCGCTGGTGGGGCGCACCAATGCGATCATGGCCGGCCAGGTGAACAGCAACCCGGCCGTGACCGACAAGAACGGCAAGCCGCGCCCGTTCACTCGCAAGGAACTCCAGGACATCGCCGCCTACATCGAGTCCCTGCCGGGTGATCTGGTACTGAAGAAGTAAGCCCCTGGCAAGACCCCGGCAAGCCGCGCCCGCCGGGTCTGCAAGGCAAAAAAGCCGCTCCTCACGGGAGCGGCTTTTTTTGTGCCCTGGCGCGGCGGCCGGCTCAGTTGCCGCTGCCCGAGACCAGGCGGCGCTGTTTGACGGCGTTGGCCAGCGTCTCCAGCACGGTGATCGAATCATCCCAGCCGATGCAGGCATCGGTCACGGACTGGCCGTAGGTCAGGTTCTCGACCGGTGTGCCTTGCACGTGGTCCTGGCGGCCGCCCACCAGGTGCGATTCCACCATCACGCCAACGATGCGCTGGTCGCCGCCGGCGATCTGCGTGCCGATGTCCGCGCAAACCGGGATCTGGTTCTCATGCTTCTTGCTGCTGTTGGCATGCGAGGCATCGATCATCAGGCGCGCGGCGAGGCCGGCCTTGGAGATCGCGTCGCAGGCTTCCTGCACGCTCGCGGCGTCGTAGTTCGGCGCCTTGCCGCCGCGCAGGATGATGTGGCAGTCCTCGTTGCCGGAGGTCGACACGATGGCCGAGTGGCCGCCCTTGGTCACCGACAGGAAATGGTGCGGCTGCGACGCGGCCTTGATGGCGTCCACGGCGATCTTGACGTTGCCGTCGGTGCCATTCTTGAAGCCGACCGGGCAGGACAGTCCCGAGGCCAGCTCGCGGTGCACCTGCGACTCCGTGGTACGTGCCCCGATGGCGCCCCAGCTGACGAGGTCGGCAATATATTGCGGGCTGATCATGTCGAGGTATTCGGTGCCGGTCGGCACGCCCATCTCGCTGATATTCAGCAGCAGCTCGCGCGCAGTGCGCAGGCCATCGTTGATCTTGAAGCTGCCGTCCATGTGGGGATCGTTGATCAGCCCCTTCCAGCCAACGGTGGTGCGGGGCTTCTCGAAATAGACCCGCATCACGACTTCCAGCTCGCCGGCGAAGCGGTCGCGCTGGACCTTGAGCAGCTTGGCGTATTCCAGCGCCGCGCGGGTGTCGTGGATCGAACAGGGTCCGATGATGACGATCAGGCGGTCATCCATGCCATGCAGGATGCGGTGCATGGCCTGGCGGGCGCCGTAGATCACATCGGACGCGGCCTCCGAGCAGGCGAACTCGCGGATCAGGTGCGCCGGCGGCAGCAGTTCCTTGAGTTCGCGAATACGCAGGTCGTCGGTGTTCTTCAGCATGATGGCTCCGGGTCTTGTGAGGTCGTTGATCTGGTTGAGTGTTGCGACGCGGCCGAGGCGGAATGAAAAAAAAGCCGCCAGGTTCGCTGGCGGCTTTTTTTGAATTTCGGGCTGCTTACAGCTGTCCCTCTCCATCCGCCAGCGGTGTGAGATCGCTAAAAAAGTAAAAATAAAACTTGGCGGTCATGGCGGTAATCGAGTCGGCTGGTTCAGCTTTCGGGGTCAGCTTGTGTCGGATTTTCGGCAATGCGTTGAATTTATGCTGCGGCGCGCGATGAAAACGCATTTTATTGCGTCAGGCATTTTATTGCGCCGACGTAGCCGAAACCACGGGGTGCAATCGCCGCATGCACGACAACGAAGCATCTTTATATCGCTTTTCAAGATCCGTGGCAAGCGGCAAGCGCAACAGATTTAGTTAATCGCCGTGCGTGGACGCCACCTATATTGGATTTGCAGGGCGACCCGGCGGGCTAAGCCGGGCGTCGTGGCCAGTGTTGCGGTGGGGAGCGATCATGCCAGTCGATGAAGCCAAGCTGAATGCGTTCATGGAGAAGTTCGTCCATGACATTGGCGCCGTGATGCACGCGGCGACCGTGGTGCTGGGCGACGAACTTGGCCTCTACAAGGCGCTGGCGGAAAAGCCGATGACGGCGCAGATGCTGGCCGAGAAGACCCGCACCGATCCGCGCTACCTGCGCGAATGGCTGTCGGCCCAGGCCGCCAGCGGCTATGTGGAGTACGACCCGGCGGACGACAAGTTCTCGCTCTCCGAGGAACAGGCCTTTGCGCTGGCGCAGGAGGGGAGCCCGGCATTCATCCCGGGGGCGTTCCAGATCGCGGTGGCGCAGTTCCGCGCGATTCCCAAGGTGACCGATATCTTCCGCAACGGCCGCGGGCTGGCATGGCACGAGCATGATCCCTCGCTGTTCCACGGCACCGAGCGGTTCTTCCGGCCCGGCTACGCGGCCCACCTGGTCAACGACTGGATTCCCGCGCTGGATGGCATGGAGGCCCGACTGAAGGCCGGTGCCACCGTGGCCGACGTGGGATGCGGGCACGGCGCGTCCACCATCATCATGGCGCAGGCGTATCCGGCGTCGGTATTCCAGGGTTTCGACTATCACGAGCCCTCGATCCGCTATGCGCGGGAGGCGGCGCGACGGGCGGGAGTGGGTGGCCGTGTGAGCTTCGAGGTGGCGTCGGCCAAGGATTTTCCGGGGCACGACTACGACCTCGTGGCCGTGTTCGATTGCCTGCATGACATGGGCGACCCCGTGGGCGCGGCGCGGCATGTTCGCGAGTCCGTGAAGCCCGACGGATGCTGGATGATCGTGGAGCCGTTTGCGAACGACCGGCTGCAGGACAACCTCAATCCTGTGGGACGCGTGTTCTATTCGGCCTCGACGTTTATCTGCACGCCCGGATCAAGGTCGCAGGATGGCGCGATGTGCCTGGGCGCGCAGGCCGGCGAAGCGCGCATGCGAGGCGTGACGGAGCAGGGCGGATTCACCCGCTTCCGCCGGGCGGCGCAGACGCCGTTCAACCTCGTCTACGAGGTGCGCCCGTAGCGGGTGCGGCAACCGCGAAGCCGGAGAAACGTGGAAACAGAGAAACAGAGAAGCACCGCGAGCCCCGATCGAACATAAAAAAACACCCCAAAAGTTGGTGTCCAACTTCTTGGGGTCAGTTCACGGTGGCGGCGTTTTCGCGCCGAGGTTCGCTCGGCGCTCTGGCGGCTCAGCCAGTTCAGGCGGTGCCGCCCACGGTCATGTTCTCGATCCGCAGGGTCGGCTGGCCCACGCCCACCGGCACGCTCTGGCCTTCCTTGCCGCAGACGCCCACGCCGGAATCCAGGCGCATGTCGTTGCCGATCATCGTCACGTCCTTCAGCGATTCCGGGCCGTTGCCGACCAGCGTCGCGCCCTTGACCGGGTACGTGATCTTGCCGTCTTCGATCATGTAGGCCTCACTGGCCGAAAACACGAACTTGCCGTTGGTGATATCGACCTGGCCGCCGCCGAAGTTCACGGCGTACAGGCCCCGTTTTACGCTGGAGATGATTTCCCCGGGGTCGCGGTCGCCATTGAGCATGTAGGTATTGGTCATGCGCGGCATCGGCAGCGCGGCGTAGCTTTCGCGGCGCGCATTGCCGGTCACGGGCATCTTCATCAGGCGAGCATTGAGCGTGTCCTGGATGTAGCCGCGCAGGATGCCATCCTCGATCAGCGTCGTGCACTGCGTCGGATTGCCTTCGTCGTCGAGGTTCAGCGACCCGCGGCGATTGGCCAGCGTGCCGTCGTCGACCACGGTCACGCCCTTGGCGGCCACGCGTTCGCCCATGCGGCCCGCAAATGCCGACGATCCCTTGCGATTGAAGTCGCCTTCCAGGCCATGGCCGACCGCCTCGTGCAGCAGCACGCCGGGCCAGCCCGGGCCGAGCACCACGGTCATCGCGCCAGCCGGGGCAGGGCGGGCTTCCAGGTTGACCAGCGCCGACGACACGGCCTCGTCCACATACTTGCGCAGCAGGTCGTCGGTGAAGTAGCCATAGGCGTAGCGGCCGCCGCCGCCCGAGGAACCGATCTCGCGCCGGCCGTTCTGCTCGGCGATGACCGTGACGGACACACGTACCAGCGGGCGCACGTCGGCGGCGATCACGCCGTCGCTGCGCGCCACCAGCACCACGTCGTATTCACCGGCCAGGCCGGCCATCACCTGCACCACGCGCGGGTCCTTGGCGCGGGCCATTTTCTCGATGCGCTCCAGCAGCGCCACCTTCTCCGTCGCGCCCATCGAATCGAGCGGGTCGTTGGGCGTGTACAGGTTGCGGCCCGTCTGCGACGACAACGCGCTGGCCACCTTGATGCGGCCGTTGCCGCTCTTGCCGATCGTGCGCGTGGCCGCGGCTGCCTGGGAAAGCGCCGGCAGGCTGATGTCGTCCGAATAGGCAAAGGCCGTCTTGTCGCCGGACACGGCGCGGACACCCACGCCCTGGTCGATGCTGAAGCTGCCCGACTTGACGATGCCTTCCTCCAGGCTCCACGCCTCGTTACGCGTGTACTGGAAATACAGATCGGCGTAGTCGACCTTGTGCGTGAAGATATCGGCCAGCACGCGCTGGAGCTTGGCCTCGTCTAGGCCGTACGGCGCCAGCAGCAGTTGCTGCGCGGTGGCCAGGTTGCGGATTCCGAGATCGCCGGCGTTCATGGTTGTCCTTTTCTAGTTGCTTCTGAACTTCTGATAATCCTACAGCACGCGATGGCGCAATGCCGGCAGGTTCTGGCGGACTTCCGCCAGTCGTGCCGGATCGATGACACCGGCGACGACACCTTCGCCTTCCGGCAGCACACCCAGCACTTCGCCCCACGGATCGACCAGCATCGAGTGGCCCCAGGTGCGGCGGCCGTTTTCGTGCTTTCCACCCTGTGCGGCGGCCAGCACATAGCACTGGTTCTCGATCGCGCGGGCGCGCAGCAGGATTTCCCAGTGCGCGTGCCCCGTGGTGTAGGTGAAGGCGGCGGGCATCAGAATCAAGCTGGCGCCGTCGCCGGCACCCAGCCCGCGATACAGCTCGGGAAAGCGCAGGTCGTAGCAGACCGACATCGCCACGCGGCCGCACGGCGCGTCAAAGGCCACCGGCTGCGTGCCGGCGAGGATCGTGCGGGATTCGTCGTAGCTTTCGGTGCCCTTGGTAAAGCCGAACAGGTGGATCTTGTCGTAGCGGGCCACACGTTCGCCGCGCGGATCGAAGGCGAGCGATGTGTTGTAGACGCGCCCGTCGTCCTCGCACCACATCGGCAGCGTGCCGCCGATCAGCCAGATGCGGTGGCGACGCGCGGCATCGGCCAGGAAGCGTTGCACCGGGCCATCGCCGTCGCGTTCGCGAATCGCCACCTTGTCGGTCTCGTGGCGACCCATCATGCCGAAGTACTCGGGCAGCAACACCAGCTCCGCGCCATCCCGCGCGGCCTCGGCGATGAGGGCGTCGGCACGCGCCAGGTTGGCATCGAGCGATGTGCCCGTCACGGTCTGGACGGCGGCGACGCGGAATGGGGCAAGTGCGGGTGTCGGAGCGGGTGTCGTCATCGGGGGCTTCCTTGCTTCCTACTCATCGGGGCGCCCGGGGCATCACCGGGGATACATGCCCGAACGGTCCTGGATCGGCGGCTGTCGGGGCTTATTCTCCTCCACTTTGGTGATCTTGGGATCGGCCCACGACCCCGTCACGAAGTAGTGCTGCGTGAACACCTTGGAGAATTCGTCCGCAAACAGCAGTTGCGCGGCCAGCGTGCCGATGCCCAGCACCGGATTGATGAACGCGGCCGCGACGGAAGTGGTGGTGGCGTTGATGCGGGGGACCACGGAAACCTCGAGGTCCTGCGTTTCGCGCAACAGGTTGGCCGAACCCGTCATCGTGGCCACCATCTGGTTGCTCTTGAGCCGCAACTCCTCGATCTTGCCCACGCCGTTTTCGATCGTGCCGCTGCCGGTGAGGTCGTCGAAGACCGTGCCGCGTCCGGCCAGGCTGCGGAAGTCCAGCGTGGCAAAGCGCAACAGGCTCTGCAGGCTCAGCACGCCCAGCAGCCGCGCGGCGCCCGGGTCCACGTTCAGGATCTGGCCGTTCTCGAGCTTCAGCGACAGGCGGCCCGACAGGGTGGGGTAGTCGATCGACAGCGGCGACCCGCGCCAGGCCACGCGGCCTTCCAGCGATCCCTTGCCGTCGCGCAGCGTGTGCGGCAGGCCCATGCGTTCCAGCACGTCGCCCGCGTCACGAATATCGAGCTTGAAATTGAGCAGCGTACGGCGGCCGGCCGTCGGGGATGCATTGCCGTCCGTCGCCGCCGCCTCGCGCAGCCGGCGCGGCAGGCGCCAGCTGCCATTGCCGGTCAGCGTGGCGCCCGGTTGTTCGATCGTCAGGTTGTCCAGCGTCCACACCGGCTGATTGTCGATGTGGCTGGTATGCGCCTTGACCTCGAGCTTGCCAAAGTCGTGGCCGCGCAGCACGAACTTGTCGACGACCAGGTCCAGGGCGGGCAACTCCTCGATGCCGCGCGTCATCGCGTCCGAGTCGTGCTTGTTGTCGCCGCTGTCCGTGGTCTCCGGGATATCCAGGCGCGACAGGCGCACCGCGAGCGATCCGGACGGCGTGCTGGCGTCGCGACGCCATTGGGCCGTGCCGGCGACCTGGCGCGATGTCATCTGCAGGTTCCAGCCCGCGCTTTCCCGGCTGGCATCCAGCGAGACATCGTTCAGGTTGCGGCCGAACGCGTCGAGCGTGTTGGCGCGCACCGTCACGCGTTCCGGCAGGAACGGCGAGGACCGGTTCACGCCGCCGGGGTTGTCGCGGCCCGGTCCGGCGGGCGCGTCAGTCGCGTCGATCGCGTCGAACACATTGCGCCACGCATCCACGTCCAGACGATCCGCGGTCAGCGCGGCGACGACCCCGCTCGACGGCTGAGGCGCGGGCTGCGCCAGGCCAATCCCGCCGGAGACGACATCGATGGCATCGCCTGTGCGGCGCAGCAGGTAGCGTGCATTGAGCGCGTTGCCCAGATGCACCGTCATCTCATCCGCGCCCGCGCGCCCCGGCACGGCCGACGGATGCAGGTCGAAGCGCAACGCCATGTCCTGGCCGGCGGTCTTGGCCAGCGGCGCCGGCAGGCTCAGGGCCATGCCGTTGAGATCGGAGGCCACCTGGACTTGCAGTTGCTTCTCGCGGATGCCGACGACGACGTTGTAGCGCGTGGCGCCTTCCATACGGGGGCCAAGCCCGGCCATGGGCGACCCGGCCAGCGCCTCGCGCAAGCCCGCGGCGGTGGCCGATCCGCCCACTGTCACACGCGTCGTGCCGTCTGGCTGCGTGCCGCCGGCGATCTGCGCATCGCCGCCCAGCAAGCGGCCGTGTACGTTGTCGAGGCGGAAGCCGTGCTCGTCGAAAGCCACCACGCCGCTGGCGCCGAACAGCGTGGGCAGTTGCGGGAACAGCGTCACGTCATTGCCGGGGAAGCGGAACTGGCCATCCACCTTGGTGCCGGCCGCGTGGCTGAGCGGCAGGTCCAGCTTGAGCTTCAGGTCGCCGTTGCCCGGTGCGCGGGCGTTCTCGGTCACGTTGCCGCTCCAGCCCTTGACCGGACTGTTGGCGATGAAGCGCAGGAAGCTCTGCACCGGGCCATTGGCGGTGCCGTCGATCAGCAGGTGGCCGTGGTCGCTCAGGTCGGCGATGCGGCCGCTGACGTCCTGCAGCGTGACGCCGTGGATGCCCCGCACGCTGGCACGCCTGGCCAGGAAGGACATGCCGCCGCGCTCGAACAGCAACTGGCCGGTGATGTCGGTGAAGTCGGGCCACGCGGTGTCGCCGTTCCCATTTCCGTTGCCATTGCCGTTGCCGCCGCGGCTGTTCGGGCCCGCTTCCTGGGGCGCGACCTGGAAGGCGACATTCTGGACCGGCACCTCCACGCGGAAATCGCCGGCCTTCTCAAATGGAGCGTGGAACGGAAAGTGTTCGAGGTCGCCCTTGAGCAGGAACTTGACGTCGGTGGCTTCGCCGCTGACCAGCGCGCCGCCCAGGTAATGGCGCGTGCTGGGCAGCGTCAGGGGCAGATAGCGAGGCACGCGGTTGGCCTGCGCGCGAGACAGTTCGCCCGACAGGTCGGCAATGCCGCCGTGGCCGTCGCCACCCGCGCGCCAGTTGCCGCGCACCGTGCCGGCGGTGTCGGCATTGGCAAAGCGCACGCCCTCGGTGCGGACTACGAGCTTGCTGTCCTCATGCGCCCAGCGCACTTCGCCGCGCAATTCGTCAAACGGGATACGCGGTTCCTCGAACACGCCCGGGAAAATCAGCGCCGCGCCGGCGCTGTCCACGCGCACCGTGCCTTGCCGGTCGTCGAAATTGAAAGTCCCGGAGAGGCGCGCAAAGCCCGGCGTGCCGGTACGCGGGTGACCATCCGGGCTCACCGCCGGGTCTGCCGGCTGGCCGTTGACGGAGACACTGCGCAGCGTGCCCTGGGCCGAGTAGTGTGGCGTGCCGGGGCCGCGCGTGAGCAGGCCGGCGCGGTCGCGCGACCATGTCACGTCGAGGTTGTCGATGTGGCCGGCCGGCTGGAGCGCGCGCAACTGGCGCAGCACGGCCATGTCCAGTGGCATCGACGCCGCCAGCGCCCGCACGGTATTGAGGTCGAAGGTGGGCGCCCGCAGCGCGAACTTCCGCAACACGCCCTGGTTGTCGCGCGTCCAGTCGAGGGTGACCTTGCGCATGCCCTCGCGCCACGACGAATCGGTGGTCGACGGCGGGCCCGTGACGGGCTCGGCCTGCCAGAGCAGCGTATCGATCGTCAGCTGGTTGTTGCCGGCGCGATCCGCCTTGTGCAGCAGGAACGCCTGCGCGTTGGCCAGCTTGAGCGGCTCCGGCGCGTCGGCCAGCTGCAGGTCCACGCCCGTGGCGCGCAGTCGCATCTGGCTGCGTACCACGTTGCCGCCGCGGAAGTCGATAGAGCCGTCCGTGCTGAAGGTGCCGCTGGCCACGTTCTCGAAGATGGCCAGGTAGCGCTGGACCACCGGCAGCTGGACCTGGCCAAGATTCCAGCTGGCCTGGCCGGTCCAGTGCCGCCAGTTGCCGGCGGCGTGCAGGTAGTCGTGCCGGAGGCTCGACTGGAAGACCAGCGGCTGCGGCGCCAGGGACGCGCTGCGGGCTTCCAGCCGCACCGTATGCTGGGATCCGTAGCGCTCCGTGGTGAAGTGGATGTCCGCCACGTCGAGTTGCGGCAGGCGGGCGCGCTCATCCAGCCAGCGCAGGTTGCCGCTGACCAGGTCGATGCGGCCCTGGGCCAGCATCCAGTCCAGGAAGGGGTCGTTATCCGTGGCGGACGCGCGTGCGTTCACCGGCACGCCAGCCACCAGCAGCCGGCCCTCCGGCGTGCGGCGGATCAGCACGTCGGTGCGCGCGGCCGTCAGGCTGGCGAACTGCAGCGTCAGCGCCGGCACGGACTGCCAGGACAGCGTGCCGTCCAGCGTGCCGGCCGACAGCAGCACGCGGTGCTGCGCGTCGACGGCGCGCACGTCGCGGGCGCGGAACGCGGGATGCCAGCCTTCCCAATATGTATCGAGCTGGCCGATGGTCAGTTGTGCCGAAAGCGCCGCCGAGCCCTGTTTCTCCAGCCATTGCCGCGCGGTATGCGCCTGCGGCCACAGCACGAAGCGGATCAGCAGCACCGCAATGACGGCCAGCGCCGCCAGCGCGATCGCCAGGCGCGCCAGAGTGCGTGCGAGCCGGGGCCAGACCGGATGGCCGGCCACGGCACGCAGGGCCCGCCAGCCGCCCGCCGCGAATCCACGCGCGAACGCCGCCGCACGCCGGCCAAAACGGGGGCGTGCGGGGACTGAAGTCTGGGGAGTGGTGGTGACCGCGACGGGACCCTCGCCGCCCGCGTGCGGGGACGCGGAACCATCGGCGGGGGCGGTTGGGCGGCTGGACATGCGCAGATTATCCGACAATACTAGCCGCTCTCCAAAGTGGTGCGCACACGCCTCTCCGCGGTGTCTCCACGGCGCCTGCCCGCATTGCTAAAGTAACTGGAATGACTGTCCCTGATCCGACGAGTTCCGCCCCGGGCAACGCCCCGGCGCATTCCCAACCGGTCCTCCGTCTGGATGGCGCGGGCACCACACCGGACCATTCGCCGCCGGGCGCCGCCAGCCCGATCGGCAACATGGCCGAAGGGGCCTTTGCGACGATGACGGCGCAAGGACTGGCCCCCGCCGATTGCGAGGGCCACGTATTGTACTCGGCGGCGTACTCCCATTACGCACGACGTACGCTGGCCGCGCGTGCGGAGCTGGCGGGGGTGGTGGCGCAGGCCGCCGCCGCGCCGCTTACGCGCGCCTGGATGGAGGCGCGGCTGCGTGCGCTTCATGTGCCTTCGTCCGACGCGGAGTCCGCCGTGGCCCAGGCGCTGCGGCGGCTGCGGGCCGAGGTGATGTGCGTGGTGATCGAGCGCGACCTGCGCGGCCTGGCCCCGCTGGCCGAGATCACCGGCGCCATGACCGACCTGGCCGAGCTGGCCATCCAGTACGGCCTGCGCACGCTGGGCGACGACCTAGCCACGACCTATGGACGGCCCACGGGCGACCAGAGCGGCGAGGTGCAGGAGCTCGTGGTGGTCGGCATGGGCAAGCTCGGCGGACGCGAGCTCAATGTCTCGTCGGATATCGACCTGATTTTCCTGTACGACGAGGATGGCGAGACCCAGGGCGGGTCGCGCAGCCTGTCCAATCACGAATACTTCATCCGACTCGGCCGTCGGCTGATCACGCTGCTGTCCGAGGTGACCGCCGACGGCTACGTCTTCCGCGTGGACATGCGCCTGCGGCCCAATGGCGATGCCGGCCCGCTGGTCTGCAGCTTCGGCATGCTCGAGGAATACCTGGTCGTGCAGGGGCGCGAGTGGGAACGCTACGCGTGGATCAAGGGCCGCGTGGTCTCGGCGCAGGACACGCCGCATGCCGCGCGCACGGTCGGCCTGCTGTCGCGCCTGACCATGCCGTTCGTGTTCCGCCGCTACCTGGACTACGGCGTGATCGCCGCCATCCGCTCGCTGCATGCGCAAATCCGCGCGGAGGCCGCCAAACGCAGCGGCGGACTGGCCGGCCATGGCGTCAACCAGCGCTCGTTCAACATCAAGCTCGGCCGTGGCGGCATCCGCGAGATCGAGTTCATGGCGCAGGTGTTCCAGCTCATTCGCGGCGGCCAGGACGCGGCGTTGCGCGTGCGGCCCACGCTGGAAGTGCTTGCTGTGGCCGTCGAGCACAACCTACTGCCGGCGGGGCAGGCCGAGCAACTGGCTGATGCCTATCGTTTCCTGCGCCAGCTGGAGCATCGGCTGCAATATCGCGACGATGCCCAGACGCATCACCTGCCGACCTCGGACGACGAACGGCTGGCCGTCGCGCAGATGATGGGCTGCGCGGACTGGCCCGCGCTGGTCGCGCAAATGAGCGCGTTGATGGACCCTGTGGCCCAGCAGTTCGAGGCGACGTTTTCCGATCCCTTCGCCGATCCCGATGTACCCCAGTGCGAAGCCCTGTGGCCGGCGCTCGTGCGCGAGGAGCAGGACGCCCGCGCCACGCAGGACGGGCCGGACGAAACCGACCCCGAGTCCTCGCCGTGCCAGCGGCTGCAGGCGGTGGGGTTTGGCGACTGCACCGGGCTCTATGACCGGCTCCGCGCCATCGCGACTTCGGTGCGCTATCGCGCGTTGTCCGAGACCAGCCGCTCGCGCTTCGACCAGCTGGTCAACCGCGCGCTGGACCTGGCGTCCAAACAGGACGATGCGGACAGCACTATCGCGCGCTTCTTGGATTTTCTCGATGCCATCAGCCGGCGCGCTTCGTATCTGTCGCTGCTGTCCGAATACCCGCAGGCGATGGACCGCGTGGCGCAGACGCTGCACGCCTCGCGCTGGGCGGCCGCCTACCTGACGCGCCACCCGCAGCTGCTGGACGAACTGCTCGACAGCGACGCCCTGGCGGGGGCGCCCGACTGGCCGGCGTTCCGTGCGCGGCTGGCGGAGCGGCTGCAGGCGTCGGACGGACAGGTCGAGACACAGATGGACATCCTGCGCCGCGAGCACCATGCCGAAACCTTCCGCGTGCTGCTGCAGGACCTGCAAGGGCTGCTGACGGTGGAGCAGGTGGCGGACCGGCTGTCCGACCTTGCCGACGCCATGCTGGAAGTCACGCTGCAGGCGGTATGGCGGCAGCTGGCCACGCGCCACACCGAGACGCCGCGCTTCGCGATCATTGCCTACGGCCGGCTGGGCGGCAAGGAGCTGGGCTACGCGTCGGACCTCGACATCATCTTCCTGTACGACGACGACCATGAGCGCGCGCCAGACGTCTACGCCGCGTACGCGCGGCGCCTGATCACCTGGCTCACGAGCCATACGGCTGCCGGCACGCTGTTCGACGTCGACATGCGCCTGCGGCCCAACGGCGCGGCGGGGCTCCTCGTGACCAGCTTCGACGCGTTCCGCCGCTATCAGCTGCGCGAGGGCGACAACACCGCGTGGGTATGGGAACACCAGGCGCTCACGCGCGCGCGCTTCTGTGCTGGCGACCGCGAGATCGGCGCAAGCTTCGAGGCGCTGCGTGAAGAGATCCTGCGCCAACCGCGCGATGCGGCCGCGCTGCGCGACGAGATCGTGCAGATGCGCGGCAAGGTGGCCGAGGGACATCCCAACCCTACGGACCTCTTCGACCTCAAGCACGATCGTGGCGGCATGGTCGACATCGAGTTCACGATGCAGTACCTCGTGCTGCTGCATAGCGGCGCGCATCCGTCGCTGACGCGTAACGCGGGCAATATTGCGTTGCTGCGGATGGCCGGCGACTTGGGGCTGATCGACGCGGGGCTGGCGGTGGCGGTCGGCGATGCGTACCGCCTGTTCCGCGCGCTCCAGCACAAGCTGCGTCTGGACGGGCAGGCCCATGCGCGCGTGGCGCCGGCCACCGTCGCCGCGCAGACGGCGCAGGTGCTGACGCTCTGGCGCGCGGTGTTCGGTGAAGCCTGAGGGGCCGGAGCCGGTCGCCAGCATGGCCGCGATCGCCCTGATCACCGGTCCCGGCTGGCCGGCCATGCTCGCGACCGTGGCTGGCGTGGCCATCGTCGCGGCCTTGTTCACATTCGTGCCGTGGCTGCATGCGCACGGCCTCTATCTGCGTGAGGCGGTCTATGTGGATCACCAGTGGTGGCGCGTCGTCACGGCGATGTGGGTCCACCTCGACTGGCGCCACTGGCTGGCCGACGTCGCCGCTGCCGCGGGGCTCCTGCTGCTGGCGGGCCGCGCCACGCGCGTGCGCGAAATGCTGGCCGTGCTGCTGGTCAGCGGGCTCGCCGTGCAGATAGCGCTGCTGCGCATTCCATCGATCGGCTGGTACGGCGGGCTGTCCGGCGCGCTGCACGGGCTGGCGCTGTGGGCGGGGCTGCGGCTGCTGCAGGCGCCGGGATGGTCGCGCGGGATCGGCGTGGTGATGTGTCTCGTCGTGCTGGGGAAAATCTGGATCGAGCAGTCGTGGCTGGCGGCGGTGGTCTTCGATCCGTCGTGGGGCTTTGGCGTGGTCCGCGCCGCGCACGCCGCCGGCGCGGTCGCCGGGCTGGCGTGCTGGGTCTTGCAGGAGTGGTGGGGGACGCGGCGTGGCGCCGCGTCGGACCAGGACGGTGTCTAGCGACTGATGCGCCGGCGGGTGGCAAAGCCCGCGATGCCAATCCACAGCAGCAGGGCGCCGCTCCACAGCGTGAAGGCGCCTCCACCGCCGCCTCCACCTCCGGTATCGGCCGGCGGCTGCGTGGTTGCCGCCGGGTTGGCCGCCGCGGTCAGCGCACCGTCTGCATCCAGCAGTCCCGCTCCGCATTTGCCGGCATTGGCACTGGCCGTGCAAAAGGTCCCGGCCGGATGGGGGCGCGCCGAATTCTTCAGGCCGGTCATGACCTGCGCAGGCGTCAGCGACGCGTTCACCGCAAACATCATCGCCACCACGCCGGACACCATCGGCGCCGCAAAGCTCGTGCCTTGCGAGAACGTGATCGTAAAGCCGTTGGCGGTTGTCTGGCCGCTGTCCGACAGCGTGCGGATAAAGGACTGGCCACCTGGGGTCGTGCAGGTAGCGACGCCGTTGATGATGGCGACCCTCGAATTGCCGCAGCCGCCCCCCGGCGCGCTGATCGTGACCTGGGATCCAATATTGGCGAAGCTGGCGTTCTCGCCATCGTTGGCGTGTGCGGTGACGGCAATGACGCCGCTGCAATCCGCCGGCGCGGCTACCGGACCGGCGTTATTGCCCGTGGCGGCCACCACCACGACGCCGACCGCGGCCAGGTCGTTGACCACCTGCTGCTCAATGCTCGAGCACGTGCCGCCGCCCAGGCTGATGTTGACCACGCGCGCCGGAGTGGGGTTGGCGGGCACGCCCGGCACCGCCAGTCCGCCGGCCCAGCGCATGCCGTCGACCGTATCGGACAGCAGCGCGCCGCAACGGCCGGATACGCGCACGGGCTGGATGCGCGCGCTCCAGTCCACGCCGGCGATGCCGGTGGCGTTGTTGGTGGTCGCGCCCAGCACGCTGGCCACGCGCGTACCGTGCCATGTGCTGTTGGCTGCGCCGCTGCCATCGGGGCAGGTCGATCCGGCCGCCACGAAGTCGCCCGGATCGATGGGATCGCCATCGCGGCCGTCGCCGTCGTTGGAGACGCTGGTGGTATTGATGAAGTCGTAGCCCGGTACCAGTCGGGCCACCAGGTCGGGGTGGGGCAGGTAGCCCGTATCCACGACGGCGATGACCACCCCGCTGCTGCCATGCGAGCGATCCCAGGCACGCGGCAGGTTGGCGCCGCCCACCACCTGCGAGGGCGGCCCCATATAGGTCTGGTTGGCGGCGAATTCCGGATCGTTCGGGATGGTGTCATGCAGGCGCAGCCAGCGGTCCGGCACGGCATCGGCGATGCGCGGGTCCTGGCGCAGGCGCGCGGCCACCGCTTCCGGGTTGTCGCCCCTGGTATCCGTCACGCTCATCAGCTGCAGGGTGGCGGCCATCGGACGCCTGACGCTCAGCGCCAGTCCAGTGTTGGCCTGCACGTTGCGCATGCGGGTGTTGTCGACGGTCTGGCTGCCGTCGCGCCAGCGGACGATGTAGTTGCCCGTGTAGACCGGCGCGTTGCGCGCGGTGGTGTCGGCATGGGCGGGGAGCGGTGCGGCAAGCCCCGTGGCCAGGGCAAGCCACGCGGCCGGCACGGCGTGGGACGCACGGAGAAGGGCTTTCAGTGCTGCATGCGGCATCGAGACCTCCTTTGGGGAGCGGATTGTGCGGATGCGACCTGCCACCGAGGGCTCACGTGCAGCGATCCGACATCGCCAGGCGGGCCCTTCTCGTTCTACATGCTCGCCGGTCCCTGCCTGCGTCCCGACGCGCGACCGGCGGCGCGCGTGAGACGTGTTCCTGCGATCAGCTTTGCGGCATGTCCCGGCTGGGCGGCATGCCGTGATGCGGCTTCAGGGTCCGGTCCGGCGTGGCGGACTCCACGCGCGGTGCGGCGCGCAGCGTCTCCACGGCCTGGTTCAGCGTGACGTCCGCCGATGCGGTAATCGCGGTGACCAGCCAGACGCCGCCGGACATCGGCCGCTTGACCACGTAGCGCACCGGACCCTCGATGCCGGCCAGCAGCTTGCCGGCGTCTTCCGACACGTTGACGTCCGGCGGCGTGAACTTGACCAGGATGTCGCCGATGGCGCGGTCATTGGTGATGCTGCCGCGCGGCGGTGCGAACGACTTGGATTCCGAGGCGCAGCCGGATATGGCAGTCAGCGCGGTAAGCGCCAGCGCGATGGCGAGCGCGGTGCGCGGGCCGCGCGGGGCGCGGCGGTGGGACGACGGCAGCTGGCCAGTGGTCATGGGTGTGAAGCTCCTGAATTCTATGCGTTCTGTGCGAGGAGGCGGGCGGCGTGCCGCGTCAGCTCGCGGCGCGGCGCGGACGGCGGTTGCCGCCTTCGCGGGCGCTGTTGGCCGCGGCGGCGCGGGCACCCTGCGCCAGCATCTCTTCGGCGTGTTGCATGGTTGTGGCGGTCACCGTGGCGCCACCGAGCATGCGCGCGGTTTCCGTGACGCGGCCCTCGGCATCGAGTGCACGGATGCGCGAGCGCGTGACCGGGCCCTTGCCGTGGGCCGAGCCCTTGGTCGCGTCCACGGTCTCCTTGCTGACCAGCAGGTGGCTGCCGGCCTGGGCGGCCACCTGCGGCAGATGCGTGACGCAGAGAACCTGGCGTGCGCGGCCCAGTTCCTGCAGGCGCCGGCCGACGACTTCGGCCACCGCGCCGCCAATGCCGGTATCGACCTCGTCGAAGATCAGCGTGGGCGTGGGCGCGGCTTCACTGGTGATCACGGAGATGGCCAGGCTGATCCGTGCCAGTTCGCCACCGGATGCCACCTTGGCCAGCGGGCGCGGGCTGACGCCGGCGTGACCGGCCACGAGGAATTCCACCTGCTCCAGGCCGTGGCTCTGGCCATCCTCCAGCGCGTTGAGCGCGACGGCGAACAGGCCGCCTGCCATCGACAGGCCCTGCATCGCTTCGGTGACGGCGGCCGACAATGCCTCGGCGGCGGCCTTGCGCGCGCCGGACAAATGCTTGGCCAGGGTCAGGTACGCGGCGCGGGCGGCGGCTTCGCGCGCCAGCACCTTGTTGATGTCCTGCGCGGCCTGCAGGTCGTCCAACTGCTGGCGGCGCGCCAGCAGTTCGTCGGGCAACTGCTCGGGCGGCAGGCGAAATTTGCGCGCGGCGGTGTGCAGCGCCTGCATGCGGGCTTCCACCGTCTGCAACCGTTCGGGGTCGAGCTCCAGACGGTCGACGTAACGGTTCAGCGAATGCGCGGCTTCTTCCGCCTGGACCAGCGCTGGTTCCAGCGCGGCCAGCACGTCGCGCAGGGCGGGGTCCACGTCGGCCAGCGACTGCAGTCGGTGCACCACGCCATTGAGCACGGAGATCACGGCACCGTCGGCTTCGGACAGCGCGTCGAGCGCCGCGCGGCTGCCATCGATCAGGCCTGCCGCATGCGACAGGCGGTTGTATTCGGACTGAGTCTCTTCCCACTCGCCCGGTTGCGGCGCCAGCTTGTCGAGTTCGCCGACCTGCCATTCCAGGCGCTCGCGTTCCAGTTGCATTTCCCGCGACTGGTGTTCGACGGCCTCGCGCTGGCGCACGCAGGCACGCCAAGCACGCCAGGCCTCGGCCACGGCGTCGGCCTGCTCGGTCAGGCCCGCGTGGGCATCCAGCAGATGGCGCTGGGCATCGGGGCGCAGCAGCAGCTGGTGGGCGTGCTGACCGTGGATGTCGACCAGCTGGTCGCCGACTTCGCGCAGTTGCGCCAGGGTGGCCGCGGCGCCGTTGATGAAGGCCTTGCTGCGGCCGCTGGCATCCACGGTCCGGCGCAGCAGCACGGTACCGTCGTCCCCCGCGAGTTCGCGTTCGGCCAGCCAGTCATCGAGCGCCGCGTGCGTGGAGAACGTGGCGCCGATGCTCGCGCGCGACGCGCCCTCGCGGACCACGCCCGCATCGGCACGCTCGCCCAGCACCAGCGCCAGCGCATCGATCAGGATGGACTTGCCGGCGCCGGTTTCGCCGGTGAAGACGGTAAAGCCGGAGGAGAAGTCAAGGTCGAGCGTGTCGACAATGACGAAATCGCGGATGGACAGGCTGCGCAGCATCGTGGGCGATAGGAGGGCGGGGGCGGCTCAGAGCCGGTTGTCTTCGGTGGGATACTCGTGCCAGTGCAGCTTCTTGCGCAGTGTGGCGTAGTAGTTGTAGCCCACGGGATGCAGCAGGTTGACGGTCTTGTCGGAACGGCGCACGACAATGCGGTCGCCCGGCAGCAGCGACGTCAGGGATTGCATGTCGAAGTTGACGCTTGCGTCGCGGGCGGTGGCCACCTGGATCGTGACCTCGGCATCGAGCGGCAGCACGATCGGCCGGTTGGACAGCGCGTGCGCGGCGATCGGCACCAGCACCAGGCCGGAGAGCGTGGGATGCAGGATCGGGCCGCCCGCGGCCAGCGCATAGGCGGTGGAGCCGGTGGGCGTGGACACGATCAGGCCGTCCGAACGCTGGTTGTACATGAAAAAGCCGTCCACGGAGACGGCCAGTTCGACCATGCCGGAGATACCCGAGCGATTGACCACCACATCGTTGAGGGCCAGCGCGGAGAAGATCACGCCATCGTCG
The DNA here is from genome assembly GCF_056400065.1 of Cupriavidus sp. 01L415. Classification (NCBI taxonomy): domain Bacteria; kingdom Pseudomonadati; phylum Pseudomonadota; class Betaproteobacteria; order Burkholderiales; family Burkholderiaceae; genus Cupriavidus; species Cupriavidus sp. 01L415. The sequence goes on along the minus strand of NZ_JBFTSP010000001.1, from coordinate 933,131 downwards.
CGTATCACGCGCGATTCCAGCAGCGTGCGGGTCTCGGCCTCATAGCGGCCGGCCAGCATCTCGGGCAGGGCAGTGGCCACGTCCTCCAGCGGGATGTCGGTCATGAAGCCCAGTCGGCCATGGTTGACACCGATCAGCGGCACGTCATGCCCGGCCAGCTGACGGGCGAGCCCGAGCAGCGTGCCGTCGCCGCCGAGCACCACGGCCACGTCGGCCTCGCGCCCGATTTCCTCGGCAGTCAGCACGGGGTAGCCGGTCAGGCCCGTGGCCATCGCGGTTTCGCGCTCGAACACCACATCCTGGCCGTTGCGGGAAATGCAGGCCGCCAGTTTCTCGAGAGGACCCTCGATGCCGGCGGTCGAATACCTGCCCACCAGGGCAACGGTCTTGAACGGGGCGCGCGGGGCGCCGGTCTTTGGGGGGGCAGACATGCCGGGATTAGACCATACCGGTGTGACCGTTGTCAGTAGCCGGCCCGCCGCGGCTGCAAAGGTGTTCACGAGCGAGCATGTCATGCCGCCCGAACCGGGTAAACTTGATTAAAATCGGGACATCATGGACGAACGTTCGAAAACGCTTCTCAAGACCCTGATCGAGCGATACATCGCCGAAGGCCAGCCCGTGGGCTCGCGGACCCTTTCCAAGTATTCGGGTCTGGATCTCTCGCCGGCGACCATCCGCAATGTGATGTCCGACCTCGAGGAAATGGGTTTCATCGCCAGCCCGCATACGTCGGCCGGACGCATCCCCACGCCGCGCGGCTACCGTCTGTTCGTGGATACGATGCTGACGGCGCAACCGCTGGAGCGCGCGCCCGAGCTGGCGGCCGAGCTGGCCGAACTGACGGGCCAGATCCAGGGTCAGCTGGGCGGGCAGCAGCTCGGCCACCAGCGGATGATCACCGCCGCCGCCCATACGCTGTCCCACCTGTCGCACTTTGCCGGCGTGGTGATGACTCCGCGACGCACGCAGTCGTTCCGGCAGGTGGAATTCATGCGGCTGTCGGACAGGCGCATCCTGCTGATTATCGTCAGCCCGGAAGGCGATGTGCAGAACCGCATCATCCAGACCGAATTGCCCTACACGCCGGCCCAGCTGATTGAGGCCGCCAATTTCTTCAATTCCCACTACGCCGGCATGAGTTTCGATGCCGTGCGCTCCCACCTGCGGGTGGAACTGCAAGACCTGCGGCGCGACATGTCGACGCTGATGCAGGCGGCAGTGGATGCGGGCAGCAGCGCCATGGCCGAGGAAGAGGACCAGGTGTTCATCTCCGGCGAGCGCAAGCTGCTGGAAGTGGAGGACCTGTCGTCGAGCATGGACAAGCTGCGCCGGCTCTTCGATGTCTTCGAGCACAAGACCAATCTGTTGCAGTTGCTGGATGTGTCCAGCCACGCGCAAGGGGTGCAGATCTTCATCGGCGGGGAAAGCCAGCTCGTGCCGCTGGAAGACATGGCTGTCATCACAGCGCCGTATGGCGTGGATGGCCAGATCGTCGGCACGCTTGGCGTGATCGGCCCGACCCGCATGGCGTACGAGCGCGTCATCCCTATCGTCGACATCACGGCGCGACTGCTGTCCAGCGCGCTCAGCCAGAACTAGTGGCGCGCGGCGCGTGTCTCCTGTTCATCCCCGATGCGTGATGCATGGCGGGGTCGACCTTGCTTCCCCGAAGCGCTCCCGGCAGTCTCAACGGAAAACCCATGACGTTTTCGCCTGAACCGGCCTACCAGCACGGCCAGCCGCCGCGCACCGCGATCCTGCTGATCAATCTGGGCACGCCTGACGCCCCCACGCCCAAGGCGGTGGGGCGCTATCTGAAAGCCTTCCTGTCCGACCCCCGTGTGGTGGAGATTCCGCGCCTGCTCTGGCTGCCGATCCTGCACGGACTGATCCTGCCATTCCGGTCGCGCGCGTCGGCATTGAAATACGAGTCGATCTGGTTACGCGAGGCACACATGACGGGCTCGCCCCTGCTGGTTTATACGGAGCGCCAGGCCCATGCGCTCCAGCAACTGATGCATCAGCTGGGGCACGATGTGACGGTGGCCTGCGCCATGCGCTATGGCAATCCGTCGATTGCGTCGGTCATGGAGGCGCTGCGTCGCCAGGGCACCGAGCAGATCCTGCTGTTGCCGCTGTATCCGCAGTTTTCCGGCACCACTACGGCCACGGCCTTCGACGAGGTTTTTCGCGTGCTGGCCGAATGGCGCAACCAGCCGGAAATGCGGCTGATTAAGCATTTTCATGACCATCCGGCCTACATCGGCGCGCTCCACCAGCAGGTGGGGGCATACTGGGCCCAGCACGGGATGCCCGATTTCGCCAGGGGCGACAAACTGATCCTGTCTTTCCACGGCCTGCCGCGCCGCCTGCTGGATCTGGGCGATCCCTACCATTGCGAGTGCCTGAAAACCGGGCGGTTGCTGGGCGATGCGCTGGGACTGCAGCCGGGGCAATATCAGGTGACCTTTCAGTCGCGTTTCGGCAAGGCCGAATGGCTCCAGCCCTACACCGCGCCTACGCTGGTGGAGCTCGGCAAAGTCGGCACCCAGCGCGTGGACGTGTTCTGCCCGGGCTTCCCGGCGGACTGCATCGAAACGCTCGAAGAGATCGCCATGGAAGGTCAGTCGGAATTCCGGGTGGCTGGCGGCAAGGATTTCCATTTCATTCCTTGCCTGAATGATTCCGAGGTCTGGATCGCGGGGTTGGCGCAGATGGCGCTGCAGCATTTGCAAGGCTGGTCGCTCGGCGCGCCACATCCGCACGAGCTGGAGGCGCGGCGCACGCGGGCACAGACCCGAGGGGCGGCGGCTTGAAAGCCGGGTAGCACCGGGATGAAAACCGGATCGAGGACCGGGTTGAGGACAAGATGATGCAAGTGGATTTCGAACCCGACGCGCGGCTGCGTATCGACAAGTGGCTGTGGTGCGCGCGGTTTTTCAAGACACGATCGCTGGCGGCAGAGGCGGTGGAGCGCGGCCGGGTCGAGGTGAACGGCCAGCCCTGCAAGAATTCACGTGAGGTCAAGCCGGGCGATACGGTCGTGCTGGAGGCGCACCAGCAACGCTGGGAGGTGGTGGTCAAGGGCATCAGCGCGTCGCGCGGGTCGGCGCCCATCGCCCAGACGCTCTATGCCGAAACCGAAGAGAGCCAGGCGCGGCGAAGCACGGACGCCGAGCGGCGTCGCTACCAGACCGAGCCGACGGCGCAGTTGCAAGGCCGGCCAACCAAGCGCGACCGGCGCAGGATCGACGGTTTCAGGAGCTGAGCGGGGGGGGGCGATGACGGAATTGCGGAGAAAAACAGGACTCGCCGGGGCGGGGGCGCCTCGGCGGGGCGGGATCAGAGGACGTGATGATTCAGAGCGGAATCAGCGAACGTAATGGACGAGGTAGTGCTTGAATACGGCCTTGCCGCTGCCATACTCGGTTTCGCGCGGGGTGAACGCGCCGGACAGGCAGATGAATACCGTCATCACCGATAGCGCGGCGACCAGGCAGAGCGTCACGACAGGAAGCTTGTGCATGGCGAACCTTCCAAAAGATGCACCAAATTGATCCACCTTTGTGCTCCCGTTATTTTTGACATTTTTCTCTCATGAATCTTAGTGTTTGCGTTGCAGCAAAGCAATCACCACTCGATTTCATCAATCGAGGCTTTGTAACGGCGTATTTCGGCGTCTCTGAACCTTCACACTTGAAAAACGGGTAGCCGACACCAAGTCCGGCTAGACTTGCCGGTTTGGCATCCGAGCCACCCGACGGCCTGCGTCAGACGGGCCGAGTTTTAGTATTTGATACGGATTGATACGGATCGACATGGAAGAACAGAATCAGACGCCATCCTCCAACGCGCCGCAGGCGGCCGACGACGTGACCCGCGCCCAGGTGCAGGGTGTGGAAGCTGCCAGCGGGGACGATGTGGCCCGCCTGACGCAGCAGGTGGCAGACCTGGAAGCCAAGGCCAAGGAGCATTACGAATTGTTCCTGCGCGCCACGGCAGAGGGCGAGAACATCCGCCGCCGTTCGGCGGAAGAGGTGTCCAAGGCCCACAAGTTCGCGATCGAGAACTTTGCCGACAACCTGGTGCCGGTGATGGACAGCCTGCAGGCTGCGCTGGCCGACAACACCGGGGACCTCGTCAAGTTGCGCGAAGGTGTGGAGCTGACCGCCCGCCAGCTGGCTGCTGCCTTCGAGCGCGGCAAGATCGTCGAAGTGAACCCGGTGGGCGAGAAATTTGACCCGCACCGCCATCAGGCAATCTCGATGGTGCCGTCGGAGCAGGAACCCAACACGGTGGTCAATGTGCTGCAACGCGGCTACATGATCGCGGATCGCGTGCTGCGGCCGGCACTGGTGACGGTCTCGGCGCCGCGCTGAGATCCCGCCGGGCCCCGGTGCCCGACAAGCGGCCATGCCAGACGCCCGGTGCTTCCCTCGCACCGGGCGTTTTTGTTTGTTTCTGGAGCAATTTGCCATGTCCGACGACAACCATGCCGAGCGATCTGACGGCCATGCGGCGGCCCCTCACCTCGACCACCGGGCATTCGACGCCTTCGACATGACGGAGGTCGATGGCGGAACCATCGACGCCGCCATCGCCACAGCCGGTGACGATCTGGTCTGTGTGTTTTTCTGGGGCGTGGACTGCTTCAATTGTGAGATGGCCAAGAAGGCGATGCTCGCCAATCCGGAGCCGATCCGCGCGCTGAACCTGCGGTGGTTGCACGCCAATGTCTACGCGCATCCCGAACTGGGTCGTCGTTTCGGCCTCCACGGGATTCCCGTATTCATGTTCTTCCACCGGGGCAAGAAGCTGGGCCGTGCCACSGGCTGGCACGGCCACGGCCAGTTTGCCGCGGCGGTAGGCAATGCGCGGCTCAAGGCGGGTGGCAAGCCGCTCGCCGGCTAGGGCTCGACGACCGGTCGGTCCGATCGTTGATATGACGCGTTGATGGCGACGCGTTGACGACGAGGCCCGCGCCTGACGCGGGCGTCGCAGCATGGCCTCAGCGCGACAGCGCGTAGCCAAGCCGGAACTGCCATGGCGTCTTCTGGTTGTAGTCGAGCAGGCTCTCGCCATACCCATAGAAATAGCCGGCCATCAGGTAGCCCGCCGTGCCCGGCAGCAATCGCGCGAGCGGGTAGGTTACCTGGGCGTCGATGCTGCCGTAGCCCTTGCGGGTCCCCTTGCGCAGCGTGGCGGAGAACTCCCACGAATCCGGCCGGCCATAGGCCAGGTTCAGGTCCATGTAGCCGCGATAGTGGGGGATGTCCTCGTTATCGTCCTTGCCCACATAGGCGTAGAGCTTGGGCGCGACGCGCCAGTGCCAGTCGGTCTGGTCGCCAAAGTACATCGTGGGCTTGATGAACAGCGTGTTGATGCTGCGTGACTCGGCACCGTCGCGGCCGTTCGATTCGTGCTCGAAGCCGGTGGCCAGCGACAGCCGGCTGATCACGCTGTTTTTCACGCCCGTGTCGGACAGGTAGTAATAGAGGCTGGGCCGGTAGTTGGTGTCGCGGAAGGGCCGCGATTCGTCGTGCAGGTCCCACAGCGAGAACTGTGTGTAGGCGAAGTAGAGGTTGTCGAGCAGGCTTTTCGACGACGGATTCTCGCCTTCGAAGATCCGGTATTTGAAGCTGATCTGGAACTTGGCGTTGGCGCCATCGTGCGCGCCGAACATGATGTACATCGGCTCGTTGAACGACAGGCGCTGGGCGTCCCGGAGATCCGCTGGCGCGGGGCCGGTGGTGGGGCCGTTGGCTGCGGAGACGACTGGCGTTATGGGCACCGGCGTGCCGGCCTCCGAGGTCGGCGTGCCCTGGGCCGTGGCCGTGTCTGTCTGTTCGATGGTTGCCGGCGCCCTTGCTGTAGCCACACCCGTAGCCGGTGCCTCGGTTTTCGGCGTCGGGGTACGGTTCAGGGTGACGAGCACCGGCGCGGCATCGATTCCGGCGACGTCGAGCCGCACCTGGCCGCGCATGTCCGCTGGCCATTCGGCGGTGTAGGCAATGGTGCGATTTTCGCCCTGGCGCAGCTTTAGGATGGCCGGCCCGCCGCCTTCTCGCTTCATCGTGATGCGTACCGGCGCGCCGAGGTCGGCCGAGGCGGTGACCTGCAGCGTATCCGGCACCGCATAGCGGCGTGTGTCGCGGTCGGCACTGACCAGCAATGTTAGCGTGAGCGGCCGGGTGCCGTCGATGACGCGGGGTGGTTGCAGGAGGGAGACCGCGGCGTGTGCCGGGATCGGGCAAATCAGTGCAAGCAGGAGGGTAGCCGCGCTGCCGAAGCGGGCGCGGCGTGGCACGGAGCTGGACATGGGCATTGCACGCCACGCCGGCTCGAATGCCGGTGACGGGAGCGTGACAAAGTTCGGGATGTCCGGAAGCCTATCACGTGGCCTCAACGCGGCTTGTGACGAAATGTTCTCTGCGCCAGCCCCGCGCACCGGATCACGTGTACGGCAGGATCAGCGGGCGGCGCGGCGCTGGATGCTATCGACGTAGGCCTGACCGTCGGGCGGCATGCCGGTGCGTTGTGCGTTCCACAGCATTTCGCCCAGGCATTCCATGATCTGGTGCTGGGCTTCGTGCGGGGAGTCGAGCCGACGCGACAGCGCCTCGTAGGCCGTGCGAATGCCCGGTGGCTGGTCGATCGATACCTGTTCGGAGATCGACAAATGCATCGCCAGGTGCAGGAACGGATTGGTCTGGCCGCCTTCGGGGGTGTAGTCGCGGGTGAGCGCAGCGTCGGTATCGGTCAGCAGGGACTGGTACTCGGGATGCTGGTCGATCCAGTCGACGGCGATGACTTCTAGCGGGGTCAGGATGCTGCCCGCGACGCGCTTCTGCCAGGCTTCGCAGAAGAATCGGCGGACTTCTTCTCGTGAGGGATTAAACATGATGGCCGATATTGTAGACGAGGCCCTGCATGGCTGCCGGCCGCTGCCCGCGCACCATTAGAATGCAGGGTTCGCCTATATCCCAACCATTCATGTCTGCTACCGCCTCCGGTACCCTTGGCCACGCTCGCGGCACGCTTGCCGGTGTGCTGCTGATCGCGGCCTCCGCCAGCGCCTTTGGGGCCATGGCCATCTTCGCGCGCTATGCCTTTGCCTCCGGTGCCGACGTCTACGGCCTGCTGGCCGTGCGCTTCACGCTGGCCGCCGTCGCCATGGCGGTGGTCATGCGCGCGCGGGGCATCCGACTGCCACATTGGCGGCGCGTGCTGGCGCTGGCGGCGATGGGCGGCATCGGCTATGTCAGCCAGTCTTACTGCTTTTTCACCGCGCTGAACTATGCCCAGGCCAGCCTGGTGGCGTTGCTGCTGTATCTGTATCCGCTGTTCGTGACGATCCTGGCGGCGGTCTTTCTTAAGGAGAGGCTGACGACGCCAGCCGTGATCGCCCTGGTGTTGTGCTCGGTCGGGGCGGGGCTGACCGTCGGCGGCGGACAAGGCAGTCCGCTGGGCATCGCGCTCGGTGTGGCTGCGGCGGTGATCTACTCGATCTATATCGTGGTGGGTGCGCGCGTGACGGCCGGGGTCAATGCGATCGCCACCACCACGGTCATCTGCACCGCGGCGGCGCTGGTCTACCTCACACTCGGCATCTTGCGGTCGGCGGCCGGCACCCCGCCGCAGTTTCCGTCCGATGCGGGTGGCTGGCTGGCGATGCTGGCCATCGCGCTGCTTTCCACGGTGTTGGCGATCCTGACGTTCTTTGCCGGACTGCAGCGGCTGGGGGCTGCCAAGGCGTCAATGCTGTCGACGCTGGAGCCCGTGGTCACCGTGGTGCTCGCGGCCGTGTTGCTTGGCGAGCACATCAGCGCTGCGCAGGCGGTCGGCGGCGGCCTCATTCTTGCCGGTGTGCTCTGGCTGACACGGCGCGCCAGCGGCACGCCGCCGGCCGCCGCATCGGGCAAACAGCAGGCAGGCTAGAAGTCGTTCAAATCCATAGGAGGCTGGCGAAGGAGGCCGACGAACGGAATTGAACAATTCCGTCAAACGGGCTGTTCGGCCGTTCGCGCATGCTTCGGTACAATCGCGCTTTCTTTCATCCTAAAACCCCGGAAAGCGCGCAATGAAATCCGTCGATCAGGCAGTCCTTGCACAATTGTTCACCGAAGCCCGCACCCACAACGTGTGGCAAGACAAGCACGTGGACGACGCGCTGTTGCAGCAGATCTATGCCGCGATGAAGTTCGGCCCGACCGCGGCCAACAGCTCGCCGGCCCGTATCGTGTTCGTGAAGTCGGCGGCCGAAAAGGCACGCCTGGTGGATTGCGTGGCTCCCGGCAACGTGGACAAGGCTCGCTCGGCACCCGTGACCGCGATCATCGCCTTCGACAACAATTTCCACGACCAGCTGCCGAAGCTGTTCCCGCACGCCGACGCCCGTTCGTGGTACGCCGGCAACGACCAGAAGATAGCTCGCGATGCGCTGGTGAACAGCTCGCTGCAAGGCGGCTACTTCATCCTGGCCGCACGCGCGCTGGGTCTGGACTGCGGTCCGATGGGTGGCTTTGATGCCGCCAAGGTCAACGCCGCGTTCTTCCCGGACGGCAAGTGGTCGGTCAACTTCCTGGTGAACCTTGGTTATGGCGTGGCCGAGCAACTGCACCCGCGCAACCCGCGCCTGTCGTTCGACGAAGCCTGCCGCATCGTCTGAGTCGATAGCCGGTTGTAATCGTTGGCTGCAGTACCCAGCTTTAATACCCGGCTGAAATAGCCGGAAGGCGCTGTCAGGCGGCGACCCATGCGGGTCGCCGCTTTTGCTTTGTACGGGTGCTTTGTGCGGCTGCCTGCTACTTCGGCGCCGGTGTTTTTTCCTTGAACTCGCAGAGCGGTTCGATGGCGCAGTGCCAGCATTCGGGCTTGCGCGCCTTGCACACATAGCGGCCGTGCAGGATCAGCCAGTGGTGCGCGTCGTGCAGGAACTCCTTCGGCACCACTTTCAGCAGCTTCTGTTCGACGATGTCGACATTCTTGCCCGGGGCGATCCCGGTGCGGTTGGATACGCGGAAGATATGGGTGTCGACGGCAATCGTCGGCTGGCCGAACGCCGTGTTCAGCACCACATTGGCGGTCTTTCGCCCGACACCCGGCAGGGCTTCCAGCGCTTCCCGATCGGCAGGAACCTTGCCGCCATGCCGCTCGACCAGGATCCGGCAGGTCTCGATGACATGCTTCGCCTTGGTCTTGTACAGGCCGATGGTCTTGATGTAGTCGATCAGCCCGGCTTCGCCGAGCGCCAGCATCTGCTGAGGAGAATGCGCGACGGGAAAGAGCCGTCGCGTGGCTTTGTTGACGCCGACGTCCGTGGCCTGCGCGGACAGCAGCACCGCGATCAGCAGCTCGAATGGCGAGCTGTATTCCAGTTCCGTGGTCGGGGCCGGGTTGACCTCACGCAGGGTCTCGAAAATCGCGCGGCACTTGGCGGTATTCATGAGTGCGAGTTGTTCTTGTCGCTGCCGTTGTTGTTGTCGCCGGTGCTACTGCCCCCAGCGTTGGAGTCGGGCGCCGGCGTGAGGCCGGCCCTGGCGCGGCGCGCTTCGGCGGCATCGATCTGCGCCTGCACGGCTGGCGACACGTTTTCCGTGTTGCGCGGTGTCGCGGCGGCCTGTTTCTGGCGCGCACGTTCGATGGCAGCCTGGATGATGGCCTTCTTGCGTGCCTGGGCGGCTTGCTCGGCATCTGTCACCACGGACTCGGCCTGCAGCGCTTCCAGCTTGGCGGCGGCCTTGGCGGCCAGGCGTGCTTCGTTTTCCTCGCGCTCGCGGACCAGTCGCGCACGGCGTGCCATGTAGCGGTCGTGCGCGGCATCGGCCTGCGCCTGCGACCACGCGGCCCAGCCGGTCATTTCGCCCGTGACGGGAATCATGGCGATGCAGTCCACGGGGCAAGGTGCCACGCAAAGGTCGCAGCCGGTGCACCAGTCCGGCAGCACCGTGTGCATTTGCTTGGGCGCCCCGACGATGGCATCGACGGGGCAGGCCTGGATGCAGAGTGTGCAGCCGATACACAGCGATTCGTCGATGCGGGCCACCGCGCGCGGTTGTTCCACGCCACGGTCGGGGTCCAGCGGCAGCGGATCGGCGGCCAGTATGGCGGACAGCCGGACGATGCCCTCGGCCCCGCCGGGCGGGCAGCGATTGCTTGCAGCCTCGCCGCGCGCCATGGCTTCGGCATACGGGCGGCAGCCATCGAACCCGCATTTGGTGCATTGGGTTTGCGGCAACAGGGCTTCAAGGCGGTCCGCCAGTGTGGCGGCTGAGGGGGTGATGGTCACGACAGCGAAGGACAAATCCGGGGGCGGCTGGAATCTCGACCGTCTCTGGCGGACGGTGCGGCAAGGATTATCCCCGATTTCAAGAAAGGGCAGAAACGGCGATCATGCGCGCGTCGCCCGAGTGGGCGACAAGCCAATGCCTTGTGCCATAATCCGCGCAATCGACAGACCGGGACTTCATGTCAAACGAGCCAAGAACCAAGCGGGATCCCGAAGGCACGCGCCGGCGTATCCTTGCCGCCGCCACCGAAGAATTTGCCAAGGGCGGACTGGCCGGCGCGCGCGTCGACCAGATCGCTCGCCGGGCCGAGACCAACGAGCGCATGCTGTATTACTACTACGGCAGCAAGGAAGGCCTCTTCCTGGCCGTGCTGGAGAAGCAGTACGCCGAGTTTCGCATGGACGAAGAGCGGCTCCATATCACCGATGAAGACCCGGTTGCGGCAGTGCGCACGCTGGCCCGCTTTGTCTGGGACTGGTACTACCAGCATCCCGAGTTCATCCGGCTGGTCAACAGCGAGAACCTGCACGAGGCGCGGCACCTGAAGAAGTCCGCGCAACTGCATCAACTGATCAACCCCGTGGTCAATGTGCTGGCGGACATCATCCGTCGCGGCCAGCAGCAGGGCGTGTTCCGCGATAACGTGGACGTGCCGCAGTTCTACCTGACCATCTCGGCGCTGGGCTACTACGTACTGTCCAATCGCTACACGATCAGCGCCGTGATCGGGCGCGACGTGGCGTCCGAAGACGAGCACGCGCGCTTTGCGGAGCTGCACACGGATATGCTGTTGTCCTACCTCGCGAAGCGCTGATTCCGCTTCACACGGTCTGGAAACAAGAACGCCCGCGAGGTTATCACGGGCGTTCTTGTTTTTACTTTTAGCCGGTGCGGCGGGCGCCGTGTGCCGGTTAGCGGTACTTGCGGATGAAGTCGCGTAGCTCCGGGTAGATATTCTCCCGCCAGCGGCGGCCCGAGAAGATCCCGTAGTGGCCGCACTTTGGCGCGGTCACGTGCTGCTTGTGGGCCTTGGGAATGCCGGAGCAGAGTTCGTGTGCGGCGGCGGTCTGGCCCGCACCTGAAATATCATCGAGCTCGCCCTCGACCGTCATCAGCGCGGTGCCCTTGATGTCCTGCGGACGCACCGGCGCACCATCGATTTCCCACGTGCCATTGGCCAGGCGGAATTCCTGGAAGACCTCGCGGATCGTGTCGAGGTAATACTCGGCGGCCATGTCCAGCACCGCGTTGTACTCGTCGTAGAAGCGCACGTGCGCCTCGGCATCGTCCGCATCGCCTTCGATCAGGTTCAGGTAGTAGTCGTAGTGCGACGACAGGTGGCGGTCCGGGTTCATCGCCACGAAGCCCGCGTGCTGGAGGAAACCCGGGTACACGCGACGACCGTGGCCGGGATAGTTCGCCGGCACCGTGTAGATGACGTTGTTCTCGAACCACTCGTAGGATTTGTTCGTCGCCAGGGAGTTGACGGCGGTCGGGCTCTTGCGAGCGTCGATCGGGCCGCCCATCATCGTCATGGTGCGCGGCGTCTTCTCACCGGCCGAGGCCATCAGCGAGATCGCGGCCAGCACCGGCACGGTCGGCTGGCACACCGAAACCACATGCAGGTTTTCCGCGCCGATATGGCGGATGAATTCCTGGATGTAATAGATGTAGTCGGACAAACGGAACGCGCCGGCGTCGGCGGGGACCATGCGGGCGTCGACCCAGTCCGTTACATAGACCTTGTGGTCCTGAAGCAGGGTGCGCACGGTGTCGCGCAGCAGCGTGGCGTGGTGGCCGGACAACGGCGCGCAGACCAGCACGACGGGCTCGTCCTTGAGCAGCTTGATCGTTTCCGGATCGTCCGCGTAGCGCTTGAAGCGCACCAGCTTGCAGAACGGCTTTTCGAAAACGGTTTGCTCGACGATCGGGATGTCCCGGCCGTTGGAGCGCACGGATTTGATATCGAAGGCCGGTTTTTCGTATTCCTTGCCAAGCCGGTAGAGCAGTTCGTAGCCGGCGGCCAGTCTTGGCGCGCCAGGTACAAGCGACAGGGGGCTGAGGGGGTTGGTAAATGTCTTGGCGGTCGCCTGAGCCCACGCGGTCAGCGGGTTCAGCATCGAGCGCTGGAATTCATGCAGTTGGTAAAGCATGCCGGTTACCTGTCTTGCCTTTCTTGTTGGGCGATGTTCTCGCCGCAACAATTATGCCCGCAATCGAACGATCGTGCTTTGCAGCATACGCGTCCACGTTACCCCCGTAAGCCAGAAGGACAATAGGACAATGGCCTGAATTCAGAGTGACAACGCACTAAAGAAATGAAAAAGGCGACCGGAGTGGCCTCTCGGTCGCCTGGCGCGGCAGTTTATGTTGCTTTTTGGTGCAGCCGCCGCTCAGGGAGGCCGCATCGGATTGCCTTAGTAGACAGCAGCGATCGCGTTGACGACGGCGTCGATGTTGCGGCTGTTCAACGCTGCCACGCAGATGCGTCCCGTGCCCACGGCGTAGATGCCGTGTTCGTTGCGCAGGCGATCAACCTGAGCCGACGACAGGCCCGAGTACGAGAACATGCCGCGCTGGGCCTTCACGAACGAGAAGTCGCCCGGCACGCCCTTGGCGGCCAGCTTGTCCACCAGCGCGTTGCGCATGAGCTTGATGCGGTCGCGCATCTCGCCCAGTTCCTGCTCCCACATGGCGCGCAGTTCAGGGCTGTTCAGCACCGTGGCGACCACCGTGCCGCCGTGCGTCGGCGGGTTGGAGTAGTTGGTGCGGATCACGCGCTTGATCTGCGACATCACGCGCTGGGCTTCGTCCTTGCTGGTCGTCACGATCGACAGGGCGCCCACGCGCTCGCCGTACAGCGAGAAGCTCTTCGAGAACGAGCTCGACACGAAGAAGGGCAGGCCGGAATCGGCGAAAAGGCGCACGGCGGCGCCGTCCGGGTCGATGCCGTCGGCAAAGCCCTGGTAGGCCATATCCAGGAACGGGATCAGGTTGCGTTCCTTCACCAGTTCGACCACTTGTTTCCACTGGGCGTCGGACAGGTCCACGCCGGTGGGGTTGTGGCAGCAGGCGTGCAGCACAACAATCGTGTTGGCCGGGTAGGACTTCAGCGATTCCACCATGCCGGCGAAGTTCAGGCCGTGGCTGGGGGCATCGTAGTAGGCGTAGTTCACCACCGGGAAGCCGGCGGATTCGAACAGCGCGCGGTGGTTTTCCCAGCTCGGGTCGCTGATGGCGACCTTGGAGTCCGGGTACAGGCGCTTCAGGAAGTCGGCGCCGATCTTCAGCGCGCCGGTGCCGCCGAGTGCCTGGGCGGTCACAACGCGGCCTTCGGAGATCAGGGCCGATTCCTTGCCGAACAGCAGGGTCTGCACGGCCTGGTCGTAGGCGGCGATCCCTTCGATAGGCAGGTAGCCGCGCGGGGTGGCGGTGGTCAGGCGGGCTTTTTCAGCTTCCTGCACGGCGCGCAGCAGGGGAATTTTCCCTTCGTCGGTGAAGTACACGCCAACGCCCAGGTTCACTTTAGTGGCGCGGGTATCGGCATTGAACGCTTCATTCAGGCCCAGGATCGGGTCGCGCGGGGCCATCTCGACGGCAGAAAACAAACTCATTTGGGATCTCGTGGTCAGCTGTGTAACAAAACGGAGGGCGTAGAATGCTTCGGACTGCGCTGTGGCTGCGACGGAACACTTCGACGGGCTCCTGACACCCCTGACAAAAACTCTACTGACAGAACCTGACAGCAGCTTCAGGCACACTGGGCTTGAACCGATCCGCGCAACCCCAAGATTCTAGCGTAATCCGCCAGTTTTCCTCAGGTTTTTCCCTACGTTTATGACGAATCTCGCCGAAGTCGCCCCGCCCCTGGACGAAGACAAATTCGTCAGTTTTCCGGGGTCGCCGTTCCAGCTCTACCAGCCGTACCCGCCCGCCGGCGACCAGCCCCAGGCGATCCGCCAGCTGGTGGAGGGCGTGGAGGACGGCCTGTCGTTCCAGACGCTGCTGGGCGTGACCGGATCGGGCAAGACCTTCACGATGGCCAACGTGATCGCCCGGATGGGGCGTCCGGCCATCGTGTTCGCGCCAAACAAGACGCTGGCGGCGCAGCTGTATTCGGAATTCCGCGAATTCTTTCCGCGTAACGCGGTGGAGTACTTCGTCAGCTACTACGACTACTACCAGCCTGAGGCCTACGTCCCGCAGCGCGACCTGTTCATCGAAAAGGACTCGTCGATCAACGAGCATATCGAGCAGATGCGGCTGTCGGCCACCAAGAGCCTGCTGGAGCGACGCGACACGATTATCGTGGCGACGGTGTCCGCGATCTACGGTATCGGCAACCCGAGCGAATACCATCAGATGATTCTGACGCTGCGCACGGGCGACAAGATCAGCCAGCGCGACGTCATTGCGCGCCTGATTGCGATGCAGTACACGCGCAACGAGACAGACTTCCAGCGCGGGACATTCCGTGTACGCGGCGATACGCTCGACATCTTCCCCGCCGAGCATGCCGAGATGGCGGTGCGCGTGGAGCTGTTCGATGACGAAGTGGATTCGCTGCAGTTCTTCGATCCGCTGACGGGCCGCGTGCGGCAAAAGATCCCGCGTTTCACGGTCTATCCGTCGAGCCACTACGTCACGCCGCGTGAGACCGTGTTACGGGCCATCGAGACCATCAAGGTCGAACTGCGTGAGCGGCTGGACTTCTTCTACAAGGAAAACCGGCTGGTGGAGGCGCAGCGGCTGGAGCAGCGCTCGCGCTTCGACCTGGAAATGCTCGCCGAGCTGGGATTCTGCAAGGGCATCGAGAATTATTCGCGGCACCTGTCCGGCGCGCAGCCGGGGGAGCCGCCGCCGACGCTGGTCGACTACCTGCCGCCGGATGCCTTGATGTTCCTGGACGAATCCCATGTGCTGATCGGCCAGCTCAACGGCATGTACAACGGTGACCGCGCGCGCAAGACCACGCTGGTGGAGTATGGATTCCGCCTGCCGTCCGCACTGGACAACCGGCCGCTGAAGTTCGACGAGTTCGAGCGCAAGATGCGCCAGGTGATGTTCGTATCCGCCACGCCGGCGCAGTTCGAGCAGGCACACGCGGGGCAGGTGGTGGAGCAGGTGGTGCGGCCGACCGGGCTGGTCGATCCCGTGATCCACGTGCGGCCGGCAACGACGCAGGTCGATGACCTGTTATCGGAGATTCATGTACGCGTGACGGCGAACGAGCGCGTACTGGTGACCACGCTGACCAAGCGCATGGCCGAGCAACTGACTGAGTTTCTGTCCGAGAACGGCGTCAAGGTTCGCTACCTGCACTCCGACATCGACACCGTGGAGCGCGTGGAGATCATCCGAGACCTGCGCCTGGGCACCTTCGACGTGCTGGTGGGCATCAACCTGCTGCGCGAGGGCCTGGATATTCCGGAGGTGTCGCTGGTCGCGATTCTCGATGCGGACAAGGAAGGCTTCCTGCGCGCCGAGCGTTCGCTGATCCAGACCATTGGCCGCGCGGCCCGCAATGTCAATGGCACCGCCATCCTCTATGGGGACCGGATAACGGATTCGATGAAGAAGGCCATTGACGAGACCGAGCGCCGGCGCGTCAAGCAGGTGGCGTTTAACGAGGCCAACGGGATCACCCCGCGTGGTGTCGTCAAGCGGATCAAGGACATCATCGATGGCGTCTACGACCCGAACGAAGTTAAGGCCGAGTTGACCGCCGCCGCCGAGCGTGCGAAGTACGAGGATATGAGCGAAAAGCAGGTCGCCAAGGAAATCAAGCGACTGGAAAAGCAGATGCTGGACCACGCCCGGAACCTCGAGTTCGAGAAGGCCGCGCAGGTTCGCGACCAGTTGGCCAAGCTGCGCGCGCAAGTCTTCGGGGCTGCTGCGGACGGCGATCACCTGTTGCCGCCGTCGAACTGAAGCGCAGCGCGCGCCACGGCGTGCCCGCGATAGTCCTATAGTGTAGGGCGGAGATGCCGGTTCACGAACGAGGAGCGCGCCATGGTGACACAGTTCGAATATGGTGGTTATGCGGTGGTGGCTCGCGCGATTCCACATGCCGGCGGCGGGTTTGCCGGTGTCGTGACGATTGCCGATGCGTTCGGAGAGCCAGGCGGACCCACATTTGAAACGGAGACTGGCGCGGCACCTACCCCAGAGGCGGCACTCGCCCTGGCGGAAGCCGCAGCCATGCGGAGCATCGATGCCGGTGAGGTGAACTGATCCCGGGCCAAGGGACGGAACAAGGCGCCGCCGGCATGACAGGAGATAGTCATGGCCTATAGCAGTGAGTGGAAGAAGAGGGTTTTCGAAACGCACGAGGTCCAGGTGCTGGTGAAACCCCGGTCGCCCATCGAATGGGAGTACACGGTGCGTGTGTGCCGGCCTGGCACGAATATCCGCGCATACGGGACGCTGGTCGAAACATCCCCGCCCACCGATCACTTCAAGACGCCGGAAGATGCCGAAGCGGCGGGATTTGCCCGAGGCAAGGTGCTGGCCGCGCAGTTGCTATAGCCGGCGGCGGGCGGAAGCCTTCCGCGCGGGGTCGCTGGGCGAGACCGGCGACAGCAGGCGGATATCGGCAACGGTAGAATCCTGCCGATGAAGAAATTTGCCATCCTGATGTGCTGCATGGGCAATATCTGCCGTTCCCCGACGGCGGAGGGCGTGCTGCGCGCCAAACTTTCTGCCGCGGGCCTGTCCGATCGAGTCGAGCTCGATTCGGCCGGCACCCATGACTATCATCTGGGCCGCGCGCCCGATGCCCGCACGCAGCGCCATGCGCTGCGTCGGGGCTATGACCTGTCGGCGCTGCGCGCGCGTCTGGTTGACCGGGCGGATTTCGATCGCTTCGATCTCGTCCTGGCAATGGATCATGCCAATCTCGCGTCGCTGCGGTCGCTCCGCCCTGAGATCGGCGACGATAAATTGCGGCTGCTGATGAGCTTTGCGACGCAGCATGGGGCGGAGGAAGTCCCGGATCCCTACTACGGGGAGGGCGATGGCTTCGAGCGTGTGCTGGACTATGTCGAAGACGCCTGTGACGGCGTCATCGCCATGCTGAGCCAGCGGCTCCGCTGATGCGTGCCAGCATGACGCTCACGTGTGCGCGCGGTTCGCTCCCTGTCGTTGCGGGGCAGCCCTCTCGCAAAGAGTCTTGCAAGGCACTTGTTGCGAGCGAGTCGGCTTAAGAGATTTACGATGCGATGCAGCAGGGGTACTTGACTGAATTAGTCGGGAAAATTTATACTTGAGTCAAACGATCAAGTATTCCCGACGATCAAGTAGTCCACTTCCCCGAGCATCATGAGACTGACCACCAAAGGCCGTTTTGCGGTAACCGCCATGATCGACTTGGCCATGCGCCAGGATCAGGGGCCCGTCACGCTCGCTGGCATCAGCCAGCGCCAGAAAATCTCCCTGTCCTATCTGGAGCAGCTGTTTGGCAAGCTGCGCCGGCACGAGATCGTGGAAAGCGTACGCGGGCCGGGCGGTGGCTACAGCCTCGCGCGCAAGGCCGAGGACGTCACGGTGGCGGATATCATCATCGCCGTGGACGAACCCCTGGACGCCACGCAGTGCGGAGGGAAGGGCAATTGTAACGGAGATGATGGTTCCGGCCGCTGCATGACCCACGAACTGTGGGCCACGTTGAACCAGAAAATGGTCGAGTACCTGGACTCCGTCTCTCTCAAGAATCTGGTAGACCAGCAGCGCGCCCGACAACCCGCCGTACTCCACGACATGCGCGATGACGCCGCGCAGCAACCCGTGGCCGTCCCCCGCGGCAAGTCTGACAAGCAGGAAAAACCGGCGCGCCCCCGCGTGGTGAATTCGGTTTTCAGCCTGGCGCAGTCCTGAGCAGGATTGCGGCGGCTGGTTTAAACTATCGGTAGGCAACAAGCGATTAGCGGTCCCTATAAGGCAGTCATAACGATGAGCACCCCACATTTCCCCATCTACATGGATTACTCGGCCACCACGCCGGTGGACCCGCGCGTGGCGGACAAGATGATTCCGTACCTGCGCGAGCAGTTCGGCAATCCCGCATCGCGTAGCCACGCGTACGGCTGGGACGCCGAGCGCGCGGTGGAAGAAGCGCGCGAGCAGGTGGCCGCACTGGTGGGCGCCGATCCGCGCGAAATCGTGTGGACGTCGGGCGCCACCGAGTCGGACAACCTGGCCATCAAGGGGGCCGCCAATTTCTATTCGGGCAAGGGCAAGCACATCATCACGGTGAAGACCGAGCACAAGGCTGTGCTGGACACCACCCGTGAGCTGGAACGCCAGGGCTTCGAAGTGACCTACCTCGATGTCAAGGACGATGGTCTCATCGACATGGACGTGTTCAAGCAGGCGATCCGCCCGGACACGATTCTGGTTTCGGTGATGCTGGTCAACAACGAGATCGGCGTGATCCAGGACGTCGAGCAGATCGGCGAGATCTGCCGCGCCAAGGGCATCATCTTTCACTGTGATGCCGCCCAGGCGACCGGCAAGGTGGCCATCGACCTGAATACGCTGAAGTGCGACCTGATGTCGTTCTCGGCTCACAAGACTTACGGCCCGAAGGGCATCGGCGCCCTGTACGTGCGACGCAAGCCGCGCGTACGTCTGGAAGCGCAGATGCACGGTGGCGGCCACGAGCGTGGCATGCGCTCGGGCACGCTGGCCCCGCACCAGATCGTCGGCATGGGCGAAGCATTCCGCCTGGCCCGCGAGGAAATGGCGACGGAAAACGAACGTATCCGCATGCTGCGCGACCGTCTGTGGCGCGGCCTGTCGGGCATGGAAGAGGTTTACCTGAACGGTTCGCTGGAGCATCGCGTGCCGCACAACCTCAACGTCAGCTTCAACTATGTGGAAGGCGAGTCCCTGATCATGGCGATCAAGGAAGTGGCCGTGTCGTCGGGTTCGGCCTGCACGTCGGCGTCGCTGGAGCCGTCGTACGTGTTGCGCGCCCTGGGCCGCAACGACGAACTGGCGCACAGCTCCATTCGCTTCACCGTCGGTCGCTTCACTACCGAGCAAGAGATCGACTTCACCGCGGAACTGCTGAAGAGCAAGATCAGCAAGTTGCGCGACCTGTCGCCGCTGTGGGAGATGTTCAAGGACGGCGTCGACCTGAATTCGATCCAGTGGGCCGCGCACTGAGCGCCACCCGGAATTCCGAACAAGAACAACCCCATCAAAAGATTCGACAGAGGTAGCCAAAATGTCTTACAGCAACAAGGTTCTCGACCACTATGAAAATCCGCGCAACGTCGGTTCGTTCGACAAGAACGACGACGCGGTGGGTACCGGCATGGTCGGCGCCCCGGCCTGCGGCGACGTGATGAAGCTGCAGATCAAGGTGAACGAGGCTGGCGTGATCGAAGACGCGAAGTTCAAGACCTATGGCTGCGGCTCGGCCATCGCGTCGTCGTCGCTGGTGACGGAGTGGGTCAAGGGCAAGACCGTGGATCAGGCGCTGGAGATCAAGAACACCCAGATCGCCGAGGAACTGGCGCTGCCGCCGGTAAAGATCCACTGCTCGATCCTGGCCGAGGACGCCATCAAGGCGGCCGTCGAGGATTACAAGAAGAAGCACACCGGCGCCGAACAGCAGGCCGCCTGATTCGCTTCTTTTGTTGATGTGGCCGCGCGTGGCGACGAATGCGATGCGCGGTGTTCGACAGCAAGGCAACGATGATCACAATGACCGAAAAGGCGGCGAAGCACGTCGCCCGCTACCTGGAACGTCGCGGCAAGGGCGTAGGCCTGCGCCTGGGCGTGAAGACGACCGGCTGCTCTGGCCTGGCCTACAAGCTGGAGTACGTCGACGAACTCCTGCCTGAAGACGAGGTGTTCGAGACGCACGGCATCAAGGTGATCGTGGATCCCAAGAGCCTGCCGTACATCGACGGTACCGAACTCGATTTCGCGCGCGAAGGGTTGAACGAAGGTTTCCGTTTCAACAACCCCAACGTCAAGGACGAGTGCGGCTGCGGCGAGTCGTTCCGGGTCTGATCACCATGCCCACGCGGAGGATCCGATGGAGCACAGTATCGTCGGATTTCACCGCGACGAATTTGGCGACTGGGTGGCCGAGCTCGAATGCGGGCACGGCCAGCACGTGCGCCACGATCCGCCCTGGCAGTCTCGTCCGTGGACGGTAACGGCCGAGGGAAGGGCATCGCGGCTTGGCTATCGGGTGAAATGCCTCAAGTGCGTGAGGCAGGAGCCGCCGGCCGAATGGGCGCGACGCGATGCCTGAGCAGCGCGGAAGCAGGACGACAAGGGGCGGCATGGCCGCTCCTTTTTGTTGGGGAAGCATTTGAAAGACGATTTTTTCTCGCTGTTCGGTCTGCCTGTCCGCTATGAGGTGGACGAGGCTGCGCTGGACACCGCCTATCGCACCGTCCAGTCGCAGGCCCATCCGGACCGCTTTGCCAACGCCGGCGATGCCGAGCGGCGCGTCGCCATGCAATGGGCCGCGCATGCCAATGAAGCCTACCGGACGCTGCGCCAGCCACTCAAGCGCGCCATCTACCTGCTCTCGCTGCGCGGGGTCGACATCCAGGCCGAAAGCAATACGGCGATGGCACCGGCATTCCTGATGCAGCAGATGGAATGGCGCGAGGCGCTGCAGGAGGCCGTGGAGGACCGTGCGGCGGATCGGCTGGATGGCCTGCTGCGCGACCTTCGCCTGGAAAAACGTGAGCGCCACGCGGCGCTCGGGGCGCTGCTGGATGCGGGGGACGATGCCGCCGCCAGCGCCGCGGCGCGACAACTGATGTTTATCGAGAAGATCGAACACGACGCCAGCGAGGCTATCGACCGGATCGAAGGCTAGGGTATCCCGACGCATTGGTGGGGGACGTGCCACAATGGCGCCCCTGCTGGTCCGGTACGGGACTTGGGTGGCTTGAATACCACCGAGGGCCACCGAATACCGCCAATGCGAAGCCACGGCGCGCCCCACAAGAACACGCGAAGAATCATCATGGCACTGCTCCAGATTTCCGAACCCGGCATGTCGCCGGCGCCGCACCAGCGTCGCCTGGCAGTCGGTATCGACCTTGGCACCACCAACTCCCTGGTGGCAGCCGTCCGCAACAGTATTCCGGAAGTCCTGGCGGACGAACGCGGTCGTTCGCTGCTGCCGTCCGTGGTCCGCTATCTGCCGGACCGCACCGTCCATATCGGCTACAAGGCCCAGGACGAATCGGTGCGCGACCCCAAGAACACGGTTGTCTCCGTCAAGCGCTTCATGGGTCGCGGGCTGCGCGATGTGGCGAACATCGAGCACAGTCCGTACGACTTCGTCGATGCGCCGGGCATGGTGCAGATCAAGACCGCTGCCGGGATCAAGAGCCCGGTGGAGGTGTCGGCCGAGATTCTTGCCACGCTGCGCCAGCGTGCCGAGGACTCGCTGGGTGATGACCTCGTGGGCGCCGTGATTACGGTGCCTGCCTATTTCGATGACGCGCAGCGTCAGGCGACCAAGGACGCGGCCCAGTTGGCCGGCCTGGACGTGCTGCGTCTGCTGAACGAGCCCACTGCGGCGGCCATTGCCTACGGCCTGGACAATGCCGCCGAAGGCATCTACGCGGTCTACGATCTGGGCGGCGGCACCTTCGATATTTCGGTGCTCCGGCTGACCAAGGGCGTATTCGAGGTGATGTCGACGGGTGGCGATTCCGCGCTCGGCGGCGACGACTTTGACCAGCGCCTGCTGTGCTGGATCGTCGAGCAGGCCGGCCTGCAGCCGCTTTCCGCCGAGGACTCCCGCTTGCTGATGATCCGCGCCCGCGCGGCCAAGGAAGCGCTGTCCGAAAGCGACAGCACGGTGATCGACGCCGTGCTGGCCAGTGGCGAGATCGTGCACCTGCCGCTACCGGCGACCATCTTCAATGAGATTACGTCACACCTGGTGCAGAAGACGCTGGCGCCGGTGCGCAAGGCGCTGCGCGATGCAGGCATCGGCCCCGACGACGTCAAGGGTGTGGTGCTGGTGGGCGGGGCTACCCGCATGCCGTCGATTCGCAAGGCCGTGGGCGAATTCTTCGGTCAGTCCCCGCTGACCAACCTCGATCCGGACAAGGTGGTGGCGCTGGGTGCTGCCATGCAGGCCAATTTGCTGGCCGGCAATCATGCTCCGGGCGAAGACTGGCTGCTGCTGGACGTCATCCCGCTGTCGTTGGGCGTGGAAACGATGGGTGGCCTGGTCGAGAAGATCATCCCGCGCAACAGCACGATTCCCGTTGCCCGCGCGCAGGAATTCACGACGTTCAAGGATGGCCAGACCGCCATGGTGATCCACGTGTTGCAGGGCGAGCGCGAACTGGCGAGCGATTGCCGCTCGCTGGCCCGCTTTGAACTACGCGGCATTCCGCCGATGGTGGCCGGTGCGGCGCGCATCCGCGTGACCTATCAGGTGGATGCCGACGGCCTGCTGTCCGTGTCCGCGCGCGAGACGCAATCGGGTGTGGAAGCTTCCGTGTCGGTCAAGCCGTCCTATGGGCTGGCCGATGACGACATCGCGCGCATGCTGCAGGAGAGCTTCCGCGAAGCCGAGCATGATATGAAGAGCCGCGCGCTGGCCGAGGAGCGCGTCGAGGCGGACCGACTGGTCGAAGCCACCACGCGTGCGCTGGAGGTCGACGGCGACCTGCTGTCGGCCGACGAGCGTGCCTCTGTGGAGGTGCTGATGGCCAGCGTCCGCCAGATCACGAAGGGCGAGGACCACCAGGCCATCAAGGCCGCCGTGGAACAGCTTTCGCGTGGTACCGATGATTTTGCCGCTCGCCGCATGGACCGCTCGATCAAGAGCGCGCTGGCCGGCCGCAAGGTGCAGGAGCTCGGCTGATCCCCGCGCCGCACCCTAACGACTGATATTCAGGAAAGACATGCCACAGATCATCGTATTGCCTCACGTCGAATTGTGTCCCGAAGGGGCCGTGTTCGAAGCCGGGAAGGGCACCAGCGTCTGCGATGCGCTGCTCGCCAACGGCATCGGGATCGAGCACGCGTGCGAAAAATCGTGCGCCTGCACGACCTGCCACGTGATCGTGCGCGAGGGTTTCAACTCGCTGGAAGACGCCGAGGAAAAGGAAGAGGACCTGCTCGACAAGGCCTGGGGCCTCGAGCCGAACTCGCGCCTGTCCTGCCAGGCGCTCGTGTCCGACGAAGACCTGACCGTCGAGATTCCGAAATACACGATCAATCACGCCAAGGAAGGCCACTGAGCCGGGCACTTTCCCTCGGAGCTACCCCATGAAATGGACTGATACCTACGACATTGCCGCGGCGCTGTACGACAAGTACCCCGACGTGGACCCGGTGACGGTACGCTTTACTCAGCTGCGCCAATGGGTGCTGGAGCTCGACGACTTCAGCGATATGCCGGAGCGGTCGGGCGAGAAGATTCTGGAGGCCATCCAGGCCGCATGGATCGAGGAAGCGCAGTAAGTATCGCGACAAGCGCGGATTGACGAAGCGCATCGAAAAAAAGGGGGGGGCGGCTCATCGCCGCGCCCCTTTTTTTCGTGGCCGTCGCTCAGAAGCGATACCCGAGGCCGGCCAGGATCAAGTCGGTATCGCGGTCATAGCCCGTGACCGTGCGATTCCACGACAGCCGCGTCAGCCAGTGCTCGCCCAGCCGGTAGCTGGCCGACATGGTCATCAGGCCGGACCAGCGCGATGGGGCGCTGCCCTGGCTCCGTGCATTCTCGGTCAGGTCGATCGCGTAATACGGTCCAACGCCCAGGCCCAGGGTCAGCTTGTCGTGAAAGAACGCGCGCTCGAGCCACGCCTGCGCGGCCACGCCGTTGCGGCGCAGCACGCTGCTTTCGCCCTCATTGATGTAGCTGATCGTGCCGGACACATACCGCCAGAGGCCGCGCCGGTATTCGACCGCCTTGGCCACTGACGTTTCCGAGTCAAAGGTGTTCACGATGGTCTGCCCCAGGAACATCGTCAGCTCGTTCTGCGTCACGTCGTCGGTGCGGCCGGGTGGCGGCACCAAGGGGCCGCCACGGTCGCCGCGGTCGAGCTGATAGCCCACGCCGAGCAGGAACGTATTGGTCTTGATGCTCGAAGGCGTCTGCGCCCTGTTGAACCGGGCCTGGAGCATCCACGGGCCGCCGTCGAGGTACCACGTGGCAGCCAGGCTGGCCAGCACCCCCCAGCCGTGCTGATTGTCGGAGGAGCCGCTCGCATCGCGATCGGTGGTGTCGAAGTAGCGATACGGACCTGCGCCAACGGCCAGCGTCAGCTTGCGATCGAAGGCGAGGTAGCGCCACCACAGCTGGGCGCTGTGGCCGTCACGATGATGATTGGTGACGTGGCCCTCGTTGAGGTAGGTGAACGTCGCGTACCAGTGCTCGCTCAAGTTGTGCTGATAGGCAAAGGCGTAGCCGTAGCTCATCTCGCCTGCCGAGTGGGTGGACTGCACCCCCCCGAGCAGCAGCAACTCCTGCCCGCAGGCCATGGGTGATACCAGTGCCAGCCACAATCCGCCAGCCAGTACCAGCCCCCGCGCGGCAAGGCGTTGCCTGCTGTGGCTGGATTCGGCGGGCGCGCGAGGCATCATGAGCCGAGATGGGGGTAGTCAGGGTGACGGTTGACCTGGTCATCATAGCAACAAAGGGCCGGCACCAGGCCGACCCTTTCGTGCGAAAACTCACGGTGATGCCACACCGGCTAGCCTGTCACCAGGACCCCCTTCTCCATATGCACGCGCTGGCCCACCTCGACCCCCGGCGGGTTCTGGTAAGTGAACGTCCGGCGGCTGCCGTCATCCATCTGCACGCTCACGCGATATTGCTTGTCCTTGTTCACGCGTTTCTCGACATAGTTGCCGGCGAAGCCGCCCGCGGCGGCACCGGCGACGGTGCCGAGAATTCTGCCGTTGCCGTGGCCGATCTGATTGCCGAGCAGACCGCCAACCACCGCACCGCCCACTGCGCCAACGCCGCTGGTGGGTTTCTCCGACTCGATGGTCGTCACATTGGTGACCCGGCCGGCGGTGTGGCTTGGCTTGGAGGCCGGCGTCGGGCGCTGCTCGGGCTGTGCCTGCTGCGCAGGGGGTTGCGGCGCAGCGTTCTGAGCGCTCTGAGCGTTCTGCGCCAATTGGGCCTGCTGCATGTCGTAGGCCGGCGGACGCGTGGTCGATCCCGGTGGCAGTGCCTCGTTCACCTGATTCGCCTGATTCGGCTGGTTTGCCGGGGATGACGTGGATGACCCGGATGACGTGAGGGGCTGCGGGGCCTGCGCAGCGTAGGGTGCCGGGTCATAGGCCGGTCCTTGATTCGCCTTGCCGAGGGGCAGCACGCCGGTCACGGCGGCTACCGCGGTCAGGCTGGCGATCACCACCGCCACGGCGGCCGCGCCGACCAGCGGATGCAGGCGCCGCTGCGGCGGCAGCGAGGGGGTCGGAACGGATTCCTTCGAAGCAGACGATACGGTCGCCGGGCTTTGCATTTGTTGTTCTCCTGTCGACCGGCCAAGCCGGTCCATGCACTCAAGTTTGGCTGAAGCGGGGCACGATTACCGTTTGATTTTGTAAGCATCTGTAGCGCTAAAAACTTAGGTAAATCATGGGGTTGCAACGATATCGGTGGCCGTCCTACAGGCCCCGCTGTAACAAACCGGCATGCCATGTGCAGTCGCCTCCTGTCGCGGCGGAAAGCAAAAAGCCCCGCCGGAGGGGCGGGGCTTTCGTCATCTCACTCTGCTTTCTGCCGATTGGCAGTCCGGATCAGTCTTCCCGGCGCAGGTGCGGGAACAGGATGACGTCGCGGATGTTGGGGCTGTCCGTCAGCAGCATGACCAGACGGTCGATGCCGATGCCGCAGCCACCCGTCGGGGGCATGCCGTACTCGAGCGCGCGGATGTAGTCGGCGTCGAAGTACATCGCTTCCTCGTCGCCCGCATCCTTCTGCTCGACCTGCTTGCGGAAGCGGTCGGCCTGATCCTCGGCATCGTTGAGCTCCGAGAAGCCATTGGCAATCTCCCGGCCCGCGATGAACAGCTCGAAGCGTTCCGTGATGCCCGGCACCGTGTCCGATGCACGCGCCAACGGCGACACCTCGACCGGGTAGTCGACGATGAACGTCGGTTCCCAGAGTTGGGCTTCGGCCGTTTCCTCGAACAGCACCAGTTGCAGCGTGCCCAGGCCAGCGTTCAGGAACTGCGGCGCGCCGGTGTTCACGCCGAACTTCTTCAGTTCGGTGCGCAGGAAGTCGGCATCGGCCAGTTGCGCGTCGGTGTACTGCGGCGCGAACTTCTGGATGGCCTGGCAGATGGTCAGGCGATGGAACGGCTTGGCCAGATCCAGCTCGCGACCCTGGTAGGTCACGGTGGCGCTGCCCCGCGCGTCGATCGCGGCCTGGCGGATCAGGTTCTCGGTGAAGTCCATCAGCCAGCGGTAGTCCGTGTAGGCCGCGTAGAACTCCATCATCGTGAACTCGGGGTTGTGGCGCGGGCTCACCCCTTCGTTACGGAAGTTGCGGTTGATCTCGAACACGCGCTCGAAGCCACCGACGACCAGGCGCTTGAGGTAGAGCTCCGGTGCGATACGCAGGAACATCTGCATGTCCAGCGCATTGTGGTGCGTGATGAACGGCTTGGCCGCGGCGCCACCGGGAATCGGGTGCAGCATCGGCGTTTCCACTTCCATGAAGCCGGCGTCGGCCATATGGCGACGCAGCGACGAGATGGCGTTGGTGCGGGCACGGAACGTGGCGCGCGTCTCGGGCGAGACGATCAGGTCCACATAGCGCTGGCGATATTTGGTTTCCTGGTCGGCCAGGCCATGGAACTTGTCCGGCAGCGGGCGCAGGGATTTCGACAGCAGGCGCAGCTCACGCACCTGCACGGACAACTCGCCCTTGTTGGTGCGGAACAGTTCGCCGCGTGCGCTGACGATGTCGCCCAGGTCCCAGTGCTTGAACGCGGCGTAGACGTCTTCGCCCACCTTGTCGCGCGTGACGTAGAACTGGATCTGGCCGCTGCCGTCCTGCACGGTGGCAAAGCTGGCCTTGCCCATCACGCGCTTGAGCATCATGCGGCCGGCGATGGCCACTTCCACCGGATTGGCTTCCAGCGTGGCCTGGTCGGTCTCGCCATACTGCGCGTGCAGCGCGGCGGCCTGGTGCGTCGGGCGGAAATCGTTGGGGAAGGCCACGCCTTGCTGGCGCAGGGCCTGCAGTTTCTCGCGCCGCTCAGCGATGATCTTGTTCTCGTCTACGGCAGGCGTGTCGGCGGCTGGGGCGCGGGTCGGTTCGGTCATGATGGTTCGGTCGGGCGCGGGCCAGGCCCGCGCGGGTTCGGTTCAGTAATTGCGGATGTCGTCGAGCTCGGTCTTGCCGAAGTCCGGACGTGCCAGGTAGGCGACAATGCGTTGCGCGGTCTCTTCCGGCGACGCCAGCTGCGCGTTGGCCTTCAGGTCGCGGAAGCGCTGCACTTGGGCGAAGTCCGCGCCGCGGATGGTTTCCTGCATGCCGGTATCCACCACGCCCGGGGCCAGGGCCACCGCGCGCACCGTGCGCGGCTCGGGGATGCTGGCGTACTCGGCGTTGACGGCGCGCATGAACATGTCCAGGCCGGCCTTGCCGGTGCAGTAGGCGCTCCAGCCCTGCACCGGGTTGCGCGCGGCACCGGAAGAGATGCCGAGCACCTTGCGCGGGCAGTCGAAGCGTGCGGTGTGTTCGATGAACGCGCCGGTCATCGTCATCGGCGTGGCCAGGTTGGTCAGCAGGTGTGGGACCAGCGTGGTCTCGTGCAGTTCGGTGATCGGGCCAATCGGCTCCACCACGCCGGCATTCAGGATCAGCGTCACGCTGGCCGGGGCGTCATCCACGGCGTCCAGCACGCTGCCCAGCCAGCCAGCCGCGGCGCCCGGTTGCGACAGGTCCTGCAGGTGCCAGGCCACCGGAACGCCGCTGGCCGTGGCCTCGGTTTCCAGCTCGGGGCTGCGGCTGCGCGCCACGCAGATGACGCGGTTGCCCGGCTTCAGCAGCGCGCGCGTCAGTGCGGCGCCCAGGCCGCGCGAGGCGCCGGTGACGATGTAGAGATGGATTCCTGCGCTCATGGTGCCCCGGAATGTCGTTGTGGTTGGCGGCGTGCCGCTTCGGTTGTGGGAACTCGAAAACGCCTCCCGCACGGGCGGGAGGCGTCGCTGGCCTACAGGCCCTGTTTCAGGCTGGCCTCGATGAACGGGTCGAGGTCACCGTCCAGCACCTTCTGCGTGTTGGACATTTCCACGTTGGTACGCAGGTCCTTGATCCGGCTCTGGTCCAGCACATACGAGCGGATCTGGTGGCCCCAGCCCACGTCGGTCTTGCCGGCTTCCAGCTTGTCGGCCTCGGCCTGGCGCTTGCGCATTTCATGCTCGTACAGGCGCGACTTCAGCATCGACATGGCCTCGGCACGGTTGCGGTGCTGCGAACGGTCGTTCTGGCACTGCACGACGATGCCGGTGGGGATGTGCGTGATCCGGACGGCGGAGTCGGTCTTGTTGATGTGCTGACCACCGGCGCCGGAGGCGCGGTAGGTATCCACGCGCAGGTCGGCCGGGTTGACTTCCACCTCGAACGAATCGTCGACTTCCGGGTACACGAACACCGACGAGAACGACGTATGGCGGCCGCCCGACGAATCGAACGGCGACTTGCGCACCAGCCGGTGCACGCCGGTTTCCGTACGCAGGTAGCCGAACGCGTACTCGCCTTCGATCTTGATCGTGGCGCTCTTGATGCCCGCCACGTCGCCTTCGGATTCTTCCAGCACCTCGGCCTTGAAGCCCTTGCGCTCGCAGTACTTCAGGTACTGGCGCAGCAGCATCGACGCCCAGTCGCACGCTTCCGTGCCGCCGGCGCCAGCCTGGATGTCGATGAACGCGTTGGCCTGGTCCATCTCGCCCGAGAACATGCGGCGGAATTCCATGTCCGCCACGATGGCCTCGAAGCCCTTGACGTCGGCCTCGATGGCTTCGAGCGTATCGTCGTCACCTTCCTCGCGCGCGAGCTCGAACAGCTCGTCCGCGCCGGAAAGGTCGTCCGTCAGTTTGCCGAGGACCTGTACCACGGCCTCGAGCGCTTTCTTTTCCTTGCCAAGATCCTGGGCCCGCTTGGGGTTGTTCCAGACATCCGGGTCTTCCAGTAGCCCGTTGACTTCGTCCAGGCGTCCTACTTTGACATCGTAGTCAAAGATACCCCCGTAGATCTTCCGTCCGGGAACGGAGATCGGAGATGGCACCGGAGATGGCGTTAAGGCGTTCTGCTTCCATGATGTTCCTGCGCTTCAAAACCTTGAATTATAGCGGATCGGCGCCGCAGATCCGGGCTGGATTTGCCCGCGCGCGACGTCGGCGGCGCGAACGGTTCGCGCAGCGAACGGTCTACAACGGGGTCGGTGCGCCACATCGGCGAGAATACGGGCTACAACAAGGAGTCACCTCGAACGCATGACTGCAACGAACCATGACATCGTGGCGGCGCGACGCCGCATACTGGGCCGGCTGGCCGGGGCGTCAATGGCTGCCGCCCTGACCGCCGTGCTGGCGGCCTGCGGCACCACCTCCGGCGAATCCGCCCCCGACGGCTTCTACCGGGTGGAGCGGGGCGACACGCTGTACTCGATCGCCCGCCGCAACAAGCGATCGGTGGCCGAGCTCTCGCGCTGGAACGATCTGCCGAGCACCAGCCAGATCGAAGTCGGGCAACTGATCCGTGTCCGGCCGCCAGCCGGCGCGGGGGGATCGTCCGCGGCCGCCAGGGCCGACAATGCCGACAAGGCGCCCAGGGCGGCACAAGCCGATGCCACGCCGTCGAAGCCGCCTGCCAGCGCCATCAAGCTGCAATGGCCGGCCGATGGCCGCGTCACCGGACGTTTCTCGCTGCCTTCGGAAAAGGGGCTACGGATCGAGGTCCCGGCCAACGGCACGGTCCGTGCCGCCGCCGCCGGCTGGGCGATCCACGTCGGCACGCTGCGCGGCTACGGGATGCTGGTGATCCTCAAGCACAGCGACGACTGGTTGACAGTCTACGGCAACCTAGACAAGCCGCTGGTGAAGGAGGGCGCCCGGGTATCGATGGGGCAGGAGATTGGCAGCATGGCCTCGGCCGCCGAACTGCACTTCGAGGTGCGCGGCAACGGCAAGCCGGTGAATCCGGCCGACTACCTGCCGTCGCGCGGCTGAGCCGGCGCACAGCCGGAGGTTGCCGGAACCTGCCGGCCATCTCCGGTGATTCCCGGCGATGGCGCCATCGCCCTATCGCGCCATGACGCTATTGCGCGTGTTCGATCACCAGCTGGACGCGCGTGACGCCGTTGAACGTGTTGTTGTCCAGCCGATAGGCCACTGTCGCGCTGGCGCCATCCAGCGCATCGGCGTGGTTGAACCAGATCGCGTCAAAGCGCTGACTGCCGCGCCCAAGCTGCAGTTTCAGATGCTTGCCCTTGAGCACGGTCTGGCGCAGCACGTCGAACTCCCCGCAAAACGTCGGCGGCGGAAATCCCTGGCCCCACACCTGGCCTTCCAGCAGCGTCACAAATTCCGGGCTGAAGCAGGCATCCTCGATGTCGCCATCGGTCTCGATCACCCGCGCCAGCTGCTCTTCGGTCAGCCATTCGCGGCCCACGGCTTCGAAGGCGGCCATGAAGGTGTCGAAATCCCTGGCGCGCAGCGTCATGCCCGCCGCCATCGCGTGGCCGCCAAACTTGACCAGCAGGCCCGGATGGCGCTTGGACACCAGGTCCAGCGCGTCGCGCAGATGGAACCCGGGAATCGAGCGGCCCGAGCCCTTGATATGTTCGTCATCCCCCGGCGCGAACGTGATCGTCGGCCGGTGGAACTTCTCTTTCAGGCGGGAGGCGACGATGCCGATCACGCCCTGGTGCCACGTGTCGTTGAACACGCTGACGGTGTAGCGTGACGCCGGGTCCAGCCCCGCCAGCGGCTGCTCGAGGATCTGCAGCGCTTCCTGCTGCATGCCGGCCTCGATATCGCGCCGCTCGCGATTCATGCCATCCAGTTCCTGGGCGATTTCCCAGGCGCGATTCGGGTCGTCGGTCAACAGGCATTCGATGCCGAGCGACATGTCGGCCAGCCGGCCGGCCGCATTCAGGCGTGGGCCCAGGCCGAAGCCGAGGTCGAACGTATTGGCGCGCGGCGCCTCGCGCCCGGCGGCGCGGAACAGCGCGGCCACGCCCGGGTGCATGCGGCCCGCGCGCATCCGGCGCAGACCCTGCGCCACGAGGATCCGGTTGTTGCTATCCAGCTTGACCACATCGGCCACGGTACCTAGCGCCACCAGGTCCAGCAGCGTCTGCAAGGGCGGCTGGGTGGCCTGCGTGTAGACGCCGCGCTTGCGCAGCTCCGCCCTCAGCGCCAGCAGCACGTAGAACATCACGCCCACGCCTGCCAGGTTCTTGCTCGGAAACTCGCAACCGGGCTGGTTCGGGTTGACGATCACGGCGGCGTCCGGCAGCACCGCGCCGGGCAGGTGGTGGTCGGTGACCACGACATCGATGCCACGTGCATTGGCCGCAGCCACGCCGTCGACGCTCGCGATGCCGTTGTCGACGGTCACGATCACATCCGGCCGCTGCTGCGCCGCCAGTTCGACAATCTCCGGCGTCAGGCCGTAGCCGTATTCGAAGCGATTCGGGACGATGAAGTCTACGTGTGCGCCGAGCATCCGCAGGCCGCGTACGCCGACCGCGCAGGCGGTGGCGCCGTCGCAGTCGTAGTCGGCGACGATCAGCAGTTTGCGATGGGCCGCAATGGCATCCGCCAGGTATTCGGCCGCGTGGCCGATGCCTTTCATGGTCGACGGCGGTGACAGCTCAGGCAGATCCGTGGCCAGCTCGGACGGATGCAGCACACCGCGCGCCGACAGGATGCGGGCGAGCGTGGGGTGAAGTCCCGACGCGGCCAGCGTGCTGGCGTGGGCGTCGGAGTAGGGGCGGACGGCGATCCGGGTCATGGTTGGTCGTTCGAAACGGTTCTGCGATATTTGGGAGCGATGCGGGGGGGCGCGATGGCGGACGGGCGATGGCCGAGCGCTGGGCGACGGGCTCAGGCGGCCATCAGGCTGTCATCAGGCGGCCATCGCCAGATCGGACAGCAGCGCGCGCCAGTCGCCGCGCGGACCCAGGCCGCGCCAGAACTTGCGCAAGTCCCCGCGCCGCACGGTGAATTCGGCAAAATGATTCTCGCCGCCCAGCACCAGCGTGACCGCCTGAATCTTGCCGTCCGCCAGCGCGGCCAGCGCCGGCGCGAACCAATTGGCGTCAAGCGCGTGCATGTGCTCGATCCACAGGCCCCAGTCCTGGGCAATATGCGCTTCGGTGGCGGTGTCGAGCATCGCCAGCACATCGCCGTCGGTGTTCGCAATGTCCACAAAGCGTGCCGGTTGCCGGCCCAGGTGGCTGCCACCGGCCAACGCCAGGCCGGCCAGGAACGGGTCGTCGGTCAGCACGGTGCCGGCCAGGGGCTTCACGGGCACGCGTTTGCCGCCGCCGTGCAGCCAGACCGAATTGATCGGCAGTCGGCCCTCGGCCTCGCGGGCCTGGTTGACCGGGTGGTCGTGCCACGTCATCTGGATCTCGTTCTGGAGCCGCCGCCAATCGCGCACCCGCGCGCCGGCCTGCATCCAGATATCGATATTGCGGCCCGTGGCCCGCACTGGCGTGGTGGCGTCCAGGTCGCCAAACGTGGCTTCGGGCACATACCAGCGGGCGGGGTGGGGAGTGTCCAGCAGGATGCCGGATTCACTCAGCAGGTCTCCGATGGCGGCGCGAAGTGCTGCGGCCTCATCGGGGCGGATTTCCAGCTGGTCGGGATGCATCAGCACCAGGTGATCGCGCGCGGCGTGGATATGGACCGGCTGGAGGCAGGCCCAGGCCGGCTCGTCAATGGCCGCGCCGCCGCCGGCTCCGATATCATTCGTCCCCGCTGCGGCGTCCGCGGCATCGTGCCGCAGGTCGGCCAGCCGCATATAGGGCGCAGTCGGCACCTGCTTGGTGTCCAGGCCAGCCCGTCCGGCCAGCCAGCGTTCCTGCGGCAGGCTGCGCAGGAAGGGGTCGTCGTGCCGCTCGCGCGGGCCGGGGGTCGCGCGGGTCAGCAACTTTCCGAGCGCCGGCAACTCCAACTGCCGCAGCAGTGCGCCGGGCACGACATCGTCCGTGGCGTCGTCGCCGGCGCCGGGCGGGACGGAAAAGGGCACAATCAGGGTCAGGTGCGTCATCATGGTTGCCGAGATTGTAAACTTCCGGCTGGCCGGCGCCAGTTTTCCGTCACCCGACGGCCGAAGGCGGCCCACCGGCGCATCCCCCGAACAACAGGACTTCTCTTGAACTTTCCCTACGAGTGGCAGATCGGCTGGCGATATACCCGCGCAAGCAAGCGCGCCAGTCGCAACACGTTCATTTCGTTTATCTCGATGATCTCGATGCTGGGCATCGCGCTCGGCGTGGCAGCGCTGATCGTCGTGCTCTCGGTGATGAACGGCTTCCAGAAGGAAGTGCGAGACCGGATGCTGTCGGTCTTGTCGCACATCGAGGTCATCGGCCCGACGGCATTGCCGGACTGGCAGAAGACCGCCGCCGAAGCGATGCAGAACAAGGAAGTGATCGGCGCCGCGCCCTACGTGGCCGCGCAGGCCATGCTCACGCGCGAAGACGCCGTGCGCGGCGTGCTGCTGCGCGGGGTGGACCCTGCCGAGGAGCCGAAGGTCTCCGACATCGGCAATCAGTTCCGTGCCGGCAACATGAACGCGCTGGTGCCCGGTGGTTTCGGCATCGCGCTGGGCAATGAACTGGCCAATGCCATGGGCGTGCGCGTTGGCGACAAGGTCACGCTGGTGGCGCCGCAGGGCACCATCACCCCGGCCGGCGTGCTGCCACGGCTCAAGCAGTTCACCGTCGTTGGCGTGTTTTCCTCCGGTCACTATGAATTCGATAGCGCGCTGGCGCTGATCGACATCCAGGACGCCGAGACGCTGTTCCGCCAGCCCGGGCCCACCGGCGTGCGGCTCAAGCTGTCGGACATGCAGCGCGCCCCGCAGGTGGCCGAGGCCCTGGCTGGGACGATGACCGGCGACCTCTACCTGCGCGACTGGTCCAAGCAGAACCGCAACTGGTTTGCCGCCGTGCAGACCGAGAAGCGCATGATGTTCATCATCCTGACGCTGATCATCGCCGTGGCGGCTTTCAATCTGGTCTCCACGCTGGTCATGACGGTGACTGACAAGCAGGCGGACATCGCCATCCTCCGCACGATGGGCGCGCAGCCGCGCTCGATCATGAAGATCTTCATCGTGCAGGGCGTGGCCATCGGGTTTATCGGCACGCTGCTCGGCGTGCTGGGCGGCACGCTGATCGCGACCAATATCGACGTGATCGTGCCTTTCATCGAGCGGTTGCTGCACGTGCAGTTCCTGCCTAAAGACATCTACTTCATC
Source organism: Cupriavidus sp. 01L415 (assembly GCF_056400065.1). Classification (NCBI taxonomy): domain Bacteria; kingdom Pseudomonadati; phylum Pseudomonadota; class Betaproteobacteria; order Burkholderiales; family Burkholderiaceae; genus Cupriavidus; species Cupriavidus sp. 01L415. The sequence goes on along the minus strand of NZ_JBFTSP010000001.1, from coordinate 898,372 downwards.
AGCGAATTGCCCTCGGATCCCCGCGTGAACGACATCGCCACCATCGGCATCATCTCCTTCGTGCTGGCCACGCTGGCCACGATCTACCCCAGCTGGCGCGCCTCGCGCGTCAATCCGGCGGAGGCGCTGCGCTATGAGTGAGACCACGCTGCTCCAGGAAACCACGGTGCCGGGCGTGCCCGGATTGAAGGTGCAGTCCGGTACCCCGGTGCTGGTGGCCGAGGGCCTGACCAAGCGCTTCCACCAGGGCGGACTCGATGTCGAGGTGCTGCGCGGCGTCGACGTGCGCGTGGACGCAGGCGAGAAGGTCGCCATCGTCGGCGCGTCCGGCTCGGGCAAGTCCACGTTGCTTCACGTACTGGGCGGGCTCGACAACCCGGACGCCGGTCGGGTGGCGCTCCTCGGCAAGCCGTTCACGTCGCTGCGCGAAAGTGAACGCAATATCGTCCGCAACCGCGCGCTGGGCTTTGTGTACCAGTTCCACCACCTATTGCCGGAGTTCACCGCGCTCGATAACGTAGCCATGCCGATGCGCATCCGCGGCCTGAAGGAGCATGAGGCGCGCGCCGCCGCGCAGGCCATGCTCGACCGCGTGGGTCTCGGTGGCCGCGCGAAACACCGGCCCGGCGAGCTGTCCGGCGGCGAGCGCCAGCGCGTGGCCGTCGCGCGTGCGCTGGTTGGCCAGCCGGCCTGCGTGCTGGCTGACGAGCCGACCGGCAACCTCGACGACCACACCGCGGGCGGCGTGTATGACCTGATGCTGGAACTGTCGCAGACACTTGGCACGAGCTTCGTCATCGTCACCCACGACCAGGATCTGGCTGGGCGATGCGACCGCGTGCTGCGCCTGCGCGACGGGCACCTGCATCGCGAGCGCTGACCGGTTTGCCTTGATCGGCCACTTTTCCCGTTACGACTTATCCCGCTAGTTTTCCTGACCATTTTTCCGTCACCTCACCGGCCACGCCCCCGCCATGTGGATCGATACCCACTGCCATCTTGACGCCAGCGAATTCGATGACGACCGCGACCGCGTGACGGCGGCCGCCCTCGAGGCAGGGGTGTCCGGCATCGTGCTGCCCGCCGTGGCCGTTTCCAATTTCGACGCCGTGCGCGCGCTGGCCGGCAACGGCTCGCATTGCGTCTATGCGCTCGGCATCCACCCGCTCTGCTCGCCGGGCGCGGGGCAGTCCGACGTGGACGAGCTGCGGCGCCAGGTGGCGATGTCGATGGACGACCCACGCTTTGTGGCCATCGGCGAGATTGGCCTCGACTTCTTCGTCCCGGGGCTGGACGCCGCCCACCAGACCTGGCTTTACGCCGAACAACTCAAGGTCGCGCGCGAGTTCGACCTGCCGGTGCTGCTGCACGTGCGCAAGTCTCAGGACCAGGTGTACGCGCAACTGCGCCGGGTGGGCGTCCGGCAGGGCATCGCGCACGCCTTCAACGGCAGCCACGAGCAGGCACGCCGTTTTGTCGATCACGGCATGAAGCTCGGCTTCGGCGGCAACCTGACCTTCAGTCGCGCACGACAGATCCGCCGGCTGGCCACGGACTTGCCGCTCGAGAGCCTCGTGCTGGAAACCGACGCGCCCGATATCGCGCCGGCCTGGCTATCCGACGACCAGTTCGGCGAGCAGCACAAGGCCCGCAACACGCCGGGCGAGGTGGCGGGCGTGGCGCGCGTGCTGGGCGAGCTGCGCGGCCTGCCCGAGCGTGCGCTGGCCGACATCATGTGGTGCAATTCGGTGGCCGCGCTGCCACGGCTGGCGACGTTTGCCGACATCATGGCCCCGCGCTGAACGGCGGCACAAGACCTCCGTCGCCGATTTAACCATCTGCCACACAAGCGTATCCGTCGGACACGTTTGACCCCATTCCTTCGCTGTACAAATACACCATCGGAGTTGAGTGCCGGGAGGTGCGATGCGTGCTGTGCTGCTGGCTTTCGTGGCCTGCTGCTGGCTGCTCCAGCAGCAGGCCGCGTTGCCGGCGTGGTGGTCGTGGGCGAGTGCAGTGGGCGGGGTGGGTGTGTGGTGGGCAGCGTGTTGGCGGAGGGTGGGGCCACGGGGTGAGTGTGGCCCGGCATTGACGCCATGGGATATGCGGGCGGCGGTGGTGGTCATGGCGATGGTGGCCGGGTTCGGATGGGGTGCGTGGTGTGCGGAAGCCCGGCTTGGGGACTGGCTCCATGCTGCGCTGGCGGAACGGGATATTTCGGTCGAGGGCGTCGTGGCGGACTGCCGGATATGGCCGAGTATGGCGCACGATTTCTTTTCATGCCTACGGGGGGGGCAATCAATCAGGTAGAGCGGCGGGTATGAAGGCACGTACGGCGTCAGGTACGGCGGCAGGTATGGTGGGACCGGACGGCGAGGAACCGGTGCGCTTGCCGGAGCGTTCGCTCCTGAGCTGGCGCGAGCCGCCCGAAGCGCTGCAGCCGGGACAGCGCTACCGACTGATCGTGCGGCTGCGCCGGCCGCGCGGACTGGCCAATCCGCACGGGTTTGACTATGCATACTGGCTACTGGCGGCCGGGTGGGCGCGACAGGACACGTCCGCCATGCGGTGCCCATCGTGGAGGCGACACCGTCCATGCAGGCGCCGATGCCATTGGCGATTCGCACGACGCATGGCGTGCCCGGCTGCGCGACCATCTTCGTGCGGCGCTGCCGGACGAGGCGCGATTTGGCGCGGTCCTGACGGCGCTGGTGGTCGGCGATCAGCACGGCATCGCACAGGCCGACTGGGAGGTTTTCCGACGTACAGGGATTGCGCATCTGGTCAGCATCTCCGGGCTGCACATCACGATGATCTCAGGTGCGTTGGGGGCGTTGGCGCATCGTTTGTGGGCGCACTCATTCGGCCTCGGGCGGTACTTGGGGCGGCCACTGCCGCTGATCTGGCCCGCCCAACAGGCGGCATTGGTTGCGGCGGTGCTGGCAGCGCTCGGGTACGGGCTGATTGCCGGCATGCAGATTCCGGCGCTACGCACGGCAACGATGCTGGCCGTCGCCGCGCTGGCGCTTTGGGTTGGTCGTGCGCCGCCGGCATCGGTCGTGCCGTCACGGTTGTCACGCGCGGCCGGCACCATATTGTGTCGACGTACCGGCAGCAGGTGCGCCGGTACTGGCGCGATGCGCCCCCGGCGCCGCGCTAGGGGCGTCATCAGGTGCTCGCAGCGGCCAGCGGGATGTCTTGTGCAAAGCCCGAGATCAGCGCGTCGTCTGCTTGCGCGTGCGGCGTGGGGCGGTGCTGGCTCCCACGGCGCTGGCGCCAACTGTGCGACTGCGGGCGTCAGCGGTCCTGATCGCCTTGCCGGGAGCGGCGGCGGAACGGCCGGTTCGAGATGGCGCGGATGCGGTGGTCGACGCGGTGGTAGCTGTGTTGGTTGAAGCGGAATCCCGCGCAGTGCTTGCCGCAACGCCGGCTGCCTCCTGCGGTGCGAGTTGGGCCGGTTCCGCGCCGGCAATACGGCGCTCGCGCAGATGCGCCTTGGCGCGTTGCAGTCCGGCGGCCACCGCGTCTGCGCGTTCGAGCGCCACGCCGGCCGCGAGAACGTCGCCGAGCACCAGGTGGCAGATGCGCGAGGTCATCGGCGTGTAGACCTCGCTGTCTTCTTCCACGTCGGAGAACACGCAGACGTCGGCCAGACGGGCCAGCGGAGATCCGCTGTGCGTGAGCGCCAGCACGCTGGCGCCACTGGCGCGGGCGAGCGTGGCGGCAGTCAGCATGTCCCAGGTGCGGCCGCTGTTGGAGACCAGCACGGCCACGTCGCCCGGCCGCAGCAGCGCGGCGGACATGCTGAAGACGTGCGAATCGGAATAGGCCGTGGTGGGAATGCCGAGGCGGAAGAACTTGTGCTGGATGTCCAGTGCGACGATGCCGGAATTGCCGCAGCCGTAGAACTCGATGCGGCGCGCGCTGGCCAGCAGCCGGATGCCGTGCTCGATCTGGTCTGCGGACAGCGCGTTGCGGACGCTCATCAACGTGGCAATGGTGCGGTCAAAGACCTTGCCGGCGATGTCGGCGGGGCGGTCGTCTGCCTTCACATCCTGATGCACGAATGGCGTGCCGCCGCCGACGTTCTGCGCAAACTGAAGCTTGAATTCCTTGAAGCCGTCATAACCGAGTGCCGCGCAGAAGCGCGCGATGGTCGGTTGCGAGACGCCCGCGCGCTCCGCCAGTTCCGGCATCGACAGACGGATCACGCTGGCGCCGTGCCGGGCGACGTAGTCGGCAAGGCGACGTTCGGAGGGGCGGAGCGTGTCATAGACGGCAAGAATTCGGTCGCGCATGGTCGGGTCGTGCAGGGTGTCGGGCTGGGCTGGCCATCGTATGCGGCCATGACCGGGGTTCTGAAAGTGTAGAGATTCTACACAGAATGGCATTTGATCTGAGGCGGTTTGGCGGGTTGAGATACCTAGGACTTTCCCGAATTTGCGGGCGCTACGTCATATTTTCGGGGAAACGAACTTCCGGCGTCGCTTGGGCCGTGGATATAATGTAGAAAATCTACAGATCGGGTGGCTGTTCTTGCCGCCCGGCGCCCCACCAGGAACATAGCCGCCATGTCCCAAGCCGTTCACGCCGAGGTATCTGCCGTTACGCAACGCATCATCGAACGCAGCCGTGCCAGCCGCGCCGCCTATCTCGCCCGGTGCGAGCGGGCGCAGCAGGAACTCGGGCCGCTGCGCGGGATGTCCTGTGCCAACCTGGCGCACGGTTACGCCGCGTTGCCCGCCGACGACAAGCTCAAGCTGCGCGTCGAGCATGCCCCGAACCTCGGCATCGTCACCGCCTACAACGACATGCTGTCGGCGCACCAGCCGTACGAGCGCTACCCTGCCGTGATCCGCGAGGCCGCGCGCGCCGTGGGTGGCGTGGCGCAGGTGGCGGGCGGCGTGCCGGCTATGTGCGATGGCATCACGCAGGGCAATGCGGGCATGGAGTTGTCGCTGTTTTCGCGCGACGCCATCGCCATGGGCACCGCGGTTGCGCTGTCGCACAACACGTTCGACGCAGCCCTGATGCTTGGCGTCTGCGACAAGATCGTGCCGGGCCTGCTGATGGGCGCGCTGCAGTTCGGGCATCTGCCGATCGTGTTCGTGCCGGCCGGTCCGATGGCTTCGGGCCTGTCGAACAAGGAAAAGGCGCGCGTGCGCCAGCTCTATGCCACGGGCCAGGTGGGCCGCGACGCGCTGCTGGAAGCCGAGTGCGCCGCCTATCACGGTGCTGGCACCTGCACGTTCTACGGCACCGCCAACAGCAACCAGTTCCTGATGGAAATCATGGGCCTGCACCTGCCGGGCTCGGCTTTCGTGCATCCGGACAGCGGCCTGCGCGATGCGCTGACGGTGGCGGCGGCTCAGCGTGCGCTGGCGCTGATCGCACGTGGCAAAGAGTACACGCCGCTCGCCAGGATCGTCGACGAGCGCGCCGTCGTCAACGCGATGGTCGGCCTGCTCTCCACGGGCGGTTCCACCAACCACACGATCCACTTGGTGGCCATGGCCCGCTCGGCTGGCATCGTCATCGACTGGAATGATTTCGACCGCCTGTCCGCCGTGACGCCGTTGCTGGCGCGCGTCTACCCGAATGGCTCGGCTGACGTGAACCACTTCCACGCCGCTGGTGGCGTGGCCTACGTCATTGGCCAATTGCTTGAGGCCGGCCTGCTGCACGAGGATGTGCAGACGGTCGCCGGTCCGGGCCTGGCGCGCTATACGGAGGAGCCGGTGATGACCGACGGCGCCCTGCGCTGGCGCGCCGGCCCGACCACGAGTGGCGATACCGCCGTGCTGGCCCCGGCATCCGCACCGTTCTCGGCGGAAGGCGGCCTGCGGCTGATGGCCGGCAATCTCGGGCGCGGCATGATCAAGGTTTCGGCCGTGGCGGACGAACACCGCGTAGTGGAAGCCCCGGCACGCGTCTTCGATTCCCAGGAAGCGCTGCAGGCGGCCTTTGAGGGTGGCGAGCTGGATCGCGACGTCATTGCGGTAGTGCGTTTCCAGGGGCCGAATGCCAATGGCATGCCGGAGCTGCACCGCCTGACGCCCGCGCTGGGCGCGCTCCAGGACGCGGGCCACAAGGTGGCGCTGGTGACCGACGGCCGTATGTCGGGCGCGTCCGGCAAGGTGCCGGCCGTGATTCACGTCGGCCCCGAAGCGCTGGCCGGCGGCCCGCTCGCGCGGGTGCGCGATGGCGACGTGATCCGTGTGGATGCCGTCGCCGGCACGCTGGAATGGCTTGGCGATGCGGCGGCACAGGCCGAGTTTGCCGCGCGCACACCGGTCGCGGCGCCGGTCGATGACTTCTCGCGCTTCAGCATGGGCCGTGGGCTGTTCGGCCTGTTCCGGCGACATGCCCGCATTGCGGAGGAGGGCGGCAGCGCCATGGACCTGTCCGAGGCCGATGCTGCAGTGCCCGCTGTCCAAACAGCAGGACAAGTCGCACAATAGCCGGGCGCTCAGTCCCGTTTTCCGATTTCTCGTATTCCCTTGGGGCGCGGATGTTGCCCCAAGGGCACCTTCGCGCCACTTTCCGTGCGCTCGAAGGCTACCGACAAGGATGGCACCACCATCCGACCATGATCGACGGAGCAGACATGATCTATATCCTGATGGGCGTTTCCGGCAGCGGCAAGAGCACGGTGGGCGAGATGCTGGCCGGCCGCCTGCATTGTGGCTTCCACGATGCCGATGCCTTCCACAGCGACGCCAACAAGGCGAAGATGCAAGCCGGCATTCCCCTGACTGACGAGGATCGCTGGCCGTGGCTGAGTGCCATGCGCGCGGCCATCGACGCCGCCCGTGCCGAGGGACGGACCCATGTGTTCACCTGTTCGGCGCTGCGCCAGGCCTACCGGGACCGCCTGACGCCGCCCGACGGCGGTGTGACCTTCGTCTTCATGAAGGGCGACGCGGCGACGATCGGCGGCCGGCTGTCGGCGCGCACCGACCATTTCTTCAACCCGGCGCTGCTGCAGAGCCAGTTCGAAACGCTGGAGGAACCGCAGGACGCGTTGGTGCTGGACATCCGCCGTACCCCCGAGGCGCTGGTGCAAGACATCCTGGACGAATGCCCGCCGGCATCCACGGACTGCGCTGACAAGCCGTCGCGCTGATCGCCGCCCCCCGGATTGCAGCACCCCGGCCAGGCGGCGAGGCATCGCCTGGCAAACATCTTGCTAGAACCGTTTCACGTGCCGGCGCACGCGCATCCCTTGCGGGTTTTGCCGGTACGGATATGCTGAAAGAGCCAACTCGACAGGCATCGATAAACGGGCAGCCGGCCCGCCGGTGAAGGGAAACCGGGAGGCGGCAGGCGGCAGGCGCCCATTTCACGAAGGAGCGGCCATCATGGCGGCGCGGTTTTTCGACGAGATGCTGGAAGGGCGAGACGACGGAGTGGTGGCGGCCATCGAGGCCGGGCACGCACTGCCATCAGGGGCGGTCCGGGCCCACTACCGGAGTTTTTCGGAATGGCTGGGCCGACAGTCCGTCGCGACGATGGACAACAAGCGCGCGGAGGCGGACCTGATCTTCCGGCGCGTGGGCATCACCTTCGCCGTCTATGGCGACAAGGACGAGTCCAACAGCGGCACGGAGCGGACCATTCCGTTCGACGTGATTCCGCGCATCTTTCCGGCCAGCGAATGGGCGACGCTCGAACGCGGCTTGCGGCAGCGCGTGGCGGCGCTGAACCGCTTCATCCATGACATTTACCACGGCCAGGACATCATCCGCGCCGGCGTGATCCCGCCAGACCAGATCTACAACAATGCCCAGTACCGGCCGGAGATGCTCGGCGTCGACGTGCCGCGCGACATCTACGCCCACGTGGCGGGCATCGACGTGGTGCGCGCGGGCGAGGGCGAGTTCTACGTGCTGGAGGACAACCTGCGTGTGCCGTCCGGGGTGTCGTACATGCTGGAAAACCGCAAGATGATGATGCGGCTGTTCCCGGATCTGTTCGCCCGCAATCGTGTGGCGCCGGTCGCGCACTATCCCGACCTGCTGCTGGACATGCTGCGCAGCGTGTCGCCGCAGAATATCTCCGACCCTACCGTGGTGGTGCTGACGCCGGGCATGTACAACTCCGCGTACTTCGAGCACGCCTTCCTGGCGCAGCAGATGGGCGTGGAGCTGGTGGAGGGCAGCGACCTCTTCGTCGAGGACGACCACCTCTACATGCGCACCACGCAAGGTCCGCAACGCATCGACGTGATCTACCGGCGCGTGGATGACGACTTCCTGGACCCGCTGGCGTTCCGGCCCGATTCCTCGCTGGGCGCGGCCGGGCTGCTGTCCGTCTACCGGGCGGGCAACGTGACGATCAGCAATGCCATCGGCACGGGCGTGGCGGATGACAAGTCGATCTATCCATACGTGCCGGACATGATTCGCTTCTACCTGGGCGAGGAGGCCATTCTCTCGAACGTGCCGACCTACATGTGCCGGCGCCCCGACGACCTGCAGTACGTGCTGGACCACATGGAAGACCTGGTGGTCAAGGAAACCCACGGCGCCGGCGGCTACGGCATGCTCGTGGGGCCGGCGGCCACGCGCGCCGAGATCGACCAGTTCCGCGAGGTGGTGAAGTCGCGCCCCGAGCAGTACATCGCGCAGCCCACGCTGGCGTTGTCCACGTGCCCGACCTATGTGGAATCCGGCATCGCGCCGCGCCACATCGACCTGCGGCCTTTCGTGCTGTCGGGCAAGGAGGTGCGCATGGTGCCGGGCGGCCTGACCCGCGTGGCGCTGCGTGAAGGGTCCCTGGTCGTGAACTCCTCGCAAGGGGGCGGCACCAAGGACACCTGGGTGCTGGAACGCTGAGTCGACTGTGAACGCTGATCGCCGGGAGAAACCATCATGCTGAGCCGTACCGCCGACCACCTGTTCTGGATGGCACGCTACACCGAGCGCGCGGAAAACACCGCGCGCATGCTCGACGTCAACTACCAGACCTCGCTGCTGCCGCAGTCCGCCGAGGTGGCGGAGCAGGGCTGGTGGGCGATGCTCGATATTTCCGAACTGACGCAGGCCTTCGACAACAAGTACGGGCTGCTGCACCGTGACGATGTGATCGACTTCATGGTGCGGGACATGACCAACCCGTCGTCGATCATGAGCTGCCTGCGCGCGGCGCGCGAAAACGCCCGCGCGGTGCGGGGCTCGCTGACGACCGAGGTCTGGGAGACGCTGAACACCACCTGGCTGGATGTGCAGCGCATCATCGCCGATGGCGAACTGCACGAGGACCCGTCGCGTTTCTTCGAGTGGGTCAAGTTCCGCTCGCACCTGGCGCGTGGCGTGCAGTTCGGCACCATGCTCAAGGACGACTCGTTCCACTTCATGCGCCTGGGCACGTTCCTGGAGCGTGCGGACAATACCGCGCGGATCCTCGACGTGAAGTTCCAGGCGTCGGGCAGCGATGACAGCGACCCCAACCGCGAGCAGAACGACTTCTACCACTGGGCGGCCGTCCTGCGTTCCGTGTCGGGATTCGAGGTCTATCGCAAGATCTACCGCGCCGTGATCACGCCCCAGCGCGTGGCGGAGCTGCTGATCCTGCGGCCGGACATGCCGCGATCCCTGGTCTCCAGCCTTGACGAGGTGGTGGCGATCCTGGCGCTGGTCGCCAACCAGCAGTCGTCGGAGACCGAGCGCCAGGCTGGTAAACTCCACGCCGACCTGAAATACGCGCGCATCGACGACATCTTCGCCGTCGGCCTGCACGCCTTCCTGACCAGCTTCCTGGAACGCATCGGCGATCTCGGCAACGGTATCAGCCGGGACTTCCTCGTCCCGCTGCTGGCTGCCTAGCCGGGTGCGCGGCGCGTCACGTTGCCCGAGTCCGTGGCGCGTGACGGGCCGGGCGACGGTCGCCGCGGCGTGCCCCTTATCGTGAAATACCAGATTCATCACAAGACCGTCTACCGCTACGCCGAACCGGTCCGCCGCAGCGTGCACGAGCTGCGCCTGGCGCCCCGCTCGGGGCCGCTGCAATCCGTGCAGGCGTGGAGCTTGTCCGCGCCTGGCAGCCTGTCCGAAGCCCGGGACGGCTTCGGCAACATCATTCACAACTTCACGCTGGCTGGCCCGGCCCGCACCATCGCGATTACCGCCACCGGCGAGGTGGAAGTGATGTCGACGCAATCCGGTGACGCTGGCGGCCATCACGCCTTTCACGATTTGCCCGATGCCGGCGAGTCGCGCGTGTCGCCGCTGTACTTCGCGGGCAGCACGGCGTTGACCCATGCGCCGGCCGACATGCAGGCGTTTGCGGCACCCTTTCTCTCCGCAGGGCACGCGGTGCCGGCACTGCTGGCGCTGGCCGACGGCATCGCCGGCCGCGTCGGCTACAAGGCCAACACCACCGACGTGGCGACCACGGCCGCGGACGCCTTCCGCCTGGGCAGCGGGGTCTGCCAGGACCAGGCGCAGGTGATGGTGGCTGCCTGCCGCGCATTCGGTATTCCCGCCCGCTATGTCAGTGGTTACTTCTACGATCCGGCTGCTACCGAGTTGGCCAGCCACGCCTGGGCCGACGTCTGCCTGGACGCCGGGCGCGCGCTCTGGTGCAGCATCGACGTGACGCACCGTTGCCTGACCGATGGCCGCCATGTACGCCTTGCCGTGGGGCGCGACTACGCGTCGGCGGCACCAATCCGGGGCATTGTGGAGGGCGGCGCAGGCGAAACCATGGAAGTCGACATCGCCATCACCCCGCTGGCCTGAGCGATCGTGCGCCCCCGGCGCCGGTCGTGGCATTCAAACGGTGCGTGCGGGCCCCGCCCGGGGCGCTAGAATGCAAGCTTGCCCTGCGTCGCCGTCCTCTGGCGAGCCGCGAAAACCAACATCACATCTCATGACGTACTGCGTAGCCATGCGGCTGGATGCCGGCCTGGTATTTCTGTCCGATTCCCGTACCAACGCCGGCGTGGATGCCATTTCCATCGCCCGCAAGATGACCGTGTTCGAAGAACCGGGCGACCGCGTGATGGTGCTGCTGACCGCCGGCAACCTGGCGATCAGCCAGTCCGTGCGGCAATGCCTGGTCGAAGGCCGTGACGAGAAGCGGTCGCTGTGGACCGCGCGCGACATGTTCGAGGCCGCATCGATCGTCGGTGACGCCGTCCGCACCGTGCACAAGCGCGACGCCCATGCGCTGCGCGACGCGGGCATCGAGTTCAATGTCAGCCTGATTTTCGGCGGCCAGATTCGCGGCGAGCGCACGCGCCTGTTCAATATCTATGCGGCCGGCAATTTCGTCGAAGCCACGCCGGAGACCTGCTACTTCCAGATTGGCGAGGCGAAGTACGGCAAGCCGATCATCGACCGCGTGGTATCGCCGTCGCTGCCGCTGGGCGAGGCCGCCAAATGCGCGCTGATCTCGATGGATTCCACGCTGAAGTCGAATATTTCGGTGGGCTTGCCGCTGGACCTGCTGGTCTATGAGGGCGACTCGCTGCAGGTGACGCGCTTCGTCAACATCGATGAGAAGAACGCGTACTTCCGCATGATCCGCGACACCTGGGGGCAGCGTCTGCGCCAGGTGTTCGGCGAGATCTGCAACCCGGAGTGGGACGCCAGCCAGCCGGCGGAGTTTCCGCTCGCGCGCGACGAGGCGGACCGCTGGGGCCAGCCGGTCCGCGCCCGGCACGATCGCGGCTGATCGGGGTCGATCGGGCCGCACCGCCGCAGGTTGTCGGCGCGGCGGCACCCCGGCGCCGCTATCGCCTTCATAAGCCCCCGTTTCCCATATCGTTCAACGCAGTCGACTTTCATTCGAGGACGCCGCAATGCGCGACATCCTGCTGTTCTCCCATGCCAACGGGTTTCCGGTGCGCACGTATCGCAAGCTGTTCGGCGCGCTGGAAGATGAATTCGAGATTCACGCAGTGGAGCGCTTTGGCCACGATCCGAAGTACCCCGTCACGCGCGAGTGGCCGCACCTGGTGGACGAACTGCTTGGCCAGCTGGACCAGGCGGGCCGCGAGGGTGCCGATCCCAGGCAGGTCTGGCTGGTCGGTCATTCGCTGGGCGGCTTCCTGTCGCTGATGGCCTCGCTGCGCCGGCCTGCGCGCGTGCGCGGCGTGGTCATGCTCGATTCGCCAATCATCGCCGGCTGGCGCGCATCGCTGCTCCGGGCGTCCCAGATCTTCGGACTCGACGAGAAGCCGGGGCCGGCGGCGGTCACCAAGAAGCGTCGCACGCACTGGCCCGATGCCGAGGCTGTCTGGAGCCATTTTCAGTCAAAGAAGAACTTCGCGATCTGGGACCCCGAGGTGTTGCGCGACTACACCGAGCACGGCACGGAGCCGACCGGCCGCGCGGCGGAACGCAAGCTGCGCTTCGACCGCGAGGTGGAGTACCAGATCTATCGCACGCTGCCGACCAGTCTCGGACGCAAGGTGGCACGCGGCTCGCCGGTGCCGGTCGGGTTTATCGCCGGCACGCGTTCGCGCGAGGTGAGGCAGGCCGGACTGGGCGCGACGCGGCGGCTGGTGGGCGAGCGCCTGCGCTTCATCGAGGGTGGCCATCTCTATCCCATGGAGAAGCCGCTGGAGACGGCGGACCTGGTGCGCGACCTGATCGGGACGATGCGGCGGGACGGGCGGTAAGGCGGGAAGGAAAGGCCGGAGGGTAAGGCAGGCGGCAGGGCGCGGGGCGGCGGCGATTCTGGCTGCGCCTTGGGTCGTGGCAGGCGGGCAGTGGCCATCGGCGCCCGCCGGTGCGGCGGAAGCGTCGCAACCGCGGGGTTGCACCCGGTTGTCACAATTTCCGGGTCCGCGCGAAACGGGCTCTCATGTATAATCCCGATTTCCCCGGCAAGCTCGGTTTATGACCAAATTCGTCTTCGTCACCGGTGGCGTCGTCTCTTCTCTCGGCAAGGGCATCGCTGCTGCTTCGCTCGCGGCCATTCTCGAGTCGCGCGGCCTCAAAGTCACCCTCCTCAAGCTCGATCCCTACATCAACGTCGACCCCGGCACGATGAGCCCTTTCCAGCATGGCGAGGTGTTCGTGACCGAGGATGGCGCTGAAACCGACCTGGATCTGGGTCACTATGAGCGCTTCGTATCGGCCAAGATGCGGAAGTCGAACAACTTCACGACCGGCCAGATCTACGAATCCGTAATCCGCAAGGAACGCCGCGGCGAGTACCTCGGCAAGACCGTGCAGGTCATTCCCCACATCACCAACGAAATCCAGGCCTTCGTGGAACGCGGCGCCGCCGCTTCGCATGACGGCAAGGCCGACGTGGCCCTGGTGGAAATCGGTGGCACGGTGGGCGACATCGAATCGCTGCCGTTCCTGGAAGCCGCGCGCCAGATGAGCCTGCGTATGGGCCGCAATCACTGCGCGTTCGTGCACCTGACGCTGGTGCCGTTCATCGCCAGCGCCGGCGAGCTCAAGACCAAGCCGACCCAGCACTCGGTGCAGAAGCTGCGCGAAATCGGCATCTCGCCGACGGCGCTGCTGTGCCGCGCCGATCGTCCGATCCCGGATGACGAGCGCGCCAAGATTTCCCTGTTTGCGAACATTCCGCAGGAAGCCGTGATTTCGGTGTGGGACGCGGACAGCATCTACAAGATCCCGCAGATGCTCAACGAGCAGGGCCTGGACCGCCTGATCTGCGAGGAGCTGCGCCTGGATCCCAAGCCGGCCGACCTGTCGATGTGGCAGAAGCTGGTCAACGCGCAGGAAAACCCCGAGCACGAGATCACGATCGGCATGGTCGGCAAGTACGTCGACCTGACGGAATCGTACAAGTCCCTGATCGAGGCGCTGCGTCACGCCGGCATGCACACCGCCACGCGTGTGAACATCGAATACATCGATTCGGAAGAACTGGAGTCGGGTCACCTGGAAGTCCTGCAGCCGCTGGACGCGATCCTGGTGCCGGGCGGCTTCGGCAAGCGCGGCACGGAAGGCAAGATTCGCGCGATCCAGTATGCCCGCGAGAACAAGGTTCCGTACCTAGGCATCTGCCTGGGCATGCAGCTGGCCGTGATCGAGTTCGCGCGTCACGTGGCCAACATGAACGACGCCAACTCGACTGAGTTCAACGTGGAAACCGAACACCCGGTGGTCGCGCTGATCACCGAGTGGGTGGACCGCGAAGGCCGCGTCGAGCAGCGTTCGGCCGATTCCGACCTGGGCGGCACGATGCGCCTGGGCGCCCAGCGCGTGCCGGTCAAGTCGGGCACCAAGGCCGGTCAGATCTATGGCGCGGAAGTCAACGAGCGTCACCGCCACCGTTACGAAGTCAACAACCACTACGTGCCGATGCTGGAAAACGCCGGCATGGTGATCTCGGCCCGCACCCCGACGGAAAACCTGCCGGAGATGATGGAGCTGCCCGAGTCCCTGCACCCGTGGTTCGTTGGCGTGCAGTTCCACCCGGAATTCACGTCCACGCCGCGTGATGGCCATCCGCTGTTCAAGGCCTACGTGGAAGCCGCGCTGGCCAGCCAGCAGTGCAAGGGCGCCTGAGCCCGCGGACGAAGGAGTCAGCCATGAAACTGTGTGGATTCGACGTCGGCCTCGACAAGCCGTTCTTCCTGATTGCCGGTCCGTGCGTGATCGAGTCCGAGCAGATGGCGCTGGACACGGCCGGAGAGCTGAAGGCGATCACGGCCGAACTGGGCATCCCGTTCATCTACAAGTCGTCGTTCGACAAGGCCAACCGGTCGTCGGGCAAGTCGTTCCGCGGCCTCGGCATGGAGCGCGGCCTCGAGATCCTGGCGACCGTGAAGCGCGAAATCGGCGTGCCGGTGCTGACCGACATCCACGAGATCGACGAGATCAAGCCCGTCGCCGCCGTGGTGGACGTGCTGCAGACGCCGGCGTTCCTGTGCCGCCAGACGGATTTCATCCGTGCCTGCGCCCAGAGCGGCCGGCCGGTGAACATCAAGAAGGGCCAGTTCCTGGCGCCGCACGACATGAAGAACGTGATCGACAAGGCGCGCGACGCGGCTCGCGAGGCCGGTCTGCCAGACGACGTGTTCATGGCCTGCGAGCGTGGTGTCTCCTTCGGGTACAACAACCTCGTGTCCGACATGCGATCGCTGGCGATCATGCGCGAAACCGGCGCGCCGGTCGTGTTTGATGCCACCCACTCGGTGCAGCTGCCCGGCGGGCAGGGCACCAGTTCGGGCGGCCAGCGCGAGTTTGTGCCGGTGCTGTCGCGTGCCGCGGTGGCTACCGGCGTGTCGGGTCTCTTCATGGAGACGCACCCGGACCCGAGCAAGGCGATGTCGGATGGCCCCAACGCCGTGCCGCTGTCGCGCATGAAGGAACTGCTGAGCGTGCTGAAGGACCTGGATACCCTGGTCAAGCGCGCCGGCTTCCTGGAAGATAATTTCGGCTGGCCGGCCTGCGCCTGAGCCTGTCGTGGCACCCGCCGCCCGCGTCACCCGCGGGCGGTGTCGCTTCCGGTACCCGCTTCTGGCACCGTTTCTGGCGATGCTTCAAGTGATGACGTACCGTATCGAAAGACAATACAAAAGATTCGGAGATAACGCATGGCCGCCGGCTATATCATCGCGTACGTCGATGTGACAGATCCCCAGCAGTACGAGCAGTACAAGGTGCTTTCCACGCGGGCCATGCAGGCCAACGGCGCAGAGGTGCTGGTGCGTGGCGGCAAGACCGAGCGGCTCGAGGGCGATTGGGCGCCCACGCGCGTCGTGTTGCTGAAGTTCGAGAGCTACGCGGCCGCCAAGGCCTTCTACGACAGCGAGGAATACCTGGCCGCGCGCAAGTCGCGCGAGCACGCCGCGAAGATGAACATGATCGTCGTCGAGGGCGCCTGACATCATCGCCAGGCCCCTTGGGGTGCGACCGGCGCGCCCCGCTTCTGATGTAATGGCCGCAAAGCAGCAAGATTCAACAGTCCAGAGAGGAAATATGAGTGCAATCGTAGATATCATCGGTCGCGAAGTTCTCGACTCGCGCGGCAATCCCACCGTCGAATGCGACGTGCTGCTGGAATCCGGCGTGATGGGCCGCGCCGCCGTGCCGTCGGGTGCATCGACGGGCTCGCGCGAAGCCATCGAATTGCGTGACGGCGACAAGTCGCGCTACCTGGGCAAGGGCGTGCTGAAGGCCGTCGAGCACATCAACACCGAGATCTCCGAGGCGATCATGGGCCTGGACGCCTCCGAGCAGGCCTTCCTGGACCGCACCCTGATCGACCTGGATGGCACCGAGAACAAGGGCCGTCTGGGCGCCAACGCCATGCTGGCCGTGTCGATGGCCGTGGCCAAGGCCGCTGCCGAGGAAGCCGGCCTGCCGCTGTACCGCTACTTCGGCGGTTCGGGCGCCATGCAGATGCCGGTGCCGATGATGAACATCGTCAACGGTGGCGCGCACGCCAACAACAGCCTGGACATCCAGGAATTCATGATCATGCCGGTGTCGCAGACGAGCTTCCGTGAAGCCCTGCGTTGCGGCGCGGAAGTGTTCCACGCACTGAAGAAGATCCTGGCCGACAAGGGCATGTCCACCGCCGTGGGCGACGAAGGCGGCTTCGCGCCGAATTTCTCGTCGAACGAGGAATGCCTGAACACCGTGGTGCAGGCCATCGAGAAGGCTGGCTACAAGGCCGGCGAAGACGTGCTGCTGGCGCTGGACTGCGCCGCGAGCGAGTTCTACCACGAGGCCGAGGACGTCTACCAGCTGGAGGGTGAAGGCCTGAAGCTGTCGTCGACGCAGTTTGCCGACTACCTGGCCAACCTGTGCGACAAGTTCCCGATCGTGTCGATCGAGGACGGCATGGCCGAAGGCGACTGGGACGGCTGGAAGACGCTGACTGAGAAGCTGGGTACCCGCGTGCAGCTGGTGGGTGACGACCTGTTCGTGACCAACACCAAGATCCTGAAGGAAGGCATCGAGCGCGGCATCGGCAATTCGATCCTCATCAAGATCAACCAGATCGGCACGCTGACGGAGACGTTCGCCGCCATCGAAATGGCCAAGCGCGCCGGTTACACGGCTGTGATCTCGCACCGTTCGGGCGAGACCGAGGACAGCACGATCGCCGACATCGCTGTGGGCACCAACGCTGGCCAGATCAAGACCGGTTCGCTGTCGCGTTCGGACCGTATCTCGAAGTACAACCAGCTGCTGCGCATCGAGGAAGATCTGGGCGACATCGCCACGTACCCGGGCAAGAGCGCGTTCTACAACCTGCGCTAAGTCCAGCATCAGGGAAGGCTGAAAAAGGCGCCGCACCGGCATTCCGGGCGGCGCCTTTTTCTATGGCGCGGTCGCCACGGTCGAGCGTCCGCGCGCGCCGAGTTGCGTTTTGTATTGTCTTTTGTTTTGCAATCTTCGGCCGCATGGGAGATCATTGGTCCCGGTTGTCCGCCGGACCGCTGCCAATCGGATATTTCCGGCCCCGCTTGGCCTTTGCTTCCTAGCGCCCCCTTGCCCCGATGCGCCTGATTTCCCTGCTGTTGTTCGTGCTGCTGCTCGCCATTCAGTACCCGCTCTGGCTGGGAAAAGGCGGCTGGTTGCGCGTCTGGGATCTCAACCGCCAGGTGCAGGACCAAACCACGCACAATCAGGCGCTCAAGCTGCGCAATGCCAAGCTTGAAGGGGAAGTGAAGGATCTTCAGGATGGCACCGGCGCCATCGAGGAACGTGCCCGCTATGAGCTGGGCATGGTGAAGGAAGGCGAGGTGTTCGTGCAGTTTGTGGCCCCGGCCCCGAAGGTCAGCGCCACGCCACCGCTACCGCCCCCAGCCAATTCGGTAGCCGGCAAGGGCGGCCACTAAGAGGCTGTTTCAAAACGAAGCGAAGCGGTCCTGGCTAGACGCGCGGCCGCAGACAGTACAAGTAGTACGGCAAGGCCGCGCAACGACGCCAGGATCTTTTTGAAACGGCCTCTAAGAGGCGCTACCGGTCCGGTTACCACCAGTACGGATAGCCGCCCCAGCCCCAGTATCCGGGGCTTCCCACGCTGACGCTGCCCCCCCAGCGGCCTCCGCCCCATCCTCCGTAGAACAGACTCCAGCTCGTATTCGGGTAGGCGTAGGCCGCCCGCGCCCAGGCTTCTGCCTGTTGCTGCTGGGCAATTGCCGATTCCTGCTCACGCAGCACCTGCTGGTTCAGCTCGGCGAGCTTCTGCCCATCTTCGGGCGTGATCGGCGCTGGCGGGATGGCGTTGGGCGCCAGCCGGGCGGTCATCGGCGATCCGTTGAAGTCGCGCGGCAGGTCCGCCGCGCAGCCCGCCATCAGGGCGCCGGCCAGTGCCGCGACGCCGGCCAGTGCGGTACCGCGCAGGCGTGGAGAAAGTCGGGAAGAGCGGGGAGGGGGGGAAGAGCGCGTGGGCGTGCACATATCAGCCTCCGATGAAATCCGGTGCCATGAAACCATGCCATTGGACCCGTCCCGCCACGCGCTCGGTTCCGCACCGTGCTCAGTGGTGCTGATGGGCCCCGTCGCCCGCGCCGGTGGCCACGGGCGCGGTGAACAGTTGCGCACTATCGACCGGATCGAACTCGTAGCGCTGGCCGCAGAAGTCGCAATGGATTTCCACATGGCCGCGCTCGGCGATGATGCTTTCCACCTCGGCCTGCCCCAGCGACTGCAGCATGCCCGCCACCTTGGCGCGCGAGCACGAGCATTGGAAATGCGGCGTGAGCGGATCGAACACGCGCAGGCCCGTAGCTTGCAGATCTTCCCAGAACAGGCGGCGCAGCAGCGTGTCCGGCGATTCGGCAAGCAGTTCCTCGTCCTTCAGCGTGGCGCCGAGCTGGCACGCGCGGTCCCAGGTGTCCAGGTCCTGCGCACGGCCTTCGTCGCCCAGCGGCGCGCCGGTCTCGCCGACCTGTGCCGGCTGGTTGCCCTGGCCCTCCATCGTGCCGCCATACGACGGCAGCTTCTGCAGCAGCATGCCCGCCGCGACCTGGTCGTTCGAGGCCAGCCACAGGCGCGTGTCGAGCTGTTCGGACGCCTGCATGTAATGCTCCAGCACGGCCCCCATCGTCGCCAGCGGGCCGTGTTCGTCCGACAGCGGCACGATGCCCTGGTACGCCTGCTGGCCCGGCAGCTTGTCCTGCGGATCCAGCGTGATGGCAAAGCGGCCGTGGCCGTGGACGTTGACCAGCTGCGTGAGCGTGGCGTCATCGGCGATGTCCGCGCCTTCGGCAATCTTGGCCGTGGCGCGCATCGAGAGGTCGGACAGGCACTCGACGACCAGCATTCTCACCGGGCCATCGCCATGCAGTTGCATCACCAGCGCGCCATTGAACTTGAGGTTGGCCGAAAGCAGCGCCGCGGCCGCCATCATCTCGCCCAGCAGGCGCCGCACCGGTGCCGGGTAGGCGTGGCGGTTCAGCACCTCTTGCCAGGTGGCCTCCATGCGGACCAGCTCGCCGCGCACAGGTGCCGCGTCGAACAGGAATTTCTGGAGAAGGTCGGGATTGGAGGATGCGGTCACGGTCGTAATCAGTCGGTCAGTCGGTTGGGCTGGCGGGCAAACGCGCCAGCCAGCCGGTCTTTCATCAGTCAATACGCTTCAGTTCGGTCTTGTACATGGCCTGCCGTTTCGCATACGTTTCCGCGTTGCGGTACAGGTTGGCCACGTCGGCATCGGTCAGCTCGCGCACCACCTTGGCCGGTGCGCCGAGGATCAGCGAACGATCCGGGAACACCTTGTTTTCGGTCACCACGGCGCCGGCGCCCACCAGGCATTCCTTGCCGATCACGGCGCCGTTCAGCACCACGGCCTGGATGCCGATCAGCGAGCCTTCGCCCACCGTGCAGCCGTGCAGCATGGCCTGGTGGCCAACCGACACCTTGTCGCCCAGCGTCAGCGGGCGGCCCGGGTCGGTATGCAGCACGGAGCCTTCCTGGATGTTGGTGTCCTCGCCCACCACGATCGGTTCGTTATCGCCACGGATCACCACGCCGGGCCACGCGCTGGCGCGCGCCTTGAGCGTCACGTTGCCGATGACGGTGGCTTCCGCCGCCACATAGGCGTCGTGGTGGATGGTCGGGGCGATGTCGCCGAGCTGGTAAAGCGCCATGAGGTCTCCTGCCTGAAGCAATTTTGGGTAATTGGGGGTGGCCGTCGCGAATAAAAGAGCACGTGTGATGCGCCGGGAGCGGGCCCGGCCAGGCTCTACAATGGCGGCAGCCGAGATTTTACGCCTATGCCAGCCATCGTACCCGCCGCAGATTCACACGATTCGCCACGTTTGCCGCACTTGCCACGCTTGACGCGTCAAGGCGCGCTCGACGTCCTGTGCATGACCGATGCCAGGGCCAAGGCGACCGCCGCGCGGGCCCTGTACGCGGCAGTGCTGGCGGACGGGGATGGCAAGGGGGATGGCGGGGCGGATACCGCGGCGATCCTGGCTGCCGATCCGGCGTTGCCCCTGCCGGGCCGGCCCGCGCACCCGGAGCTGGTGCCGCCGCAGAAGGTGGAGCGGCGCCGGTCGCTGCGTACCGATGCCGGCCGCGCGGCGATGATTCACGCGCTTTGCCATATCGAATTCAACGCGATCAACCTCGCGCTCGATGCCGTCTGGCGCTTCGCCGGCATGCCGCCGGGGTTCTACCGCGACTGGTTGCGCGTGGCCGACGAGGAAGCGCTGCATTTCACGCTGCTGGCCGACCATCTGGGTACGCTGGGTGCCGCCTACGGCGATTTTCCGGCCCACAACAGCCTCTGGGAAATGGCCGACAAGACCGCTGGCGACGTACTGGCGCGCATGGCGCTGGTGCCGCGTACCCTGGAGGCGCGTGGGCTCGACGCCTCGCCGCCGGTCCGGGCGAAGCTGGCCGAGGCGGGCGACGAGGCCGCCGCCGCGATCATCGACATCATCCTGCGCGACGAGGTGGGCCACGTGGCCATCGGCAACCACTGGTACCGCTGGCTGTGCGCGCAGCGTGGGCTGGACCCGGTGGCCACCTATGCCGCGCTGGCCGAGCAATACCGCGCGCCGAAGCTGCGCGGCCCGTTCAATCTCGACGCCCGCCGTGCGGCGGGATTCGACGAGGAGGAACTGGCCTGGCTGGAGGCGTCGGCGGGCTGAGCCGCAGATCCACCATAAGCCACCTTGAGCCGCGTTACGCTGGCTCGAGCTGCCCAGGGCCAGTCCCGGGCATCAGGCCTTGCTGCCGGCCTTTTCCTGTTCCATCAGCCGCAACACCCGCCGCTGGATCTTGCCGGTCGTCGTCATCGGCAACTGGTCGATGAATTCGATCGCCTTCGGATACTCATACGGTGCCAGCTGCCCGCGCACGTGCTGCTGCAGTTCGGCCACCAGCGCGGCGTCGCGGTCGTTCGACCGCGTCACCGACGCTGTCAGCACGATGAATGCCTTGACGATGGCGCCCCGCTCGGGGTCCGGCGATGGCACCACGGCGCAGTTGGATACCGCCGGATGCTTGAGCAGGCAGTTCTCGATCTCGCTCGGCCCGATCCGGTAGCCGGACGACTTGAACACGTCATCGGCGCGACCCTGGTACCACAGGTAGCCGTCCGCATCCATGCGCGCCAGGTCGCCGGTGCGGCACCAGCGCAGCCCGTCGGATTCCGTGTACTTGCCTGCGGTCGCCGCGTCGTTCTTCCAGTAGCCAAGGAAGAACACCGGATCCGGATGGCCGTGGATGTCGGTGGCGCAGACCGCCACCTCACCGTCCTCGCCCGGCGGGCACTGCCTGCCCTCGTCGTCGATCACGGCCACGCGGTGACCGGGGTAGGGGCGCCCCATCGATCCCGGTCGCGCAGGCCATCCAAGCCGGCTGTCGTCGTACTGTGCGGTGCAGTTGCCGACGATGTAGTTGATCTCAGTCTGGCCAAACATCTCGTTGACGATCACGCCCAGCGCATCGCGGCACCAGCTGAACACGGTTTCGCCAACGGCTTCGCCCGCGCTCATGATCGCGCGCAGCCTGAGGTCGTAGCGTCCGGCGGGATCCGGGCACGCCTTCATCATCTGCTTGAGCGCGGTCGGGAACAGGAACGTGTTGGTGATCTCGTAGCGCTCCAGCAACTCGAACGCGCGCTCGGCGGAAAAGCGGCCCTGGTAGCCGAGGATGGGTTTGCCGAAATACAGCGCCGGCATCAGTGCGTCCCACAGGCCGCCGGTCCACGCCCAGTCCGCCGGGCTCCAGAACACGTCGCGATCCTGCGGATACCAGTTCTGCGAACACACGAAGCCGGTCAGGTTGCCGATCAACGCGCGGTGCGGAATCAGCGCACCCTTGGGTGGGCCAGTGGTGCCGCTGGTGTAGATCAGCACCGCGCCCTCGTCGGCCTTGGTCTGTTCGGCCGTGAAGGTGGGCAACTGGGCGGCCAGCAGGGCGTCGAAGTCCAGGTCGGCGCGGCCCGTGGCTTCCCCGGCGCCGATGATCGTCTGCAGCGTCGGGCAGTCGGGACGGGCGGCCAGCAGGTTGTCGATCGACGTTTCATCGGCAATCGCCACGCGTGTTTCGCTGTGGTCGATGCGGTAGGACAGCGCTTCCGGCCCGAACAGCATCGACAGCGGCATCGCCACGGCGCCGAGCTGGTAGACCGCCATGCCGGCGATCACGGTTTCGATGCGCTGTGGCATGACGATGGCCACGCGATCCCCGCGCTGCACGCCAAGTTCGCGCAAGGCGCGTGACAGACGGTTGGCCTCGGCCTGGATATGCGCGTAGGAGTAGGACGCGCGGCGGCCGTCCTCATGCTCCGTATAGACCGCGATGCGGTCCATGGTCGCCGGGTCGCGCGCCCAGCGGCCGCAGCACACCTCGGCCAGGTTGAACCATTCGGGCACGTTCCAGCGGAACGAATCATGCAGCGCGCGATAGTCGTCGCGCCGGGTTGCCGGCAAGGCGGTCATCCAGTTGTCTCCGATGTTTTGCATCGTCCTGCCTGCCACGTGGCTATAATGCCCAGCAAGCGAACGATCGTTCTATTTTTATCTCCAGGCTGCCGCGCGGCCATTGACCCGGTGCCCATGCGCGTGCCAGAAGACCTGAGCAAAGGGGGAAAGACCATGACCATCGCGGAAACCTCGCGTTCGGAATTTATCACGCTGCGTGGACTGCGCACGCATGTCCGTCACTGGGGCACGCCCGGCGCCCCGAAGTTGTTCATGCTGCATGGCTGGATGGACGTGGCGGCATCGTTCCAGTTCCTCGTCGATGCGTGCGAGCGGGACTGGCATGTGATTGCGATGGACTGGCGCGGTTTTGGCGAGACTGACTACCCGACGCGCTATCCGGGGACCGGGTCCTACTGGTTCCCCGACTACGTGGCCGACCTCGAGGCGCTGCTCGACCACTACCAGCCCGAGGGGCAGGTGGACCTGGTGGGCCACAGCATGGGTGCCAACGTGGTCTGCGTCTACGCCGGCGTGCGCCCCGAGCGGGTGCGGCGCGTGGTCGATCTGGAAGGCTTCGGCATGACCCGCACGCGGCCAGATCAGGCGCCGGGACGGATGGTGCGTTGGCTGGACGAGCTGCGCGCACAGCCCGCCTTGCGCACCTATGACAGCGAGGCCGCCGTGGCCGCGCGGCTGCAGAAGACCAACCCGCGCCTGCCCGACGACCGCGCCGCCTTCCTGGCCGCGCACTGGTCGCGGCGGAATGCGCAGGGGCAGTGGGAGATCCTGGGCGATGCGGCGCACAAGCTGATCAACCCGATGCTCTACCGGATCGACGAAATCATGGAGATCTGGGCAAAGGTGAGCGCGCCCGTGTTGCATGTGGAGGCGCGTGATTCGGCGACCCTGAAGCACATCGCCCACAAGCAGAGCGTGGAGGAGTTCAAGGAGCGCTTCCGCGCGTTCCGGGACTTCCGCGAGGTGATCGTCGACGATGCGGGTCACATGCTCCATCACGACCAGCCGCAGGTCGTGGCACGGCTGATCGAGGACTTCCTGGCCTGAGACGGTGCCTCCGAGCGTGGATCGGAGGCGTCTTGAATATCCGCGCGACGACTACTACGCTACGCGTGCGTCAGCTTTTCCTTGAGCGCGGCGTTGTTGCTCGTGTGCACATGCACCAGCGCTTTTTCCGGAAACGCGTAGTGGTAGGCCTTGCGCAGGGCCAGCGCGGCCTCGTGGAAGCCGGAGAGGATCAGCTTCTGCTTGTTCGGATAGAACGCGATGTCGCCGGCGGCAAAGATGCCACGGCGCGAGCTTTCGTAGGTGGTGGTGTCCACCAGGATGCGGCCGGCGCGCATGTCCATGTCCCATTGCGCAATCGGTCCCGGTTCGGACACCAGGCCGTACAGCGCGATGAGTTCGTCCGCCGGCAGCGTCTGCTCGCCGTCACGGGTCTTGATGCCGGCCCCGGTCAGCGCGCCGCTGTCGTCGGTCTGCAGGCTACCCAGCATGCCAATCACAAAATCCATCTCGCCGGCTTCCACTGCAGCGCGCATCGACGCCACCGAGTGATCTGCCGCGCGAAACCCGTCGCGCCGATGCAGCAGCGTGACGCGCGCGGCCACCTTGCGCAGCGCCAGCGCCCAGTCCAGCGCGGAGTCGCCGCCGCCGGCCACGATCACGCGTTTGCCGGCAAAACGCGAGACATCGCGCACCGCATAGTGCAGGTGGCGGTGTTCCAGCGCGGCGGCCTCGGGCAGCGCCACGCGTTGCGGCGCGAACGCGCCGGCGCCCGCGCAGATCAGCACGGCGGCGACATCGAAGCGCTTGCCGGCATCCGTGGTGACGAGCATGCGGGGATGGCCGTCGGCGTTTGCAGTCTCGCCGAGACCGTCGGCGCGCTGGCTGAAGTGCATCGGGAACGCAAACGGGGCGCACTGCTCGAGCAGGCGGTCCACCAGGTCCTGCGCCAGGCAGCCCGGCACGGCGGGAATATCGTAGATCGGCTTTTCGGGATACAGCTCGGTGCATTGGCCGCCGGCGCGATCGAGCACGTCGATCAGTTCGCACTTCAGCCCCAACACGCCTGCCTGGAATGCGGCAAACAGGCCAACCGGCCCGGCACCGACGATCAGCACATCGGTCTGGATGGTTTCGGGATGGGTGGCGGTGGCGGGCGTGGTCGACATGGCGGCAGGGTGCGGCGCGGCGGCGCACCGCAAGGGGGGAGCGGAACAAGACCCCATCATACCTTGCAGGGCGGCGCAATCCGGGCGCGCCAGCGTTGCTGGCAGGGCTATCTCCCGGCCCGGCGAGGACCGCTTTCTCTTCACTCCCGCGGCCCCGCGGGCTGACCGTCGGGAGTAGAATAAGGGCCATGAAAAACCCTCACGCCATCAACGCCGATCTGCACTGCCACTCCACCGTATCCGACGGGCTGCTGTCGCCGCGCGACGTCGCGGCCCGGGCACATGCGGGCGGTGTGGCGTTCTGGGCGTTGACGGACCACGATGAAGTGGGCGGGCAGGCGGAAGCCCGCGCCGCCGCCGAGGCGATGGGCATGCGCTACGTGCCCGGCGTGGAAATCTCGGTGACGTGGGCCGGGCAGACGGTGCATATCGTCGGCCTGCAGATCGATCCGTTCCATCCGGAACTGGTCGATGGCCTGGCCAGGACGCGCGATGGGCGTGCCCGCCGCGCGCAGGACATCGGCGAGGCGCTGGCGCGCGTCGGCATCGAGGGTGCCTATGAGGGCGCGTTGCGCTACGTTGGCAATCCCGACCTGATTTCCCGCACGCACTTCGCCCGCTGGCTCGTCGACGAGGGCCGTTGCGCCACCATCGGCGATGTGTTCAGCGAATACCTGTCCGAGGGGCGTCCGGGATTCGTGCCGCACCGGTGGTCGAGACTCTCCGAGGCGGTCGGCTGGATCCGTGCCGCGGGCGGCATCGCCGTGATGGCGCACCCGGGCCGCTACAACTACACGGCGACCCAGCACGACGCGCTGTTCGACGAGTTCACGCAACTGGGCGGTGGTGCCGTGGAAGTCGTCACCGGCAGCCACACGCCCGACCAGTTCCGCCGCTATGCCGATGTGGCCCGGCACTATGGCCTGCTGGCATCGCGCGGGTCGGATTTCCATGGTCCCGGCGAAGGCCGGGTGGAAATCGGCACGCTGCCGCCGCTGCCGTCGGACGTGACGCCGGTCTGGCACGACTGGTAAGTCCGGGCTTTCCCTTTACGATATCCGCGCCTCATGTCCCAGTACTTCGAGATCCATCCCGAAAATCCGCAGGCACGGCTCATCAAGCAGGCCTCGCAGATCGTCCGCCAGGGCGGTCTGATCGCGCTGCCCACCGATTCAAGCTACGCGCTGGCCTGCCCGCTGGACGATAAAACCGCCGTGGAACGCCTGCGCCGGCTGCGCGGCATCGACGACCGGCATCACCTCACCCTGATGTGCAGCGACCTGTCCGAGCTCGGCAACTTCGCGCGCGTGGACAACCGCCAGTACCGATGGATCAAGGGCGCCACGCCGGGGCCGTACGTCTTCATCCTGGAAGCGACCAAGGAAGTGCCGCGGCGTCTGTCGCACCCGGCACGCAAGACCATCGGTGTGCGGGTGCCTGACCACGCCATTCCGCTGGCGCTGCTGGCGGAGCTGGGCCAGCCGCTGATTTCCGCCACACTGCAGATGCCAGGCGACGAAGCGCCGATGAACGACCCGGCGGAGATCCGCGCACGGCTGGAGAAGCAGCTCGACCTCGTGGTGTGTGGCGGTCCGGCCCCGGCGCAGCCGACGACCGTGATCGACCTGACCAGCGGGGAGCCGGAGCTGGTACGCGCCGGCCGTGGCGATGTGGAACGTTTTGGGCTGGAGGCCACGCTTTGACACAAACCGGACAGCCCGACGGCGCGGTTGCTCGGTAGAATAGGCCGCATGGATTCCTCCCTTATCCAGACCGTTGCGGTCTACGCCCTGCCTGTCCTGTTCGCTATTACGCTGCACGAAGCCGCGCACGGCTACGTGGCCAGGTTCTTCGGCGACAACACGGCCTACCTGCTGGGGCGAGTCAGCCTCAACCCGGTGCGCCACGTCGATCCGATCGGCACCATCGCCGTTCCGCTGCTGCTGTATTTCCTGACCGCGGGCCAGTTCGTCTTCGGCTTTGCCAAGCCGGTGCCCGTGGTGTTCAGCCACCTGCGCAACCCGCGCTGGCACGGCATGTGGGTGGCGCTGGCTGGCCCCGCCAGCAACCTCGTGCAGGCCTTTGTCTGGGCACTGGTGGCCATCGGGCTGGCCTGGGCGCGAGTGCAGGAGCCGTTCTGGGGCGAGATGGCCCGCGCCGGCGTGCTGGTCAACCTGGTGGTGGCCGCCTTCAACCTGTTCCCGATTCCGCCGCTCGACGGTGGACGGGTGCTGACGGCCTTCCTGCCTCAACGGGTGGCCGCAGCCGTTGGCCGGATCGAGCCGTACGGCATTTTCGTCGTGCTGGCGCTGGTGGCTGCCGGCGTGATTACCAAGGTCTGGATGCGTCCGGTTGTCAACGGCCTGTACGCCATCGTCGAACTGATGTTGCGGCCCATCCTGCTGGTGCTGCAGTGACCCCGCCCGCCGCGTGTGGCTAGACGCCCTGATTTCACTTTCCGCATGACCCTGACCCATCCGCCACTGGCCGCGCCATCGACCTGGATTACCCGCTGGGCCCATCTGATCCGTCCGGGTGGACGCGTGCTCGACCTCGCGTGCGGCAGCGGTCGCCATGCCGTCTGGCTGGCCGGGCAGGGGTTCCAGGTACTGGCCGTCGACCGTGATGCGGAGGCCGTGCGAGGGCTGCCAGCGGGGATTGAAGGCCGGGTGGAGGACCTCGAGCAGGGTGCCTGGCCGTTGGCCGGCGTCGCCCGGTTCGATGCCATCGTGGTGACCAATTATTTGCACCGGCCCCTCTGGCCGCACTTGCTCGAGGCGCTGGCGCCCGGCGGTGTGCTGCTGTACGAGACTTTTTCATTTGGTAACGAAACCGTCGGCAAGCCGTCCCGGCCGGATTTTCTGCTCCGCCCGGGCGAGTTGCTCGACGTGGCGCACGGTGCGCTGCGGGTAGTGGGTTACGAGGACGGCACGCTGGAAGTGCCGAAAACGGCGTTCGTCCAGCGGATGTGCGCCGTGCGCGAGGAAACCGGCCCCGCCAGCGAGACCGCCCCGCCACGTTACCGGCTACCCGGCCTGGGGTAGGTGCCATGCCCACCCGGCGGCGCCGATGGCCGTCAGCGGGGAGGGCGCTTCACACGTTGATAAATTAGACGTTTTCCCTCATCCCGGGGGTGTCCGGAGCGGCTGACGGTTCCGGTACAATCCCGTTTATTCGATTTTCCGAGTTCCCTGAGCTATGACACAGATTACCGGCAGCATCGTGGCCATCGTCACCCCGATGCATGAGGATGGCAGCCTGGATTATCCGGCCCTGCGCGCCCTCATCGACTGGCACGCGGCGGAAGGCACCGATGGCATCGTGATCGTCGGGACCACCGGCGAATCGCCGACCGTCAACGTGGATGAGCATTGCGAGCTGATCCGCGTGGCTGTCGAGCAATCCGCCAAGCGGATCCCGATCATCGCCGGCACCGGCGGCAATTCCACCCGCGAGGCGATCGAATTAACCGCCTTCGCCAAGAAGGTGGGCGCCGATGCGTCGCTGCAGGTCGTTCCGTACTATAACAAGCCGACCCAGGAAGGGATGTACCGCCATTTCCGCACCATCGCGGAAGCTGTGGACCTGCCCGTGCTGCTGTATAACGTCCCCGGCCGCACGGTCGCGGACATGAACAACGACACCATACTGCGTCTGGCGCAAGTGCCGGGCATCGTCGGTGTCAAGGAAGCCACCGGCAATATCGACCGGGCTGCGCAACTGATCAAGGGCGCGCCGGAAGGCTTTGCCATCTACAGCGGCGACGACCCCACCGCGGTTGCGCTGATCCTGCTGGGCGGCCAAGGCAATATCTCGGTCACCGCGAATGTGGCTCCGCGCAAGATGCACGAGATGTGCGTCGCCGCGCTCAAGGGCGACGTGGTCACGGCCCGGCGTCTGCACATGGAGCTGATCGACCTGAACCGCGCCATGTTTGTCGAGGCGAACCCGATCCCGGTGAAGTGGGCGCTGCAACAGATGGGCAAGATGGAAGGCGGTATCCGCCTGCCGCTGACCCCGCTGGCGGAGTCGCAATACGACACCGTGCGCCGCGCGCTTGCCGCCGCCGGCCTGCTTGCCTGATCTCCAACCTTTCCGGCTGAACCGCGGCAACTCGCCGACTTCTTGAAACCAGGATTACGTGTCAATGAAACAGAAGCTTAACCGTCGCGGCGCGACCCAAGTTCGCCGTGCCGCCGTGGTCACGCCCGTGCTGGCCATGACCCTGATCGCCGGCTGCGGCAGCATCAACGAGGCCATGCAGCCGGACAAGATCGACTACAAGTCCCAGGGCAAGAAGACTGCTTCGCTGGATATTCCGCCGGACCTGACCAAGCTGGAAGGCGACCGCCGTTACACGGTGCCCGATGCCGCCGGCACGTCCACGCTGTCGAATTACAGCCAGGCCAACAAGACGCGCGAGGCCAGCCCCTCCGAAAACGTCCTGCCCTCTTCGCAGGGCATTCGCATGGAGCGCGATGGCAATCAGCGCTGGCTCGTCATCGGCAACGGCATGCGTGCCGACCAGCTGTGGCAGTCGCTGCGCGGTTTCTGGCAGGAGTCCGGTTTCCTGCTGGTGCAGGACTCGCCCGAGACCGGCATCATGGAAACGGACTGGGCGGAAAACCGCGCCAAGATTCCGCAGGACATCATCCGCAATACGATCGGCAAGGTGTTCGATGGCCTGTACTCGACGTCCGAACGTGACAAGTTCCGTACCCGTGTGGAACGTTCGCAGAACGGCCAGTTGGAGGTGTTCATCAGCCACCGTGGCGCGCAGGAACAACTGACGGGCATCGACAAGTCCAACACGGTCTGGACGCCGCGTCCGGCCGATCCCGAACTCGAAGCCGAATTCCTGTCGCGCCTGGCGCAGCGCCTTGGCGTGCAGAAGGATCAGGCCGACAAGATGGCCAAGAACCCGGCGCCGGCAGGCGTCGCCGCTGCCGACGCGCCGGCGGGCAATGCTCCCACGGGCATCGGCGCCGCCGCCGCGACCGGTGCGGCATCGTCGACCGACAGCAGCAAGTCGTTCCTGGCCCAAGTCAACGGCGCGCCGGCGCTGCAACTGCCGGAACCGTTCGACCGCGCGTGGCGTTCGGTCGGGCTGTCGCTCGATCGCGTCAACTTCACGGTGGAAGACCGCGACCGGGCCCAGGGCCTGTACTACGTCCGCTACGTTGATCCGCGTGCCAACGTGGACGACCGCGGTTTCTTCTCGAAGCTGTTCACCAAGCCCAACGACGGCAAGACCGCGAAGAAGTATCGCGTGGCGCTGAAGGGCAACGGCACGGGCACCACGGTAACCGTGCAGAATGATGCCGGCCAGCCGGACAACTCCGAGATCGGCAAGCGCATCCTTTCCCTGCTGGACGAGCAACTCCACTGATGCTTTTCCGTCGCAGTCAGAGGGTCCCGACGGCGCAGGCCGTCGGGGGCCACACCCAGCGAGCGCATCAATGATGCGCTTTGCTTTTTTGGGCAGCGGCAGCGAGGGCAATTCGTTGCTGATCGAAGCTGCCGACGGCACTGCCGTCACCCGCGTATTGCTCGATTGCGGCTTCGGAATTCGCGAAACCGCACGGCGGCTAGAGCGCCTCGGTGTCACGCCCGAGCAGCTCGACGCCGTGCTCGTCACGCATGAGCATGGCGACCATGTTGGCTCCGCCTACGCGTTCGCCGCACGTCACAAGCTTCCTGTTCACACCAGTCATGGTACGTGGCTGGCGACGTCGCATATGCGTGGTGCCGATGCGGCCGATGTGCGGGTGTGTTGCGCCGACCATGCCTTCGAGATCGGCGGGCTGCAGATCCGGCCATACACCGTGCCCCACGATGCACGCGAGCCGCTGCAGTTCGTGCTGTCGGATGGCGACGCTGTGCTTGGCGTCCTGACGGATGCCGGTATGGAGACGCCGTATGTCACGGCACGGCTGGCCGGTGTCCACGCGCTAGTGCTCGAGTGCAATCACGACCGGGAGATGCTGCGCAATTCGGCCTATCCGTATTCGTTGAAGCGCCGTATCGGCGGAGATTTTGGGCACCTGGCCAACGAGGTGGCGGCAAGCATCCTGTCGCAAGTGGCGCACACGCAGTTGACGCGTGTGGTGGCCGCGCATCTGAGTCGGCAGAACAACACACGTGAGCTGGCGGCCGGTGCGTTGGCAGCGGTGCTCGGTGCGACGCTCGATGACATTTTGATTGCAGACCAGGATGAAGGCCTGAACTGGCAGCGCGTGCGCGGATAAATGACACGCGTACGTGGGTGCGCGAATTAGACTCGGATGATTCCGAGGGGGAGTGACGGCATCCGGTTCGTGCCCGAGAAAATCACCGGAAATAAAAAAAGCCGACCCGAAGGTCGGCTTTTTTTATCGGACGAATCCGATTACTGCTTGGCAGCCGGAGCCGAAGCGTCAGCGGCCGGAGCCGAGGCGTCAGCAGCCGGAGCAGCGGCCGGAGCCGAAGCGTCAGCGGCCGGAGCAGCGGCGGGAGCCGAAGCGTCAGCGGCGGGGGCGGCAGCAGCCGGAGCGGCGGTGTCAGCGGCCGGAGCAGCGGCTTCTTCTTTCTTGCCGCAAGCGGCCAGGGCAACAGCAGCCAGCAGGGATGCGATCAGGAGAGACTTCTTCATTTGTTCGTCCTTTAACTTTTAATAACTGAAAAACAGGCG
Source organism: Cupriavidus sp. 01L415 (assembly GCF_056400065.1). Classification (NCBI taxonomy): domain Bacteria; kingdom Pseudomonadati; phylum Pseudomonadota; class Betaproteobacteria; order Burkholderiales; family Burkholderiaceae; genus Cupriavidus; species Cupriavidus sp. 01L415. The sequence continues at coordinate 866,673 of NZ_JBFTSP010000001.1, read as the reverse complement.
ATGAATAATTACCGGTAATTATCGCTCTTGAACTGCAAATTTGAGGCTCTCCCGGGTGCCGACAATGCAGTGGTACACAGTACTAGCCAGCGGGCGATTATATCCGCGTTTTCCCGCCTTGTGTACAGTCGAAATTTACTGGTTCTCTTTGTTACGCATTATTACACGCGTACCGGCGCGATCTGCAGCCAGCCTTCAAGCGTCCAATCATGGAATGTCTCCATCAGGTCTGGCAATGATGCGCACGCGTTCATTTCCTCGGAAGTCAGATGTCGCGCATCGGCCAGACGACGCAGCCATTTCCCCAGCGGGGCGGGCGGCTCGTACGCTTCGCCATTGAGGAAAAAATGGGTGCGGTCATAGAGCGCAATGGAGCCCGGGGCAAGGACCACGCCATGTGCCTGGGCCAGCTTCGCATACTTGCGCAGCGGAATCTCTTCGACCTCCGCGAATTCGACTGACTGCTTGGGCTCGGACAGGTGTGTGCCGAGGAATTCCGAGACCATGCCGGCATTCCATTTCATGGCCTGCAGGCGGTCGGCCACGGCGCGCGCGAGCCCTGCGGGCAACTGTGCCGGGTGCGAGGTGGCGGCCTCGCCTGCGTCTGCGTAGCGGCCGTCCAGTTCCTCGTTGCCTTCCACCGTTTCAGACAACCAGGCCAGGAAATGCCCCGCCAGTTCCCGGTACGCGGGAGCGCGGAAGCCGATGGAGGCAGTCATGCATTCGCCTTCGGCCACGCCGTCGTGCGCATATTGTGGCGGCAGATAGAGCATGTCGCCGGGCTCGAGTACCCACTCCTGTTCCGAGGTGAAATCGGACAGGATCTTCAGCGGCATGTCGGGAATCAGGTCGAGCTTCGTTTGTGACGAAATGCGCCAGCGACGCCGGCCCGATACTTGCAGCAGGAAAACGTCGTATGAGTCGAAGTGCGGGCCCACGCCGCCACCGTCGGTGGCGTAGCTGATCATCACATCGTCCAGCCGCGCGTCGGGGACGAAGCGGAACTGGCTCATCAGGTCCGCTGCGGCCTGGTTGTGCAGGTTCACGCCCTGGACCAACAGCGACCACTTGCCCGTCTTGCGTGACGGCAGGTTGTCTTCGGCGAACGGCCCGTGTTCGAGCTTCCAGCGGTTGCGAAAGTACGACACCAGCCGGGACTCGACGGCCTCGTGGTCGGCCAGTTCGAAAAGCGCTTCCCGCGACACTGGTGGCACGATTCCAGGCACCGCCTGTCGAATCAGCAAGGGTTTGCGGTGCCAGATGTCACGCATGAACGCCGCGGGCGTCATGCCCCCGAGCAGCGTGAGCGGCGCGTCGGGATCAACAGGTCCCGCAGGCATAGCCTGCGCGTATAATGCGGAATCGCTCATGGAGTCAAGAATTGAAAATCGCTAAGAACACGGTGGTGTCCGTGATGTACAAGCTGTCGGACACGCAGGGCAACCTGATTGAAGAGTCGGACGAGCCCATGGTCTATTTGCACGGCGGGTATGATGGCACGTTCCCCAAAATCGAGGAAGCACTGGACGGCCACGACGCCGGCTTCGAGACGCAGCTGCAGCTGGAACCCGAAGAAGCGTTTGGCGACTACGACGCCGATCTCGTGAAGGTGGAGCCGCGCAACCGCTTTCCGGAGCCGCTGGAAGTCGGCATGCAGTTCGAGGGTGTGCCCGAGGACGGCGACGATGACGACTCCATCATCTACACGGTGACCGATGTGGCCGAGGACAAGGTGGTGCTCGATGGCAACCACCCGCTGGCAGGCATGGCGCTGCGCTTCTGGCTGAAGGTATCGGAAGTGCGTGAAGCGACGGCCGACGAGGTCGAGCACGGCCATGCACACGGCGCATCGGGTGTGGAGGTCGTCGACGAAGATGAAGACGGCGACGAGGACAAGCCTCGCACGCTGCACTGACATCAATTTCTGAGCGATATGCGATACCACCCTCGCGGTGGGTCGCTACTGCGATGGGTCGTCGCAGGCAAGAAAGCCGGCAAATGTCATCCGACAGCTTGCCGGCTTTTTTGTTGCCTGCGTCGGGCGCGTCGCTGTCGTCCCATCCTGGCCTGGCTTTTGGTCCGGCTCAGCCCCGGTTGCATTGCGACGCCATGTCAATCCAGCGTTCAGTTGTCCTTGGGACCGCTCTGCAGCCGTACCTGGAACACCGACTTCGTACCGGGCGACACCATCAGCTCCGTCCATTGCGACGGCGATCCTACTGGCAGCACCACGCGCGTGAAGTTGGCCACGACTTTGCCGGCGGCGTCGCGCAGGGGCTTGTCCACGCTGAAGCTGCCATCGCCGGCATGGACCAGCAATACCTGCCCGGAGAACTTGCCTGTCAGATCGCGTAGCTGACGCTTGAATTCCAGGTAGCCGTCGCGCGCGCCGCGCCGCACGAAGGCGTCGAAAAGCGATGGCTTGCCACGCTTTTCCCAGCCATTGCCGAACTGCGGGTCGCCGTGCGCGACAACGACGACGCCCGCCACATCATGCTGTGCCGCGACGGAGAACGCGCGGGCCAGCCACTGGCGATTGGCTTCGCGGCGATCCTCGAATTCGCCATTGCGACCGCCTTCCGTGCGGTAGTGGTTGTTGTCACCGGGCAGATTCAGGCCCACCAGCAGGACGTTGCCCTTCAACAGCCTGACATTCTCGCGATAGCTGCGGAACAGCGCCTGGTCCGACTGCCGGATGACGGGTAGCGTTTGCCGCCCAAGCGTGGCATCGACCGGGAAGAACAGTTCGCGTAACCGGTTGAGCCGTTCCACGGCATCGAACTGTCCGTTGACCGGTTTCTGGCACTCGGCCCAGTCGTTCTCGCCCGGCACGTAGATCACGGGCAGAGGCGCCTCGTCCAGTACGCGCTGACGCGCGGCGAGCACGGCATCCCCGCAGGATTCGGTATCGCCCTTGATGCCGCCGGCGTGGATGACCAGGTCGATCTGGCGTGAGGCCATGGTCTCGAACAGCGTGGCCGTTTCCGCCTCAGCTGCGGGCCACTGCGGCACGTCTGCAATCAGCGCCACGCGCAGTGGCTCTACCGCGGGCGCGGGCGAGGGCGTGACCTTGCTCACACGAGCGGCGTGGGCCATCGTGGGCGCCACGATGGGCACCGCGAGGAGGGCGCAGCATGAGGCGACGCAAGAGAGGAAGCCAGTTGCGACGATTGCCTTGGCCCGCCGTGACCAGCGAAGGGCTGTCATACCGTGCGCGTGGTCTCCGTCAGGGCCTTGAGCCTGTATAGCGCGTCCAGGGCGTCGCGCGGCGTCAGGCTGTCGGGGTCGATATCGGCTAGCGCCTCGAGCGTCGCGGCCTGCGCGGACGAGAGGGCAGGTGTCAGACCCGACGACATGCCGCCCTCGTCATCCTCTTCATCGGGCGAGTTGGGCTGGGTAGACGGGGCGGCAAACAAGTCCATCTGCGGCGTGGGCGTGGCATCCGCCGACTGTTGCTCCAGCCAGGCCAGGTGCTTGCGCGCTGCGCGGATCACCGGCTGCGGCACGCCGGCCAGCTGCGCCACCTGCAGGCCATAGCTCTGGCTTGCCGGGCCGTCCTGCACCGCATGCAGGAACACAATGCCGTCGCCGTGCTCGACCGCCGACAGGTGCACGTTGGCCGCCTGCGGGAATTCCTGCGGCAGTTGTGTCAGTTCGAAATAGTGTGTGGCGAACAGCGTGTGGCTGCGGTTGTGGGACAGCAGGTGCCGCGCGATCGCCCACGCCAGCGCGAGGCCGTCGAAGGTTGAGGTGCCACGGCCGATTTCATCCATCAGCACCAGGCTCGACGGCGTCGCGTGGTGCAGGATGCCGGCGGCTTCCGTCATCTCGACCATGAACGTGGAGCGTCCGCCCGCCAGGTCATCGGCCGCGCCGATGCGGGTGAAGATGCGGTCCACGGGGCCGATCACGGCGCGGCGCGCCGGTACCCAGGCACCCACGCAGGCCAGCAGCACGATCAGTGCGGTCTGGCGCATGAACGTCGACTTGCCGCCCATGTTCGGGCCGGTGATCAGCAACAGCTTGCGCGCTTCGGTGAGCTGGCAGTCGTTGGCGATGAAGGCCACCGATTCCGCCGCAAGCTGGCCTTCCACCACGGGGTGCCGGCCCTGCACGATGTCGATCACGTTTTCGCTGACGCGCTCGGGCTGCGTCCAGTCCAGCGTCTGGGCGCGTTCGGCCAGGGCCGCCAGCACGTCAAGCCGCGCCAGCGCGCCGGCCACGCGCTGCAGGTTGCCGATATGCGGCAGCAGTGCCTGGAGCAGGGCTTCGTAGAGCTGTTTCTCGCGCGCCAGCGCACGATCCTGCGCGGACAGCGCCTTGTCCTCGAAAGCCTTGAGTTCGGGCGTGATGTAGCGTTCCGCGTTCTTCAGCGTCTGGCGGCGGCGATAGTCGTCGGGCACCTTGTCTGCCTGCCCGTTGGTGACCTCGATATAGAAACCGTGCACGCGGTTGTACTCGACGCGCAGATTGGCGATGCCCGTGCGGGTGCGCTCGCGAGCCTCCAGGTCGATCAGGAACTGGCCGCAGTTCTCGGAAATGTCGCGCAGCTCGTCAAGATCCGCGTCATAGCCACGTGCGATCACGCCGCCATCGCGCAGCACGGTAGCCGGTTCTTCGGCCACGGCGCGCACCAGCAGGTCCAGGCAATCCTCGGGAACCTCGAGTTCCTCCACGGTCTGGGCCAGTAGCGGCGCATCGTCGCTCAGCGTGACATTGGCGTTGACGTCGGGCAGCGCGCGCAAGGTGTCGCGCAGCGAGGACAGGTCGCGCGGGCGTGCCGATAGCAGCGCCAGCCGCGAGGTGATGCGCTCCACGTCAGACAGCCGGCGCAGCGTGGCCCGCAGCGCGTCCGGGCTTTGTGCGATCAGCACGCCGATGGCCTGCTGGCGTGCCTGCGGCAGCGCGGGGTCGCGCAGCGGGTGATGGAGCCAGTGACGCAGCGCGCGGCTACCCATTGCCGTGGCGCAGGTGTCGAGTAGCGAGAACAGCGTGGGCGATTCGCCGCCGCGCAGCGTTTCGGTCAGCTCCAGGTTGCGGCGCGTGGCCGAGTCGAGCCCGACGAATTCAGACTCGCGCTCCACCGTAACGCCCTGCACGTGCCGCAGGGACTGGCCCTGTGTGGAAGCGGCATAGTTCAGCAGCGCACCCGCCGCGCCGAGCGCGGCGCCCAGCCCCGCGCAGCCGAAGGGCTCCAGGCTGGCCACGCCGATCTGTTCGCGCAGGCGGCGCGTGCCGGCGTCCTGGTCGAAATGCCACTCCGGCAGTCGCGTGCGTGCGCAAGCCAGCGCGGGCAGGTCGATGCCGTCCGCATGCAGCAATTCGGCGGGCCGGATCCGTTCGAGTTCACGGCCCAGCTGGGCGGCTTCGCACTCCATCAGCCGCAGTTCGCCGCTGGCCAGGTTGAGCCAGGCCAGGCCGGTCTTGCTGACGCCGCCGCGCGTGGTCTGCTGGTGTACGGCCATCAGGAAGGTGTCGACCTTGTCTGGCAGCAGCGCGGCGTCGGTCAACGTGCCGGGCGTGACGATGCGTACGACCTTGCGCTCGACCGGCCCCTTGCTGGTCGCCGGATCGCCGATCTGTTCGCAGATCGCCACGGACTCGCCGAGCTTGACCAGCTTGGCGAGGTACTGGTCCACCGAATGAAACGGAATGCCGGCCATGCGGATCGGCACGCCGCCCGACTGCCCGCGCGAGGTCAGCGTGATGTCGAGCAACCTTGCCGCTTTTTCCGCGTCGTCGTGGAACAGTTCGTAGAAGTCACCCATCCGGTAGAACAACAGCGTGTCGGGGTGATCGGCCTTGATGCGAAGGTACTGCTGCATCATGGGCGTGTGCTTCTCCGGCGCGCCGCGCCGGGTATCGGAGCCCTTGGGCGCAGGTTGCGGCGCGTCCGTCACGTCATGGGCGGCCGCGGCTGCGCTGTCGTCATGGGTGGCGTCGGTGGGGTCGCCTTGGGTGGAAAGGGCTTCTACGGACATGCATTCCTCTCGGGCGGCCGCTGCCCGGGCCGCCGGTATATCGGTTGCCGCCAGCGGGGTGTGTCACCCCGCCGCGGCGCAAAGCGGCATTTTACTGCCAGCCTGGCCGTCCTCCTGCGCTACGTTCTCAATTTTCGCTCGGATACATCTCATCGAGGCACGTCGAGTATGGGCCGACTGTACGGCCCTTGGCCGGATCTCGTCCGGTGCCCGATTCTCAAAGTGAAAGCGCAGAAGCGACGAGATTTGTCAGTGCCCGGGTCCCGTGGCTGCAACTTTGTCAGCCGGGCCACTGCCGAAGTGACGAATCGACCAAAAAATGTCACTTATTGGCACTTCCGTGCCGTTTTTGGGCTGGCACGTCATTTGGATAGGAGAGGGGGGAGCGCAGGAGAGGCACCGGCAGGTGCGATACAACAAAACGGGGCGCCGATGACAACAAGACGGACGGAACTGCAACGCGCGCTGCGCGCGGGCTTTACGCTGATCGAGGTGATGATCGTGGTGGCGATCATTGGCATCCTGGCGGCGCTGGCCATCCCGCAGTATCAGGACTACGTGGTCAAGTCGCAGATCTCGCGGGCGCTCTGGGAGGCCTCGGCGTACAAGATTCCGGTGGAAGAGCGCATGCACAACGGGGTGTTCGCGTTTCCGGATCCCGCGGGTACGCTGGGCTATATACGGTCGTCGCTGACCAGCACGCCGAATACGTTTACGTTCAACGCCGACGGGTCGGGCGCTATCGTTGTCCTGCTGAATGGCGACGTGCATCCGGCCGTCACCGGTACGCGGATAACGGTGGGGCGCCGGGCCACTGGCGACTGGACGTGCGCGGTACGAGGTGGTAGCGCCGATTTCAAGCCATCGTTGCTGCCGCAAGGCTGCACGCTCGACACCGGCAGCTAAGACGCACAATGAACGGCGCGTGCAGGCGCGGAGCTTGTAGAAATGGCTCTCGCCAATGAAAACAGGCGCCAATGGCGCCTGTTTCGCGTGGCTGGCTGGCGGGTGTGCCAGCGATCCGATTATCAGATCCTGGTGGCCGGCTTGGTGTTGTCGAGCGAGTAGGGCGACAGCAGGCGCACCATCTGCGCGAAGGCCTTCGGATTGCCCGCCAGCACTTCGCCTTGCTCCATCTGGCGGGCCTCGCCAGCGTAGTTGCCGACCAGGCCGCCGGCCTCGGTGATCAGCAGCATGCCGGCGCCCATGTCCCACGGCTTCAGGCCGCGTTCGAAGAAACCATCCAGGCGGCCGCAGGCTACGTAGGCCAAGTCCAGCGCGGCGGCGCCCGGACGGCGCAGGCCTGCACAGCTGCGCGTCATCAGCGCAAACATTTCCAGGTATTCCTCCACGCCCTCCAGGTCGCGGAACGGGAAGCCGGTGCCGATCAGGCAATCGGCCAGCTTGTCGCGGCGGGTCACGCGGATACGGCGGTTGTTCAGGAACGCGCCGGCGCCCTTGCTGGCGGTGAACAGTTCGTCACGGGTGGGGTCGTAGACCACGGCTTGCGCCGGCACGCCCTTGTGCAACTGGGCGATGGAAACCGCGTACTGGGGAAAACCGTGGATGAAATTGGTGGTGCCGTCGAGCGGGTCGATGACCCAGGTGTACTCGTGCTCGGCATCGTCCTCGGTCCAGGACTGGCCGGACTCTTCCGCTAGAATGGCGTGCTCGGGGTAGGCGGTGCGGATGATCTCGATGATCGCCGCTTCCGCTGCACGATCGACTTCGGTCACGAAATCGTTGTGTTGTTTGCGCGAAACGCGCACCAGATCGACGTCGATGGACGCACGGTTGATGATGGAACCCGCCTTGCGGGCCGCCTTGACGGCGATATTGAGCATCGGATGCATGAATCTCTCCAGGCGGCAGGGCGGGGGCGGCGCGCGGCAACGATCGCCAGACAATGGCGAATGCGCGCGGACAAGCCCCGATCCGGCCGAACAACACAACGAATTGTAGAAGAACGAGGGGCGTCGCCAAGTTGCCGCACAAGGCACCGGATCAGGATCCGGGCATGCGCATTGGCAGCAAAAAGCGCTGCGCCAACAAATTTGAAGGCTGCATTGTATAGGAACCCGGCCCACCGCACGAGTCGGCGGCAACAATCACCGCGGATGGAGTGCTTCACATGATCGACAAGTTCACCGGCCCCACAGACCAGGCCGTGCCTGCCAGCTCACCCACCCCAAAAAGTGATGCGGCTGGCATTTTTTCGCGTGTGCGCGTGGTGCTGGTGGAAACCAGTCACCCGGGCAATGTCGGCTCGGTCGCCCGGGCGATGAAGACCATGGGGTTTGGTGACGCGCCGGGCAGCCTGGTGCTGGTATCGCCGCGCGAGCCCGACGTGCGCAACCATCCCGAGGCGGTGGCGATGGCCAGCGGTGCCGACGACGTACTGGCGGGCGCACGGATCGTCCATGACATCGAGTCCGCGCTGGCCGGTACGGCCTTCACCGTGGCGATGACGGCCCGTCCGCGCGAATTCGGTCCGCCCCGGCTGATGCCGCGCGTGGCCGTGGCGCAAGGCCGGGCGGTGCTGACCGCTGGCGCCGATAACGCTATCGCCTTCGTTTTCGGCAACGAGCGCTACGGTCTGCCCAACGACGTCGTCGAACGGTGCTCGGCCGTCACGCATATTCCGGCCAATCCCGTTTATGCGTCCCTAAACCTTGCGCAGGCCGTGCAACTGATCGCCTATGAGATGCGCCTGACCTTGCTCGACGAGCTAGAGGCCGCAGGGGCGCCGGCGGACGGGTTGGGGAATATCGGCTATTCTGGTGAGCCCGCCACGGCGGAGCAAATCGAGTCGATGTTCGGTCATCTGCAGGCCGGGTTGGCGGCAATCGGCTTCCTAGATCCGGCCAATCCGCGCAAGCTGATGTCGCGCCTGCGACGCCTGTTTGCGCGCAGCGGCCTGGAGCGCGAAGAGGTCAATATCCTGCGAGGCATCGCCCGGCGCATGGTGCTGGCGGACGAAGGTGGGAAACACGCAGGCGACCCTGATTTGCCGGACCGGGGCGACGACACAACGTCGCCGCTCCGGCATGGCGAGACAAGTAAAAAGGATCGGTGACACCGTGGCAATTTTCGCGGCGCATGACACGCAAGGCGGGTTCGCGCTCCCGGCAGGCTCCCTGCCGGCGAAGGCGCTGGCCTGTGCGTGCGCGCCGGCACGATGTTGAAGCCGGATCGACAACAAAGTCCCTGACGGCATCAGGGGCCGGCGGCAGGCGCCTGAATCTCTTACACTCCCTGCTCCCGCGCGATCCGGCCGTCCCCCAGCCGTACCTCCGGCCAATGACCGCACCGGCGACCGTTCACATGCATGCGCGCCCCGCGCAGCGGTGCGCGGCGCACGGCCCGGCAACACGACACGACAAAGATGTTCACTCGCCTGAAGGAAGATATCGACACGATCATGCTGCGCGACCCTGCCGCGCACAGTCGTCTGGAAGTCCTGACCTGCTATCCCGGCCTGCACGCCATGGTGTTCCACCGCGTGGCCCATGCCTGCTGGCGCGGCGGCCTTCGCTGGCTGGGGCGCTGGATCTCGCACTGGTCGCGTTTCCTGACCGGCATCGAGATCCACCCGGCGGTCAGGATGGGCCGCCGCGTGTTCATCGATCACGGCATGGGCGTGGTGATCGGCGAGACCGCCGAGATCGGCGACGACTGCACGATCTACCAGGGCGTGACGCTCGGCGGCACGTCGCTCTACAAGGGGCAGAAGCGGCATCCGACGCTGGGCGCGGGCGTGGTGGTCAGCGCCGGCGCCAAGGTGCTCGGCGGCTTCGTCGTGGGCGATGGTGCGCGAGTGGGCTCCAATGCGGTCGTGCTCAAGCCGGTACCGCCCGGTGCCACCGCAGTCGGCATCCCGGCGCGCATCATCATGCCCGATGCGCCGACGCAGCAGCAGGGTGCGAAGCAGGAATTCTCGGCCTACGGCATCACGCCGAATGCGGATGATCCGGTGTCGCTGGCGCTCAAGAGCCTGATCGACAACGCGGCCAAACAGCATGACCGCATCGAGGCCGTGCTGGCCGCACTCGACCGGCTCGGCGAGCATCTCGAGAACACGCCAAACGACCGCTTCGACGCGAGCGAGTTGCGGAAGCTGATGAAGTAAGGGACTGGCAGGCTGGTCGGCGCATCGTCAGTCAGCCGTTAGTCGGTCTGTGGCAGGACGGTGAAGCCGTCCGCGTCGAGCTGCAGCGCCGCGGCACGCGGATGGCGGCCGTCGAGGTCCCAGTCGGTCAGTACCCAGCGCACACGGCCGTCGTGCTCGTGGCGGGCAGGGCGGTGGGTGTGTCCATGGACGAGTGCGGTGGCGTTGCTGGCCTCCAGCAGGGCGGACACGGCCGATGGCGTGGCATCGCCATAGGTGGGTGGCATGGCGTCGGCATTCGCCAGCTGGCGGGCGCGGCCAGCCTCGCTGTCCGCGCGCAGGCGGCGCGCCACGGCCAGCCGGGACGACAGCGGCAGCATCAGGAACAGTCGTTGCACCCAGCCCCTGCGCGTCCAGCGCCGGAACCGCATGTAGCGTTCATCGTCGGTGCACAGCATGTCGCCGTGGCTCAGCACCACGCGCAGGCCGGCACATTCAATCACGGTGGGGTCGTGCAGCAGCGTTGCGCCCGCGGCGGCGGCAAATCGCCGGCCGAGCAGGAAGTCGCGATTGCCGTGCATCAGGTACACCGGCACGCCTGCTTCAGCCAGCTGGCGCAGTGCGGCGGCCACACCGGCGGCGAATGGCGAGGCGGTTTCCTCGTCACCCACCCAGAACTCGAAAAAATCCCCCAGGATGAACAGCGCGCGCGCGTTTTGCGCGGCACGGTCCAGCACGCGCTGGAAGGCGGCCAGCGTGCGTGGCATGCCGGGCGTGAGGTGGAGGTCGGAAATGAACCACGCCGGCGCCTGCACCGGGATCGGTGCGGCCGCCGGCGTGCGGGCGGATGCGGTCATGCGGGTCGAAGGTGTCTGGTCACGACGAAAGGCATGCCGCAAACGGGGAAACAGGCGCGGGCGAGGCTTACTCGACCACCACGGCCTTCTGGATCACCACGTCTTCCAGCGGCACGTCCTGGTGGAAGCCCGAGCTGCCGGTGCGCACGGCCTTGATCTGGTCGACCACATCGGTGCCTTCCACGACCTTGCCGAACACGGCATAGCCAAAGCCTTGCGGCGTGGGCGAGCTGAAGTTCAGGAAGTCGTTGTCCACCACGTTGATGAAGAACTGGGCCGTGGCCGAGTGCGGCGCGTTGGTGCGGGCCATCGCCACGGTGTAGCGGTCGTTCTTCAGGCCGTTGCCGGCTTCGTTCTCGATCGGCGCATCGGTGTCCTTCTGCTTCATGCCCGGCTCGAAGCCGCCGCCCTGGACCATGAAGTTCTTGATCACGCGGTGGAAGATCGTGTTGTCGTAGTGGCCCTTGCGCACGTACGACAGGAAGTTCTCGACGGACTTCGGCGCCTTTTCGGCGTCGAGTTCGATGGTGATGACACCCTGGGTGGTGTGGAGTTGTACCTTGCTCATGGCTTACCTCTGTTCGGTGGGCGGTTGTGTTCGGATGTTATTTGACGACAGTGGCCGACTCGATCACGATCGGCGTGGCCGGCACATTGCGCATCGGGCCGTAGGCCGTAGTGGGTGCGGACTTGATCTTCTCGATCGTATCCATGCCTTCCACCACCTTGCCGAATACGGCATATCCGTTGCCGTCCGGCTGCGGGTAGTCGAGGTTCGGATTATCCACCACATTGACGAAGAACTGGGCGGCCGCGGAGTTCGGATTGGCCGTGCGGGCCATGGCGATCGTGCCGGTCTTGTTCTTCAGGCCGTTCTGGGACTCCAGCGGAATCGGGGCGCGCGTCGGCTTTTCCTTCATGTCGCGGTCAAAGCCACCGCCCTGGACCATGAAGCCGTTGATCACACGGTGGAAGATGGTGCCGCTGTAGAAGCCGCTCTTCACGTATTCCATGAAGTTGGCGACGGTCTTGGGCGCGGCATCCGGGTAGACCTCCACGGTGAACTTGCCGGCGTTCGTGACAAATTGCACGCGCTCGTTCTTCTGCGCGGCGGCCGGGCTGGCCCCCTGGGCCATGGCGGCAAGCGGGGACAAGGCGGTGGCCGCGGCCATCAGGCCGGCCAGGACGATGCGGCGGGAAATGGTCATGTCTGAACTCCGTGTTGCGGGATAGGCAGCCGGCGACGCTTACCCGATGCGTTACCGGTGGTGAACAAAAGAGGGAGGGCCTCAGCGGGCGGCCGGCGCGCTGGCCGGCGCCCTGCGCGACGCAGGGGTTCCGGAGGCCTTGCCGGCGGGCGCGGTGGCTGGTGTCGTGGCGGACGGCGTGGCGCCGTCCGGCTGAAGCTGGCGGAGGTTGCCCGCTGCACGCGCATCGCCCGGATTGCGGCGCACCGCTTCGCCATACGCCTGTTCAGCCAGGCGACGGTACACATCGCCCAGGTTGCTGTAGGCGACGGCGTAATCCGGCTTGGCGTCGAGCGCGGCCAGCAGCTCGGCCTCGGCGCGCTTCAGGTCGCCGCGCTTGGCATAGAGCAGCGCCAGGTTGTTATGCGGTTCCGGCAGTTCCGGAAAGTCCTGCGCCATGTCGGAGAAGGCCTTGATGGCCTCGTCCTCGCGGCCGGCTTGCGCCAGCGACCACGCGCGCTGGAATCGGGCCTGGGCGTTGCGCGGATTGGTGGCCAGCACGCGGTCGAAATCCGCCACGGCATCGGTGTAGCGTTTTTCCTTGACGGCCTTTTCGGCCGGCACCATGCCCGGGTCGGCGGAGCGCGGACCGGTCGGCGGTGCAGCTGGCGCCGCCAGCGACAGCGGTCCGTTCTGCGCGAACGCCGGTGCGACCATCAGCGCGGCAGCCACGGCCAGCGCGCCCGCCAGCGCGGAAAGGGTGCCATCGCGGCGGGAAGAGGCAATCGTCGGGGTGGGCAGAAGCAGGCTCATGTAAGGGCGGTCCGTTATACTCCGCGGCATTCTAGCAAAGCGGCGAGGCGTGCAGTACAGGTCGCAGTACGGGTCGCCGCACAGGTCCGTGGGCCGGCCGGTGCGCCCGGCAGCGGCCACGCGCACCGGGCGGCCACCCGGTGCGGGGGCTTCCGGTAAGATATGGGGCCCGCACGCCATGGCCCGCAGCGTCACGGCGGCCGGGATCCTCGCGGCACGCCCATGGCGCCGCCTCAACTACTCACATCGTTTCATGCAGCAACTGAACATCTACAACACGCTTGCGCGTGAGAAGCAGCTCTTCGTGCCAATCGAACCCGGCAAGGTCCGCATGTACGTGTGCGGCATGACGGTGTACGACTATTGTCACGTGGGCCACGCGCGCGTGATGGTGGTGTTTGACATGGTGCACCGCTGGCTGCGCACCGCCGGCTACGATGTGACGTATGTGCAGAACATCACGGATATCGACGACAAGATTATCCGTCGCGCCGCCGAAAACGGCGAGACGATCGGCGAGCTCACCACGCGCTTCATCCAGTTCATGCACGAGGACGCCGCCGCGCTGGGCATCATCCGCCCCGACTACGAGCCCCGCGCCACGGATTACGTGCCGCAGATGCTCAACCTGATCGAAAAGCTTGAGGCCAATGGGCTGGCCTATCAGGCGGCGGATGGCGACGTGAACTACTCGGTGCGCAAGTTCGAGGGCTACGGCAAGCTCTCCGGCAAGTCGGTGGAGGATCTGCGTGCCGGGGAACGGGTTTCCGCCAATGATGCCAAGCAGGACCCGCTGGACTTCGTGCTGTGGAAATCCGCCAAGGCATCGGAGCCGCCCGAGAGCAAGTGGGATTCCAAATGGGGCAGTGGCCGCCCGGGCTGGCACATCGAGTGCTCCGCCATGAGCTGCACGCTCCTGGGCGAGCATTTCGACATCCACGGCGGCGGCGCCGACCTCCAGTTCCCGCATCACGAAAACGAGATTGCGCAGTCCGAGGGCGCGAGCGGCAAGCCATTCGTGAACATGTGGATGCACAACGGCTTCGTGCGTGTGAACGACGAGAAGATGTCGAAGTCGCTCGGCAATTTCTTCACGATCCGCGAAGTGCTGAAGGCCTATGACCCGGAAGTCGTGCGCTTCTTCATCCTCCGCGCGCACTATCGCAGCCCGCTGAACTACAGCGATGCGCACCTGGACGACGCCCGCCACGCGCTGACGCGCCTGTACACGGCGCTCAAGGAAACGCAGCCCGGTGGCTGCGCGGTGGACTGGGACGAGCCGCACGCAAAGCGCTTTGCCGAGGCGATGAACGACGACTTCAACACGCCGATCGCGATGTCGGTGCTGTTCGATCTGGCCAGCGAGGTCAATCGCACGGGTTCCGCCGTGGCGGCGCGCCAGCTGAAGGCCCTGGCCGGCACGCTGGGCCTGCTCGAGCGCGATCCGCACACGTTCCTGCAAGGCGGCAAGGTGGCCGATGGTCCCACCGCGGAGCAGATCGAGGCGCAGATCGCCGCCCGCAAGGCCGCGAAGGCCGAGCGCAATTTCGCGGAAGCCGACCGGATCCGTGCCGACCTGCTTGCCGCCGGCGTGGTGCTCGAGGACAAGCCGGGCGGTGCGACCGAGTGGAGGCGTGCTTGAACGCTGCCGCGCGCAAGCCAAAGTCGCCCGCGCCCGCGCCGGAGAAGGTCAGCCGGACGACCCGCGCTGCGCCGAAGCCGGCGGGCAAGACGACAGCGAGCGTGGCGGGCAAGGTTGCCGCCAGGGACGCGGGCAAGGCCGGGAGCAAGGCTGCAGGCAAGGCGGCGGCAAAGGGCGGCAAGCCTGTGCTGCCGGAAGCCAACGCGGTGCCGCTGCCGGTGGAAACGGTCATGGACGCCGTGCGGCCGGCCTTCTGGGACGAGGCCTGCGCCGACCTGATGAAGCGCGACCGCATCCTGCGCAAGATGATCCCCACCTACGGTCCTGCGCACCTGATTTCGCGCGGTGATCCCTTCATCACGCTGGCGCGTTCGGTGGTCGGGCAGCAGATTTCCGTCAAGGCCGCGCAGTCGGTCTGGGAGCGCCTGGCCGCCACGTGTCCGCGCCTGACGCCGGCACAGTTCCTGAAAGCGGGTCCGGAGACATTGGCCGGCTGCGGCCTGTCGCGGCGCAAGGCGGAATACATCATCGACCTTGCAGAACATTTCAAGGCCGGACGCGTCCATGTCAATGAATGGACCGGCATGGACGACGAGGCGGTGATCGCCGAGCTCACGCAGATTCGCGGCATCGGACGCTGGACGGCCGAGATGTTCCTGATGTTCAATCTGATGCGGCCGAACGTGCTGCCGCTGGATGACGTGGGCCTCATCAACGCGATTTCCGCCAACTATTTCAGTGGCGAACCCGTTACCCGGAGTGAGGCGCGCGAAGTGGCGGCCAACTGGGAACCCTGGCGAACCGTGGCCACGTGGTACATGTGGCGCAGCCTCGACCCGTTGCCGGTGACGTATTAGGAACAAGCAGGAACAAACAGGAACGAAGCAGGGCAGTTTCAGGTAGTGACGGTGTTGATTTCACATAAAAGTGATGTGAATTCAACTTATTGGGCGGTTGGAAACCGGCTTTTTTCCGGTAGAATCCGCCCCTTCACAGACAGGTCCGTGTTTCTATGAAAACCACCTTCCTGGATTTCGAGCAGCCGATCGCCGAGCTCGAGGCAAAAATCGAAGAACTGCGCTTTGTGCAGGACGATTCGGCTGTTGATATTTCCGAAGAGATTTCGTGGCTGGCTGGCAAGAGCCAGCAGCTCACCAAGGACATCTACGCCAACCTGAGCCCGTGGCAGGTTGCGCAGATCGCCCGCCACCCGCAGCGTCCTTACACCCTGGACTACGTGCGGGAGATTTTTACCGACTTCCATGAGTTGCACGGCGACCGCGCCTTCGCGGACGACCTGTCGATCGTAGGCGGCCTGGCCCGCTTCAATGGGCAGGCGTGCATGGTGATCGGTCACCAGAAGGGCCGCGACACCAAGGAACGCGCGTTGCGCAACTTCGGCATGTCCAAGCCCGAGGGCTACCGCAAGGCCAAGCGCCTGATGGAACTGGCCGACAAGTTCGGCCTGCCGATCTTCACCTTCGTGGATACGCCGGGCGCATTTCCGGGCATCGACGCGGAAGAGCGCGGCCAGTCGGAAGCCATCGGTCACAACCTCTATGTGATGGCCGGCCTGAAGGTGCCCCTGATCGCCACCATCATCGGCGAAGGCGGCTCCGGCGGCGCGCTGGCGATTGCCGTGGGCGACGTGGTGCAGATGCTGCAATTCGCCACCTACGCTGTGATCTCGCCGGAAGGCTGCGCGTCGATCCTCTGGAAGACCGCCGAGAAGGCGCCCGAGGCTGCCGAGGCCCTGGGCCTGACCGCGCACCGCCTGAAGGCGTTGGGCCTGATCGACAAGATCGTGAACGAGCCGCTGGGCGGCGCGCACCGCGATCCGAAGGCGATGGCCACCATGCTCAAGCGCACGCTGGCCGAATCGCTGCGCCAGTTCCAGGGCATGAGCGTGAAGGAATTGCAGGCACGCCGGCACGAGCGCCTGATGGCCTATGGCAAGTTCAAGGAAACCGGCGCTCCGGAATGATGCGCGAGACGGGACACCCGAT
Source organism: Cupriavidus sp. 01L415 (assembly GCF_056400065.1). Taxonomy (NCBI): domain Bacteria; kingdom Pseudomonadati; phylum Pseudomonadota; class Betaproteobacteria; order Burkholderiales; family Burkholderiaceae; genus Cupriavidus; species Cupriavidus sp. 01L415. The sequence goes on along the minus strand of NZ_JBFTSP010000001.1, from coordinate 850,079 downwards.
CCCGTGCCCGCGCAACTGACCGCGCGTCTGACCGACAAGGTCGCACAGGCTCTCCAGGCCGGTGCGGCCTTTGTTGTTTCTGGCAGCGGCGCACCGCCGACCGTTGCCGTGGCGCTCTCGGGCGGACGCGATTCGGTCGCGCTGCTGCACGCCGCGTGCGCGGCCGTCGCCGGCGTCTCGCCACCGGCGCGCGTGGTCGCGCTGCATATCCATCACGGTCTGCAGGCGCAGGCCGATGACTGGGACCGGTTCTGCGAGTCATTGTGCCGCGACTGGCAGGTGCCGCTCGTCAGTGAGCGCGTGACGGTACAGGCTGCGGCGGGCGAGGGGATCGAGGCCGCCGCGCGCCGCGCCCGATACGAAGCGCTCGGCCGCATGTGCCGCGCGCAGGGGGCGGGCCTGCTGCTGTTCGCCCACCATCGCGACGATCAGGTTGAAACCGTGCTGCTGCGGCTGTTCCGCGGCACCGGTGTGGCCGGCATGGCCGGCATGCCAGCGCAACGGCCGCTGGACGGGCAGGGTGATGTGCAACTGCTGCGGCCGTGGCTGGAGGTACCTCGCGCGGACATTGACGCCTATTGCCAGTCACAGCAGTTGCAATGGATCGACGATCCCTCCAACACCGACCCCCGCTATGCCCGCAATGCGCTGCGCGCCCAACTGCCGACGCTGCTGCAGGCGTTCCCGGCGCTGTATGGCAGCGTGACGCAGGCTGCCGCGCACTTCGGGCAGGCGGCCAGTCTGCTCGATGCGCTGGCCGTGCGCGAACTCGCCGCGCTGGCGGGCCCCGGCCGAGACCCGGAGACGCTCTCGGAACTCGATCTCGCTGGTCTGCGAGCGCTACCAGCCGATCAGGCAGACGGCGTACTGCGCCACTGGTTGCGCGATCTTGGCGTCCAGGCGCCATCCACCGCACGGCTGGCCGCGATGCGTGCACAACTGATCGAGCGCGATGGCGGCGAGCCGGCGATCGCGCATGACGGGCTGGTGCTCAGGCGATTCCGCGACAAGGTGCTGGCCTGCCATGCCGTCCCGCGGACTGCGCCGGCACCGTTCAGTTTTGACTGGCAGGGCGAGGCCCGGTTGGTCGTACCCGCATGGCGTGGAGCGCTGCACTTCACGCGCGACGACTCGTTTGGCGTGCCCGACGCCGTGCTGCGCCAGCCGCTACGCCTGACGGGCAGGGCGGGGGGCGAGCGCATCGTCCTGCGGCCCGGCGGCCCGGCGCGGGCGCTCAAGCAGGCCTTCCAGGAAGCCGCCATTCCCGCCTGGCGCCGGGCGTACCTGCCGTTGCTCTGGAGCGGCGATACGCTGGTCATGGCGGCAGGTCTGGGCATGCACCGCCGATGGGCGGCCGACGCGCCCCATGCGCCGCGCTGGCGTGTGGAGTGGATGCCCTGGGGCGAAGGCGCCGTGCACGCCTCCTGAGGCGGCCGATTAGCGCCCGGCAGGTCACTCGCACCGGACCGCCAGCCCCGCCGCCGCCTTGCCTGGCGGGCGGTCTTCGTGTATTTTCAAGGGCTTTGCACAATCGCTGGCGTCGACAAGAAGATGGCTCTCATCGTTCACAAATACGGCGGCACTTCGATGGGTTCCTCGGAACGCATCAAGAATGTCGCCAAGCGCGTAGCCAAGTGGCACCGCGCCGGTCACCGCGTTGTCGTGGTGCCTTCGGCCATGTCGGGCGAGACCAATCGCCTGCTGGCCCTTGCCAAGGAAATTTCCGCGCAGCCGGATCCGCGTGAACTGGACATGCTGGCCTCCACTGGCGAGCAAGCCAGCGTGGCGCTGCTGGCCATCGCGCTGCACGGCGAAGGCATCAACGCGGTCAGCTACACCGGCTGGCAAGTGCCGGTGAAAACCGATTCGGCCTACACCAAGGCCCGCATCGAATCGATCGATGACGAGCGTATCCTGGGTGACCTGGACGCGGGCCGCGTGGTGGTGATCACGGGCTTCCAGGGCATCGACGACGACGGCAACATCACGACGCTGGGCCGCGGCGGCTCCGATACCTCGGCAGTGGCCATTGCCGCCGCCATCGAAGCCGACGAGTGCCTGATCTATACCGATGTGGATGGCGTGTACACGACCGATCCGCGCGTGGTCGAAGACGCTCGACGACTGGACCAGATCACCTTCGAGGAAATGCTGGAAATGGCCAGCCTGGGCTCCAAGGTGCTGCAGATCCGCTCGGTGGAGTTCGCCGGCAAATACCGCGTGAAAACGCGCGTGCTGTCGTCGCTGACCGACCCCCTGATGCCGCTCGAGCAGGAAATGCACTCGGGCACGCTGATTACTTTTGAGGAAGAGTCTGAAATGGAAGCAGCCGTCATCTCCGGCATCGCCTTTGCCCGTGACGAAGCCAAGATCACTGTCCTGGGCGTGCCGGACAAGCCGGGCATCGCCTACCAGATCCTGGGCCCGATCGCCGACGCGAACATCGACGTCGACATGATCATCCAGAACCAGTCGGTGGACGGCAAGACCGACTTCACCTTCACCGTGCCGCGCGGCGACTACCAGCGCGCGCTGACGATCCTGAACGACAACGTGAAGGGCCATATCGGCGCCGCGAGCGTGTCGGGCGACCCGAAGGTGTCGAAGGTGTCGGTGGTGGGTGTGGGCATGCGCTCGCACGTCGGCATCGCCAGCAAGATGTTCCGCACGCTGTCGGAAGAAGGCATCAACATCCAGATGATCTCCACCTCGGAAATCAAGATCTCGGTGCTGATCGACGAGAAGTACATGGAGCTCGCCGTGCGCGCGCTGCACAAGGTGTTCGAACTGGATCAGGCGTGATCCGAATTTGAGGTTTGTTTCCTGGCGGGGACGTATCGTTTTTTTGCAAGGCCGGTCATCGAAATTTCATTGACCAGTTGATGCAGCCTCGCTAGAATACGCGCTTCGTTGTGCGGCCTCCCTCGCACAACGCAAGTTTGGGAGACGTGGCCGAGAGGTCGAAGGCACTCCCCTGCTAAGGGAGCATCCGGGCCAAAACCTGGATCGAGGGTTCGAATCCCTCCGTCTCCGCCAGCAATGGCGGCGAACCCCGGAAGATCGCGGTCTTCCGGGGTTTTGTTTTTTGGGGCGGGTTTCCAAGCTGTGCGCTGTCCGGTGTCTGTTACACCAACCCTCTCAGACAGAGTGCGAACATGGCGAAATCCAACCACCTCACCAGACGCGAAGGCACCTACTACTTTCGCCGCAAAATTCCCGCTGACCTCCTCGGGCACTACCCCGGCAAACGGGAGATCGTTCGCAGCCTCCGCACGAAAGACCACGACGAAGCCGCACGCATAGCGCGTCGCGTATCTGTGGATTTGGACAGCGAGTGGGAAGCCCTGCGCGACGTGGCCAAGGGAAAACAGGCCGACGCTGCACACATCGCCCAACTATTGGGGGAGCCCGCGCAGCCCGTCGCAGTGGAGAATCTGGACCCCGCCTATTGGGATGAGGCCGCCAGCCATAGGCATGCCGAGGAAGCGGCGGCGCATTGGGATGCCGAGGACGAGCAGCAGGGAAGGGACGAGGCCGAGGCAGACCGGCTGGAGCGGGTTTGGGCCATCGTGGAGCGGCGTAGGGTCGAGGCAGGGCAAGCCCCCATCCCGCCCGCCATACGGGACGTCATTGTCCCTGCAAAGCAGTCAGGGAGTCCGCAGAACGCGGACACGGGCCAGCAAGCCAAGGCCAAGCCATCGGCGGGCCTCACCCTTGAGCAGATCATTCCCCTCTGGCAGCGCGACAGGCAGCCTACGGCCAAGACTGTGGACGCTGTGACCCGCGCAGTCCGGGAAGCGAAAGACCCGGACATCCACGCCATCAAACGGCAGATCATCATCGCCATGCGTGACCACTGGATAGCGGCAGGCAACAGTGTCGCCACCACGAACAAGAAGATTGGATTTATCCGCTTGCTTTTGGGCGTCGCCAAGTCTCGCGGCCTGATCGAAGTGAACCATGCCGAGAACGCAGAGCTTCCGCCACCGAAGCGGGCCGTAGAACTGCGGAAACCCTACAGCCCCGAGCAGGCAGAGGCCGTTATGGCTGTTACCGAGGGCGGGAGAGAATCAGACCCCGCAATGTACTGGCTGCCCCGGCTGGCCCGTTGGACAGGTGCCCGGCTGAACGAACTGCACCAGCTACGCCGCGAGGACTTGCAGACCCGCGAGGGAATACCTGGCCTCACGCTTACCGACGAGGGCGATCACGACGAGGGTGTAGCCCTTCGCCTTAAGAACGAGGGCAGCCGTCGATGGGTGCCGCTTGCTGAGCCGGTGCGCGACTTCGCGGAATGGGTGCACGCGCGGCAGGATGGCCCGCTGTTCCCCGCCAAGGCGGACAAGCATGGGATCGTGTCTGCCGCCTTTTCGAAGCGCTATGGTCGGCTGCTGCGCAATACCCTCAAGATCAAGGACAAGCGCATCACCTTCCATTCGTGGCGACATGGTTTTGCTGACATGTGTCGGGCCGCTGGTGTGGCGCCTGACGTGCGCATGGCCTTGATGGGGCACGCAGAGCAGGGCGTTGCTGCTGCATATGGAGCGGGCGATGGGCTGCCCGCTCATCGGCTGATTGGCGCCATAGAACGGCTGACAACAGGCGGCTAGCTATCCTATGGATTCGGCTGAGCAGCACCCGCACCCTGAGTCGGACCAGCCTTCCGCGCGGCTTCTTTCTGGGCAGCTAATGCTTGGATTGCCGCATGGCGCTCTGCCCGTTGCTGACGTGCAATGTACCAGTCCTCGATCAGTGATTCGATCAATCCGATTAGCAAGCCAGCCTCCTCGGGTTCGACATCGACAATTACGTTGATGTCCTTCTCCATATGCGCGCCGATGTTCCCGATCTTGCGCACTGCTTCAATGGAGTCCCACGTTACCGGGTCAATCTTGTCCTTGATCTTCTCAATTTCTTTCGCCAAGGTGCCCTCCCTGACACCATGGAAGTCCCGAATCATCCCTTGTAGGCAACGACGAGAAAGTGTCGCAGATGCCTTGGGGCTGAGGTCGCGAATGCGGCATGCTTCCTCGTAGTCAACGACGATCGGACGAGGCACATAAGGCGGCATCGGCTTGGCGCTTGACTCGGGGCGCAGTCTCCAATCTTGGCGGGGTTTGCTGTCCCTTTCGTACGCCCCAGACTTTTTACTGTGCCCATACAACCTTACATCAATGGTGTATTCGCAGCACTGCGGGTTTGGGCAGACAATGATCGTCGTAGTCAGAGAAGATAGGCCATCCTTGTTCCCGCGATCGAAGTTGTGTGAGTCGCTGGATACGTTGCCCTCGCCGACCGTGGCGTGACGGCCGCAGTATGGACATTGCCAGGGAAAAGGCACGTTGCCCCCTTTGCACAAAATTGAGATTCGCCATTGTAATAATTTGAACCGTGATCCCCGGACCAAATTTCGCTTTGGCACATCGCGCGCAGTTGTGGCAACGAATGACGCGCGTTTTCCCCCGTAGGCCCGGCACTGATGCAGCCGATGCCGGGCTATCCCATCACTTGCCCTTCGTCGGTTTAGGCGGGGGCGACCGCTTCTCTGTCACCGTCGTGTTGGGGTGCGACTTCGCATATCCCGGCGTTACATACCGGCCCGTTACAGCGCTACGGTTATTCCCGTTGCCACTGCTTCCACCATTGCCTTTAGTTGCCATTTCGAACTCCTAAGGGACTTCCGTCAAACCTGCCGAAGCAGGGGTGGTGGCACTAGATCTTGTGGTGCAACGCAAAACAATTACTGCCAGTAGTGCCGATAGACAATCTACTCTTAATTTTTCGCTTTCGCCAGTGTTGACGACCTGCGCAGGAGTGGTAATTAATCGACCGTTTTGCTACCACCTGAGAGCGGGTGGCTAGGATGGTAAAGAAGTCCTTGTAAACGGATTGATTACCACATATGATTGCTACCACGTTTGATTACCACTTGGAGCAGTCATGTCCCGCACGTTCCTCTACGCTCGCGTCTCCACCGAAGACCAGACCACAGATAACCAAGTCCTCTTGGCAGAGCAGGCCGGGTACAAGGTGGATGCCAAGCGCGTGCATGCTGAAACGATTAGCGGCACAGTGCCCGCGATGGACCGTCCAATATTTGCCAAGCTACGCGACAAGCTGGAGGCGGGCGACGTTCTGGTTGTGACCAAGCTGGACCGCCTAGGCCGTAATGCTGCGGATATTGATCGCACAGTAGAGTCGTTGCGTGCCGATGGCATACGGGTTGTCGTGCTCGACTTGCCAGTCATGGAAGTTACTAGCCCTGCGGGTGAGCTAGTGCGCCGCATGTTCGCGGCCTTCGCCCAGTTCGAACGGGACCAGCTAGTGGAGCGGACACATGCCGGGCTGGCGCGGGCCAAGGCCGAAGGCAAGAAGCTGGGTAGGCGTGACGCACTGACAGACGACCAGAAAGCCGAGATACGAGACAAGCTGGCTGCTGGCGCATCTGCCCGAGCCTTGGCGAAAGACTACGGGGTGTCGCATCCCACCATACTCAAACTGGCCCAGTAGCCAGCCCAATACCGCCCCGGAATGGCCGCCTGTTGGCGGCTTTTTGCTTTTGCGGGCCGCTACACCCACCGGCTTGAATTCGTCCAGGCGAGGGGCGCGCGGTATTTCTGGACCCTACAACGACAGACAAGGACCAGCCTGTGTATTTCTGGACCCTTCAGAAAGGAACACGGCCCCGAATCCCACGATCAGTTCAAGGAGTTACCAGAATGACCAATGCCAAGAATTTCAGTGCAGCCCGTGGCGGTACCGGCTCACTTCATCCCCTTGAGGACAATGCCGCCGAGCAGGCTTACGCCACCACCCTGAGGGCCGCCAAGAACCACCACGCCATTGCTGCATACCGTCGCGCCGTGGAGCAGACCACGGGCTACCTGCCGACATGGCTACAGCGCAAGCGTACCGGCCCAAAGCCAAAGTTTCCGACCGCAGCAGAGGCGCTGTAATCGCTTCGGATCAGCGGCCATCCCATCAGCGGGGTTGGGACCGCGCAGGCGCATAGGGGGCGTGTACGCCAGCCAGAGGGGCCACTGCTCCCGCGCACCGATGGCGTAGGGCGAATACCGGCCACTGCACCCGACAGCCCTTGCAACTTTTCAGTGAATTGTGCGTGAGTTGCACAATGTTTTTTTAATCAACATTCGGCAACCGCCGCACGACGGGAGACCAATGACCCGAGCATTACCCGACCAAACGAAGGCCGACCACAAGGGCGTGCTGGCTGAGTTTGCCCAGCGCCGCCGCAAGCATGACGAGGTGCTTGCACAAGAGGCCGCCCGCCGTGGTGTATCCCTCGGGTTCACGCCATCGCATGCTTACGAGAAGAACAGTCCGAATGCGGGGTTGTGGCCTATGACCCTGACCGATCTGCTTATCGCCAATCCCGAGCGGGCCAAGGATTCTAACGAGGTGCTATTGGAGGAAGTCACCAAGGCACTTAGTCTCACAAAGCCGCTCAAGAAAGAACAGATGTCACGTCCGGTCACTGCGAAGCAATCCAAGCTGGTGAAGGAGAAACTAGATCGCGCTGGCTATGCCTCAGACATCCGCACGATGTCCGACACGAAGCGATCCGTGCGCAGCGGCAAGGCCCGCAAACCCACCGACACCGAGGAATCCCCGAGCATGCAGGGCAACAGCACAATTACCTTTCTGGCTGACGGCATCATCGTCAATGGCGACCAGTACCAATTCATTACGGCGCGGCGCGCTGCTACTGGCAACCTGCTTCGTGACATCACGGTGCGCATGCATGGAGCATACGTGCCGCTATCCGTGGTTCTGGCATCGGCTGGTGTGACTGAGGCGCAGGGTCTGCGAGGTATCGCAGCGGCGACAGAAATTGCTGCCAAGCGCAAAGAGGAACAGGCCAAGCGTGCGGCAGCTACGGCAGCGATAACCCAGCGCATGGCCGAGCAAGCCGAGCTAGATGCTATCGCGCTATGACGCGGCGGCACTCAACATCAATCCCTTAGGGTCGGCCTCGCGCTGGCCCTTGTCCTTTCTGGAGACCAATCAATGTCAGCAGCAACCATGGGGCACTTCATGATGGCCCGAGCAGCACGCAGCGCTGCCGCACACCGTGGCTGGGTTGGCCGCAGGACAAGAGCGCGCTATGCCCGGCAGCCGTAAGCCTGATCCACGATTCGTCCTACACGGCCAGCAGCCACGGGCCGACAAGTTATCCCTAAGGCAGCGCCGCATCGCGCGACTAGACCCGGCATTTGCAGAAGCGCTGCGGCAGCGGGTATCAAGCACGGCCCGATGGTCAGCATTCATGCTCGGCCAGCGCACATACACCGGCAAGCCATGCCCGAGGTGCGGAAGCGCGGAGCGCCGGGTGCGAGACCGCTCCTGTTTTGCTTGCCTACTGGCGAAGACCGAGCCAGCGATGCGCGCGATCCGACAAGGGCAGCGGCCACCAGCCACACGATCCCGAGACTCCCACATTCAACGGCTCGCAATGCTCAAGCAAGGTGCGCGCACTTTCAAGCGTGGCCCATGGACGGTGACTGTTACCGGAATTGACCGGACCACGCTGCATAACCCTGCGGCCAATATCGCATGCGCTGACTTGCTCAAGGCAGTACGCGACAACCCCGAACACTGGTTCACCCTCGCACAGAGGGACCGCCATCTACAGACCCTGCTGACTGCCGATCTTGGCTGGTGAGTAGGGCACCGACCTTCCCCGCAGTGTAGAGCCGCGCCGCGAGGCGCCCCGCCGGATAACTCCCGGCCCCCATTCCCTACGCTTGCGCTTGCGCGCTGGCGACATTCAACGGCTCAAAAATGAGCTACCACGGTGCGCGCGATTTGCGCGGCCACGTCCCAAAAGGAAATTGATATGAGCAACCTCCAAGGTACTCCCCGCTTTATCGACGGCCATGCATTCAGCAGCATGGAGGCCCGCATTGTCAGCATCAAGTCTGGTATCGCGGCGGTACAGAAGCTGGCCGATGACTTCGAGCGACTGCGCAAGGCAGCAGAAGAAGCCCAGGTACTGCGCGACGACCTCGCCAATGCCGAGCACGACCTTGCACAGATGCGGGCCGATAGCCTCGCCTACGCCATGCAGCGTATTGGCACTCCGGTTATTTCGTATCGTCCGCTTCCCGGCGACGACAACCCCATTACGGCACAGATTGACGTGACTTTCACCAGCCCGGAGGGGGGGTGCCGGACCGTTCCGCTGCGTAGCCTATCCGCATGGAGCAATGAGGCCAAGGCTCTGTATGCGCAGCCTGAAATCTGGCCCGGCTCGCTAATGGCGCTCGGCAACGGCAAACAACATCACGCTCAATGTAGCCGGAGCCATCACCAATACGCTGCCGCCGCCTGTACAAGCCCATGAGAACTACGGCACGCAGCAGCAGTACGCTGGCTGCATGACTGCTGGCGGTTACAAGGAGAGCTACTGCGAGGCCTACGTCGACCAACAGTCCGGTAGTTCCTCGGTGATCTCGGCCGGCAATACCCTGCAGATCAACGCGGGATCGCTGACTAACGTCGGCAGCCTGATCTCGGCAGGGGCCAAAGCCGTCATCAATGTGACGGGCCCGGTCGTCAACAGTGCGCAGACGCTCAATGCCTACTGGCACTCTCACTGGGTGCAGGAAACGGGCATGTTCAGTAGCGACAAGCGCCACGACATCTGGGCATGCGGATCACCCGAGCAGTGCGCGGCGCTGTATGGCAGCGCCTATGCGGCTACCGGGGGCGTGATTAACCCGCCGACGCCGGTGGGCAACATCGCCGCCACCATCCAGGCGCCTAACCTGACCATCACCTCGGGTGGCCAGATCCAGAACGTGGGCAACGTGATTGGCACGGAGGTGTCACTGACTGGCACACGGCTGATCAATGGCATTACGACGGCCAACACCTACACGCCGCGCGTGAACGCGCCGTCCCAGGTGATCTCGATTACGCCGCAGACGATGCCGGGCCTGAACCTGGGCGTGCCGCGGTCAGTGGGCACCGGCCAGTTGCCGACACCGGTGGCGGGCAAGGCATCCTATGTGGATGGACAGCTGAGCCCGGCGCTGTCGGCCGGCATCGGCCCGCAGACGCTGCTGGACAACCTGCCGCCAAGCCTGCAGCCGGGTTCGACGCTGTTCTACTACAACCCCGAGGAAGAGAACCTGATGCTGCAGCAGGCGGCGCTCGCCCAAACCGGCAAGGCGAGCTTTGTCGACGGCCTGTCCTATGACAGCAAGCAGAACCTGTCGACCACGCAGCAGGAGAAGGGCGTGCTGTACCAGAACGCGCTCGACTATGCGCAGGCCAACGGCCTCCAGTTGGGCACAGCGCTCACGCAGACGCAGGTCAATGAACTTGATAAGCCGATGCTGTGGTATGTGGAGCAGACCGTTCCGGACCCCAGTTGCAGGGCGAACGGTGCCGTTACCTGCCCGACCATCACGGCGCTGATGCCCCAGGTGTACCTGCCGGCGAACACGACGGCGATGACGGCGGGCGGGAACATCAGTGGCACGGATGTCACGCTGGATTTTGGCAAGGGTAGCGGCGGCAGCATCCAGAACACCGGCAGCATCACGGCAGGCGCTAACCGCTGAGCGGAACAAGCTTGCCCACCACTTTCTCGAAAATTGGCAGCCAGATTCAGCGGTCGCTATGGCAGCAACATCTGCCTATCTGGACGGACAGCACGAGAAGATAGTCGCCATGAGACAACGGCTCACGGGAATGCACAGGTCAATGGCCGCGCGATCTCGCGCAGTGACAACCCCTGGGCCTTGAGCACATGGATCTGCATCCACTGTTCCTTCAAAAGCATCGTCGGCCTTCGCAGGCGCCGGCGTTGCAGCCGTTGCACCCAGCCCGCGTAGCGATCCGTGAGCGCGGCAAAACGGTGCTCGAACCAGGCCAGCCTGCTGCGCGACGGCTGGGCGCCGTGGCGCAGCAGGCTGGCGCACATTGCCGGCGCGAGCGACAGCGCGAAGAACAGCGAGAACGCGATCGACACCGCCAGCGTGATTGCGAAATGGCGATAGATCACGCCCACTGCGCTGCCGAGGAAGGCCATCGGCACGAACACTGCGCAGAGCACCAGCGTGACGGCGAGCAGGGCGCCAGAGACCTCGCGCATGGACCGCGCGGCCGCCGCGCCCGCATCGATACCTTCCTCGCGCATGATGCGCTCGACGTTCTCGACGACCACGATGGCATCGTCGACGAGGATGCCGATGGCCAGCACCACGCCAAACAGCGTGATCACGTTCAGCGACAGGCCCAGCGCGTAGAGGCAGGCTACCGTGCCCAGCAACGAGATCGGCACCACGATGCAGGGGATCAGTGTGGCGCGCAGGTTGCCGAGGAACAGGTAGAGGATCAGGAAGACCAGCACCGTGGCTTCGGCCAGCGTGACCAGCACGCGCGTGATCGAGCTCTGCACGAAGTGGGCCGAATCGTAGGAGATGTCGTAGCTCACATCGGCCGGGAAGCCCTTGGCGGTGTCGTCGAGCGCGGCGCGCACGGCGCGCGAGGTGGCCAGCACGTTGGCGCCATCCGCCAGCTTCAGGCCCATCGACGCCGCGTCGCGGCCATTGAGCGTGGAGCTGTAGCGATAGTCGCTCGCCGCCAGTTCCACACGCGCGACGTCGCGCAGCAGCACCGCGGAGCCATCCCTAGCCGAGCGCAGCACGATCCGGCCGAACGATTCCGCATCGGACATCGGCGCCGGCGGGCGCACGATCGCCTGGTACGACTGGCCTGCGACAGCCGGTGCGCCGCCATGCTGGCCCGGCGTGACGCTGCCATTGCGAGCCCTGATGGCGGCCTCCACATCGGCGGTGGTCAGGCCGTAGGCATGGAGCTGGTCGGGGTCGAACCATACGCGCAGCGCGTACTCGGCTCCGTAGGGCTCCACCTTGCCGATGCCGGGCAGGCGCCGCAGCATCGGCAGCACCGTGCCGGCCGCATAGTCTGCCAACGCAGTCTCTGACAGCTGGCCGGACTTCGACACCAGCGAGACGTACATGAACGGGCTGGCGCTGGCCTGGTCGACATACACGCCGCCGCGCCGCACCGTCTCCGGCAGCAACGGCTCGGCCTGCGCGACGCGGTTGCGCACGTTCACCTGCGCCAGTTGCGGATCGGTGCCCTGGCGGAAGCCGATGGTGACCGTTGCCGTGCCGGCCTCGCTGCTGGAGTCGATGTAGAGCAGGCCGGGAATGCCGTGCATCTGCTGCTCCAGGACGGCAGTCACGCGATCCTCCACGGTGCGCGCAGTGGCCCCCGGATAGTCGGCGTAAAGGATTACCGTGGGCGGCGCCACGGCGGGATATTGCGCCACTGGAATGCGGGTCAGGGCAACCAGGCCCGCAACCATGGTGAGGATGGCCAGTACCCAGGCAAATGCCGGGCGGCGGAGAAAAAAGTGCGCCATATGCGACGAGCGACAACAAGCGACGGAAGTCTGGCCGCGCGTATGCGATGGCGCGGCCAGGCCCGGCGTGGGGTGGATCGGGAATCAAAAAATCTGGCGCCTGCGGGGAAGAATGGCAGGCGGCGGGCCGTCAGGCCCTGTGGCGCGGTCCGCGTGGCCCGGTGGCTCAGCCGGGCGGCACTGCGCGCTTGTCGGTATGACGCCCTGGCGGAAAGCTGCGGAGGCGAGTGTGCCGGATTATAGACATGGCACTCCTTTGGGGCAATCGATGGAAGGGTTGCGGAGGCTTCCGCAAGGCGTTCAATGCGGTCGGATTTGCGGATTCCGGTCCCCACGACCTATCGTTACCTAGGGTCACCTGAGTGCCGACCCCGACGCAGGACATCCACCCGGAAGCCCAAGGAGTCGTCATGAGCAAGAAGTCAAATATCACGACCTGGATCTTGATTGCGATGATCCTCGGCGCCGGGGTGGGCTATGCCTGCAACGCGGCGTTCCCCGATCCGAAAGTGGCCAAGGACATCGCCGGGTATATCTCCATCATCACCGACGTGTTCCTGCGGCTGATCAAGATGATCATTGCGCCGCTGGTTTTCTCGACCCTGGTGATGGGTATCGCGCACATGGGCGATGCCAGCACGGTGGGCCGCGTGGGGGTCAAGGCGCTCGCCTGGTTCATCACGGCATCGCTGGTGTCCCTGACGCTCGGGTTGATCATGGCCACGCTGCTACATCCGGGCGTGAACATCGGCCTGCCGCTGCCGGACGTTGGCGCGGCGACCAACCTCAAGACCAACGCCTTCACGCTGAAGGACTTCGTGGCCCACCTGGTGCCGAAATCCGTGGCGGAAGCGATGGCCAACAACGAAATCCTGCAGATCGTGGTGTTCTCGATCTTCTTCGGCACGGCCATCGCCACGCTGGGCGAACGTGGCGCACGCATGGCTGCGGTCATCGAGGATCTTGCGCAGATCATGCTCAAGATCACCGGGGCGGTCATGTGGCTGGCGCCAGTGGCCGTGTTCGCGGCGATTGCCTCCACGGTGACCACGCAGGGCCTGGGCATCCTGGTCACGTTCGCCAAGTTCATGGGCAGCTTCTACCTGGCGCTGTTCGTGCTCTGGGGGCTGCTGGCGCTGGCGGGCTTTATGTTCCTGGGCAGACGCGTGATCCAGTTGATTCGCCTGATCCGGGAACCGTTCCTGCTGTCATTCTCCACGGCCAGTTCCGAGGCGGCCTATCCGAAACTGCTCGATTCGCTCGATCGGTTCGGCGTGAACCGCAAGATTTCGAGCTTCGTGTTGCCACTGGGCTATTCGTTCAACCTGGACGGATCGATGATGTACTGCACGTTCGCGGTACTGTTCATCGCCCAGGCCTATGACATCCACCTGCCAATGGGCACGCAGATTACCATGCTGCTGCTGCTGATGCTGACGTCCAAGGGCATGGCGGGCGTGCCCCGCGCGTCGCTGGTGGTGATCGCCGCCACGCTGAACCAGTTCGGCATCCCCGAGGCGGGGTTGCTGCTGATCATGGGCGTCGACCAGTTCCTCGACATGGGCCGTTCCGCGACCAACGCGGTGGGCAATTCGATCGCCGCCGCCGTGGTGGCCAAGTGGGAAGGGCAACTGGCCTCCGGACCGGTGCCCGAGACGGAGCAGGACATCCCCGGCGCCAAGCCCGATGCCGCGGAGGCCTGATGCCATGCGCGGATTCGCTGCGAAATTTCTGATTGCACTGTGGCTGGGCTGCGCCGCGGCCACGCTGGCTGTTGCGCAGGATGCCGTGGTGCTGAGCGGCACGCTGAAGAAGGCCAAGGACACGGGGGCGCTGATCGTCGGCTACCGGGAATCGTCGCTGCCGTTCTCGTACCTGAACCAGGCGAAGCGGCCGATCGGCTATTCGATCGATATCTGCCAGGCCATCGTGGAGACCGCCGCCGCCGAAATCGGACGCGACCTGACGATCCAGTGGGTGCCGGTCACGTCCGAGAATCGCTTCGATGCGATGATGTCGGGCAGGATCGATCTCGAATGCGGATCGACCACGCGCAATGCCGAACGCATGCGCATCGTGGGGTTCTCGCCGGTGATCTTTATCGCGGGGACCAAGCTGATGGTGCCGCGCGGATCGCCGATCAAGTCGTTCCGCGACCTCAAGGGCAAGACTGTGGTCGCCACGGCTGGCACCACCAATGCCGACGCGATCGAGAAGGTGTCGGCACGATTCGGCCTGGACGTGAAGATCATCCGCGCGCGCGACCATGCCGACGCTTTCGAGATCCTGCGTCACGGCGGCGCCGACGCCTACGCCGGCGACGATGTGCTGCTCTACGGTTTTCTGGCGCACTACAACATGGCAAAGAAGTTTGACGTGACGCGCGATTTCCTGTCCTACGACCCATACGGGATCATGCTTCGCAAGAACGATCCGCAGTTCGCGGCCGTGGTCGACCGGGCGGTGCGGAACGTGATCACCTCGGGCGATCTGGAACGGCTCTACAAGCAGTGGTTCCTGAGCAAGCTGCCGACCGGCGAGCGGCTCGATATCCCCATGAGCGCCCAGCTCGAGGACATCATCCAGGCAACGCCGGAGCAACCGGAGTAGGGAAGAGTAGGGGGCGCGCCTCGTTCATGCCACCCCGATAAGCACAGTTCCCAATTTGTGCGCCGCAATGGTGCAAACTGTACTCTTCAATCCGTAGCTGTACTGTACGTTCCTCGGATCACTTTTCGGGCCTAGTCTGCATCCATCGCTTCGGGTGCTCTGGAAACACGGAAAACCGGGCCGGGCACTCGGGCAATTGTTCAGGAAGTCGCCCCCCGATGAGTACTCCGACCCCCGAAAAGGGACATGTCGCGCCCTACACGCACCCGGCCGCTGGCTGGGGCGCCCTCAAGTACGTTGCCATCAACCTGATCAAGGAGAAAGTTGCAGGCGGCAAGTACAAGACACTGTTCAAGCAGAACCAGCCCGACGGCTTTGACTGTCCGGGTTGCGCCTGGCCGGACAAGCAGCACGCGTCGACCTTCGAATTCTGCGAGAACGGTGTCAAGGCCGTGGCTGCGGAAGCCACCAGCAAGCGGGTCACGAACGACTTCTTCGCGAAGTACACGGTGACCGAGCTAATGCAGCAGTCGGACTACGAGCTCGAGCAGCATGGCCGGCTGACCCATCCGGTGGTCTACGACGCCGTCACGGACAAGTACGTGCCGGTAGCCTGGGACGATGCCTTCGCGCTGATCGCCAACCACCTGCGCAAGCTGGATGACCCGGATGCCGCCACGTTCTATACGTCAGGCCGGGCCAGCAACGAGGCCGCCTTCCTGTTCCAGCTGTTCGTGCGGATGTACGGGACCAATAATTTCCCCGATTGCTCGAACATGTGCCACGAGGCCACCAGCCGTGGCTTGCCGGTGACGGTGGGCGTGGGCAAGGCCACCGTGCTGCTGGATGATTTCCAGCTGGCCGATGCCGTGCTGGTGTTCGGCCAGAACCCGGCCACCAACCATCCGCGCATGCTGAATGAGCTGCGCGATTGCGCAAAGCGCGGGGCGACGATTGTGTCGATCAACCCGCTCAAGGAGCGCGGCCTGGAGCGCTTTACCAGCCCGCAGCACGCCACCGAAATGCTGACGGGGTCCAGCACGAAGATCGCGTCGATGTTCGTCCGGCCCAAGCTGGCCGGCGACTTCGCGCTGATCAAGGGCCTCGGCAAGCGTGTGATCGAGCTGGATGACGCCGCCATCGCCACGGGCAACAGGCACGTGGTGGACGTTGACTTCATCGCGCAGCACACGGCTGATTTCGAAGCCTTCGCGGCGGATCTGCGCGCCGAGAGCTGGGCGGACATCGTGGCCGATTCGGGCGTGACGCGCGAAGACATCGACGCGCTGGCGGATGTCTACGTGAAGAGCGAGCGCACCATCGCCTGCTGGGGCATGGGCCTGACTCAACACAAGAACTCGGTCCGCACGATCCAGATGCTGTCCAACGTAATGATGCTGCGCGGGAATATCGGTCGCCCGGGCGCCGGGCTGATGCCGGTGCGTGGCCATTCCAACGTGCAGGGTGACCGCACGATGGGCATCGAGGAGCAGCCGGACGGTGCCTTCCTGGACCGACTGGGCGCCACGTTCGGCTTCGAGCCGCCGCGCGAGCACGGCCAGGACGTGGTCGGTGCGATAAATGCGATGCTGGCGGGCAAGGTGAAGGTGTTCGTGGGGCTGGGCGGCAATTTCTCGATCGCCACGCCGGACACGCCGCGCACCTGGGAGGCGCTGCGCCAATGCGACCTGACCGTCAATATTGCCACCAAGCTCAACCGCAGCCATCTGGTGATCGGCAAGGCGTCGCTGCTGCTGCCGACGATGGGCAGGACGGAGATCGATCTGCAGGACGGCGTGCCCCAGGGTGTGACCGTGGAAGACTCGGTCTGCATGGTGCATATCTCCTATGGGATGAACAAGCCGGCATCGCCCGACTTGCTGTCCGAGACCGCGATCGTCGCCCGCATGGCCGCCGCGACGCTCGGTTCCGAAAAGGTCGACTGGCTCTGGTACGCGCAGGACTACGCGCGCATCCGCGACGCCATCGAAAAGGTGATTCCGGGCTTCGAGCAATTCAACGCACGCGTGAACCAGCCGGGCGGGTTCCACCTGACGCCGGCTTCGCGCAACCGCGTGTGGAAGACGGCGTCCGGCAAGGCCCAGTTCCTGGTGCATGCGATTGACAAGGACACCCCGATCCAGCGTGCCCGCGCGGCATACGGCGACGACCTGATGGTGATGATGACCACGCGGTCGCACGACCAGTACAACACCACGATCTATGGCCTGGACGATCGCTATCGTGGCGTGTTTGGTCTGCGTCGCGTGGTGTTTATCAACCCGGTGGATCGCGAGCGGCTGGGCTTTGCCGAGAGCGAGCGCGTGGACATCACCAGCGTCTGGGAAGACGGCATCACGCGCCACGCGCAGGACTTCCTGCTGGTGGACTACGACATTCCTGCCGGCTGCCTGGGTGCCTACTATCCGGAAACCAATCCGCTGGTGCCGCTGGAGAGCATCGGCGACCGGTCCGGCACGCCGACGTCGAAGTCGATCCCCGTGCTGCTGGCACGAGCCGGCGGCGCCTGATGGCCCTCCGGAGACACGCATGAACTCATCGTCCCGGGAGCCCGCCGCGACTCTGGCGCCGTCATCGTTGCAGTCGCCGCTCGGTTATCAGCAGCGGAGCACTCACCGCCACAAGGGCGACCTGAGTACGCTCGACCTTGACAACGTGGCCGAGGAGGTGCCGGTAGCGCTGGTTTACAACGGCATCTCCCATGCCGTGATGATGGCGACGCCGCTGGACCTGGAAGCATTCGCCTTTGGGTTCTCGCTGACCGAGGGGATCGTCGACGGCGTCAAGGAAATCTACGATGTCGAGGTCGTGCCGGGATGCGACGGCATCGAGGTGCGTATCGACATCAGCCAGCGCGCCTTCATGGCGATGAAGGCACAGCGCCGGGCGCTGGCCGGGCGCACGGGCTGCGGGGTCTGCGGCATCGAGAGCCTCGAGCTGCTGGACCTGGCGCCTGTGCCGATGGCGGTGCCGCGTCGCCGGATCGAGCCTTCCCGCGCGACGATGCAGCGTGCTGCCGCCGGGCTGCCTAGCCACCAGGTCCTGATGCGTGCCACGGGCGGCGTCCATGCCGCGGGCTGGTGCGCGCCTGATGGCGAAGTGCTGTGCGCCTTCGAGGATGTGGGCCGTCACAACGCGATGGACAAGCTGATCGGCCACTTGGCGAAGCGCCGGATGCCGATGGATGACGGCTTCGTCTTCTTGTCCAGCCGCGCCAGCTATGAGCTGGTCCGAAAGGCGGCACGCATGCAGATCCAGATGCTGGCGACGATTTCCGCACCGACTTCGCTGGCCATCCGCATCGCCGAACAGGCCGGTCTGCGTCTGCTGAGCTTCTGCCGCAAGGACGGGTTCGTCGAATACACAGGTGTCGCGCCGGCCACGCCCCAGGCCGGTCCGGCCGCCGGGACGGATTTCGTATTACGATCTGAGCCGCTGGCGCTGCCGGGCTGAAGACTGGCCTGCCGATCGCCAGCGTCCAGACAACTCCAGACGTGGCGAAAGGTTGGCGGTGTGACTCTGTATGAAAAGCTTGCGGCCGACATCGAGGCGCTGGTGCAGCAAGGCGTCTTGCTGTCCGGGGAAAAAATCCCCTCGGTGCGCCAGGCGGCCCAGCACCACCGCCTGAGCATCACGACGGTAGTCCGCGCGTATCTGCTGCTGGAATCGCGCGGCATCCTGGAAAGCCGGCCCCAGTCCGGGTACTTCGTGCGCTCCCGGCCCGGCGAGCCCACCATCGAACTGCAGCCAACCCGCCCGGCGGCCAGGCCGTCGCCGGTGGATGTGAGCGCGCTGGTGCTGTCGACGCTGCGCTCGATCCGCGCCGACGATGCCATTCCGCTCGGCTCGCCATACCCCGACCCCAAGCTGTTCCCCTGGCAGCGGATCATCCAGTATGCCAACACCATCGGCAAGCGCTATGACACGTGGAACCTGCTCGATGACCTGCCACCAGGGTCGCCGCAACTGATCCGCCAGATCACGCGGCGCTACCTGGAAAACGGCTACGCGGTCGATCCCAACGAGGTGATCGTGACCATCGGTGCCACCGAGGCGATCAACCTGTGCCTGCAGGCGGTGGCCAAGCCGGGCGACACCATTGCCGTGGAGTCGCCAACCTACTATGCGATGCTCCACGCCATCGAGCGGCTGGGCATGCGCGCCGTGGAGGTGGCTACCGATCCGGTGGAGGGCATCGACGTCCAGGCACTGGCGAAGCTGATCGACGAGCGCCCCATCGCCGCATGCATGGTGATGCCGAATTTCCAGAACCCGCTCGGGTTCCAGATGTCGGACGCGCGCAAGCAGGAACTGGTGACGCTGCTGACCGCGCGCGACATTCCGGTGATCGAGAACGATGTCTATGGCGAGCTTTACTACGGGGATGCCCATCCCACGTCGCTGAAGGCCTACGATACGGCCGGTATCGTGCTGCATTGTTCGTCGTTTTCCAAGACGCTCACCAACGCCTACCGGATTGGCTGGGCGTTACCGGGACGGTACAAGGAGCAGGTCGAGCGGCTGAAATTCCTGAACACGCTGACCACGCCGGCCATTCCGCAACTGGCCATCGCCGAGTTCCTGAAGAACGACGGCTACGACTATCACCTGCGCCGTGTGCGCAAGACCTACGCGCAACAGGCCAACATCATGGCCGCCGCGGTGCGGCGATTCTTCCCGGCGGGGACGCGGGTCTCGCGCCCGGCAGGGGGCTATGTCCTGTGGGTGGAATTGCCGGAAGAGGTCGACGCCATGGCGCTCTACCATGCGGCGCTGGAGCGGCGGATCACCGTGGCGCCGGGGCATATCTTCTCGCCAGTGCCGACCTACACCAACTGCATCCGCCTGAACTACAGTGGCGCATGGTCGGCGGAGGTGGAGTCCGCCGTCGTCACGCTGGGCAAGCTGGTGGCGTCACTACAAGACAAGGAGACAGAATGATGCGCAAATCCAACCGGGGCGATGCTGAAACGGACGCCCCCGGGATCGACGAGGCAGCAGACGGACAAGACGGACAAGAGGACGGACTAGACAGCGTCGGCGGACTGGACCCGGCGCTGGCCGGCATCCTGGACGTGCTCTGGCGCGAGGCGCAGATGCCCGAAGGCAAGGTGCTGTCGCTGGCGCGGATCAGCAAGCGGGCTTCGGTGCAGATGAGCGTGCTGCGTCGCGTGCTGACCCAACTGGCCGACGCGGAACTGGTCGTCATGACGATGGAAGAGGATGGCCGGGGAACGGCCAGCCTCACGCCGGAAGGCGAGGGGCTGTGCAGCCAGTTGTTCGGCGGCCCGGATGTGGGTCCGGAGGCCGATCCGGAGATGGGTCCGGATCAGGATCCGGATGCCAACCGATCGGCCGGATCAGATGACCTTCCCCGGATTCATTAGCCCCTGTGGGTCCAGCGCCTGCTTGATGGCCCGCATCATCGCCAGTTCCACCTCGCTCTTGTAGCGCTGGTTCTCCTCGCGCTTAAGCTGGCCAAGGCCGTGCTCGGCGGAAATCGAGCCGTTATGCGCCTGCACGCTGTTGTGGACGACCAGGTTGATGGCGTCCTGGTGCATCAGGAATTGGTCGTTATCGACACCCACCGGCGGCGATACGTTGTAGTGCAGGTTGCCGTCGCCAAGATGGCCGAAGGTCACCATCCGCGCACCGGGGAAGGCATCCTGCAGCAGCGCATCGGTGGTCTCGATAAAGTCGGCCACGCGCGAGATCGGCACGGCGATATCGTGCTTGATGTTCTTGCCTTCCTCGACCTGGGCCAGCGGAATGTGCTCGCGCAGGTTCCAGAAATCGCGCGACTGTTGCACGGACTCGGCGACCACCGCATCGATCACCACGCCGCCCGCGAACGCGGTTTCCATCATCTTTTCGAAGATCGCGCGCGCGTGTTCCTCGCCTTCGCTGTCGGACAGTTCCAGCAGCACCAGTTGCGGGTGCGTGGCGTCGAACGGGTAGCGTAGTTGCGGGAAGTGCTTCGTCACCAGTTCCATGCATAGCGCGGACATCAACTCGAAGCCGGTCAGCATCGCGCTGGCGTGTGATTGCGCGATGGCCAGCAGGGCCAGCGCCGCGCGCGGGCTCTGCACGGCGGCCAGCGCCGTGACGCGCGCGCGCGGGGCCGGAAACAGTTTCATGACGGCCGCCGTGATGATCCCCAGCGTGCCTTCGGCGCCGATGAACAGGTCACGCAAGTCGTAGCCCGTATTGTCCTTGCGCAGGCCGCGCAGGCCGTCCCAGATCTCGCCCCTGGCCGTCACCACTTCCACGCCCAGGCACAGTTCACGCGTATTGCCGTATCGCAGAACCGCGGTGCCGCCGGCGTTGGTCGACAGGTTGCCGCCGATCGTGCAGCTACCCTCGGCCGCCAGGCTCAGTGGGAACAGCCTGCCATGGGCCTGCGCCGTTTCCTGCAACTGCTGCAGGATCACACCGGCTTCCACGGTGATCGTGTTGTTCAACGGATCGACGTTGCGGATGCGGTTCATGCGCTGCAGCGACAGCACGACCACACCGTTTGCCGCCGCCTCACCGGCGGCCGGCGTCGCGCCGCCGCACAGGCCCGTGTTGCCGCCCTGAGGCACCACGGCCAGCTTGTGGGCATGGCAGGCATGGGCCACGGCGGCGACTTCCTCGGTGGAGCCAGGACGCAGCACGGCTACCGCGTCGCCCGTATAGCGCCGGCGCCAGTCGGTCAGGTAGGGCGCCTTGTCGGTGGCATCCGTCAGCACGTTTTGTGGGCCCACCGCGGCGCGGCAGAGATCGAGGAACGAGTCGAGGTGCGAGGCGGTCATGGCAGGAATGGAAGTTTCGGCGACGGCAACTTACCGGGGCGACGAGGGTGACGAGGGCGGCGCGACGGTATCCGACGCCTTCTGTGCCTTGGCACGTCGCTTGTAGGGTCGCAGGTAGAGAATCGTGCTGAAGAAAAACAGCACCGTGAGAGCGACTTCCGCCCACGCCAGGGTAGACGACGGCGCGCGGTCGCTGGTGGCGCGCACGATGCCTTCGGTGAAATACAGCAGGATCAGCATCGACGACCACTGCATAGTGTAGCGATTGCGCGTCAGAACGCCGCGCAATACCGGCAGCAGCAGGATGCACTTCAGGACCAGCCACGAGCCGCCCGGGCGCAATGGTGCGAGGAACCATTCCCAGGCGATGCACAACGCCATCAGCGCGATCACGCTGCCCACGCTCAGGCGCCATAGCCCGGGGCTGTGCAGGTCGCCGTCGCGTGCTGAGGCGTCGGCGGGTGTCATCGCGCGGCCCCGGCCAGCTTCAGCGCCGTTTCGGCCAGCCGGCGTCCCATGGCGGTCGCCAGCGCGGCTTCGTGGTCGGTTACCGGGCCGTGGTTGTCCACGTGGGCATGGTGGCTCGGGCCATAGGGCGTGCCGCCGGCCGTCGTCGTCATCAGGCCGGGCTCGGAATAGGGCAAGCCCATCAGCAGCATGCCGTGGTGGAACAGCGGCAGCATCATCGACAGCAGCGTGGTCTCCTGGCCGCCATGCAGGCTGCCGGTGGAGGTGAACACGCAGGCGGGCTTGCCGGTGAGCGCACCGGACAGCCATTGGGCGACGGTGCCGTCCAGGAAGTACTTCATTGGCGCGGCCATGTTGCCGAAGCGGGTGGGGCTGCCGAGCGCCAGGCCGGCGCACTCCTCGAGATCGCGCAATTCCGCGTACGGCGCGCCTTCGGGCGGGATATCGGGTGCAGTGGCTTCGCAGACCGTCGAGACTGGCGGCACGGTGCGCAGGCGCGCTTGGGCGCCGGGCACGCTCTCGATGCCGGTCGCGATCAGTTCGGCGAGTTTGCGGGTGCTGCCGTGGCGGCTGTAATAGAGGACGAGGATGTCGGTCATGGATGGGCTGGCAGTCCGCCGGCCGGCCGTGTTGCCGGCCAGGGCGGGCGCGGCCCGGAACGGCGCCGCAAAACAATGCGCGTATTATAGTTGGGCCCTCGCGTCGGGTGCCGGATGCGAGACGCGTTCGACGAAATGTCGCACGTTTCCTTGATCCGGTGGCCCTCACCCCTCGTTTTCAGATAATGGAGCTTGCCCCCGCATGACAGCCGCACGCATCGCCCGCCTGCGCAGGGAATGGAACCTGCAGAAGGTGCGCGCACTCGCGCGCTACGCGCTGCGTCGCGCCGGCGAGGATCGCCTGCCGCAGGTGTCCGCCAGCCTGACTTTCACCACCGTCCTGGCCGTGGTGCCGGTGCTGACCGTGGCGTTCGCGCTGCTGGCCGCGTTTCCGGTGTTCCGCGATTTTCGCGGCCAGATCGAGGGCTTCCTGTTCCAGAACCTGATCCCGGGCGGCAACATCAGTGACTCGGTCTCGCGCTACATCGGCCAGTTTGCCAAGAGCGCGCGCGGGCTGACCGCGCTGGGCCTGGGCGGCCTGATGGTGACGTCCGTGCTGACGATGCTGACCGTGGAAGACGCGCTCAATGCGATCTGGCGCGTCAAGCGGCGGCGTCCGCTGGCGCAGCGGGTGCTGGTGTTCTGGGCTGTGCTGACGCTGGGGCCGGTGCTGATCGGCGCTAGCCTGTCCATCAGTTCGTACCTGATCTCGGTCTCGATGGGCTACGTCGGCAATCTGCCGATGGGGATGGGTCTGATGGTCAGCGCCGTTCCTGTGCTCCTGTCGGCACTGGCGTTCGCCTTCCTCTATATGGCGGTGCCCTACGCCTATGTGGATTGGCGCGACGCCATCATCGCTGGGCTGGTTGCCGCCATCGCCTTCGAAGTCGCCAAGCGCGGCTTCGGCTACTTCATCACTCATATTCCTACCTACACGGCGGTCTACGGCACGTTCGCCGTGTTGCCGCTGTTCCTGTTGTGGATGTACGTCAGCTGGCTGGTGACGCTGCTGGGCGCCACGATTGCGGCCAATCTGCCGGTCATCCGGGAAGGCCACTGGCGCCGCCGCACGTTTGCCGGCAGCGAGTTCTTCGACGCGCTTGGCGTTCTGTACCTGCTGTACCGCGCCCGCGAGGAGGTGCCGCGCAGTGTTGGCGAACTCGACATGGGCCGCAAGCTGCGGATGGAGGCAGACTACCTGGCTGGCCTGCTGGCAAAGCTCAAGGGGATGCATCTGGTCGGCAAGCTCCAGCAGGATCGTGGGCAGGCACACTGGGCGCTGCTGTGCGATCCATCGCACGTCACGCTGCGCATGCTGCATGACCGGCTGGTGCTGAACCTGGCGCGCCTGCCTCGGACGGCGCTGGCGCAGCAGATGCAGGGCGTGGACCTGCTGAAATCGATGCTCGACAACCCTCAGCTGGACCAGTCGCTGGAGGCCGTGTTCCGCCAGCAGGCGTCGGCGCCGGCGGCCAATGAGGCGGGGCGAGAGGACCGTAAGGACGGCAAGGGCGATAAGGGTGATACGGGCGGTGAGGGTGGTGAGGGCGGAAAGGCCGCCAAGGCCGACGAGGGTGGCGGCCAGCGTCGTACGTTCGAAGTGGTGCCGCCGGGCTGGCACGGCCAGGTCTGACGGCGGCTCTCACGCCATGCGTCAGCAGGACCGGCCCGCTGGCATCGTCAGACTCGAATCGTCACCGATCTGATTCGTTGCAATATCGACCATACCGGTCTGACCGGCACCCTCCGGTCAAACCGGGACCATCACCCGGTCAGAACGGAATCCGGCCCCGCCAGATATCCGCGTACATGACCCAGTCGCCCATCAGGCTGTAGATCGGGTGGCGGAACGTGGCCGGCCGGTTTTTTTCGAAACCGAAGTGGCCAACCCATGCGAACGCATAGCCGGAAACTGCCGCACCGAGCAGCCACCACGCGTTGCCCGTGGTCATCAGCGCCACGAGGCAGAGCAGGGCGACCGTCGATCCGACGAAATGCAGGCGCCGGCAGGTCCGGTCGCGGTGTTCGTTCAGGTAGTAAGGGTAGAAGGCGGCAAAGCTCTCAAACTCTTTGGCGTGGGCGTGAGGCATGGTGGTCTCCGGCGGCTCCCTGACGTTGTCGTTGTTGTCACACCTGCTATGACGCTCGTGCCTGCGTCGGCGTGCCGCTCGCCACGACTTTCCGCGCGAAGGCTGCCAGCGTGTCGAGGACTTCGTCCGGCTTTTCTCCCATCATCGCGTGCCCGCAAGGGACGGTGGCGACGGCGGCACTCGCCATCCTGCTGGCCAGTCCCTGGGCGGCCTTGGGCGACGTCATCATGTCCTTCGACCCCACCACAAACAACGCCGGGCAGGCCACCGACGCCGCCGCTTCCTCGCCATGCGCATAGGCGTTGCAGGCGGAGAAATCATTGTGGAAGACATGGGCGCCCGGATTGCGCGCGGCCACGCGCTCCATCAGCCGCTGGCTGCCACCGTGCATCCACGCGCCGGGGCCTGGCGAGGACGGCTTATTGGCGAGACTGGAGATCGACCACTGGTTGACCATCGCGATGGCTTCGTCTTCGCGGTTCAGCGCGGCATCGAGCAGCGCATCGGAAACCTTCATCGGATAGGCCGTGGCCAGCAGCCCGATCGCGCGCACCGCGTCGGGATGGCGCGTGGCGCACTCGAGCGCGATCAGTGACCCCATGCTGTGGCCGAACACCAGCGCAGGCGCCTTGACGCCCGCGGTTGCCACCAGCGTCATCACCCAGTCGGCCATCGACTCGACGGTGGTCAGCGGTGCGCCCTGGCTGCGGTTGTGGCCGGGGAGGTCCACGGCCAGCACGGAGAAGCCGTGGTTGGCAAACCAGCGCGTTTGCAACGCCCACACGCTGTGATCGTTTTGTGCGCCATGCACGAAGACGGCGCAGGGCAGGGCGGGATCGAACGGCTTGCCGCCGGTGTAGGCATAGGCCTTCTGGCCGGAAACATTCAGTTCCATCAGGCTTTCCCTCCCTTTGCGCCGCCGCTCATGGCCTTCTCCGCGGCCTTCAGGCCGCGTTTCAGGTCGTCGATCAGGTCGTCGGGGTCCTCCAGCCCGATCGACAGCCGGATCGTGCCTTCGCCGATGCCGGCCGCGCGCAGCGCCGCGGCATCCATGCGGAAGTGCGTGGTGGAAGCCGGGTGGATCACCAGCGAGCGCGCATCGCCCACGTTGGCGAGGTGTGAGAAGAGCGAGAGGCTTTCGATGAAGCGCTGCCCGGCCGTGCGGTCGGCCTTGAGATTGAAGCTGAACACCGCGCCGCAGCCGCGCGGCAGCAGGCGTTTGGCCAACGCATGGTCCGGGTGCGACTCGAGCTCGGGGTAGGCCACGGATTCCACCATCGGATGGCCCGCCAGGAACTGCACCACGCGGCGCGTGTTGTCGACGTGGCGGCTCATCCGCAGCGGCAGGGTCTCGATGCCTTGCAGCAGTTGCCACGCGGCCATGGGGTTCATGCAGGCGCCGAAGTCCCGCAGGCCTTCGCGCCGCGCGCGCAGCAGGAACGGCGCCACCGTGCTTTCCTCGGTGAACACCATGTTGTGGAAGCCCTCGTACGGCTCCGACAGTTCCGGGAAGCGGCCGGATGCCTCGAAATCGAACGTCCCGCCCTCGGCCAGCACGCCGCCGATGGTGGTGCCGTGACCGCCCAGGAACTTGGTGGCCGAGTGGTAGAGCAGGCCGGCGCCGAGGTCGAACGGGCGCAGCAGGTAGGGTGTGGTGAATGTGGAGTCCACCAGCAGCGGAATCCGGTGGTCCTGGCCGATCTGGGCCACGGTCTCGATATCGAGCACGTCCAGCCCCGGATTGCCCAGTGTCTCGCCGAACAGCAGCCGGGTCTCGGGGCGGATGGCGGCGCGCCAGGCGTCGATGTCGCGCGGATTGACGAACGTGGTCTCGATGCCGAACCGGCGCAGTGTGTAGTGCAGCAGGTTGTGCGATCCGCCGTAGAGCGCGGTGGAGGCCACGATATGCGACCCCGCGCCCATCAGCGTGGCCACGGCCAGGTGCAGTGCGGCCTGGCCGGACGCCGTGGCGATGGCCCCGGCGCCGTTTTCCAGCGCGGCCACGCGTTCCTCCAGCACCGCCACGGTCGGATTGCTGATCCGGGAGTAGACATGCCCGGCGCGTTCCATGTTGAACAGCGACGCCGCATGCTCGCTGTCGCGGAATACGAAGGACGTAGTCAGGTGAATAGGTGTGGCCCGGGCCCCCGTGGCGGGGTCCGGGGCGGCGCCGGCGTGCAGGGCCAGCGTGTCGAATCGGGTACCGGACATGGCAGTTCGCTCGTTGTTGTCTCCGTCCGGCATCCTAGCACCGCGCGGCATGTGCGCAATTGGGGGGATTCTCAATCCGAGCCCGCTCGGGAAGTCTCGCTCGCTTTACTTGAGGCGGCCGTTTGGGCTAGCATCGCCGCATGGGCATTGCCCTCACAACGACAAACAAGCCCCCACGGCGGGACGCCGGCGCACACGGCGCCAGGCCTTTGCAACGCGGCAGCGGAGACACCACCATGAAAGTCAGTGACATCCTGCAGATCAAGGGCAATACGCTCTATACCGTCACGCCGGATACGTCCCTGCTGGTAGCCATCCATACGATGGCCGAGCACGACATCGGATCGCTGGTGGTCATGGAGTACGGCGACCTGGTCGGCATGCTGACCTTCCGCGAGATCATCGAGACCGTGGCCGCCAACGGTGGCACGCTGGGTACCCATAGCATCCGCAAGGTCATGGACGACGCGCCGCTGACCTGTACGCCGGAAACCGACGTCAACGAGGTGCGCCGCATGATGCTGGAGCGCCACACGCGCTACCTGCCGGTGCTGGACAGCCGCACGCTGATGGGCGTGATCTCGTTCTATGACGTGGCCAAGGCGGTGGTCGAGGAGCAGAGCTTCGAGAACCGCATGCTCAAAGCCTACATCCGCGACTGGCCGGAAGAAAAAGCCGACTGACAACGCCGGCTGGTTTTTGCGCAACATTTTGCGCAACAGTCTCATAGCCGGCGCCGCCGGGCGCTGGCATGATGGCGGCGAACTGAAGCCCCGGCGGTCGCCGGGGTCCACCAACGCCTGCCTCCATGAGCCAACAAAGCCAGTTCCGCCTCCTTGGCGTGCGCCGTTTCGCCCCGTTTTTCTGGACACAGTTCCTCGGGGCCATGAACGACAACGTCTTCAAGGTCGCCTTCACCTCGCTGGTCACCTACCATACCGCGCTGTTCGAGGGGGTGGATGCCCATAGCGCGGCCTTCCTGATCTCGGCGATCTTCATCGCGCCGTTTGTCCTGTTCTCCGCCACCAGCGGCCAGATTGCCGACAAGATCGAGAAATCGCGACTGATCCGGCTGGTCAAGTCGCTGGAGATCGGCATCATGTTGCTGGGGCTGGCCGGATTTGCCTGGCACAGTGCCCCGTTGCTCTATCTCGGCACCTTCCTGATGGGGCTGCACTCCACGCTGTTCGGCCCCGTCAAGTTCGCCTACCTGCCACAGCATCTGGACTCGACCGAGCTGGTGGGCGGCAACGGGCTGGTGGAAATGGGCACCTTCGTCGCCATCCTGATCGGCACGCTGCTCGGCGGGGAGCTGGCGGGCGTTACACGCGGCGGCATGGTGGTCGGTCCGCTCTACGTGGGCATCGTCTGCGTGGCCATCGCCGTGGCCGGGCGCGCCGTGTCGCAAAGGGTGCCGCTGTCGCCCGCGCCGCAGCCGGACCTGCGCATCAACTGGAACCCGTTCACCGAGACCTGGCGCAACCTGGCGCTGGCGCACGAGCGCCGCGTCGTATTCCAGAGCCTGCTGGGGATTTCCTGGTTGTGGTTCCTTGGCGCAACCTTCCTGACGTCGTTCTTCAGCTTTGCCAAGGATGTGCTGGGCGGGGACCAGAACGTGGTCACGCTGTTGCTGGCGATGTTCTCGGTGGGTATCGGCACGGGGTCGCTGCTGTGCGAGCGACTGTCGGGCCGCCACGTGGAGATCGGCCTGGTGCCGTTTGGCTCGATCGGCATGACGGTGTTCGCGGTCGATCTCTACCTGTCGACGCACGGCCAGACGGCAGGCCCCGCGCTGACCGGCATCGGTGGATTCCTGGCATATCCGGGGCACTGGCGCGTGCTGGTGGACTTGTTCTGCGTGGCGATGTTCGGTGGCTTCTACAGCGTGCCGCTGTACGCGCTGATCCAGAGCCGTTGCGCGCCGACGCACCGCGCGCGGATCATCGCCGCCAACAACATCCTGAACAGCTTCTTCATGATCGGCGCCTCGTTACTCGGCGTATTCATGACGCAGGCCGGCTACACGATTCCGCAACTGTTCCTGGTGGTCGGGCTGCTCAACGCAGTGGTGGCGATCTACATCTACACGCTGGTGCCCGAATTCCTGCTGCGCTTCATCGCCTGGATCCTGGTGCACACGGTCTACCGGCTGCGCCGCGTCAACGCGGAACGGATTCCGGACCAGGGCGCGGCAGTGCTGGTCTGCAACCACGTGAGCTTTGCCGATGCGGTGGTGCTGATGGCCGCCAGCCCACGGCCGGTACGCTTCGTGATGGACCACAACATATTCAAGGTGCCGCTGCTGTCGTGGTTCTTCCGCCAGGCCAAGGCGATCCCGATCGCGCCGGCGCATGAGGATCCAGAGATGCTGGCGCGCGCCTACGATGCCGTGGCGGCTGCGCTCGAGGACGGCGACCTTGTGTGCATATTCCCCGAAGGCAAGATCACGGCCACGGGAGACGTCAATCCGTTCAAGAGCGGTGTGCAGCAGATCATCCGCCGCACACCGGTGCCCGTGGTGCCGATGGCGCTGCGCGGGCTATGGGGCAGCTTCTTCTCGCGCAAGGGTGCTCCGGCGATGTCGAGGCCGTTCCGGCGCGGCATCCTGAGCCGGCTGGAACTGGTGGTCGGCGAACCCGTCGCGCCGGATGCCGCCACGCCCGAGGCGCTCCAGCAGATGGTGCTGGCGCTGCGCGGCGACTGGAAGTAACCGGGCAGCAAATCACCGACGGAAGTTACCAAAGGACGTCACTGAAGGAAGTCACTGAAGGACATCACCGAAAGGCGATCATGATCACGCTCTACACCTTCGGGCCGGCTTTCGGGCTGCCCGACGCCAGCCCGTTTGTCATCAAGGCCGAGATGCTGCTTAAGCTCGCTGGCCTGCCGTACCAGACCGGTCGCGGGAACCTGCGCCGCGCGCCCAAGGGCAAGCTGCCCTATCTGGATGACATGGGCCGGATCGTCGCGGACTCCACGATGATCCGCTGGCATATCGAGAAAACCTATCACGTCGACTTCGACAAAGGGCTGACCCCGACGGAACGGGGTGTGGCCTGGGCGGTGGAAAAGCTCCTGGAGGACAACCTGTACTGGGCCGTGGCCCGGGTGCGCTGGCTCGACGAGGGCAACTTCGACCGCGGCCCTGCCTTGTTCTTCAAGAGTGTGCCGGCCCCGCTGCGCGGGCTGGTGACGCGGCTGGTCAAGCGCAAGATCCGCCAGATGCTATGGGCGCAGGGGCTGGGGCGCCATAGCGACGAAGACGCCGCGGCGATGGCCATCCAGGGGGTAACGTCGATTGCCAGCATCCTTGGCGACAAGCCGTACCTGATGGGCGACCGTCCTTGCGGCGCCGACGCCACCTTGTTCGCGTTTGCCGCCAGCCTGCTGTGCCCGATGTTCGAGACGCCGATCCGCACGGCGGCGGCGTCGTACCCGAACCTGCAGGCGTATCTGGCGCGGATGCGGGCGCAGTTTTATCCCGAATTCGTGGGCAGCGGGGTGTTTGCGCCGATGGATGCCGCACCGGCGGGCCGGCCGGAGGCAGTTGCCAGCGCCCAGAACTCACTGTGAATTGGGTTCTCAATGGCCGTACAATGTAGGCTGTCCCCAATCTCTGTGCGGTTCCCATCATGTCTGGCAACACCCTCGGCCTGCTTTTCACTGTCACCACGTTCGGCGAATCGCACGGCCCCGCAATCGGTGCCGTCGTGGACGGCTGCCCCCCGGGCATGTCGCTGACGGAAGCTGACATCCAGATCGACCTGGATCGCCGCAAGCCCGGCACCTCGCGTCATGTGACGCAGCGCCAGGAAGCCGACCAGGTGGAAATCCTCTCCGGCGTGTTCGAAGGCAAGACCACGGGCACGCCGATCTGCCTGCTAATCCGCAATACTGACCAGCGCAGCAAGGACTACGGCAACATCGTCGAGACGTTCCGTCCCGGCCACGCCGACTACACCTACTGGCACAAATACGGCATTCGCGACCATCGCGGCGGCGGCCGCTCGTCGGCCCGCCTGACCGCGCCCGTGGTGGCTGCGGCGGCCGTGGCCAAGAAGTGGTTGCGCGAACACTACGGCACCGAGATCCGTGGCTACATGTCGCAACTCGGCGAAGTGGAAGTCCCGTTCATCGACTGGAAGCACGTGCCGGAGAATCCGTTCTTCGCGGCGAATGCCGACATCGTGCCCGAGCTGGAAACCTACATGGATGCGCTGCGTCGCGATGGCGATTCCGTCGGTGCGCGCATCGAGGTGGTGGCCAGCGGGGTGCCGGTCGGCCTGGGCGAGCCGCTGTTCGACAAGCTCGATGCGGACATCGCTCATGCCATGATGGGCATCAATGCCGTCAAGGGTGTGGAGATCGGCGCCGGGTTTGCCAGCGTGTCCCAGCGCGGCAGCGTGCATGGCGACGAACTTACCGCCGAGGGCTTCCGCACCAACAACTCGGGCGGCATGCTCGGCGGCATCTCGACGGGCCAGGACATCTCGGTGTCGCTGGCGATCAAGCCGACGTCCAGCATCCGCACGCCGCGCGAATCGATCGACAAGGCCGGCCAGGCCGCGACAGTCGAGACCTTCGGTCGCCACGATCCCTGCGTGGGCATCCGCGCTACGCCGATTGCCGAGGCCATGCTGGCCCTGGTGCTGATGGATCACGCGCTGCGCCACCGCGCCCAGTGCGGCGATGTGCGCGTGGAGACGCCGCGCATTCCGGCGCAGACGCCCGCCAAGCCCTGATTTGGGCCGCGCTCGGGACGGCAGCGGCGACCACCGGGGCGGTCAGGCCTCGGCGGGCAGCGCGTCCGCCACGCCGCCCGATAGCGCTTTCACGCCGGGATCGATCGATCCCGCGACCTACCTCCGCTTCGGACTTTTCTACCTCGGCTACTACGGCTACGTAGGCGTTATCTCGCCCTACGTCAGCCTGTTTTTCTCGGACCGTGGCTTTTCGCCGGTGCAGATTGGCGTGCTGATGGCGTGCTTCCAGTTGAGCCGCATCGTCGGCCCCTATCTGTGGGGCTGGCTCTCCGATGTCATGCACACACGTGTGCGCCTGCTGCGGCTGGCGGCGATCAGCTCGCTGCTCGCGTTCCTGATGGTTCCTGGCGTCCACAGCTATGGCGGCATGATGGCGATGATGATCGGGCTCAACCTGATCACCAGCGCGATGTCGCCGCTGGGCGATGCGCTGACGATTTCCACGCTGCGCCGGCATGGCGCCTTCGACCACCGCTACGGGCGGGTGCGGATGTTCGGGTCGGTGGGGTTTATCGGCGCGGTGCTTGCCGGCGGGGCGCTGTTCGAACACTTCGGCATGGTGGCCTTTCCGTGGCTGGCCAGCGGCATGCTGGCGCTGTTTGCCATCGTGGTCCAGGGCATGCGCGACGCGCCCGACGAAGGCCCGCGCGTGCGCCCGCCGCCGGCATTGCCGCTGTTGTGCCGGCCCGATGTGGCGTGGTTCCTGGCTTCGGCGTTCCTGATGATGTTCGCTCACGCGGCGCTCTACGTGTTCTATTCGCTCTACCTGGAGCAGCTGGGCTACAGCAAGCTGGCGATCGGCGTGATGTGGACCATCGGCGTGGTCGCGGAGATCGTGTTCTTCTTCTATCAAGGGCGGCTGTTCGGCAGCCTCGCATTGCGAACGATCCTGGCCGGCACCTTCGTGCTGGCGGCCATCCGCTTTGGCCTGACCGGATACCTCGCCCAGTACGCGTGGCTGATGGCGGCCGTGCAGGTGCTGCATGCCGCCACGTTTGCCGCACATCACAGCGCCAGCCTCAAGCGGTTGCAGCGCTGGTTCGCCGGTCCGCTGCAGGGGCGCGGGCAGGCGCTCTATACGGGCATTTCCTACGGCGTCGGCGGTACGCTGGGTGGGCTGACGATGGGCTGGACGTGGAAGTCGCTCGGGCCGTCGCATACCTTCGGACTGGCCGCCGCGGCTGCGCTGGCCGGCGCGTGCTGCGCCGTGCTGAGTTTCAGCGGCGAGCACGCCGCGGTGCGGCCAGGCTGAATCCGGCTCAGGCCGCCGCGAGTTGCGCCACGCGCTCGGCGATGGCCAATGACGACGTGAGCCCGGGCGATTCGATCCCGAACAGGTTCACCAGCCCGGAGACGCCATGCGTCGCGGGGCCGTCGATGCGGAAATCGGCCGCCACTTCCTTCGGGCCGCTGATCTTCGGGCGGATGCCGGCAT
This sequence comes from Cupriavidus sp. 01L415, assembly GCF_056400065.1. Lineage (NCBI taxonomy): Bacteria > Pseudomonadati > Pseudomonadota > Betaproteobacteria > Burkholderiales > Burkholderiaceae > Cupriavidus > Cupriavidus sp. 01L415. Next base: position 816,667 of record NZ_JBFTSP010000001.1, on the reverse strand, counting down.
AGCCCGGCTGCAACGCGCCGTCCGCCAGCCCCGGCCAGTAACGGCGCACCTCATCATAGAAGCCGTCGGCGTCGTGCGGCGGCACGCTGTACTCGATCTCGTCGATCCAGCGCACATTGGGACCAAAGCGCGCCTGGCCGCCCAGATCCAGTGTCAGGTGCACGCCTAGTCCGGCCGCTTCCGGCACCGGATAGATCAGGCGTGAGAACGGCGCGCGGCCGGCCAGCGTGAAATAGCACCCCTTGGCGTAGTACTGCGGCGGAATGTGTGCGGGCGGCATGCCGTCGATGCGGCGCGCCAGCTCGGGTGCGGTCAGCCCGGCGGCGTTGATCACAGTGCTCGCCAGCAGCGTGGTGGGCCCCTCGGTGCTGCCCACTTCCAGCCGGATGCCGTCAGCGGTGACCGCCCCGGACAGCACCGGTGACTGCACCGCCAGCATCGCGCCGGCGTTCTCGGCATCGCCCAGCAGCGCCGTCATCAGGCCGTGGCTGTCGATGATGCCCGTGGAGGGCGACAGCAGCGCGGCATGGCATTCGAGCTGCGGCTCGAGCGCGCGGGCTTCGTCGCGGCTCAGCGATTGCATGTCGTGCACGCCATTGGCGGCGGCCTTGGCGCGGATGCCATCGAGCGTGGCCACTTGTGCCGCACTGGTTGCCACGATCAGCTTGCCGCAGCGCTGGTGCGCCACATGGTGCGACGCGCAGTAGTCGTACAGCATCGCCTTGCCGCGCACGCAGAGCTCCGCCTTGAGCGAGCCGGCCGGGTAGTAGATGCCGGCGTGGATCACCTCGCTGTTGCGCGCGCTGGTGATGGTGCCAAAGGCGTTCTCGGCCTCGAGGATGATGACCTCGCGGCCCTGCAGCGCCAGGGCGCGGGCGATGGCCAGGCCAACCACACCGGCGCCGATGACGACGCAATCCACTTGTTCCATGAGGGGCTCCTTCTTTGGGTCTCGGTCGTTTGTGTTGATCGCTCGTCGTCGCAATGACTGTGAGCCGTGTTCAGGCCAGGCCCATGCGGGCAGCCGCGGCGGACAGGTGCGCGCCGGCAGCCGCGCGGGCCGCGATCGGGTCGCCGGCGGCGATCGCGTCAACCAGCGCCGCATGCTCGGCATCCGCCGCACGGGGCGTGCCGTGTTGCGCGTCCAGGCGCGCGCTGTTTTCCCACGCAAACTGGCGCGCCACCAGCAACTGCTGGCTGACGAAGTCGGTCAGACCGGTAAAGCAAGGGTTGTGCGCAGCCTGGGCGATGGCATGGTGGAACGCGATGTCTGCCGCAGCCGCGCTCGGAAAGTCGGCGGCGTGCGTCTGCATTGCCGTCAAGGCGGCGCGGATGGCGTCCAGGTCGGCATCGGTCCGGCGCTGGGCCGCCATCTCCGCGCAGGCGGTTTCCACCACGCGGCGCAGTTCGAGCAATTGGGCGAGGGTTGGGCCCCCGTCAGGTTGGCTGGCCACGCGCCAGACCTGCCCACCGGGCGTGTCCGACACATAGGCGCCCGAGCCCTTGCGGGTGACGAGCACGCCATCCGCCTTCAGCAGCGCAATCGCTTCGCGCACGATTGGCCGGCTGACGTCGAAGGTCTCGGCAAGGGCTGATTCGGCCGGCAGGCGGCCACCGGCGGCGAAGCGCCCGGCCGCGATATCGTCGCGCAGCGTCTGGGCGATACGGCTTGGCAGGGAGGCGGGGCGGGATAGGCGATCCATGCGGTGGGGGCGGAGAGTAATGGGTTGTCAGGCTGTCAGACAGACTTGATGTGGGTCAATTCTGGCGACTGGCGGGCCGGCCGTCAAGCGCGAATAAGGGCGATAAGTACGAGTGGCGCGAGATGGGCGGGAGCGCCTGGGACCGGTGCGCAGCGGACACCGCCGCTTGTCGGCGCCATGCCAGCCTGATGTCTGCCCGGCGTTCGACAAATGTCTGCACAAAGGTCTGCCTCATCGGGAGGGTTCAAGCTTTGGCGGCAACGGTCGATAGCAGACACATCAACGGGTGGGTGCTGCATGGGCAGCCACCCATGTCGAACACCATCGCGCCGGTTCTTGAGATCGTTCTCATGCCGGATGTGCCTTCATGGAGACGATTCCGCGCCATGATCCAGCTTTCTCCCCACGACTTGCCCGTCGGGCAGCCGTTACCCTGGTCGCTACTCGACGCAGAGGGCAATCTCATGCTCGGCAGCGGCAGCGTCATTCCGGATGCCCGCGACCTGGCACTCGTGTTTCGTCACGGCACCGTTTGTCGCCCGGATGACATGCCAGACGCCGGCAATGAGACCCGCAATGAATCCGGTACCCATGCGGGCTCCCGGCTGGCCGCCGGTCCGCTCGGCCTGCAGGTCGGCACGCTGCTGCACGTCAAGACGCCGGGCGAGGCGTCGCGCGCCGCCGCCAGCCGGCTGATCGGGTTTGTCGACCAGGGCCTGTTCGTGACGTGGCCGACGCTCGGCGGCCGGGAACTGACGTTGCAGGCCGGTGAAGACCTGCTGCTGCGCGGGTTCTCGGGGCAGTCGATCCACAGTTTCACGTCGACGATCACGGCGGTCTGCCGCAGTCCGTTCCGGTACCTGGTGCTGTCCGGGCCAGCGCAAGCGGAGCAGATGCCGGTGCGCCGAGCGGCACGCGTGCCAACGCGGCTGGCTGCGTATCTGGTTGAGAACACGGATGAGGCCGGTGCGAGAGACGAGCTGCCCGCCGCGGAGGGCGTCGACGTCGACCAGCATGTCATGAACGGTCTGGCGCGCCTGGGGTTGATGTCGGACCTGAGCACCGGCGGTGCGCTTCTGCAGACGTCATCGCCCGCGCCGGCGGTGGGGTGCAAGGTGCGTCTGCGGTTCCAGCTGCGTACGGCGTCGCTGGACAGCGAGATCACCGTCGACGGCTGGGTGCGCAGTGTGTCGGCATCGCAGGAAGATGCCGAGTTTCCGGCCTTCGGCGTGGCCTTCGACGCGTTGGGCGAGCGCGAGCTGACGCTGCTGCAGTGCTTTATCTACGAACAACTGCTGACGAGCACGCGCATGCCGGTCTGATCCGGCCGGGCACCCACATCGGAACGCCCAAAAGAAAAGCCGGCCATGGAGGCCGGCTTTCCTGCGTCGGTCGATCGCGGCTTACATGCCCACGTAGTTCGGGCCGCCGCCGCCTTCCGGCGTGACCCACACGATGTTCTGCGTCGGGTCCTTGATGTCGCAGGTCTTGCAGTGCACGCAGTTCTGCGCGTTGATCTGCAGGCGCTCCTTGCCGTCGTCGTTCTGCACGAACTCGTACACGCCTGCCGGGCAGTAGCGCGACTCGGGTCCGGCGAACCTTTCCCAGTTGATGTCCACCGGCACGCTCGCATCCTTGAGCGTCAGGTGCGCCGGTTGGTTTTCCTCGTGGTTCGTGTTGCTGATGAACACCGAGGACAGGCGGTCGAACGTCAGCTTGCCGTCCGGCTTCGGGTACTCGATCTTCGGGCACTCGGCGGCCGGCTTCAGGTACACGTGGTCCGGCTTTTCACGGTGGATCGTCCAGGGCGGGTTGCGGATGCCCAGCTTCGGCAGCAGCCACTGCTCGATACCGGTCATCAGCGTGGCCGTGGTGCGGCCCTTCTTGAACCATTGCTTGAAGTTCTTGGACTGCAGCAGTTCCTTGTGGAGCCAGCTTGATTCAAACGCGGCAGGGTAGGCAGTCAGCTCGTCGTGCTGGCGGCCGGCCTGCAGGGCGTCATAGGCGGCTTCGGCGGCCATCATGCCGGTCTTGATGGCGGCGTGGCTGCCCTTGATGCGCGAGGCATTCAGGTAGCCGGCGTCGCAACCCACCAGCGCGCCGCCCGGGAACACGGTCTTGGGCAGCGACAGCAGGCCGCCGGCGGTGATSGCACGCGCGCCGTAGCCGATGCGSKTGCCGCCTTCGARATRCTKGCGGATCKMCGGRTGGGTCTTGAAGCGCTGGAATTCCTCGAACGGCGACATCCACGGGTTGGTGTAGTCCAGGCCGACCACGAAGCCAACCGCGACCTTGTTGTCCTCCATGTGGTAGAGGAACGAGCCGCCGTAGGTGGCGGGATCCAGCGGCCAGCCGGCCGTGTGTACCACCAGGCCGGGCTTGTGCTTGGCCGGATCGATCTCCCACAGTTCCTTCAGGCCGATGCCGTAGCTTTGCGGATCCTTGCCGGCGTCGAGCTGGAACTTCGCGATCAGTTGCTTGCCGAGGTGGCCACGCGCGCCCTCGGCGAAGATCGTGTACTTGGCATGCAGCTCCATGCCGAGCTGGAAGTTCTCGGTGGGCTCGCCTTCCTTGTTGATGCCCATGTTGCCAGTGGCAACGCCCTTGACCGAGCCGTCGTCGTTGTACAGGACTTCGGCGGCCGGGAAGCCCGGGAAGATTTCCACGCCCAGCGCTTCGGCCTGCTGGCCCAGCCAGCGCACGAAGTTGGACAGGCTGATGATGTAGTTGCCTTCGTTGTGGAAGCACTCCGGCAGCAGCGGGGCGCCCTTGGAGCCGGTCTCGTCGAGGAATAGGAACTTGTCCTCGGTGACGGGCTGGTTCAGCGGCGCGCCGAGTTCCTTCCAGTTCGGGAACAGTTCATTCAGCGCGCGCGGGTCCATGATGGCGCCCGACAGGATGTGAGCGCCGGGCTCGGATCCCTTCTCCAGTACGCAGACATTGACGTCGCCGCCTTTTTCCGCAGCCAGCTGCTTCAGGCGGATGGCCGTGGCCAGGCCCGCGGGGCCCCCGCCGACGATGACGACGTCGTACTCCATGGCTTCGCGTGGGCCGAATTGCTCCAGGAGCTGTTGCTGATCCATTGTCTCTAACCCTCTGTTTCTTCTGGGCGGCAATACTGCCGCATGATTGCAGCGCGGGATGCGGGCCTGCGGTTGTGGGATGCGGTGATCGTGCTCTGCGGAACCCGGATCGGGCAGGGGGGTGAGGCGCAAGCCGGCGTGGGCGGCCGGAGCGCGGCACGCGCCATCCTGGAGCCATCGGCGGATAACCGGGGCACTCTAGGCGTTTTTCCTCTTTCCCTTTGGAGACCAAGTTCCTAGAATCTTCGGCATTGTCCGGGACTCGACACCCTCAGGCAAGATATTTTTTGGAACGACCGTTCTTTTTTTTGGTATGCTGCCTTCTGCCCATTCATGGCGGGCTGGCGGCGAGCGTCCGGCCGGGCCGGACGCCCCCACACCGAGGTAATCATGGGTTTGTCGATCAATCTGGAAGGCAAGGTCGCGCTGGTGACCGGTGCCTCGAGCGGGCTGGGCACGCGCTTTGCCAATGTGCTGGCGGCGGCTGGCGCCAAAGTTGTGCTGGCGTCGCGCCGCACCGAGCGGCTCAAGGAATTGCGTGCCTCGATCGAGGCCGATGGCGGCAGTGCCCATGTGGTGCGCCTGGACGTGACGGACCCGGCCAGCATTCGTGCCGCCGTGGCCCATGCGGAAACCGAGGCCGGCGCCATCGATATCCTCGTCAATAATTCGGGCGTGTCGACCACGCAGAAGCTGACGGACGTTACCGCTGACGACTTCGATTTCGTCTTCGATACCAACACCCGTGGCGCGTTTTTCGTGGCGCAGGAAGTGGCCAAGCGCATGATCGCGCGGGCCAAGGGTGCGGAAAAGCTCGGCAATCCGCTGCCGCAGGCGCGTATCGTCAATATTGCGTCGGTGGCCGGGTTGAAGGTGCTGTCGCAGATCGGCGTCTACTGCATGAGCAAGGCCGCGGTGGTGCACATGACCAAGGCCATGGCGCTGGAGTGGGCGCGCCACGGTATCAATACCAACGCGATCTGTCCGGGCTATATCGATACGGAGATCAATCACCACCATTGGGATTCCGAGGCCGGCCAGAAGCTGATCCAGATGCTGCCGCGCAAGCGGCTGGGCCAGCCGGAAGACCTGGATGGTCTGCTGTTGCTGCTGGCCTCCGATGCGTCGCGCTTCATCAACGGCGCGGTGGTCACCGCCGACGACGGCATGGTCTGACCTTTTCCCGAATTTCAACAGGGTCCGTCCGCCCCGCGATGCGCGCCACAAGCGCGCGGCGGGGCGTGGCGCGTGAATGTCCAGGGCTTATCCGGTCCCCTTGGGCATGGCGCCAGTCAGAGGGATCCGCGATTCCTCGAATGTCTTGCCCACCAGGGCGGTCTCGGCGCGGGGCGCCAGAATTGGCATAATCCGCTTTGACTTCGAATGAAGTCATTACATACATAAACAAGAAATGCCGCGGCGGCCGCAAGGGCCCGAGCGGACCGGACCGGAGGCCGGGGAGATGGAGCCAGACAGGGAGGCACGGCGCGAGGCCGTGTCGCAACACGTCGTCGAATCGGTGGTGATTCCCGAAGCGGGCGACGAAGCGCGCGACAGCGAATTCCGCTTTTCGCCGCGCATCGAGGACTGGATCGGCGTGATCGTCATGGTGCAGCTGGTGGCCATTACGTTCGCCAACGTGGTGGTCCGCTATTTCACGGACGAATCATTTGCCTGGACCGAGGAATTCTCGGTCTTCCTGATGATCGTGCTGGCACTGGTGGCCGGCAGCGCCGCCGTGGCGCGCGATCGCAATATCCGCATCGAATTCTTCTTCGAACGTGGCAGCGCCGCGCGGCAGAAGCGGCTGGCCATCGTTTCGGCCGTGGCCGTGGCGGTGATGTTCCTGGCACTGGCGGTGCTTGGTGCACGCGTCACGTGGGATGAGTACACATTCGGCGAAACCTCGCCGGGCATCGGCGTGCCAAGCTGGTGGTACTCGGTCTGGCTGCCAGTGCTGTCACTGGCAATCGCCCTGCGCGCGCTGGCACTGGCCCTGCGCAACGTCCGCGCGCTTCGTGCCCTGCATGCGCATGGGGCGACCGGGTCGCCGGTATCCAACGGGGCAAACGGGGAGGGCGCGCCATGACGCTGGTCGCCATTATCCTGTTCGTTGTCTTTATCGGCCTGATGCTGCTGGGCGTGCCCATTGGCGTATCACTGGGCCTGGGCGGACTGGTTGCCATCGGCCTGTCCAACCTCGATACGCAGATGTTCGGCTTGCTGGCCGTGCCGCAGAACTTCTACGCCGGGCTGGCCAAGTACCCGCTGCTGGCGATTCCGATGTTCGTGCTGGTGGGGTCGATCTTCGACCGCTCCGGTGTGGCGCAGCGGCTGGTCACCTTTGCCATCGCCATCGTCGGGCGTGGGCCGGGCATGCTGCCGCTGGTGGCGATCCTGGTGGCGATGTTCCTGGGCGGCATCTCGGGCTCCGGGCCTGCCAACGCGGCCGCCGTGGGCGGCGTGATGATCGCGGCGATGTCGCGCGCGGGCTATCCGGGTTCGTACAGCGCCGCGGTGGTGGGTGCGGCGGCTGCAACGGACATCCTGATTCCGCCGTCGGTGGCCTTCATCATCTACAGCGTGCTGGTCCCGGGCGCCTCGGTGCCGGCGCTGTTCGCGGCGGGCATGATCCCCGGCATCCTGGCCGGCGTGGCGCTGATCGTGCCGGCGGTCTGGCTGGCACGCAAGCACAACATGGGGCATATCGAAGCCGGGCTGCCGCGTCCGCCGTTCTGGAAGAGCCTGCGTGAAGCCGCGTGGGGCCTGGTGGCGCCTTTCCTGATTCTGGGCGGCATGCGTGCCGGCTGGTTCACGCCCACGGAGGCCGCCGTGGTGGCCGTGGTCTACGGCCTGTTCGTCGGCATGGTGATCTATCGCAGCATCGGCATGCGCGACCTGTTCGTGATCTTCCAGGAAGCGGCCGAGACCTCCGCGGTCATCCTGCTGGTCGTGGCGCTGGCCGGCATCTTTGCCTACGCGTTGTCCACGCTGGGTGTGATCGATCCGCTGGCCAACGCCATCGCGCACTCGGGGCTGGGCGAATACGGCGTGCTGGCGCTGATCGTGCTGCTGCTGATGACGGTGGGCATGTTCCTGGACGGCATCTCCATCTTCCTGATCTTCGTGCCGCTGCTGTTGCCGATTGCCACGGCATTCCACTGGAACCCGGTGTGGTTCGGCGTGGTGCTGACGCTGAAGGTGGCGCTCGGCCAGTTCACGCCGCCGCTGGCCGTGAACCTGATGGTGTCCTGCCGGATCGCCCGGGTGCGCATGGAAGAAACCGTGCCCTGGGTGATCTGGATGCTGCTCGCGATGTTCATCGCGATGCTGATGGTGTTGGCCTATCCGCCGCTGGCGACCTGGCTGCCCGAGTATCTGGGCTACTGACCGAGTCATTCATCACGATCGACGTACCACAAGACTGAAAAGAGGAGATTCCCAAATGAAACGCCGTGCCCTGATGTTGTCTGTTGCCGCCACCATTGCCGCCGCCGCGCTGGCGCCGGCTGGCGCGATGGCGCAGACCTACAAGTCCGAATACAAGATGTCGCTCGTGCTCGGCCCCGCCTTCCCGTGGGGCAAGGGCGGCGAGATCTGGGCGGACCTGGTGCGCCAGCGCACCAGCGGCCGTATCAACATCAAGCTTTACCCGGGCACATCGCTGGTGGCGGGCGACCAGACGCGCGAGTTTTCGGCCATCCGCCAGGGCGTGATCGACATGGCCGTGGGCTCGACCATCAACTGGTCGCCGCAGGTCAAGGAGCTGAACCTGTTCTCGCTGCCATTCCTGATGCCCGACTACAAGGCGCTGGACGCGCTGACGCAGGGCGACGTGGGCAAGTCGATCTTCTCCACGCTGGAGAAGGCTGGCGTGGTGCCGCTGGCCTGGGGCGAGAATGGCTTCCGCGAGGTGTCCAACTCCAAGCATGAGATCCGCAAGCCCGAGGACCTGAAGGGCCTGAAGCTGCGCGTGGTGGGGTCGCCGCTGTACATCGAGACCTTCAACGCGCTCGGCGCCAACCCGACGCAGATGAGCTGGGCCGATGCGCAGCCGGCCATGGCATCCGGCGCCGTGGATGGCCAGGAGAACCCGCAGAGCGTGTTTGCCGCCGCCAAGCTGTACACGGTGGGGCAGAAGTACGTGACGACATGGGGCTATGTGGCCGACCCGCTGATCTTCGTGGTCAACAAGCAGATCTGGGAAAGCTGGACGCCGGCTGACCGCGAGATCGTGAAGCAGGCCGCCATCGACGCCGGCAAACAGGAAATCGCGCTGGCTCGCAAGGGGCTGGTGGAAGCCGGCGCTCCGGCGTGGAAGGACATGGAGCAGCACGGTGTGAAGGTGACCCAGTTGTCCCCGGCCGAGCATGAAGCCTTCCGCAAGGCGACCACCAAGGTCTACGACAAGTGGAAGAAGCAAATCGGCACCGACCTGGTGGCGAAGGCCGAAACGGCGATCACCAAGCGTTAAGGAGCAGGGCGCCGGCCGGCCGAAATGGCGGGACGGCGCCTGAGGAATTGCCGATGAAACACGTCTTCACGCACGTCATGCCCATCCGGTGGGGCGACATGGACGCCATGGGCCATGTCAACAACACGGTCTATTTCCAGTACCTGGAGCAGGCACGGATTGAGTGGTTCTCCTCGATCGGCCGTAGCGGCAAGGATGCCAACGGCCACGGGCCGGTGATCATCAACGCCCACATGACATTCCTGAAGCAACTGCGCTTTCCGGGCGATATCGAATGCCGCGTGTATGCGGGCAACCTGGGTCGCACGAGCTTCGAAACGCGCACGGAGATCCGCCGCACGGACCTGCCCGACGTGGTCTGGGCCGAGGGCGGGGCAAAGGTGGTGTGGTGCGACTACGCGGCGGAGAAATCCGTGCCGGTGCCGGAGGCAATCCGCGCGTTGATCGAAGTGTAATCCAGCTGCCTGGGGTCAGTGGTTGACCAGCCGCTGCACCAGGTCCACCACCGTGTGGGCCCCGTACTTCTTCATCAGCCGCGCGCGATAGATGTCCACGGTGCGCGGGCTGATCGACAGCAGCTTGCCGATCTGCTTGCTGGTCTTGCCCTCCACCAGCTGCGCGGCGATGTCGCGCTCCCGGGCGGTCAGTTCCGCCGTCACCGGACGCTTCTGCGACAAGTCTTCGAATGTCCAGATGCCTGCGCCCAGCGGCTCGCGCCGGTCCAGCGCGCGGCCCGTGACGTGGCACCAGAACAGTTCGCCGCCGGCGCGTTTCATGATCCGCTCGTCCGAATACATGCCTCGGGTGTTCATGATCGGCACAATGCGTGCGCCGGTGCGCTCGAATTCGTCGGCGGTGGGGTAGAGCACCTGGAACGATTCGCCCACCAGCGCTTCGCGCGTCGTGCCGAAGATCCGGCAGACCTCGTCGTTGCAATCCTCGATCACGCGAGCGCGCGACAGCACCAGTCCGACGGGCGCCAGCTGGAAAGCGGTCTGGTAGTCGATGGGGGGCATTGTCCCTTATGTACTTTTACGTAATGGCGTTGCCGGCACCCGTTGACGTATGCTGTCGGTCGGCAACGGACGGCTACTGACCGCCGATTGTACCGTTACAATTTCCCCGCGTGGCCCACCGTGCATGCGGGGGCAGAACGTCGAGGGATTACCCGCAGGGGATATCTCCACGGGACTACCGAGGAAGGAGCAAATATGAACAAGGTCTACGCCAGCGCCGCCGAGGCGCTCGCGGGCGTCGTAAAAGACGGCCAGACGATCGCCGTGGGCGGCTTCGGGCTGTGCGGCATCCCCGAAGCGCTGATCGCCGCGCTGCGCGACAGCGGCGCCAAGCAGCTCACCTGCATTTCCAACAACGCCGGCGTCGACGGCTTCGGCCTTGGCCTGCTGTTGGCCACCCGCCAGATCAAGAAGATGATCTCGTCGTACGTGGGCGAGAACAAGGAATTCGAGCGCCAGTACCTGGCGGGCGAGCTTGAGCTGGATTTCACGCCGCAAGGCACGCTGGCTGAAAAGCTGCGTGCCGGCGGTTCGGGCATCCCGGCCTTCTTCACCAAGACCGGCGTGGGCACCATCGTTGCCGACGGCAAGGAAATCCGCGAATTCGATGGCCAGCAATATGTGATGGAGCGGTCGCTGACCGCCGACATCGCGCTGGTCAAGGCGTACAAGGCCGACAAGGCCGGCAACCTGGTCTTCCGTCGCACCGCCCGCAACTTCAACCCGATGTGCGCGATGGCTGGCAAGGTCACGGTGGCCGAGGTGGAGCATATCGTCGAGACGGGCGAGCTGGACCCGGACGAGGTCCACACGCCGGGCATCTTCGTGCAGCGCCTGGTGCTGAACGCCACCCCCGAAAAACGCATCGAACAGCGCACCGTGCGTGCCAAGTAAGGAGAGACATCATGGCATGGACACGTGACGAAATGGCGGCGCGCGCGGCGCGCGAGCTGCAGGACGGCTTCTACGTCAACCTGGGCATTGGCCTGCCGACGCTGGTGGCCAACCATGTGCCGGACGGCATGGAAGTGTGGCTGCAGTCGGAAAACGGCCTGCTGGGCATCGGACCGTTCCCGACCGAGGACGAGGTTGACGCTGACATGATCAACGCCGGCAAGCAGACGGTGACGACGCTGGCAGGTTCGTCGATCTTCTCGTCGGCCGACTCCTTCGCGATGATCCGCGGCGGCCATATCAACCTGGCCATCCTGGGCGCGATGCAGGTCAGCGAACGTGGTGATCTGGCCAACTGGATGATTCCGGGCAAGATGGTCAAGGGCATGGGCGGCGCGATGGACCTGGTGGCAGGCGTCGGCAGGGTCGTGGTCTTGATGGAGCACACCGCCAAGAAGAAGGACGGCACCGAAGACATCAAGATCCTCAAGGATTGCAACCTGCCGCTGACCGGCGTGGGCGTGGTCAACCGCATCATCACCGACCTGGGCGTCATTGACGTGACCTCGGACGGCCTGAAGCTGGTGGAAACCGCCCCCGGCGTCAGCCGCGAAGAGATCCAGTCGAAGACCGGCGCAACGCTGATCTGAGGCGGTCTCCCTGGCCAAACTGTGTCGACTTAGGTTGTCGACACAGTTTGGCTGACGTGGATTGCCGTCAGCAAAACGCCCCCGCCAGCGCAAGACGGGGGCGTTTTGTATAGCGGTCCGGCGGTGACCGGAGAATCAGCCGTTTGCCTTGGTCTTGTTGTAGCTCGAGAAGACCGATGCGGCGCCGTCCGACTTGACCAGCAGCACGTCGAACGGGTCCTTGCGCGGTCCCATCTCCATGCCCGGCGATCCGGCCGGCATGCCAGGCACGGCCAGACCGACGGCCTTGGGCTTTGTGGCCAGCAGCTTCCGGATGTCGGCTGCCGGCACGTGGCCTTCCAATGCATAACCGCCGATCACGCCCGTGTGGCACGACCCGAAGCGGTCAGGCATACCGTAGCGTGCGCGGTAAACGCCGGTATCCTCGACGTCGTGCGTGGTCACGGCAAAGCCGTTGGTGCGCAGATGCTTGACCCAGTCCTCGCAGCAGCCGCAAGTCGGACTCTTGTAGACGTCGATAGCCAGCGGGCGCGATGCCTGGGCGAGCGCGCTGGTGATCGGAGACAGGGCGAGAGCACCGGCGCCCAGCGTGCGAAGGAAATGACGACGATGATGCATGGCGCCTTCCTTATTGCGCGACCCAGCCACCATCCATATTCCAGATGGCACCGCGCACCTGCCTGGCTGCCTCGCTCGACAGGAACACCGCCAGCGCACCTAGTTCCTCGGGCGTGACGAACTGGCCCGAAGGCTGCTTTTCCAGCACCAGTTCCCGCTTGGCTTGTTCGACGGGGATGCCTTCCTTCTGGGCGCGCGCTTCCACCTGCTTCTGCACCAGCGGCGTCAGTACCCAGCCCGGGCAGATCGCGTTGGCGGTCACGCCGGTCTGGGCGGTTTCCAGCGCCGTGACCTTGGTGAACCCGACGATGCCGTGCTTGGATGCCACGTAGGCGGACTTTTCTGCCGACGCCACCAGGCCGTGAGTGGAAGCTACATTGATGATGCGGCCCCAGTTCTTGGCCTTCATCGACGGCAGCGCCAGGCGCGTGGTGTGGAATGCGGAGGTCAGGTTGATGGCGATGATGGCATCCCAGCGGTCGGCCGGGAATTCCTCGATCTTCGCGACGAACTGGATGCCGGCGTTGTTGACCAGGATATCCACGCCACCGAAGTCTTTCTCCGCGTAGCGCATCATGTCTTCGATCTCGGCCGCGCGGCTCATGTCGGCGCCGTGGTAGCCCACCTGAATGCCACCGCCGGCCTTGGCAATCTCGGCCTTTGCGCCGTCCGCGTCACCAAAGCCATTGACGATGATATTGGCGCCTTGCGCGGCGAGTGCCTGTGCGATGCCGAGTCCGATCCCACTGGTCGAGCCAGTCACCAGTGCCGTCTTGCCTTTGAGCATGTAAGCCTCCGTCGGAGAAAATGCGGTAAGGGCCGGGACCACCGGTGCCGGCCGGTCGGGATGCGCGCGCGGGCGGTGACCTGCCTTCCCCGGCCGGACTTCCGCTGCTTGTCAGTCGGTTGCCAGCCGGTTGCCAGCGGGTCACCCTACAGGAGGGGCCGCGTGCGCCAATGTGCTGTGGCATTGTACTCGCAGGGCGTACAATCCTGCTTTGCCAAAAGCCGTACCGCCAACAGTTTTTAACACCGCTCAACCTCCGCGCCGTCACGCTGTCGGCGGGGAATTGCAGGGAGTTCAGATGTCTTCCAGTCCGCGCCTCGGCTTTGTTCAGTGCATCAGTCCCGCAGGCCTGCATCGCATGGCTTATCACGAGTGGGGCGACCCCACGAATCCGCGCGTGCTGATGTGCGTGCATGGCCTGACCCGTACCGGCCGCGATTTCGATACGGTGGCGAAGGCCCTGTCCGACGAATACCGCGTGGTCTGCCCGGATGTGGCGGGCCGGGGCCGTTCCGAATGGCTGGCGGATCCGCGCCGCTACGTCGTGCCGCAATATGTGTCGGACATGGTCACGCTGATTGCGCGGCTGAACGTCGAGCAGGTGGACTGGTTCGGCACGTCGATGGGCGGCCTGATCGGCATGGGGCTGGCGAGCCTGCCCAGGTCACCGGTGCGCAAGCTGTTGCTGAACGACGTGGGCCCGAAGCTTGCCGCCCAAGCGGTGGAACGCATCGGCGCCTACCTCGGGCTGCCGGTGCGCTTCAAGACGTTTGAAGAAGGTCTGGCCTACCTGCAGACGATCAGCGCCTCCTTTGGCCGTCATACGCCGGAACAATGGCGCGAGCTCAACGCCGCGATTCTCAAGCCGGTGCAGGCTGCGGAGGGGATGGAGTGGGGCTTGCACTACGATCCCGCGCTGGCTGTGCCCTTCAAGGAAAGCACGCCCGAGATGGTGCAGGCGGGCGAAGCCGCGCTGTGGACGATGTTCGAGGCTATCCAGGGGCCGACGCTGGTGGTGCGCGGTGCGCAGTCCGACCTGCTGCTGCGCGAGACCGTGGCGGAAATGGTGGCGCGCGGCAAGCAAGTTTCCTCGGTGGAAGTCCCCGATGTGGGGCACGCGCCGACGTTCGTCGATCCGGCCCAGGTGGCGATCGCCCGGAATTTCTTCCTGGGCCCCTGAGCGGTCGGCTTATCACTTTAATCAAGTACACGGATTGCCATGAGTGCCAACACCCTGAAGCGAGCCCACGTGGGCGCACGCTTGTCTGAATACGCGGTCTACAACGGCGTGGTCTATCTGGCCGGCCAGGTGCCGGAGGTGGACCCGAAGGCCGACCTGCGCGGCCAGACCCGCGAGGTGCTGGGTCACATCGATCGCCTGCTCGCCGAGGCCGGCAGCGACAAGACGCGGATCCTCATGTGCCAGATTTTTCTGACCGACGTGACCCGCATCGGCGAAATGAACGAAGTGTGGGACGCCTGGGTACCGCAGCGCAACACCCCGCCGCGCGCCACCGTCGAGGCGAAGCTGGCCAACCCCGATTATCTGATCGAAGTGGTGGTGACGGCCGCCCTCAACTGATGCCAGGCGGTACGACATGGTGACGTCGACGGACGTAACGGGGAAGGTCGTCGGAGTGCCGGATGCCGGCCTCGTCGAGCGCGCGCTGGCATATGTGCGCGAGGTGGCGGATGGCGACAAGCCCGCGATGCTGCCGACCGGCGAGAGCGTTCTGTCGCACGCCGAGGGGATGCTGCGGATCCTGGATGGCTTGCGCGTGGACGACGCCGCGCGTGCCGCGGCGTGCCTGTTTGCCGTGGCAGCGTTCGTGCCGGGCACCGAAGGCCAGATGGAGGAGCGCTTTGGCGAGGAAGTTGCGCGCCTGGTGAAAGGGGTGCGGCAACTGCTGCGAATCGGTGCGATTGCCGTGACGCAGACGGACGTGTCCGAGTCGTCGAAGACAGAAGCCGCGGCGCGCCAGGAACAAGTGGAAGCGCTGCGCAAGATGCTGCTGGCCTTTGCCCAGGACATCCGCGTGGTGCTGGTGCGGCTGGCGTCGCGGCTGCAGACACTGCGCTGGCTGGCGCAGACCAAGAGTGCGCCATTGCCGGGCGTGGCGCGCGAGACGCTCGACATCTACGCGCCACTCGCCAACCGGCTGGGGATCTGGCAGATGAAGTGGGAGCTGGAAGACCTGGCGTTCCGCTTCGAGCAGCCCGAGACCTACAAGCGCATCGCCCGCCTGCTGGACGAAAAGCGCATCGAGCGCGAGAGCTATATCTCGCAGGCCATCGAGCGATTGCAGTCGGAGCTTGCCGCGGCGGGCATTCGCGCGGAGGTGACCGGGCGCCCCAAGCATATCTTCAGCATCTGGAAGAAGATGCGCGGCAAGGAGCTCGACTTCGCCGATCTCTACGATGTGCGGGCGTTCCGCGTGATCGTGGATGACATCAAGGATTGCTACACGGTGCTCGGCATCGTGCACCACATCTGGCAGCCGATCCCGCGCGAGTTCGATGACTATATCTCGCGGCCGAAGTCCAACGGCTACATGTCTTTGCACACCGTAGTGATCGGTGACGACGGCCGTGCCTTCGAGGTCCAGATCCGCACGCAGGAAATGCACCACTTCGCCGAGTACGGCGTTGCGGCGCACTGGCGCTACAAGGAGGCTGGCAGCAAGGGCTATAGCGGGCAGTTCTCCGCGAGCGAGCGTTACGACGAGAAGATCGCGTGGCTGCGCCAGTTGCTGGCATGGAAGGACGACGCCGACCATTCGGTGGCGCACGAGGACTCGCCCTGGGAGCAACTGAAGCACGCGGCCATCGACGACCATATCTATGTGCTGACTCCGCAGGCGCGCGTGGTGGCGCTGCCGCAGGGCGCGACGCCGGTCGACTTTGCGTATTACCTGCACAGCGATCTGGGGCACCATTGCCGTGGCGCGCGTGTGGATGGCGCCATGGTGCCCCTCAACACGCCGCTCAAGAACGGGCAGACCGTGGATATCGTCGCGGTCAAGCAGGGCGGGCCGTCGCGCGACTGGCTCAACGCGGAGCTGGGCTATCTGGCGAGCAGCCGCGCTCGCGCGAAGGTGCGAGCTTGGTTCAACGCGCTCGATTCGCAGGAAACCATCGCGCAGGGCCGGTCGCTGATCGAAAAGACGCTCCAGCGCGAGGGCAAGACCGCGGTCAACCTCGATGACCTGGCCACGCGGCTCAACTTCAAGACGCCGGACGAACTCTATGCCGCCGTCGCCAAGGAAGAGTTCAGCCTGCGTCATGTGGAGCACGCGCTGCGCCATCCCGAGGGGGAGGTGCAGCCGCAGCTGACCGAGGAGGAGGCCGTCACCAAGAAGAGCCGCGCGACCAGCGTGGCGCGCGGCGCCAAGAGCGGCGTGCTGGTGGTGGGCGTGGATTCACTGATGACGCAGATGTCGCGCTGCTGCAAGCCGGCGCCGCCGGACGAGATCGTCGGCTTTGTGACGCGCGGGCGTGGCGTGTCGATCCATCGCCGCAGTTGCAGCACCTTCCTGCAACTGTCGTCGCGTGCGCCCGAGCGGGTGATCCAGACCGAATGGGGCAAGCGCAGCGACGCGGTGTATCCGGTGGACATCCACGTGGAGGCGATTGACCGTCAGGGCCTGCTGCGCGATATCTCCGAAGTGCTGTCGCGGGAGAAGATCAACGTGACGGGTGTGAAGACGCTGTCGAGCAAGGGCGTCGCGCGCATGCAGTTTACGGCCGAGGTTTCCGAGGCCACGCAACTCCAGCGCGCGCTGTCATTGATAGAAGATGTGCAAGGGGTGTTGCAAGCAAAAAGAAAGTGATGCTATACTTGCGTCTTCGCTAGGCTCGTAGCTCAGCTGGTTAGAGCACCACCTTGACATGGTGGGGGTCGTTGGTTCGAGTCCAATCGAGCCTACCAACGAATTGCAGTAAAAACGTACTACCCGTCAGCAATCGAAGGCTGGCGTGACAGCAGATCCGATCAACCTGACAAGGCACGGAAACGCATCATGAACATGACAACTCGAACTACTACCGCTGGTTAGCGACAGTAGTCGAGGTGCGCCTTCGAACCGGAGCGATCCGGGAAAAGACAGAAAAACGCGGCCTTGGCCGCGTTTTTTTTCGTCTGTCGTTTGCCAGCTGGCTGATAAGCTGCCGCATCGCCCGCGATGTGGGCAAGAAAAGTCCGTTGCCGGTGCTGTCCGATGCGCGTCTCGCTGCATCGGGCGACACCGGCGCCACAAAAGTTGTTTGATCCGATCGTCGCGGCGCCATGCCGGCGGTTGGACTCCTCGAGAGGTGCAAGATGATCGTAATCACGCTGCCGGACGGTTCCCGTCGCGAATTCCACGGCCCCGTCACGGTGGCTGAAGTGGCCCAGAGCATCGGCTCCGGCCTGGCCAAGGCGGCGCTTGCCGGCAAGGTCGATGGCCGCATGGTCGATACGAGCTACACGATCGACCGCGATGCGTCGCTGGCTATCGTCACGGATAAGGACGCCGATGGCGTCGACGTGATCCGCCACTCGACGGCGCACTTGCTGGCCTATGCCGTGAAGGAGCTCTATCCGGATGCGCAGGTCACGATCGGTCCGGTCATCGAAAACGGCTTCTACTACGACTTCGCCTATAAGCGTCCCTTCACGCCCGAAGACCTTGCGGCCATCGAAAAGAAAATGACGGAGCTGGCGCGCAAGGACGAAAAAGTCACGCGCGAAGTCTGGAATCGTGACGAAGCCGTGGCGCTGTTCGAGTCGATGGGGGAAAAGTACAAGGCGGAGATCATCGCCTCGATTCCGGCCGACCAGGAAATTGGCCTCTATCGCGAGGGTCAGTTTGTCGATCTGTGCCGCGGGCCGCACGTGCCATCCACGGGCAAGCTGAAGGTATTCAAGCTGATGAAGGTGGCTGGCGCCTACTGGCGCGGCGATGCCAACAACGAGATGCTCCAGCGCATCTACGGCACGGCCTGGGCGAAGAAGGAAGACCAGGAGGCGTACCTGCACATGCTGGAGGAGGCCGAGAAACGCGACCACCGCAAGCTCGGCAAGACGCTTGATCTGTTCCATCTGCAAGAGGAAGCGCCGGGCATGGTGTTCTGGCACCCGAAGGGCTGGCAGGTGTGGCAGGCCGTGGAGCAATACATGCGCGAGCGGCTGGGCAAGGCCGGCTACGACGAGGTGCGCACG
This sequence comes from Cupriavidus sp. 01L415, assembly GCF_056400065.1. Classification (NCBI taxonomy): domain Bacteria; kingdom Pseudomonadati; phylum Pseudomonadota; class Betaproteobacteria; order Burkholderiales; family Burkholderiaceae; genus Cupriavidus; species Cupriavidus sp. 01L415. The sequence continues at coordinate 798,242 of NZ_JBFTSP010000001.1, read as the reverse complement.
CCGCAGGTGATGGAYCGTTCGCTCTGGGAAAARTCTGGCCACTGGCAGAACTACAAGGAGAACATGTTYGTCACGGAGTCGGAAAAGCGCGACTAYGCGATCAAGCCGATGAACTGCCCGGGGCATGTCCAGATTTTCAATCACGGTCTGCGTTCTTACCGCGACCTGCCGCTGCGGTTTGCGGAGTTCGGCGCCTGCCATCGCAACGAGCCGTCTGGCGCGTTGCATGGTCTGATGCGTGTACGCGGCTTCGTGCAGGACGATGCGCACATTTTCTGCACGGAAGAGCAGATCGTGGAGGAGGCCAAGGCGTTTAATGAACTGGCTTTCTCCATCTACGACGACTTCGGCTTCAAGGATGTGGCGGTGAAGTTGTCGCTGCGCCCCGAGAAGCGTGCCGGGTCGAACGAGGTCTGGGATCATGCCGAAGATGGCCTGCGTCTGGCCCTGCGCGCCTGCGGCGTGGAATGGGAGGAGTTGCCGGGCGAGGGCGCGTTCTACGGTCCGAAGGTCGAGTACCACATCAAGGACGCGATTGGCCGATCCTGGCAGTGCGGTACGCTGCAGCTGGATCTGGTGCTGCCGGAGCGCCTGGGTGCGGAATACGTCTCCGAAGACAACGCCCGCAAGCGGCCGGTGATGCTCCACCGCGCAATCCTCGGTTCGTTCGAGCGATTCCTGGGCATCTTGCTGGAGAACCATGCGGGTGCGCTGCCCGCCTGGTTGGCGCCGGAACAGGTCGTCGTGATGAATATTGCGGAATCTCAGTCGGAATATGCCGAAAGCGTCGTGCAACTCTTGCAAAAACAAGGGTTTAGGGCCAAGGCCGATTTGCGTAACGAGAAAATTACGTATAAAATCCGCGAGCATTCCCTTCAGAAGATTCCCTACCTGCTGGTAGTGGGCGACAAGGAACGGGATGCCAATCAAGTGGCCGTGCGTGCCCGTGGCAACGTGGATCTGGGCGTAATGTCCGTCTCCGCGTTTATGGAGCGTCTGCAACATGACGTCACCAAAAAAGCCTGAGGTGTCGAGCACGGCTTGTTTTTTTGTCTTCTTGAGGTAACGGAACATCGCTACAGACAAAGGTCACCGTATCAACCGGGAGATCAGCGCGCCCGAACTGCGCCTGGTAGGGGTTGATAACGAGCAGCTCGGCATCGTCAAGTTTATGGACGCGCTTCGCCTGGCTGAGGATAAGGACTTGGATCTGGTGGAGATCGCCCCTAACGCGACTCCCCCCGTGGCCCGCATCATGGACTACGGCAAGTTCAAGTACGAGGAAGCCAAGCGCGCCCATGAGGCCAAGCTGAAGCAGAAGATCATCCAGGTCAAGGAAGTGAAGTTCCGCCCTGGCACGGATGATGGCGACTACAACGTCAAGCTGCGCAACCTGAGACGCTTCCTGGAAGAGGGTGACAAGACCAAGATCACGCTGCGGTTTCGCGGTCGTGAGATGGCTCACCAGGAAATCGGCGCGCGCATGCTGGAGCGTCTGAAGGCAGATCTGGAAGAGCAGGGTCAGGTCGAGCAGATGCCGAAGATGGAAGGCCGCCAGATGGTGATGGTTCTGGCCCCCAAGAAGAAGAAGTAATTCTTGCGCGGGGCGACGGCCGGGGTGCCAGTTGCATCCCGGCGTTGTCTCGTGCGGAAACCGTACGTGGTCTCCTGCAGGCTGCGTACAACAACAAGTGGATGCGGGTCTTGCAAGCGTCGGCGTCAGCCGTCCACCTGCATGCATGTCATAGAGCTGGAGTTTTTCATGCCTAAGATGAAGACCAAGAAAAGCGCTTCCAAGCGCTTTACGGCGCGCCCGAACGGTTCGTTCAAGCGCGGCCAGGCCTTCAAGCGTCACATCCTGACCAAGAAGACCACCAAGAACAAGCGTCACCTGCGCGGCACCCAGGACGTCCATGAGACGAACCTGAAGTCCGTTCGCGCAATGATGCCCTACGCATAACCCCAAACGATAACGAAAGGAGTATTACATGCCTCGAGTAAAACGTGGGGTCACTGCACGGGCCCGTCACAAGAAGGTTATCGACGCTGCCAAGGGTTACCGCGGCCGTCGCAATAATGTCTATCGCATCGCCAAGCAGGCGGTCATGCGTGCTGGTCAGTACGCGTACCGCGATCGTCGCAACAAGAAGCGCGTGTTCCGCGCTCTCTGGATTGCACGTATCAACGCTGCTACGCGTGAGCATGGCATGACCTACAGCGTGTTCATGAACGGTCTGAAGAAGGCCTCGATCGAACTCGACCGCAAGGTGCTGTCGGACATGGCCATCCATGACAAGCCTGCCTTTGCCGCCATCGTCAACCAGGTGAAAGCCACCGTTGCCTGATGCCGGCTGCGGAAGCGCCGTATAGCGCTTCCGGGCAAGCACCGACCGCAAGGTCTGCTGAAACGGGGCTCCTCACCGAGCCCCGTTTTCATTTCGAATGCCGTGTCGATCGCTGTCGATGCGAAACGGCATCCGAGATGCAATACCGCACGCACGTGCCAACCATTCCACGATCGCCGTCATGTCCCTGGATTTGGATCAAATCGTCGCCGACGCACAGGCCGCCTTCGCCGCTGCCAACGACAACGCCACGCTGGAAAACGAGAAAGCCCGCTTCCTGGGCAAGACCGGCGCGCTGACCGAGCTGCTCAAGGGCCTCGGCAAGCTGGACCCCGAGGCGCGCAAGAGCGAAGGCGCCCGGATCAACCAGGTCAAGCAGCAGGTGGAAGCCGCACTGCAGGCCCGCCGACAGGCGCTTGCCGATGCGCTGATGAACGCGCGACTGGCCGCCGAGGCCATCGACGTGACGCTGCCCGGCCGTACCGTTGCGCGCGGCAGCCTGCATCCAGTGATGCGGACCTGGGAGCGCGTGGAACAGATCTTCGGCTCGATCGGTTTCGATGTGGCCGATGGCCCCGAGATCGAGACCGACTGGATGAACTTCACCGCCCTGAATAATCCAGACAACCACCCGGCGCGTTCGATGCAGGACACGTTCTACGTGGATGGCCGCGATACCGACGACAAGCTCCTGCTGCTGCGTACGCACACCAGCCCGATGCAGGTCCGCTACGCGCGCATGCATGTGCAGAAATACGCCGGCAAACCGATGCCGCCGATCAAGGTAATCTGCCCCGGCCGTACCTATCGCGTAGACAGCGACGCCACGCATTCGCCGATGTTCAACCAGGTGGAAGGCCTGTGGATTGGCGACAACGTGAGCTTTGCGGACCTGAAGGGCGTCTACACCGATTTTCTGCGCAAGTTCTTCGAGCGTGACGACATCCAGGTGCGCTTCCGTCCGTCGTACTTCCCGTTCACCGAGCCGTCGGCCGAAATCGACATGGCCTTCGGCAACGGCAAGTGGCTGGAGATTTCCGGCTCGGGCCAGGTGCACCCCAACGTGCTGCGCAACATGGGCCTCGATCCCGAGCGCTACATCGGCTTCGCGTTCGGCTCCGGCCTGGAGCGCCTGACGATGCTGCGCTATGGCATCAACGACCTGCGTCTGTTCTTCGAAGGCGACGTGCGCTTCCTGCGCCAGTTCGCCTGATCGCGACCAGACTGCCCATCGTCCCAGAAGACACAACAGAATACCTACCGGATCAGAAGCGCCATGCAATTCTCGGAATCCTGGCTTCGTACGTTCGCCAATCCTGACAAGATCTCCACCGACGTGCTGTCGCACCGCCTGACCATGGCCGGGCTGGAAGTCGAAGAGGTCGGCCCGGTTGCGCCGCCGTTCAACAAGATCGTGGTGGCACGCGTCATCGCCACCGAACGCCATCCCAACGCCGACCGCCTGAACGTATGTCAGGTGGATGCGGGCACGGGCGAGACGCTACAGATCGTCTGCGGCGCGCCGAACGTGGCGCCGGGCATCCTGGTGCCGTGCGCGCTGGTGGGCGCTGTGTTACCGCCCGCCGAAGACGGCGGCCAGCCGTTCGAAATTAAGGTGGGCAAGCTGCGTGGCGTGGACAGCTACGGCATGCTGTGCTCGGCTCGCGAGCTCAAGCTGTCCGAAGACCACGGCGGCCTGCTGATCTTGCCGGAAGATGCACCGGTGGGGCAGGATATTCGCCAGTACCTGGACCTTGACGACCAGGTCTTCACGATCAAGCTCACGCCGAACAAGGCGGACTGTCTGTCGATCCACGGCGTGGCGCGTGAAGTCTCCGCGCTGACTGGCGCCGCGCTGACGCTGCCGGATATGTCGCCCGTGGCCGTGACGCTCCAGGAAAAGCTGCCGGTGAAGATTTCGGCGCCGGACCTCTGCGGCCGTTTCTCGGGCCGAGTCATCCGCGGTGTGAACGCCCGCGCCGCCACGCCAGCCTGGATGGTGCAGCGCCTGGAGCGCTCGGGCCAGCGCAGCATCTCGGCGCTGGTGGACATTTCCAACTTCGTCATGCTGGAGCTGGGCCGTCCGTCCCACGTGTTCGATCTGGACAAGATCCACGGCGGGCTGGACGTGCGCTGGGGCCGCAAGGGCGAACAGCTCAAGCTGCTCAATGGCAACACAGTAGAGGTGGATGAGCAGGTCGGCGTGATCGCCGACGACAAGGAAATCGAGAGCCTGGCCGGCATCATGGGCGGTGACAGCACAGCCGTGTCGCTGGACACTACCAACATCTACCTGGAAGCCGCGTTCTGGTGGCCCAATGCCATCCAGGGCCGCGCCCGCCGCTATAACTTCTCGACCGATGCCGCGCACCGCTTCGAGCGCGGCGTGGACTACGCCACGACCGTCGAGCATATCGAGCGCATTACGGCGCTGATCCTCCAGATCTGCGGTGGCCAGGCTGGTCCCGTGGACGATCAGATCGTCAACCTGCCGCAACGGACGCCGGTGAGCCTGCGCGTGGCGCGCGCCGAGCGCGTGCTGGGCATCGAACTGTCACCGGTCGAGATCGCCGACGTGTTCCAGCGCCTGAACCTGCCGTTCACCCGTTCGGAGGGTGCGGAAGGCGAGGTGTTTGACGTCACGCCGCCGAGCTACCGTTTCGACATCGAGATCGAGGAAGACCTGATCGAAGAAGTCGCCCGGATCTACGGTTTCGAGCGTATTCCCGCGCGCCCCCCGATCGCCGAAAACGAAATGCGCCCGACCAACGAGGCGCGCCGCTCGACCCACGCGGTACGCCACGCGCTGGCCGCCCGCGACTACCAGGAGGTGATCAACTTCGCCTTCGTGGAAGAGCAGTGGGAGCGTGACTTCGCCGCGAACGACAACCCGATCCGCCTGCTGAACCCGATCGCCAGCCAGCTGGCCGTCATGCGTTCCACGCTGATCGGCGGCCTGGTGGAAAAGGTTCGTTACAACCTCAATCGCAAGGCTGCCCGCGTGCGCCTGTTTGAAGTGGGCCGCGTATTCCACCGTGATGCCAACGTGACCGACGGCGGCCTGACCGTGGCGGGCTACCATCAGCCGATGATGGCCGCTGGTATCGCCTACGGCCCGGCGTTCGAAGAGCAATGGGGTATCGATACGCGCCCGGTGGACTTCTTCGACGTCAAGGGAGACGTGGAAACGCTGTTTCATCCGCGTACCGCCCGCTTCGAGCCGGTGGGGCACCCCGCGCTGCATCCGGGCCGTGCCGCCCGCGTGATCGTCGACGGCAAGCCGGTAGGCGTGGTGGGCGAGCTGCATCCGCGCTGGCTGCAGGAATACGAGCTGACCCATGCGCCAGTCGTATTTGAACTCGAACTGGATCCGCTGCGCGAGGTCGGCTTGCCAACCTACGCGGAGATCTCCAAATTCCCGGCCGCCGTGCGCGATCTGGCGGTGGTGGTCAAGCAGTCCGTGCGCGTGCAGGACTTGATCGACGCCATGCGTGCCGCGCTGGACAAGGCAGGGCTTGGCCACTTCGTGCAAAGCCTGGTGTTGTTCGACGAGTTCCGTCCCAAGGCAGCTTCGGCTGCGATCGGGGCGGATGAGAAAAGCCTTGCGTTCCGTCTGACCTTGCAAGATACTGGGGCGACCCTCCAGGACGAGACAGTCGACGGTGCGGTGCGCTGCATGATCGATGCGCTGGTGGCGGGATTTGATGCCCGCCTGCGCGGTTGAGCAGATCGCTGACATCTGGAGCGCCCGGGCACAGCTCCCGGGCGGATCGCCAGACAGACTCCCAAGAGCGATCAAGAATGAATGATCGAGACGCGAATTCCATGAATGCTGCAGACCTGGGCGAGGTGAGCGACCGGCACGCTGCCTCCCTCGACGATGCATCGCCGGAAGCCCGCGCGACCGAGGTGCCGACGCTGACCAAGGCCGAACTCGCAGAAATGCTGTTCGACCAGGTTGGCCTGAACAAGCGCGAATCGAAGGACATGGTCGAAGCATTTTTCGACGTGATTCGCGAAGCCCTGGAGCAGGGCGACAGCGTGAAGCTGTCTGGCTTTGGCAATTTCCAGTTGCGCGACAAGCCGCAACGGCCCGGGCGCAACCCCAAGACCGGTGAAATCATCCCCATTACCGCGCGCCGCGTGGTGACGTTCCACGCCAGCCAGAAACTCAAGGGCCTGGTCGAAGAGCGCGCAGGGCTGGCCGTACCTGGCTGATTGCCGATGCGATCCGGCGCGAGAAATTCGCGCCGTCGCTGCGCCAACACACCTGTTCCAGCTGACCCGTTTGGCGGATTGCTCGCGGCCCTTGCAGTCTGTATCCTGCAATGCCGCGTGCACGCCACGCCAACCGAGTCATGCCTTACGGCCTGACACCAGCCTTCCCATCGCATGACGGAAAAATCCAGCGAGCGCGTAGCGCTGCCGCCGATTCCCGCAAAACGCTACTTCACCATTGGTGAGGTCAGCGAGCTTTGCGCCGTCAAGCCGCACGTGCTGCGCTACTGGGAACAAGAGTTCACACAACTGAAGCCGGTCAAGCGTCGTGGCAATCGTCGGTACTACCAGCACCACGAAGTCCTGCTGATCCGACGCATTCGCGAGCTGCTGTACGAGCAGGGCTTCACGATCAACGGCGCGCGCAATCGACTCGACGAAGGACGCCACCACGGCATGGGTGCATTGCCCCAGGACGTGGCGGACGAACCGGCCGAAGCGATGACACAGGCGCCGGTTCTCTCGGTAGATCTGAACGCGCTGCGCAATGAAATTGTGGAAGTTCAACATCTGTTGGCGCAGTTGAAGGAGATCGCCCGGCACGGATAAATTGCCGGTGAATCACTAGCCATCGACGAAATGTCTCTGTTATAATCTTTTGCTTCGGGGCGTAGCGCAGCCTGGTAGCGTACCTGCATGGGGTGCAGGTGGTCGGAGGTTCAAATCCTCTCGCCCCGACCAAATAAAAGCCCGCGTAATCAATTGGTTACGCGGGCTTTGTCGTTTCCGGTCTCACTGGAATCTTCGGTTCACGCCGGACTTGTTGGGGTGGTCAGTTGCCGAGAATCTGTTTGGTCTGCTCCGATATTCCCGCTAGTCCCTTCTCCACGATCTCCCGCCAGTCTCCGGACGTTACGACCTGCTTGGATTCGCTGACGCGTGTCTTGATAGTTCGGGAACCATGAAGCCCGCCGACATCGCCAGCTAGCTGGACCTCGGCCTTGTGGTTTGTGGTGACGGACCAGAAGCCAGGTTGGAACCACGCCCAGAAATCAATGATCTGCGCACTCACCGGAGCAGCGCCGTCGAAGTTTGGATCCCCATTTGTTACCACGACGTAGCCAGCTTGCTGGAAGCCCGCAGCCAAGGCACTCTCAACCAATCCAGACACCGTCTTTCCTTCGGGGAGGACCACGTCTCCAAGCGCTTTTCCAAACGAGTTCCGCTTACGTCCGATCGCGCGCGCCTTGGATGCATCGCTCGTATCTTCGCCAGGATCCAACGACGCCATGTCCGCACTTGGCGGCGCGAAAGTAAAGGTGCGCTTGTCCAGGACCGGTTCGATGCGTACGTATTTGCCGGTTGAAGGGTTTGCAGCGTGTGGCGCCGTCAAATCGACTGTTCCGCGTCCAACCGCACATCCAGCCAGTACAGACGCGGCGATGCTGTAAGCAACGAGTCGCGTGAGAAACATGAGTGCGTCTCCTGTGAACTAATCTGGCCGCCAGGCCAATTGCTTCACGATACCGCAGACGAAATGTAACTCCTTCACCATGACTCGGCCATCAAGCGATCTCACCAGAACATCGTGACGATCTTGGAGCTCGGTGTAGGGTTCGGCGGCTACAAACTCGTTGTGCTTGACTCGCGGGCTCACCGTACCTCTGACGGGCATTTTGTGACAGATGTGCTCTTCGCAGCAGGTGGCTGGATGTCCGGCCGCTCACGAGGCTCGGCTCTGGGGCAGTTCGGCTCGACGGTCGGTTTCCTTCGCGGGGCTTGGCGATAGCAATAGTTCTCTGAACAAGGCGCTTATACCTGTCTCGCTCGTTGACGCGGAACTGGTTCGAATCGTAATCGTGTTGTGTCCACTCTTGAGCGGTAGCACTACCGCAATTCTCCTGAACTCATCAGCATTTGCCAGATGACCAGCATAGATTTCTCGATCATTTACGAGTATGTGCAACGGCTGTCCATTTGAAATGGGCGCGGCATCCAGTGTCAAAAGTCTCTGGTCGTCCCGATCCGTGTCCACCTGCAAGCGCAGTTGTGGAGATCCCCATGCCACCGCATTCAATTGGCGTTCAGGGTATGGGCCCTCGAATGTTCTCAAGCCAGCAATTGGCATCCAACCATTAAAGTGGCGCAGCACTTCGTCGACAGGGCTATCAACCGATGTGTCTTGAAACTTGCCATCCGTCCGCATAGGTGGCAATTCGCCGTCAAGCCAGTGAAGAAGTAGTTCTGTGTACTTACGCTTGCCCAGTTGATTGGCGTGATAGTTGGTATCGAAGAACAAATCGCGTTCCAACATCGCGTCGTATGGGTCGCCAATAAAGAGAACACCCCTGTCGCTGTACAGTCTCCGAACGGCTTCAATTCCCTTACGAAATTTTGGGTCTTGGTAAACATCAAATTTCATTGTGGCCGGTGGAACAGCCATGACTTTGACGCCTTGAGTTTTGCACCACGCCACGAAATCGGCTAATAAGGACCAATTATTTTGCTTATGGGAAATAGTTGGGATTCGATGCTCGACTAGTGCGCCTGCGCGGCCGTTCCTCATGGTTTCATTGAGGAAAACCAGGTTGTTCGCGTGCGTGTCACCGAACGGCGAGTAAAAGAAATCGGTATAAACGTTGAAGGGATACGGGCTCTCGCGAGGTTGCCAGGATTCCTTCTTGGCAGTCAGCAGGCGTTTCAGCGAGACGTGACCAATTATTTCGACCTTTTCCCGGAGGCCTCGGCTGCGAAAATATTCGGGGTCCCGGGAGATGAGGTAATCGAGATACGCCTCACTGAGGCGTTCATCACTCGCGAAATAAAGATACTCGAGTGCAAGTATTACTGTATCTCCGCGATGCAGTATTGGCCTCGCATGATCGAGCATGTACTCCAACGGCAGAATTGCGTGTGTACCAAGATTGACTGTTGATATACCCAGTTTCCTGGACATGAGTTCGGCATCGACGTTGAAATTCCCGCTGGATCCGGCAATGACTACAATCTTGTTGCCACTCGCATTCCGGGCTGCGGCGAGCTTTTGAGTAACCAGTGCGCTAGTCCAATAGCTGTGAGTCGTGGGCAGCCCCAATTGGCTATAGAACAGAGCACACCATGCGACCAACGCTATGAGGCAACCGCATAGCATGGCTGTCAGATAAGAACTGGCTTTGCGCATCAATCAATCAGAAGTTGAAGTACATGAACTCGGAGGGAGTGCCCGAGAACAGGCGCGATAGCGTGAACATGGCGACGATGCCGATGGCAAGACCTGCTTGTGGTGTCAGAGCGAATCCCCATCGCACCTTGACATTACTTCTATCTAGTCCAAGAGCAGGCTCGTGTTTCCTGAAGACCTCGGAGGTGTTTGGGAGAAACCAGACCACGAGCAAGAGCGTCGCAAGAGTCGCAAGTGTCCCGACGGTGCCGAAGTCGATTTTTTGGGCGGACAGAGTAAAGCTAATGGCCTTCTGGAGCCAATTTAGATTCTGGATTTTTTCTATTTCAAGGACGACTTGTTTGAGTGCGCCACTAATTGCCGCAAAATCAGCGGAAACTGGTGCGATAGAGAAGCCGTTTTTCCCAAGCATTGCGGACGCGATGGTTGTTGCGGAGTGCAATGTGTCTGCTCTAAAGAAAACCCAGGCAAACACGGTTGCCAGGAAGGTGAGCCCAACGGCCGACGCGGTAATCAGCGGCCGGATAAGCTTTGGTGGTTCGAGGTCGATTACGCCATGACACAGGGCACGCCATGCATGGTTGCAGACGAGATAAGCCCCGTGAAGCCCGCCCCAGACTATGAAATTAACGCTTGCTCCGTGCCATGCGCCTCCCAGCAGCATGGTCACCCAGAGGTTCAGGTAACGGCGAACGGGGCCTTTCCGATTGCCCCCAAGTGCTATGTACAGGTAGTCTCGCAGAAAGTTGGACAGGGTAATATGCCAGCGATGCCAGAATTCAATAATGCTGCGTGATTTATACGGCGAGTTGAAGTTGATAGGGAGCTTCACGCCAAACAGCAGTGACAGGCCAATTGCCATGTCTGAATATCCGGAAAAATCGAAATATAACTGCAACGTATAGGATAGCGTGCTTATCCATGCATGGATGAAGTCTGGATTTGCTGCTCCATCCACCCCGGTCGAGCCATAAACGTGAGAAACGCTCGAGCTAAGGCTGTCGGAAAGAATAATTTTCTTAAACAGCCCAAAAATGAAAATGGTTATTCCGATCGCGAACTGCTCAGTGTGGAAGCGCAGTTTTTCATCTCGTAGGAATTGCGGCAAAAGCTCTTTGTGGTGAACGATTGGCCCAGCAATCAGGTGTGTAAAGAAGGTGACAAACAGGCAGTAGTGCAGGAAATTGTACTCGTTTGCCTCGCCACGATACGAGTCGACCAGGAAGGCGATTTGCGTAAACGTGAAAAATGAGATGGCAAGCGGGAGGACAATGTGCTGAAAATTGAAATCCGTGGCAAGGGCGGAATTCAGCGTGCCGATGAAGAAATCATAGTATTTGTAATACCCGAGCGCCGCCAGGTTGGTAATAATTCCAACCATCAATCCCGCTCGCCTGAATCTTCCCGGGCGACTGATGAGTCGTCCGGTTGCGTAATTAAACGCAATGGATATGGTGATTAGCCAGAGGTGTGCGGGGTTCCACCACCCATAGAACGCCAACGAACACAAGGTCAGCCAGGCAAGCGTGAGTTCCCTGTGTGAAAAATATAACAGTGCGTAATATCCAGCCAGGGTAATCGGAAGAAAGGCGAATATAAATATCGCGGAATTGAAAAGCATTCTGTGTTTTTTGGTGGCGCGGGTGCCGTTTTCGGCTGTCTGGCTGCCATTTATCGAGATGGCATGGCTGCATATCAGGTGGCAGACGAGGCCCCTTGAGTGCGTGCGGGCTGCAATCTACCATACCGGCGCTCGACAGTCCCTATCAGCACTTTACGAATGTCTGTCGCTGTTTCGGAGCCTCAGTCACACTGTCAGCAGAATTGGATCTCCAGTTCGCTGGATAGCGCTTTATTCCCAATCGCGCTCAGAGGCCTTTGGGCCGAGGTCAGGCCCCGGCCTCTCATCAGCGTTGCTACCTGCTCGGCCAACGGGCTCCAAAACAAGTCGATTCTTCTCACATTGGGGCCGAATACAGACCTCCCACGCTGCTTGATACAACCCTCGATCCGCTGTCACTAGCATCCGTCAGGGCCCAATTCCGCCCCCCGCCTTCTCCATCGCCGCTTCATATTGCCCCAGGCAGGCCATGCCATTCAGCCGTGAGCGCTGCAGCAGCGCCCGTTGCGCTTGCGCCGTGTTGGCGGCCTCGCCGTGCCAGGCGTGCAGGGGAGGTTCCTGCAAGGCGCGGCCGTAGGAGAAGGACAGCCGCCAGGGCAGAGGGGCGAGCCGGTTCATGGCATCGAGGTTGGCGGTGGCCTCAGTCGGCGATTGGCCGCCGGACAGGAAGAATATGCCCGGCACAGCCGCCGGCACCGTGCGCTTGAGTACCTGCACGGTCTGCATGGCAACCTCGGCTGGCGGGGCGTGCCCGGCTTCCTTGCCGGGAAGCACCATGCTGGGTTTCAGCAGCATGTGTTCGAGCACCACTGCGTGCCGGTGCAAAGCGTGAAAGACTTCGTGCAACACGGCCTCGGTAACCTCGGCGCAACGTGCCATGGAGTGCGCGCCATCCATTAGTACCTCGGGCTCGACAATGGGTACTACGCCCGTCTCCTGGCAGATGGCGGCATAGCGAGCCAGCGCCTCCGCATTGGCCTGGATCGCAAGCCGTCCAGGCAGCGTGTCCGACACGTTGTACACCGCGCGCCACTTGGCAAAGCGCGCACCCTGCTGGCGATAGCCGGCAAGCCGCCTGGCCAGCCCGTCAAGACCCTCCGTAACCTCATCTCCCGGCGCGTGGGCGAGCGCGAGCTTGCCCTTGTCCACCTTGATGCCGGGCACGATGCCAAGGCGTGCAGCCAGTTCTGGCAACGGCGTGCCATCGTCGGCGCGCTGGCCCAGCGTTTCCTCGTAGAGGATCACGCCGCTGATGAATTCACCAAGACCCGGTGTGGACAGGAGCAGGTTGCGCCACACCCGGCGGTTTTCCTCGCTCGATTCCACACCGATGCGCTCGAACCGCTTGGCGATCGTCGGCCCGCTCTCATCTGCGGCCAACAGGCCCTTGCCCGCTTGTACTAGGGCATCCACGGTGGCTTGCAGTTCGCTTCCTGTGTCCATGATTGTTCCTCCGGCAAGGTGACACAGGAACAAGCATTGGCGCGCAAATGCAATCGCGCAAGTAAGCCGCGGGCACATGACCCGTGCTCATGGTGGTCGACCGAACGCTTCGTGTAGCTTGCACTTGCCTTGCTCGAGCGTGGCGCAACGCCCCCGGGGCAGATCGCGGACGCTGCGACCTCCTCGGGGTTATAGCGGACGGCCAAGCCGATACTTGTCCCAGAGGGCTTGCAGGAGGGATTTCGATGGCGGCGTGGAATCGAACCCCGCGACGTTTCCAAAGACGCGCAGAATCCGATCGCTGAATGAAGCAAGATCTGTCGGCGCGTTCGGTGAGACGAGCGCGATATCGACAATCGTATGCAGTTGCGCGCTGGACAGGTCTGCAATGGCAGACCACAGGTCGTCAGGCGGGGAGTGGGACGGGATGGCTTGGCAGTACATCGCTCATAAGCAGCCTGAAGGCTGGCTGTCTTCACGGGTGGTCATGGTGACAACGCCGCCGGACGGCGCTATCGGCTCGCGGGGCCATAGCTACGCTGGTATGACGACGAGAACGTCGCCAGGGCAAGCAGCGCCGCTTCCGGGTCGTGCCCAGGCTTGATCGCAAAGCTATTGAAGCCGCAACGCGCCAGGTAGTGCACGGTGTCGATCATCACATCGCCCACGGCGCGCAGTTCACCGGTCCAGCCCAACTGGTGTCGGAGAAGTTGCGCGATGGAATAGCCGCGGCCATCGGTGTACACCGGGAAGTCGATGGCAATCATCGCGATGCCGGCCGGATCGATGACCGTGGCACCGGGCGCGAGCAAGCACTGCGGCTCGGCATCCGGCGACAGGCAGATTGCAACCGGATGCCGCCGAACCCGGTACTGGTCGCGGCAGGCAACCCAGTTCTCCGGCGTTACCACGTAGCCGGGCGCATCGGGCGGACACGCAGCGTCCGCGTCGCGTGCGTCCCCGGTTGGCCAAAGCCAGCTATCCGCGATCAGGCGCCCGTCACGGATCACGTTGGGCCGGACTTGGCTCGCGGGATGGTCGTGCTCAGGCATTTTCCGTCTCCTGGCGCGAGCGCCGCGCGCCGGTATTGGCGTCCGGGTACACGGCGCGTTGGAATGGCTCGATGCCAATGCGGCCGACCACGTCGACGAAGCGCTCGGCTTCGCTGTCGCGATGCGAGAGATAGGTTTCGATCAGGCGCTCGACCACATCCGGCACCTGCTCCTGGGCGAAGGAGGGCCCGATGATGCGACCGATGGCCGCTCCGCCTGCCGCTCCGCCATCTGGGCGGCCCTGGCCGTCGGCGCCGTTCTGCCGGCCTCCGATGGTGATCTGGTACCAGGCCTGCCCGGCCTTGTCGACGCCGAGGATGCCAATGTGGCCGACATGGTGATGCCCGCACGAGTTGATGCAGCCCGAGATGTTCAGGTCCAGTTCGCCGATGTCGTGCACATGGTCGAGGTCGTCGAAGCGCTCCTGGATGGCCTGTGCGAGGGGAATCGAGACGGCATTGGCCAGCGAGCAGAAGTCGCCGCCGGGGCAGGCGATGATGTTGGTGATCATGCCCACGTTGGGCGTGGCCAGCCCGGCAGCGTCCAGTTCCTGCCACAAGGCGTGCAGGCCGCTGCGGCGGACGTCGGCAAGGATCAGGTTCTGCTCGTGCGATACGCGCAGTTCGCCAAAGCCGTGACGCTCGGCGAGGTCGGCCATCGTCTCCATCTGTTCGGCCGTCATGTCGCCCGGCGCCTGGCCGGTGGCCTTGAGCGACGCCGTGACGGCCGCGTAGCCGGGCATTCGGTGTGGATGCACGTTGCTTTTCAGCCAGCGACGGAAGGCGGGGTTGGTCCTGGCCAGTTCGGCGGAGTCATCCGGCGCTTCCGCGGCAGCGGGGTCATAGGGCGGGATCGTGAAGCGCGCCGCGATGGAGGCGACGAAGGCTTCGCTGACGGTGTCAGGCCCGCCACGGATCCGTTGCCACTGCTCGTCCACCTGGGCGCGAAATACCTCCGGGGTCAGGTCTTTCACCAGGATCTTGATGCGCGCCTTGTACTTGTTGTCGCGACGGCCGTGCAGGTTGTAGACACGCAGCGTCGCCTGCAGGTACGTGAGCAGGTCCTGCCACGGCACGAAGGGATGGATCAGCTTGCCGACCATCGGCGTGCGGCCCATGCCGCCACCGACCCAGACCTTGAAGCCGGTCTGCCCGTCCTGTTCCACGGCCTGCAGCCCGATGTCATGGACGCCGACCGCGGCCCGGTCCGTCACCGCGCCGCTGATGGCGATCTTGAACTTGCGCGGCAGGAACGCGAACTCGGGATGCAGCATCGACCATTGCCTGACGATCTCGCACCACACCAGCGGATTCACCAGTTCATCGGGCGCGATGCCGGCAAAGTGGTCCGTGGTGGTATTGCGGATGCAGTTGCCGCTGGTCTGGATGGCGTGCATCTGCACCGTGGCCAGCTCCGCGAGGATGGCGGGAGCATCCTCCAGCCTTGGCCAGTTGAACTGCAGGTTCTGGCGCGTGCTGAAATGCCCGTAACCACGATCCCAGCGGCGCGCGATCTGCGCGAGCTTGCGCAACTGCCGGGACGCCAGCATGCCGTAAGGAATCGCCACCCGCAGCATGGGCGCATGGCGCTGGATGTACAGGCCGTTCTGCAGGCGCAGTACGCGAAACTCATCTTCAGAGAGCGCGCCGTCCAGAAAGCGGCGCGTCTGGTCCGCGAACTGCACGACGCGTTCGTCGATGAGGACCTGGTCGATGGCGTCATAGACGTACATGGTGGTAGCACTCCTTGCGCACGCGGCGCTAGTCTTTTGCCCGTGCCCGTTCGATGGACATGTCGGTCGGCATCATGTTGAGGTCGGCGTTGTGCATCACCCACAGGGATCCGGCCACGACGATGACGATCAGCAGGCCGGTGCAGGCAAAGATGGCGGTGTTGCCACGCTGGCCGGGGCCGGTGCCAAGATGCAGGAAGTACACGAGCTGCACCAGCAGTTGCGCGACGCAGAGGCCAACGACCAGCGCGATCGCGACATGCGTCGACAGCGTTCCCGCCATCACGGTCGCGAAGGACGCGACGGTGAGCGCCACCGACAGCAGCAGGCCGATGGTGTAGCTGCGTACGCTGCCATGCGCGGCCGACTCGTTGGCGTGCACGGCGTGAAGATGGGATGGCTTCATGCGAACTCCCGCAGGTAGACAAAGGTGAAGACGCAGATCCAGACCAGGTCCAGGAAATGCCAGAACAGGCTCAGGCAGGCGAGGCGCCGGCGCACGATGTCGTCCAGCCCGAAATGCCGGATCTGGTGGATCATCACGGCGAGCCACAGCAGGCCTGCCGTGACGTGGAGCCCGTGCGTGCCGACCAGCGTGAAGAAGGCCGACAGGTAGGCGCTGACGCCAGGGCCCGCACCTTCATGCAGCAAGTGGGCGAACTCGTAGACTTCCATGCCAATGAACAGCGCGCCGAGCCCGAACGTGACCAGCAGCCAGCGGATCATCCGCGGCGCGGCATCGGCGTCCTGCCGGAGCATGGCCAGGCCGAAGGTGTAGCTGCTGAGCAGCAGCACCATGGTCTCGGCGAACACGAACCGCAGCTCGAATAGTTGTCGCCCGCCGGGGGCACCCGCCGTGTTGCCGGACAGTACGCCGAAGGTGGCGAACAGCACCGCGAAGATCAGGCAGTCGCTCATCAGGTAGAGCCAGAATCCCAGCGGGGTGTGGGATCCGGCGTCGTGATGGTGCTGCGCGGCGTCGTGGGTCGTGTCGTGCGTGGAGTCGGCCCCGGTACGATGCAGGGCAGGGGAAAGCGTCGGGTTCATGGTTTCAGGCAGCTTCCTGCAGTTGTGCGTAGCGCGCGCGTTCGATCCGTTCGACTTCGGCGGCGGGCACGTAGTAATCCACGTCGCGGTCATAGCTGCGCACGACGAAGGTCGCGATGGCGCCGATCAGCCCGGCGACGGCGACCAGCCACATGTGCCAGACCAGCGCGAAGCACAGCACCAGCCCGAACACGGAAATGAGGAAGCCTGCCGAGGTATTGCGTGGCATGTGGATGTCTTCGTAGTGAGCCGGCTGTCGCCATGCTCGCCCGGCTTCCTTGTCGTCCCAGTGCTGCTCGAGCGACGTGATGTGCGGCACATGGGCAAAGTTGTAGAACGGTGCGGGCGAGGCCGTCGACCACTCCAGGCTGCGGGCGTCCCACGGATCGCCAGTCAGGTCCTGGTTCGCCTTGCGGTCGCGGATGCTGACGGCAAACTGCACCACCATGGCCAGGATGCCGGCCCCGATGACGAAGGCACCGACCAGCGCCACCACGAGGTAGGGGTGCCAGTCGACATTGGCGTAATGGTTCATCCGGCGTGTCATGCCCTTGAAGCCGAGCACGTAGAGCGGCATGAAGGCGAGGAAGAAGCCAACCAGCCAGCACCAGAATGACACCTTGCCCCAGAACTCGTTGAGCTTGAAGCCGAATACCTTGGGGAACCAGAAGCTGATGCCGGCCAGGCAGCCGAAGAGCACGCCGCCGATGATCACGTTATGGAAATGCGCGACGAGGAACAGGCTGTTGTGCAGGACGAAGTCGGCCCCCGGAATTGCCAGCAGCACGCCGGTCATGCCGCCCACCGCGAACGTCACCATGAAGCCGATGGTCCACATGGTCGAGGTATGGAAGCGGATCCGGCCCCGGTACATCGTGAACAGCCAGTTGAACAGCTTCACGCCGGTGGGAACCGAGATGATCGAGGTCATGATGCCGAAGAAGGCATTGACGTTCGCCCCCGAGCCCATGGTGAAGAAGTGGTGCAGCCAGACGAAGAACGACAACACGCCGATCGAGGAGGTGGCGTACACCATCGACTTGTAGCCGAACAGCGGCTTGCGCGAGAAGGTGGCGATGATCTCGGAGAAGGCGCCGAACGCCGGCAGGATCAGCACGTAGACCTCCGGATGCCCCCAGATCCAGATCAGGTTCACGTACATCATCGCGTTGCCGCCAAGCTCATTGGTGAAGAAGTGCATGCCGAGGTAGCGGTCGGCGGTGAGCAGGGCGAGCGTGGCCGTCAAGACCGGGAAGATCGCGACGATCAGGATGTTGGTGATCAGTGCGGTCCAGGTGAAGACTGGCATCTTCATCAGGTTCAGGCCCGGTGCGCGCATGCGCAGGATCGTCACGATGAAGTTGATGCCCGTCAGCGTGGTGCCGAGCCCGGATATCTGCAGTGACCAGATGTAGTAGTCGACGCCCGGTGTCGGGCTGTAGCCCAGCTCGGACAGCGGCGGGTACGCGACCCAGCCGGTGGCCGCGAAGTCGCCCACGAACATCGACATCATGAGCAGCACCGCGCCCATCGCCGACATCCAGAAGCTCAGCGAATTGACGAACGGAAAGGCGACGTCGCGCGCGCCGATCTGCAGTGGCACGATCACGTTCATCAGCCCGAGCACCAGCGGGGTCGCCACGAAGAAGATCATGATCACGCCGTGAGCSGTGAAGATCTGGTCGTAGTGATGCGGCGGCAGGTAGCCCGCGGCATCGCCGTAGGCGAGCGCCTGCTGGGCGCGCATCATGATGGCGTCGGCAAAGCCGCGCAGCAGCATCACCAGCGCCAGGATGATGTACATCACGCCGACCTTCTTGTGGTCGACGGAGCAGATCCAGTCGTTCCACAGCGGCTTCCATTTGCCGAAGTAGGTAATGGCGCCCAGCATCGCCATGCCCAGCACGATCACGGCGGCCAGGGTCCCCATGATGATCGGCTCATGGAAGGGGATGGCGTCCAGGTTGAGTTTTCCAAGCATGTTATTGCTCCATGCGGCCCAGGGGCGCGGACGGGACGCGCTGGAAGGCCTGCAGAGATTCGAGGGCGTCTGCGCGGCAGATCTGGTCGTTGGCCATCATGTATTTGTCGGCGACCTGGTCGAACAGCTTCGGCGCGACCGAGCCGTAGAGCGTGACCGGGTCCTTGCTGCTGGGCTGTTCCAGCGCGCGGTAGGTTTTCAGGTCGAGCGCCTGGGACGAAGCACGAGCGGTGCGGATCCAGGCATCGAATTCCTCGCGCGAGGTGGCCAGCGTCTTGAAATGCATGTCCGAGAAGCCCGGGCCACTGTAGGCGGCCGACTGCCCGAGATAGACGCCCGGCGTGTCGGCGATCAGGTGCAGGCGTGTCTGCATCCCGGCCATGGTGTAGACCATGCTGCCCAGTTGCGGAATGAAGAACGAGTTCATCATCGATTCCGAGGTCAGCCTGAAGTTGATCGGCGTGCCGACTGGAATGGCGAGCTGGTTCAGCGATGCAACGCCGTACTCCGGATAGATGAACAACCATTTCCAGTTCAGCGCGACCACGTCGACCTCGATCGGCTTGACCTGCGACGCGAGCGGCCGATAGGGATCGAGCTTGTGCGTCGACTCCCAGATCAGCAGCGCCAGGCAGGCCACGATCACGCAGGGGATGCCCCAGACCACGACTTCGATCTTGGTGGAGTGTGACCACTTGGGGGCGTAGGTGGCGCGCGTATTGGTCTCGCGGTAGCGCCATGCGAACCACAGCGTCAGGACGATCACCGGGATGACGACCATCAGCATGATGAACAGGGCGACCAGGATCAGCCATTTCTCCTGTTCACCCACGCTGCCTTTCGGCGAGAGCAGCTCCAGGTTGCAGCCGCTCAGCAGCACGCTGCCGAGAGTGGCCACGAGCAGCGAGACGAGGCGCGGTGATTTTCCGGGGGACAAGCGGGGGAGCGGGCCATGTGGATTCTTGTCTGCCGGCCCGGCGGTTGGTTTGAGCATTTCGGACACCTTGGTTACGCATCACTGAGGTATCCGTCGATCCTTGCCGCCCGGCGCCTGCCACCTGCCATTTGCCAGCTTCCACCTGCCGCATTGGCGGGTTTGCCAAAGTGCGTCAGCCGGCATTCCGGCGTGAATCGTTGTATGGATTCCCGTGATGATGTCTGGCATGCTAATAGAAGACAAAACCCATACATCGAGGACTTTTTTCCCATGAAAGCCATGCAAGGCGGCGAGGCCAATGCGAAATGGGATTTGCGGATCACTCGTGGCGGTGCCCGCTATCTGCAGATTGTGGATTTCATCGAGCGGGCCATCGGCGAGGGGCGTCTCGTTGCGGGAGATCGCGTGCCGCCGCAGCGCAGTCTCGCGACTGCGCTTGGCGTGGATCTCACGACCGTGACGCGCGCCTATACCGAGGCCAAGCGGCGTCAGCTGATCGAGGCCCGGGGCGCGCTCGGCACCTTTATCGCCGCGCCCCGGGCCGAGCTGGCCAGGGTGGTCGACATGAGCATGAACGTTCCGCCGCCGCCCACGGGCCTGGACTTCCAGGACCTGCTGCGGCGCGGGTTGTCGCAGGTCTTGCTGCGCAGCGACCCGCACCTGCTGATGACCTACCAACTGGGTGGCGGCAGCGCTTCCGACCGGGCTGCCGGCGCGCTCTGGCTGGAGCAGGTATTAGGGCACGTCGACACCTCGCGCCTTGTGGCCTGTCCGGGCGCGCAGGCGGCACTGGCCGCCGTGATTCTGATCCGGACCCGGCCCGGCGATGCCATCGTCACCGAGCCGCTGGCCTATCCCGGCATTCGCGCGGCGGCGGCCCGGCTCGGGCGGCGCGTCGTTGTCGCGGCGTGCGACGCGGACGGGATGCTGCCTGAGGCGCTGGAGGCTGCCAGCGCCGACGGCGCGACGCTGGCCTACCTGAACCCGACCGCCCAGAACCCCACCACGCATACCATGCCGGCGTCGCGCCGGGAGGAACTCGCGCGGGTTGCCGGGCAGCGCCATATCACTTTGCTGGAGGATGATCCGTACTGGCTGCTGACCCCATCGGCGCCGCCACCGCTGGCTTGTTTCGCCCCGGCGCGCACCTACTACGTATCGACGCTGTCAAAGACCCTCAGCCCCGGCCTTCGCACTGCCTATGTCGTGTTGCCCGAGGGCACGCGCGGCGACGACCTGCTTGCGGCGCTGCGCGCCTTTGCGCTGATGGCCGCGCCCATGACGGCGGCGCTGGCCACGCAATGGATTCAGGACGGTTCGGCGATGGCGCTGCTCGATGGCATCCGCACCGAGGCATTGGCGCGATGCGAGCTTGCCAACCGATGGCTGAGCGGGATCGGGCAACTGCCGCCGAGCGCTATCCACGTATGGCACCGCCTGCCTGCCCACTGGTCCACGCATCAGCTCACCCGGGCAGCGCTGGCGGAGGATCTGCGGGTCACGCCTTCCGATGCGTTCCATGACGGGCCCAATCCGCCGAACGCCATCCGCATCTCGCTCGGCGGCGTCGATGACCGCGCGCAGTTGTCGCTGGCACTGCGCAAGCTGGCGGCGTTGCTGGAGCGCAGGCCGACCCCGGATTCAGAACTGGTTGTCTGAGGCTTGATGCTTCTGACCAATGGTTACAGTTACTCGCTCGGCCGCGCAGTATCCTCTCGTCACAAGATTCACCAATCAGGAGAAATCGTTGAAAGCCTTCCTTGCAATCATCGCCGCATGCGCAACTTTGCTAAGCGGCTGTGTTGTCGCCCCCTATCCCTACGACGAGCCGGCAGGCGGCCCGGGTTGCCCGCCCGGGCAGGCCAAGAAGGGCAACTGTCGTGTCGATCAATACGGCAACGAGTCTTTCTGCCCGCCCGGCAAGGCCAAGAAAGGGCAGTGCTAGAGCAGAACATGGCGCCGCGCCAAGCCGTTGCCCGTCGCCATGATCTGGCCAGTCAATGAGGGCGGCCGGGTCGATTGGCGGGGGGTATCCCCAGCCTGCCATGGCATCGATCAAAGGGCGATCTGCCATGCTACGATGTCGCGACTCCATATCGAAGAGCCGCCATGTCGACAACCAATCCTGGCTTTGACGTGCAATCTCTGGCAGACATCTCGCAGGCGCCGCAGCAATCCGCGCGAGAGCGGACGATAAATGTCATCGGCGATACCGCGGATTCCATTGAAGCCGGCGTCGATATCCTGGAGCTGGCTTCAGGTGTAGCCGAGTTCTTCGGGGTGCTGGGGAGCTGAACATGGCGAGGCAATATCGCTTCGACGATCTCCCCGACGCCGCGCGCGAAGGCTTCGAAAAAGCCTGTCTGCGGCACGGGTTCGTGCACGACGATTTCGAGGTCGACTGGGATGATCGGCCCGACAAGGCTGGCCGCAATCTGACCGTTACCCGCATCACCGGCGGCGATCTTCAGCACTACGCGCTGGACGGCAGCGACACCTGGCTACGCGATTTCGAACGCGATCTGCAGCAGGGCGTGTTCGGCGTCCCGCTTGCCGACTAACCGGTCGTGCCACAGCCAGGCGGCCGCACCCCTCAACTGAGCTCCACAAACGCCCGGCACAGCGCCTCCATGCCCCGTGCATCCTCCTCGTCAAACCTGCCGGGGACAGGGCTGTCCACATCCCACACGCCGATCAGCGATCCATTGGAGGCAAACAGCGGCACGACGATCTCCGAGCGCGACGCCGCGTCGCAGGCGATATGGCCCGGGAACGCGTGCACGTCGGGCACCACCTGCGTCTCGCGCGTTTGCGCTGCCGTGCCGCACACACCCTTGCCAATCGGAATCCTCACGCAGGCTGGCTTGCCCTGGAAGGGTCCCACCACCAGCTCGGTGCCATCGTAGAAGTAGAAGCCCGCCCAGTTCAGGTCGGATAGCGAGTGGTAGAGCAGTGCCGAGAAGTTGGCGGCGTTGGCGATGCGGTCGCGTTCATCGGCCAGCAGCGCACGCGCCTGTGTGACGAGTTCGGCGTAGTGATCGGCCTTGGAGCGGAACGACGCATCGTCGGAAAGCTGGAACATGATCAGGTCCGTGACGGAAATGACGCGCCCCACGCGGGGCACTGCGGGATTCTCGCATGGCGCGGAATCCCGCGTCGCCATGTCAGGTACCGGATTTGGTCAGCAGCACCGGGTCGTTGCGATAGAGGTCGGGGAAGACCTGCTTCAGGTTGCCGATCTTGGGAAGATCGTTGATCACGATGTACGGATAGTTCGGATTCTTCGTCAGGAAGTCCTGGTGATAGGCCTCCGCCGGATAGAAGCCCTTGTAGTCTTCCACGCGTGTCACGATGGGCGCGCGGAATGACTTGGCCGCGCCAAGCTGGGCGATATAGGCCTCGGCGATCTTGCGCTGTGCCGGCGTGACGGGGAAGATCGCCGACCGATACTGCGTGCCGTGGTCCGGGCCCTGATAGTTGAGCTGGGTGGGGTTATGCGCCACGGAGAAGAAGACTTGCAGCAACTTGCCGTAGCTGATCTGCGTCGGGTCGTAGCGGACCTCGACGGATTCCGCGTGGCCCGTGGTGCCCGAGCCGACTTTCTCGTACTGGGCCGTGCTGGCCGCGCCACCGGCATAGCCCGACGTGACGCGCGTCACGCCGCGAATATGCTGGAAGACGCCCTGGACGCCCCAGAAGCAGCCCCCGGCGAATACGGCCGTGGCGGTGTGTGCGTCGCCGGATTTTTCGTCCTGCGTGGGAGCGGGGATGCGTACGGCTTCCTCGGCGGACAGCGCGGGGCGCTCCCACACGGCGGCAACCGCCACCAGCATGGCCAGGCCCATGAATTTGAGCGTGGTGGGGCGCGTCCAGCGCTGCAGTGCTGCAATCGCGTTCATGATGAGCTTCCTTGATTATCGAAGGGGTTAGCCGAACGTGAAGGCATAGGCCTCCACGCCGGGATCGAGAAATTCAATCGCAAAGGTGCGGTCGCGGATGTCGCCGTCTTGCCGCACCAGCTGATAGAGCCGCTGGGCCGTGACCTTGCCGGCGCCATCCGGCGTGGTATCGGTGCCGTGGGACGCGCCCGGTGCCGCGCCGTCGATCGTCACGCGGAAGCGCACCGGCTTGCCGTCCTGGCCGGGGCCGAGCACGAGGTGCAGATCGCGTGCGTGGAAGCGGTAGACGATGCGGCCGTTCGCGTGGCCCAGCGTCGCGTGTTCCGCGCCGACGTGCCAGTTGCCGGCAAGGCCCCATTGGTTCAGATCGGGCTTTGCGGGCGCCGTGTAGTCCTTCGGACGGTCGTGCGCCGCGCCGCCGGGGGAGCCGAAGTTCTCCGCGCGCTCGTAGCCGATGTAAGTCTCCGGCGATTGCATCGCGTCGTTATCCGCCGCCATTTCCACCCCATTGCCGGCCTTGCTGTCCGGCGCGACAGTCATGGTCGTGGCCACCCTGGCCACGTCGGCGTGGCCGGCTTCGGCCAGCAGTTGGCGGATCACGGCTTCGGAGTGGGCATATTCGCCTTCGCCGAAATGATGAAAGCGGATGCGGCCCTGAGCATCGATGAAGTAGTGTGCGGGCCAGTACTGGTTGCCGAAGGCGCGCCAGATCGCAAAGTTGTTGTCGATGGCCACCGGGTAGGTCACGCCCAGGTCGCGCGTCGCCTTCTTCACGTTGTCGATATTGCGCTCGAACGCGAATTCCGGCGCGTGCACGCCGATGACGACGAGCCCCTGATCCTTGTACTTGTCAGCCCACGCCTTCACGTACGGCAGCGCGCGCAGGCAGTTGATGCAGGAGTAGGTCCAGAAGTCGATCAGCACGACCTTGCCGCGCAGGCCCTCGGCGGTGAGGGGCGGCGAGTTCAGCCATTCGACCGCACCGTCGAGCCCCGGGAACTGGCCCTCGACCGGCAGTGCCGCGGCTTGCCCTCCGGCGGCGCGCATCATCATCGCGCCACCATCGGCGGCAGGCGCTGTGCCCGACATCGCCACCGGATTCGTGCCTTGCGGATTGGCGCTCATCATCGCGCCGCCCTGGCTCCCGGCGGGTTTGTTATCGGCCAGCTTGTCGACGAGATGCTGTTCCAGCCCACCCGTGGCAATCGTCGACACACGCGCCAGCACACCGGTATCGAGACCCAGGCCGATCGCCACCACGCCAACGAGCATGGCGGCGCCGATTCCGCGGCGAATCCATTCGCCGGCGTCGAGCGAACGCTTCATGGCTGCGAACACGCGTCCGCCGATCAGCAGGGCCACCGCGAGCGACGTCGCCGCGCCGGCAGCGTAAGCCACCAGCAGCAGGGTGGTGTGCAGATTGGCGCCTTGCAGCGCCGCACCGGTCAGCACGAGGCCGAGAATCGGCCCCGCGCAGGGCGCCCAGAGCAGGCCGGTGGCGATGCCGAGCAGGAACGACGATCCCGGGCTGGCCGCGCGGCCATCGGATTGGGCAAAGTTGGAAAGGCGGCTACCGGCGTTGACCAGTGGACGCATCAGTCGCTCCGCAAACTTCGGCAGCAGCAGGGTCAGTCCGAAGACGGCCAGCAGCGCGATGGCGAGCCAGCGGCCGTACTGGTTGGCCTGCGCCACCCAGCCGCCACCCACGGCCGCCAGCGTGGCCACCAGCGCGAAGGTGAGGCCCATGCCGGCCAGCAGCGGCAGGCCGCTGCGCGCGAACGGCTGGTCGGCGCGGGCGAAGACGAACGGGAGCACGGGCAGGATGCAGGGGCTCAGGATGGTGAGCGCGCCGCCGAGATAGGCGAGGACGAGAAGCAGCATGGTTCGGTGTGCGTCAGGAGTGGAGTCAGGCGGCGGTGGGGCGGAAAGTCATGGCCACGCCGTTCATGCAATAGCGCAGGCCGGTCGGCTTGGGGCCGTCGTCGAAGACGTGACCAAGATGGCCGCCGCAGCGCCGGCAATGGACCTCGGTGCGCAGCATGCCGAAAGTACGGTCCTCGGTGGTGCCCACGGCGTGCTCCAGCGGCGCCCAGAAACTCGGCCAGCCGGTGCCGCTATCGAACTTGGTCTTCGAGGAAAACAGGTCAAGCTGGCAGCCGGCGCA
The DNA here is from genome assembly GCF_056400065.1 of Cupriavidus sp. 01L415. Taxonomy (NCBI): domain Bacteria; kingdom Pseudomonadati; phylum Pseudomonadota; class Betaproteobacteria; order Burkholderiales; family Burkholderiaceae; genus Cupriavidus; species Cupriavidus sp. 01L415. The sequence continues at coordinate 772,622 of NZ_JBFTSP010000001.1, read as the reverse complement.
CGCAAAGACACCGGTGCGGTGCTCGTTGTTGAGCGGGCTGCTGAAGGGCCGCTCCGTGGCCTCATTGCGCAGCACGGCGTACTGGGCGGGGGACAGCTTCTGGCGCCACGCGTCGTCGCTCAGGGTGACCTCGAAGCGTTCCGCGGCCTTGCGGGTCTCGCCGGCATTGGCGGCGCCACCGACCAACGCACGCCAGCCGCCCACGGCGGCGAGCGTGGCAGTCAGGGTGCCACCCGACAACAAAAAGCGTCTGCTGATGCGCATGATGGACTCCCAGGCGGGGTTGAACCGATCGTGACGGCATCCTAGGCGCGGGGCCGTGTCGGAGTCCTCGCCAAACCTTAAACAATCCGTGATAACTCGCCAGGCCGGTTTTCTGCACAATAGGGCCGATGCCGGCGATTATCCGCTGTCGGCCACGGACCCACCCATCGCCCCCGCCCATGGAACATCTCAAGCGCATTCTGCTCGTCGAGGACGACATCGGCATTGCCACCGTGCTGGCCATGCATCTGCGCGACGAGCGCTACGAGGTCGTGCATAGCGCCGACGGTGCCGAAGGCTTGCGGCTGCTGGAGCAGGGCGGCTGGGATGCACTGGTGCTGGACCTGATGCTCCCCGGCGTGGATGGCCTGGAGATTTGCCGGCGTGCCCGGGCGATGACCCGCTACACGCCGATCATCATCACCAGCGCGCGTTCGAGCGAGGTGCATCGCATCCTCGGCCTGGAACTCGGGGCCGATGACTACCTGGCCAAGCCGTTCTCCGTGCTGGAACTGGTGGCGCGCGTCAAGGCGCTGCTGCGGCGCGTGGAGGCGATGGCCAAAGATGTGCGCGCCGATGCCGGCAGCCTCGAGCTCGGCGGGCTGACGATCGATCCCCTTGCGCGAGAAGCCACAGTCGACGGCAAGCGGCTCGACCTGACGCCCCGCGAGTTCGATCTGCTGTATTTTTTCGCGCGCCATCCCGGCAAGGTGTTTTCGCGGATGGACTTGCTCAACGCGGTTTGGGGCTATCAGCATGAAGGTTACGAGCATACGGTGAACACGCATATCAACCGCCTGCGGACCAAGATCGAGGCGGACCCGGCGCAGCCGCAGCGCATCCTGACGGTCTGGCGGCGCGGCTATCGATTCGTGGCCGAACCCGAGGCAGCCGGCGCGGGCGGAGCGGGAGAGCCATCGTGAATCTGTCGCTGACCCAGCGGCTGTCCGCCGTCTTCGTCGCGTTGCTGCTGGCCTGCTGCGGCGCGTCCGCCTGGTTGCAGGTGCGCGCCAATGCGATGCATGAGAAAGAGGTCGTCCAGGGTCTGTCGCGCGGGCTGGCGGCGTACATCGGCCGGAACGCGCTGGTGGCGGACCAGAGCGCGATCGAGCCCGAGGCACTGCGCCAGTTGTTCGGGCAGTTGATGGTGCTGAACCCGAGCGTGGAGGTCTATCTGCTCGACGATACGGGCCGCATTCGCGGGCACGACGCGCCGAGCGGCCATCTGATTCGTGACCGCGTGGACCTGGCACCGGTGAAGCGGTTGATCGATGGTGGCGCGCTGCCCATCCTCGGCGACGACCCGCGCAGCGCATCGGCGCGCAAGGTCTTCAGCGCGGCGCCGCTGCGGCAGGGCGGCTATATCTATGTCGTGCTGATGGGGGAGACCCACGACAGGCTGGCCGCGCAGGCAACGGAGAGTTCCGTTATGCGGACCACGTTGTGGTCGATGGCGCTCGTCGCGGCGCTGGGTCTGGTGGCCGGCTTGGTCGCGTTTGCGTTGATTACGCGGCCGCTGCGGCGGCTGACGCAGGCGATGCGTCAGTTCAATTCCGGCGACGTCCCGCAGCCCGCGATGGTGCCTGCGGCGCCGGCGCCGCGCGACGAAATTGCCGCGCTGGAGGCCGCCTTCCGGCAGATGGCGGATCGCATCGAGGCGCAGTGGCGCACATTGAAGCAGCAGGATCAGGAGCGCCGCGAGATGGTGGCCAATATCTCGCATGATCTGCGTACGCCACTGGCTTCGCTGCACGGGTACCTGGAGACGCTGTCGCTGAAGGCCGACAAGCTCGGGCCCGAGGAGCGTCAGCGCTACCTGGCCATCGCGCTGGCGCAAAGCGTCAAGGTGGGCGGGCTGGCACAGTCGCTGTTCGAACTGGCGCGACTGGAGCACGGCATGGTGCAGGCGGCGCCGGAGGCCTTCTCGATCGTGGACCTGACGCAGGATGTGCTCGAGAAATTCGCGCTGCCGGCGCAGGCCAAGCACCTGCAATTGCGCGCGGGGTTGCCGCCGGCGTTGCCGGCCGTGACGGCTGACCTCGGCATGATCGAGCGCGTGCTGACCAACCTGCTGGATAACGCAATCCGGCACACGCCCGCGGAGGGTGTGGTCGAAGTCGACCTGGCCTATCGCGACGGCAAGGTGGCGGTGACCGTCAGCGACAACGGGCCCGGCATTCCGCCGGCATTGCGCGAGTCGATCTTCCAGCGGCCGTTCCCGTCAGGCGGCGCCCATCGCGGGGGCGGACTGGGATTGCTGATCGTGCAGCGCATGCTGCAGCTCAACCATAGTCAGGTGCGGCTGGTGGAGGGCGGCAGTGGAACCACCCTGTGTTTCGAACTGCGCGTGGCCGGACTGCCCAAGTCGATGGGGTGAGTCGCGTCGTATCCGAATCGTCGATGGCGAGTGCAAGTCACGCGATGTGGACGGTGATGCGCAACAGGATGCAACCCAGTCGGATGGCAGGCTATCCACAACCCGTTGCGTGGGGCACACTCTGACGCGTCGCATCCCAATCGCATCCAACAACGCAGACGGAGGAAACACCATGCAAACCAGCGCGCGCAACCAGTTCTCGGGCGAAGTCGCCGGCGTCATCGCAGGTGCGGTCAACGACGAGGTCGTCATCAAGCTGGCCGGCGGTCAGCAGATCGTGGCGACGGTCACCAGCGACAGCACGGCCCGCCTTGGCCTGAAACCGGGCAAGAAGGCCGTGGCGATGGTCAAGGCGACTTCCGTCATCGTGATGATCGATGCTGATGCCAGCAAGGTGTCTGCCCGCAACTTCGTGCAAGGCAAGGTCACCGAGATCAAGAAGGGTGCCGTCAATACCGATGTGACGATTGCCGACGACGCCGGCCTGGCCGTGGCGGCCATCATCACCAACAGCAGCGCCGACCGGCTGGGGCTGGCGGTGGGCAAGGCCGCCGCCGCGTTGTTCAAGGCATCGAGCGTGCTCGTCGCAGTCGACGCCTGACGATCAGGCGCGCTGCCAGCGCGTCACCGAAATCCGGTTGAGCGCAATCGCCTGGCGCGGGCCCAGGCGGGTGTCGTGTAGCGAAATCAACTGCAGTCCGCCGGCGGCGAGGGGCAGGATCTCGCCGTCCTGTTCCACGAGGATGAGCACGCCCGCGCCGATCGGCGAGTTGTACAACTCGTGCCATGTGAACAGGCAGGCGTAGCCGTCGCCGGCCTGGGCGGCAATCACGAACTGCTTGCACTGGGAGCGCGGGAGCGATTGCATGCCGGCCATGTCGAGCAGCCGTGTGAGCGGCACGCCGCGAAACTGGCCGACGTCGCGGATATGCCGCCCGGAAAAGCACTGAATCGTGGCCGGTCCCGCGCTGACGTCGGCCAGCTTCAGCAGGGTGTCGCGGTCAAGCCGGCCACACGACGGCAGTGCGCCGTCGATAACCAGACTGACCGAGAAATTCACCGCGGTGTCTGGCGCGTCTGTCCATGCCGTGCGCGTCATGCCAGCCTCGCCGCCAGTTCCACGAAGCTCGCTACGCTGGCGGTCCGGACCGGGTGATAGCGCACGCCGTGCTGTTCGCAGACGCGCTTGAGCGTGTGCATCGAGTCGTGATCGATGCAATCCACCGGAAATACGACCATATTGGCGCGCGCCACCATCGCTGCCAGCAGGCCCTTGCGGTCTTCGATGCCGCCATCGTGCGCGTCGAAGGTGCCGCCGGCGGTTTCCACCAGGGTCTTGAGCCTGCGTGTGGGGCCGGGGCGGCCACCAACGTAGACGATGCGCTGGCCAGACAGGCGCAGTGCAGCCGGTTGCTGCATGGCGCTGTTATCCTCCCAGGCGGCGGAGAGCGCGGCCTCCATGGCGGCCGCTTCGGCACGCAGGGCGGCCAGTTGCACCATAGCGGTTTCGAGCGCCTTGTCACGCTGCTCCGCAAGGGCCTGCGCAGTCTGGGCGCGCTGCTCGGCTGCGTCCAGGCGGTCCGCTTGCAGCGCGAATGCCTCGTCGCGCTCCGCCAGCACGGCACGGAGCGCGTCGATGTCATGTGTCGTTTCGTCGCCGTGCGATGGCTCCAGCTGGGCCACGCGTTGCCGCAGTGCGGCGATGTCCCTGGCCGCATCGCGCAGGGCCGCTGCCTTGTCCACACTGGCCTGTTGGAGCCGAAGCTGCTGCGCGTCGATCTTGTCACGCAACGCCGCGTTCTCCGCCTCGAGTGCCACCAGCCGCTGGATATCGGCCCGGTTGGCGGCGCCCACCAGATGCGACAGCATGTGCACGTCGCCAAACGCGGCCTGCCGCAAGGCGACGGTGGATGCCGGATGCGTCATCGTTGCCCAGTAGTTGCCGGGAATATCGTCCGATTCCAGCTCCTGCTGCCACATCGCCTGGACAGCTTCGGCGCTTTTGGCGGCGGCAAAGCGGCGGATTGCCAGCGCGTGCCGATCATCGAGCGCCTTCTGCAATGCCTTGCACCCGTCACCGCCGGCAGTGGCCAGTGTGACCGCTTCGTGGTGAATATCGAGATCGCCGGCCTGTCGATCTATCGCGACGAACTTTGCCACCAGCTTGCGAAGTTCGCTGGTGGTCATACAGGTGCCGATCAGCGAGCAGTGGTAGCGCGTGTCGAACCCGGAAAGCGGCAGGCGGCGACGGGCCGGCGCTGCGCGCGACGCGGCGTCGGGCGTGCAGCAGTCCGGGCTGGCGAACGTGGTGGTGGCGCCCGAGGCCCCCAGGAGACCGGGGTGCGCCAGGCGAAATGGCAGTTGGTGCATGCGTTCCTCACTGGAATGCGACACCGAAATATACCATCGGATATAACGCTTTGGCGTGGCGTGCACCTCACGCGCGCAAGGTCATCAGGTAGACTCCCGCGCATGCCGACCACCAGAAAAATAAAACCTGCCTCCGCTACCGCAGACGCCGCGACCGGCGATCCGACGGTGGCCTTCCGCATGCGCGTAATGCTGGGAGACACCATCGCCATCGGCCCGGGCAAGGTCGCGCTGCTGGAAGCGATCCGCGACCACGGATCGATCTCGCGGGCCGCCAAAAGCCTGGAAATGTCCTATCGCCGAGCCTGGGTACTGCTGCAGGAGATCAACCAGTCCATGCGTGTGCCGGCCGTGTCCTCAGATCAGGGCGGGCAGCATGGCGGTGGTAGCGTGCTGACACCTGAGGGTGAAGCCGTCATCCGCCTGTACCGCACGATCGAGCAACAGGCGATGGATGGCAGCGCCGCGCAGATCAGGGATTTGCTGGCGCTGCTGGCAGGGCCGTCCCGCTAGCATCGCGCTGGCCGCAATGGCTGGTCAGACCCGATGCCGGGCTGATGGAATCTCTTCACCCCCTCCCTCACAACAACGCGAAGCGCGCCGCCTGTGGCCCAACCACGGCAGGGCGGCTGACCGGGTAGCGATGACGGTCGCCTCCGGCGTCGAAGGACAGATAGTCCGGTGTCCAGCGCAGCGCGCGCAGATGCCGGATTTCCACGCCATCCACGACGATTGCACCGCCTTGCACGGTGACGCTGGCGCAGGGCAGGCGCAGCATTTCGGCGTCATCGCCAAAGTAGTGGGCTTCCAGCAGGATCGAGGCGGGCAGGTAGGCGGTCATGGCGGATAGGTGGCGGCGATGTGGCGGCGTGGCGAACGGGATGGCGGTGGCGATTCTCGGCGTCAATTCGACGTCAATGCCGGACAGCGGGCAGTCGTCTGGAGGCCGGTCGAGCACTGTATGAATATACAGTATAGCCACGTCGCGCGGTCGATGAAGGTTCCGGATTCTCATTTGCCGCGACACCGGCAATGTCTTGGGAGGCGGGCATCCAGGCGGCGCCGGGCTGGCGTCCACGTCGCTTTGGTATAACCTGAACCAGGAACCTCCGATCATCCGGCGCGTCTTGTTATCGGAGAGCGTCGCTGCAAGGGGGATCGCGATGGGGCAACTTGACAGCCAACATGACAGGCAGTGGGAACGAACCGCGTGCTGGTTTGCCGTCGGCGTGCTGACGGGCGCCGTGGCGGCTTGCCTGTGCGCTGTGTTCGCTTGCGCGGGCCGCGCGCGACCGTCGGAACAGGATGGCGGAGAGGTCCAACCCGGGCGCGATCGCATGCCCGACCGAATGCCAGATGGAATATCCGAAAGAACGCCCGACCGGGCGTCGGCCGTGGCGCAGTCCGCGCCCCCGGCGTCGACGTTGGTGTCGGAGTCTGGGCCGGAATCCGGCGCGGATATGTTCGAGTACCGGGGCTTTGTCGTTCACCTGTTCTGGCAGGCCCTGGGTGCGGATCGGTACAAGGCATGGTGCGACATCTGGGAAGCCGGCGCGGTGGTGCAGGAGGCCGGAGGGCCGCCCGCAACCTATCCCACGCCGGCCGAGGCGCGCATGGCCGCCGGTGCCTGGGCGCGGCACTGGGTGCAGAGCAATGGCTGACGAAGCCGGTCAATCGTGAAGGACGATGACAGGAGACTGTGATGCAAGCCTGTGACCTTTGTCACCTGCTGGTGGGCGAGCCGGCGAGTGTGCCGCCTCATGAAGATCTTGCCGCGTCTGGCATCGGACTCAAGCCCAATCGCTGCAAGGTCGACAGCCGCTGGCGCTGCACGGGTTGCGGCGCGTGGATGTACCAGAGCACAGAGCTTGGCGAGCCGCCCAACATGTGGCGCATGGGGGCGCGGCCGAAGGACCCGGCCGAGGCCGGCACGTAGCGCTCGTCACGCGTCGGCGTGCGATGCAGTGGGGCGTGATGCGTGCCATCCCGCCAAGGTAGGGGCCGCCGGATGGGCTCGTGCGATGCGATGTCGCAGGCACGCGTGATACGATTCGCCGCGTCTTTCGGAGTCCACGATGTTTGTCTGCCAGAACCAATCCTGCGGTGCGCAATGGGCGCACGGCGAGGTAACGATCAAGAACGAAGGGCAAGGGCCCCTCTTTCGCTGTCCGCTGTGCGGTGCGCGCAACCGGCTGATGGCCAGTAACAAGAGCGACGGCAGCGTCGAATACAAGCAGCCCCTTCGCGATCAACCCGGCGCGGATACCGAGCGCCCCAACGGCCGACGGCCCTGATCCCCACGCAAGGGGGGCGACGTGGATTGCGATACACACGTTGGCTCAAGCCAGCCGAGGCGGGACCGTTAAGACAATGATGGACATTAGCGATCTATCCCACGATTCCGCCTCCAATGCCGAAGTCATTGGATGGGCGGGTGCATCGCCGCAAGTCATCGCGCGCGTGCTCAATGCCGCGCTGGCGGCACAGGATCTCTCCGGCTTTGCGGCGTTGATGTCCGACATCGCACGTGACCGCGGCCTCAAGGGCGCGCGCGGGGCGCACCAGTCGATCTATGACATGCCGTACGCGAGCCTTTTGCCACGCCAGAAGCACTTGCTGTCCGACGCGTTCGATCTCTTCTTGCGGCTTGGCCTGGAATTCCGCGCACGCGGCGATGGCAGCGACGATTTCGGCAGCGCTACCGACGACATGGAGCCGCTGCGCGATATGGACGACGATGACGTCATCGACGAAGAGGACGGTGACGAAGCGGGCGGAGGAAATCGCGCCTGACGCGGCGCGATTTCCTCCGGCCCGTCGTCTCTAGCCGCGTTCCAGCAGCCCGATTTCACGCACCGCGACCGACAGCATCGACAGCCCGGCAGCGCCCGAGGCGCCTGAAGCGCGCTGGTCGGTCAGCATCTGCGCGTAGCGGTCCAGGGCTACCTGACGGCTGCCACGCCAGCCCTCGATCAGCGCCTGGGCGTCGTCCATGTCGCGCGACTGGCCCAATACGCTTGTTGTCAACGCGCGTTTCAGGCGGCCCAGGTCTTCCAGCGTCGTGGTGCGCGCCAGCAGGTCCCAGTGCGTATCGGCTGGCAAGGAGAACGCGCGCTCGCGCAGCCACCCGAAGTTGAGTTCCGTGTCGAGGGCGAAGTAGACCCCGGCCACGGCGGCCAGGCTGCGGTCGCATATGGCCGCCACTTCGGCGATGTCGAGCGCCGCCGCGGCGATATCGCTGGCGGCCACGCGCAGGGCCAGGTCCTCGTCGACGCCGGCTTCATTCAGGGTCATGGCGCGCTCGGCCATCGCCTGTGCGGCGTCGGGCGGGAGCAGCGTGGACAACTGCGGCGTGAGCCACTGCGCGGCCTCCACGAAGCGCGTCGCACCCGGCTCCACCTTGCCGCCCCCGCGCAGATAGCGCACGAACCAGAGGGTGGCCCGTTCCAGCAGGCGGCCCAGCGCGCCGAACATGCGCGCCTGCACCGCGTCCTCGACCCGGTTGTCGAGCGCATCGATGCGTTCCCACAGCGCGGTCAGTCCGAAGACATCGCGCGCCAGCAGGCACGCCCGCACGATATCCGCGGGGCGCCCGTCGGTCTCTTCCATGAGGTGATGGACGAACGTGGCGCCGATGCGGTTGACGAGCATGTTGGTCAGGTGCGTGGCCAGGATCTCGCGCCGCAGCGGGTGGCGCTGCATCGTCTCCGCATGGCGCTGGCGCAGCGGCTGCGGGAAGTAGTCGGCCAGCAAGCCGTTGACGAGCGGGTCTTCGGGCACGTCGGAGGCCAGCAGTTCGTCGTACAGCCACATCTTGCTGTAGGCCAGCAGCACGGCGCGTTCGGGCGATGTCAGCCCTGCGCCCAATGCCTTGCGCTCGGCAATCTCTTCCTCGGCCGGCAGGAACTCCAGCGGACGGTTGAGCCGGCCCGCGCGCTCGAGCCAGCGGATCAGGCGCGCCTCGGGATCCACCAGCGTCGGCGCCTCGCGCCCGGCCACGGACAGCGCCTGGGTCTGGTAGTAGTTGTCCTGCAGCACCAGCAGCCCGACCTCGTCCGTCATCTCCGCAAGCAACTTGTTGCGTTGCTTCATGGTCATCTCGCCATCAGCCACCACGATGCCCAGCAGGATCTTGATGTTGACCTCGTGGTCGGAGCAGTCCACCCCCGCCGAGTTGTCGATGGCGTCCGTGTAGATCCGTCCGCCATTGCGTGCGAATTCGATCCGTCCGAGCTGTGTGAAGCCCAGGTTGCCGCCTTCGCCCACCACCTTGCAACGCAGTTCGGAGCCGTTCACGCGCACGGCATCGTTGGCGCGGTCGCCAACCTGCTGGTGAGTTTCCGCGCTGGACTTGACGTAGGTGCCGATGCCGCCGTTGTAGAGCAGGTCCACGGGCGCCATCAGGATCGCGTGAATCAGCTCCGCCGGCGACAACGATGCCGCCGTGATGCCGAGTACCGCCTGCACCTGCGGCGTCAGTGCGATGGTCTTGGCCGTGCGCGGATAGATGCCGCCGCCTGCCGAGATCAGCGAGGTGTCGTAGTCGGCCCAGCTCGAACGGGGCAGGGCGAATATCCGCGTGCGCTCGGCCAGGCTCTTCGCGCAGTCGGGATCGGGGTCCAGGAAGACATGGCGATGGTCGAAAGCGGCCACCAGCCGGATATGGGGCGACAGCAGCATGCCGTTGCCGAACACGTCACCCGACATGTCGCCGACGCCTACCACGCTGAATGGCGTGGTCTGAATGTCGATGCCCATCTCGCGGAAATGGCGCTTGACGCTTTCCCACGCGCCACGCGCGGTGATGCCCATTTTCTTGTGGTCGTATCCGACCGAGCCGCCCGAGGCGAAGGCATCGCCGAGCCAGAAGCGGTAGTCGGCCGAGATGGCGTTGGCGTAGTCGGAGAACGTGGCCGTGCCCTTGTCGGCCGCCACGACCAGGTAGGGGTCGGATTCGTCATGCCGGACGATCTCCGGCGGCGGTATCACTTCGCCGGCGACGAGGTTGTCGGTCAGGTCCAGCAGCCCGCACAGGAAGGTCTGGTAGCAGGCGATGCCCTCCGCCAGGAAGGCGTCGCGGTCGGTGGCGGGCGGCGGGCGCTTGACCACGAAGCCGCCCTTGGAGCCCACTGGCACGATGACCGTGTTCTTGACCATCTGCGCCTTCATCAGGCCCAGCACCTCGGTGCGGAAATCCTCGCGCCGGTCCGACCAGCGCAGGCCGCCCCGCGCCACGCGGCCGCCGCGCAGGTGCACGCCTTCCACGCGTGGCGAATAGACCCAGATCTCGAACATCGGCCGCGGCTCGGGCAAGCCCTGTACCAGCGCCGGGTTGAACTTGAACGAGACATAGGGGCGCGGCTGGCCCTCGGCGTCGCGGTAGAAATAGTTGGTCCGGACCGTGGCGTTGATGACGTTCAGGAACAGCCGCAGGATACGGTCCTCGTCGAGATTGGGGACCTGGTCCAGCGCGGCCTCGATGTCGGCCAGCACGCGCTGGCAACGTGTGTCGTCGGGTGCGCAGCCGGTGGTGCCGGGTGTGGCCGTGGCCGGGTCGAAGCGCGACACGAACAGCGACACCAGCATCGAGGCGATGGTCGGGTTGGCGGTCAGTGCGCGCTCGATATAGGCGTTGCTGAACGTCGAGCCGACCTGGCGCAGGTACTTGGCGTAGGCGCGCAGAATGGTCACGTCGCGCGCGGCCAGGCTGGCGCGCAGCACCAGGCGGTTGAAGTCGTCATTCTCGATCTCGCCGTTCCAGGCGCGCGCAAAGGCGTCCTCGAACAGCGGCTTGATGCGTTCGATATCGACGTCGGGCCGCTGGCCGTCCTGGTCGGCGACGATCTCCAGCCCGAAGTCGTGGATCCAGACCGGCGCGCCGGCGTCGGGTTCGATCAGGTACGGACGCTCCTCGTCCACACGCACGCCAAGGTGTTCGAGCATCGGCAGGCTCAGCGACAGCGCGATGGGTTCTCCCGCGCGAAACACCTTGAAGCGGAATGCGCCCGACGCGGCCTCGATGGGCCGGTAGAGGTTCATCGCCAGGCCGCTCGGGTGCTGGCGGGCCAGCTCCATCAGTTCGATGTCGCGCACCGCCGTGCGGGCGGCATAGTCTTCAAGATACCCGGCCGGGAACGAATCGCCATAGCGGCGCAACAGCCGGTTGCCCTGTTCCTCGCCGCGCGTGTCGTGCAACGCCTCGGCCAGGTCGTCCTGCCAGCGGCGCGTGGCCTGCACGATGCGGGCCTCGAGTTCGCGCGTATCGACTTCCGGCATCGTGCCTGGCTCGCCGCGCACGGTGATCTGGATGCGGGCAAGTGGCGACTCCGACAGCAGTGGCGTGAACTCGCAGCCGGTGCCGTTGAAGGCCTGCATCATCAGTTTCTGGATGCGCTGGCGCAGGTCGGTGTTGTACTTGTCGCGCGGCACGAATACCAGGCACGAGATGAAGCGGTCGAAGCGGTCGCGCCGCACGAACAGGCGCGTACGCTGGTGTTCCTGCAGGCGCAGGATGCCAAGCGTGATGTCGAACAGGTCGTCTTCATCGGCCTGGAACAGGTCATCGCGAGGATACTGTTCGAGGATCGTCACGAGCGACTTGTACAGGTGGCCCTTGGTCAGGAACCCCGCGCGCGCCAGGATGTTGGCGCACTTGCGCCGCAGCAGCGGGATCTCGCTGGTGCTGACCATGTAGGCCGTCGAGGTGTAGAGGCCCACGAATCGCCGTTCGCCGAACAGCTTGCCGTTGGCATCCAGCAGCTTCACGCCGATGTAGTCGAGGTAGCCGGGCCGGTGCACGGTGGCACGCGAATTGGCCTTGGTCAGGAAGATGGGCGATGCGCCTTCGATGATGGCCTTGGCGGCAAGGGGGAGCGGCGTCAGGTCATCCTCGCCGGGTTCGCGCAGCGCTTCGCGCAGAATGCCCGACCCGGAGCCCGGCACGCCGCGCAGGAAATACTGGCCGTCGCGCGGGACCAGTTCGTAGTCGCGCTGGCCCAGGAAGGAGAAATGGTCGTCGAGCAGCCATTCCAGGAATGCGCGCGCCTCGACCGCATCCGGCGCGGATGCGTCCGGCGCCTGCGCCATGCTGGCGATGGTGTCGCGCGCGATCTGCTGCATGCGGGGCCAGTCTTCCACGGCGGCGCGTACATCGCCCAGGATGCGGGCGATGCCGGTGCGCAGCGCGTCAAGCCGCGCGGCCTCGCCGGTGCGGTCGACCTCGAAATGGATAAACGATTCCAGCCGGCATGTGGCCGTGCTGGTTTCGCTGCCGCCCAGGCCGATGCTGTCGATGCCGCCGCTTGCATTGCGGCAGACGCGGAACACCGGATGAATGGCGGAATGAAGCGTCAGCCCGAGCCGGTTGATTTCCATCGTCACGGAATCGACCAGAAACGGCATGTCGTCGTTGACGATCTCGATGATCGTATGGTCCGAGTGCCAGCCGTGCTCTTCGAGGTTGGGGTTGTAGACGCGCAATCGCGCGGTGCCGGGAACGAACTTCTGCGCGGTCTGCCAGTGCGCCATCACGGCGCCGTAGAGGTCCGCGACGTTGCGCGCCAGCAGGTCTTCGGCATCCGCCAGATCGTAGTAATGCCGCAGGAACGGTTCGACTACATCGAATGTCGCGCCGGGCAATCGCTCGCGGGCGAATGCAACCAGATCCTCCAGCATCTGCGCGACTTTTTCTTCGTTTTCCGGGGGCATGGTGTCTCCTCGGCGAGTGCCGGTGCATGCTCACACTGTAGGAAAGATTTGCCGGTCCCGGGTGACAAAACGACGACGCCCCGTGGTGCGGGGCGTCATGTCGGCGGAAGCGGGGAAGTCTACGCGGCGATGGCCTGCCGCGCGGCGCGGCTGACGTCGGGCGGGACGACTACGGATAACTCGGAACGCTCCCACGCCGCGTGGCGGCTGTGGCGTTCGGCGTGGTCTCGCAGCGTGCCAGTCATGCGATTGAGCAGGCTGGAGAGCGCGGAGCGCTCCCCGCTGCTCAGATGGCCGACCGACACCGAGTGCAATGCCTTGACGGCCTGCGCGGCACGTTCCATGCGCGATACCGCGGTAGCGGCAAGGCGCGGCGTGCCGTCGGCGGCAAATTCGAGCCAGCCGGCATCGCTCAATTCGCGCAGCAATCGCTCGGTATGCGGCACATCCAGGAAGATGGCTGTCTCGCACGGCTTTCCGCGCCGGAATACATCCTGGCGGATTGCGCGCAACAACAGCCATTTCGGATAGGTCAGGCCCGATACGGACAGGGTCTGTTCAAGGGCGCCTTGCCACGCGGTAACGGCGTCGACAAGGGCGAGCACTACAGGTTCATTGACTTCGTGTGCTGTGGACTGCATCGCTCAGGTCTCCCAAAAAAGGATTTTGCCGCCTGAGGTATTTCTCTTGCCGGTGCTTGGCCGGCCCGGGCGGCACAGGCGCCTGCCTCTCAACACGGGCGGGTCGCTTCTGATAAGGCGAGACACTAACAGTAATGTCAGGACATTTGCGTGACAGATCGGGTATGTCCTAATCATCCTTTTGAACTAGGCGCCGTCAGCGCCGTATCGCGCGGCGTGCCGTGCAGTGCGAGCATCACATCGTGATGTTCTTTCGGGGGAAATGTATCGAGTACAAAACAAAACAGCCCGCGGGATACGCGGGCTGCGGTGCCGTCAGACGGGGCTGCTTACTGCTTCTTGGCGCCGTCGGTATAGGGATCGGCCTTGCCAGCCTTGGCACCGTCGGTGTACGTGTCGAACTTGCCGGACTTGGCGCCATCCGTATTCGGATCCACCTTGCCAACCTTTGCGCCGTCCGTGTACGGATCGACCTTCTTGCCAGGGGCCAGGTCCGAGCGCGTCGACTTCTTGGCGCCGTCGGTGTACGGATCGAATTTGCCGGACTTGGCTGCGTTGGAATGCGGGCTGGCTTTCTTGGTGTGGCTGCCACTGTAGAGGTCGCCGCCGTCCGTGTAGTTCTTCTGCGCGTGTGCCAGTTGCACGGTGCCCAAGGCTGCCAGCGCGGCAACGATCAGGGTCGGTACGGTCTTCTTCAGCATCTTCATCCTCGCAGGTAGTGTCCGCGTCGGCAGACGCGGACCATGGGAAAAATGACTTCCTCAGTACTGTACCGGGGTTCGCGGCGGCCCGCCTAGGGAAAGTTGTAGATACAAAGTTCAGGCGGCGGGGCAGCCACAATCCATGCGAGGCTGGCGACGCTTACTCCAGCGTGATTTTCTGATCCGTGGCGATCTTCTTGCGCAGGTCGAGTTCGCGCTTGATCTGGGCGGCGTACTGCTGCGACGTGTTGCCGTCCGGGTACGCGCCGCTGTCATGCAGGCGCTTCTTCACCGCGGGGTCCTGCAGCGCCTTCACGGCGGCGTCATGAACCTTGGCGACGATCGCGGGCGGCGTGCCGGCCGGGGCCACCAGGCCGTACCAGGCCATGTTGTTCATGTCCTTCATGCCTTCCTCGGCAAAGGTCGGCACGTCAGGCAGGCCTTCCACGCGCTTGGGCGCGGCGACCGCCAGTGCACGCAGCTTGCCGGTCTGGATGAAGGGCATCGACGAGGGCAGGTTGTCGAACTGGGCATTGACCTGGCCAGCCAATGTGTCGTTCAGCGCGGGGCCCGATCCACGATACGGAATGTGGACCATGTCGGCCTTGGTGATGTCCTTGAACAGTTCGCCATCCAGATGGGAGATGCTGCCCTTGCCGGCTGACGCGTAGCTGTATTTGCCAGGATTGGCCTTGAGCAGCGCGATGAATTCCTTGAGGTTCTTGGCCGGCACCTTCGGATTCACGGTCAGCACGTTCGGCACGTTCACCAGGTTGGTGATCGGCGCGAAGTCCTTGATCGGATCGTACGGGTTCTTGGCGTTGGTGGCAGGGTTGGTGGCCATCGTGCTCACGGTGGCGATGCCCAGCGTATAGCCGTCCGGCGCGGACTTGGCGAGTGCATCGGCACCAATGGCGCCGCCGCCGCCGCCTCGGTTTTCCACCACGACGGGCTGACCCAGTTCACGGCCCAGCGCATCGGATACCGCGCGTCCGACGATATCCGTCGTGCCGCCTGCGGCAAACGGGACGATCAGGCGGATCGGCTTGTTGGGGTACGACTGGGCGTGGACGATGCCAGCTTGCGCCAGGCCGAGCATGGCAAGGGCGGCTGCCGCGCCCGCTTTCAGGACTGCTTTCAAGAGATGCCTCCGTGTTGTATTCGGTGAGCGCCAAGGGGTGTCATGGCCGATCATCGACTCTTGGTTCCGCGATACGGAACGTCGTTCCGTGGTGTGCGTCGACAGGCATTCAACCGTGAAAGCTGGCGGGGCGGAATTGGGAAGAACCCGGGGAAACCCGGGGATCGAGACGTGGAAGGCTTCGATTCGTGCCCCGGGGCAGCGTGCGGGCGGCGGGCACGGCACAGGAATGCGCCGTTGGAAGCGCAGAAGCAAAATCGCGCGAGCAACCGGCATCCCGCAAGGCTACAAGATCGTTCGGGAAAACGTTCGAAAAACTTCGGAAAACAAAAAGGCCGGAAACATTGCTGTTTCCGGCCTTTTCTGAATTCGATGGTGGGGCGTGAGTGACTCGAACACTCGACCTACGGATTAAGAGTCCGCTGCTCTACCAACTGAGCTAACGCCCCAACGAAGATCGAAATTCTAGCAAGGTACCGAATGAGACGCAAGCCCCTGTGCGCACTTTTTCTCGCGACATTCGCATGCGGATTACAATGCGCCCACTTTCGATTCTGGCGTTGCCAGCTATCCCATGCACGCTCGCGTTCTCCGCTATCTCGACGAGGTGGTACGTCGCGGATCCATCCGCCGTGCCGCGGAGCACCTGCATGTGGCGCCGACTGCCATCAACCGGCAGATCCTGGACCTGGAAGCCGAACTCGGCGCGCCCCTGTTCGACCGGATCCGCAAGCGATTGCACCTGACGCCGCTGGGCGAAATGGTGCTGGCTCATGTGCGGCAGACGTTGCGCGAGCATGACGCGCTTTCCGCCCGCATCGCGGAGATCAAGGGCGCGCGGCGCGGGATGGTGACGGTGGCGACGACCTCAGGGCTGGCGGGCTCGCTGATGCCGTCACTGGTGCACGATTTCCGCCAGCATCATCCGGGTATCGTCGTGCGCGTGGCGGATCTGCCGGTCTCTGGCATCGTTGCGGCGGTGGAGCAGGGCGATGCCGACCTCGGCCTCGGTTATGACCTCCCGGAGGTGGCGGCCTTTCGTGTGGTCGCCCGCCGGGAGTGGTCGATCGGCGCGGTCGTGGCGCCGGGCCATCCGCTGGCCGCGCAGTCGTCGGCCTTGCTGGCCGAGTGTGCGGGCTACCCGTTGATCCTGCCCGCGCCATCGCTGTCGATCCGGGCCCTGGTGGACGATGCCTTCGCGCGGCAGTCGATCGAGGTAGCGCCTGCGGTGGAATCGACGTCCGTGGTGTTGATCCAGCGGCTCGTCGCGGCCGGCAGCGGCATCGCGTTGCTCAACCCGTTGGATGTCATGGAAGAGCGCGCGCGTGGCGCGGTGGTGTTCGTGCCACTGCGCGATGGCGATCTGCAGCGGCAGACCCTGCGTCTGGTGGCGCGCGTGCGCGGCCCGCTGACTGCGGCCGGCGAGTTGATGGCGGACGCCGTTGCCGGCGCGCTGGCCGGTCTGTTCCGCTAGCCGCGCACGGGGTTTGTCCACTATTTGTGGACACCCAGGGCGAAAATCTGTGCTTGGGCGCCGTCGTTTTCCACACGTAGACTCCGCGTGTTCACAACGACTGCACACGGCCCGCCATGCCCCTGATCCTCCAGCACGCTGACGTCCTGGTCACCATGGATGCCCACCGTCGCGAAATCGCCGATGGTGCGCTTGTCGCGGACGGCCCTGCCATCGAATGGGTCGGCCCGGCTGCCGACCTGCCGGCCAGGTATCGCCAACTGGCGGACGATGGTCGCGCCCAGGTGATCGACATGCATGGCCACGTGGTCATGCCGGGGCTCGTCAATACGCATCACCACATGTACCAGAGCCTGACGCGGGCCGTGCCTGCCGCGCAGGATGCCGAACTATTCTCGTGGCTGACCAACCTGTACATGCTGTGGTCGCACCTGACGCCGGAGATGATTCGCGTCTCCACGCAGACGGCCATGGCCGAGCTGATGCTGTCCGGCTGCACGACGACCAGCGATCACCTGTACCTGTACCCGAACGGCTCGCGCCTGGACGATTCGATCGATGCCGCGCGGCAGATGGGCATGCGCTTTCACGCGGCTCGCGGGTCCATGAGCGTCGGCCGCAGTCAGGGTGGATTGCCGCCGGACGTGGTGGTTGAATCGGAGGCGGCCATCCTGCGCGACAGCCAGCGTCTGGTCGAGCAGTACCACGATGCCTCGCGTCATTCGATGCTGCGCATGGTGCTGGCGCCTTGCTCGCCGTTCTCTGTTTCGCGCGACCTGATGCGCGAATCGGCGACCATGGCGCGCCACTTTGGCGTGTCGCTTCATACGCACCTGGCGGAGAACGACAGCGACATCGCTTACTCGCGAGAAAAGTTCGGCCTGACGCCGGCGCAGTATGCCGAGGAGCTCGGCTGGGTCGGCCACGATGTCTGGCATGCGCACTGCGTGAAGCTGGACGACGAAGGCGTGGCGTTGTTCGCGCGCACCGGCACGGGCGTGGCGCACTGCCCGTGCTCGAACATGCGGCTGGCGTCGGGCATCGCGCCGATCCGGAAGATGCGCGACGCGGGCGTGCCAGTGGGGCTGGGTGTGGACGGCAGCGCGTCGAACGACGGCGCGCACATGCTGGGCGAGGCACGCCAGGCCATGCTGCTACAGCGGGTGGGTCACGGCCCGGCCGCGATGAGCGCGCGGGAGGCACTGGAGATCGCCACGCTGGGTGGCGCGCGCGTGCTGAATCGTGATGACATCGGCGCGCTGGCGCCGGGCATGTCGGCCGATGTCGTCGCCTTCGACATGTCCGGGGTCGGCTTCGCGGGCGCTGGCCACGACCTGGTGGCGGCGCTGGTGTTCTGCACGCCGGCCAATGTGTCGACCAGCATCATCAATGGCCGTGTTGTCGTACGCGATGGCCAGTTGCTGACGGCCGACCTGCCGCAAGTGCTGGGCGATCATCGTCGCCTGGCGCGTACGCTGTTCGAGCGCGCGCGCGATGCCGGGGTTTGATGTGTGCGGCACATGAATCGGGGTGGCGGAGGGGGTCGCCCCGAAAAGCGAATCGCCCCGTGAAGCCCGGAATGCAAAAAGGCCGGAAACATTGCTGTTTCCGGCCTTTTCTGAATTCGCTGGTGGGGCGTGAGTGACTCGAACACTCGACCTACGGATTAAGAGTCCGCTGCTCTACCAACTGAGCTAACGCCCCAACGAAGAACGAGATTCTATCATCATTTTCGACTTTGTCAAACGCTTGGCGCAGTGTTTCGCAATGAGCGCGTGCGTGGCACCGCGTCGGTGCGCGAGCCGTTTCGAAGCGACGCTCACGACCCTGACATACATGCTTGCGACGATGCTCCGGAAGACCCATGTGGCGAGGAACTTGTGTCGTGTCCAGCGGGTCATTCAGACGAATCGCATTCGCATGGCGGCATGCAGGGGAACGAAGACGATTTCCGCCGAGCCATGTTAGGATGCTTCTCCACTTGCATATGGAGGGCTGTGATGATGGAAATCAAATTCCAAGAGCAAGAGCGCTACGACATCAATAATGAGGGCCTGCTGTTCCACGCGATTGTCGATGGTGAACAAGTGACATGCGTGGTCACGCGTGAGGCGCTGTGGGAAGGCTTCAGTGCCGACCAGGTGCTGTCGCTCGAAGAAGCGTTTCGCGCAGGCCGCGAGACGATCGAACGCGCGGCGGTGGTACTGATCGAGCAGGGCGTACCCCAGCCGGTCGTCGTCAAGCGCGCCCACGTGGCGCCAGTCTGAGCGACGAGAACAACCCTCCGCCGCCGGCTTCGGTCCGGGCTCCCCGCGGATCGGCCGGCGCGTATCTGTCCTACCCGTTTTCTCTCTTTCGGCGTTTTGGTGTTCGACGGTTGCCGTAGTCAGGCAGCCCGAGTCGTGTCTGGCGTGTCCCGCGTCTCGGGTGTGTCCTGGGTCTCCGGCGTGTCTGGCATGAGCGCCTGTGCGCCCCCCGGCCGCCGTGCGCATTCCTCGAAGATGCGCACGTGACACTGGGCGCAGATTTCGGGCGACAGCGTCGCGATGATCGTGTGCAGTGCTTGCCGCTTGGTCGGGAAGATGTGGTCGCGGCCGAGCTTCTCCGTGAAACCGGTTTGCTCCCAGGTCTCCAGCACTTGCGTGCGCGGGCGGTGGAAGTAGAGGCCGCCGCCGGTCGCACGCCGTTCGGCGAGTTCGGCGTCCCACATCTCGGCGCCGGCCAGGTCGATGAAGTTCATGCTCTTGGTCATCGCCAGCAGGTGTTTCTGGTTGGCGTTGACGGTGCGAAGCCAGTGCAGCCGGTCCGTCACGTACTGGACGGCGCCGAAGTAGATCGCGCCTTCCATGCGCAGCAGTTTCAGCTGCGGGCATTCCGGTTGCGGTCGGCGCAGTTCGTCCAGCGGCGTGAATCGGCGGCCCGGATCGTCGGCGTCCGGGACCAGGCTGCGCACGGCCGGGCGAGAGGTGCGATAGAGATAGGCGACGAGGGACAGGATTGTGCCGAGCAGCACCGCCATCTCCAGCCGGATCGCTAGTGTGGCGATGAAAGTGCCCACGGCGATGGCGAACTCCGTGCGCGAAAGCCGCGCGATGCGGTGCAAGCGGGCGAAGTCAAACAATCCCCAGGCGACGAGCATGAGCATGGCGGCGATGGCCGCCATCGGAATTTGCGCCAGCAACGGCGCGCTGACCGTGACCAGTACGACCAGCAGCAGCGCGGAGAACACACTCGCCAGCGGGGTTTGCGCGCCGGCCTCGAAGTTGGGCATCGAGCGATTCAGCGACCCGCACGAGATATAGCTCGAGAACAAGCCGCCGGCGATGTTGGACAGACCCTGGCCGATGAACTCGCGATTGGCGTCGATATGTTGGCCGGAACGGAGCGCCACCGCCTTGGCGATCGAGATCGATTGTCCCAGTGCAACGATCGTCAGCGCCGCGGCAATGCCGAGCAGGTCCGGGACGGTGCGCCAGTTGATGTCCGGCACGCCGAAAGGCGGGATGGCCGAGGGAATCGGGCCGACCACATTCACATGCTGCGCACCCGCCCAGCCGGAAGTGTTCAGCACTAGTGCCACGCCATAGCCGGCCAGCAGGCCGATCAGCATGAACGGCAGCCGGCGCGAAAACCGGCGGGACACCAGCGTCACGGCCAGCGTGACCGCACCGACGATCACTGCGCTCCCGTTGACGGTCTGAAAATTATCGAAGAGGAAGCGCACCACGCCGAAAGCGCTGGTGCCGGTCGGCACGGCCAGCCCGAACAGATCCTTCAGCGCGTAGAGCCCGATCAGCGTCGCCGCGCCGCAAGTAAACCCCAGCAACACCGACGGTGAAATGAAGTTGGCCAGCGATCCCAGTCGCAGTGCGCCCACAGCCAGTTGCAATACCCCCACCAGCATCGTCACTGCCAGCGCCAGCGCGATATAGGCCGGACTACCCGCAAATGCGACCGGACTCAGCATGGCAAACAATGCCAGCGAGTTGGCATTGGTCGGCCCGGACATCACATGCCAGCTCGATCCGAAGAGGGCCGCGACGATGCAGGGAATGACCGCTGTATAGATGCCGTATTGCGGCGGCAGTCCGGCCAATGTGGCAAACGCCACGCCCTGCGGCAGTACCAGCACGGCGCCGAGCAGGCCGGCAATCAGATCGGTGCGCAGCGTGGCCGGCGTGACCCGGCTGCGCCAGGGAAACAGGCGACTCAGGCGATTGCGGGAATCCGGCGAGGTGGCGGTCGCGGTCATCGGCTCAGTCGAGAGCGAGCGTTGCCACCACAGGCGTATGGTCGGACGGCTGCTCCCAGCGGCGCGGCTCCTTGTCGATGCCGCACGTGCTGCACCGCTTCGCCAGTTCGGCCGATAGCAGGATGTGGTCGATGCGCAGGCCGGCGTTGCGGCGGAAGCCCATCATCCGGTAGTCCCACCACGAGAACATTTTCTCGGGCTGGTCGAACATGCGGAAGGAATCGATCAGGCCTAGGTCGATCAGTGCCTTGAAGGCGTCGCGTTCCTGCGGCGACACCAGGTTCTGGCCGACCCACTTGGCCGGATCGTGGACATCGCGGTCCTCCGGGGCGATGTTGAAGTCGCCGAGCAGCGCAAGCTTCGGGTAGCGCGCCATTTCCTCGCGCAGCCACCTGGTCATGGCCTGCAGCCAGTCGAGCTTGTAGACGAACTTGTCCGAATCGAGCGATTGCCCGTTGGGAAAGTAGGCGCTGATCAGGCGCACATCGCCATAGGTGGCCGCGATCACGCGCTGCTGGGCGTCCTCGTAGCCGGGAATATTGCGGACCACATCGGCGGCAGCCGGCATGGCGCCGTTCCGCGCGACGATCGCCACGCCGTTGTAGGTCTTCTGCCCGGTAAAGACGCTGTGGAAGCCGGCGGCCTCCAGTTCGGCCAGCGGGTATTTGTCGTCAGGAAGCTTCAGTTCCTGCAGGCACAAGGCGTCGACAGGCGTGCCCGCGGCGTCCTGCGCGGACAGCCATTGCAGCACTTGCGGCAGGCGGACTTTCAGGGAGTTGACGTTCCAGCTTGCGATTCTCATGTTCTATTCAGTCGCTGTTTGTCGGTCTTGTTCACGGGGGCGAGCCGCCCAGCAGATCCCGTTGGTCGAGGATCTCATACGCGATTTCCGGGTGGGATTCCATGCTGCGCCGGATCGCCGCCGGAATGGCCTGCCGGGTCTTGCGGCAAAGCCCCGGCTGGTCGGCCAGTTCGATGCGGAAGCCGCGCGTGGTGCGGACTTCGTTGGCACTGGGCGTAATCGTGATCACGATGCCCAGCAACGCCTGCATGCGATCCTCCATCCGCCTGAGCTCCGCCAGGGTCGTTACCTGCTCCAGCCGGTCGATCAGCTTCTTCTCCTCCTGCTGGGTCAGCTGGAGGATGCGGAGGTCGGCGTTCGGATTTTCCAGCAGCGCCTCGCGATTGCAGACGCAGGCACCCGGCGGACACTCCTTGCGGATCGGGAAAGGAATGTTCATGAGCCGGGCGCCGGGGATGTTGGCTGACGGTGACTCTGCTTAGGCCGCCATGCCTCCGTGCCGCAGCAAGGCGTCGATCTGTGGCGCGCGGCCCCGGAAGGCCACGAACGATTCCATCGCCGGGCGGCTGCCACCCACCGACAGGATCTCGCGGCGATAGCGCTCGCCGGTTTCGCTGTCGAGGACGCTGCCGGAAAGCTGGCTGGCTTCCTCGAACGCGGCGTAGACATCGGCGGACAGCACCTCGGCCCACTTGTAGCTGTAGTAGCCGGCCGCGTAACCCCCCGCAAAGACGTGGCTGAACGTATTCGGCCAGCGCGACAGCGGCGACTGCGGCACGACGTGCTTGCGGTCGTTGATCTCGCGCGACAGCTCCAGCACGGACGTCTGGCCTTGCGGCTCGTAGTCGGTGTGCAGGTGCATGTCGAACGACGAATACACGATCTGGCGCAGCGTCATCATGCCGTTCTGGAAATTCCTGGCGGCCAGCATGCGGTCGAACAGCGCGCGCGGCAGCGGCAGGCCGGTGTCCACGTGGGCGGTCATTTCCGCCAGCACCTCGTATTCCCAGCAGAAGTTTTCCATGAACTGCGACGGCAGCTCCACCGCATCCCATTCGACGCCGTTGATGCCGGACACGCCGAGGTCTCCCACCTGCGTCAGCATGTGATGCAGACCGTGGCCAAACTCATGGAACAGCGTGATGACTTCGTCGTGCGTGAACAGCGCGGGCCTGCCGCCCACGGGTGCAGTGAAATTGCAGGTCAGATAGGCCACCGGCGTTTGCACGGTGCCATCGCCGCGTTCCTTGCGGCCGCGGGCGTCGTCCATCCAGGCGCCGCCTCGCTTGCCTTCGCGTGCGTAGAGGTCGAAGTAGAACTGCGCCAGCAGTGCGCCTTGCGGCGACACCACGCGATAGAAGCGCACGTCCTTGTGCCACGTCTGCGCCTCGTCCGGAAGGATGCGGACGGAAAACAGCTTTTCGACCACGCCGAACAGGCCTTCCAGGACCTTGGGCTCCTGCAGGTACTGCTTGACCTCGTCGTCCGAGAACGAATAACGCCGCTGGCGCAGCTTCTCGGAGGCATAGGCCACGTCCCACGGTTTCAGCTCGGACAGGCCGAGTTCGTCGGCGGCGAACTTGCGCAGTTCAGCCCAGTCCTTTTCCGCGTAGGGCCGGGCGCGATCCGCCAGCTCGTCGAGGAACTTCAGGACTTCGGCGGGGGACTCGGCCATCTTCGGCACGAGCGAGACTTCGCCGAAGTTGTTGTAGCCCAGCATCCGGGCTTCCTCGCGGCGCAGCGTCAGCTGTTCGCGCATGTTGGCGGTGTTGTCCCAGTCGGCCTGGCCGTTGCCATACTGCTGGCCCAGCTCGGACGCGCGCGTGACGCTTGCCTCATACATGGTCTGGCGCAGCGCGCGGTCATCGGCGTACTGCAGCACGGGGAAGTACGACGGAAAATGCAGCGTAAATTTCCAGCCGGTCTTGCCGTCCTTCTGGGCGGCCAGCGCGGCGGCTTCCTTCGCATCCGCCGGAATGCCGGACAGGCGCGATTCGTCCTCGATGATCAGGCCGTAGGCGTTGGTAGCGTCCAGCACGTGATCGGAGAATGCCTTCGACAGTTGCGCTTGTTGCTCCTGAATCTCGGCGAAGCGGGGCTTCTGGTCCTCAGGCAGCTCCGCGCCGCCCAGGCGGAAGCCGCGCAGCTCGTTTTCCAGCAACTGCTTGCGCGCAGGCGAGAGGCCGGCGAATTCCGGACCGGCGGCCACGGCCTTGTATTTTTCATACAGCGCCAGGCTCTGACCCAGCGACGACCAGAACTCGGTCATGCGCGGCAGGTTGTCCGTATGGGCCTTGCGCAATTCCGGCGTATCGGCCACGGCACTCAGGTGGCCCACCACGCCCCAGGCACGGCCCAGCGGTTCGGTGGCGGTTTCCAGCGCTTCCACCGCGCTGGCCCAGGTGGCCGGCGTGGCGGGATCCTCGGTACGGTCGACGGCGGCCTGTGCATCGGCCAGCAGCACGTCCAGGGCCGGGGCGATGTGCTCGGGCCGGATCTCCGCAAAGCGCGGGAGGTCGGAAAAATCCAGCAGCGGATTGTTGTCGCGGTCGTTGGTCACGGTCATGGCGGTTCTCGGTTGGCTGGCCTCGATCTGGCTCGATGTCTGCAAGATGAGGCCTCTGCGACGAAATATCCAGTACGGCTTTCCTATCGGCGCCATTGGGCGCCGGGCATGCCCGTTCAGGCGGCGATGCCCGCCTCGCGCTCGGCGGCTTCCAGCGTGTTGATCAGCAGCATCGTGATGGTCATCGGACCCACGCCGCCGGGCACCGGGGTGATATGGCCCGCCACTTCACGCACGCCGGCAAAGTCCACGTCGCCGCACAGCTTGCCGGCGTCGTCGCGGTTCATGCCGACGTCGATCACCACGGCGCCGGGCTTGACCATGTTAGCGGTAATGATGTTGCGGCGGCCCACCGCGGCCACGACCACGTCGGCCTCGCGCGTGTGGGCGGCCAGGTCGCGCGTCTTGCTGTTGCAGATGGTCACCGTGGCGCCGGCCTGCAGCAGCAGCATCGCCATCGGCTTGCCGACGATGTTCGACGCACCCACCACCACCGCACGGGCGCCGCGCAGCGGGTACTGGATCGATTCCAGCATTTTCATGCAGCCATACGGCGTGCAGGGGCGGAACAGCGGGGCACCGGTCATCAGCGCGCCGGCATTGGCCACGTGGAACCCGTCCACGTCCTTTTCCGGGGCGATGGCTTCCAGCACCTTGTGGCTGTCGATATGCTTGGGCAGGGGCAGTTGCACCAGGATGCCGTGGATCCGGGCGTCCTTGTTCAGGGCGTCGATCCGGGCCAGCAGGTCGGCCTCGGAGAGGTCGGCCGGGTAGCGGTCCAGCGACGAATGGAAACCGTTGTCCTCGCAGGCCTTGACCTTGTTGCGCACGTAGACCTGGCTGGCGGGGTCCTCGCCCACCAGCACCACGGCCAGGCCGGGCTGGTGACCTTTTTCGGTCAGGCGGGCGGCGCGCTGGGCGGCTTCGGTACGGATTTGTTTGGCAAGCGCGTTGCCGTCGATCAGTTGGGCGGACATGGGAATACGGGCTGGAGAGGCTTTCTGGAACGGGGCGGGCGCCGGGGGCGGCGTCGCGTGCAAAGCCGGATTATAAAGGGTCGCAGGCGTTCGGCAGCGCCTTGATCGGCCGTAAGCGTGCGCGGTGGGCAGGCTGCTAGCATGCGCCGCATGCACACGGCCAATTCGTCTTTTCCGGATATGTTGATGGCGTGGGGCCTGCCGGCCCTCTCGGTGTTGTCGCTCGCTTGGGCGCTGACGCGCCGGCCGTGGCAACTGTTACGCCGCGACGCCCTCCAGCACGCCTGGCTTGGCGGGCTGGTGCTGCTGGCGTTGCTCTGGACGGCTCGCGCCACACTGACCGGGGGACTGGTCATTCAGCTCATGGGTGCCACGCTGGCCGTCACGTTGTTCGGCTTGCCGCTGGCGCTGGTGTCGATGCTGATCGTCGACGGGATCTCGCTGCTTGGTCTGGCGTACCTCGCCGGGCAGGGTTGGGCGCAGGTCGAGTGGTCGACATTCTGGCCGCGCTTTGTCTGGCTGGGAATGCTGCCTGCGCTGCTCTCGGCCGTGCTGCAGGGCGCGATGCGACACCTGCTGCCACGGCATCCATTTATCTTCATCCTCGGACACGGGTACTTCGCGGCCGGACTGGCCGCGCTGGGCGCGGGTGCCTTGCAGGCGCTGTGGCGATATGAGATCGCAGGCGGTGGGGGCGGGGCGCTGAGCCTGGCAGATACGCTGACAGGTCTACTGGTCATCGCGTTCGGCGAGGCCTTCCTGACGGGGATGCTTGTGGCGGTTTTTGTGGCCCATAATCCACAATGGATCGTGTCATTCCGCGACGACGAATATTTGACGGGCAAGTAGCGGGGAGGGACGAGGCGGGGGCCGGGTTGCCATTGGCGAGCACGCCAATGGCAACGGTCAAGACAGAGCCGCCATGACAGCGGCCCGTTGACGGGTTTAGCTGTTGCGCGACAGCGCCAGGCGGAGCAGGTCGGCCACGGTGTTGACGTTGAGCTTCTCCATGATGTTGGCGCGGTGCGCCTCCACGGTCTTGATGGAAATGCCCAGATCGTCGGCGATCTGCTTGTTCAGGCGGCCGGCCACGATACGTTCCAGCACCTGTTGTTCACGCGTGGTCAGCTTGCCCAGCAGGTCCTTGGCGGCGCGCTGTTCACGAGCGGCCGAATGGTCCGTGCGGGCCTTCTGCAGCATGCGTTCCACCAGCGCGCGCAGCTCCGATTCGTCGAACGGCTTTTCGATGAAGTCGATGGCGCCGAGCTTCATCGTCGACACCGCCATCGGCACGTCGCCATGGCCGGTGATGAAGACGATCGGAATATCGATGTTTTCCGCGATCATGCGCTCCTGCAGCTCGGGGCCGCTCATGCCCGGCATGCGCACATCAAGAATCAGGCACGATACCTGGCCGGCATCGTAGGCGCTGAGGAACTGTTCGGCGCTGCTGAAGCTGCGAACCTGGTAGCCATTGCCTTCCAGCAGCCAAGTCAGCGAGTCGCGCATCGCTTCATCGTCGTCGACGATGAAGACGGTCTCGCCACGATGAGGCGTGGGGCTGGGCGTTGCGGTCATGAAGTCTCCTGGGGCAAAGTCGTTTGCAACGAAGTGTAACCGTCTGCGGCGGTGCGCAACACCCCCCGGCGGATGATTCGGACGGCCTCCCGATGCCCCGCGGCAGAGGGTCGTCCGGTTCGCCGGGAGCTGTCCGCGTTACTGCTCGGAAAGCGCAGGCTGCAGCGGCAGGGTGATTTTAAACGTACAGCCGATCCCGTCCACATTGTTTTCGACCCACAGGCGGCCCTGGTGGGATTCGATGATGGACCGGCAGATATTCAGGCCCATGCCCATGCCGTCGGATTTCGTGCTGAAGAACGGCTCGAACAGGCGCTCCTTGGTGGCCTCGTCCACGCCCGGGCCCTGGTCGATGACGTCGATGCAGACGCATTGGCCGAACTCGACCATTTCCACGCGCGCATGAAGTCGCACCACGCCGGCGGCGCGTATGGCCGGCAGGCCGGCCATCGCCTCGACGGCATTCTTGAGCAGGTTGACCAGTACCTGTTCGATCAGCACCGGGTCCACATACAGCAGCATCGGCGGTGCCGGCAGGCGGGTGAGGATGGTGACGCGGCGGCGCGTGGCTTCCAGGTCGGCCAGGCCAACGGCATCGGCGACGATGTCGTGCAGCGCGGCCTCGCGCCGCTGGGGCTGGCTGCGCTTCACGAAGCCGCGGATGCGGCTGATGATGGTGCCGGCGCGCACGGCCTGGGCCGAGGTTTTCTCCAGCACCGGGATCAGGTCCTCCGGCGTGCTGCGGCCGGAATGCAGGCGGGCCACGGCACCCATGCAGTAGTTGTTGATCGCGGCCAGCGGCTGGTTGAGTTCGTGCGCCAGCGACGACGCCATCTCGCCCATCGTCGTCAGGCGGCTGGTGAACTGCAGCCGTTCCTCGTGCTGGCGCGCCATTTCCTCGGCGGCCTTGCGCACCGTGATGTCCGTGGCGATCTGCATCTGGGCCAGGTGGCCATCCACCCACTGGATATAGCGGCGACGCACTTCAAACCATTTCTGCATGTCCGGCACGAAGACTTCGCGCGCGTCGGACGCATACGGCATCAATTCGGACGCGGGCAGGCCGGCGTAGGCATCGACATAGTCGGTGTTGTCGCTCGACATCTGCTCCTTGTCGAAGTCATCCCCGGCCAGCTTGAGGTGGCCTTCCGCCTCCCAGCCGAAGAGCTGGCGGTAGTAGCGGTTGGCGAACAGCAACTCCGCCTTGTCGGTGGCCAGCACGGACACGGCGGCGTCCAGGCTTTCCAGCACGGTGGTGAAGCGGTCGTGCGCGGCGGCCAGTTCTTCCCGGGCGCGCTTGGGCTCGGTGATGTCCGTCATCGAGCTCATCCAGCCCGTATGGCGTCCACGGCTGTCCACCAGCGGCGAGACGTACATCCGCGCGAAGAAGCTGCTGCCGTCGCGCCGCATCACGCGCATCTCGTAGCCGGTGGCGGGGGACTTGCCCTGCAGCGTCAGGTCGATCTGCTTCTGCATCTCCTGCTGGTCGTTGGGCGGCCAGTAGGGGAAAGGCGGCACGCGGCCGACCAGGTCGCTCTCGGTCCAGCCCGTCATGCGGCAGAACGCCGGATTGACGTAGGTGATGCGGCCGTTCAGGTCCAGTGCCCGCAGGCCGATCAGCATCGAGTTTTCCATCGCCCGGCGGAACGAGGTCTCGGCCAGCAGGGCGCGCTGCGCCTCGGAGCGGCGGCTGGTGTGCCGCCACATGCTCCACAGGCTCCAGAGCAGGAAGCAGGACAGTCCCACCACCAGCCACAGCAACATGTTGTTGGGCAGGTTGGATGGCGGCGGGTACGCATCGGCGCGCAGTGACAGCGAGTGGCCCGGCGGATCCAGCAGCACCTCGTAGGACAGCGCGTTGCCCGGTACCGGCCGTACCGACGTGCTCGCGCGCGTCTGGTTGTTCTTGTCGATCAGCGAAAAGCGGTATCGCTCGGTCAGCTCCGGCGGCAACAGGTGCGTCAGGATGCCGTTGATCGAATAGAGGGCGCCCAGCGTGCCGAGGAACTCGTTGTCGCGCACGATCGGCACTTCCATCAGCATGAAGCTGTCGCCGCGGTCGTTCATCAGCGGGCGCGAGTAGACCACGCGCTGGGTCTCGCGGGCGGCGTCGAAGGTGTCCAGCACCTCGGGTTCCAGCGGCTGGTCCACCGTTTCACGCAGGCGTCCTGCGAATTCGGAGGTGGACGGCAGGGACCAGCGGCCACGCCGGGTGGCATCGAGCCAGTTGACAAAGACGATCTCCGGATTCTCGCGCAGGATTTCCTGAGCGGCGGTGCGATAGGCGCCCTGGTCCATCTGGGCGGCGGCGATGTCGCGCGCCAGCGAGGCAAGCTGGTCCTGGTTGCTCAGCAAGGAAAGCCGAACGCGCTGCTGCGCCCAGGCGGCGTCGCGGTACAGCGCGTCGCGCTGCTGCTGGCGTTCGGTCTCGTGCAGCGACCACAGGATGACGCCCATCGCCACCGTGAACAGCACGATGGCCACGAGCGGGATGAACATGAACCAGCTGGTGGCCACCAGGTTACGCCAGCGCAGCCACCACAGGCGGCGGGGCGGGGCGGCGAAGGGGCCGTCGGCTTCGTGCGCGCCGTCGTGACCGTTGTCATGCGTCGCGTCATGGGGGCCGTCGTGGGAGGCGCCTTGCGCGACGGCGTGCGTCCCATGGTGCGCGGCCTCGTTGGCGGGGTGGCTGTGCAGCGCCTCGAGCGGACCCACGGCATGCAGCGACCCGCCCTTGCCGCCATGGGACGCGTCGGCGCCGGCCGGGCTGGCGGCCTCGGAAGCGTTGGGCGGGAGGACGGCCGTGCGCAGGCCAGAGAGGATTCGATTGAGAAACTGCATAGGGGATTGACGGCTGACTCGCCAGTGTATCGGGATTATTGCGGTGCGTCGCTTGGGGAAAGCGCCTACACAGAAAGGCACTTTCTTGCGGTCCTCCGGGTCATTAACGGCGTCGCGGATCGTTTTCTTGTGCGCTGCGACAATATTCCGCATTATAAAAAACGACACCGTAATCTGAAAATTTCACTTGTCAGCCGCTGCTGTGCTTCCATAGAATCGCTTCGACCGAACAATGCGGGCGGGCTCCACATGCCTGCCGGACGCGAGGATCCGGGACAAGGATCCGGCTCTGGCCAGACCGATGCCAGGGCAAGGCATGGACCCGCCGCGACGTCATCATCGTCACACCGGCCGAATCGACCCGCTCATGCTGCGGGCGCCGGGCAGGAATTCACCAGGAGACAGTCATGTCAGCTGTACCAGAGCAGATCCTCGGCGCCAGCAGCGCCAACGACGCAGATCCCCAGGAAACGCATGAATGGCTGGATGCCCTGCAGGGCGTCCTGAACGCGGAAGGCGCGCAGCGCGCCGCGTTCCTGATCGAAAAGCAGATCGAATACGCACGCGTGAACGGCGTCACCCAGCCGTTCCACGCGGAGACGCAGTACATCAACACCATTCCGGTCGAGCAGCAGGCCCGCATCCCCGGCGACCAGGACATCGAGCACCGCATCCGCTCGTACACGCGCTGGAACGCCATGGCCATGGTGCTGCGCGCCAACAAGCACACCAACGTCGGCGGCCACATCTCCTCGTTTGCCTCGGCAGCCACGCTCTATGACGTGGGCTACAACCACTTCTGGCGCGCCCCGTCGGAAGCGAGCGGCGGCGATCTGGTCTTCGTGCAGGGCCACTCGGCACCGGGCGTGTATTCGCGCGCCTTCCTGCTCGGCCGCCTGACCACCGAACAGCTCGACAACTTCCGCCAGGAAGTGGACGGCAAGGGCATCTCTTCCTACCCGCACCCGTGGCTGATGCCGGATTTCTGGCAGTTCCCGACGGTGTCGATGGGCCTGGGCCCGATCATGGCCATCTACCAGGCCCGCTTCATGAAGTACCTGGACAGCCGTGGCCTGGCCAAGGCCGGCGACCGCAAGGTGTGGGCATTCCTGGGCGACGGCGAAACCGACGAGCCGGAATCGCTAGGCGCGATCGGCATGGCCGGCCGCGAGAAGCTGGACAACCTGGTCTTCGTGATCAACTGCAACCTGCAACGCCTGGATGGTCCGGTGCGCGGCAACGGCAAGATCATCCAGGAACTGGAATCGGAATTCCGAGGTTCCGGCTGGAACGTGATCAAGGTCGTGTGGGGCAGCCGCTGGGATTCCCTGCTGGCGCGCGACACCAAGGGCCTGCTGATGAAGCGCATGATGGAATGCGTGGACGGCGAGTACCAGACCTTCAAGGCCAAGGACGGCGCCTATGTGCGCGAGTACTTCTTCAACACGCCGGAACTCAAGGCGATGGTGGCCGACTGGTCGGATGACGACATCTGGCGCCTGAACCGCGGCGGCCACGACCCGCACAAGATCTACGCCGCCTACAAGGCCGCCAGCGAGCACAAGGGCCAGCCGACGCTGATCCTGGCAAAGACCATCAAGGGCTATGGCATGGGCGATGCCGGCCAGGCCATGAACGTGGCGCACCAGCAGAAGAAGATGCCGGTGGAAGCCATCCGCGCCTTCCGTGACCAGTTCACGATCCCCGTGCCGGACGACAAGATCGAGGACGTGCCGTACCTCACGTTCGAGGAAGGCTCGAAGGAACTGGAATACATGCGCGCCCGCCGCATGGAGCTGGGTGGCTATCTGCCGGCCCGCCGCCTCAAGGCCGAGCCGCTGCCCGTGCCCGAGCTGACCGCGTTCGACGCGCTGCTCAAGGCCACCGGCGAAGGCCGCGAGGTTTCCACGACCATGGCGTTCGTGCGGATCCTGAACACGCTGCTCAAGGACAAGCAGATCGGCAAGCACGTGGTGCCCATCGTGCCGGATGAGTCGCGTACGTTCGGCATGGAAGGCCTGTTCCGCCAGGTCGGCATCTGGAACCAGGAAGGCCAGAAGTACGTGCCGCAGGATCACGACCAGCTGATGTTCTACAAGGAATCGCAGACTGGCCAGGTGCTGCAGGAAGGCATCAACGAAGCGGGCGCCATGTGTGACTGGATTGCCGCCGCCACGTCGTATTCGACGCACGGCGTGCAGATGATCCCGTTCTACATCTACTACTCGATGTTTGGCATCCAGCGTATCGGCGACCTCTGCTGGGCCGCTGCCGACATGCGCTCGCGCGGCTTCCTGCTGGGCGGCACCTCGGGCCGGACCACGCTGAACGGCGAAGGCCTGCAGCACGAAGACGGCCACTCGCACGTGTTCCACGCCGCGATCCCGAACTGCATTTCGTACGACCCGACGTTCCAGTACGAACTGGCCGTGGTCATGCAGGATGGCATGCGCCGCATGTACGCCGAACAGGAAGACGTGTACTACTACCTGACGGTGATGAACGAGAACTACGAGCATCCGGAAATGCCGGCTGGCGTGGAACGCGACATCGTCAAGGGCATGTACCAGTTCCGCAAGGGCGTGGAAAACAGCAATGCGCCGCGCGTGCAGCTGCTGGGTTCGGGCACGATCTTCCGCGAGGTGATCGCCGCCGCCGAACTGCTCAAGAAGGACTGGGGCGTGGAATCGGACCTGTGGAGCTGCCCGAGCTTCACCGAACTGGCCCGCGAAGGCCAGGCCACCGAGCGCTTCAACCTGCTGCATCCGACGGAGACGCCGCGTGAATCGTTCGTCGCCCAGAAGCTCAAGGGCGTGCGCGGTCCGGTCATCGCTTCCACTGACTACATCCGGGCATTCGCCGAGCAGATCCGTCCGTTCGTGCCGCGCCGCTACGTGGTGCTGGGCACCGATGGTTTCGGCCGCTCGGATACCCGCGAGAAGCTGCGCCACTTCTTCGAAGTGGATCGCCACTGGGTGACGCTGGCGGCGCTGAAGGCGCTGGCCGACGAAGGCGCGATCGGTCGTGAAAAGGTGGCCGAAGCCATCAAGAAGTACAACCTCGACCCGAGCAAGCCGAACCCGATGTCGGTCTGATTCCGTACATACCGACGCCTGAACCCCCCGTAGTGCGGCACCCGCTGCGCCGCGGGCGCCCCCGGTTGCCGGTGGCGCCACGCGGCGCAGGTGATGCGCGGCAGCGTGACAGATGCGTGCGGCCAGAGTAACCTCGCCGCTTGCGTTCGTCGTGTGTTGACGTGTGTGCCGGCTGCCCAGGAGAGACACTTAATGAGTCAAGCGATTGAAATCAAGGTGCCGGATATCGGCGACTACGACGCCGTTCCCGTCATCGAAGTCCACGTCAAGCCGGGCGACGCCATCAATGCGGAAGACGCACTGGTGACGCTGGAATCCGACAAGGCCACCATGGACGTACCGTCGCCGCAGGCTGGCACGGTCAAGGAAGTCCGCATCAAGGTGGGCGACAACGTGGCTGAAGGCTCCGTGCTGGTGATGCTGGAACCGGCTGGCGCCGCTGCCGCCGCCCCGGCACCCGCCGCTGCGCCGGCTCCCGCCCCGGCCCCGGCCGCCGCTGCACCGGCTCCGGCCCCCGCAGCCGCGCCGGCTCCGGCGCCTGCCGCCGCTGGTGGCGGCACGGTCGAAGTCAAGGTCCCGGACATCGGCGACTATGACGCCGTACCCGTGATCGAAGTCCACGTGAAGCCGGGCGACACCATCAGCGCAGAAGACGCGCTGGTAACGCTGGAATCCGACAAGGCCACCATGGACGTGCCGTCGCCGCAGGCCGGTACGGTCAAGGAAGTGAAGGTCAAGGTCGGTGACAACGTGTCTGAAGGCACGCTGATCCTGATCCTGGAAGCTGCAGGTGCCGCTGGTGCCGCTGGTGCCGCCGCAGCCGCACCGGCCGCCGCGCCGGCCCCGGCTGCCGCCGCTCCGGCGCCGGCCCCGGCTGCGAAAGCTGCCGCCCCGGCTCCGGCGGCTCCCGCCCCGGCGCCGGCCGCACAGGGCGTCACCGGCAAGGCCGCGCACGCCAGTCCGTCGGTCCGCAAGTTCGCCCGCGAACTCGGCGTCGATGTGTCGCGCGTGCCGGGTACGGGTCCGAAGGGCCGGATCACCCAGGAAGACGTCCAGGGCTTCGTCAAGGGTGTGATGAGCGGCCAGACCGCCGCACCGGCAGCCGCCGCAATGGGTGGCTCGGGCGTCGGCCTGGACCTGCTGCCGTGGCCGAAGGTTGACTTCACCCGCTTCGGCGAGGTGGAGAGCAAGCCGCTGTCGCGCATCAAGAAGATTTCCGGTGCCAACCTGCACCGCAACTGGGTCATGATCCCGCACGTCACGAACTGCGACGAGGCGGATATCACTGAACTGGAATCCTTCCGTGTCCAGCTGAACAAGGAAAACGAGAAGTCCGGCATCAAGGTCACGATGCTCGCGTTCATGATCAAGGCCACGGTCGCGGCGCTGAAGAAGTTCCCGAACTTCAATGCCTCGCTGGACGGCGACAACCTGGTGCTGAAGAAGTACTTCAACATCGGCTTTGCCGCGGACACCCCGAACGGCCTGGTCGTGCCGGTGATCAAGGACGCCGACAAGAAGGGCGTGCTCGAGATCAGCCAGGAAATGGGCGAGCTGGCCAAGCTGGCCCGCGACGGCAAGCTGAAGCCAGACCAGATGCAGGGCGGCTGCTTCTCGATCTCGTCGCTGGGCGGTCTGGGTGGCACCTACTTCACGCCGATCATCAATGCGCCGGAAGTGGCCATCATGGGCGTATGCAAGTCGTACATGAAGCCGGTCTGGGACGGCAAGCAGTTTGCGCCGCGCCTGACGCTGCCGCTGTCGCTGTCGTGGGATCACCGTGTGATCGACGGCGCCGAGGCAGCCCGCTTCAACACGTACTTCGCGGCGCTTCTGGCGGACTTCCGCCGCATCCTGCTGTAAGCGGTCGCTTGAAGATGATTCTGGCGTCGTTGCGCGGCCTTGCCGCACCACTTTTGCAGTCCGTGGCCGCGCGTCCAGCCAGAACCGCTCCGCTTCATCTTGAAGCAACCGCACTGCACACCGGCACCGCCGGTGTGCGAACTGCAGCGTGACGAGTGGAGGTGATCCATGACTACCTGCGTTGTCGTCAGAAAGGGTGCCGAAGTGGCGATCGCGGCGGACGCTCTGGTCACCTTCGGAGACACGCGCCTGTCGCGTGCCTATGAGCGCAACCAGAAGGTCTTTCCGGTAGGCGAGAGCTTTGTCGCGCTCGCCGGCACGACGGCGCACTTCCCGGTCATGCGCAGCCTGCTGGCCGGCATGGGCGAGGAATGCCGGCTGCTCACGCGCGACGACGTATTCCGGACCTTCCTGAAGGTGCATGAGCGGCTCAAGAACGAGTACTTCATCAACACCAAGGAAGACGAGGACGACCCCTACGAGTCATCGCAGATTGTCTGCCTGATCGCCAATCCGGGCGGCATCTTCGGTGTCTATTCCTACCGCGAGGTGTTTTCGTTCGACCGTTTCTGGGGCATCGGCTCGGGCCGCAACTATGCGCTCGGGGCCATGCATGCGGTCTACGACCGGCCCGACATGGACGCTGGCGCCATCGCGCGGATCGGAGTGGATGCGGGAGTGGAGTTCGACAAGAGTTCGGCAGGACCAATCGACGTGCATACCGTGCGGCTGCAGGCGCAGCCGTCGCCGGCGCAAGCCAGTGGCGACGCGGCAACCAACAACGAAGGCGCGGCCTGACCCGCGGGCGGGCAGGGCGCGCATCCCAGGAGGAAAAGCATGAGTGTGATCGAAGTCAAGGTGCCGGATATCGGCGATTTCGACGCGGTGGAAGTGATCGAGGTGCTGGTCAAGGCCGGCGACACGGTCGAGGAAGAACAATCGCTGATCGTGCTGGAGTCCGACAAGGCCAGCATGGACGTGCCGTCATCGGCCACCGGCAAGGTCGTCGACGTCAAGGTCAAGGTTGGCGACAAGGTAGCCAAGGGCACGGTGATCTGCACGGTGGAAGCCGGCGCAACCGCTGCGCCCGCACCGGCCCCCGCCGCAGCGCCCGCTCCGGTAGCGCCGACCCCCGCGCCGGCAGCCGCTGCGCCGGCGGCCGCTCCGGCTGCGGCAACGCATAGCGGCAGCGCCGATATCCAGTGCGACATGCTCGTGCTGGGCGCCGGCCCCGGTGGCTACTCGGCCGCTTTCCGCTCGGCCGACCTGGGTATGAACACCGTGCTGGTCGAGCGCTATGGCTCGCTTGGCGGCGTGTGCCTGAATGTGGGTTGCATCCCGTCAAAGGCGCTGCTGCATAACGCGGCCGTGATCGACGAGGCCAAGGCCCTGGCAGCGCACGGCATCCTGTTCGGCGAAGCCAAGATCGACCTGGACGGCCTGCGTCACTACAAGGAAACTGTGGTCGGCAAGCTGACTGGCGGCCTGGCCGGCATGGCCAAGGCCCGCAAGGTGCAGGTCGTGCGCGGTATCGGCAATTTCCTGGATCCGCACCACCTGGAAGTGCAGGAAACCGAGGGCGACGGCAAGGCGACTACCGGCAAGAAGACGGTGATCCGCTTCGAAAAGGCGATCATCGCCGCCGGCAGCCAGGCCGTGAAGCTGCCGTTCATCCCGGAAGACCCGCGCATTTTCGATTCGACCGGCGCGCTAGAACTGCGCGACATCCCGAACAAGATGCTCGTGATCGGTGGCGGCATCATCGGCCTGGAAATGGCCACCGTGTACAGCACGCTGGGCGCACGCATGGACGTGGTGGAAATGCTCGACGGCCTCATGCAGGGCGCTGACCGCGACCTGGTCAAGGTCTGGGACAAGATGAACAAGCATCGCTTTGACAACGTGATGCTGAAGACCAAGACGGTTGGCGTGGAAGCCAAGCCGGACGGCATCTACGTGAAGTTCGAAGGCGAGGCCGCACCGGCTGAACCGGTGCGCTACGACGCCGTGCTGGTGTCGGTGGGCCGCACGCCGAACGGCAAGAAGATTGGTGCCGAGAAGGCTGGTGTGGCGGTGACCGACCGCGGCTTCATCGACGTCGACAAGCAACTGCGTACCAACGTGCCGCACATCTTCGCAATTGGCGACATCGTTGGTCAGCCGATGCTGGCGCACAAGGCCGTGCACGAAGCCCACGTGGCCGCGGAAGCGGCGCATGGCGAGAAGGCCTACTTCGACGTCAAGCAGATTCCGTCGGTGGCCTATACCGATCCGGAAGTGGCCTGGGCTGGCCTGACCGAAGAGCAGTGCAAGGCGGAGGGCATCAAGTACAGCAAGGGCACGTTCCCCTGGGCTGCTTCGGGCCGTGCCATCGCCAATGGTCGCGACGAGGGCTTCACCAAGCTGATCTTCGACGAGGAAACCCACCGCATCATCGGCGGCGGTATCGTAGGCATGCATGCCGGCGATCTCATCAGCGAAGTCTGTCTGGCCATCGAGATGGGTGCGGATGCCGTGGACATCGGCAAGACGATCCACCCGCACCCGACGCTGGGCGAGTCGATTGGCATGGCCGCGGAGATCTACGAGGGCGTCTGCACGGACGTGCCGCCCCCGCGCAAGCGCTGAGAACCGGATCGCGCCGAAACGAAACAGCCCGCCTGATTGAACTGCACCCCAAAAGTTGGACACCGATCCAACCTTTGGGGTGTTTTTCATGGCGAAGTACGATGAGCGGTTCAAGCTCAAAGTGGTAAAGGAAGCTCTGTCTGGGCGCAACGCCGTTGAAGTCGTCGCGCTACGGTACGACGTGGATTATTCGATGGTGCGCCGTTGGATAGCGAGCTATCAAACGCATGGCAGGGCGGGACTTAGGAAGAAGTACACCCGCTACAGCGCCCGGTTCAAGCTCTCTCTGGCCTAGCCAATCAACTGTCCAACTTCAGGGGGTCAGTTCAGATGGCGGGCTGTTTTCATGTCAGCTTGGCAACTAACCGCTAGGCATTCTTGGCGACCGTAAAGGCTGGCTGGAAGGGGCGTGAATCTGGGTGAGAACGGGAAGGGGCGTTCAGCCTGGGATGCTAGCGGGGAGGCGGGAATTCGCGCTGCGTGCCCGTCGACCAGGCCAAAAAAAACCCGGCACCCTCTTTCAGGGCCGGGCTTGAACGATACCTTTGGAATCTAAGGAGACCGGGGTACCGAGGAGACATCGGCACGCAGCGAAGGCGGGACCTGGATGCATCGGATTCCCATCTTCACCACCGTTGGCAAAACGTCCATTGGAGCGGGGCGCTTTGCCAACGGACCGGCCGGAGCCGGTTCGCTGGTCTTGCCTGTTACAGCTTGCGACTTCTACAGCTTAGGCCGTGGTCGTCGGCTTCTTGGTTGCCGTGCGAGCCGTGGCGCTAGCTTGCTGGGCAGCCTTGGTCGCGGCGGTGGCGGCAGCCTGGAAGTTGCTTTCGGCCATTTCCACAGCTTGCTTCGTGGCCTTCTGGACCGACTCGTACGCGTTGTTGGCGGCCGAGATGGCCGACTTCACGATCGCGACGGTCGATTCCGAACCGGCCGGGGCGTTCTTGGCGAAGTTGTCGACGAGCGCTTGCACGTTCTTCGAGCCTTCGGCCAGTTGGGCTTCAGCCACCTTGGTGAATTCGCTTTGGGTTTCCGAAGCGATTTCGTACAGGTGACGCGTGTAGGCGAGGGTCTTTTCGGCAACCGGTTGCACCAGGGAGGCCTGAATGGCCAGCAGTTCCTGGGCGTCCTTGGCGGACAGTGCCTTCTTGGCGTTGTCGACGTTTTCGGCGAAGGTGGCCTTGACCACTTGCAGGTTCAACTCGACAAGCTTTTCGACGCCTTCGAATGCCTTGGTGGTCAGACCGAACAGGGTCTCCAGGTTGGCTTTTTGTGCGGCTGCAACTTGTTCCGGGGTCAGGATCATTGCTGGTCTCCAGTGGTGAACTTCAAGGTCAAGCAAAATAGAAAATTAGGCCGCCCAGATGTCAAAGCCATGACTTGTGTCGTAGCCGAGCCCGAGCGTATGTTCGTTTGCGGTCGATCCGAGGCCAGAAACCTTTGGTGCGCCGCAACAATTCCAATTCTAGAGAAACTTCGAACCGTGTCAAGCGGTTTTGGTGCGGTGCACAAAATGTCCTTCGGTTTGCACCCTTCTATGGGCAGTAATGTCCACGTATCCCGCATGGGGCAAGGGTTTATCCTGATATGGCGTGGTTGGTGCGACGCGAGAATTGCCGCGCTGATGGGGTGCCTTGAACGTGCTTTGAGTGGCGATGCTACTATCCCAGACTGCCCGGTCGGCGAATGGGGATCTCCCGCCACTTATCCGGGCCGGATCAGGCATTCCTGCCTCGAATCCTGATGTCCCATCTCGTCGCTACCCCGAAGCCGACCGCCATCGATGCTAGCTTTCTACGCCGACCACTTTGTCTTGCCGTTGCCGCCGGGGCACCGCTTCCCGATGCGCAAATACAGCATGCTGCGGGATGCGGTGGTGCGGGAGGTCGCGGGCATCGAACTGCGGGAAGCCCCGCGGGCGGACGACAATGCACTGCGGCTGGCCCATACGGCCGACTACATCGCGGAAGTGTCTTCCGGACGGCTTGACGCCGCACGCCAGCGAGAGATCGGCTTTCCGTGGTCCCAAGAGATGGTGGAGCGCTCGCGGCGCTCAGCGGGCGCCACGATCGCCGCCTGCAGGACGGCCATGGAAGAGAGTGTTGCAGTGAACCTGGCCGGTGGCACCCACCATGCCTACGCCGACAAGGGCGGCGGTTTCTGCGTCTTCAACGATGGCGCGATTGCAGCCCGCCAGCTCCAGCGCGATGGGCGCGTGCGCCGCGTCGCCGTGATCGATCTCGATGTGCACCAGGGCAATGGCACCGCGTCCATCCTGCGCGACGACCCGACAATCTTCACGCTGTCGCTGCATGGCGAGAAGAATTACCCCTTCCGCAAGGAGGCCAGCGACCTGGATGTGGGTTTGCCTGATGGGTGCGACGACGACGGCTATGCGGACGCGCTGGTGTCCGCGCTCGACGCGCTCTATGCACGCTTTAATCCTGAGCTCCTGATCTACCTGGCCGGCGCCGACCCTCACGAGGGCGACCGCCTCGGGCGGCTGCGCCTGACCCTGGCAGGCCTAGCGCGGCGCGACACGATCGTCTTCGAATCCGCGCTGGCGCGCCGCCTCCCCATTGCCGTGGCGATGGCAGGTGGCTATGGCAATCAGATCGAGGATACGGTGGCTGTTCACACGCAGACCGTTGGACTGGCTGCGCACTATCACGCGCGCTACCGGACTGTGGGCGCTGACAGCCGCGCTCCAGGTATCTCCGCGGACGTCGTTGCCGAAGGCTCCGCCGGTTTTCCCCCGGGCTCGTCCAACCTGGCGACGGCGGCGTCATGAGTTCGCGCGCAACGACCCGACCCAGCAACGCCGATATCTCCACGGGCGCGCGCCTATGGGTGGCTGGCATGCCCGCGCTGTTCGTCCTGATCTGGAGTACGGGCTTCATCGTCGCGAAGTACGGCATGCCCTATGCCGAGCCGATGACGTTTCTCTTCCTGCGCTTTGTCGGGGTGTTGATCCTGATGGTGCCGTTCGTGCTGCTTGCGCGCGTGCCGTTGCCACAGCGGCAGGCAGCCGATGGCCCACGCATTGACTGGGCGCGCGTCGGCCATATCGCCGTGGCGGGGCTGTTCCTGCAGGCGGGCTACCTTGGCGGCGTCTGGGCGGCCGTGAAGCTCGGCATGCCCGCCGGCTTGTCGGCGCTGATCGTTGGCATGCAGCCGCTGCTGACGGCACTCTTTGTCAGTCGCATGGGTGAACGCGTGAGTGGCAGGCAATGGATCGGGCTGCTGATCGGGCTGGCTGGCGTGGGCCTGGTCGTTGCCAACAAGCTCACGGCGACGGGATTGTCGCCCGCCAGCCTGGTGCTGGCCGTCGGTGCGCTGGTCTCCATCACGTTCGGCACCCTCTATCAGAAGCATTTCTGCCCGGTGTTCGATCTGCGCATGGGCTCGGTGATCCAGTTCGCGGCATCGGCAGTGGCGTGTCTGCCATTCATGTTTTTGTTTGAAACGCGTGAGGTGCATTGGAACCTTGCGATGGCGGGTGCGCTCTTATGGTCCGTCGTGGCGCTATCGATCGGCGCCATCTCGCTGCTGTTCGTGCTGATCCGGCAGGGTGCGGCGACCAAGGTTTCCAGTCTGATGTACCTGACGCCACCGACGACCGCCGTAATGGCCTGGCTGCTGTTTGGCGAGCGTTTCTCGCCGCTAGCCGCGGCGGGCATGGTGGTCGCCGTTGCGGGTGTCGCGCTGGTTATCCGCCGGTAGCGGCCCGGCAGGACGCCGCCAAGGCACCGCCAAGCCACCAACAAGGTACGGAAAACCGCCGATCGGCCCCAAAGACAGACCCAGACGAACGTTCTCTGACCCGCCATGAAGCCAGAACCCGATCGCCGCAGTGCCTTTGCGCACTTCCAGCCCATCACGACGCGTTGGATGGATAACGATGTCTATGGCCACGTTAACAACGTTGTCTACTACAGTTATTTTGATACGGTCGTTAACACGTACCTGATCCGGGCGGGCGCGCTCGACATCGAGTCGGGCGCCACCATCGGTCTGGTGATCGAGACGCAGTGCAACTATTTCTCATCGCTGACCTTCCCGGATACGGTCGTGGCGGGGCTGCGTGTAGCAAGACTCGGCAATTCGAGCGTGCGCTATGAAGTGGGGCTGTTCCGCAATGACGACGACGTCGCAGCGGCACAGGGGCACTTCGTGCACGTCTACGTCGATCGCGAGACGCGGCGCCCCGTGCCATTGCCGCAGGCATTGCGGCAGGCGCTGGAGCCGCTGGTGATGCAAGGCCAGGCGTCAGCCTGAAGCGTGTGCAACCGTACAAAACCTGGAGACGAAAGAGCATGTTCAACCCCGGTAACGCCATTCGCGCAACCCTTGAGGCCACCGCGGCCAATGGCGATACGTCCGTGACCGATGCCGCCGCGATCGTCGATCGCGCCATCACCACGCGCCGGTCGATCCGTGCGTTCCTGGACACCCCCGTGCCACGCGAAACCGTGGAGGAGATCCTGGCTGTAGCCAGCCGCGCGCCGTCCGGCACCAATGTCCAGCCGTGGAAGGTCTATGTACTGTCAGGGGATGCCAAGGCGCGGTTGTGCGCCGATGTGCTCGCCGCCTACGACGATCCCGAGCGCGATGACAAGTATCGCGAGGAATACCCGTACTACCCGCGCGAGTGGGTCAATCCGTACCTCGCCCGGCGCCGCAAGGTGGGCTGGGACCTGTACGGGTTGCTGCAGATCACCCGCGAGGACAAGGCGGCCATGCACGAGCAGCATGCCCGCAATTTCCGTTTCTTCGACGCACCGGTCGGCCTGATCTTCACGATCGACCGGATCCTGGAGCAGGGCAGCTGGCTTGACTACGGCATGTTCCTGCAAAGCATCATGGTGGCGGCGCGTGCACGCGGACTGGACACATGCCCGCAAGCCGCCTTCACTCAATTTCATAGTGTCCTGGCCAGGCAACTGCGGCTGACCGAGGACGAAATGGTCGTTTGTGGCATGTCGCTGGGTTACGCCGACCCGGAGGCCACCGCCAACCAACTGAAAACGGAGCGTGAACCGGTCAGTGGGTTCGCGCGTTTCCTGTCGTGATGACGAAAGTGTGGTTTTGAGGAATGATCTAATCGTCTCATTTCCCGTAATGTGGAAATGTATGCGAATCGAACTTTAAAGAGGCTTCGTAAGTCATTAATCTTGCTAACAATTTGTTATTTTCCTAAACTAGCGCAATTCCTATGCCGCGCTGAACAGAATCATGTTCCGGTCCGACCCTAATATGCCCCGACTCTTCGGCCTCTCCCAACTGACCGCCATCGCGACGACCGCGCTGGTGTCTGTTGCTTTGCTGGCCGCGCCGGCCACGTACGCAGCGACGAAGTCGACTGCGACGAAAACCTCGGCAAAAAAGCCAGTAAAAGCTACCAAATCCTCTAAAAAGGTTGCGACCGCGCAAGCGGAGGCTGCACCGTCACGAAAGGTGATCGTCCTGCGGGGCGGCAAGCGCACCGTGGTCGCCAGCCGCGCGGCGCCAGTGCGAGCCGTCTTCGTGCCAGCCAAGCCGTCGCTGGCCGAGTCCATGGGCCTGCGCGATACGGAAGACGCACTTGCGTTGCGTTCCTCCGTGGCGCTGGTGATGGACCAGAACACCAATGAGGTGCTGTTCCAGAAAAATCCGACTGCCGTGCTGCCGATCGCCTCGATCACCAAGCTGATGACGGCCGTGGTGGTGATGGATTCGCATCTGCCGATGGACGAAGTGCTGACGGTGAGCGAGGAAGATCGCGATACCGAGAAGCACAGCAGCTCGCGCCTGCGCTTTGGCACGCAGCTGACCCGCCAGGAGCTGCTGCTGCTGGCGCTGATGTCGTCGGAAAACCGTGCCGCGTCGGTGCTGGGTCGCAGCTACCCGGGCGGCCTGCCGGCATTTGTGGGGGCGATGAACCGCAAGGCACGCGAGCTCGGCATGAATGACAGCCACTTCGTGGATTCCAGTGGCTTGTCCAGCAGCAACGTCTCGAGCGCGATGGATCTGGCCCGCCTGGTCAATGCCGCGTATCGCAACCCGACCATCCGCGAGTTCTCGACCCAGACCGAACACGAAGTGAACGTCCTGGGCCGCACGCAGCACTACGTCAGCACCAATCGCCTGGTGCGCGGCGGCAACTGGGAGATCGGCCTGCAGAAGACCGGTTTCATCTCGGAAGCGGGCCAATGCCTGGTGATGCAGGCGCGCGTCAACGATCGCAACGTGGTGATGGTGTTCCTGGATTCCGTGGGGAAGCTGTCGCGCTTTGCCGATGCCACGCGCGTGCGCAACTGGCTTGAGCATT
This sequence comes from Cupriavidus sp. 01L415, assembly GCF_056400065.1. Classification (NCBI taxonomy): domain Bacteria; kingdom Pseudomonadati; phylum Pseudomonadota; class Betaproteobacteria; order Burkholderiales; family Burkholderiaceae; genus Cupriavidus; species Cupriavidus sp. 01L415. The sequence continues at coordinate 729,032 of NZ_JBFTSP010000001.1, read as the reverse complement.
CGCCGGCAACGCCGACGCAGCAGCGTCCGTTCCCGTCATCCCCAAACCTTACGCAGGGTCCCCACACGCCTCAGGCGATCCTGGTCTCGCAGCAGGCACGCGGCACCTGACAGGTCGCCGCAGCCAATTGAAAACGCGCCGCGGGCAGAAGTCCGACGGCGCGTTTTTTTATGGTCCGCAGGGGGGAGTCAGGCAGCGGCTTCGACAACGTAGCCCATGCCGCGAGAGATCTGCAGTGCGGTGTCCTTGAGGTTCTGCAGCCAGCTGTCCTGCAGGCGGTCCGCGGGGGCTGACAGCGACAGGCCCGCCACAAGGCGCCGCGAGTCGTCATAGATGCCGGCCGCGATGCAGCGCACGCCGAGTTCCAGTTCCTCGTTGTCGCGGGCATAACCGTTGGTACGCACCCAGCTCAGCTCGCGCTCAAGCTTGGAGATATCCGTGATCGATGTGCGCGTATGGCCAGCCAGTCCGGTGCGCGTGGCGTAGTTTCGCACCCGGGCCGATTCGTCGGCGGCCAGAAACAGCTTGCCGACCGATGTCAGATGCAGCGGCGCGCGTCCGCCGATGGCGCGCACCACTTGCATGCCGGAGCGTTCGCTGTAGGCGCGCTCGATGTAGACAATCTCGTCGCCCTGCCGCACGGACAAGTTGACGGTCTGCCCTGTGACGCGGTGCAGCGCGCGCATCGGCGCCAAGGCCGCGTCGCGCACCGACAGGCGCGCCTTGACCAGATTGCCCAGTTCCAGCAGTCGCATGCCCAGCCGATAGCTTCCCGGATCGGATCGGTCTACGAACCGGCACGCCACCATGTCGTTCAGGATACGGTGGGCGGTGGAAGGGTGGAGGCCGGTGGCCAGGGAGAGTTCTTTCAGGCTGACGGGATCCGCGTGCTGGGCCAGTGCGTCCAGCAGCGTCATCATGCGTTCGATCACCTGGATTGAAGTCTTGCCGGGTGACTTGTCTGCTTCTGCCATAGGGAAAATGTTGCCGTGCGGCAAATTAAGCGGTTGCCTGATTCTATCTCACATCGTGAAAATTTCAATAGATGAAATGTGATTACCGAGGTCATCCTCGGGTGGGGTAGCAAATGGCCGGCGCGTGCATGAGCGGTGTTGTGTATCACGCTGAACAAGTTTGCGGCGCGTGCTGCCCGCAGCAACGGGCCGAAGGCGCATAATTGCGAGGTTTCGGGTCTGGAAAAAGGGAAGCGATGCGAATCGGACTGTTCGCCACCTGTCTGGTGGACCTCATGCGGCCGGAGATCGGGTTTTCCGTGCTGAAGCTGCTGGAATCCGCGGGCTATGAGGTGATGGTGCCGGAGGCGCAAACCTGCTGCGGACAGCCCTCGTACAACTCGGGCGAACGCGTCGTGTCGCGGGACCTCGCCGAGAAATTCCTGCGCGAATTCGAAATGTTCGACTACGTAGTGGTGCCGTCCGGCTCCTGCGGGGGCATGATTCGCCACCACTACCAGGACTTGCTGCGCGACGATCCCGAACTCCACGGCCGCTATGAGCGCCTGCGCGAGCGCGTGTACGAGTTGACCGATTTCCTGGTCAATGTGGCAAAGATCGAGGCGCTGGATGCCTCGCTTGGTCCCAGTTTCGCTGGCCATATCACCTACCACGACTCCTGCTCGGGTCTGCGCGAGCTGGGTGTCAAGCAGCAGCCGCGCGCGCTGCTGGGCAAGCTGCCCGGTGTGCAACTGACCGAGATGAAGGACTGCGAGGCCTGCTGCGGCTTTGGCGGGACGTTCTCGGTCAAGTACGGCAACATTTCCACGGCCATCGTCGACGAGAAGTGCGCCAACATCCAGGCCAGCGGCGCCGATGCCGTAGTGCTGGGCGACCTGGGCTGCATGCTCAATATCGAAGGGCGGCTGCGCAGGTCCGGCGATACGCGCACGCGCGTGCTCCATATCGCCCAGGTCCTTGCCGGCGACGCCTGACGACGACTCCTTGTGGCCAGAAGGCGATCCCCCAAGGCGATTCCCCAAGGCGAACCCCTAACCAAGCGAACAGCACCAAGCGAGCTCCCGCGATGCAAGTTCACAGCATGGAATTCAAGGCACGTGCCGGCCAGAAGCTGGCCGACCAGCGCCTGCAGCAGAACCTCAAGAAGCTCTCCACCAAATTCGTGACGGCGCGGGCCGATGCCATTCGCGACATCGATTTCGATGCCACGCGTGCCGCGCTGAAAGAGCGTCGCAATCGCGCGCTGGAAAATCTGGACGTGTGGCTGGCGACGTTCGAAGAAAACGCCACGCGCCGTGGCGCCACGGTGTTGTTTGCCGAAACCACGGCCGACGCGGCGAAGCTCGTGGCCGAGATCGCCCGGAACCACGGCGTGAAGAAGGTCATCAAGAGCAAGTCGATGGTGACCGAGGAGATGCGCCTGAACCAGGTGCTGGGCGAGATGGGTGTGCAGAGTATCGAGACCGATCTGGGCGAGTACATCCTGCAGATCAACGATGCCGAGCCGCCGTCGCACATCATTGCGCCGGTGATCCACAAGGACAAGGATGAGATTGCCGATCTCTTTGCCAAGGTCCACAACAAGCCGCGCCTGACGGACATCTCCGAGATGACGCGCGAGGCGCGCGAGGTGCTACGGCCCGAGTTCCTCTCTGCCGACATGGGGGTGACGGGTGGCAACTTCATCATTGCCGAGACGGGCTCGGTGGCGGTGGTGACCAACGAGGGCAACGAGGGCATGTGCACAATCATGCCGCGGGTGCACGTGGCCGTGACCGGTATCGAGAAAGTGTTGCCGACGCTGGAAGACCTGGTCACCGTGATGCGGCTGCTGCCGCGCTCGGCGACGGGGCAGGCCATCTCGAACTATTTCTCGATTCTCACCGGGCCGCGCGCCGAGGGTGAGCGCGACGGTCCCGAGCACATGTACTTCGTGCTGGTCGATGGCGGCCGCAGTGGGCTGATCGGCGGCGAATTCCAGGAGATGCTGCGCTGCATTCGCTGTGGCGCCTGCATGAATCATTGTCCGGTCTACCAGAAGATCGGCGGCCACGCCTATGGCTGGGTCTATCCTGGTCCGATGGGCAGCGTCCTGACGCCGAGCTATGTGGGGCTGGCCAACGCCTTGGACCTGCCGCAGGCGGCGACACTGTGCGGCGAATGCAATCGCGTGTGTCCGGCGTCGATTCCGTTGTCGGACCTGTTGCGCAAGCTGCGCGAAAAGCAGATGGAGCGCGGCTTGCGGCCGTGGCAGGAACGCGCAGCGCTGCAGGTCTGGGGGTACATCGCCCGACGGCCCGAACTTTATGCGTTCGCGACCCGGATGGGGGCGCGGATCCTGGCGCGCATGGGCGGGCGCAGCAAGCTCATCGCCAGCCTGCCGATGGTCGGCAAGGGCTGGACGGACACCCGGGACATGCCGGCGCCGGCCGGCCGGACGTTCCGCGAGCTTTACAAGGAAAGGAGGGCGCGGTCATGAGCGCGAATCAGGAGTCGCTGGCTGCCATGCGGGCGGCGCTGGACCAACATCTGGCCGGCGCATTGCCGGTCGCGGATCTCGTGGCCACGTGGCGCGGCTCGGCCAGCGGATTGTCATTGCCCCCGGTGTTCGGCCAGGCGATGGAGGAGTTGCTGCGCCGGATGGAGATGTCGGCCGTGTTTGCGCAGGACAGTTGTTCGTTCTCCAGCACTGCCGTGACGGATCAGTTGAAGCGGTGGATCGATAAGGCTGCCACGGTCTGAATGAGCGCCGCGGCGCGGCCCGGGGCGACGATCCTGGGCATTGTCGATGGCCCCCCCGGATGAAAGAAGGGCTGGCACATGCCAGCCCTTTCTTGTTGCCTGTCTGTCTATCCGCCTGTCTGTCGCCCGTTCCCCACGCGCGACCTGTGCCATCTGCGCGGCAGGCGCGGCGTCAGCCCAGCAGTAGTGCGTCGTCGTCCAGTTGCTCGTGGCGCGTTTGCTCGAACATCTTGAGCAGGTCAGGTACGTCGAGCCCCTTGCGCTGATCGCCAGACACATCCAGCACGACCTGGCCCTGGTGCAGCATCACGGTGCGCTGGCCGTAGTCCAGCGCCTGGCGCATCGAGTGCGTCACCATCATCGTCGTCAACTTGCTGTCTTCCACGATGCGCGCCGTCAGTTCCAGCACGAAGGCCGCGGTCTTGGGGTCCAGTGCCGCCGTATGTTCATCCAGCAGCAGGATGCGCGACGGCTGCAGCGATGCCATCAGCAGGCTGACCGCCTGCCGTTGACCACCGGACAGCAGGCCGATCCGGTCCGTCAGTCGGTTTTCCAGCCCCAGGTTCAGCAGGCGCAGCTTGTCGCGGAACAGTTCGCGCGATGCCTTGTTCAGCGCCGGGCGGAAACCGCGCCGCGAGCCACGCGCCATGGCCAGCGCCATGTTTTCTTCGATCGTCAGCGCCTCGCAGGTGCCGGCCATCGGGTCCTGGAACACGCGTGCTACCAGGTGGGCGCGATCCCAGGCGGGCTGGCGCGTCACGTCGGTATCGTCGATCGTGATGCGGCCGCTATCGACCATCTGGTCGCCGCTGATCGCATTGAGGAAGGTCGACTTGCCGGCGCCGTTGGAGCCGATTACCGCCACGAACTGGCCGCTCGGGATTTCCAGGTTCAGGCCGCGCAGCGCACGGTTTTCGATCGGTGTGCCCGGGTTGAAGGTCAGCTTCAGGTCTTGTGCGCGCAGCATCTCAGGCACCTCCGTTCTTGCGGGCAAACAGCTTCTTGCGCGTGGCCGGCAGCACCAGGGCCAGCGTCACCAGTGCAGCGGTCACCAGGTTCAGATCCTGCGCCTTGAGGCCGATGAACTCCGTGTTCAGCGCCAGCGCGATGAAGAATCGATAGAGGATGGCGCCCAGCACCACGGCCAGCGTTACGAGGACCAGGCGGCGCGCCGGCAGGATCGTCTCGCCGATGATGACCGCGGCCAGGCCGATCACGATCGTGCCGATACCCATCGAGATATCGGAACCGCCTTGTGTCTGCGCAAACAGCGCGCCGGCCAGGGCCACCAGGGCATTGGACAGCGCCATGCCGGCCAGCGTGGCACGGCCGGTCGGCACGCCCTGCGCACGCGCCATGCGCGGGTTGGCGCCCGTCGCGCGCATGGCCAGGCCAAGCTGCGAGGAGAAGAACCAGTCCAGCGCGATCTTCGCCACCACGACGACCACGAACAGCACCAGCGGACGCAGCACGTAATCCGGCATCCACTCGGGCTGCAGGATCGTGAACATCGTCGGCTCGGTGATCAGCGGGACATTGGGGCGGCCCATGATGCGCAGGTTGACCGAGTACAGCGCGATCATCATGAGGATACTGGCGAGCAGATCCATGATCTTGAGGCGCACGTTCAGCCAGCCGGTGATGAAGCCCGCCAGCGCGCCGGCGAAAATCGCCACCAGCGTGGCCAGGAACGGGTCCTGGCCGGCGGAGATAAGCGTGGCGGCCACGGCGCCGCCCAACGGGAAGCTGCCGTCGACGGTCAGGTCGGGGAAGTTCAGGATGCGGAACGAGATCAGCACCCCGAGGGCCACGAGGCTGAAGATCAGGCCGATCTCCAGGGCGCCCAGAAGGGAAAAGAGGGACATGGGGAAATCCTGTTGCGGGTTCCGGTCCGGTGCCCGCGCGTCGGGTTGGTGGCGGGCTGGCGGGTGCCGGATTCGGGTGACACGGCGGCGGCCCGGTCGGGCGGTGCGTCGTGGCGTCCGGGCTGGCCCGGATAGGGCCACGGGGGCGCGTCAGGCCATGCGACGGAGGTTCCGCCGTCGCATGGCAACTGCAGCGGGTCTTACTTGATAACGGTCTTGGCTTCCTTCACCAGGTCCGGGGCCAGCGTCACGCCTTGCTTTTCGGCGGCGCTCGTGTTCACGAACAACTCGAGATTGTCCGAGGTCTGCGAGGCAATCGCGCCCGGCTTCTCGCCCTTCAGGATGCGCACCACGACCTTGCCGGTCTGGTGGCCAAGGTCGCCATAGTTGATGCCCAGCGCGGCGATGGCGCCACGCTTCACGCTGTCGGTGTCAGCGGCCACCAGCGGGATCTTCGACTCGTTGGCCACCTTCACCAGCGCCTCATACGCGGACACCACGTTGTTGTCGGTGTTCGTGTAGATCACGTCCACCTTGCCGATCAGGCTCTTGGCGGCCGGACCGATGTCGACCGTACGCGGGGCGGCGGCTTCCTTGAGCGCCAGGCCCTGCTTGGCCAGCATCTCCTTCAGTTCCTTCACCACCACGACCGAGTTGGCTTCGCCCGGGTTGTAGACCATGCCCACGGTCTTGACCTTGGGCACCACGCGCTTGATCAGGGCAACCTGTTTGTCCAGCGGGAGCTTGTCCGATACGCCGGTCACGTTGGTGCCCGACGCGCCCCAGCCCTTGACCAACTGGGCGGCCACGGGATCGGTCACGCCGGAGTACACCACGGGCACGGCCTTGGTGGCAGCCACCACGGCCTGGGCCGAGGGGGTGGCGATGGCCACGATCGCGCTCGGCTGGTCGCCCACGAACTTGCGGGCGATCTGGGCGGCGGTGCCGGTGTTGCCCTGGGCGCTCTGGTATTCCCACTTCAGGTTCTTGTCGGCGTCGTAGCCGGCGGCCTTCAGTTCGTCGCGCACGCCGTCGCGGATGGCGTCGAGCGCGGGGTGATCGACGATCGACAGGACCTTCACGGTCGGGGCGGTCTGGGCCTGTACGGCGCCGCCATAGAGCAGGGCCAGGGCGACCGCGCTGCCGAGAATGGTTTGGGTGGATGCCTTGAGACGCAGCATGTAATTGTTCTCCCCCGAAGGATCGGTTCTTTGGTCAGCCGCGATGGGTCATAGGACCGTCGTCCTGGGCAGGTAGCCGCCGGGACGTCAAGGCGTACCGCGGGGCAACCCGGCCGGTCCTTGGCGGACGCATCGCGCCCGGCGGCAGGACGGAGGCGTGCGTGGTCGCATCGGATACGACGACGAGAAGGCTGGGAGGATACCATTTTCGCCGCGCCGGTGGCTCTCTTTTAGTGCTGCGCGGCGGCATATCCTGCTGAAAAACGCCTCAAGGGGCGAGGCGTGCCGCAAATTATTGCGCCGGATTGTGGATTTCGGCGTGAATGCGCTGGATGGCCGTTACCACCTCGTCCGGCAGTTTCACGTCCCACGCATCGATGTTTTCCCTGAGCTGCCCGAGGTTGGTGGCGCCGATGATCGTGCTGGCGGCGAACCAGCGCGAATAGGCCCAGGCCAGCGCCATCGTGGCGCCCGACATGCCATGCGCGCGCGCCAGTTCGACGTACCGGGCGGCTGCCGCGATCGTCTCCGGGCGCATGTAGCGCGGGCTCCAGTCGGCGGAAAAACGTGTCAGGCGGCCCACTGCATCCGGGTTGAAGACGGGTTGCCGCGCATCGCCGGTCAGGTACTTGCCGGTCAGTTGGCCAAAGCCGAGGGGGCTGTAGACCAGCAGGCTGACGTCGCTTCGGAAGCAGGCTTCGTCCAGTCCCTGCTCGAAGCTGCGGTTGAGCAGATTGTAGGGGTTCTGGATGGTCGGGATGCGCGGCAGGCCGTGCAGTTCGGCCTGCTTGATGAACTCGGCCACCCCCCACGGCGTTTCGTTGGACACGCCGACGTAGCGGATCTTGCCGGCGCGCACCAGGTCGCTCATGGCTTCCAGTTGCGACGCGACCGATGGGCACGCGCGCTCGGCGTCCGGGTTGAAGCTTTTCTGGCCGAAGATCGGCGCGTTGCGGGCCGGCCAGTGGATCTGGTACAGGTCGATATGGTCCGTCTGCAGGCGCCGGAGCGAATCTTCCGCTGCCGCGCGGATGCTGTCCGGCGTGAAGTCGCCGCCATTGCGGATCCACGGATTGCGCGCCGGGCCGGCCACCTTGCTGGCCAGCACCACGCGGTCGCGCGGCTGCGTCTTCAGCCAGGTGCCGATGATGCGTTCCGTGCTGCCGTAGGTTTCGGCGCGCGGCTTGACCGGGTACATCTCGGCCGTGTCGATGAAGTTGATGCCGCGCGAGAGCGCGTAGTCGAGCTGGCTATGGCCCTCGGCCTCGGTGTTCTGCTCGCCAAAGGTCATGGTGCCCAGGCAGATGCGCGAGACCTCGAGGTCGCTGCGGCCGAGTCGGATCTTTTCCATATCTTTTCTCCCTGCTATCCGCTGTCGCCTATCCCCCTTGTGCCCTTTGCGCCCGTTTCTTGTCCCTCAGGCATACCGGAATACCGGACGGCGCGCCGGACCGGGCGGGGAGGCAACCCGGTCGGCCGTCAGCATGCCTCAAATGCGCTGGCCGCGCAGCGCGGCGGCGCAATCGCGCACCAGCGCGGGGCCGCGGTAGATCAGGCCGCTGTAGACCTGCACGAGCTGCGCGCCCGCGTCGATCTTGGCGCGGGCATCGGCGCCGCCGAAGATGCCGCCCACGCCGATGATCGGCACCGCTTCGCCGACCACGGCGCGCAGGCCGCGCACCACGCGCGTGGAGGCTTCGAACACGGGCCGGCCCGACAGGCCGCCGGCTTCCTCGGCGTGCGGCAGGCCCTTGACGGCATCGCGCGAGATCGTGGTGTTGGTGGCGATGACGCCGTCGATCTTGTGGCGCACCAGCGCGTCGCCGATGTTGCCGATCTGGTCGTCGTCCAGGTCCGGCGCGATCTTCAGCGCCACGGGCACATAGCGCTTGTGCTGGTCGGCCAGGCGCTGCTGCGCCGCCTTGAGCGTGGAGAGCAGGCTGTCCAGCTCGCTCGCGCCTTGCAACTGGCGCAGGTTCTTGGTGTTCGGCGACGAGATGTTCACCGTGACGTAGCTGGCGTGCGGGTAGACGCGCTCCAGGCAGTGCAGGTAGTCATCTGCCGCACGTTCGATCGGCGTATCGGCGTTCTTGCCGATGTTCAACCCCAGTACGCCGCCCTCCGCCTTCCAGCGCGATGCGCTGACATTGGCGATAAAGGCGTCGACGCCGCCATTGTTGAAGCCCATGCGGTTGATCAGCGCATCGGCCTGCGGCAGGCGGAACATGCGCGGACGCGGGTTGCCCGGCTGCGCGCGCGGGGTGACCGTGCCGACTTCGATGAAGCCGAAGCCGAATGCGGCCAGGCCGTCGATATAGGCGCCATCCTTGTCCAGGCCGGCAGCCAGGCCGACGGGATTCGGGAAGCGGATGCCCATTACGGTGCGCGGATCGTCGGCAATCGCGTTGCCGATGCAACCGGCAAGACCCATGCGCTGGGCGCGCATCAGGTTGTTCAGGGTGAAATGGTGGGCGTCTTCCGCATCCATCGAAAAGAGGGCGGGACGAAACAGGGGATAGAGCGCGTTGAGCACGAGGGTGGGGCGCGGCCGCGGCCGGCGTGGAGTCTGAGCCAAGGCGGCATTGTAGCGGCTGGCGGACGGTGGCGGCCCGTCGACGCAGTGGGGTGTCTGTCGACCGGCCAGTTGTGCCGCCCGTCGAATGGCCCGTCGAATTGCCGGCGAGACGTGAGGCTGCGACGGTGTCCGCTATTCCTGCGCGGGGCCTGGCTCCGGTCGGGTGGGGGGCACGGGGGTGGCGGCGTCGCCCTCGAATGCGTGCCACTGGTTGCCGGTCAGCACCTGCAGGGGGCGGAAACGCGCCTTGTACGCCATCTTGCGGCTGTCGGCGATCCAGTAGCCGAGGTACAGGTGTGGCAGGCCCAGTTCACGCGTCTGGTTGATTTGCCAGAGGATGTTGTAGGTGCCATAGCTGGTACCCAGCGCCAGCGAGTCATAGAACGTGTAGACCGAGGACAGGCCGTCGTCGAGCACATCGATCATGCTGACCATGCGCAGCCTGCCAGCTTCCGGGGACCCGGGCGGCTCGCGGAATTCCACCAGGCGGGAGTTGACGCGGCTTTGCARCAGGAACTGTTCGTACTGGTCGCGGCTGTCCTGATCCATGCCGCCGCCGGCGTGCCGCATTGACTGATAGAGCAGGTACAGCGCGTAGTGTTCTTCGACGTACGTCAGCGGCGCCACCAGCGCCTGCAGGCCCTGGTGCTGTCGCCAGGCCCGGCGCTGGCTGCGGTCCGGCTGGAACTGGTCGACGAGTACCCGGCAGGGCGTGCATGCGCGGCATTCATCGCAATACGGGCGGTAAGTGAAGATGCCGCTGCGCCGGAAGCCGGCCCGGACCAGACGCGAATAGACATCGGCGTTGATCAGGTGAGCGGGCGTCGCCACCTGCGAGCGGGCCATGCGGCCGTCCAGGTAGCTGCAAGCGTAGGGCGCCGTCGCATAAAACTGCAGCGCGGATAGCGGAAGTTCCTTGAGCTTGCTCATGACGTCGAATAGAAGCCTGGCGCGGCCGTCACCGTAGATCGCGCGGGGCGAGGGGGCGGGTGGCGGACGATGCCCGGTGGTCGGGTCCTGTCTGGAGTCTATCAGAGCAAAACCGCGCGCGTCTGCAGCGGGACGTGCGGTGCGCAAATTTGAGGGCGCGACGGGCGTGGCGAGAATGGAGGAAGCGGAGGGTGCAATCCCGCGATTCCACGAACCTCGCCCGGTAGCCTGCGCGGTGAGATGTCTGCCGATCCGGAATGTGAGTCGCCTTCCACTTGAAATGTCTTGGCTGAGCGCGCATGCATGCCGGTGCGCGTCCCGATGCGTTGGCTCGTGCGGACTACGCGCCGTTGCCACTTGCCCACTGCGCCAGTACAGACTTGTCGAACTGCCACGGCACGATATCGGGCTGCATGGAGGCGGCGCGCACGTGGGCGACGAAATCCGACCGGGCGATCGGCCGTGCGCCGAGCGACGCCAGATGATCGGTCTCCTGCTGGCAGTCGATCATCGTCACGCCGTGGCCGTCCAGGAATGCGCAAAGAGCGGCGAGCGCGATCTTCGACGCATCGGTGCGATGGGCAAACATCGACTCGCCGTAGAACATTCGGCCCAGTGCCACGCCGTAAAGACCACCTACGCATTCGCCCTGATACCAGGCTTCCACGGAATGGGCGAGACCGTTGCGGTGGAGTGCCCCGTAGGCGGCGACGATATCGTCGGTGATCCACGTACCGAATTGACCGTCGCGCGGCGTCATGGCACAGGCGCGCATGACGGCGAGGAAATCGTTGTCCACATGGATTTCCCAGTCTGGATCGCGCAGCGTGCGGCGCAGCGTCTTGCGCAGCGAGGCGGAAACCTTCAGCGCACGCGGGGCGAGCACCATGCGTGGATCGGTGCTCCACCAGAGTACGGGCTGTCCTTCGGAATACCAGGGGAAGATGCCTTGCCGGTAGGCCAGCAGCAGGCGCTGCGGCGACAGGTCGCGGCTTGCGGCCAGCAAGCCGGGCGCGTCACTGGCGGAGCCCAGTGCCCGGTCGACGGGCGGAAACGGGTCCTGCGGGTCCAGCCAGGTGATCATGCGTCTGAGGCGGGGCGGGGCGCCCTCAGGGGGTAACGGTGGCTCGGCTCGTCAGCGGCCGCATCGGCTTGTCGATGTCGAGGCTATGCAGGCGGAAGCTGCCATCCGCAAGCTTGCCAGCCGCGCGATCGGCAAAGAAGCAGCGCAGCGTATGGATGACGGTCGGGAAGGCCAGGTCGTCCCACGGCACATCGGCTTCATCCACCAGCTTCACTTCCAGGCTTTCCTCGCCCGGGGCGATGTCGAGATCATCCAGTTGTGCCAGGTAGAACAGATGGACCTGATGCACATGCGGCACGTTCAGGATCGAAAACAGCTCGCCAACCTGCACGCGGGCGCCGGCTTCTTCCAGCGTCTCACGCGAGGCGGCCTGCGCCGTGGTCTCGCCGATCTCCATGAAGCCGGCCGGCAGCGTCCAGAACCCGTAGCGGGGTTCGATGGCGCGCTTGCAGATCAGGACCTTGTCTTCCCAGACCGGGATGGTGCCGACGACATTGCGCGGGTTCACATAGTGGATCGTGCCGCAGCCGTCGCATACGCTGCGCGGGCGATTGTCGCCATCGGGTACGCGCAGTACCACCGCATGACCACAGTTCGAGCAGAATTTCATGAGGGGCGTCCGGAAGGAATGGCGCCAAGTGTATCACCGCGCCGGGCGGCGGCCCCAGTGTGGATGTTGCCGTGCGAACGAATCCCGCAGGGGGTACGCAGTGCATCGCATGGGCAACCAGCGGGCAACCCGGGATGCGCGAAAGGACGGCAGAGGACAACAAAAACCGGGCAACAAAAAACCCGCCATGTGGCGGGTTTGCTGTACGACGGGTTGTTGGTTGCGGGGGCAGGACTTGAACCTGCGACCTTCGGGTTATGAGCCCGACGAGCTGCCAACTGCTCCACCCCGCGTCCGTCGAAGCTGAGAGTATATGGCAACTGTTTGCGCATTGCAACAGTTCATTTGCTCAGCCTGTAATGACGCGCCAACTGGTGCGTCATTACTAGGTTGGATTGCCGCGCGTGCGCCGTGGTTCAGGTTGATTTCGGACTTTCGGTTGTGCGCTGCCACAGGGCGGCTTCGAATTCGAAGCTCTCGCGTTGCTGCAGGTCATCGCGTTGCCAGATCACACGATCGCGGCGCACCGTCAGCATCCAGGTGGTGGTGGCCAGCGGATTCGGATGGTCGAACGCGCGCGGCGTCAGCACGGCGGCGCAGGGGCCGCGTTCCGGATCGCGCACGGACATGTACCGGATCAGGCCGATGCCAGCCTCCCGCGCAATCCGGCCAAAGTCCTGGCAGGACGCGTGATCGTCGGGGTTGGTCCAGCGAGCCGCGTCCTCGGCGAATGGCGGGGCGTCGAGGGCCACGCCGTCAGTCTTTACGCTGACCTGGAACAGCGTCTGCGCGCGTGCGTCGATGCGCGGCAAGGCGGGGCTGTCCAGCAGGAAGCGCCAGCGCCAGTAGCCCAGTTCCGCACAGGCGGTGCGGATGGCATCGGCGCCGTAGAACACGCCCGGGTCCTGTCCGCCACGGAAGCGGGAGCCCCAGGGCGACGGCGGGTAACGGAATGGCGTGAAAATCAGGTAGTGAAGATGGCGGGCGTCGGGCGGAATGACAGGCTTGCCGGCATCGAGCACCGCCTCCAGCACCGCCTGCTCTTCCAGGCTGTCCACGAGCGGCATGGTCGATACCACGTGCTGGGCCTCCACGGCCCGCCATAGCGTGAGCGCGAACGGCTTGCGCTCAGATGCGACCGCGGGTGGCGTCCAGGTAGTGAACGACACGTACGAGACCCTCAGTCGTGCGGATCAGCTCCAGCGGTTTGCCGCCGAGCGCGAGATTGTCATGGGTAAGCCAGAGACGGGCCTGCTCGTCGTGGCCCAGGATGGCATCGAGCGACCGGAACAGGCGGACGAACAGCACACCGAATTCCCACTCCTTGCGATGCGTATCGAGCACATAACCGCCCGAGGCCATGCGCGATACCGAAGCCGTGCTGATGCCGAGCACGCTGGCCACGATGGCCTGGCTGATGCCAAGGAAGGCGGCCGCGCGCATGACGGCCTTGGTGAGCGTGGTGCCGGGGTCGGGGCCGCCGACGGGTTCAGTCTCCGGAAGATGGCTGGATTGCATCGCCTATGCTCCTGTTTCTTGAGAAACATTATAGGCGCTCAGTTTCAGAAGGGAAGTGCGAAACGCGTACGATGCGGGGTCGCCAGCGGTGGATTAAGTGCTCAATAAGTCTCTATATGAAGGCGCCCTTCCGCGCGCAATGTGGCTTCCAGGTCCTGCCAGGATTGTCCGGCCGCGGCGCAGACCTCGGCGAATGCCGCCAGCACGCCATCCTCCATGCCTTTCAGACCGCAGATATAGACGTAGCCGTTCGGATCCGCCAGCAGCGCGGCCGTCTCGGATGCCGCTTCCCGAATGGCGTCCTGCACATATCGGCGCGGCACCTCCGGATCCCGCGAAAAGGCGAAGTGAATATCCAGGAAGTCCCTGGGCAGTTTCAGCAAGGGACCGAAGTACGGCAGTTCCTGCTGGTTGCGGGCGCCAAAGAACAACATGCGACGGCCGCCAAAGTGCGCCATGTTGCGGCGCATGCGCTCGGTCATCGCCCGCATCGGGGCGGACCCGGTGCCCGTGCAGATCATCATCACGCTGGCTTCGCGGTGGTTCGGCATCAGGAACGTATTGCCGAAGGGGCCCGCCACCTGGACGGTGTCGCCCTTGGCCAGGTCGCACAGGAAGTTCGATGCCACGCCACGCACTGGCTTGCCGTCATGATCCTGGTCCACGCGTTTCACGGTGAGGGCCAGGTTGTTGTAGCCCGGGCGCTCGCCGTCGCGCGGACTCGCCACCGAGTACATGCGGATGTAGTGCGCCTTTCCCGATGCATCGGTGCCCGGCGGCATGATGCCGATCGCCTGACCTTCCAGGATCGGGAAGAAGTGATTGCCGAAGTCCAGCACGATATGGTGGATGTCGCTCGATGCGTCCTCGGCCGTCAGGCGATAGTTGCCGGCGACGGTAGCGGTCAGGGGCTCGCGCACCCCGTGCAGGTTGACATAAGGATGGGCGGCGGACCACGGGGCCCTGGCCGATGTGTGGCGGCTTGTCTCCACTGCCTGCACGTCCGTGGCGGGGCCCCGGCTGCTTTCCGCCGCGGCGCCGATGACGGCATCGGCCGCGTCGGCTGCGGCGGCGGCATCCATGGCGGCCTCCGGCAGCGGCACCTCGTCCGGCAGTTCATCCCATAGCAGCTGGGCGTCGATCGTGTACGCCTGGCCCTTCAACATCGTGCGCCAGTTGTCGATCGCGCCGGTCGGGCAGGGCGACAGGCACGCATTGCAGCCGTTGCAGACGTCCGCCTTGACCACGTAGTTGCGGTCGTCGTGGGTGATGGCGTCGATCGGGCATGTGTCTTCGCAGGTGTTGCAGCGAATGCAGATTTCCGGATCGATCAGGTGCTGCTTGATGATTTCGGGGGCGCCCATGGCTTGTCTCCGTCTGTTGGCCGGGGCACACGCCCCGGCCCTGCGGTCTTGTGGTGTGGCTGGCTGCCTTAATTAAAGCGCACGTACTCGAAGTCCATGGGCTGACGGTTGATGCCGACGGCCGGCGGCGCGATCCAGTTGGCGTAGCGGCCCGGTTCCACGACGCGGCCCATCAGCGAGGCCACGAAGGCGCGATCCTCGTCCGAGGCCAGCCACTTGCGTTCGTTGGCCTGCCATTCGGCTTCGGTCAGCACCTCGCCGGTCGGGGACACGTGCACGTTGGAAAACGTGCCGATCTTGCGGTTGAACGCCTTGTGCGGCACCGTCAGCCGGAACGGAATGCCGGCTTTCTCGATCACCTTGTTCCAGCGCGACACGCCACCCACGGAATCCTTGATGTAGTCGTCGCGGAGTACTTCGTTGAGCGCATTGAGCATTGGCACCTCGCGCTCGGCCAGCTTGCCGTCGCGCACGTCGAGAATCCGGTACACGTCGCTCTTGAGCACGTGGTCGTCGGCGCGCTTGCCTTCCTCGAAGCGGCCCTTGAGGCCGGCGCTGTAGAACGTGGCCGCATTGGACGACTGGTCGGCGCCAAACAGGTCGATCGTCACGCTGTAGTGGAAATTCAGGTAGCGCTGGATCGTTTCCAGGTCGATTACGCCGGCGGCGCGCACATCGGCGGGGTCCTGGATGTCGCGTTCGCGCATAACCTCGCAGGTGCGCTGGATCACGCGGGACACGCCCGATTCGCCCACGAACATGTGGTGCGCTTCCTCCGTCAGCATGAAGCGCGTCGTGCGTGCCAGCGGATCGAAGCCCGATTCCGCCAGGGCGCAGAGCTGGAACTTGCCGTCGCGATCGGTGAAGTACGTGAACATGAAGAATGACAGCCAGTCCGGCGTACGTTCGTTGAAGGCGCCAAGAATGCGCGGGTTGTCCTCGTCGCCGGACCGTCGGCCCAGCAGCGCCTCGGCTTCCTCTCGGCCGTCGCGGCCGAAGTGGCGGTGCAGCAGGTACACCATCGCCCACAGGTGGCGGCCTTCCTCCACGTTGACCTGGAACAGGTTGCGCAGGTCGTAGAGCGACGGCGCGGTCAGCCCGAGGTGGCGCTGCTGCTCCACGGACGCGGGTTCCGTATCGCCCTGCGTGACGATGATCCGGCGCAGGTTGGCGCGGTGCTCGCCCGGCACTTCCTGCCATGCGGCTTCGCCCTTGTGCTCGCCGAAATGGATCTTGCGCGCCGCATCGGCGGGCTGCAGGAAGATGCCCCAGCGATAGTCGGGCATCTTGACGTGTTCGAAATGCGCCCATCCCGACGGGTCCACGGACACCGCGGTACGCAGGTACACATCGAACTGATGCGACCCCTCCGGTCCCATGTCGCGCCACCAGTCCAGGAACGCCGGCTGCCAGTGCTCGAGCGCGCGCTGCAGCGCGCGGTCGTCCGACAGGTTGACGTTATTGGGAATCTTCTGGCTGTAGTCGATGCTCATGATGCGGGTCTCCTTGGCCTTGTGTGCCAGTCGTTTGCCGTCAGGTGGCGAGGTCGTCAGACCCGATCCCAGTCGAAGCGTGCCTTGTTGCCGGTGCCGAACACCTTGAGCGCACCGTGTTCGCCGACCGCGTTGGGCCGGTTGAAGATCCAGTTCTGCCAGGCCGTCAGGCGGCCGAAGATGCGGGTCTCCATGGTTTCCCGGCCGCCAAAGCGCAGGTTGGCCTCCAGCCCGGTCAGGGCGTCCGGGGACAGGCTGGCGCGTTCCTCGATGGCGATGCGGATTTCGTCGTCCCAGTCGATGTCGTCGGGGGACGCGGTGATCAGGCCGAGCGACTCTGCCGCCGGGCCGTCGAGCGGCTGGCCGGTCCGCTCGCGCACGGCGGCGATCGCGTCGGCATCCTCATAGAAGCGCGCGGCCAGGCGCGTCAGCCCGTTCGGCATCGGATAGCGGCCAAAGTTGGCGGCGTCGGCCACCACGCGCGGGGCGGCATCGGGCGTATCGGGCAGTTGCAGCATGTAGGTGCGGTCGGCCGCCAGCGCCAGTTCCAGCAGCGTGCCGGCAAAGCACGATTCGGGTTCGATCAATGCAAACAGGCTGCGCGACGAGACGTCCAGGCGCGCCAGCGTGCGACGCAGCATGCCGAGCGTTTCGCGCACGAACCAGTGGCTCGCGTGGGTTTCCATCAGCGCGTCGGCGGCCAGCACGTTGGCGGCGTCGCCCTCGGTCTTGAGAATCCACATGCCGATGTCGAGGTGGTTGGCGCGCAACGTGAGGATCGCGTCGTCGAGTTCGCGCGCCATCTTGAGCGGCCACCATTGGGCCCCGGCGGCCAAGATGCCGGCGATGTCGGTCGGCTCGCCGCCGCCCGGTGCGGACACAGTCAGTGTGGCGCGGCGTCCGGCACGGTCGATGTCCACGCGCACGGTGTCGTAGCGATAGCCATCCGCTTCCACGGTACGGGAAAGCGGCGTCAGCGAGACGCCGGCCTCCCCGGCGGGGCGGTCGCTCTGCGCGGCCAGCGCCTGCGCGCGTTCCTGCACGTAGTCGGCAAAGCGCGCGGGCTTGACCACCTCGTCCACCAGTTTCCAGTCCTTGGCGCGCTGGCCACGCACACCTTCCGTGGTCAGGCAGAAGATGTCGGCGTGGTCGCGGCGCACGCGGCGCTTGTCGGTGACGCGCGTCAGGCCGCCCGTGCCGGGCAGCACGCCCAGCAGCGGCACTTCGGGCAGGCTCACTGCCGACGAGCGGTCGTCCACCAGCACGATTTCGTCGCATGCCAGCGCCAGTTCGTAGCCGCCGCCAGCCGTGGTGCCATTGCAGGCGGCGATGAACTTGATGCCCGAGTGCCGGCTGGCATCCTCGATGCCATTGCGGGTCTCGTTGGTGAACTTGCAGAAGTTGACCTTCCAGGCGTGGGTGGACTGGCCGAGCATGAAGATGTTGGCGCCCGAGCAAAAGATGCGCTCGCGGGCGCTGGTCATCACCACCGTGCGGACTTCCGGGTGCTCGAAGCGGATGCGCTGCAGCGCATCGTGGAGTTCGATGTCGACGCCGAGATCGTAGGAATTGAGCTTCAGTGCGTAGCCGGGGCGCAGCCCGCCGTCTTCGTCGACATCCATGGAAAGGGTGGCGACAGGGCCATCGAACGTCAGTTTCCAGTGGCGGTATTGATCGGGGTGACGCTCGAATGTGACGGGTGCGGGGGTCGCGGCGGCCTGGGCAGCCGGCGTCGTGGGGGCGAGGACCGACATGAGGTGTCTCCTTGATGCACTATAGTGCCTTATGGCTTTGCATGAAATATAGTGCATCGACGGAGGCGATGCAAGGCCGCCCCGCGAGCGGGCAGGGAAAGTCAGGAGAGGCTGCGAACGGGACTGCGGAAAGGGCTGCGGAAAGAGCTATGAGAGGATGGTGGCGTCGGGGCCCTGGGCCGCTCAGGCGCCGACCATCCGCATCTGGGAGAGCAGGGCCTTGAGCGAGGTATCGGCGTCCTGGCCGCTGGTGTCGATCGACACATCGGCCCGCGCGTAAAGCGGTGCGCGCGCCTGCAGGATGCGGCGCAGGTCGGTCATGGCTTCGCGGTTGCCTTCCATGGGTCGCATGTCGCCCTGGGCAACCACGCGGGCCATGTGTTCTTCGGGGGAGGTTCGCACCCAGACCGTATAGCAGCGCGACAGCAGCAGGTTGAAGGTGGCTGGCTCCGACACCAGGCTGCCCGGCGTGGCCAGTACCATCGTGTCGTGTTCGCGCAGCACGCGTTCCAGCGCGCGCATCTCGTAGCGGCGATACGCGGCCTGCCCGTAAAGCGAATGGATCTCCGACAAGCTGGCGCCAGCTTCCTGTTCGATGGCGGTATTCAGTTCGACGAACGGCATGCCCTCCGCGGTCGCCAGCGCGCGGCCAAGCGTGGATTTGCCGGCGCCGCGCAGCCCGATCAGCGCGATGCGGCGATGGCGCGCGTCGCGCGACTCGGCTGGCGACAAGGCGTGACGCGCGGCGTCGCGTACACGGGCCAGGTCGCCGGCGGGCAGTTGGGCGAGCCACTGCACGAGCTGGGAAAACTCGGCGGCGCGATGGCCGCTCTGACCGGCCGGATCGGCATGGCCGTCCACCTCCGCCAGCACGACCGGCAGCGGCACATCCAGCGCGCCGGCCACCTGGCGCAACAGCAGCACCGATGCATTGCCGGTGCCGGTTTCCAGATTGGCCAGATAGCGCTCGGAGACACCGGCGCCGCGCGCGAGATCCTTGCGCGACATGCCACGCGATGCCCGCAGCGAACGGATCCGGTCCCCCAGTTGCGTGAGGTAGGGATCGCGCTCGCCAGCCGGGCGGGCTTCGGCGTTCAACTGCGGTTCGGGATCGCGGCGCATGCGTGTCGGGGTGCGGTTCGGATGTGGCCTGAGGTCGGGCAGGGCGGCATTATACGTGCGGCGACGGAGCGTCCTGGGGAGCCGGATCAGATCCCGGCAGGCCCTCGGTCGCGCCGTGATCGACGACGATTGTGGCGGGCCGGATCGCTCTATTGCCTGTTATATAGTGCATACCCTTGCTTGCATAATAGTCGATATGAAATAAAATGCATCGACAACGGCGGCCCCAGGGCTGTCGGCACAAGAAGACAACCTGCTGTAGCCATGATGATCCGCGCGACGCCGGCGGACGCCAGAAAATGGCCAGAGGAGTGGAGACATGACGCCCCCGATCACTAGTGCCGCCCCGGCCGTTCCGGCTGCGGCGGCAGCGCTTGCGCGCCCGGCCACATCGATTGCATCTTCCCCACCGGCAACGGACGCCGAAGCGATTGTCGCCGTGCTGCCCGCCCGGTACAACGCCGCCGAGGATCTGTTGTCGCGGAACCTCGCCGCCGGACGTGGCGCCAAGACTGCCTATATCGACGACAACGGCCCGACCACCTTTGCCGGACTCGACGCTCGCTGCCGCCGGTTTGCGGGCGCGTTGCAGCAGGCCGGTTTCCGGCGCGAGGAGCGCGTGCTGCTATGCGCGCTCGACACCATCGATTTCCCCACTGCGTTCCTGGGTTGCCTGCTGGCCGGCGTGGTGCCGGTGGCAGTCAATACGCTGCTGACTGCCGATGACTACGCCTACATGCTGACGCACAGCGGTGCGCGCGCGGTGGTGGTGTCGGCGCCGCTGATGCCGGTCATGCAGGCGGCGATCGACAAGGCAGGCGTGAGCCCGGATCTCATCGTCGCCGCGCCTGGTGCGGACAATGCGGAGGCTACGGGCGATAGCGCTGGCGACGACAGGCCCGCCCGCACGGTGGCGAAGATGGTTGCCGCTGCCGACCCGCTCGCCGAAGCCGTGGCCACCGGCCCGGACGACATGGCGTTCTGGCTGTATTCCTCCGGTTCCACGGGGCGCCCCAAGGGCACGGTCCACACGCACGCCAACCTGTTCCATACCGCCGACCTCTACGCGCGCCAGGTGCTGGGCCTGCGCGAGGACGACGTGGTGTTCTCCGCCGCCAAGCTGTTCTTTGCCTACGGACTGGGCAACGCGCTGACGTTTCCGCTGTCGGTCGGCGCCACCACGATCCTGATGGCCGAGCGGCCCACGCCACAGGCGGTTTTCCGTCGCCTCACCACGTATCACCCCACCGTTTTCTGCGGCGTGCCGACGCTGTTTGCCGGCATGCTGGCCGCGGCGGACCTGCCACCGCGCGCCGACGTGACGCTGCGCGTGTGCACGTCAGCCGGCGAGGCACTGCCGCGCGACATCGGCGACCGCTTCCTGGCACATTTCGGCTGCGACATCCTCGACGGCATCGGCTCCACGGAGATGCTGCACATCTTCCTGT
This sequence comes from Cupriavidus sp. 01L415, assembly GCF_056400065.1. Taxonomy (NCBI): domain Bacteria; kingdom Pseudomonadati; phylum Pseudomonadota; class Betaproteobacteria; order Burkholderiales; family Burkholderiaceae; genus Cupriavidus; species Cupriavidus sp. 01L415. Next base: position 708,372 of record NZ_JBFTSP010000001.1, on the reverse strand, counting down.
CGAATCGTCCCGGCGAAGTGCGCTACGGCACCACGGGCCGGCCCGTGCCGGGCTACGCGCTGAAGCTGCTCGACGAGCGCGGCGAACCCTGCGCCGCCGGCGAGATCGGCGATCTCTATATCAAGGGTCCGTCGGCCGCGCTGATGTACTGGTGCAACCGCGAGAAGAGCCGCGACACGTTCGTCGGCGAGTGGACGCGCAGCGGCGACAAGTATGTGCGCGACGAGGAGGGCTACTACACCTATGCGGGCCGCAGCGACGACATGCTCAAGGTGGGCGGCATCTACGTCTCGCCGTTCGAGGTGGAGGCCGCACTGGCGCAGCACCCGGCCGTGCTGGAAGCGGCCGTCATCGGCGTGACCGATGCCGACGAACTGGTGAAGCCGAAAGCCTTCGTGGTACTGCGCCCCGGCCAGCAATGGCATGACGGCATGGCGGCCGAGCTGCAGGCGTTCGTCAAGTCGCGGCTCGCGCCGTACAAGTATCCGCGTCAGATCGAATGCGTGGAGGAATTGCCCAAGACGGCCACGGGCAAGATCCAGCGCTTCCGGCTGCGCCAGCGCGAGGAAGTCGCGCGGCAGCCCTGAACCCGCAGCGTCCTTCCGCGAGACCGACATGCAAAGCGAACTGGTGACGATTCCGTTCGACGGGCGTCGCATCGACATCGAGTGCCAATGGCTGCGTCCGGAGCGTATCCGTCGGCCGCTGGTGGTCTTCCTGCATGAAGGCCTTGGCTCCGTCAGCATGTGGCGCGAATTTCCGCGCCAGCTATGCGAGGCTGGCGACTTTCGCGGGCTGGTGTTTTCCCGCTACGGCTATGGCCGCTCCACGCCACGTCCGCATGCGGAAAAGTGGGGCGTGGATTTTATGCACCGCCAGGCGCGCGAGGCGCTGCCGGCGCTGTTCGATGCGCTCGACATCGGCCCCGGTCGCCGCCATGGCAAGCCCTGGCTGCTCGGCCATAGCGATGGCGGCTCCATCGCGTTGATCCACGCGGCGAGCTTTCCCGATGCCATCGATGGCCTGACCGTGCTGGCGCCGCACATCATCGTGGAAGACATTTCCGTCCGCAGCATCACGGCCACGCGCGAAACCTACCTGACCACCGACCTGCGCGCCAAGCTGGCGCGCCATCATGCCGACGTCGACTCCGCGTTCTGGGGCTGGAACGATATCTGGCTGAACCCCGCGTTCCGGGAATGGGACTTGCGGCCGCTGCTGGCGGGCATCCGTTGCCCTGCGCTGGCCGTCCAGGGGGAGGACGACGAATACGGCACGATGGCGCAAATCGAGGGTATCCATCGATATGCCCCGCAGACCGTGCTGCTTAAACTCGCGCGCTGTGGACATTCGCCCCACCGGGACCAGACGGGGGCGTTGACGGCGGCCACGGTGGCGTTTATAACGACACATACTTCAATCCTAAAATAATTCGGCCGACGGGTTGGACACCACGGCTCGGGCATCGCTTGCATGCCCAGGTGTCGCACGGGCCAAACATGGCTTCAGACCACCAGGAGGAGATCCCATGCATCGCATTGCATCGCGCAAGCTGCTGCCCGTCTGTCTGGCCGCCGCCACGCTGCTGGCTGCTGCCGGCGGCGCGCTGGCCCAGAGTGCCCCGGCCGCGTCCGGCAAGATCAAGGTTGGCTTCATGCTGCCGTACACGGGCACGTATGCGGCGCTCGGCACAGCCATCGAAAACGGCTTCCGCATGTATGTGCAGCAGCAGGGTGGCAAGCTCGGCGGGCGCGAGATCGAGTACTTCAAGGTGGATGACGAATCCGACCCGGCCAAGGCTCCCGAGAACGCCACCAAGCTGATCAAGCGCGACCAGGTCGACGTGGTCGTCGGCACGGTGCACTCGGGCGTGCAGATGGGCATCGTCAAGGTGGCCAAGGAAAACAACACGCTGCTGATCATTCCGAACGCCGGCGTGGACGAGGCCACGGGTCCGCTGTGCGGCCCCAATATCTTCCGTTCGTCGTTCTCCAACTGGCAGCCGGGCTATGCCATGGGCCACGTGCTGGCCGACCGCGGCATGAAGAAGGTGGTCACGCTGACGTGGAAATACGCGGCGGGCGAGCAATCGGTCAAGGGCTTCAAGGAAGCCTTCGAGGCCAAGGGCGGCAAGGTGGTCAAGGAACTGAGCCTGCCGTTCCCCAATGTGGAATTCCAGGCGCTGATCACGGAGGTGGCATCGCTCAAGCCCGATGCCGTGTTCGTGTTCTTTGCCGGCGGCGGCGCGGTCAAGTTCGTGAAGGACTGGCAGGCGGCAGGGCTCAAGGACAAGATTCCGCTGTACGGATCGGGCTTCCTGACCGATGGCACGCTGGAAGCGCAGGGCACCGCCGCACAGGGGCTGGAGACCACGCTGCACTATGCGGATGGCCTGACCAACAACCGCGACAAGGGCTTCCGCCTGGACTACGCCAAGACCTACAAGCTGCAGCCGGACGTGTACGCGGTGCAGGGCTACGACGCCGCGCAGTTGCTGGCCGCTGGCGCCAATGCGGTCAAGGGCGACATGACGCGCAAGCCCGAGGTCATCAAGGCGATGGAGGCCACCCGGGTCGACAGCCCACGCGGCAGCTTCACATTGTCGAAGGCGCACAACCCGGTGCAGGATTTCTATCTGCGCAAGGTCGATGGCCGCGAGAACAAGGTCAGCAGCGTGGCCGTGAAGGCGCTTGCCGACCCGGCTCGCGGCTGCCGCCTCTAAGAGGCACTGTCCCGGCGTCCCGCGCGCTCCGACTTGCGCGAGCGCCGGGACAAACGCCGACAGACGCCGGCATCGGCATCATCAAGGATTGGCCCGCAGCATGGACATCGTTTCTTTTCTCATCCAGTGCCTGAACAGCGTGCAGTACGGCCTGCTGCTGTTCCTGGTGGCGAGCGGCCTGACGCTGATCTTCGGCATCATGGGCGTGATCAACTTGGCCCACGGCAGCTTCTACATGCTCGGCGCCTACCTGGCGTTTGCGCTCGCCAGCCTGACGGGCAACCTGTTCATCGCCATTCCGCTCGGCATTGTGCTGGCCGTCGCATTCGGCTACGTGCTGGAGTGGTTTTTCTTCAGCTACCTGTATCAGCGCGATCACCTGCAGCAGGTGCTCATGACCTACGGGCTGATCCTGGTGTTCGAGGAGCTGCGCAGCATCCTCGTCGGTGACGATGTGCACGGCGTGGCCGTGCCGGCGCTGCTGGACGGTGCGCTGCCGATCGGCAACGACATGACGTATCCGGTCTACCGGCTGTTTATCTCCGCGGTCTGCCTGCTGGTGGCCGGGGCGATGTACTACGTCATCCGCCGCACGCGCCTCGGCATGATGATCCGCGCGGGCGCCACCAATCGGGAGATGGTGCAGTCGCTCGGTATCAACGTCACGGTGCTGTACCGCTTCGTGTTCGCGCTGGGCGTGGCGCTGGCCGTGCTGGCCGGGATGATCGCGGCCCCGGTCTCGTCGGTCTATCCGGGCATGGGGGGGCAAGTGCTGATCGTCTGCTTCGTGGTGGTGGTGATCGGCGGGATCGGGTCCGTCAAGGGCGCGCTGGTGGCGTCGCTGCTGCTGGGCTTTGTCGACACCTTCGGCAAGGTGTTCTGGCAGGATGCGGCCGGCGTGCTGATCTACCTGCTGATGGCGGTGATCCTGCTGTGGAAACCGCAGGGCCTGTTCCGGGCCGGCTGACCCGGACGAGAGGAAATGACGATGGCCATGCAACCGAATTCTTCCACGCCACCGCTGCAGGACGTCCGCCGGCCAGGCTGGCTGGCCGCGCTGGGCTGGATCCTGGCGCTGGCAGTGCTGTGCGCCGCACCGCTGGTGCTGACCGCCGACAGCAACAAGTTCTATATCGAGCTGCTCAGCAAGGTCATGATCATGGCCATCTTCGCGCTGTCGCTGCAGCTGCTGATCGGCTACACCGGGCTGGTGAGCCTGGGCCATGCCGCCTACTTTGCCGTGGCGGCCTATGCGACGGCGATGCTCGCGCCCGAGGGCGGGGCGGGCAACGGCTGGCTGCTGCTGCTGGGTGCGCTGGCCGCCGCGGCCGCGCTGGCGCTGGTGGTGGGTGCGCTGGTGCTGCGCACGCGCGGCGTGTACTTCATCATGGTCACGCTGGCCTTTGCGCAGATGGTTTACTTCGTCTTCCACGACACCAAGATCGCGGGTGGCAGTGACGGGACGTATATCTACTTCCGGCCCGAGTTCCAGGTATTTGCCGATCGGCCGCTGACGGTCAACGACCCCGTGCAGTTCTACTGGATGGTGCTGGTGGCGCTGATCCTGACCGTGGTGGCGCTGGCGGTACTGCTGCGCTCGCGCTTCGGGCATGCGCTGGTCGGCATCCGGCACAACGAGCAGCGCATGCGCGCCGCCGGGTATGCCACCTATCGCTACCAGCTTGGCGCGTTCGTGGCCGGCGGCATGTTCGCGGGGCTGGCGGGCTATCTCTACGCCATCCAGTTCGGGTTCGTGAATCCGGAGATTGCGTCGTGGCACCAGTCCGGCAACGCCATGCTGATGGTGATCCTGGGCGGTGTGGGCAGCCTGGCCGGTGCGGTGCTGGGCGCGTTCTCGTTCGTGCTGCTGGCCGAGTGGTTCAGTACGCTCACCAAGCACTGGCAGCTGCTGATGGGCGGCTTCATCGTCCTGGCCGTGGCGCTGCTGCCGCGTGGGCTGGTCAGCGTGCCGGCGGTGCTGCGCCATCGATCGCCCCGCCGCAGGGGGAATGGCGCCGGCGCAGGCGAGGATGCCGCGGGGACCAACGCGGAGACCAATGCGCGCAGTCGGGAGGCAACATGACCGAGATGACGACCACCCCGCCCGTGCTGCAGGCGGAGGGCCTGACGCGCCGGTTCGGCGGCCTGACCGCTGTCAACGACGTGACCCTGGCGCTGCAACTACACGAGATCCACGCGGTCATCGGCACCAATGGCGCCGGCAAGTCCACGCTGATCAACATGCTGTCGGGCGAACTGCCGCCATCGTCCGGCCGGCTTCATCTGCAGGGGCAGGACGTGACCGGCTGGACGCAGCCAAAGCTGGCGCGCCACGGCATTGGCCGCAGCTACCAGCGCAACAACATCTTCTTGCCGCTGACCGTGCGCGAGAACTGCCGGCTGGCGGCGCAGTCGCGTGCGCAGCGGGCATGGCGGCTGTGGGAGCCGGCGCAGGGTTGCCGCACCAGCCACGCGCTGGCCGATGAAGCGCTGGAACGCGCGGGCCTCGCGGCGCATGCCGGGCGTCTCGCCAGCGAACTCGCGCACGGCCAGAAGCGCCAACTGGAGGTGGCGATGTGCCTGGCCACGCAGCCCGTGGCATTGCTGCTCGACGAGCCGCTGGCGGGCATGGGTGCCGAGGAATCCGCACGCATGCTGGATCTGCTGCGCGGCCTGCGCGACGGTCACGCGATCCTGCTGGTGGAACACGACATGGAGGCGGTCTTCGCCGTGGCCGACCGGATCACCGTGATGGTCAATGGCACGGTCATCGCGTCGGGTAACCCCGCCGAGATCCGCGCCAACCACGAAGTGCAGCTGGCCTATCTGGGCGAGGAAGAGGAGACCCACGCATGAACGCCCACTCGCCGGACATCATCGACGCGATCGGCGTCAACGCGTGGTACGGATCCAGCCATGTCCTGCGCGGCGTGGATTTCCATGTCGGCGCGGGCGAAACCGTCGGCCTGCTGGGCCGCAACGGCATGGGCAAGAGCACGCTGCTGCGGACGCTGCTGGGCCATGTGCGCCAGCGCGAGGGCGATATCCGCGTGGCGGGCCGCGACATGTCGCGCGCGCAGCCGCATGAGGTGGCGCGGCTCGGCGTGGCGTATGTGCCGGAAGGTCGCGGCATCTTCCCGAATCTGTCCGTGCGGGAAAACCTGCTGATGGCCGCCCGGGCCGGCTGCAATGGCCGCAAGGACTGGGACGAGGCCCGCGTGCTCGATTTGTTTCCGCGCCTCAAGGAGCGCCTGTCGCATGGCGGCCAGCAACTGTCCGGCGGGGAGCAGCAGATGCTGTCGATTGGCCGGGCGCTGATGACCAATCCCGAATGCCTGGTGCTGGACGAGGCCACCGAAGGGCTGGCGCCAAAGATCGTGCGCGAGATCTGGAACGTGATTGCCACGGTACGGGCCACGGGCATCGCATCAGTGGTGGTGGATCGCAACTATCGCGCGGTGCTGGCCCATGCGGACCGCGTGGTGGTGCTGGAGAAGGGGCAGGTCGTGCTGACCGGCCCCGCGGCCGAGCTGGCGGCGGCGCCCGCCGCGCTGGACCGCTACCTGGGCGTTTGAGCGCCACCTGTCTGAGCGCCGCATGAGGGGTGCTCCGGCAAGTTGCGGATGCAGCATTTGTCGCGCGCGAGCAACGATCGCTGCGTGGCCCAGCCCACCCCCGCCTCCCGGACAGGGCTTGACCCTGCCATGCTTCCCTTCCATGCTTCATGGGTTCCGGGCCGGGACACCGGCATCTTCCACAGTGGTCGTCTTACCGCACTTCATCTAGAATGCGCCCGTTTGTGCAATGCAATAGAGGCCATAACGCCCCATCGCGGACCGGAGCCGCTTGCGTGAGAGTACCCGTGCCTAGGACGTCACATTTCCTGGGTTGCATACCTGGCATCCTGCCGGGCTAGCCGAAGTCAGGCCGGGGAGGCGCGAGCCGGTCCACCAGACCCAAATCCATGACTCAATCCGCAACCAGTCACTACTTCGTCGAAAGTCCGAGTACGCGCGCGCTCGTCGTCAGCGCGATCGGCGTCGTCTTCGGCGACATCGGCACCAGCCCCCTGTACGCCCTCAAGGAATGCTTCAGCAAGGAGCACGGGATTCCATTCACGCCCGATGCCGCGCTCGGCATCATCTCGCTGCTGTTCTGGGCGATGATCATCGTGGTGTCACTGAAGTACGTGGTGTTCGTGATGCGCGCGGACAACGACGGCGAGGGCGGCGTGCTGGCCCTGATGGCGCTGGTGTTGCGGACGGCCGCGCCGCGCTCGAACAAGGCGCGGTTCCTGATGATGCTGGGTATCTTCGGCGCCTGCATGTTCTACGGGGATGCGGTCATCACGCCGGCGATCTCGGTGCTGTCGGCCGTGGAGGGCCTGGAGATCGCCACGCCGCAATTATCGAACTTCGTGATCCCGATCACGCTGGTGATCCTGATCGCGTTGTTCCTGATCCAGCGCCACGGCACGACCGCGGTAGGCAAGTTCTTCGGCCCCATCATGACGGTGTGGTTCATCACGCTGGGCGCGCTGGGCGTTTTCAACCTGATGCAGGCGCCGGAGATTCTCAAGGCGGTCAACCCGTACTACGGCATCCACTTCCTGATCGAGCATTCGCTGCAGGCCTTCATCGTGCTGGGCGCGGTTTTCCTGGTGCTGACCGGTGCGGAGGCGCTGTATATCGACATGGGCCACTTTGGCGCGCAGCCGATCCGTATCGGCTGGTTCGTGCTGGTCATGCCGTGCCTGATGCTGAACTACTTTGGCCAGGGCGCGCTGTTGCTGATGAACCCGGAGGCGGCTTCGAACCCGTTCTACCTGATGGTGCCGGGCCCGCTGCTGATCCCGATGGTGCTGCTGTCCACCTGTGCGACGGTGATTGCGTCGCAGGCGGTGATCTCCGGCGCATTCTCGCTGACCAGCCAGGCCATCCAGCTGGGCTTTGTGCCGCGCATGCGCATCCGCTACACGTCGGCAGCCGAAATCGGCCAGATCTACCTGCCGGTGATCAACTGGGTCCTGCTGGTGATGGTGGTGGCCGTGGTGATCTCGTTCCGCAAGTCGGAAAACCTGGCTGCCGCGTATGGCATCGCCGTGACCACGACCATGCTGATCACGACCTTCCTGGCCGCGGTGTGCATGCGCAACGTGTGGAAGTGGAATCCGCTGCTGGTGACGCTGCTTGGCGCGGGCTTCCTGCTGGTGGACCTGACGTTCTTCGCGGCCAACCTGCTCAAGGTGGCGGAGGGCGGCTGGTTCCCGCTGCTGATGGGCAGCGTGGCGTTCTTCCTGCTGATGACGTGGTACAGCGGCCGCAAGCTGCTGCGCGCGCGCAGCCTGGAGGACGGGATTCCACTGGAGCCGTTCATCGCGGGCCTGCTGGCGCACCCGCCGCACCGCGTGGAAGGGACCGCCGTGTTCCTGACCGGCAACACGGAGTCGGTGCCGGTATCGCTGCTGCATAACCTCAAGCACAACCGCGTGCTGCATGAGCGCGTGGTCTTCCTGAGCTTTGTCACGCGCGACATCCCGTTCGTGGACGACGACCACCGCCTGACCTGCAAGGACCTTGGCGGCGGCGTGTTCATCCTGAAATCCGAGTACGGCTTCAAGGAAACACCGGACGTGCAGCGCGTGCTGGACCTGGCGCACCGCAAGCTGAACATGGACTTCGAGCTGATGGAGACGTCGTTCTTCATCGCGCGCGAATCGGTGATTCCGTCGAAGCTGCCCGGCATGTCGATGTGGCGCGAGAGCCTGTTCGCATGGATGCATCAGAACGGCGCCAAGCCCTCCGACTTCTTCTCGATCCCGGCCAACCGGGTGGTGGAACTGGGGACCAAGGTCGAGATCTGAATGCCGGCGCTGCTGTCCACCGCGATGGCTGTGGACAGAACGTAAAAACGCCCCGCACGTGCAAACCGTGCGGGGCGTTTTTGCTTTGCAGCGCGGGTCTGGCTCAGCGCTTCAGCTTGGCGAACGCGGCCGCCATTGCGCCAGCCGGTTCCGGATCACGGCTGCGGCCACCGCCAAAGCCCTTGGCGCCACCGCCATTGCGCTGGCCGCCCCGGTCGTTGCCGCGCTCCGCACCCGGACGCGACGACGTCTGGCCCGGCTCGTCGTCCAGCCGCATGGTCAGGCCGATCCGGTTGCGCTTCACGTCCACTTCCATGACCTTGACCTTGACGATCTGGCCGGCCTTGACCACTTCGTGCGCGTCCTTGACGAACTTGCTGGACAGCGCCGAGATATGCACCAGGCCATCCTGGTGCACCCCGATGTCCACGAATGCGCCGAACGCCGCCACGTTGGTCACCACGCCTTCCAGCACCATGCCGGGCTGCAGGTGCTTGATGTCCTCCACGCCGTCCTGGAACGTGGCCGTCTTGAACTCGGGGCGCGGATCTCGGCCCGGCTTTTCCAGCTCGGCCAGGATGTCGCGCACCGTCGGCAGGCCGAAGGTCTCGTCCGTGAACTGCTGCGGCGACAGGCCGCGCAGCGCGTCGCGGTTACCCATCACGTCGGGCAGGCCGCGCTTGATGTGGTCGAGGATGCGCTGCACCACCGGATAGGCTTCCGGGTGAACCGACGAACGGTCCAGCGGGTTGTCGCCGGTGTTGATGCGCAGGAAGCCGGCAGCCTGCTCGAACGTCTTGTCGCCCAGGCGTGGCACCTTCTTCAGCGCGTCGCGGTTGGCAAACGCGCCGTTGGCATCGCGGAATTCAACGATGTTGCGCGCCAGCACCGTGTTCAGGCCGGACACGCGCGCCAGCAGCGGGGCGGAGGCCGTGTTCACATCCACGCCCACGGCATTCACGCAGTCTTCCACCACGGCGTCCAGTGCGCGTGCCAGCTCGCGCTGGTTGACGTCGTGCTGGTACTGGCCCACGCCGATCGATTTCGGGTCGATCTTCACCAGTTCCGCCAGCGGGTCCTGCAGGCGGCGAGCGATGGACACCGCGCCGCGCAGCGACACGTCGAGCTCCGGGAATTCCTTGGCCGCCAGCTCGGAGGCCGAGTACACCGATGCGCCGGCCTCGCTCACCACGATCTTGGTCAGCTTGAGGTCCGGGGCGCGCTTCATGAGGTCCTGCACCAGCTTGTCGGTCTCGCGGCTGGCCGTGCCGTTGCCGATCGAGGCCAGGGCCACGTTGTGCTGCTTTGCCAGGCGTGCCAGCGTGGCCAGCGATCCCTCCCAGTCGCGACGCGGCTCGTGCGGATAGATCGTGGCCGTTTCCAGCAGCTTGCCGGTGTGGTCCACCACCGCCACCTTGCAGCCGGTGCGAATGCCCGGGTCGACACCCATCACGGACTTCGGGCCGGCCGGCGCGGCCAGCAGCAGTTCGTGCAGGTTGCGGCCGAACACCTTGATGGCTTCGTTCTCGGCGGTCTCGCGCAGTTGCGTCAGCAGCTCCGTCTCGATATGGGGCTGCACCTTCACGCGCCAGCACCAGCGGCACACATCGCCGAGCCATTTGTCGGCCGGGCGGTTCAGGTTCTGGATGCCTACGTGGCGGGCGATCATGCCTTCGCACGGATGCGGCACCATCGCGTCCTGTTCCTCGCCCAGCCCCAGCTTGACCATCAGCACGCCGGCATTGCGGCCGCGGAACAGTGCCAGTGCACGGTGCGACGGCACGGTGCGAATCGTCTCGCTGTAGGTGTAGTAGTCGCGGAACTTCTCTTCCTCGGCGTTTTCCTTGCCTTCCATCACGGTGGAGACGACGATGCCGTGATTCCAGAGGTGCTCGCGCAGCTTGCCCAGCAGCTCCGCGGTCTCGCCGAACTGCTCGGAGAGGATGTCGCGCGCGCCGTCCAGCGCGGCCTTGATGTCGGGCACGCCGCCTTCGGCGGTCGGGTTGCCGTTGACGTACTTCGCTGCCTCGGCCTGCGGGTCGAGCGTCGGGTCGGCCAGCAGCGCCTGGGCCAGCGGCTCCAGGCCGCATTCGCGGGCGATCTGGGCGCGCGTGCGGCGGCGGGGCTTGTACGGCAGGTAGAGGTCTTCCAGCGTCTGCTTGGTGTCTGCGGCTTCGATCGCCGCGCGCAGTTCGTCGGTCAGTTTGCCCTGTTCCTCGATCGAAGACAGGATCGTCGCGCGGCGTTCTTCCATGTCGCGCAAGTACAGCAGTCGTTCTTCCAGGTTGCGCAGCTGCGTGTCGTCCAGGTTACCGGTGACTTCCTTCCGGTAGCGGGCGATGAACGGCACGGTGGCGCCTTCGTCCAGCAGGTCGACGGCCGCCGCGACCTGGCGGGGTTGCACGGACAGTTCGGCCGCGATGAGCGACACAATCTTTTGCGAGACGGAAGCAGGCAAGTTGGACATCGGGAATCGAGTCAGTCGAAAGCGGGGCATTTTGCCACAAGCGGGCGGGGCTTCCCGTGACGGGCAGGCACCTTTTCCCATGCCTGTTTCCTGGCGCGCCTGCGGACACACATTGCAACGTCCGCGGGTGGGGCCCGCAGGCCCCCCGGGTGATAGAATCCAGCCATGATCGTCAAGCCCCAACCGGCCGCCGTGGCCGCCACATTGCCGGCTGCCCGCGAGCTGGCCACCGTCACCGTTTCCGCCCTGGCGCTGGCTGCCGCATTGCTGGCCGCGCCCGTGTCCCGTGCGCATGCCCAGGCCTCCGCGCCCGCTGTGCCCGCTGCCGCAGCGCCGGCCCCCGTCGCCACGACTGGTGCCCCGCGTGACTTCGCGGCCGAACGCAAGGCCATCGGTGATTCCCGGACATGGACCAACTATCGCTTTGCCACGGCCGAACACGACTGCTACAGCAAGTTCCTGGTCAACAGCTGCATCGAGAAGGCCAAGGAAATCCAGCGCGACGAACTGCATGTGCTGCGCGCGAAGGAGCTGGAAGTGGGCGACGCGGAGCGCGCCTACAAGGCGGCCGAGCGCGATCGGGAGCAGGCCTTGCGCCGTGCCGAATACGAAGCCGGCCAGCCCGGCCGCACGGCCAACGAACAGGCCAGCAAGGCGTCCTACGATCGCAAGCAGCAGGATCAGGCGCTGCGCGACGCCCAGCATGGCGCCGATGCGCCACAGCGTGCCGCCAACGCCCAGGCCTACGACAAGAAGCAGGCGGACTTCGACGCCAAGATAAAGGAAGCCCAGCAGAAAGGTGCCGCAGACGCCCGCCAGCGCCAGGAGAACACCAAGGCATATCAGCAAAAGCAGGCCGATGCCGCGCAGCGGCAGAAGGACCTGGATGAGCGCCGTGCCAAGGCCGAGGAACAGAAAAAGCAAGGGCAGGGGTCCACCCCGAGCCCGTTCGGGTTCTGAGCACCGGCGACGCGGCTTCGGCCGCCGCCGGGGAGCAGGGGGAGTCGCACCATGGATGAAAACCTCAATACGCTGGCGCGCCAGATCATCGAACTGCAGATCGAGCACCGGGACCTGGATTTCCTGATCGACCGTCTCTCCGAGGACGCCGCCGGCGACGAGCTTCAACTGCGCCGGCTCAAGAAGCGTCGTCTCAAGCTCAAGGACGCCATCACGCTGCTGCAGCTTCAACTGGAGCCCGACGTTCCCGCATGACGTTCCTGTACGAGTTGGGCGGCGCCACCTGCAACGCCACGCCGCAGTCCCACCTCGCATTGCTACCTCGTGATACGAAATTCGAGGCGTTGTCGGAATGAACGAAGCGGTACCGCCCCGGCGCGTCGCCGCGGACAGTCAAACCATGGGGTGAGCCCGCCCCGGTCGCCGGAACCACCCTGACAGCGCCCTCAAGCAGAAAACCGCACCTTGCCTGAATCGATCGACGACACGCTTCCCGACTCCGCACAAGCGCCAGACATATCCGGCGACGCCGCTTCCATTGGCGACGCGATTGCCGCAACGTCGGCCAGCCAGGCCGCCCTGCAATCCGGGCAGCTGGGCACCGTCTTTGCCGATACGGGGACGCTTGCCACTGCGATCCCGGGCTACCGGCCGCGCGCGTCGCAGCGAAAGATGGCCGAAGCCGTCGCCGGTGCCATTGCCCAGAACGACACGGTCATCGTGGAAGCGGGGACCGGCACGGGCAAGACCTTTGCCTACCTGGTGCCCGCGATGCTCTGGGGCGGCAAGGTCATCCTGTCCACGGGAACCAAGAACCTGCAGGACCAGCTATTCCTGCGCGACATCCCCACGGTGCGGCATGCGCTGAACGTGCCGATTTCGGTGTCGTTGCTCAAGGGGCGCGCCAACTACGTCTGTCACTACCATCTGGAGCGCGCCCAGGCCAACGGGCGCCTGGCTTCGAAACAGGATGCGGCCTGGCTGCGCGATATCGCGCGATTTGCCAAGACTTCCGCATCCGGCGACAAGGCCGAGCTGGCTGCCGTGCCCGAGAACGCTCCGGTCTGGCAGATGGTGACCTCCACGCGCGACAACTGTCTTGGCAGCGAGTGCCCGAACTACAAGGAATGCTTCGTGATGAAGGCGCGCAAGGAGGCCCAGCAGGCGGACCTCGTCGTGGTCAATCATCACCTGTTCTTTGCGGACGTGGTGCTGCGCGATACCGGCATGGCCGAGCTGCTGCCGGCTGCCAACACGGTGATCTTCGACGAAGCCCACCAACTGCCCGAAACCGCCACGCTGTTCTTTGGCGAGACGCTGTCCACGAGCCAGTTGCTCGAAATCGCACGCGACACGGTGGCGGAGGGCCTGTCCCACGCGCGTGATGCCGTGGACTGGGTGGCGCTGGGTGCGCCGCTGGAGCGCGCCGCGCGTGACTTGCGGCTGGCCTTCAGCAAGGACAACGCCCGGCTGGCGATCGGCCAGATCGAGGCCGATCCGCGTACGCGCGAGCCGTTCTTCGAGACACTGGATGCGCTGGATTCGGCGCTGTCGGATTTCGTGGAGGCGCTGGAGACCCAGGCGGAACGCGCCGAGTCGCTCGAGCAGTGCCACCGTCGCGCCGTGGAGCTGGCGCAGCGTCTGGCCGCATGGCGCGATGACCGTGGCGGCACGGCGCCGGCGCCTGCCATCGGCGGCGACGGCGAAGCGAATGCGGACGGTGCGCAAGATGGTGCGCAAGGTGCGGCAAGCGGGGAAAGCACGAAGGCGGGCGACGCCACGGCCAGGGCTCCCGCGGCGCCGGCGCAGTTCGGCCCCGATACCGTGCGCTGGGTGGAAGTCTTCTCCCACACGGTGCAGTTACATCGCACCCCGCTGTCGATCGCGCCGATCTTCACGCGCCAGCGCGAGGGCCAGCCGCGCGCGTGGGTCTTCACCTCGGCAACGCTGTCGGTGAAGGGCAATTTCACGCACTACGCGGCGCAACTGGGCCTGGACAAGGACCGGTCGCTGACGTTGCCTAGCCCGTTCGACTACGCGCAGCAGGGCCTGCTCTATGTGCCGCGCGACATGCCGGCGCCGCAGTCGCCCCAGTTTACCGAGGCGGTGGTGGAGAAGACGCTGCCGCTGATTGAAGCCGCTGGCGGACGGACGTTCCTGCTCTGCACAACGCTTCGCGCCGTGCAGAAGGCATCGGACATGCTCTATGACCTGTTTGCCGAACGCGGGCTGGATCTGCCGCTGCTGGTACAGGGACAGGCCAGTCGCACCGAATTGCTCGACCGTTTCCGCCAGTTGGGGAATGCCGTGCTGGTGGGTAGCCAGAGTTTCTGGGAAGGCGTGGATGTGCGGGGCGAGGCGCTGTCGCTGGTGATTATCGACAAGCTCCCGTTCGCGCCGCCAGACGATCCGGTGCTGGCCGCGCGCATGGAGGTGCTGCAGAAGAAGGGCCTGAGTCCGTTTGCCGTCCATCAGCTGCCGCACGCAGTCATCACGCTGAAGCAGGGCGCAGGGCGGCTGATCCGTTCCGAGTCTGACCGTGGCGTGCTGGCGATCTGCGATACGCGGCTGGTGGAAAAGCCTTATGGCCGTCAGATCTGGCAGAGCCTGCCGCCGTTCACGCGTACGCGGGAGGCTGATACCGTGATTCGCTTCCTGGAAGGCCTGCGCAATCCGGTGGAGAAGGCTGAAGGCGCCGGGCAGGCGGAACTCGCCGGCAACGCGGAGGGGGAAGGGGAGGCGGAGGCCGGTTAGTCCCGGTCGACGCGGGCTCGCAGCTCACGGCCGACGGCCGTGGTCCCGGCGCGCAGCCCATTGCGCACGTTTCCTGGCGCCAAAACAAAAAGCCCGACGGTCACCGTCGGGCTTTTTGTTGGCTGTGGCTGCCGGCGGGGAGTCAGCTGCAGCGTGCCGCTGCGTGCCTCAGAACACTTCCCACCAGGCCTTGTCCTTGCGGCGCTCGCCGTATTTGATGAAGTCACTGTTCGGATAGTTGCGCTCCATCACGCGGGCGGCATCGTCGCGGAGGTCCTTCATGCCAAGCGAATCGTACGAGCGCACCATGATGTACAGCGCTTCCTCGTTGGCCGGCGCGCCGTCGTAGTCCTTCAGGGCTTGCTGCGCGCGGTTCACGGCGGCCAGGTAGGCGCCACGGCGATAGTAGTAGCGGGCCGCATGGACTTCGTGCAGTGCCAGCGAGTTGATGATGTACTGCATGCGCAGCGTGGCGTCAGGCGTGTACTTGCTGTCCGGGTAGCGGGTGATCAGCGTCTGGAACGCATCGTAAGCGGCACGTGCCGCCTTCGGGTCGCGTTCGCTCAGATCCTGCCCCGAGAAGCGGCCGAGCCAGCCCAGGTTGTCGTTGAAGTTGATCAGGCCCTTGAGGTAGTAGGCGTAATCGATGTTCGGATGGCTCGGGTGCAGCTGGATGAAGCGATCGACGGCGGCCAGGGCGGCAGCGGTTTCGCCATCCTTGTAGCTGGCGTACGCGGTATCGATCTGGGCTTGCTGGGCATAACGGCCAAACGGGTACCGCCCTTCCAGCTTTTCATAGAGCTTGACGGCGCGGGTGTAGTCGCCGCCATCCAGGGCATCCTTGGCTTCCGAATATAATTTGTTCGCCGACCAGCCGGCCGTTTCGTCGGGCTGGTCTGCAAGCAGGCCGCATGCAGACAGCATGACGCAGCCGCCTGCGAGCAAAATCGCTCCAAATCTCGCGCGCCAGTCAGCGCGTTTCATGCTCTGCAATTGCATGGCAACCTGTTCCGGATGAAAAATAGCGTCAAGCATTATAGCCGAAGCCCCAGGGCCGAAAACGGTCTGGCACGCCACACGCAGGCAACCGGTGAATCCGCCGTCGATGCCGAAGATCTCGATGACTTCGGCGATGAGACGGCGGCCGCACCGGCTACCTCCGATCTGGTCCCGTTGTACCTGGAAGTCGACAGCGCCGCGCATGGCGAACGCCTCGACAAATTGCTTGCACGCCACTTCAGCGAATTCTCGCGCAGCCGCATCCAGCAATGGATCGAGGACGGCGCGGTACGCGTGGATGGCGAGCCAAGCCGTGCCAAGGCAGCGGTGCAGATGGGCCAGAAAATCGAAATCCAACCCCAGGCCGCACCCGAGTCGCAGGCCTTTACGGCCGAGGATGTGCCGCTCGACGTGGTGTTTGAAGACGATACGATGCTCGTCATCAACAAGCCAGCCGGGCTGGTGGTCCATCCGGCTGCGGGCAACTGGAGCGGCACGGTGCTCAACGGCCTGCTGCACCGCGACCCCGCGGCGGCGCGCCTGCCGCGCGCAGGCATCGTGCACCGGCTCGACAAGGAAACGTCCGGCCTGATGGTCGTGTCGCGCACGCTGACCGCGCAGACCGACCTGGTGCGCCAGTTGTCGGCGCGCACGGTCAAGCGGACGTACCTCGCGCTGGTGTGGGGGGAAACGCCCGACGAAGGCACCATCGACGCGCCCATCGGCCGCGATCCGCGCGAGCGCACGCGCATGGCCATCGTCCATACCAACAGCGGCAAGCCGTCGCGCACGCATTTCCAGACGCTCGGTACCGTGCCGCTGGGCCGCGGCAAGGTGTCGATGGTGATGTGCCAGCTGGAGACCGGCCGCACGCACCAGATCCGCGTGCATTTCGAGTCGATTGGCCACCCGTTGGTGGGGGATCCGGTCTATCACAAGGCGACCCAGCGCGGCCAGCGTCCGGCGATCCGCGTGACGCTGCCCGTGCCGTTCACGCGCCAGGCGCTGCATGCGTACAAGCTGGGGCTGGTCCATCCGGTGACTGGCCGCAAGGTGTCGTGGGAGGCCGATCCTCCCGAGGATATGCAGGCCCTGATCGACGCGCTGGACTTCGAAGGCCACGCGGACGAGGAGGGCGACGAGGACGACTACGGCTATGACGATGGCGACGCTGACGATGATGACGAGTCAATCGACGGGGAAGAAGGCGATGGCGACAAACGCTGACGCATCCTGGATCGTCCCGGACTGGCCCGCACCGGCGCGCGTGCGCGCGTTATCGACGACCCGTGATGGCGGTGTCAGCACCGGACCCTACGGGCTGGCCGATGGCAGCGTGGGCGGGCTCAACCTGGGCACGCACGTCGGCGACGATCCTGCGGCCGTTGCCGCCAATCGCGCCCGGCTGGCGGCGCGGTTGCCGGCCATGCCGCGCTGGCTGGAGCAGGTGCACGGCTGCGCCGTCGCCACGGCCGACGACTTCAATGCTGACCGCGAAGCGCCGCCCCGCGCGGATGCGAGCGTCGCAATCACGCCCGGCCACGTCTGCGCGATCATGACGGCCGATTGCCTGCCGGTCCTGTTGTGCGATGCGGCGGGTACCGTCGTGGGTGCCGCGCATGCGGGATGGCGGGGGCTGTGCGATGGGGTCATCGAGGCCACGCTGGCGCGCATGAGCGCGCAATCCGGCCCGAATCCGGTGTGGCTGGCGTGGCTGGGTCCGGCGATCGGTCCCTCGGCCTTCGAGGTGGGTGCGGAGGTGCGCGAGGCCTTCCTGCAGAAGGCGCGCGACAACGAACGGCAGGCCGTCGAGTCGGCGTTCCGGCCCGGTGCGCCGGGCAAGTACTGGGCGGATATCTGCGCACTGGCGCGCACGCGACTGGCCCGCGCAGGTTGCACGCAGGTCTTTGGCGGCGACGCCTGCACGGTCACCGACGCCGACCGCTTCTACTCGTATCGCCGCGACCGCACCACGGGCCGCATGGCCTCGCTGGTCTGGCTGGATCGCTGATCCGGCCCTGCGGCGCGCGCGTCAGGTTCGGATCAAACTCGACTCAAACCGCGCCGCCGTCCTTCTCCCCGGTGGGCTTGCTGGCCGCTGCATCACGCGCGGCGGCCAGTTCCGCTTCCTCTTTCGCCTTGCGCCGCTGACGGCGGCCGGGCGTGCCCATGATGTACAGCACGATCGATACCGGCGCCAGGCCGTAGAACAGGAACGTGGCCATGCCCGCCACGACATTGGTCTCGGTGATGGCCATCATCATGGCCACGTAGAGCCAGCCAATTGCCACGATATACATCAGGCTTTCATCTCTTTCGTGTACAGGGGTGGGGTTGCCCGGTAACCCGCGCCGGGCTTACCGTCCGGTAGGTCGGGCGTCGAATCGAGGACAACTGTTCGCCGTGCGGAATTCCGCATTGACAGCGTCTCCATTGCAAGGCAACAATGCCTTCAAATGTATCGGAACCGCGGAGGTTCTCCAGGGTTTCGCCGGCAAGCATAGCGTATGACGGAAGGCGCCCAGAGGCGCCCAGGCAGTCGCAGTCAGACGCAACCCGGATCAGGGGCGGGTCGGGAGACAGTTACCCCGAGCCCGTCTTCATATCACGACGGCAGAGAGACGAATACATCATGGCGACCGGCAAAGGTGCGGCAGCTTCCACTCAGGAAGGCAAGTCCCAACCGTTTCAGTTTGTGCCGGGGCCATTTGATCCAGCCGCATGGCTGGAGTGGTCCCGTCAGTGGGCACCCGAGACCAACGGCAACTTGCCGCCCGGTTTCCCGGCAGGCATGGCTGGCGGGTTTCCCGGCAGCGACGCGATTGCCAAGGCGTTCCAGGGCGCCCTCCAGGGCAGCGCGGCCGCCGGGCTCAAGATCGATCCCGCATCGCTCGCACAGATCCAGCAGCGCTATTTCAAGGATTTCTCCGAGCTCTGGCGCGAGATGGGCGAGGGCGTCGGCATCGATGGCAAGCCGAAGGACAATGCCGACGCGGCCAGCCACCGGCTGTCCGACCGACGCTTTGCCAGCCCGGCCTGGCGCAATAACGCGCCATATCGCTACGCCGCAGCGTTCTATCTGCTGACTGCGCGCGCGATGACCGAACTGGCCGATGCCGTCGACGCCGACTCCAAGACGCGCCAGCGCATCCGCTTTGCGGTATCGCAGTGGGTCGACGCGATGTCCCCCGCCAACTTCCTCGCCACCAATCCGGATGCGCAGCAGCGCCTGATCGAATCGGGCGGCGAATCGTTGCGCAACGGCGTGCGCAACATGCTGGAAGACCTGAGCCGCGGCAAGATCTCGCAGACCGATGACACCGCCTTCGAAGTGGGCCGCAACGTGGCAGTCACCGAGGGCGCGGTGGTCTACGAGAACGAATACTTCCAGCTGCTCCAGTTCAAGCCGCTGACCGACAAGGTCTATGCGCGCCCGCTGCTGCTGGTGCCGCCGTGCATCAACAAGTACTACATCCTCGATCTGCAGCCGGAAAGCTCGCTCGTGCGGCATGCGGTGGAGCAGGGCCATACGGTGTTCCTGGTGTCGTGGCGCAATCCCGATGCCTCGATGGCCGAGCGTACCTGGGACGACTACCTCGAACACGCGGCCATCCGCGCGATCGAGGTGGTGTGCGACATCAGCGGGCAGGACAAGATCAACGTACTGGGCTTCTGCGTCGGCGGCACGATCATCGCCACCGCGCTGGCGGTGCTGGCCGCGCGTGGCGAGCATCCTGCGGCCAGCCTGACCCTGCTGACCACGCTGCTGGATTTCAGCGACACCGGCATCCTGGACGTCTTTGTCGACGAGGCGCATGTGAAATTGCGCGAGGCCACGCTTGGCGGCGCGGCCGGTGCGCCGTGCGGCCTGCTGCGTGGCGTGGAACTGGCGAACACGTTCTCGTTCCTGCGTCCGAACGACCTGGTCTGGAACTACGTCGTCGACAACTACCTGAAAGGCAACACGCCGGTGCCGTTCGACCTGCTGTTCTGGAACGGCGACGCCACCAACCTGCCGGGCCCCTGGTACTGCTGGTACCTGCGCCACACCTACCTGCAGGACGAGCTCAAGGTGCCGGGCAAGCTGACGGTGTGCAACGCCCCGGTGGACCTCGGCGCGATCGATGTGCCGACGTACATCTACGGTTCGCGCGAAGACCATATCGTGCCGTGGGCGGCTGCATATGCCTCCACCGCGCTGCTGAAGAACAAGTTGCGCTTCGTGCTGGGCGCGTCGGGCCACATCGCCGGCGTGATCAATCCCCCGTCGAAGAAGAAACGCAGCCACTGGATCAACGACGCACTGCCGGCCACCGCGCAAGAATGGATGGCCAACGCCAAGGAACAGCCCGGCAGCTGGTGGCCGGACTGGATGGCGTGGCTGGGCAAACAGGCCGGCCAGAAGCGCGTCGCGCCGGCCGACTACGGCAACCCGCACTACCGGGCCATCGAGCCCGCGCCAGGGCGCTACGTCAAGCATCGCGCCTGACACCCCCTGACAACCCCGTGTGGGCCGGCGGCACCGCCGACGGCCCGGTTTTCGCACCAATCTGCATATCGCTTTCTCGAAAGGACCTCAAATGACTGACATTGTCATCGTTTCCGCAGCCCGTACCGCAGTAGGCAAGTTTGGCGGTTCCCTGGCGAAGATCCCGGCACCGGAATTGGGTGCGCTCGTGATCAAGGCGGCGCTGGAGCGCGCCGGCGTGAAGCCGGACCAGGTGAGCGAAGTCATCATGGGCCAGGTGCTGACCGCCGGTTCGGGCCAGAACCCGGCCCGCCAGGCATCGCACAAGGCAGGGCTGCCCGATATGGTCCCGGCCATGACGATCAACAAGGTGTGTGGCTCGGGCCTGAAGGCCGTGATGCTGGCCGCCAACGCCATCGTGGCGGGCGAGGCCGAGATCGTGGTCGCCGGCGGCATGGAGAACATGAGCGCCGCACCGCACGTGCTGCCGGGCTCGCGCGATGGCTTCCGCATGGGCGACACCAAGCTCGTCGACACGATGATCGTGGACGGCCTGTGGGACGTCTACAACCAGTACCACATGGGCATCACCGCCGAGAACGTGGCCAAGGAATACGGCATCACGCGCGAGGCGCAGGATGAATTCGCCGTGGCCTCGCAGAACAAGGCCGAAGCCGCCCAGAAGGCCGGCAAGTTCGACGAGGAAATCGTCCCGGTGCTAATTCCGCAGCGCAAGGGCGACCCGGTGGCCTTCAAGACCGACGAGTTCGTGCGCCACGGCGCCACGCTGGACAGCCTGGCTGGCCTGAAGCCCGCCTTCGACAAGGCCGGTTCGGTGACGGCCGCCAACGCATCGGGCCTCAACGACGGCGCCGCCGCGGTGGTGGTGATGTCCGCCGCCAAGGCAAAGGAACTGGGCCTGAAGCCGCTGGCTACCATCAAGGCCTACGCCAACGCCGGCGTGGACCCGGCCGTGATGGGCATGGGCCCGGTGCCGGCATCCAAGCGCTGCCTGTCGCGCGCGGGCTGGGGCGTGAAGGACCTGGACCTGATGGAAATCAACGAGGCGTTTGCCGCGCAGGCGCTGGCCGTGCACAAGGAAATGGGCTGGGATCAGTCCAAGATCAACGTGAACGGCGGCGCAATCGCCATTGGCCATCCGATCGGCGCCTCCGGCGCCCGGATCCTGGTCACGCTGCTGCATGAAATGAAGCGCCGCGATGCCAAGAAGGGCCTGGCCTCGCTGTGTATCGGCGGCGGCATGGGCGTGGCACTGGCCGTGGAACGCAATTAAGTGCACTGAGGGGTGTGCTGGCGCACGCACGCGATCGTGCGCCGGCGTCTATAACGAAGATCGTCGAATCGACAACATCGATAAGCGAGCCAACAAGGAGTGGATATGACTCAGCGCATTGCATATGTGACCGGCGGCATGGGCGGCATCGGGACCGCGATCTGCCAGCGACTGGCCCGTGACGGCTACAAGGTGGTGGCGGGCTGCGGCCCGAATTCGCCGCGCCGCGAGAAGTGGCTCGAGCAGCAACGTGCCCTCGGTTTCGAGTTTGTGGCGTCCGAAGGCAACGTGGCGGACTGGGATTCGACCAAGACGGCCTTCGACAAGGTCAAGGCCGAAGTAGGCGAGGTCGACGTCCTGATCAACAACGCCGGCATCACGCGGGACGTGGTGTTCCGCAAGATGACGCGCGCCGACTGGGACGCCGTGATCGACACCAACCTGACCTCCTTGTTCAACGTGACCAAGCAGGTCATCGACGGCATGGCGGACCGCGGCTTTGGGCGGATCGTCAACATCTCGTCGGTGAACGGGCAGAAGGGCCAGTTCGGCCAGACCAACTACTCCACGGCCAAGGCCGGCCTGCATGGCTTCACGATGGCGCTGGCACAGGAAGTGGCCACCAAGGGCGTGACCGTGAACACGGTGTCGCCGGGCTACATCGCCACGGACATGGTCAAGGCCATCCGCCAGGACGTGCTGGACAAGATCGTCGGCACCATCCCGGTCAAGCGCCTGGGCCTGCCGGAGGAAATTGCGTCGATCTGTGCCTGGCTGGCGTCGGACGAATCCGGCTTCTCCACCGGGGCCGACTTCTCGCTGAACGGCGGCCTGCACATGGGCTGACGTGGTTCGCGCCGCACCGCTTGGTGCGGCGCAGCCAGCGCGGTGCACAAGGGCTGCGCCGCGCTCTGCAACCCCACGCAATGCGGGTCGCCTGCCAGTCGGGACGGCCCGCATTGGCTTTCTTGCTGCGGGTTTTCCTTAAGCGTGGCGACTTTCCATAGTGCTTTCTTGAGCATAGAATCAGGGCAGCGGCGCAACCGGCACCAAAGTAGAGCGGAGCGCGGTCCTGTCGGGTCGATCGGTCCTGTCTGGTGATATTCCCGGTTGTGTCAGGCGCGGAAAACCGCGCTGTTTGCGCACTGCACCGCATGCGGTGCAGCAGCGGGTAACGGCCATGCCGGCCCGGCATCAGCGACGACAAAAGGATAGAGCACCGATGGCCACGACCAAAAAAGGCGCAGAGCGACTGATCAAGAAGTATCCCAATCGCCGGCTCTACGACACGCAAACCAGCACGTACATCACCCTCGCGGATGTCAAGCAGCTGGTCATGGATACCGAAGACTTCAAGGTCGTCGACGCCAAATCCGGCGATGAGCTCACGCGCAGCATCCTGCTGCAGATCATCCTGGAAGAGGAGACCGGCGGCGTGCCGATGTTCTCCAGCGCCATGCTTTCCCAGATCATCCGTTTCTATGGCCATGCCATGCAGGGCATGATGGGGACGTACCTGGAAAAGAACATCCAGGCGTTCATCGACATCCAGAGCAAGCTGGCCGAGAACTCCAAGGGCCTGTATTCGGGCGAACCTTTCAGCCCCGACATGTGGTCGCAGTTCATGAACATGCAGGGCCCGATGATGCAGGGCATGATGAGCAACTACATCGAGCAGAGCAAGAACCTGTTCGTGCAGATGCAGGAGCAGATGCAGAACCAGGCCAAGAACATGTTCGGCACGTTCCCGTTCAACCAGCCGGACAAGAAGTAAGCCCGCCACCCCGCCGGCGGTGCGCCGCCGGTGTCATCGCCACTCCCCCGAATTTCCTGTGCTACCGGGCCCGCCCACGCGGGTCCGGAGTGCTGCTGTCGGCTGCACGGCGAGGGCCGGAGCCGGGCGAAGCCGGCATGAGGGCGATCGGTTAGAATCGCGCCAATTCGGGTGATGTGCGCCAATATCGAGGTGCCTCCCCATTCTCAAACGTGGCGGCTCATATTGCGGACTCGCCTGTACAGCGCGATTCCCAATGTCCTCCCACATCCCATCTTTTCACCAGGCGCTTGTCATCGAGGCCGGGCCCCATGCTTCGGCGAAGGCTTTCGCATGAGCCGGCTGTTTCTTGCCCCGATGGAAGGGCTTGCGGACTACGTGTTGCGCGACGTGCTGACCGCCACAGGCGGCTACGACGGTTGCGTATCCGAGTTCGTCAGGGTGACGGGATCGCTGCTCCCCGCGCGTGTCTACGAGCGCGATACCCCCGAGATCCTCGATGGGGGATATACGCGCAGCGGCACGCCGATGGTGATCCAGTTGCTCGGCAGCGATCCCGAATGGCTCGGACGGAATGCGGCGTACGCGGCAACCTTGTCGCCGCATGGCATCGACCTGAACTTCGGCTGCCCTGCGAAAGTCGTCAACCGGCACGGTGGCGGCGCGATGCTGCTGGCGACGCCTGAGCTGCTGAACCGGATCGTTGCCTCCGTGCGCGCGGCGGTGCCTGCCAGCATCGCCGTCACGGCGAAAATGCGGCTTGGCGTATCCGATACCTCGCTGGCCGTCGACTGCGCCACCGCGCTGGAGGAAGGCGGCGCGGCCTCCATCGTCGTGCATGCCAGGACGCGGGATCACGGCTACCGGCCGCCGGCGCACTGGGAGTGGATCGCGCGGATCGACGCCGCCGTGGACGTGCCGGTCATTGCCAATGGCGATGTCTGGACGGTCGCGGACTGGGAGCGATGCCGTGCTGTCAGCGGCTGTGCCGATGTGATGATCGGGCGGGGCGCGGTGTCCGATCCTTTCCTGGCCCTTCGGATACGCGGGCAGATGGACGCCACGCCGTCCGACGAGGATTGGCCGCTCGTGCTCCGCCAGATCACCGATTACCTGAAGAAATTGCAGGCCCGCATCGCCTCCTGCCATGAGCACGGGCGCGTCAAATTGTGGCTTAGCTATCTCAAACGGACGTGGCCGCAGGCCGCCGAGTTGCACACGGCCATCCGGCGCATGCAGGATTCGAGCGAGATTTACGCCCTGATCGAACGTGCGCTGCAGGGCTACCCGCGGACATCTTCCGCCCTGGACTGACGCCGCCTCGTCGCGGTTTGTCGCGGCGTGTGGCCGATCGTATGACCGACGTTTGGCCGATGTGTGGGGTTAGGCGCCGGGAATCCCCGGCGAACGGTTAAAATGGTCGATTCGCCTTGATCGCCTGACGGCCATGTCCCGCCAGGCCAGCCCCACATTCGGATAGCCCTGTGAAAAACCCTTCAGAATCAACGATCCAAAAAGACCATAGTCCGCGTGTGGGATTTGTGTCGCTCGGCTGCCCGAAGGCGCTGGTCGACTCCGAGCAGATCATTACGCAGTTGCGCGCCGAGGGCTATGCCATCAGTGGCACCTATGACGGCGCCGACCTGGTCGTGGTGAACACCTGTGGCTTCATCGACGAGGCCGTGCAGGAAAGCCTGGACGCGATTGGCGAGGCGCTGACCGAAAACGGCAAGGTGATCGTGACCGGCTGCCTGGGCGCGAAGAAGGACGCCGCGGGGCATGACATCGTGTCGTCGGTGCACCCCAAGGTGCTGGCCGTGACCGGCCCGCACGCGCTGGGCGAAGTCATGCAGGCCGTGCACACCCACCTGCCCAAGCCGCACGACCCGTTCACGGATCTCGTGCCGCCCGCCGGCATCAAGCTCACGCCCAAGCACTACGCCTACCTGAAGATCTCGGAAGGCTGCAACCACCGCTGCTCGTTCTGCATCATTCCGTCGATGCGCGGCGACCTGGTGTCCCGCCCGGTGGCGGAAGTCATGCTGGAGGCCGAGAACCTGTTCAAGTCCGGCGTCAAGGAATTGCTGGTGATCTCGCAGGACACCAGCGCCTATGGCGTGGACGTGAAGTACCGCACCGGTTTCTGGAACGGCCGTCCGCTGAAGACGCGCATGACCGAGCTGGTGGCCGCGCTGGGCGAACTGGCCAGCCAGTACGGCGCCTGGGTGCGCCTGCACTACGTGTACCCGTACCCGCACGTCGACGAGATCATTCCGCTGATGAACCAGGGCAACGTGCTGCCGTATCTGGACGTGCCGCTGCAGCACGCGCATCCGGATGTACTCAAGCGCATGAAGCGCCCGGCCAACGCCGAGAAGACCCTGGACCGCATCCGCGCCTGGCGCGAGGTCTGCCCCGACCTGACCATCCGCAGCACGTTCATCGCCGGCTTCCCGGGTGAGACCGAGGAAGAGTTCCAGACCCTGCTGGATTTCATCGCCGAAGCGGAACTGGACCGCGTGGGCTGCTTTGCCTATTCGCCGGTCGAAGGCGCCACGGCCAATGACCTGCCCGGCGCGCTGCCCGACGAGGTTCGCGAGGAGCGCCGCGCCCGCTTCATGGAAGTGGCGGAGGCGGTTTCCGCCCGCCGGCTGGAGCGCAAGGTCGGCCAGACGCTGCGCGTTCTGGTGGACGAGGTCAATCAGGAAGGCGGCATCGGCCGGTCGTCCGCGGACGCCCCCGAGATCGATGGGCTGGTCTATATTGACCCGGCCGCCAAGCCGTCGCAGCGCTACAAGACCGGCGATTTTGTCAACGTCAGGATCACCGGCGCCGACGGTCACGACCTCTGGGGTGAAATCGTCTGACGGCTGACGAAGTGGCAGGTGAGTTGCCTGCCTGTCGAGACAATTAGGTAAAAGTACGGTCGTTCGTTTATGAGGCGCCCGGACTATACTGTGCGCCGCAACATGAATTCATGGAGACCAGACATGACGCGTGAAGTGGTGGTTGTCAGCGGTGTACGCACCGCAATCGGCACCTTTGGCGGCAGCCTGAAGGACCTCGCCCCGACCGAGCTGGGCGCAATGGTGGTGCGCGAGGCGCTGGCGCGCGCCAATGTGTCCGGCGACGACGTCGGCCACGTGGTGTTCGGCAACGTCATCCAGACCGAACCCAAGGACATGTACCTGGGCCGCGTGGCGGCCGTGAACGGCGGCGTGACGATCAACGCCCCGGCGCTGACCGTGAACCGCCTGTGCGGCTCCGGCCTGCAAGCCATCGTGAGCGCCGCGCAGACCATCCTGCTAGGCGATACCGACGTGGCGATCGGCGGCGGCGCGGAAAGCATGAGCCGCGCCCCGTACCTGGCGCCGATGGCGCGCTGGGGCGCCCGCATGGGGGACGCCAAGCTGGTCGACATGATGCTCGGCGCGCTGCACGACCCCTTCCACGCGATCCACATGGGCGTGACCGCCGAGAACGTCGCCAAGGAATACGACATCTCGCGCACGCAGCAGGACGAGGCCGCGCTGGAATCGCACCGCCGTGCATCGGCGGCGATCAAGGCGGGCTACTTCAAGGATCAGATCGTCCCCGTCACGCTGAAGTCGCGCAAGGGCGATGTGGTGTTCGATACCGACGAGCACGTGCGCCATGACGCGACGATCGACGACATGACCAAGCTCAAGCCGGTCTTCGTCAAGGAAAACGGTACCGTGACCGCGGGCAATGCGTCTGGCCTGAACGACGCCGCCGCCGCCGTGGTGCTGATGGAGCGTGCCGAAGCGGAGCGTCGTGGCCTGAAGCCGCTGGCGCGCCTGGTGTCCTACGGTCATGCCGGTGTGGATCCGAAGACGATGGGCATCGGCCCGGTGCCGGCGACGAAGATCGCGCTGGAACGCGCCGGCTTGTCGGTCAAGGACCTCGATGTCATCGAGGCCAACGAGGCGTTCGCCGCCCAGGCGTGCGCGGTGACCAAGGCGCTGGGTCTCGATCCGGCCAAGGTCAACCCGAACGGCTCCGGCATTTCGCTCGGCCACCCGATCGGTGCGACGGGTGCGCTCATCACCGTCAAGGCGCTGCACGAGCTCCAGCGCGTGCAAGGTCGCTATGCGCTGGTGACGATGTGCATCGGTGGCGGCCAGGGCATTGCCGCGATCTTCGAGCGCGTTTAAAGTCACACGACGACGCACCATTCCCGAGGTTCCGCCTTGCCCCGACCGATCCCGTTTCTGTTCCGACTGACCATTGCCGCGACGCTTGCGCTGATCGTTCCAATTGCCGCGCAGGCGGCAGGCGGCACGGCGCTGTCATCCGGCCCGGTGGCGGGCGGCACGGCGGGCGGGCAGGGTGGCGCGCTCGGTATCAATGAGGCGATCCGTGATGGCGAGGCCCGGCGTGGTGCCGCGCTTTCCACGGGCCCGATCGGCCCGCTGGCTCCGCGGGCGGAGTACGCCAGGTTGCCGGTCTACGTCGGCAACGTCGGCGACAAGTCCGTGCGGCTGCGCATCGGGCCCAAGTCCGACACGCGAGACAGCCTGCAAGGCGAGTACACGACCGGCGATGCCAAGGGCGTACGCCTGCTTTCCGGAGAGTGGGAAAACGGCGCATTCCTGATGGAGGAGTCGGACGACGGCACGCGCGTGTCCGGCAACTGGGAAGGCCAGATCGACCAGAACGGCGCGGTGCGCGGGACATGGACCGACGCGTTCAACCCGGCGATCGTGCTGCCATTCTTCATCCGCCCGTTCGGCGGCTACCTCGTGATTCCGCCGTTCGACATGCGGCCCAATAGCGGCGTTACCTACGCGCCGCCGCCGCCCAAATCGTCGATCTCGGTCGGCAACCCGCGCTAGGTTCCGTCGCTGCCGACATCATCGCGACAATCGCCATCAAGGCGGCGTCTCTCCGGGCCGCAATGGTGCCGTAATGGATGTGGCGCAGTGGATACCCCTGCATTTGCTGGTAAGCTCGGACGTCTGAACTGACTTCTCGTGCGCGGTCCATACATTGACCCGCGCCATCCAGATAGCAAGGAATCCGCCGTGTCCGACCGCTCCGAATCCGACTCGTCCCATTACCTGCAGACCGTTGCCGTCCAGCCAGACCTGGATATCGCGCCCGGTTTCCAATCCTTTTCCACACCGACCTATCGCGGCTCCACCGTGGTGTTCCGCAACCTCGCGGAACTGCGCGCCTATGGCGACCGCTCCACCACGTACTGGCGCTACGGCCTGCACGCCACGCCCACCAGCGAGGCGCTGTGCCAGCAACTGGCCCAGATCGAGGGCGGCAGCCAGACGCTGCTGCTGCCATCCGGGATGGGTGCGATTTCACTGGTCTATTTTGCTTTCCTGAAGGCCGGCGACGACGTGCTGGTGCCGGACAACGTCTACGGTCCGAATCGCGACCACGGCGAATGGCTTGCGCGGGACTTTGGCGTGACGGTGCGCTACTACTCACCGATGATCGGCGCGGGCATCGCGTCGATGATCCAGCCGAACACGAAGCTGATCTGGCTGGAAGCACCGGGATCGGTAACGATGGAAGTGCCGGATACGAGCGCCATCGTGGCCGCGGCCAAGGCGCGCGGCGTGGTGACCGCCATCGACAACACATGGTCTGCCGGCGTGTACTTCCGCCCCTTCGACAAGGGCATCGACATTTCCATGCAGGCGCTGACCAAGTACCAGTCCGGCGGCAGCGACGTGCTGATGGGCGCGGTTATCACGCGCGACGGCAAGCTCTACGACCGCCTGAAGCGCACACGCATGATCATGGGCTGGGGGGTCTCCGCCGATGACTGCTACCTGGTATTGCGCGGGCTGTCGAGCATGCCGGTCCGGTTGGCCGCTCACGACCGCGCCGCGCGCGAGGTCGCCGAATGGCTGACCCGGCGGCCGGAAGTCACGCGCGTGCTGCATCCCGCGTTGCCCGACTGTCCGGGGCATGCTGAATGGCGACGCGACTTCACCGGTGCCAGCGGCCTGTTTTCGATCATCCTGCACAGCCGCTACACGCGCGAACAGGTCGATGCGTTCGTGGAGGCGCTGAAGCTGTTTGCAATCGGCTGGTCGTGGGGCGGGGCGCACAGCCTGGCGGTGCCTTATCACGTGGAGACCATGCGCCCGGCCGGGACCTGGCCACCAGCGGACTGGGAGAATGCCGGCGAGCTGGTGCGGCTGTACATCGGCCTGGAAGACACGCGCGACCTCATCGCCGATATCAAGCAAGCCATGGAGCAGCACCTGCGCTAAGAGGCGGGGCCGGTCAGGGCGAGGGTTTTGCCGGCACCAGCCCATATCCGGCCATGACCGCGAGCAGCTTTGCGCGGTCGGGCGGCCCGCCGGCGTTGACGATGGCGCCGACATCGCGGAAATACTGCGCGCCAATGTCGGGCGAGATGACGATCAGCGCGCGGGCGATGTCGCCGTGCGGATTGCTGAACTGATGCACAGATCCGCGCGGGGTTGACATCCAATCCCCCCGCGACAGGTCCCGGCTGACGCCATCGACCGAGTACCGAAGGACGCCATCCAGGACGTAGACGCACTCTTCGTTATGGGTATGGCTATGGGGTGGCGGCACCTGCGCGCCGGGCGGCACGGTCAGTTCGAACATGCCCATTCCGCCGGTTGCCGCGCCATCGAGCAGGTAGTGGATGGTCAATCCGCCCACCTTGATGGGTTCGCCGGATGTTGCGCCGCCAGAAGTCATGGTTGGTCTCCCTCAAGTTCCTCGGGGTGAGGATTGCGGTGCGTACTTCAGACCTTGCATTGTAGGTCGGCGATGCCAGGTACATATCAAAACAAGAGGGCTGGGTCCCGTGTACGGGATCCAGCCCTTCTCAGTTTGACCAACCGATTGTGGCCAACCGATTGGCCGACTTTCTGGGTCAGTGCATCAGTCCGATTTGTGATGGTGCGACGGCGTCACGCTCAGGACGCATCCACCTTGCGCATCGTCGCCTGCGGGGCGCCTTCCGCGGACGCGCTGCGTAACGCCCACACGGATTCGGCGGGGCCGTTGCGCGCCCGGCGAGCCGTGGCGCGGGCCAGCGCGACATAGCCCACGGCCATGGCGATGGCGCCGATATCGAATCCTGCCACGGCCCAGCGGCCATGCAGGGCTGCCGTGAACAGATGATCCCCCGTCAGCAGCGCGTTCGACAACGGCACGGTCAGCGAGGCGAGGGCTGCCACATAGAGCAGTTCCACGGCGGCCCTTACGGGCGCACGCAGCAGTGACCAGGCGATCGCCACGAAGAATACCGGCCAGAACACCACGCTGACGGCGCGCTCCGGCCAGAGCAGCGCGGCCGGGAAGCACAGGGCCACGCCGATGCAGGTGCCGATGCATACGCCCACCGTGGCCTGCGCCAGCAGCCGATGCACGCGCGGCTGCTCGGCCTGGCGCGTCTTGCGGCGGGTCTCGATCCAGAGCAGGTTGCCCGAGTAGAACAGGAACGCACCTGCCAGGCCGGCCAGCAGGTAGACCAGCCGCACAGCCAGGTCGCCGAAGGTGCCGAAATGCAGCGCGTACATCGCGCTGTAGAGCGCATGGTTGCCATCGCGCCCGCCGGCGGTCTGGTTCGCGATCAGTTGCCCCGCATTCGGCTCGTTGGCGGCGGCGTGGATGCCCACCGCGCCGCCGTTACCCAGCGCGCGGCTGCTGTCGCCGCGCACCTCGGCCACGGCGTTGGCATCGCCATAGCGCTGGAAGCGGATGGCTTCGGGCGTGAAGCGTTCGCCGCCATGCTCGCGCGCGATGGCCAGCAACTGCGCCGTGGGCATCGTCGGCGAGAGGCGGCCGGCGGCGGTGACTTCCGGCGCGGCACCGATCACGCGCGGCACCACTTCCATCAGCTTGCCGTCGAACGTCAGCACGTTGAAGACCATCACCATGATCAGCGACAGGCAGAACAGCGCGCCCGTCACCGCGAAGATCAGGTGGAAGGGCAGGCTGAACAGGCCGATCACGTTATGCGCGTCCATCCAGAAGCGCTTGAGGTTGCGTCCCGGGCGCACGGCAAACAGGTCCTTCTTCAGGCGCGGCAGGTGCAGCAGCACGCCGGAGACCAGTGCCAGGCCGTACAGCACCGAAATCACGCCCATGAAGTACATGCCGCCGGTATCCAGCCCCAGCGAGTAGTGCAGCGAATTCAGGAACGCCGACAACTCGCCGGTCACGTGATCGAGCGATGTCTGTTGCTGCGCGGCCGCGTCGCCATTCAGGCGTGCGCCGTTCATCGTCAGCCATTCGCCGGCCTTGTTCTGCCAGTAAGCGTTGAAGTCGGGCTCTTCCTTGCTGGGCAGGCCGACGAAGACGCTGTTCGCGGCATCGGGATGCACGGCGACGAGCTTCTGCACGAACGCGTCGATGGCGGGGCCTTCGACCTGCACTTCCGTGGCATGGCGGCCCTCCAGGCGGGCGGGGTTCTGCCACACGTGGAGTTCGTGGTGGAAGACCGTGATGGCGCCAGCGAAGAAGGCGATGAACAGGGCCCAGCCGGCCATCAGGCCCACCCACGTATGGAGGGTGTTGTACAGGCGCAGGGTCTTGGGTTTCATGCGGGGTGCCTCACGATCCGAACAGCGTGGATGCGGCCGGCATGGCATGCATCAGGCGCAGCGCCCAGAGGATGCCAAAGCAGGCGAGATTGGCGCCGGCCAGCCACAGCCAGGCGCCCCGGCTGGTGGCGAATAGCAGGCTGACGCTGACGATGGCCACATAGAGCACGAAGCTCAGCGTGACGGCCGCGACGACGCCGCCTTCCCAGCCGCCAGGCAGCCACAGGATGCCGAGTGTGCAGAGCGCGATCGCCAGCGGGAATCCCAGCAGTGCGCCGGCGAGCCATTTGGTGCCCATCATGACGTGCTCTCCTCGCGTTGCAGGCCGCGCCGGTGCTGCAGCCACGTGCCGATGAATGGCCACAGCGACAAGCTGCAGGTCAGCGTGATCAGCGTGGCGGCGATGGCCACGGGCCAGCCCTCGGGCACGCTCATGGTCCATGCGCTGGCCAGCGTCAGGGCCAGGCCCAGCCAGCACAGCAGGGTGGGCGCCACGGGCGATCGGCCGTCGCCGCTGGCGGTCACGAACAGGACCTGGTTGGGCGCGGCAAGGTACAGGCACGCGGCCGCGGCCAGTCCGAGCAATACGGCTAACGCTTGCATGCGGTCGGCATCAGAAGAGTCGGGGAATCCTCAATAATAATGATTCGCATTTGTTTTCACAAGCAAATCACGATGTTGTGAGGCGTTTCAGTGCGCTTCTGAGCCGATCTGCGGAGAAAGGGCGCGGAAGGGGAAAAGCGTGAGGGGAGTTGCGGACGACGTCCGGCGCGGGTGGCCGGACGTCGTGGAAAAACGGGGGCGGGGGAAAAGCGGAGGAAGCAGACGGGGATTAGCCGGGGAAAAGATTCAGCAGGCCGTCCAGTCCGACATGGTTGAATGCGACGCCAGCCTGTGCGCGAACCACGGGCTTGGCGCGGAACGCCACGGACAGCCCCGCCACGGCCATCATCTTGAGGTCGTTGGAGCCGTCGCCCATGACGATCGCTTGCGACACATCGGCGCCGATCTGCTCGCACACCTCGCGCACCGTGCGTGCCTTGACGTCGGCATTGACGATTTCGCCCACGACATTGCCGGTGAGCTTGCCGTCGACGATCTCGAGCGTGTTGGCGCGCGTGAAGTCCAGCTTCAGGCGCGGCTTGAGCTTGTCGGTGAAATGCACAAAGCCGCCCGAGACCAGGAGCGTACGCAGGCCCAGCGCCTGCACGGCCTGCAGCATGCGCTCGGCGCCCGGCGACAGGCGCAGGCGTTCCTCGTAGACGCGATCCAGCACGCTGGCATCCAGGCCCTTGAGCAGCGCCACGCGACGGCGCAGGCTCTCGTTGAAATCGGTGATTTCACCGCGCATGGCGGCTTCGGTGATGGCCGAGACCTCCGCCTTGAGCCCGCAGAAGTCGGCGATTTCATCGATGCACTCGATCGTGATCAGTGTCGAGTCCATATCCATCGCCACAAGCCGGAAATCCGACAACTTGCGCCCGGCCGGCACCACGGCCCAGTCGATGCCGCGCGGGGCGCACACGGTGTCCAGTGCTTCACGCAGCGCTGGCGACAGCGGGGCGCATGCGTCGGCGGCTGCGACGGTCTCCGACCGCAATACGAATGCGGAGGCGCCCGCAATGGGGCGGATGGCGTCGAGATCGGCGGGGGTCAGCGGGGCGAGGCTCTGGAGAATCAGGGGCATGACGGCAGGGACGAGGCGAGCTTAAATCGAGGGCACGGCGGGACCGGTCTGGGCAGGTCAGGATCAGGGCGGATGACATCCGGCCGGGTTCGGCAGACCGGGGAAAGGCGACATTGTAAACCTTCCGGCAGGCCGGGCAGGCACTTTGCGCGGGGCTGTTGCCCGGGTCGCGGCCCAAGGTCGCAATCCCAGATCGCCCAGGCCGCAATCCCAGGCCGCAATCAGGCTGCAGTCGGTGCGTGGCTCAGGCTGCCACGCGCAGGCTGTCCACCACCTTGTGCAGGAACGCCTCGCAGGCTTCGAGCTGTTCCAGCGCCACGAACTCGTCGGGCTTGTGGGCTTGCTGGATATCGCCGGGGCCGCAGACCACGGCCGGAATGCCGGCGCGCTGGAACAGGCCGGCCTCGGTGCCGTACGCAACCTTGTTGGTTTCGCGATCCGCGGTCAGCGTACGGACCAGTTGCGTGATGGCGTCCGATTCCGCGGCGTCCAGCGACGGCGCCGCGGCAATTTTGGCAAGCGTCAGGGCCGCGTCGGCATGCTCGGCGCGCATTTTCGGCAGCAACACGTCATTGGCGTAGCCCTGGACGCGCGCGAAGATGGCTTCCGGATCGACGCCTGGCAGGTTGCGGAACTCGAACACGAATTCGCACAATGCAGGAATCGTATTCAGTGCGATGCCGCCCTGGATCGTGCCCGTCGATGCGGTCGTGAATGGCACGTCGAATGCCTGGTCGTACGGCCCGTTGGCCTTGAACTCGTCCGCGATGTCGCGGATGAAGCAGATCATGCGTGCGGCGTATTCGATCGCGTTCACGCCCTTCGGCGTCAGCGACGAGTGCGCGGCCTGGCCCTTCACGCAGCAACGGTAGGCATTGATGCCCTTGTGCGCCACGATCACGCGCATGCTGGTCGGTTCGCCGACGATGCAGCCACCCGGTCGCACGCCCCGGTCGCGCAACTCGGCCAGCAGGTACGGCGCACCCATGCAGCCGATTTCCTCGTCGAACGACAACGCGTAGTGCACCGGTTCGCGCAGCTTCGCTTCAAGGATGGTCGGCAGCAGCGCGAGGCTGGTGCCGATGAAGCCCTTCATGTCGCAGGTACCACGGCCATAGAGCTTGCCGTCGCGGATCACGGGCTTGAACGGGTCCGTGGTCCAGTTCTGGCCATCGACCGGTACTACGTCCGTGTGGCCGGACAGCACGATGCCACCGTCCGTGGCGCCATTCGCGGCCGGCACGGTAACGAACAGGTTGGCCTTGTCGCCCTGCGGGTTGTAGCTCAGATGCGGGCGCAAGCCCTTGGCCAGGAAGTGATCGCGCGCGGCCTCGATCAGGCCGAGGTTCGAGTGGCGCGAGGTGGTATCGAACGACACCAGCCGCTGGGTCCATTCGAGCGCGCTGCCGCGCTTCGGGGCTTCGGTGGCGGGGCGTTGGGTGTCGGCGTGGGCGTGCATGGGGCTTGAAACCGGTTGATTCGTCAAGGGGTTGATCCTACACCCGGCGCTGGAAACGAGCCAGTTCCGGGCCGGGAACGGTCAGGCCAGTTGACGCAGCGTGTGCTTGATGGTCTGGGCTCGCACGGCCACATCGGGCATCTTGGCCTCGATCTTCAGCTTGTCTTGTCCCGCCAGCTTGATATGGCGGTTCTTCTGCACCAGGTCGATGATGCGAATCGCGTCGATCGGTGGATTCGGCACGAACTGCATGCTGATGCTGGCCTCGCCGGCGTCGATCTTGCGCACGCCCAATGGCGCGGCCGCGATGCGTAGCCGGTGCGTCTCCACCAGTGCCTGGGCCTGCGCGGGCAGGCGGCCGAACCGGTCGATCAGCTCCTCCTGGATGTCGTCCACGCGTTCCGCCGTCTCGCAGTTGGCCAGCCGCTTGTAGAGCGACAGGCGCTCGTGCACATCGGCGCAGTAGTCGTTGGGCAGCAGTGCCGGGGTGCCGAGGTTGATCTCCGTGGTGGCCGCCAGGGGGGCCATCAGGTCAGGTTCCTTGCCGGCCTTGAGCGCCTTCACCGCGGCATTGAGCATGTCCGTGTAGAGCTGGAAGCCGATTTCGTGGATTTCGCCGGACTGCTTGTCGCCCAGCACCTCGCCCGCGCCACGGATCTCCAGGTCGTGCATGGCCAGGTAGAAGCCGGAGCCCAGCTCTTCCATCTGCTGAATGGCTTCGAGCCGGCGCTGCGCCTGCTTGGTCAGGCCGTCGACGTCATGGACGAGGAGGTAGGCATAGGCCTGATGGTGCGACCGGCCCACGCGGCCGCGTAACTGGTGCAGCTGGGCCAGCCCGAACTTGTCGGCGCGGTGGATCAGGATGGTGTTCGCGGTCGGCACGTCGATGCCGGTCTCGATGATCGTCGTGCACAGCAGGATGTTGTCGCGGCGTGCGACAAAGTCGCGCATCACGCGCTCCAGCTCGCGTTCATGCATCTGGCCGTGCGCCACGGCAATGCGTGCCTCAGGCACCAGCTCGGCCAGCCGCGCGCGCTTGTTGTCGATGGTCTCGACCTCGTTGTGCAGGAAGTAGACCTGCCCGCCGCGCTTCAGCTCGCGCAGGATGGCCTCGCGGATCACGCCGTCTTCCTCGCGCCGCACGAAGGTCTTGATCGCCAGCCGCTTCTGCGGCGCGGTGGCGATGACCGAGAAATCGCGCAGGCCTTCCAGTGCCATGCCCAGCGTGCGCGGGATCGGTGTGGCGGTCAGCGTCAGGATGTCGACCTCGGCGCGCAGCGTCTTCAGCGCTTCCTTCTGGCGCACGCCAAAGCGGTGTTCCTCGTCGATGATGACCAGCCCCAGCCGCTGGAACCTGACTTCGTCCGACAGCAGCTTGTGCGTGCCGATGACGATGTCGACCGTGCCATCGTTGATCTGCTTGATGGCGGCGTCGATCTCCTTTTTCGTCTTGAAGCGCGACAGTTCCACGATGCGCACCGGCCATTCCGCGAAGCGGTCGGAGAGTGTCTGGAAATGCTGCTCGGCCAGCAGCGTGGTGGGCGCCAGCATGGCCACCTGCTTGCCACCGAGCACGGCCACGAACGCCGCGCGCAGCGCCACCTCGGTCTTGCCGAAGCCGACGTCGCCGCACACCAGGCGGTCCATGGGTTTGCCGGAAGTCATGTCGGCGATGACCGCGGCGATGGCGGCGGCCTGATCCGGCGTTTCCTCGAAGCCGAAGCTCTCCGCGAACGTCTCGTAGTCCTTCGGCGACAGCGGGAATGCAAAGCCTTCGCGCGCGGCGCGGCGCGCGTAGAGGTTCAGCAGTTCGGCGGCGGTATCGCGGATCTGCTGCGCGGCGCGGCGCTTGGCCTTGTCCCACTGGCCGGAGCCCAGATGGTGCAGCGGCGCGGTATCGGGATCGGCGCCCGAGTAGCGCGAGATCACGTGCAGCTGATGCACCGGTACATAGAGCTTGCTGCCCTTGTCATAGTCCAGGTGCAGGAATTCCTCGTCGCCCTGGCCCATGTCGAGCGTGACCAGACCCTGGTAGCGGCCGATGCCATGATCGCTATGCACGACCGGATCGCCGATCTTGAGCTCGGCCAGGTCGCGCACCATCGAGTCGACGGCGCTGGCCTGTTCCTGCTTGCGGCGTCCCGCGCGGCGCGCCGTGCCGGCGTAGAGCTCGGCCTCGGTGACGAAAGCCAGCTGTACCGACGGCAGGGCGAAGCCGCTCTGCAGCGGCGCCACGACGATTGAGAAATGCGCGTCGCCGGCCAGGAATGCGGCGAAGTCATCCACCGCCTGCGGACGCAGGCCGCTTTCGGCAAAAAGCTGCAGCAGCGTTTCGCGTCGACCGGCGGAGTCCGCGCACATCAGCACGCGCGTGGCCTTGTCGAGCAGCAGCGACTCCAGATTGACAAGCGGATCCTCGGCACGCCGGTTGACCGAGACATCGGGCAGCGTGCCGGAGAAGGATGGCTGCCCGGACGGCGCGGCGTCGCGTTGCAGCACCAGCCGGGCCAGCGGCTTGGCCCCCACGAAGAACTGCTCGTCGGACAGGAACAGGTCCGATGGCGGCAGCAGCGGGCGTTCGCGGTCGTGCCGCATGAACGTATAGCGTTGCGTGGTATCGGCCCAGAAGCGGCGGATCGCCTCGTCGACATTGCCGGCAAACGCGAGTTGGGTGCCTTCCGGCATGTAGTCGAACAGCGTCGCGCTCTGCGCGAAGAACAGCGGCAGGTAGTACTCGATGCCGGCGGACGGCACGCCGTTGCCGATGTCCTTGTAGATCGGCGATTTGGTCGGGTCACCTTCGAAGACCTCGCGCCAGCGGCCGCGGAAGGCCGTGCGCGCGGCCTCGTCGAGCGGGAACTCGCGGCCCGGCAGCAATCGGACTTCCTTGACGGGATAGAGGCTGCGTTGCGTGTCGGGGTCGAAGGCGCGGATGGTCTCGATCTCGTCGCCGAACAGGTCGATCCGGTACGGCAACGCGGAGCCCATCGGGTAGAGGTCGATCAGCCCGCCGCGCACGCTGTATTCCCCGGGCCGCATCACGGCGCTGACGTGCTCGTAGCCCGCGAGCGTGAACTGCGCCTTGAGCGCATCCTCGTCCAGCCGCTCGCCCTGTTTGAAGAAGAACGTGTAGGCCGCCAGGAAAGAGGGCGGCGCCAGGCGGTAGAGCGCCGTGGTGGCCGGCACCAGCATCACATCGCACTGGCCGCCCTGGATGTCGTGCAGGGTTGCCAGACGCTCCGAGACCAGGTCCTGGTGCGGCGAAAAGCTGTCGTAGGGCAGGGTTTCCCAGTCCGGCAGCAGGCGCACGCGCAATTCCGGCGCGAACCACGGAATTTCCTCGGCCAGGCGCTGGGCGTCCATCGCGCTGGCGCAGACCACGGCCAGCATCGGCATGCTGCCTTTGTGCTGGCGCGCGTAGGCGGCCACCAGCAACGCGTCGGCGGAGCCGGTCAGGCCGGCCACGGCATGGCGCATGCCGGGCTTGACCAGTGGCAGGTTGGCAAAGGGGAAAGCGGCTTGGGTGTCAGGCATTGGCAGCTGGGCGGTCCAAAACGACGACGCCCCGCCGGCAATGCGGGCGGGGGGATGCAATCATGGCCCGGCGCTCGCGGTCAGGCCGTGGCGGCGGGCAAGGGCCGTATTATAGAATGCGCACCGGCTGGCTCGCTGGCCGGTTTCCTAATTCCATGCCCCTCACGCCCGTGTCAGATCGCCGATTTGCCTTGATTCCCTGTGCCGGTACCGGCAGCCGCGCTGGCGGCCATGTCGCCAAGCAGTACCAGACGGTCGCTGGCCGTCCGATGATCTGGTACGCGCTGGCGGCGTTTTCCGCGAGCGAGGCCATCAGCGCCACCGCACTAGTGCTCGCCCCGGACGACATGCCGCTGGAATCGCGCTTTGGCGCCGAAATGTTCGCGGGGCTGCGCTTCGACACCGCTTTCGTGGGCGGCGATACGCGCCACGCCTCGGTGCTTGCCGGCCTGCATCACCTTGCGCAGCTGGGCGCGGTGGATACGGACTGGGTGCTCGTTCACGATGCCGCCCGCCCCGGACTGACGCCCGCCATGATCGATTCTCTCGTTCGGGCGGTAGAGACCGACGACGATGCCAACGAAGCTATTGGTGGCATCCTGGCCGTGCCGGTCCCGGACACGCTCAAGCGCGCCGATGCCGGCGCCCGCATTGGCACCACGGTCTCGCGCGAGGGCCTGTGGCAGGCACAGACGCCGCAGATGTTCCGCGTGGGCGTGCTGCGGCAGGCGCTGCAGGATGCGATGGCCGCCGGCGCGGTCGTCACGGACGAAGCCAGCGCGATCGAGCGCCTGGGCCTGCATCCGCGTCTGGTCAACGGATCGCTGCGCAATTTCAAGGTGACCTACCCGGAAGACTTTGCGCTGGCGGACGTGCTGCTCGGCACGGGCGCGAGCCATACGTCGCCCAAACGGTAATCCGACGCCAACCCCAACATACTTCCGCAAGGAGCCGCATTGAATCCATTTGATTTCCGTATTGGCCAGGGCTATGACGTGCACGCCCTGGTGCCGGGCCGCAAGCTGATCCTGGGCGGCGTGGACATTCCCCATGACCGCGGGCTGCTGGGTCATTCCGATGCCGACGCGCTCCTGCACGCCGTGACGGACGCATTGTTCGGTGCAGCGGCGCTGGGCGATATCGGTCGCCATTTTCCGGATACGGACCCCAACTTCGCTGGCGCGGATAGCCGCGTGCTGCTGCGCGAGGCTGCGCGGCGTGTGCGCGAGGCCGGCTATGAACTGGGTAACGTGGATGCGACCGTGATCGCGCAGAAGCCCAAGCTGGCGCCGCATATCGCGGGCATGGTGGCGAACCTCGCGGAAGACCTGGGACTGCCCGTCACGCGTTGCAACGTGAAGGCCAAGACCAACGAGAAGCTTGGGTTCGAAGGGCGCGAGGAGGGCATCGTCGCGCAGGCTGCGGTACTGATCTACCGCAGGAGCGGCGACGCCCAGGACTGAGCGGTCGCCTCAAAAAGCCTGTTCATGCCGGTGGCGGCGCGGGGGCCGGCGCTTCTTCCGGCGTGATCGCGTATGTGTAGTCGATCAGGCGCGCCATGGCGCCGCTGCGCGCGCCGGCCTCGGTGTGTTTCTGAAACCCCATCTGCTGGCAGAGGCGATTGGCCGAATCCATCTCCGGCATCGTGCGCACCACCAGCGTCGCGGCGCCGATGTCGCGGGCGCGCTGGATGCAGATCTGCATCAGCGTGTGGCCCAGGCCCAGTCCGCGCGCCTGCGGGCTCACGGACAGCAGTCGTGCCTCGGGTTGCGTCAGCGTGATGGTGCTGTCATCCAGCGCGGGCAAAGTAGCGCCCGGATGGCAAAACAGCACGGCACCGCTGATGCCGTGGTCGCTCTCGGCCACCCACCATTCCATGTCGGGATTGTCCTTGGCGGCCAGCACGGATTGCATGCCGCGCTGGAACGACGCGCGGCAATCTTCCATGATCCCCAGCTCATACTGACCGTAGGCTTGCTGCGTGACCGTGGCGATGTCGCCCCAGTCGTAAGCCGCCGCCAGACGAAAGCGGAAGCGGGGCGAAGTATGCGAAGGCAAGGTGCTCATGGCGGGGAAAGTCTCCGTGTCCTTTTGTCGATTGTAGGCCGTCCGATGCACAAATGCACCGGTGACATCCGACTGTTTCCGTAGCCGGGTATCGCGCCGTGTTGCGCATCCGCCAATGAAAAGCCGGCAGCACCTTGCGGTGGCTGCCGGCTTGTCTCGTGCACATGGCGTTGTCGGTGACGTCGACAGTGTGGCAACGTCGTGACAACTTGCCGCGCGATGTTTACCGTCGTGTTTATTCCGCGGCAATAACGTTGGCGGCGGCGCCGATGACGGCCGCGATACGGCCCACGTCACGCAACTGCTGCGCGCTCATCCCTTGCTCGTCCTTGAGCAGCTGGTAGTAGTGCGACTTCACGCAGAAATGGCACTTGCCGATGATCGACGCGGCCAGTGCATACATCTCGAAGCGGCGCTTGTCCACACCACCATGGGTGGCGTAGGCGTTCATGCGCAGGCCGGCGGGCTGGCTGGCCAGATCCGGATCCTCGGCCATCTCGACAAACGGATACCAGATGTTGTTCATGCCCATCAGCGCGGCAGCGGTTTGCACGGCGGTGACTTCCTCGGGCGACAGCACGTTCGCGTTGCGAATCACATCGACGATGACCTTGCTCTTGGCGGCAAAGGCGGCGGCCAGCGCCACGGCAACGGCATCGTTGCCTTCCAGCGAGGAGCGCGCGATGGTGCCATCGATGTTCAGGCGAATGTCCTTCGCGAAGTCGGGGATTCGGTTCTTAATCGTGCTGAGGAATTCCATTTATTTCTCCTATCGTCCAGGGCTCAAAAAACCCGCACAGAGCGGGTTTTGACGTGGAGGGACGCCGCCCTCCACGTGCGCCGGTCCGCCCCGGAGGGCGGTTGGCAGGTAAAGCAGATTACAGCGTGGCGCCACCGACCGCGCGGTTGCACGGGCACAGCTCGTCCGTTTGCAGGCCGTCCAGAATACGCAGGACTTCTTCCGGATTACGGCCGACGTTCAGGTTGTTCACCGACACGTGCTGGATCACGTTGTCCGGGTCGACGATGAAGGTGGCACGCAGGGCCACGCCGGCAGCCTGGTCGCGCACGCCCAGCTGGTCCACCAGCGAGCCGGTCACGTCGGCAAATTGCCACTGGTTCAGCTTGTTCAGGTCCTTGTGTTCGCGGCGCCATGCCAGCTTCACGAATTCGTTGTCGGTCGAACCGCCCAGCACGATCGCGTCGCGGTCGGCGAAGTCATTGTTCAGCTTGGCAAAGGCCACGATTTCGGTCGGGCACACGAAAGTGAAGTCCTTCGGGTAGAAGTAAATGATCTTCCACTTGCCTTCGAACGACTTTTCAGTGATGTCTTCGAAAGCCGACTGGCCGTTCTCTTCGTGGTTGTTGAAACCCGGCTTGACGCCAACGACGTGGAAGGCTTCGATCTTGTCACCAACGGTCTTCATAGACTTCTCCTGATACGGTTGAACAGAGTGAGGCGGGCGATACGCGCCGGGTCTCGAAGTGAAGTCTTCGGGACGTGCGATGCGAGTCGCGAAAAAATAGAATTATCCGTCGTCAAAGGGGGCGCGGCCAATTGATATTCTCAAACAGGCCGATAGGGACAGGCACGACGGAAGGAAAGAGCGGCATGTGCCCGAGGGGCGGGCGGGGGAAGCGCGAGTATGCCACGCACGGACGCGCATGGCGAAAGGATGGAAAAGATTCGAGGTGACACGCGCCACCTTGATATTCCTGCGTGCCACCGGTGAGGCACCAGTGTGTCAGGCGTATGAAGGCGGCGTCTTGATGCGCTTCGCCAGCGGCGATGGCGAAGCGCCGCTGGGTTTGTCAGTCGTGCGTCAGGCGGTGCGCAGCTCGGCTTGCATCCGGCTGGAGCGGAAGATGACCAGCGTGGCTACCAGCCCGCACGCGGCGGCAAACATCAGCCACAGGCCCGGTGCTGCCTTGTTGCCGGTCTCATGGATCAGGTACGTGGAGATGGCCGGCGTGAAACCGCCGAACAGCGCCGTGGCCAGGCTGTACGCCAGCGAGAAGCCCGCAGTGCGCACGGCGGCCGGCATCACTTCGGTCAGCGTGACGACCATCGCGCCGTTATAGCTGCCGTACAGGAAGGACAGCCACAATTCCACCATCAGCAGGCGCCCAAACGAGGGCTCGGCTACCAGCCACGACACGGCCGGGTAAGCCGTCACCAGCGTGGCGATGGTGAAGATGATCAGCAGTGGCTTGCGTCCCACGCGGTCGGACACCGCGCCCATCAGCGGCAACCAGATGAAGTTGGACAGGCCCACACACATCGTGACGATCAGGTTGTCGACGTCGTCGAGTTTCAGCACGGTCTTGCCGAACGTCGGCGTGTACGCGGTGATCATGTAGAACGACACCGTCGTCATCACCACCATCAGGCAACCGGCGATGATGATGCCCCAGTTGTCGAGCATCGAGCGATAGATCTCGCCGATCGACGGGCGATGCTTGCGCGTGAGGAATTCCTCGGTCTCTTCAAGCGAACGGCGGATCAGGAACAGGAACGGCACGATCAGGCAACCGATCAGGAATGGCACGCGCCAGCCCCAGCTATCCATCTGCGCCGGTGCCAGCGTGGCGTGCAGGATCACGCCCAGCAAGCCGGCGAAGATCACCGCCACCTGCTGGCTGGCCGATTGCCAGGCCACGTAGAAGCCCTTGTGGCCGGGCTTGGCAATCTCGGACAGGTACACGGACACGCCGCCCAGCTCCACGCCGGCGGAGAAGCCCTGCAGCAGCCGGCCAAACAGCACCAGCAGCGGCGCGGCCACGCCGATCGATGCGTAGCCCGGCACGAGTGCGATCAGCAACGTGCCAAGGGCCATCAGGATCAGCGTGACGATCAGGCCCTTGCGGCGGCCATGATGGTCGATGTACGCGCCGAGCACGATGGCACCCAGCGGGCGCATCAGGAATCCGGCGCCGAACGTGGCCAGCGAAAGCATCAGCGACGCGAATTCATTGCCGCTGGGAAAGAACGTCTTGGCGATGGCGGCGGCATAGAAGCCGTACACCATGAAGTCATACATTTCCAGGAAGTTGCCGCTGACGACGCGGAACACGGTGCGAAACCCGTGCTGAGTATTGGGAGTGCTGGACATGGCTGTCTCTCGGTCACCGCCTTGGGGTCGGCGGCATGTTGTTCGATCGATTCAGCCAGGGCGTAGGGGGTGTTGCGGCAGGCGGCGCCATGGCTGGGGATGCAACGGTATGCATCGGCCTGTCGATGGCGGCAAGTGTGCGCTGTGACGCTGTCAAATCCCTGTCAACAGCCTTTCAAATCCCTATCAAATGCTGTCGAAAACCTGTCAGTGGCGCGGGGATGTGCACCGGAACCAGCTTTCCGGCGAAGACGCTCAGGCGCGGCGAAAGAAGGCGCTGACGACGAGACCGCTCTTGGGAGGCTGGCGGTTGGCCAGCACCAGGCGGCCGCCATTGCGCTGCAGGATGCGATTGACGATGGACATGCCCAGCCCGGCGCCCTTGGCCTCGCTGCGGGCGCTGTCAAGGCGATAGAACGGTCGCGTCAGTAGGGACAATTGCGCGTCGGGCACGCCAGTGCCGCTGTCGGCCACGGTGAGCACTGCTTCCTTGTCCTCCAGCCGCGTGGAGATTTCCACCTCGGCCATGCCGCTTTCCTCGTCCTTGGCATAGCGGCGCGCATTCTCGACCAGGTTGTCGAGGATTCGTTGAATCTCCATGCGGTTGGCCACGGCCATGACGGGGCCGTTGGCACGCACGTGCACGCGCACGTCATCGTGCGCTGCATAGACGCCGACAGCGT
This sequence comes from Cupriavidus sp. 01L415, assembly GCF_056400065.1. NCBI lineage: Bacteria > Pseudomonadati > Pseudomonadota > Betaproteobacteria > Burkholderiales > Burkholderiaceae > Cupriavidus > Cupriavidus sp. 01L415. Next base: position 663,958 of record NZ_JBFTSP010000001.1, on the reverse strand, counting down.
CCTGCACGAGCGCGGAGAGGTCCACGGGTTCCACCATTTCCTGGCCCGGGCGCGCGTAGTTGAGGAACTGGCCGATGATGGCGTCCATTTGTTCGATGTCGGCGATCATGGCTTCGCGCGTGGTGTTGTCCACCGGTGACATCTCGGTTTCCAGCCGCAAGCGCGTGAGCGGCGTGCGCAGGTCGTGCGAGATGCCGGCCAGCATCACCACGCGGTCGTCGTCCAGTTGGCGCAGGTCGCGCACCATCTGGTTGAAGCTGTGGTTGGCCTGTGCCACTTCGCTGGCGCCGTGCTCGCGCAGCGGCGGCGCGTCGCCACCGGCGCCAATCAGGCGCGCCGCGTTGGCCAGGCGTTTGAGCGGGTAGTTGACGCGCGCCGTGATGAAGGCCGCGCCGATAATCGACAGCAGCAATGCGGCAATACTCCACCACAGCCACTGGATGCCAGGCACGCGCTCGAACCGCTCTGGACTGATCGCCACCCAGTAGTCGTCGCCCTCGATCTCGAAGCTGACCCAGACGCCGGGAATGTCGTTGACCGTGGTGGCGATGACGGTGTCCTCGCCGAGCCGGCCGCGAATTTCCTGCTGCACGAGTTGCGTCAGGAACGGGTTGGCCGTGGGTGCGGCGAAATCGTCGTCCTTTTCGCGCGGATAAACCTTGATGCCCTCGTTCTGGACGAGGTCGAGCAGCAGGAACCGACGCCGCGCGGGATCGGAGTAGAGCAGGGCCGCGCGGGTGAGCTTGACCACGCTGACCACCTGCATGGCGATCTGCTGGGCACGCGGTGCGCGTTCAAAGAGCCGATAGCTCTGGAACCAGATGCCCAGCGAGATCGCCAGCAACAGGGCGATCAGCATGAAGGTTCGCCAGAACAGCGAACCAAAGAAGCGCGTTGCGGTTCGGCCGAGAGCGGTCGCCACGATACTGACTGCGGACGACCGGGATTACTTCACGCCATCGGGAATGAAGACATAGCCCAGGCCCCAGACCGTCTGGATGAAGCGCGGGTTGCCCGGGTCCGGCTCGATCAGCTTGCGCAGGCGCGAGATCTGAACGTCCAGGCTGCGGTCGAATACTTCGTATTCGCGGCCGCGCGCCATTTCCATGAGCTTTTCGCGCGACAGCGGCTGGCGCGGATGGCGGGCAAACACCTTGAGCACCGAGAATTCCCCGGTGGTCAGCGTGATTTCCTCGTCGTTCTTGGTCAACGTGCGCGTGGCCAGGTTCAGCACGAAATCGCCGAACGCGAAGGTCTCCGGCGTTTCCGACGGAGCGCCCGGGACTTCGGCCGGGCCCTTGCGGCGCAGCACGGCGTGAATGCGCGCGATCAGTTCGCGCGGGTTGAATGGCTTGGGCAGGTAGTCGTCGGCACCCATCTCCAGGCCGACGATGCGGTCCACATCCTCACCCTTGGCGGTGAGCATGATGATCGGCGTCTGGTCGTTGGCGCCGCGCAGCCTGCGGCAGATGGACAGGCCATCTTCGCCGGGCATCATCAGGTCGAGCACCAGCAGGTCAAAGCGCTCGCGCAGCCAGAGCTTGTTCATGGCGGTGGCGTTCTCCGCCACGAGGACCGTGAACCCCTGTTCGCCAAGGTAGCGGCGCAGCAGGTCGCGCAGACGCGGGTCGTCGTCCACGACGAGAATCTTGTGGCTGGTATTTTCCATGGCGGTATCTTAGCGATTATCGCTTTCGCTCAAAATGGCTTAACAAAACGTTACATACTTTACCCCGTGGTATGGCAGCGTGCACCTTTCGTGCATTTACACTCCGCAAACCGTTTCCTGATCGCGCCTTCGCGCACTCGGAAAACTCGGTCACCACGGGCATCCATTCCTCATCACGGCGACGTTGGCACAGCTGCCTGCCGTCGGGCAGAGAGCGGCGGATGTGCCAGCGGGTGGCGGTCAAGGGGACCGCCGGGGGCTACAGTCAAAACCGCCATTATCTAATGAAAGTGAAGCAAAACCGGCACGGGCAAACCCTGCGTCGCGCTATTGGCGCGCGGCTTGCATGGATTGCCGGCCTGGCCATGGTTGTCATCCTGGTGCCAGGGGGCACACGCGCCCAGTCGGCCGGGATGGCACACCTGCTTCACCCCAAATCCCAACAGGGCGAGGACGCCAACGCCAGCGCCGCGGCCGCTCCCCCACGGGAACGCGAACGCGAACAGGCCGATCAGCGCGAGGCCCGCGGACGCGCCGAAAAATACCGCTCGGAACGCGACATGGCCGAACGCGCCGGCCGACAGGGCCCGGCGGGCGGCAAGCCCAAGCTGTCGCCAGACGAGCGTAAGACGCTGCGCAAGAACCTCTACGACCTCGGGCGGGAGATGTACCAGGGCGGCTGACCGCCACGCTGCCCCCTCCCGCGCCCGAGCTGCGGCACTCTGCCGCCCTCGCATCAGTCCTGTGGCCGGAAGTGCCGCAGGAAATCCACAAAGACTTCCGCTGCCTGCTGGGCGTCCTCCACGGTGATGGTTTCCAGCGGATTGTGGCTGATGCCCCCGTTGCCGCACCGGACAAACAGCATCGCCACATCGGTCATCCGCTGCATCATCATTGCGTCGTGCCCGGCGCCGGATGGCAGCTCGAAGGCCTCCAGCCCACGCTTCTTCAATACCGCGGCGAACTGATCCATCAGCCAGCGCGCGCACGGCGCGTTGTTGACCGGGGTCACGCGTTCCACCGTTGCGGTCAGTCCGCGCCTTGCAGCGATCCGCTCGATGCCGCCCAGGATGTCGGCGATCGCGGTTTCGCGAATGCCATCCTCGCCCGCACGAATATCCATCGAAAACTGACATGCCGCCGGAATCACATTGCTCGATCCGTTCGGCACCTGCAACTGGCCTACCGTACCGACCAGCGTCGGCACCTGCGCGCACCGGTCCTCGACCAGCAGGATCATCTCGGCTGCGCCCGCGGCCGCGTCGCGCCGCATGCCCATTGGCGTGGTGCCGGCGTGGCTGGCCAGGCCGTCCACGCGGACCTGGAAGCGGCTGCTGCCGGCAATCTGCGTGACGATGCCGAGCGGTAGCCCGCGATGCAGCAACACCGGTCCCTGTTCGATATGCACTTCGACAAAGCCGGCCAGCGTGGCCGGGTCGATGGCGGCCGCGCGCAGCGCCCCAACATCGCCCGCGCCCGGCAGACCGGATTCGGCCAGCGCCGCGCGCATCGTCACGCCATCGGCGTCCTCGCGGTCCAGCAGGGCGGGATCGAACCGGCCGGCCAGCACGCTGCTGGCCAGGAAACTGGTCTTGAAGCGCAGGCCTTCCTCTTCGGCAAAGCCCACTACCTCAAAGTGATAGGGCAGCCGGATGCCGGCGGCATTGAGCGCGCCCACCACGGCGATCGGCAGCAGGATGCCCAGCCGACCGTCGTACCGACCCCCGTTGCGTACGGTATCGAAGTGCGATCCCGTCATCAGCACTTTCGGATCGGCCACGGCCGGATCGGCGGCATAGCGGCCGATGACGTTGCCGATGGCATCCACGCGCACCGTCATGCCGGCGGCTTCCATCCATTGCACGAGCTGCGCCTGCGCCTGGCGATGCGCCGGCGTCAGGAACGCGCAAGTCAGGCCGCCCTCCATATCGGAAAAACGGGCGAGGGCGTCGGCGCGGTCCAGAATCGACTGGCCGAGCGAGGGCGTGGGGGTGGTCATGGTGTCAGTGCGGGCAATTCAGGGAAAGGTGAATCTCAGCCGTTGCGCAGCCAGGTCTTCCAGGCGATCCAGAGCTTGCGCAGCGGCGTCAGGGCGATCCGTTGGGTCAGCACCTGGAACTGGCTGGCCTGCACTTCGTCCAGCAACGCATGGTAGATCGCGGCCATGACAAGTCCGGCGCGCTGGGCGCGGCGGTCTTGCCGGGGCAGCAACGCCAGGGCTTCACGATACAGCGCGCGCGCCTTGTCCGCCTGATCCTGCATCAGCGCGACGAAGCGGTCCGAATGGCGTGCCTGCAGGATATCGGCGGCCGGTACCTGGAAGCGCTGGAGCGTATCCACGGGAATATAGATCCGGCCGCGGCGCGCGTCTTCGCCGACGTCGCGAACGATATTGATGCGTTGCAGCGACAGGCCGAGCTTGTCCGCGAATGCGAGCGTCTTCGGATCGGTGAAGCCGAAAATCCGTGCCGACAGCATGCCGACAACGCCCGCCACGCAGTGGCAGTAGCGGTTCAGGCCGGCTTCATCGAGATAGCGCGACTGGGCCAGATCCATTTCCATGCCATCAAGCACCTCGGCCATTTCCGACTGCGGCAGGCCGCAGGGCGCCAGGTGTGGCTGCAGCGCCTGCGTCACGGGATGTGTCGGGTTACCGTCATACAGGCGACGCAGTTCGGCGCGCCACCAGTCCAGTCGCTGGTGGGCGACGCCAGCGTCATGGCTGTCGTCGACGATGTCGTCGACCTCGCGGCAGTAGGCATAGAGTGCCGTGATGGCGCGGCGGCGTTCGGGCGGGAGGAACAGGAAGCTGTAGTAGAAGCTGGAGCCGCTCTGGGCGGCCTTGTCCTGGCAATACTGATCGGGCGTCACGCCAGTCTCTGTGTAGTGGGGCGGCGGCGGGGGCGCCAAAGCGGCGAATTGTAACATCGCCCGTCGTCGGCCCGGATCGGGTGCCGCTGAGTCGAGAATTTCGTCTATTCGTCGCCCGGCGTTTGACGCACCCGGGGCCGATCGCTATATTACTGACCGGCCAGTTATTTATTCCACGGCAGGCTCCCCAGAGGGCCACCGCGAGACGCCTTCCTCATTCGCCGCATGGCAGCACGGGTCGCCTGTCGATCGCTTTTTGATCGATTTCCGGTCGCCTCGCTGTCGCGCGCTGGTCGCCCCGCTGTAACAGGCTTCATCCGACGTTCTACCGACTCAAGACGCTTAATTCATGCCAGTGCCTCATCCCAGGCCGGAAGTCGCGGCCGCCGACGTTGATGTATCTCCGATGCCAGCCGGACGCCTCGGCGCCGTTGCAGCCCGCCGTGCGTGGCCGCAAGGGGGGCTGGGGGCGCTGGCGGCGGCTGCCGTCGTCGCAGGCATTCTCGCGCTGGCGGGCTGTGGCAAGAAGGCAGAACCGGTGGAGGACGTGCGCCCGGTCCGGTTGATGCAACTGCACCCGGCGGCCGGCAAGACGTCGTTCGAGTTTTCCGGCGATGTCCGCCCGCGCATCGAATCCCGGCTGGGGTTCCGCGTCGGCGGCAAGATTTCCGCCCGGCTGGTCGATGTGGGCGCCGCCGTGAAGAAGGGCCAGCCCCTGGCCCGGCTGGATCCCACGGACCTGGCGCTGGCCGAAGCCGGCGCGCGTGCCCAGTACGAGGCCGCCAGGACCGATCGCGACCTCGCGGCGTCGGACCTCAAGCGCTACAACGAACTGGCGGCCAAGGGCTTTATCAGCGCCGCCGAGCAGCATCGCCGCCAGGCCACGTTCGACGCCGCGGCGGCGCGCCTGAATCAGGCGCAGGCCAATCTGCGCAATCAATCCAACCAGACCACCTATGCCGTGCTGACGGCCGACGGCGACGGCGTGGTGACGGGAGTGGACGCCGAGGTCGGCCAGGTCGTCACGCCCGGCCAGCCTGTCATCCGCGTGGCGCAGACCGCCGAGAAGGAAGTGGCGATCGGCCTGCCCGAAGACCAGGTGGACATGCTGCGCGGCACCACCGACGTTAGCGTCCGCACCTGGTCCGAGCCGGACCGCGTGCTGCCGGGCCGCGTGCGCGAGATCTCCGCAGCCGCCGACCCGGTCACGCGCACCTATCCCACCCGTGTATCCGTGCAGAATGCACCCGCCGACCTGCGCTTCGGCATGACCGCCGTGGTGACGTTCACCCGATCCGGCGAGGCCGCCGCCATCCGCATTCCGCTGACTGCGTTGCTGCAGGAACGCGGCAACAACCAGGTCTGGATTTACCAGGGCGGGCAGGGCGGCAGTGGCACGGTCAAGCCCGTGACGGTGACGCTGGGCGAGCCGCAGGGCAACGAGGTCGAGGTGCGGCAAGGCCTGACGCCGGGCCAGACCATCGTCACGGCGGGCGTGCACCTGCTCAAGGCAGGCCAGAAGGTCAAGCCGATGCAGGGCGTGACGCCGGCGCAGCCGGCATCCAGCCCGGGCGCCGCGGACGCGAGCGCCTTCGCAAGCCGCCAGGGCTGAGGGCGGCCGGATGGAACATTCCCGCTTCAATTTGTCGCGCTGGGCGCTCGAGCACCAGCCGCTGACCCGTTACCTGCTGGTCGTGCTGCTGGTGGGCGGCCTGCTGGCGTTCTTCCAGCTCGGGCAGGACGAAGATCCGCCGTTTACGTTCCGCGTGATGGTGGTGCAGGCCTTCTGGCCGGGCGCCACCGCGGAACAGATCGCCGCGCAGGTCACGGACAAGATCGAGCGCCAGCTCCAGGAAGTGCCTTACGCCGACAAGATCCGCAGCTTCTCCAAGCCCGGCGAAACCACCGTGATCTTCCAGCTGGCGGACAACTCGCCGGCCAAGGACACCGCGCAGATTTGGTACACGGTGCGCAAGAAGATCGGCGATATCGCGCAGACGTTACCGCAGGGCGTGCGCGGGCCGTTCTTCAACGATGAATTCGGTGACGTCTACGGATCGATCTACGCACTTTCCGCGGATGGCTTTACCTACAAGGAACTGCGCGAGTACGCCGACCTGGTGCGCCAGGAACTGCTGCGGGTGCCGGCGGTGGCCAAGGTCACGCTGCTGGGGCTGCAGGACGAAAAGCTCTACGTCGAGTTCAACCAGACCCGCTTTGCCCAGCTGGGGCTGGATATCAACGCCATCGCCAACCAGATCGCCGAGCAGAACAACCCGACGGGCAGCGGCGTGCTGGTCACCCCCTCCGACAACCTCCAGGTCCGCATCACCGGCCAGCTCGGTGGCGTGGAAGACCTGCAGAACCTGGTGCTGCGCGGCCCCAACGGCATTGCCAACATCCGGCTGGGCGACATCGCCCATGTCTACCGCGGCTACATCGATCCCCCCGCCAGCCGCATGCGCTTCAATGGCAAGGATGTGATCGGGCTGGGCATTTCGATGGAAAAGGGCGGCGACATCATCGCGCTGGGCAAGGAGCTGCGCCGCGTGGTGGACGGCCTGCACAACCAGTTGCCGATCGGCATCGAGATGGACCAGGTCCAGGACCAGCCGCAGGCCGTCAAGCGGTCCGTCGGCGAATTCGTGCATGTGCTGATCGAGGCCGTGGTGATCGTGCTGGGCGTGAGCTTTGTCTCGCTGGGCCTGCATACGCGGCCGCTGCGGCTGGATGTGCGCCCCGGGCTGGTCGTGGCGCTGACCATCCCGCTGGTGCTGGCCGTGACGTTCCTGTTCATGAATATCTTCGGCATCGGGCTGCACAAGATATCGCTCGGCGCGCTGATCGTGGCGCTGGGCCTGCTGGTGGACGATGCGATCATCGCCGTGGAGATGATGGTCCGCAAGCTGGAGGAGGGCTTCTCCAAGATGGAGGCGGCTACCTTTGCCTACACGTCGACGGCCATGCCGATGCTGACCGGCACGCTGATCACCGCGGCGGGCTTCCTGCCCGTGGGACTCGCCAAGTCGACGGTGGGCGAATATACGTTCGCGATCTTCGCCGTGACCGCGCTGGCGCTGGTGCTGTCATGGCTGGCGGCGGTGTATTTCACGCCGTATCTTGGCTACCTGCTGCTGAAGACCCGCGCGAATGACGGCGGCCATCACGAGGTATTCGATACGCCGTTCTACTCGCGCTTCCGCCAGTTGGTGAACTGGTGCGTGACGTGGCGCAAGTCCGTGATCGCGGTGACGCTGGTGACCTTTGCGTTTGGCATCTACGCGTTCAATTTCGTCGAAAAACAGTTTTTCCCCGATTCCAGCCGCCCGGAGCTGATGGTGGAGCTGTGGATGCCCGAGGGCACGAGCTTCGCCCAGATGGAGAAGGAGGCCAAGCGCTTTGAGGTGGCCATGCGCCGCGACAAGGCCGTGGACAGCCTGACCACCTTCGTCGGCGCGGGCGCACCACGCTTCTACCTGCCGCTGGACCAGATCTTCCCGCAGAGCAACGTGGCGCAGGTCATCGTCATGCCGGTGACGGTGGAGGCGCGGGATGCGCTGCGCAAGCGGATCATGCAGGTGCTGGCGGCTGAGTTCCCGCAGATGCGCGGGCGCGTGAAGCTGCTGCCCAACGGGCCGCCGGTGGCGTATCCGGTGCAGTTTCGCGTGATCGGGCCGGACGCCGCCGGCGTGCGCAAGGTGGCCGACCAGGTGCGTGCCGTGATGAGCGCCAACCCCAACACGATCGGCGTGAACGACAACTGGAACGAGAACGTCAAGATGCTGCGCCTGGAGATCGACCAGGACAAGGCGCGTGCGCTGGGCGTGACGACCAACGCCATCGCCCGCGCCACGCAGGCCGTGCTGACGGGGGTGCCGGTGGGGCAATACCGCGATGCGGACAAGCTGATCGACATCGTCATGCGCACGCCCAAGAACGAGCGCGATGCGATGTCCGACCTGACCAACGTGCTGGTGCCGACCAACACGGGCAGGGCGGTGCCGCTCACGCAGGTGGCCCGCGTCACGCTGAAGTCCGAACCGGGCGTGATCTGGCGCGAGAACCGCGACTTCGGCATCACCGTGCAGGCGGACGTGGTGGATGGCATCCAGGGGCCGACCGTTACCGCGCAGATCAATCCGAAGCTGAACGACTTGCGCGCCAACCTGCCGCCGGGCTACCTAATCTCCGTGGCCGGCGCCCAGGAGGAAAGCGGCAAGGCCGGGGCGTCGATTGCCGCGCAGCTGCCGCTGTGCATTTTCCTGATCTTCACGCTGCTGATGCTCCAGCTGCACAGCTTCTCGCGTGCCGTAATGGTGTTCCTGACCGGACCGCTGGGTTTGATCGGCGCGGCGGCCACGCTGCTGCTGTTGCGCGCGCCGATGGGGTTCGTGGCCCAGCTCGGGATCACGGCGCTGCTGGGCATGATCATCCGCAACTCGGTGATCCTGGTGGACCAGATCGAGCAGGACATCAAGGCCGGCGTGGCGCCGTGGCATGCCGTCGTGGAGGCCGCCGTGCGCCGCTTCCGCCCGATCATCCTGACCGCCGCCGCTGCGGTGCTGGCCATGATCCCGCTGTCGCGCTCCGTGTTCTGGGGGCCGATGGCGGCAGCCATCATGGGTGGGCTCGTCATCGCCACCGTGCTGACGCTGCTGTTCCTGCCGGCGCTCTATGCAGCGTGGTTCCGGGTCAAGCCGCCAGAGGAAGATTCGGGGGTGATGGCGGGCTAGCAGTGACGGGTCGATGGGATGGGGAGCCACAGCCCGGACCACCCGGCCCGGGACGAGCTCCGAGATGGCCCTGAGACAATGCAAAGCGCCGGCGACTACCGCCGGCGCTTTTTCCATTCATAGTCCGCTGGCGGGTCGGCCGCCCCCGGCTTGCCGACGGCGTTGGGATTCTCCGAGCACAGGGTGACAAAGCTCACGGGCTCCCCGGCGAATTGCCGCCGCCGCAGCGCTTCGGTGAACTGCAGCGCCTCCTTCAGCGCATCGCCCGGGAACGTCTGGGCATGCGGGGCGAGTCCTTCGCTGGTGGCCTCGGTCCAGTAGATCATATACATACGGGTTGTCCTTCCGCTCGCTTCCCAGGCAGCATCGCGGCCCAGCGCCGTGATGCTTCAGAGATTGCGGAATAGCGTACACCTCCGTCGCAAGACTACCGATGCAGCCCGTTTCAGCCGCCGATCAGCCCCAGCGAGCGCGCCTGCGCCAGCACCACGCGGGCGCGGTCAACGAACGGGCGGTCGACCATCTTGCCGTCGACGAGATATGCGCCGACGCCACTGGCATCGGCCTCGTCGGCCGCCGCGACGATGCGCTGCGCGGCGGCGATCTCCGCTTCGGACGGACGGAACACGTCGTTGGCCAGCGCGATCTGGCTTGGATGGATGCAGCTCTTGCCGAGGAAACCCAGACGGCGCGCAAGGGCAGCCTCGGCGCGGAAGCCGTCCGCATCGCGCACGTCGGCAAATGCGGAGTCGTAGGCGAACACGCCGGCTTCGGCGGCGGCGATGCGCAAGCCGAACATCGCCTGACTGATCGCGGCGATCTCGCGACGATGGATGCCGGCGGGCTCGAACAGATCGGCCAGCCCAAGCTGCAGCCCGGCCACGCGCGGGTCGGCGGCGGCCAGTTCATACGCCAGCCGCAGGCCGCGCGGCGATTCGATATTGAGCAGCAACTTCACCGGCGTGGCCGTGCCAGGCGTGCCGGGGGGGATGCCAGAGTCGAAGCCATTCGCGGCCTCGGCCCGTGCCACGGCCTGCGCGGCTTCGCGGACCTGGTCCACATGCTCCACTTTCGGCACGTTGATCATGTGCAGGCCGGGCCGGACCACGGCGGCGACATCGGCCTGAAAGTGCGGCGTCTCGGGGCCGTTCACCCGCACGATCAGCGTCTTGCCCGACGGCGTGGCGCGTCCCGATGTCAGCAGGTCCTGCAAGGCGGCGCGGGCCTCGGCCTTGCGCGGCTCGGCCACCGCGTCCTCCAGATCGAAGGACAACGCATCCGCCGCGCTGACCAGCGCCTTGTCGAACAATTCCGGGCGCGATCCCGGCACAAACAGCTTGCTGCGCATGGCGTTCCTCACTCCGCGTTGATATGACGAGCCTTGACCAGCGCACCCCAGCGCGCGGCCTCGGTCTGCACGAACTTGCTGAACTGCTGGGGCGAATTGCCCACCGGTTCCAGGCCGAGCTGACGCAGCTTGTCTTGCACCTTGGGATCGGCCACCGCCGCCTGCACTTCCTTTGCCAGGCGCTGGACGATCTCCGGCGACGTGCCGCGCGGGACGAAGATGCCATTCCACTCCAGCACCTCGAAGTCGGGCAGGCCGCTTTCCGCCAGCGTCGGCGTATCCGGCAGCCCGGCATTGCGCTTGAGCGACGTCACCGCCAGCGCGCGCAGCTTGCCGGTGCTGGCGTAGTTGAGCGTCGATGCGACGTTGCCGAAGTAAGCCGACACCTGATTGCCCATCACATCCGTCAGGGCCGGGGCGCCGCCCTTGTACGGCACATGCATCAGGTCGATGCCGGCCTTGGCGTTGAGCATTTCCCCGGCCAGATGGGACCCGCTGCCAGCGCCGGCCGACGCAAACGTCAGCTTGCCCGGGTGCGCCTTCGCATAGCTCAGGAACTCCTTGATGGACTTGTACGGCGCATTGGGCGGCACCACCAGGATATTGGCGGCGGTGGCCACCAGCGAGATCGGGATGAAGTCCTTGAGCGGGTCGAACGACAGCTTGCGAAGGCTCGGATTCACGGCGAACGCGGACGCGTCATACAGCACCGTATAGCCATCGGGCGTGGCCTTCGCCACGGCTTCCTCGCCGATCACGCCGGCCGCTCCGGGGCGGTTGTCGATGACCACCTGCTGACCCAGCGTGGTGCTCAGATGCTGCGCGATCACGCGCGCGGTGTTGTCGGCGCCGCCACCGGCGGAATAGGGCACGATCATCCGTATCGGGCGGTCGGGCCAGGCCGCGGCGGCCAGCAGCGGCATGCAGGCGGCCGCCGCAACCAGCAGTTTCCGGCAGGTCGGTGTCATCGGTTGTCTCCAGTTGGAATGGGTTGTCTGTTGTCTTCTGGTTCAGACGGTGGCAATGGGATTCGCGGGCGAGCCCACCGCGCGCGGCAGGTGCAGCGGCGGTGCGGTCAGCAGGAACGACGAGCGCCCGGCCGCGCGCAGCCATGCGGCCAGTGGTGTGAGATGCCACATCTCGCCGAGCGGGATGCCCAGCTTGACCAGGCAGAGTTCATGCAACGGCAGCAATGGCCCCGTGGTGCCCGGCGGCAGGCTGTGCCGGCGCTCCTCGACGGCGTGGTTGTCGGCGGCGATGGCCGCGATGCCGGCGTCGTCGATCCAGCGCAGCAGCCGCGCATCGGTGCCGTCCAGCACGGCGCAGGCGTTGCGCAGCGGCGTATGGTCGTCGTCGGCCGACAGGGCCAGCGCCATCGCGGCCAGGCCGGTGTGCAGGCACAGGATGTCGCCACGCTGCACGTCCGCGCCACCGGCTTCCAGTACGCGCATCAGGTCGTCATAGCCCACGGCATGGCGCGCGTTGCCGAAGTGATGATGCAGATCCGCCAGCGTGCCGCGCCCCTGGATGCCGCGCGCGGCCATCGGCGCGACGGAGAGTGCATCGGCGCCGATGAAGGTCCCGTCCGCCGCCGCGCCCGACCCGACCGAGAAGCCGTTGTAGCCGACGGTCTCCGGGGTGCCGTCGCCGTTCGCGTCGAACATGCAATTGACGTGCCCCAGCGCGTCCCATTGCGTCGAATATTGCGGAGACAGCGTGACATGGTCGTCGCTGATGACATCGGTGGCGCCAGGTACGTCCCCGCCCATCGGACGATTGAATACGCGCTGGCCGTCTTTTTCCGACGCATGCAGCACGGGCGGGCGGCGGCGCGGGTTCAGCACGCCGGCGCGCGGCACGTCGAGCGGCAGGGAAAGCGAGAACGTCAGCCCTTCGCGGACCTCGCGCACGGCGGCCAGCACCTGTTGCGGGCCGATGAGATTGAGCCGGCCCAACTGGTCGTCGGGGCCGAAGTCGCCCCAGTTGGCGCCGTCCGGACGATGCGTCCAGCGGGGATGTGCGGTCATGGCGGCGATCCTCAGGTCGGGCCGTTGCCGTCGATGACCACGCCAGCGGCCCGCAGCGCCGCGATCCGGTCTTCGTCGTAGCCGGCGGCGCGCAACGCCTCGGCCGAATGCTCGCCCAGCGCCGGCGCCGCGCGGCGGAAGGCGCCGGGCGTGCCGCCGAGCCGCGGCGTGATGTTGTGGACGGGAATCTGGCCCATGTCGGCATCGGGCAGTTCCACCACGATGTCGCGCGCACGGAAGTGCGGGTCGCGTTCGATATCCGACATGTCGTAGATCGGCCCAATGGTCACGCCCGCCTTGTCGAAAAAGGCCACGCAGTCGTCCTGCGTCATCGTGCCCAGGAATTCGCCGATGATGCCGTCGAGCAGCGCGGCATGCTTCACCCGTTCCGCATTGGTCGCGAAGCGCGGGTCGACGATCAGCTCGGCGCGGCCGATCGCGCGGAACAGGCGCTCGGTCATCGCCTGTGTGGACGCCGACAGGCAGACCCACTTGCCGTCCGAGGTCTGGTATGCATTGCGCGGCGCGCTGTTGGTGGACCGGCTGCCCGTGCGCGGCTTGACCTTGCCGGTCAGGCGGAAGTTGGCCGCTTGCGCGCCAAGGATCGCGAACACGGGGTCGAGCAGCGGCAGGTCGATGACCTGGCCCTGGCCGCCGCGCACCTCCACGTTGCGCACGGCGGCAAGCACGCCGACGGCGCCGTAGAGGCCGGCCGTCATGTCGCCGAGGTAGATCGGCGGCAGCACCGGTTCACGATCCTCGAAGCCGTTCATCGACGCAAAGCCCGACATGCCTTCCACCAGCGTCCCGAAGCCCGGACGGTGGGAATAGGGCCCGTCCTGGCCCCAGCCGGACACCCGCACGATCACGAGCTTCGGGTTGCGTGCGAGCAGCGCCTCGGGCGCCAGCCCCATCGCTTCCAGCGTGCCGGGCTTGAAGCTCTCGATAAAGACATCGGAGTGGCCGACGAGGTCCAGCACGACATCGATCGCGCCTGGCGCGCGGAAGTTCAGGCACAGGCTGCGCTTGTTGCGGCAGTACGCCTTCCACGCGGTGGAGACCTCCCTCACCTTCCAGTCGCGCAGCGTGTCGCCGCTGGCGGGTTCCACCTTGAGCACGTCGGCGCCCAGGTCGCCCAGGGCCATCGTCAATGTGTTGCCTGCGACCAGGCGGGAGAGATCGAGGATGCGGATGCCGTCCAGCGGTCCGGTGGCATCGGGGGCAAAGGCTTGCTGCGTGAACATGGGGCGTGACCGGCTGGCAATGAATTAATCGGCGGTGATGTGGCGGGCCTTGGCCACCTGCTTCCAGCGCGCGGTGTCCGCGCGGATATGGTCGGCAAACTGGGCGGCGGTCATCGCGGACGGCTCGGCGCCTTCGCGGGCAAATATCTCGCGCATTTCCGGCGTGGCGATGATGTCGCGGATCTCGGCGTTGATCCTGTCGACCAGCGCCTGCGGCGTGCCGGCGGGCGCAAAGACGCCCCACCACAGTTCGGCCGAGTAGTTCGGCACCGCTTCCGCGACGGTCGGCCATTGCGGCGCGAACTTCGAGCGCGTCGGCGACGTCACGGCGAGCGCGCGTACCTTGCCACCCTTGACCTGACCCGCCACGGACGGAAAGCTCGCGATGACAAATTGCACCTGGCCCGCGATGAGATCGGTCAGCGCGTTGGAAATGCCTTTGTAGGGCACGTGCGTGAACTCGCTGCCGCTGTCGCCGGCCAGCAATTCGCTGGCCATCTGGTTGATCGAGCCGATACCGGCCGAGCCGTAGTTGATCGCGCCGCGATCCTTGCGTGCGGCGGCCACCAGTTGGGCGACGGTCTTGTACGGGGACTTCTCCGCCACGGCCAGCACCATCGGGCCGCTGGCCAGCATTGCCACCGGGGCGAAGCTCTTGACCGGGTCGTAGTTCAGCTTGGGCTGCACCGCGGCGTTGGCGGTCAGCGTGGAGGACGTTACCAGCAACGTCGCACCGTCCGGTGCCGACCGTGCCACAAATTCCGCACCGATGGCGCCACCGGCGCCCGGCTTGTTGTCGACGATCGCGGTGACCTTGAGTCGAGTGGACAGCTTCTCGCTGAGCAGGCGCGCGAATACGTCGTTGCTGCCGCTGGGCGGGAATGGCACGACCATGCGGATCGACTTGGGCACGACCGGTTCCGCGGCTTGCGCGGCGGGCAGGGTGGCGATCGACACGATGGTCATGGCCACGGCGGCCAGGGCTGACATGGCGCCCAGGGTGCGGGCACGCGGCGTGAAGGAAGGCAGCGCAGAAGGGTGCAGCATCACGATGGTTTGTCTCCGAAGGGTCTTGTCGCGGCGCATGGCCGTCTGCATGGCATCGTAGTCGTGGCCGTTGTTGAGATAAAGTGACGTTTTTAAACCTATCGGTGAGGAAAACTCATGAAGGTCGAGTTCTTCCAGACCCTGGCCGCCGTGTTGCGGTGCGGCAGTTTTGCCGGGGCGGCCACGGAAATGAGCCTGTCGCCCAGCGCGGTCAGCCTGCAGATGAAGCAACTGGAGACGTACTTTGGCCAGCCGCTGTTCGACCGCTCCGCGTTGCAGGTCCGGCCCACTGCCTTCGCGCATGAGGTCAGCGCCACCGTGCAGGGGACGATGGACGCGCTGGAGACGCTGCGGCGCCGCTCGGCGCCGGTCGTCGAAGGCAGGATCCGGCTGGGCGTCATCGAACCAATGCAGGTGACCGTGCTGCCGGGCTTTACGGCGCTGGTGCGGGAGTCGTATCCCAAGCTGGATGTCCGGCTGGAGCGGGGGCGCTCGTCGGCACTCGTCGACGCCTTGCGGTCGGGCACGATCGATGCCGCAGTCGTGGCTCAGCCGGAGACGGGCGCGTCCACGCGGATCCGGTGGACGCCGCTGTTCCGCGAGCCGTGCGTGCTGGTGGCGCCGCCCGACTCCGGCAGCAAGGGTGTGGCGGCGCTCCTCAAGTCATATGAGTGGATTCGTTTCGATACGTCGACGATCGCCGGGTCGGCCGCCGCCGACTACGTCAAGCGTGTGGCGCCCGAAGTGCGGTCGCGAATCGAGCTACTGTCGATTCCGGCCATCGTGGCGATGGCGTCGCGCGGACTCGGGGTCTCGGTGCTGCCGGTGCCCGATTCCTATCTGCTGTCGGCATTTCCGGTACGTGTGCTGACGCTCGGCGACAGCGCGCCCTCGCGGCAGATTTCGTTTGTCTCGCGCGTGGCCGAGGCGGAGGACCGGCTGGTGCAGGCGCTGCTCGATTGCGTCAGCCGCGCCGTGGCGGCGCGGGGCTGACTGGCGCGGACCGGCGCTGGCAGATCTCCACCACGAAATCCACGAATGCCCGCACTTTGGCCGGCAGGTGCTGCCGCGACGGATAGAGCGCATACAGCGGAAACTTCTCGTCGGGCCAGTCGGTCAGCACGGGTACCAGGCGGCCCTCGGCGATCAGCGATTCGGCGCCGTAAGTCAGCGTCTGGCAGATGCCGTGGCCGGCCGCGCAGACGCTGTGCATGGTGCCGCCTTCGTTGACCACCAGCCGCCCGCGCGCCTGCACGACCACGTGTTCGTCGCCACGCCAGAATTCCCACGGGAACGGGCGGCCGGTTTCCGGATCGCGGAAATGGATGCAGGTGTGCCGGTCGCCCTCCAGGTCCGCCGGCGTGCGCGGCTTGCCGTGCCGCTTGAGATAGGACGGCGCCGCCAGCGTCGCCACCGGCACGTCCATCAGCTTGCGGGCGACCAGCGTGGTCGCGCGCGGATGGCCGAAGCGGAACGCCACGTCGAAGCCATCGGCCACCATGTCCCCCAGCGTGTCCCGCGTCACGAGGTCCATCGTCAGGTGAGGGTGGGCGTCGACGAAGGCCCCCAGGTGCGGCGCGAGGACGAGCCGCGAGAAGAACGGATCGACGTTGGCGCGCAGCCGGCCACGCACCGCCGACACACCCTGGGAGGCCGCCGTGGTGACTTCCTCCAGTTGCGCCAGCAGCGGCGTCACCTCCTCATAGAACCGGCGGCCGTCGTCGGTCAGCGTGACCGAGCGGGTGGTCCGGTCGAACAGCCGGATGCCGAGCCTCGCCTCCAGTCGCGCCACCGCCCGGCTGACACCGGACTGGGTCATGTCGAGCGTCTCGGACGCCCGCACGAAGCTGCCGTTTTCCACGATCGCCCTGACGACCCCGAGGCCGTCGAGCAGGCGTGCGTCGAATCCCATCTTTGATGCCTCGCAGTCATCAATCAAGTGACGGGCATGTTATCGCGGAATCGTCGCGGATTGACCAGAATTCGGTCACCGCAGCCGTGACGCGCTGCATCCCGACAGGAGAGAAACATGTTTGCTGTGACTGGAATTACCGGACAGGTGGGCGGTGTGGTGGCGCTGGCACTGCGGGCGGCGGGGCACGACGTGCGGGCCGTGGTGCGGTCCGCGGAAAAAGGCAGGACCTGGGCCGGCGAAGGCTGCGACGTGGCGGTGGCCGAGATGCATGACGCCCAGGCATTGGAGCGCGCATTCACGGGCACCGACGGCGTGTTTATTCTTCTGCCGCCGAACTTCGACCCGTCGGATGGCTTTCCCGAATCGCGCGCGATGATCGATGCGATCCGCCGGGCGCTGGAGGCCGCCGCGCCGAAGCGCGTGGTGTGCCTGTCGACAATCGGCGCGCAGGCCGGGCAGCCCAACCTGCTGCGTCAGCTGTCACAGCTTGAGGCGGCGCTTGGCACGCTGCCGATGCCGGTGGCGTTCCTGCGCGCGGGCTGGTTCATGGAGAACACGCTCTGGGATATCGAGCCGGCCCAGCTCACGGGCGTCATCGACAGCTACCTGCAGCCGCTGGACAAGCCGGTGCCGATGGTCGCCACCGCGGATGTTGGCCGGGTGGCGGCGGAACTGCTGCAGGACACGTGGGAGGGCCGTCGCGTGGTGGAGCTGGAAGGCCCTGAGCGCGTGAGCCCGCTGGATATCGCGGCGGCGCTTTCCATGCTGCTGGGGCGGCCGGTGCGGGCCCGCGCGGTGCCGCGCGCGAGCTGGGAGGCGCTGTTCCGCGCGCAGGGCATGCGCAATCCCACGCCCCGCTTGCAGATGCTCGACGGCTTCAACGCGGGCTGGATCCGCTTTGAAGCGTGCGAAGGGCACACCCGCAAGGGCCAGCTACCGCTGACGGCGGTGCTGGCGGGACTGACGGCGCGCGTGGACTGAGCAAGCCCGGCGCTGGCCGGGGGGCGTTACTCGAAGCGATGCGAGACCAGTTGCAGCGTTTCGTTGACCCGCTCCCAGCTGGAGTAGGTGGCCTCGAAACGGACCACGCGCCGCAGTTCGGGCGCATACCAGGCCGACGCCTTGTAGCGCGAGTTGCTCGACGAGTTGCTGCCCGCGCCGTAGAACGGCCGACTGACCCAGCCCACGTAGTTGATGCGGATCGTGCGGAGGTCCTTGCCATCGACGCTGAGCGAACCTTCCGAGGCCGCCGTGCCTTCGAGTTCGGTGCGGAAGCCGTTGCCCGGTTGACGGTAGGCGGCCTTCCACCGCATGCCAACCTTGACGTCATCCGGCACCCAGCCACCGGTGGGCGAGGCGATGTCGAACTCGCCGCCGATCGGCGTGGTGATGCTCGAGACGCGGCCGTCGCGGGTCTCGACGCGGGCGCCCTGGTTGATGATCACGCGGTCGCCGTCGAGGCGGTCCACGCGGTACGTCACCGGGCGGCGCGTCTTGGTATGGTTGTCGATCAGCTCGTATTGCCAGACTTCGCCCACACGCGGCGATTCCGTGCCGCCGGCCTGCGCCGCCTGGGCGGCCACGCCTGCCGCAACCGTTTGCGCCGCCGGGGCGGCCAGGGCCTGCGACGGCTGGAAGGTGGCCATCGCGACACTGCCGCGCGCCTTGATTTCGGAGATCCACGTCGCGGGCAGGGCGCGCGTCAGCGTGTCGCCAGCGGTCGGTCGGGACAGGATGCCGATCAGGCGGCCACTGTCGTCGAACAGGGCGCCGCCGCTGCTGCCCGGCGCGTCGGGCATGGAAGCCTGGATGCGTTCCAGCTTGCCGGTGGATGCGGCCTGGAGACCGGTGACCGTGCCCTCGCGCACGCTGACGACACTGCCATCGACCACGGAGGCCGCGTAGACGCGTTGACCGAACGCCGGGGCGGCCGACGGGCTCACCGCGGCCGCAGGCGCCGTGAAGTTGGCGACGTTGAGCAGGCAGAGGTCGCGCTCCACATCGGGCGCGGCGAGCGTGGCGCCATAGCTGACGTTGTCACGGCGCACCGCGATCGACCGCGCGCCGGCCAGCAGATGGCAGGTGGTGACCAGTTGCCCCGGCCCGATCACCACGGCGGACCCGGATTGCATCGGCGTTTCCTGTGCGCCGTAGGTGCGAATGGCGTAGACGCTCGGCGATACCTTTGCGATCAGCGGCGCCGATTCCAGCGCGGCCGCCGGTGACGCGGCGAGACCCATCCACAAGCAGGACATGGCGCCAAGCGCGATGGCGCGATGAATTGGCAGGCGGCGCGCCTGCATCCCCGATGTCTTGAACGGCTTCATTCTTCTTTTCCCCGGAATATTCTTATTGCGTGCCGGCGGCATTCTGCGCCGGCCGGCCGCTACTCTACCGTGAGCACCGGGGAAACGCCACGCGGCGGCCGCGCGCCGTTGTGCCATCCGCAACAGGTTTCGCCAGTCCCGCAGCGTGCCCCGTCCGCCGTGGCGGCGATGCAGGACGGCCTGCGGGCCGCGGCGTAGTGACCGGCTACTCGGCCAGTTCGAATACCACGTCCTGCGCGCCTTCCCACAGCACCTTGGTACCTAGCGCGCGCAGGTGCTCGCGGCCCTCGACGATGGTCAGGAAGTGGTTGCCGGCCAGCTGGCCCATCTTGCTGGCAAAACAGCAGCTGCCATAGGCCAGGATGATCTCGGTTTCGCTGTAGCCACCGGGGTAGAACAGGATGTCGCCCACCGAGGGGTGGCTGGTATGGTTTTCGAAGCCGACCCCGAGCCGGAATTCGCCGAGCGGGATCCAGCAGCCTTCGCCGCTCCAGCGCACGTGGATCAGTTTCTGGCGATAGGGCAGCAGTTTCAGGAACGCCTCCACGGTCTGCGGAGCGTCGGGGTGGGTCTCGGCGATGAAGGTTTGGCCGGCGGCGGTGATGCGAAGACGGGGCATGGTGGTCTCGATGTCGGTCGACGTAGGGTTTCGGGGCGCCTGGCAGGACGCATGCGGGGATCGCACTCCCCGCATGGAACCAGCGGGAAGCGCGATCCCGGCATCCGGGACTGTACGCGCGTCAGACCACTGCCGTCATTAGCTTTTCAGCGAGGGCGATCAGGCTGCGATCGCTGCCCCTCGGGCCGAGCAACGAGATGCCCAGCGGTGCCCCTGCGCGGCCGGACAGCGGCAGGTTCAGTTGCGGAAAGCCGGATAGCGGCGTCAGGCACAGCACGTGGGCTGAGGCGGTGCGATAGTCCTCCAGCGTTTCGCCGGCCGCCGTGCGCAGCGGGGCGATATCGGGCATGGTCGGCAGCACCAGCACGCCGTCGTGACCGAGCAAGCGGCCCAGGTGCGCCGTGAATTCGCGCCGGATCGCGGTCGACTGCTCGAACTGCACCGCTGTCACGCTCTTGCTGAACGCAAAGCGCGCGGCGATATCCGCCCCCAGATGCAGGCCGTATTGCTCGATCAACGCCCCATTGGCCTGCCACGCTTCCCGTCCCTGCACGTAGCGGAACGCCCAGTACAGGTCCGACAGCGGCCGGTCGGCCACGTCCACCGGCGTGGCCTGGCCGAGCGCAGCCTCGACACGGGCGACCGTTGGCGCCAGCGCGGCCCGGGCTTCGGGCGTGGGCAGCTCGAACAGGTCCGAGGCCAGCAGCAGGCGCGGCGTGGCGGGCAGCGGATCGGCATCCTTGGCGCCGAACAACGCATCCGCCACGCGCGCGAACGTGGCGACGTCTCGCGCGAAGAAGCCACAGGTGTCCAGCGTCTCGCACAGCGGCATGCAGTGGGAGAGCGAAATCCGCCCATGCGACGGGCGGATGCCGAACAACCCGCAGTGGCTCGCGGGCGCGCGGACCGAGCCGCCGGTGTCGGTGCCGAGCGCGAAGTCGCACAGGCCGTTGGACACCGCCGAGGCGGACCCCGACGACGACCCGCCGGTGATGCGGTCGGGTGCGGCGCCGTTGACGGGCCCGCCATAGTGCGCGTTCTGGCCGTTCATCGAGAACGCCAGCTCGTCGGTATGCGACTTGCCGATAAAGCGGGCGCCGGCGTCGAGCAGTTTCTGGACCGTGGGTGCGGTCACGGTCTTGATACCCGAGCGCGCCAGGACGTGCGGATTGCCACCGCCAGTGGGATAGCCCGCCACGTCGAACAGGTCCTTGACGGCAAACGTCAGGCCGCGCAATGGACCGGTGGACGCGTTGGGCACCGCCACATCGGGATAGGGCATGAAGGCGCGGGCGGGATGAGTGGCCAGGGTCATGGGGTTCGATTTCCTTGTTCCGGTGAGGGGTGGATTCAGGCGGCCACTTCGGCTTCGGTGGCCAAGGGCTGGTTGACCAGCACGCAACTGACGCGATGGCCATTGCCGAGCGATGTGGCGCGCGGCACGTCTGTCAGGCAGGCGGGGCGCGCATGCGGGCAGCGTGGCGCAAAGGTGCAGCCCGGTGGCAACGCGGCGAGGTCGGGCGGGGCGCCACCGATTGTCTGCAGGCGCTGGCCGCGATCCATGCCGTGCTGGCGGCTTTGCAGCAGGGCGATCGTGTAGGGGTGGCGCGCCTCGCGCAGCAGCGTGCGGATGGGTCCCTCCTCGACGATGCGCCCGCCATACATCACCGCGACACGGTCGGCAATCTCCACGGCCGCGCCGATGTCGTGCGTGACGAAGACGATCGACAGGCCCAACTCGCGTTGCAGCTCGCGCAGCAGGATCAGCACCTGGATCTGCACGGTGGCATCCAGTGCCGTGGTGGGTTCATCGGCCAGCAGGATCCTTGGCTGCGCCGACAACGCCAGCGCGATCATCGCGCGCTGCCGCATGCCACCGGACATTTCGTGCGGATAGGCCGCCAGCCGGCGCTCCGGGCTCGGAATGCGCACGGACTCCAGCGCCTTGAGCGCCAGCGCGCGCGCTTCCGTGCGGGAGACCTTCCGGTGTGTGCGGATGCATTCGACGATCTGCTGGCCAACCGTATAGACCGGGTCCAGCGCCAGCAGCGGCTCCTGGAACACCATCGCGACGGTGCCGCCACGCAGGCGGGCCAGCGCGCGTTTGTCGAGCTTGAGTACATCCTGGCCATCGATGCGG
The DNA here is from genome assembly GCF_056400065.1 of Cupriavidus sp. 01L415. Lineage (NCBI taxonomy): Bacteria > Pseudomonadati > Pseudomonadota > Betaproteobacteria > Burkholderiales > Burkholderiaceae > Cupriavidus > Cupriavidus sp. 01L415. The sequence continues at coordinate 642,018 of NZ_JBFTSP010000001.1, read as the reverse complement.
ATCTCGCCGTGCATGCGCGTGCGGCGCGGCGGATGGAGCCGCATCAGCGCGCGCAGCGTGACGCTCTTGCCCGATCCGGACTCGCCGATTAGCGCGACGGCCTCGCCGGGCGCCACGTCGAGGGACACGCCGTTGACGGCCCGGATGGTCTTGCCGCCCCCGGAAAACGTCACGTGGAGATCGCGCAGCGATACCGCGGGTGAGGCGGGCGAGCCAGGTGAGGCAGGCGAGATGGAGCGGGCATCCGCCGCATCCACGGACGAGGTGGCGCTGGGGGCGATGAGTGAGGTGTTATCGGACATAGGGGTCTCCCGGCGCGATCAGGGTGTGGCCGCGTGCAGGCCGGGCGTCATGCGCCGCAGCGGCAGCGAATGGCCACCGTCTGGCATCGTCATCAGGCACGAAACGGGATGGCCGGCGAGGGCGTCTGACAGCACCGGCGCGCGGCGTTCGCATACCGGCTCGGCGCGTACACAGCGCGGGTGAAAGCTGCAGCCGGGCGGCGGGTTGATCGGGTTCGGCGGGTCGCCGGCCAGCGGCGCGGCCAGCGTGCGCTGGTCGGGGTCCATCGACGGCATCGAGGCCAGCAACGCGCGCGTGTAGGGGTGGGCCGGGTTGGCGTAGATCGATTCGGTGTCGCCAATCTCGACGACCTTGCCCAGGTACATCACCATCACGCGGTCGCACAGGTAGCGGATCACGTTGAGGTCGTGACTGATAAAGACGTAGGTCAGGTCGAATTCCGCCTTGAGGTCCAGCAGCAGGTTCAGCACCTGGGCCTCCACGGATTTGTCGAGGGCGGACACGGCTTCGTCCAGGATCACCAGCCGCGGCCGCAGCGCCAGCGCGCGGGCAATGTTCACGCGCTGGCGCTGGCCGCCGGACAACTCGTGCGGATAGCGGCCGGCGAAGCGCGCCGGGTCCAACCCGACCCGCTCGAGCAGATAGCGCGCGCGCTCTGTGGCCTCCCGCGCCGGCACGCCGTGCACGCGCGGCGTGAACGCGATCGATTCCTCGATGGTCAGCCGCGGGTTCAGCGACGAATAGCTGTCCTGGAACACCATTTGCACCTGGCTGCGGAACGCCTTCATCGGCAGTTGCGGCGAGCCCACGCCTTGCGCATCGAAGATCAGTTCGCCGCTGTCGTGCGGCGTCAGCTGCATCAGCAGCCGCGCCGTGGTGGATTTGCCGCAGCCGGATTCGCCGACCACGCCAAGCGTTTCGCCCTTGAGCACGTCAAAGCTGACGCCATCGACGGCGCGCACCACGCCGGCCTTGCGCAGGGGGATCGCCGACTTGAGCGGGAAATGCCTGACCAGGTCGCGCGCGATCACAAGCGGCTGGGCCGGGCCGCCGACGTCCTGCGCGTGGGCCGGCGCTACGGGAATATCGTTCATGCTTAGTCCTTGATTTCCATGGCCGAGCGGATGCCATCGGCCAGCAGGTTGAAGGAGATCGAGGTCAGGAAGATCATCGCCCCCGGCAGCGCCGCGACCCACGGCTGCGTGTAGATGGCGGTGCGCAGCGTGTTCAGCATCAGGCCCCATTCGGGCTCGGGCGGCTTGACGCCGAGGCCGAGGAACGACAACCCGGACGCCAGGATCATCGACACCGAGATCAGGCTGGTGGCGTAGACGAAGATCGGGCCGAGCACGTTGTTGAGCACGTGCGCGCGCACGATGGTCAGCGACGACGCACCGGAGGCGCGCGCCGCATCGACGAATTCCCGGTTGCGGACCTGCGTGGTCACGCTCTCCGCCACGCGCACGATTTGCGGCACGAAGACGATGGTCAGCGACAGCAGGGCATTGCCCACGCCGGCCCCCAGCGTGCCCGACAGCGCGATGGCCAGCAGCACCGACGGGAACGCGTAGAGGATGTCGGTCAGCCGCATGATCACGGTGTTGGTCCATCCGCCCGCGTAGCCGGCGACGATGCCGAGCGCACTGCCGATCACGAAGGCGAGCAGCACGGGTGTGATACCCATGAACAGCGACAACCGTCCACCGAGCATCAGCCGCGAGAGCATGTCCCGGCCCAGTTCGTCGGTGCCGAGCAGGTAGTGCTCCGTGCCGACTGGCTTGAGCCGCTTGAGGATCGACGACGCGTAAGGATCGGCGGGCATCAGCGCCGGGGCGAAGATCGCCATCGTCACCAGCGCGATGAGGATCAGCGCGGCAGCCATCGCCAGCCTGTTGCGCAGCAGGCGGCGGCCCACGGTGGCCCAGTAGCCGGGCGAGCGCTGCACGGGCAGCGGCGCCGGGGACCGGGCAAGGTTGGTCATGTCGGTCGTGTTCATGGCGGCGCCTCAGTTGCGCTGGATGCGGGGGTCGAACAGCGTCTGCAACGCGTCCACCAGCAGGTTGAGCAGCACGAAGAACACCGCCAGCACAAGGATCGTGCCTTGCAGCAGCGGGAAATCGCGCTGGAAAATGGCCGAGTTCAGCAGGAATCCGGTACCGGGCCACGAGAACACGGTCTCGATGAGGATGGAGCCGCCGAGCAGGTAGCCGAGCTGCAGGCCCATGACGGACAGCGCGGTCGGCGCGACGTTCTTGACCACGTGGCGGAACACCGCGAGATCGGACAGTCCGCGCGCCCGCAGGCCGACGATGAATTCGTTGGAGAGAATCTCCGCCACCAACGCGCGGATCGTGCGCGCCACGATGCCCATCGGAATCACGGACATCGTCACGGCCGGCAGCAGCATGTACTGCAGGTGCTCCCAGTCCCATGTCCAGTCGCCGGAGCCGCCCGGACCGGCGCCCGTCGCCGGGAGCCAGCCCAGCAACACCGAAAACGCGATCACCAGCACCATGCCGAGCCAGTAATGCGGAATGCTCACACCGAGCACCGAGAGGAACGAGGCGACGCGGTCCGACACGGAATCGCGCATATAGCCGGCCACGAAGCCGAACAGGCAACCGAACGTGAAGCCGATCAGCGTGGCGACGGAGGCCAGGCGGATAGAGTTGATGACGGCACCCGATACCTCGGAGATCACGGGGCGGCTGGTGGCGATGGATGTGCCCAGGTCACCGTGCAGCGCGCGCACGAGCCAGTGGGAAAATTGTTCGAGGAACGGCTTGTCGAAGCCGTACAGCGCGGTCAGCTGACGCCGGAGGTCTTCGGAGGCGTCGGGCGGCAGGACGGAGACCAGCGGATCGCCGGGCGCGATATGGACCAGGGAGAAGCACAGCAGCGCGACCCCCAGCAGGATTGGCAACGCATACAGGATGCGGCGGAGCAGGTAAGTCATGGTCTGTGGCCGGCGAGTGGACGAGTAGGCGAGCGGGGAGGCGGGAGGGCGACAGGGCGCGTGTGCCACTTGTTCGTGCCTCGCTCCCGCCCGGCGGGAGCGAGGCACCAAACCTTGGCAACGCGGCGAGCTCAATCCATCGACATGGTCGCGATATCGATGAACCAGCTCTGCGGTTGCACGACGCCCTTGACCTTCTTCGATATCGCGCGCGGGCCCACGTCATGGGCGATCAGCACGAACGGGGATTCCTCGACGATGCGCGCATGCAGCCGGGCCAGCGCCGCGTCACGCGATTTTTCGTCGAACGAGGTGCGCGCGTTCTCGATCAGCTTGTCGAACTCCGGATTGCCAAAGAAGCCCCAGTTGTTCGACACCGGCGGCTGCGTCTTGGTGCTGACGAAGCGCACCATCGCAAAGAACGGGTCCATCGCCGCGAAGCTCACGTTGATCGCATTGGCGCCGTGCGCGCTCGGGTCCTTGGCGCCGATTCGCCAGTTGGTGAACAGGGTGTTCCACTCGACCACATCGAAATCGACGTCGAAGAAGCATTCCTTGAGGTTCTGCTGCACATACTCGTTCATCGGCAGCGGCTGCATCTGGCCGGACCCGGACGCCGAGACCTGCACCTTGACCTTGAGCGGCTTGGCGGCGGAGTAGCCGGCTTCCGTCATCAGCTTGCGCGCCGCGTTGGCGTCGTACTTGATGTCGAACGTCGGATTGCCCCACCACGGGTTGCCGGATTCCACAATCCCCTTTGCCTCGGCCATGTAGCCGCCCAGCAGTGTCTTCAGGCCCGCGCGGTTGACGCAGAGGTTGGCGGCCTGGCGCACGCGCTTGTCCAGCCACGGGGAATTCGGCGCGAACGAGAGTTGCCACGGCCACATGTGCGGCTGGGCGTTGGCGTAGACCTCGAAGCCGCGGCTCTTGATCTGCGCAATCGCATCCGGGGCGGGCGCCTCGATCCAGTCCACCTGGCCCGAGAGCAGCGCGGCCGTGCGCGCGTTGGCCTCAGGCATCGGCACCATCACGACCTTGTCGATCTTCGGCACGCGCCTGGCGTCCCAGTAGCTCGCGTTCCTTGCCACTTCCAGGCGCTCGCGCGGCACGAAGCGCGTCATCCTGAACGGACCCGTGCCGGAGGCATCGGCGGCGAATGCGACCCACGCCTGCTTGCTGCGCTCGGCCGGGTCCGTGACCGACGCCGGCACGGCGGCCAGCTTCTTTTCCCATTGCGTGGGTGACGCCATGAACAGGTTCGACACGTTGTACGGCAGGAACGAATCGGGCTCCGCCGTCACCAGTTCGACGGTCATGTCGTCGATCTTCCTGGCGCTGCGCAGCGTGGGCATGCGCGATGCCGTCACGCCAACCTGGCTCGGGTCGAATTGCCTCGCGGTCTTGTCGAGCACCTTGTTGACGTTCCACACCACGGCGTCCGCATTGAATGGCGAGCCGTCGTGGAACTTCACGCCGGGACGCAGCCTGAAGGTCCATTTGGTCTTGTCGGTGGCCTCCACCTTCCACTCGGTGGCCAGGCCTGGAATCAGCAGGCTGGGGCCGTTGCCCTTGGAGAGATCCCATTGCGTCAGCGCGTCGTACAGGGGGATGCCGGTGAAGCGGTTGCCCTCGAAGCCCTGGTCGGGCTGGCCGAGCGTGCGCGGGATATCGGCGGCGGTCATGCCGATGCGCAGCACCTTTTCAGCCATCGCGGCGCCGGGCAGGGCGAGCAGGGACAGGGCGACGGCGGCGGATACGGACCGGATGGCAGCGGAGAAACCTTTCGCGTGGGAGGACATGGGGTGGTTCACAGGCATTGCTCCTGGTTGGGGGAAGGGCTGCGTCCATTCAAGCAAGTCATGTGCCAGTCGGAGGACATCGCTGTCGGCGATCCGCTGGCCGCGGCGTTGGCTGTCGAAGGTTGGCCGGTGGTCTGCTTCTTGCAATACGGGTATTCGCCATTCACTCAAGAGCAAACAAGGCAGATATGGATTCGCACCACCTTCCCCGCATCAATGGCGCCCGGCTGTGGCAATCGCTGATGGATCTGGGCGCGATTGGCGCCACGCCCAAGGGCGGCGTATGCCGCATCGCGCTGACCGACGAAGACGGCAAGGGCCGAGACCTGGTGGTGCAGTGGTGCCGCGACGCGGGACTCGATGTGCGCGTGGACGAGATCGGCAACGTGTTTGCGCGGCGCGCCGGCAGCGACCCCCGTGCCCGTGCGGTCGCCACGGGCAGCCACATCGATACGCAGCCCTCCGGCGGCAAGTTCGATGGCAATTTCGGCGTGCTGGCAGGGCTGGAGGTCATGCGCACGCTCGATGACCTGGGCATCGTCACGCGCGCCCCGCTGGAGGTGGCGTTCTGGACCAACGAGGAGGGCACCCGCTTCACGCCGGTCATGATGGGCTCGGGGGTGTTTGCCGGCGTGTTCGGGGCCGAGGACGCGCGCCGGCAGCAGGATCGCGACGGCGTGAGCGTGGGCGATGCGCTGACCGCCATCGGCTATCGCGGCGAGCACCCGGCTGGCGAGGTGCCCGGTGGCATGTTCGCGGCCTACTTCGAGGCGCATATCGAGCAGGGCCCTGTACTGGAAGCGGCCGGGCTGCCGATCGGCGTGGTCTCCGGCGCGCTCGGCCAGCAGTGGTATGACGTGACGGTGACCGGCCAGGACGCGCATGCGGGGCCCACGCCGCTGGCATTGCGCCATGACGCGCTGCTGGCGTCGGCGCGGATGATCGAGGCCGTGAACCGCATTGCGCGGGACGAAGCGCCGCACGGCCGCGGCACGGTGGGCTATGTGGAGGTCAAGCCGAATTCACGCAACGTGATTCCAGGGCGCGTGGACTTCACGGTGGATTTTCGCAACCTCTCGCAGGACGGGCTGGATCGCATGGATGCCGCCATGCGCGCGGCGTTCGCGGGCATCGCCGATATGGCGGCGGTGCGCGTGGAGATCCGCCAGGTCGTCCAGTTCGAGCCGTGCCTGTTTGCGCCCGAATGCGTGGACAGCGTGCGCCGCGCGGCGGCGGCGCTGGGGCTGCCGCACATGGACGTGGTGAGCGGGGCGGGGCACGATGCGGTCTACGTGGCCCAGCGCGCGCCGACCGGGATGATCTTTGTGCCTTGCAAGGACGGCATCAGCCACAACGAACTGGAGGATGCGTTGCCCGAGCATATCGAGGCGGGCGCCAATGTCCTGCTGCAGGCCATGCTGGCCCACGCACGCTAAGAGGCAGACGTTCCGGAGAGGGGGGCTGCGGCCCCTTGCTGCCCTCAATCCCTCTCAGTGCGCTTCAGTGCCCGATCGATCGGGAAATCGCCCACGCGCATTCGATCACCAGGGGCGCGAGCTTGCGCTGCGCCTCGGCCATCGTCCAGCGGCTGGCCGGCGGCGACACGTGTACCGCGCCAACGGCCACGCCCTGGCTGTTCACGATTGGCGCGCCGACGCCCATGTCACCCAGGAACAGTTCCTCTTCATTACAGGCATAGCCCACGCCACGACAGGCCACCACGCGCTCGAAGATCGCATCGACATCGGTGAGCGTGGCCGGCGTGCGCGGCACGCGCGTGGACGCCTCGAGCATCGCCCGCACCTGCGCGTCGGGCAGCGTGCTCAGGTAGGCCCGGCCGGAGCTCGTGCAGTACATCGGAATCCGCATGCCCACGGGCGTGAGTACGGGCATGTGCTTGGCGGTCATCAACTGCGCCACGTAGACCATGTCGAGCCCCACGGGCTCGGTCAGGTTGGCCGTCTCGCCGCTCGCATTGGCCAGTTGCGACAGGTAGGGGCTGGCAATTGGAATCAGCGCGTCGGCGGCCAGGTAGTTGTAGCCGATCTCCATCACCTTTGGCGTCAGGCGGAAGCGGCGCGTCTGCGGATGCTTGTCGACGTAGCCGAGCCGCTCCAGCGTATGCACGGTCCGCTGCGCCGAGCTCTTGGTCATGCCGGTCAGCGCGGCCAGCTCGGACAGTGTCAGCGTGCGATGCACGGCGCTGAAGGCGCGCAGCACTTCCAGGCCTTTTTCTAGCGACTGGTTGAAGAGCGGGTCGGGGCGCTCGGTGTCGGCAACGGCAACGGCGTGTGAGCCGGCGGGGGCGTTCATGAGAAGGATCGGATTCCGGCACCACCGTCGGGACCGCTGCACCACGATGGCTGCATATTGCACCAAGATATTTATGAATCGATTATCGATTCACTGCGGATTGCCCATGATACGGGTTGCCATGGCTTCTGGCGCAGGATCAGCGTTTACCCCTAGGAAATACCGGGTTGTGCACAGTGAAATATCACACTAGTATCACAGCAACTTCAAACGAATCAGAGCGAGATCCCGTGGCCAATCCCATCCGGCTGGTCGGCAATCCCGATCCCACCGCAGCAGTTCCAACGCCGGCCCAGAGCGGTGCGGCGATGCGCGAGCACGCCTACACCGAAATCAAGCGCCGCATCATCGCGTGCGAGTTCCGTCCCGGCGAGCCGCTGAACGAAGCGCAGGTGGCCGCGCTGCTGGGCCTGGGGCGCACGCCGGTCCATCAGGCGCTGCATCGGCTGGAAGTGGAAGGGCTGGTGTCCATCCTCCCGCGCAAGGGTGTGCTGGTAACGCCGCTGTCCCTGAACGAAGTGCTCGACATGATCGAAGTGCGCGCGACCAACGAGGTGCTGTGCGCCACGCTGGCCTGCGAGCGCGGCCACGACAGCGATTTCAAGGCGATGCGCGACATCGTCGACCGCTCGCCGGACCTGATCGCCAGGCGCGATATCCCCGCGCTGGCCTCGCTGGATCTCAAGTTCCATACCGCCATGTCGGCCGCATCGCGCAACCGCGTGCTGGCCGAACTGCTGCGCGGCCTGCATGAAAAGCAGGCGCGATTCTGGTTCCTCTCGCTGTCCGATCCGCAGCACCTGGAGAACGTCTACCAGGAGCACCTGGAGATCGTCGACGCCCTCGAGCGGCGCGACGTGCCGGCGGTGCGCGAGGCCATCCGCGAACACATCGACGAATTCCGGAAGAACATCATCCGGACGCTCTGACCGACCCTTTTCCTCTCGTAACAAGGTAGTACGCAATGCCGACACTGAATTTCCAGGTAGCCGGCGGGGGCGCGCTCGCCCTCGACGTTGAACGTCTGATCATCGCCGGCTGGACCGGCCGCGACAAGGACGCCGTCCAGCATCACATCGAGGAGCTGCAGGCGCTGGGCGTGAAGCCGCCCGCCACCGTGCCGACGTTCTATCCGCTGGCCGCATCGCTCCTGACCACCGACACCACCATGGAAGTCCCGCGCGACGACTCCTCGGGCGAAACCGAGTTCGTGCTGCTGCAGGGCGACGATGCGCTGTACATCGGCATTGGCTCGGATCACACCGACCGCAAGGTCGAGGCCTATGACGTGACCGTTTCCAAGCAGATGTGCGCCAAGCCGATGGGCCGGGAGATCTGGCGCTTCGATGAGGTGATGGATCACTGGGATAGGCTGGAAATGCGTTGCTGGCGCGTGCGCAACGGTCAGCGTGCGCTGTATCAGGAAGGTAAGGTCACGCGCCTGCTGGACCCGCGCGACTTGATCGAACGGCTGACCGGCGAGCCGCAGTTGCCGCCGGGAACGGCGATGTTCTGTGGCACGCAGGCCGTCATCGGCGACCTGGGCCACGGCGAGGCCTTTGAAGTGGAACTGCACGACCCGGTACGCAACCGGACGCTGCGCCACGCCTATCGCGTGGAAAGCCTGGCGGTGGCCGGATGAGCGCCCCGACCATTGCCGCGCTGGCGGCATCGCTCGCGGCCGGTCGCACCACGAGCGTGGCGCTGACCGAGGACGCGCTGGCCCGCATCGACCGTCACATGCAGGCAGGCGGTGCCGCTTTCATGCAGGTCGACGCCGACGGCGCACTGGCGCAGGCCCGTGCCGCCGACCAGGCGCGCGCCGCAGGGCTGGTGGCGTCGCCGCTGGCTGGCTTGCCGGTGTCGATCAAGGATCTGTTCGATGTGCGTGGGCAGGTGACGCGCGCCGGATCGAAGGCCCTCGACGGCCATGCCCCGGCGCAGGCCGATGCCCAGGCCGTGGCACGCCTGCGTGCCGCCGGCGCAGTGCTGATCGGCCGGACCAATATGAGCGAGTTTGCGTTCTCGGGCCTCGGCCTGAACCCGCACTACGGCACGCCGCGTACGCCATTCGATCCGGAGCGTGTTGCCGGTGGATCGACCTCGGGTGGCGCGGTGAGCGTTGCCGGGGAGATGGCCGTTGCCGCGCTCGGCACGGATACGGGCGGTTCGATCCGCATTCCGTCGGCATTTTGCGGGTTGACGGGATTCAAGCCGACCGCGCGCCGTGTGCCGCTCGATGGCGCGGTGCCGTTGTCGACCTCACTCGACTCGGCCGGCCCGCTCGCGCGTTCGGTGGCCTGCTGCGTGGCGATGGACGCGGTGCTGAGTGGCCAGACGCTCGACACGCGGCCCGCCGACCTCGCCGGCCTGCGCCTGTACGTGACGCACGATTTCGTCTGCGACGGGCTCGATGCGGAAGTGGCGGAGGCGTTCGAGGCCACGCTGTCGCGCCTGTCGGCGCTGGGTGCCCGCATCGTATCGTTCGATTTCCCCGAGCTGTGCCGCCTGCCCGAGATCAACGCCGGTGGCGGCCTGACCGCTGCCGAGGCGTGGACGTGGCATCGCGCGTTGCTGGCCGAGCAGGGCGATCGCTATGACCAGCGCGTGGCCCAGCGCATCCGCAGGGGGCAGCAGCAGACCGCGACGGACTACATCGAACTGCTGGCGGCACGCCGTGACATGCAACGCCGCGCGGCCGACCGGTTGCGTGATGCCGACGCCTGGCTGATGCCGACCGTCGCCGTGCGCGCACCGCGCCTGGACGCGCTGGAGCGTGACGAAGACTTCTTCGCCACCAACGGCCTGGTCCTGCGCAATCCGAGCGTGATCAATTTCCTGGACGGCTGCGCGGCATCACTGCCCGTGGCGCAGGGGATTGGTCTCGGCGTGTGCGGCTTGCACGGGCAGGACGCACGCGTGCTGCAGGTGGCTGGCGCCATCGAGCAGGGACTTTCGTGAAGTGATGCAGTCATTGATCTAGCAACCTGGCAATTTTGCAATCGGCCGGATTCCCACGGCCTGCCGCCGCGCGCCAGCACAGCGCCCAGCGAGAGGGCCCCGCCAATGTAGCGGGGCCCCGCCCACCACACCAAGGAGTAGTCACCGATGTCTTCCGTGATGACCGGCGCCCCGGGCGCCCTGGAGAGCCTGCCTCCCGCGCAACTGGCTCAGCAACGCAACGAGGCGTATCGCAAGATCACCGTGCGCCTGATTCCGTTCCTCGTCTTCCTGTTCATCCTGGCCTGGATCGACCGCGTCAACGTCGGCTTTGCCAAGCTGCAGATGCTGCAGGACCTGCAGTTCAGCGAGGCCGTCTACGGCCTGGGCGCGGGGATTTTCTTCATCGGCTACTTCCTGTTCGAGGTGCCGAGCAACCTGCTGCTGGAGAAGATCGGTGCCCGCAAGACGCTGGCGCGGATCACGATCCTCTGGGGCCTGGCCTCGATGGCGATGATTTTCGTGAAGACGCCCGCGCAGTTCTACGGGATGCGCTTCCTGCTGGGGATTTTCGAAGCGGGCTTCTTCCCGGGCGTGGTGCTGTACCTGACGTACTGGTTTCCGGCCGAGCGCCGGGCCCGCATCAATGGGCTGTTCATGACGTCGTTCGCCATCGCCGGCGTGATCGGCGGGCCGCTGGCGGGCTTCATCATGAGTGCGATGGATGGCGTGGACGGCCTGGCCAACTGGCAGTGGCTGTTTGTCATCGAGGGCATTCCGTCGGTGCTGGCCGGTATCGCCGTGCTGATGTACCTGCCGGAAAAGCCCGCCAATGCCGGCTGGCTGACCCAGGCGGAAAAGGACATCGTGACGCGCGATGTGGAAGCCGAGGCACGCGACCCCGCCAAGCATTCGGCCCTGAAGGATGCCTTTGCCAACGTCCGGGTATGGATCTGCGCCGCGATCTACTTCTGCGTGGTGAGCGGCAACGCGACGATCGCGTTCTGGTCGCCGTCGATCATCAAGGAGCTGGGCGTGCAGGGCAACCTGCAGATTGGACTCGTGTCGGCGATCCCCTTCGTGGCGGGAACGATCGCAATGGTGCTGAACGGCATTCACTCGGACCGCTCGGGCGAGCGCCGCATGCACTGCGCGATGGCGACGCTACTGGCCGCCGTGGGCCTGACGCTGACCGGCCTCTGGCTGCATAGCGCGGTGCTGGCACTGGTGGCGCTGACGGTGGCGTCGATCGGCATCCTGGCCGCGTTCCCGGTGTTCTGGTCGCTGCCGTCGGCCTTCCTGGCCGGTACGGCCGCCGCCGGCGGCATTGCGCTGATCAACTCGATCGGCAACCTGGCCGGCTTCGTGGCCCCGTACATGATCGGCTGGTTCAAGACCAATACGGGCCGGCTGTCGTCGGGCCTGTATTTCGTGGCGGCGCTGGAGGCCTGCGCGACGGTGCTGGTGCTGGCGTTCATCCGCGCCAGGCGCTGACGGCACAAGGGTTGACGCCACGGGCTGACGGCACGAGGTTTGGCCCCGTGGCTGACGACGCACGTGTTGGCGCCGTGGCTGGCGGGCAGGGGGCTGGATTCCCGTGGCGCCTTGCGCTACAATCCGCAGCCTCGTTGCACCGCAGGCGGAAGTTACGCCGGCGGCACGGCCGGACCCCCGGCAAGGCAGCCAGTGAAAGGCGGGCAGTTCCAGCCGCCTTTTTTGCTTTGTCAGGGCGCATCGCGCCCGCCAACGAGACCGCGGCCCCCCGTCAGGGTTGGCGCCGCAAGGACCGCGAGGGTGGCGAAATTGGTAGACGCACCAGGTTTAGGTCCTGACGCCAGCAATGGTGTAGGGGTTCGAGTCCCCTCCCTCGCACCAACCACATCAAAAGTTGCGTATCTGCAACTTTATCTCTTCCAGTAGTTCCACACCCCTAAACATCGCAAAGTCAAGCCAGACAAGGCCTGGCGGGCGAATCCCACGCATTCGGATCACCCCCTTAACAACACTTCATGTCTTGGCGCGCATGTCCGCGCGTGGCTGGATCAGTGCTTCGGGTCGTAGCGCGTCTTCCAGGGCCTCCGGGGTCATCAGGCCGCGCGCCAGCACGACTTCACGGATCGTCTTGCCCTCCGCAAAGGCCTGGGAGGCGACCGAAGTCGCGTTCTTGTAGCCAATGACGGGGTTAAGGGCCGTCACCAGTGCGATGGATCGTTCGATGGTCTCGCGCAGGCGCTCGGGGTTGGCGGTAATGCCATTCACGCATTTCTCGGCCAGCGTGTGGCAACCGTTGGTCAGATGCCGGAAGCTCCGGAACAGGCTCGCGGCGATCACCGGCTCGAATGCATTGAGCTGCAGCTGGCCTGCTTCGGCGGCAAACGTGATGGTGATGTCGTTGCCGAATACCTCGAAGGCGATCTGGTTGACCACTTCCGGAATGACCGGGTTGACCTTGCCGGGCATGATGGAGGAGCCGGCCTGCATCGGGGGCAGGTTGATCTCGCCGAGTCCTGCGCGCGGGCCGCTCGACAGCAGTCGCAGGTCATTGCATGTCTTCGAGAGCTTGACGGCGATCCGCTTGAGCACGCCGGAGATCTGGACGAAGGCGCCGCAGTCCTGCGTGGCTTCCACAAGATTCGGCGCCAGCGCGAGATCGAGGCCGGTGATGCGCCGCAGCGCGGCCAACGCCTTCGCGGCATAGTCAGGATGGGCCGTGATGCCGGTACCGATGGCTGTCGCGCCGAGATTGATCTCGCGAATCAGCGACGCTGCTTCGCGCAGCCGCGCCATGTCTTCTTCCAGCATGACGGCATAGGTGGAGAACTCCTGCCCGAGCGTCATCGGCACCGCATCCTGAAGCTGCGTACGGCCAAGCTTGAGCAGACCCGCGAATTCCGTTGCCTTCCTGTCGAAGGCGCTGCGCAGCACTTCCATCGCTTCGAGCAGGTGTTCGATCGCAAAGCACGTGGCGATGCGGAGTGCCGTTGGATAGACGTCGTTGGTGCTCTGCGCCATGTTTACGTGTTCGTTCGGATGGAGGTAGGCGTATTCTCCCTTCCGATGGCCCATGTGCTCGAGCGCCCGGTTGCAGATCACCTCGTTGGCGTTCATGTTGGTCGACGTGCCCGCGCCCCCCTGGATCGTGTCGACGATGAACTGATCGTGCAAGCGGCCATCCCTCAAGTCATGGCAGGCGGCGATGATGGCCTCGCGCAACGCGGCAGGTAGCAGGCCCAGCTCGGCATTGGCCTCGGCGGCGGCCTGCTTGACGGAGGCCAGCGCAATGATGAGTTGTGGCCACGAAGAGATGGGTGTACCGGTAATCTGGAAGTTCTCCCAGGCCCGCAGGGTATGGACGCCATAGTAGGCGTCGGCCGGCACCCGACGTTCGCCAAGCAGGTCGGCTTCGGTGCGATAGGTGGTAGTCACGATGCACTCCGATAGAGGGTTGGCGAGAAGCCATGCGATCGACCTGGGCAGTGTCTGCCCGGCGAGGAACGGCTGGAGACGTCTTCATTAGAGTCAATGGATGGCCATCGGTAAAGCCCTCGGATCACGCCGAATCTGCGATGTACGCGTCGCGGAGAGATCGTTCGGTCCAGCGCATCGCCATCCCGTAGATAAGAAGGACTATCGAACTGTATGCTGACTGCGCACGACCCCGACCTGGCTGCGGCGTTGGAGCGTCATGTAAAGGTCCTTGCCGGAGACATTGGCGAACGCAACGTGTTTCGGCCGGACGCGCTGCATGCGGCAGCCGACTATATCGCACAGGTATGGGCCAAACTTGGCTGTGCGGTGATGCGTCAGGAATATCAGGTGCGAGGCGTCCCCTGCGCCAATATCGAGGTTGCGCTCGCAGGCCGCGGTCAGCCTGACGAAATCATTGTGCTGGGCGCGCACTACGACACCGTGCGGAACAGCCCCGGGGCCGATGACAACGCCAGCGGGGTCGCCGCGCTGCTCGAGATCGGGGGAATGCTTCAGGCATTCTCGCCCTGGCACACGGTACGCTGCGTTGCGTTCGTGAACGAGGAAGCGCCGTTCTTCTTTCGCAAGGACATGGGCAGCCTGAGGTATGCAAGAGCCGCACGGCTGCGCGGAGATCGCATTCACGTGATGCTATCGCTCGAGATGCTGGGTTACTACCTGGACGAACCTGGCACCCAACGCTATCCGCCTCTGCTACGTTACTTCTATCCTACGCGTGGCAACTTTATCGCTTTTGTTTCCAATCTTCGCTCGTGGCGTCGATTGCAATGGGTGGTCAACGCGTTCCGGGCCTCATCCGGTTTTCCGCTCGAAGCAGCGGCGCTGCCGTGGTGGGTACCCGGGGTCGCCTCGAGCGATCACTCCTCCTTCTGGCGCCAGGGCTATCCGGCCATCATGGTGACGGACACCGCCTATCTGCGTAATCCGAACTACCATACCGCGCACGATGTACCCACCACGCTCGACTATGGTCGCATGGCCGCGGTGACGCACGGGTTGGCCGCGAGCGTCGCGTCGCTGAGGCCAGGAGGCGCGAGCCCTGACAAGGCGTAGGCCGAAGGTTTGCGTCAGTGGCCACGGGCTAGGCCAGCCTCGGGTTCTGGTGTTTCACGCGCAAGGCATCGGGTTCGCCGCAGTAGTGCAGGATCTCCATGCGCGCCGTGTTGCGCAGGCGCAAGACGGCCGGCCAATCATTTCCGTTGGGCCATAGCGGGTTGCCGATGACCACGCCGACCGGCCCGCGGCGCGGCAGCCATTGCCCGTCCCGCAGGGCGGACCGCGTGCCGCGGATGGCGACCGGCACCACCGGCGCGCCGGCACGCGCGGCCGCCAGGAAGGCACCCGTGCGGAAGGCCTGCAGTCCTGGCGCACGCCCGAACGTGCCTTCCGGGAAAAACAGCGCCGAATGCCCGGCGCGCACCGCCGCCACCAGGCGCTCCACGTCCTCGTGCTCGCGACGAGTGTCGGCGCGATCGAAGAAGTCGGCGCCGATGCTGGCCAGGTACACGCCCGGAATGGGCTGGTTTCGCAGTTCGCGCTTAGCCACCAGGCACACCGGCGAGCGCAAGGCTGCTACCAGCACGATGCCGTCCAGATAGCTGGCATGGTTCGACACCAGGATGCATGGCCGGTCTCGTGGCAAGCGATCGAGCCCCTCCACGAACCACGGCACGGCGCCAAGCCTGAGCAGGAGGCGGGCGGCGCGATGACTGAGCGCCCAGCCCAATTCCGGCCGGTGCAGCACGACCGCGCCCAGCCAGGTTGCCGGAGCCAGCGCGGCGAACAGGGCCCAGACATAGAGGGCATATGACAGGCTCGCGGCAGTCTGCCGGCCGCGCCGGAACTGCGGCAGCAGCGCCTGCCAGCCGAAGCGCGCGATCTGCAGCCAGGGCGCTTCCTGGCCCCGGTCGAGGCGCCCGTGCTCGAACCGTTCGCGGCATGCGGCGCGGCGGATCTTGCCGCTCGACGTCTTGAGGATGCTGTGCGGGGCCACCAGGGCGACATGGTCGGGCGGTATGCCCAGCACGTCGATGGCGGTCTTCAGTACCTGCCGGTGCAGCGTGTGGCGCGCAGGCTTGTTCTTCTCGGCGGTTTCCGCCATCACCACGATGCGCTCGGTGCCGCTGCCCGGATCGGCACTGCCAAAGACGGCGACGCAGCCCTTCCGTATTCCGGGAATGGCGCCGACCGCCTGCTCCAGCTCGTAGGGATAGATATTGCGGCCGCCGCGCACGATGGTCTCCTTGGCTCGCCCGGTGATGAAGATCTCTTCACCCGCGACATAGGCATAGTCCCCCGTGTTCAGCCAGTCGCGATCGAACAGCAGCCGGGTTTGCTGCGGGTTGCGGAAATACCCGCTGGTGGCCGAGGGGCCGCGGAACTGCAGCAGCCCCTCGTGACGCTCGGCCAGCTCCCGGCCGGTCGCGTCGACAATGCGGACCTCGTGGCCGGGCAGGGGGCGGCCACAGGAGGGGTATTCCAGCAGGTCGTTCTCGTCCGCGCCGGCGGGAACCGCCACGGCAGCGCGCGCGAATTCCGCACGGCCGATACGATCGACAACCAATCCGCGGCCCGGCGGCGGAAAGGTCAGACCCAGCGAAGCTTCCGCCAGACCGTACACCGGGCTGGCGGCTTCCGGACGCAGGCCGTACCGGGCAAAGCGCTGCAGGAAGGCGCGCACGGTCGGCACGCTCACTGGCTCGGCGCCATTGAAGGCAAAGCGCCAGCTACTCAGGTCGAGCCCCTCCAGTTCGGCATCGCTCAGCTTGCGGACGCAGCGTTCATAGGCAAAGTTGGGGCCGCCGGACAGCGTGCCCCGATATTTGTGGATGGCCCAGAGCCAGCGCTCGGGCCGCGCCAGGAAGGCCAGCGGCGACATCACCACCAGCGGATAGGCGTAGTAAAGGCTGCCCAGCCATGCCCCGATCAGACCCATATCGTGGTAGAGCGGCAGCCAGCTGACGAAGACGTCCTGCGCGCTGACGTCCAGCGCCTGGCCCATTGCCCGCAGGTTGGCCAACAAGTTGGCATGCGTGAGGACGACGCCCTTGGGCGAGCCGGTGCTGCCCGACGTGTACTGCAGCAAGGCAATGTCGTGCGCGCGTACGGTGGCGTGGACTGGCGCGCCGGCAGTGGCTTCCAGCTCCGCCGGCGTTAGCACGCTGTGCAGCATCCCGGTGCTGGCCTTGAGCAGAGCGGCCAGCGGCCTGGCCTGCGGGACCGTGATCAGGATCGGCACCTGCGCATTGGCCAGAATGCCTGCATGGCGCTGCAGATGATCGCCAATCTGCGCCAGCCGCGCCGGCGGATAGAGCGGCACCGGAATGCCGCCCGCCAGCAGGACGGCGCAGAAGCAATAGAAGTACTCGGGGCTGGTGGGCAGCATGATGGCCGCGGTCATGCCCGGCCGCAGGCCGTGCTCGGCCAGCCTTGAGGCGACGGCCGTGGCGCGGCGGTGCAATTGCGCAAAGCTGATCGACGTGTCCTCGCCCGCGCCATCGTGCAGGATGATATGGGTGCGATCAGGGTGGCGGCGCAGGTGCCAGTCCAGTACGTCCAGCAAGGTGTCGGCGCTGTCGGGGGCTTGCGCCGGCAGCGGACGGGCGCGCTGCAGGATCGCCCCACTTGTGCCGGGGGGCAGGTCCTTGGCGGCGAGCAAGGCGCGCAGCAAGGCGCGCGGCGTGTCGGCCTGGGCCAGAACCTGTTCGGGCAGGCTGACGCCGAAGCTGTGCTCGATGCGGGTCAACAGCTCGGCGCGCGTGAGGCTGTCGAAGCCCAGATCCCCTTCGAGGGTGCTGTCCAGCGACACCGGCATCTCGGCATCGGCCGGCTGGCGCATGGCCACCGACATCTCCCGGACAAGGCCGAGCAAGGCGTCATCGAATGTTTCCCGAGGAGGTAAATCCTGTCTCATGCGGGGGACTGCGGCTGGGACTGACACACCCTTAAGATAGGCGGCGTGGAGGAATTGTCGAGGCAGGTACAAGGCCGCAACTGTCGGATTCAGCACTCGAAGGCGGGATTGCGGATTTGACGCAGGGATTCGCCCAGGCACCGTGCCACTGTCCGGCATGCATCTCTATCCTTGGAGGTAACGCAGATGCGGATTCCCGGGGAAAGCGAAGCCATGAACGAAGACGCGGTCCAGGCCAACCAGATTCTGGAGGCCGCCCTGACACTGGCCGAGCGCATAGGCTGGGATGCCTTGCACCTGCATGAGGTTGCCGAATCCATGCAGATCGGGCTGGCCGAGATCCATCGGCACTACCAGCAGAAGGACGACCTGGCCGAGGCCTGGTTTGCCCGGGCCGATCTTGCCCTCGTTCGCGCGGCCGGGCGAGAAGGCTGGGCCGCCTTGCCGGCGAGGGAGCGCCTTGAGCAAGCCATCCTCGCCTGGCTGCAAGCACTGGCCCCCCATCGGCGGCTCACCGTTGAGATGCTGCGCTACAAGCTGCAGCCGGAGCACTTGCACCTGCAGGTGCAAGGCCTGCTGCATATCAGCCGGACCGTGCAGTGGATCCGCGAGGCCGCCCACTTGCCAGCATCCGGCTGGCGCAGGGAACTGGAGGAGGTGGTGCTGACCGGTATCTTTGTCTCTACCTTCGGCCTCTGGTTGCGCGACGACTCGTCGGACGCCGGTCGCTCGCATGCCTGGCTCCA
The DNA here is from genome assembly GCF_056400065.1 of Cupriavidus sp. 01L415. Taxonomy (NCBI): domain Bacteria; kingdom Pseudomonadati; phylum Pseudomonadota; class Betaproteobacteria; order Burkholderiales; family Burkholderiaceae; genus Cupriavidus; species Cupriavidus sp. 01L415. The sequence goes on along the minus strand of NZ_JBFTSP010000001.1, from coordinate 623,559 downwards.
GCGGCAGCTGCGCTGCGCCGAATGCCTGGCGCCGCGCCGCGCCGGCGGCACGCGCGCAGTACGCGAAGGACCGACAGGACCCGCATGGACACAGTCACCCATGCCCTGATGGGGGCGCAAGCCGCGCTCGCCGTCCCCGCTGGCAGGCACCTCGGCACACGCGAGCGGCTGCTGCTGGGCGCCGTCGCCGGGGCCTTCCCGGATGCCGATTTCCTGGGTTTCCTGATAAATCCCCTGCGCTTTCTGGCGGACTGGCATCAAGGACCCACGCATTCCCTGCTGCTGCTCCCCGCCTGGGGGGCGCTGCTGGCCGCCTCGTTCTGTCTGGCGGCACGCCGCCGACAGGCCTGGGCAGAGGCGCTGGCCGTGAGCGGTCTGGGCCTGGCCAGCCACATCGTGCTGGATCTCATCACCGTTTATGGCACCCAGGTCCTCTATCCCTGGTCGGAGCGGCGCTTCAGCCTTGGCACTACCTTCCTGATCGATCCGGTCCTGAGCGGCATCATCATCGCCAGCCTGGGCATGCCCTGGTATCACGCACCTGCCCGGCGCGGCTGGGCGCTGGCGGGCATCGCATTGCTTTGCGCCTACGTGGGCTTGCAAGGCGTGCTCAAGCAGTGGGCGCAGCGGCTCGGCGCCGAGTCCCTACGCGCCAACGGCATCCAGGTGCTGAGTCTGGATGCGCTTCCCCAGCCGTTCTCTCCGTTCAACTGGAAACTGATCGCCATCCGGGAGGAGGACTATCGCATCGCCCACGTCAATCTCGCAGGCCATCCGCCCTTGCTGCCGCGATGGGAATTGCTAGGGAATCTGCCTGCCATGGCGCAGTCCTATGTGTCGCCCGAGCGCATCGACTGGGTGCGCAGGCCACGCTGGCCGGAAGCGCCGCAAGACCAGGCACAGGCGCGGCAACTCTGGGCGCGGCAGGATTTTGCCGGCTTCCGGCGCTTTGCGGTCTACCCGGCCTTGTCGGACTCCAATGTGTCCGGTGAGGCCATATCGTCCATGCCGGGGGAGCCCACGCCCTGCCTTTGGTTCACAGATCTGCGCTATGACCTGCCTGCGTCGAAGGACACCTTTCGCTACGGCTTCTGCCGCGGCAGCGCGCAGGCGCCATGGCGCCTCTACCGGCTCGCTTACTTCAGCCAGGACGAACGCCGGCTGCTCGAATAGGACGGCATGAAGTGGCTAAATAAGCCTCGGCCTGGCCTGTCAGGATGGCCACGGTGCAGGCGTCAATCAGCGTGGTATCGCCAACCTGACGTTCCACGACACTCGACCGAGGCGATCAGTCGCCAGGCTGAGATGCAGCAGCCCCTGGCCGAGCAAGCTGAACGCAGCGCTTTGCGAGCACGTCCGTGGGGTCCACCAATGCAACGGTCTCCTCGGCAACTCGAAAGTTGTCGGTTTGAGCGAAGATAAGTGGAAGCTCGGTGCAGCCAAGGATCTGGACCCTGGCATCTCGGCCTTGAAGGTGCGAGATGGCGGCCCGCAACTGGTCTGCACAATGGCCTTGGGTGTAGCCCGCCTTTACGCCTTCGGGCCCATAGATGGCATCCATGACCATCTCCTGGTACGCGGGCTCCGGTGCAACCAGCTCCAACTGTCCTGCCGCGGCATCGTGATAGACCCGGCTTTCGACAGTGCCCGACGTCGCTAACAATCCCACCTTGGTACCTTTCCCGTACTTGTTGACGATGTGCGTGACCGTCTCGGTCAGCATATTCACAATCGGCACGGAAAGATGTGGCTGGATGCGTTCTACATACGCATGCGCCGTGTTGCAAGGTATTGCGATGGCATTTGCCCCCTCGGACTCGAGGCGCTTGCAGGTCGCGTAGAGCGCGACAGTGGGGTCGGCCTCGTGGCGAAGCAGGTTTGCCGTCCGGTCGGGAATCTGAGGATTCTGCTCGACAACCATCTTGATATGGTCCTGGTCCTTTGACGCAGTCGTGTTCTTCACCACCTTGCCCATGAAGTCCACGGTTGCAGCGGGGCCCACTCCGCCTACGATGCCGAGCTTGAAGACAAGGTTGACCTGCCCGTCGGCAAGCGAGGTTGCGTAGTCGGCGTAGACCTGGTTCACATCGACGATTGCGATTCCGCGCCGCTGCAGCGCCGAGGCGACCAGGGAAAGCTCGGTCATGCCCGGAACAATCAGTGCCGCTCCGGCATCGACCAGTTCCTGGCATGCCTGATGTACGTGCTCGAGGCACAGGCCTTCGGTATTCCCCGCCTTGATGCCGTCAATGCCGTACATCGCCTCCATCAGCGTTGCCTGCGCGGCATCGGTTGGATAGACGATCTCGTAGCGCTCTCCGAATTGCGCCTCGAAGAGCCGGGCATGGCGAACGTAATCGGAAGCCAGTATCCCAATTCGACCTCCGTCAGGAAGGGCGTCTCGCAGAGCTTGTCCGAGCGCGTCCATCATGTTCACGATGCGCACGGACAGTTCCGCCTGAAGCTCCTCGCGGAACGTGTGCGAGGCAAAGCAAGGCATCAATACAGCATCGGCCTTCCTGCTCTCGAACGACTGACAGGTCTTGAAGACGTAGAGCTTTCGTCCCGTCATGCTCGCATCGCGCGTCAGCGGCACGGCAACGTCGCGAAACGGGTGCTGCTCGAACAGGAAGTGATACCGGCCCTGGTCGGCCATGACGGCACGGCTTTTCACGAGCTTGAGGAACAAGTCAGCCCCGGCAAGCGTCCCAAGGCCGCCGATGATTCCGAAGGTAAGGTCTTGCATTCTGTTTGGAGGATTTGGTTGTCGAGACTGACTTCAATACTCAGTTCAAGCTTAGGTGATGGATACGCGGTTTGTCGTCTGAACCGCGAGAACGCCTTCTGCAGCGCCCACATCCTCTGCATCATGGGTTGCAGGTGATGTTTCATTCTCAAGTTTGGCAACAACGGCGGTAGCGACGCTGTTTCCCACGACATTGGTAGCGGTTCTGCCCATGTCAAAAAACTGGTCAATACCGATGATGAGCAGCAAGCCAGCTTCCGGCAGATGGAACATGGGCAAGGTTGCGGCGACGACCACGAGCGATGCCCGCGCGACGCCTGCCATGCCTTTGCTTGTCACCATGAGAACCAGGAGCATGGTCAGTTGCTGCATCAAGCTCAGTTCGATGTTGTACGCCTGGGCGATGAACATCACCGCAAACGCCTGATACATCATCGAGCCGTCGAGGTTGAACGAGTAGCCCAGCGGCAGAACAAAGCTCGAGACGCGCTTGGACACACCAAATCGCTCAAGGGCGGTAATGGTCTTCGGATACGCGGACTCGCTGCTGGCCGTGGAGAACGCAAGCAGGATGGGTTCGCGAATGAGCTTGGCGAGCTGACCCGTGCTGCGGCCGAGAAACAGAAACCCTACGCCGAACAAGATTGCCCAGAGGATGGCAAGACCGAGATAGAACTCGCCAATCAGCTTGCCATAGCTGACGAGGACGCCGATGCCTTCCACGGTAATGGACGCAGCCATGGCAGCGAAGACACCAACCGGCGCGAAGCGCATGACATAGTCGGTGATGCGAAACATGACCTTGGTCAGCTCTTCAATGGCGCTGACGATGGTCGACTTGCCAGTGCCCTTGACGAATGCGAGTGCCGAACCGAAAAACAGCGAGAACACCAGGATTTGCAGTATCTCGTTGCCGGCCATGGCCTCGAAGATGCTCTTCGGGAACACATGGGTAATGAATCCCCTGAGACTGAAGTCTCCGGTCTTGAGATTCGTAGCTGCAGCACTCGCTTCGGGAATCGTCAGGTTCAGGTGCGCGCCGGGCTGGAACAGGTTGACCAGCAGCATGCCCAGTGCCAGGGAGATTGCCGAGGCAGAGACAAACCAGATCATGGCCTTGAGGCCGATTCGACCAACGGCGCCCCCGTCGGCCATGCTGGCCAGGCCGCCAACAAGGGTTGCAAAGACCAGCGGCGCGATAATCATCTTGATCATGCGCAGGAAGATGTCGGTCACGATACTGAAGTAGCCGGCAATCTCCTTGGCGGATTGAGCATCCTTGGCCAACGTGTGGCACAGCCAGCCAACGGCTATACCCGCAACCATCGCGGCCACGATATGCGTGGTCAATCGTTTTGTGTTCATTGTTTCCTCCACCCACTGATAGTGTTGCCAGGAATTCTCGGGGTTCCCTGGTTCTTTACTTGCTGAAGGCAATCGGCGCGCGGGGAGCGGTCAGCACCTCAGGCCGAAGAATCTCGCTTAGCGCTTCCTTCGAGAGAAGGCCGCGCTCGAGAACGATGTCAGCCACCTTCCGTCCTGTTTCCAGGGCCTCTCTGGCGACTTCAGTCGAATTGGCATATCCGATATATGGATTCAGCGCGGTGACGAGCACGATGGAGCGGTCCAGCATGTCGCGCATATGCTCGCTGTTTGCGGTAATGCCGCGCACGCACTTTTCTTCGAGCGTCGCGCAGGCCTGCGTCAGGTGGCTGATGCTCCGGAAGAGCGAGTAGGCGATGATGGGTTCGAAGGCATTGAGCTGCAGTTGGCCTGCCTCGGCTGCCATCGTGATGGTCATGTCGTTGCCGATGACTTCAAATGCCACCTGGTTCACGACTTCCGGAATGACCGGGTTGACCTTGCCGGGCATGATGCTTGAGCCGGCCTGCACCGGAGGCAGGTTGATTTCGCCCAGGCCAGAACGGGGACCACTCGAGAGCAGCCGCAGGTCGTTGCACACCTTGGAGAGCTTTACCGCAATGCGCTTGAGGACGCCCGATAGCTGGACGAAAGCGCCGCAATCCTGAGTCGCCTCGATGAGATAGGGGGCAGTGTGCAGCGGCAGCCCGCTGACGGCACACAGATGCTGTCGGACCAGTACGGCGTAGTCAGGGTGGGCGTTGATGCCTGTGCCGATGGCTGTGGCGCCAAGGTTCATCTCGCTAATCAGCGGTAGTGCCTCGCCGAGGCGCTGCCGGTCTTCGTTGAGCATGACCGCATACGTGCCAAATTCCTGTCCCAGGGTCATGGGAACGGCGTCTTGCAACTGTGTCCGCCCCACCTTCAGCATGTCGCGGAACTCGGCAGACTTGCGGGCGAAGGACGACTCGAGCAGCGCCATCTGGTCAAGCAGGCGCAGCACGCTGCGGTACGTGGCAATTTTCAACGCCGTCGGATACACGTCATTGGTCGATTGACTCATGTTGACGTGCTCATTCGGATGCAGCAGGTCGTATTCGCCGCGCTGGTGGCCCAGGATTTCCAGAGCTTTGTTGCAGACGACCTCGTTGGCATTCATGTTGGTCGACGTACCCGCGCCACCCTGAATGAGATCGACGGCAAACTGGTCGGCATGCTGGCCTGCGCGAATCGCCTTGCACGCCTCGATGATGGCGTTGCAGCGTTTTTCATCGAGCAGTTCGAGCTCGCGATTCGCAAGCGCCGCCGCTTCCTTGATGTCGACCAGGGCGACAATCAGTTCCGGATGCTTGGAAATCGGGTCGCCGGAAATGGGGAAATTCTCGAGCGCCCTCAGGGTGTGAATGCCGTAGTAGGCGTCTGCCGGCACTTCGCGGTAGCCCAGCAAATCATGCTCGCGCCGCGTTCCATTGAAAGTTTGTTGAATAGCCATCGCGTTCCTCATCAGTGCGCCTCGTTTGCGCAAACGGATTCTAGGAGCGCAAGAGAATCCACTTGATGAGGATGTAAAATGAAACTATTCCATACCAGAATAGTTTTAGAAAGTCGGTTATCGTGCTCGGCTTTTGAAGCGGCTTTGTGCCTTAACCGGCTTTTTTGAGGGGAATGTCCGGGATTTTTCCGGGTTTACGATAAGCGAAGCTGGCTTCGCGAGATTCGTGGTCGTTCGGCCGCGCGGAGACGCACCATGCAGTTGAAGTGGATAGAAGACCTCTTGGCCATCGAGCAGACCCGAAGCTTCTCAAGGGCGTCCGAGCTTCGATTTGTGACGCAATCGGCCCTGTCACGAAGGGTCAAGTCGCTCGAGGACTGGGTTGGCGTCGAACTCGTGGACCGCGGCACATACCCGGTGGAGCTGACCCCTGCTGGTCGACGTTTCTGCGAGCAAAGCAAAGAGTCGGTCGGCGCTCTGACTGAACTTCGCTCGGAGCTGCGCCAAGAAGCGAGGATGCCGGGCCGGTCCATCCAGATCACCGCTGGGCATACGCTCTCACTGACCTTCTTGCCCAAATGGCTGAAGCAGTTCCATCAGCAGACCGGCGACTTCAATGCGCGGGTTGTAGCAGCCAACGTCCATGATGCCGTTGTGGCGCTGGCAGAAGGTAGTTGTGACCTGATGATTGGCTACCATCATCCGCTGGTGCCGATTCTGCTCGACCGGGACAAGTTCGTCAGTCTTACTCTGGGTCACGAAGACTTCATTCCGGTATCTGCGCCGGACGACCGAGGGAAACCGCTTTTCTCTTTGCCTGGTTCACCTGACGCGCCACTTCCCTATTTGGCATACACGGCCACGACTTTCATGGGTCGTGTGGTCGAGATGATTCTGAACAGCGCAGATACTCGATATCACCTGCGAAGTTGCTATGAGACTGACATGGCGATGCTGCTGATGAAGATGGTCGTGGAGCGCTATGGAATTGCCTGGTTACCTGTCAGCGCGGTATCCGGGGAGATTGAAGCCGGGCGTCTCGTTCGCGCTGGCGGCGAAGAATGGAGTGTCCCGCTGGAGATTCGGTCGTATCGGGCCATATCGAACACAAATCCGACGATGCAAGCCCTCTGGGCATCCCTGGATACGACGGTTTCGGTTGCCTTCCCCGACGACGAGCATGATCACGTAAGCAAACAAGGAGGGTGAGTGGCGTTATGCCTCAGTGCGTAGCGCCTCCCGCAACCTTGACATCCTCGGTGACGGCGAGAGACGTGCTAATCATGACCTCGATGGCTTGTATCAGCGTATTGACGTCGAGGCTCGGTGCGCCGGGGTGGCGAGCGGCCATTTGCGGCAGGTATGGCACGTGGATGAAGCCGCCACGCAGGGAAGGGCGCTCCGTCGCAATGAAATGAAGCAACGAGTAAAAGATGGCGTTGCAGTTGTAGGTCCCCGCTGTCTGAGAGACGCAAGCGGGAATGCCCGCTTCGCGCAGCTGCTTTACAAGTGCCTTGATCGGCAGCGTTGAAAAGTATGCGGCTGGGCCGCCTTCGATCACAGGTTCGTCGACCGGCTGCTTTCCGGCGTTGTCGGGAATTCGAGCATCGACGACGTTGATGGCGACGCGCTCGACCGACACGTCGCAACGCCCACCAGCCTGGCCGAGGCACAGCACGAGAATCGGATCCGCCTCGGTGATGGCTTCGATAAGTGCTTGCCGTACTTCGGAAATCACGCAGGGGAGTTGTCGTGCCACCACACGCACGCCGCTGACCATTTGCCCGTGCACGGCCCGGGCAGCTTCCCAGGAGGGATTCAGCAATTCGCCATCGAATGGCTCGATGCCGGTGACAAGCACTGTATTCATGAGCGCGGTCCAGGTGGTGGATTGGAGCACCCATCGTAAGGATTTGTGTGGAATTCTTGAAATGGATATTCAATATCCGTTAAATTCACGGCATGAATCTGTCCCGTGTCGATCTCAACCTTCTCGTGGCCTTCGAGGCGCTGTATCAAACACGCAATGTCACGCTGGCCGGCAAGCGGCTGAATCGGGCCCAGCCGTCGGTAAGCAACGCGCTGACCCGGCTGCGGGTTCTATTTGGGGACGATCTGTTTGTGCGCAGCAATGCGGGTATGCAGCCTACTGAGCTCGCTCATACCCTGATGCCTGCGATATCGCTCGCTCTGGATCAGATTCGCCAAGCCATGGGCCAATCGGTGGCATTCGACCCAGACGCACCGGCAGGGCGACGCTTCACCATCGCAGCCAGTGACTATGCCGACATCGTCCTGCTTCCGCATGTCATCAGCCGACTCCGTCGATTGGCGCCCGGCATCGATTTGCGGATCATGGCTTTGGATCGGGTGTCCATCTATGAGCAACTGGATCACGGCATGGTCGATGTCGCGATTGGCGGGCACCTCTCCGCGCCGAAGCGAATGGTGCGGAGCAAGCTTTTTGAGGAAGACTTGGTATGTATTGCGAGTCGCGACCATCCGTTGCTCGGTGGGACCCGCCGCCGCCGTAGCCTGGACCTCGATACTTACTTGCGATTGCCGCACGCACTGTTTGTGCCGAGCGATGACGGGTCGCGGCGAGGTATTGTCGACGCCAAGCTGGACGGTCTGGGGAAGCAGCGACGCGTCGCTGCAACGTTCTCGCACATCGCAGCGTTGCCGCTTGCTGTCGCACACAGCGATCTGGTGGCAACGATTGCCAGGCGAGTCGCGCATCGCGTGGCATCCGCCAACTTGCAGATTTATGAGGTGCCGGCCGAGCTCACTAGCATGGCTTTTGATATCGAGTTGATTTACAACCGACGAACCCAAGCCGATGCTGCTGCCACCTGGCTAAGAGGCGAGATCAAGTCCGCGATAGCTGACATGCATTGAAACTCCACACGTGCATACGGATGATCGGGGGCACCATAGGGTCGCCAAGGATCGTCGAGCCATAGCGCCTCGCATGGAAGCGTTGGTGTCGAGCCTGCGTACCGTGGGCGCTAGTTAGCCTGACAGGCGGCGTCCGACCCTAGGCGGCGATTAATGCCGGTGTGAGTCAATGGCGGATGGCGGCCGCTCCTGGTCAGCTTGGGTAAAGAGGGTGCAGGTCGGCGCTTTCCCGGCCCGAAACAAGCGATTCTGGATCTGGATAGCGGTCAGTCGACGGTTACCGAGCCCTGCAATCTAATGTCGGCGCTTGCGTAGGCCTTGAAGTTGATCTCTGGCGGCTCCTTGCCCCCACCAGATGCAAAAAGCTCGCGCAGACGGTACTCGCGGCTGCCACCGGCATTCTAGGCAGCTTACTGAAGGGTCAGGTCTCTCTGCCGGGCTCTTATTTTCTCAAACACTGGGAATGCTGAATCGAAATTGATCGCTGCGAACTATCGCGAGCGCGGGGTGGGGCGCGGAGGATATGGTTGCGGTACAAAACCAGGCACCTGGATGTACGGCGCGACGATATACGGGTATGGCGTAGATCCATTAGCCGACTGCTCATAGGGTGCCGCAATTGGCTGTGTTGCGATGACACCCTGGCGCCAAAGCGGCCCGGTGTACAGCTCAGTCCCGTCGCTCCGGCCGTCGGTGATCCCGCGTTGGGTACTCAGAATCTGTGGTCGACTGCTCGCTTGTGGAGCGGCAATTACCGGAGCCAATCCCGCCGTCCAAAGCACGATTATTGCTGCGGATCTCAACATGTTCACTCCTCATATTTCCACGCTCGAGCTGGCCAATACGGAGCACCTGCATGCCCATACTCGTCCTTCTGCCGACAAGGCCGGCAGCCTCCGAATTCGGGGAGCAAGGTACTCAATCGACAATCATACCGGGATAGTCAGTATTCGTATTCATCCGGGATTTGCCAAGGCAGCGGGCACCAACGAGAACCAGGCTTTCCTTGGCGCCAGGTATCCGGTGCGGCCTTAAATGGCCATGATGGCCGTGACAGTGGCGTCGGCACTGGCCACGCGGTTCCGGCCGGTGCGCTTTGACTGGTAGAGTGCCTCGTCGGCGGCGCGCAGGAATGCGCGCAGGTCGGCGAAGGTCCGGTCGCCGCTTGAGTCGGTCGTATCGGTTACCGCGCCAATGCTGACAGTCAGTTCGCCGAACGTGCTGCCGGCGTTCGGGATATGCATTGCCTGCACGGCAGCGCGAATGGTCTCTGCAACGGCTGCGGCACCAGCCGCCTCGGTACTCGGCAACAGAATCGCGAACTCCTCGCCGCCATAGCGGCCGGCAAAATCTCCCGGCCGGCGGATGGTCTGCTGGATGCAGCGCGCCACCGATGCCAGCGCGTCGTCGCCGGACAGATGCCCATAGCGGTCGTTGAACTGCTTGAAGTGGTCCACGTCCACCATCAGCAAGGAGAGCGGCTGGTTGTGGCGCCGGGCGCGGCGCCATTCCAGATCGGCGGCGTCGTCCAGCGCGCGCCGGCTGCCCAGGCCGGTCAGGCCATCGGTATCCACCATCAGGCGCAGGTGCCGTTCGATGTCCATGCGGCGGCGCCATTGGAGCGACAGCAGCACCGACAGCGCGATGACCAGCACGTCCATGGCAGCGATCAGCGCGGCGGATAGCCAGGCGCGGGCGCGCCAGGGCGCCAGCACGTCGTCGACGGAAAGGCCCACCACGACAATCAGCGGGAAGCCGGGCACCCGGCGGAAGCTGTAGAGACGCTCCATACCATCGAGTGCCGCCGTGCCAAGAAAGGTGTCATTTTCTCCCTTCAGCAGGGGCGCAAACGAGGGGCTGCTCGAGATGTTGCGTCCGATCGATGCATCTTCATATGGCCGGCGCATGACGATGGTGCCGTCGGTATGCACCAGCGTCAGAGAGCCTCTCGGCCCCAGGATCATGCCGTCAAAGAGCTTGCGGAAATAGTTCAGGCGCAATGTCCCCACCACGATGCCGGCAAAGCTGCCATCGGGCGCCGACAAGCGGCGGCTGATGCCGATCGACTTGTTATCTGCCGTCATGCGCGGCTGGAACGGCTGGCTGACGAACACGCCCGCAGTCGGTGACTTGAGGTGTGCCTGGAAGTAGTCGCGGTCGGCCACGTTCACTGGCCGGGGAGGCCAGATGCGCGAGTCCAGCACAAGGTCGCCGTGGGCGTCCGTGACCAGCAGCGACCCCATGTCCTCGGCATTCATCGACCAGTCAAACAGTAGCCGCTGGCGGACGGACGGCGTCAACGCCATGATCTGCGGGTCCTGCACGGCATCCGTGACGCCGTGAATGGACAGTTCGTAGATCTGCAGATTGCGCGTGATGCTGCGTTCCAGTGTCAGCGCAAGGTTGGACGAGGCCTGGCTGGCATGCTCGATGGCGTCCCGCCGCATCTGCATGAGGGCGACGGCACCCAGCCCCGCGATGGCAACCGCCAGCACGATACTGGTGGCGACGATCAGGGTCGGCGGATTGATTCTGGTGCGGAAGCCTTTTCCTCTTGCGAGGTGGAACATTGGGCGCAAATGTGGCAAGACCTTGGTTTGGATAGCGCGTATTGTAATGCCGCAAGTGGGCGTGCCAGTGGCGCGGCTCTGAACCCGATGTTCCGCCGGCGCATTTGGATAGCCGGTTTTCCTGCTTGGGTTCCGGACGCCGTTCCTTCATAGTGGCCGCCTGACGGCAGCAGGCATACGCCTGCCGTACAGAAAGGGAAGCAGGAGAACAACCGTGGCTGTGTTCAACGTAGCAGAGATTGTCGATGCGCTGCACGCCGTGCGCCATCAGTGGCGCGAGGCGCAGAAGCGCTCGCTGGACCCGGGCGGCCGCGATCTGCCGGCGCGCGAAGCGCTAGGGGAAATTGTCGATACGCTGAAAGGCGTGCTGTTTCCGATGCGGCTGGGCCCGCCGGATCTGCGTCAGGAAACCGAGGACTTCTATGTTGGCCATGCGCTGAATGCGGCACTGCACGCGCTGTGGGCGCAGGCGCGGCTCGAGCTGCAATTCAAGGCGCGACACGGGCGTGTGGATGCTACGGAGATCGACGCGCGCGCGGGCGAGGCCGTGCGTGCATTCGCCGGGCGACTGCCGGCTATCCGGCGGTTGCTCGACAGCGATGTGCTGGCTGCATTTCATGGCGATCCGGCCGCCGGCAGCGTGGACGAGGTGCTGCTGTGCTATCCCGGCGTGCTCGCGCTGATTCATCATCGGCTTGCACATGAACTCTACAAGCTCGGCCTGCCGCTGCTCGCGCGGATCATCTCCGAGCATGCGCATGCGGCGACCGGCATCGATATTCACCCGGGTGCGCAGATCGGTGGAAGGTTCTTCATGGACCATGGCACTGGCGTGGTGATCGGAGAGACCGCGATCATTGGCGAGCGCGTGCGGGTCTATCAGGCCGTCACGCTCGGTGCCAAGCGTTTTCCGCGCGATGCGGACGGCCATCTGGAGAAGGGCCACCCCCGGCATCCGATCGTGGAGGACGACGTGGTGATCTACGCGGGGGCCACCATCCTCGGGCGGGTGACGCTCGGGCGCGGCGCAGTGATCGGCGGCAATGTCTGGCTGACCGAGAGCGTGCCGCCGGGCGCGCATATCACGCAGGCCACCTCGCGCCACGAGGCGCGGCCTGCCGGCGCTACCGAATCACCAGGTAGCGTGTAGCCGGCAGGCGCCCACGCGCGCCCGATCGCAATGGCATCGCGCGTGGGTGATGGATCAGGCGGTCTTCGCGTGGTCGCGGCGCAAATGGCCGGGCCGCGCGAGTCCCAAGTGCTCACGCAGCGTGGTGCCCGTGTACTGATCGCGGAACAGGCCGCGCCGGCGCAGTTCGGGCAGCACCAGTTCGATGAACTCATCGAGACCGCCGGGCAGCCATGGCGGCATGATATTGAAGCCATCGGCCGCCTCGCCCTCGAACCACGCCTGCAACTGATCGACAATCTGTACCGGGGTGCCATGGATGGACCAGTGGCCGCGCGCCGTCGCCACGCGCCGGCACAACTGGCGAATGGTCAGGCCTTCATCGCGCGCGAGGCCGGTCACCAGCTGGAAGCGGCTCTTCGCGCCATTGGGCTCCTGAAGGTTGTCCGGCAGCGGGCCATCGAGTGGATAGCCGCTGAGGTCGATACCGCCCAGATGTTGCGACAACAGCGCCAGTCCCACTGACGGCAGGATCAGATCCTGCAACGCCTCGAACTTCTCGTGCGCCTCCGCGGCGCTACGGCCCACGACCGGAAAGACGCCGGGCAGGATCTTGAGCTGGTCCGGCGAGCGGCCGTAGCGTGCGAGCCGCCCCTTGAGCCCCTTGTAGAAAGCCTGTGCGCCCTCCAGCGACTGCTGCGCGGTAAAGATGACCTCGGCGGTGCGCGCGGCCAGTTCCTGTCCGGCTTCCGAGGAGCCTGCCTGCACGATGACGGGGTGACCCTGCGGCGGTCGGGAGACGTTGAGCGGTCCGCGCACCTGGAAATGCTTGCCCCGATGATCAAGCCGATGCAGCTTGGTGGCGTCGAAGTGCACACCGCTGGCCTTGTCATAGACAAAGGCATCGTCTTCCCAGCTATCCCAGAGTCCGGTCACGACATCGACAAACTCCTCGGCACGCGCATAGCGGTCCGCATGTTCGGGGTGCTTGTCGAGATTGAAGTTGCGGGCTTCGGCGTCGGACCACGACGTCACTACGTTCCAACCCGCGCGGCCGCCACTCAGATGGTCCAATGATGCGAACTTGCGCGCCACGTGGTACGGCTCGTTGTAGGTGGTGGACACCGTCGCCACGAGGCCGATGCGCTGCGTGACCGCGGCCAGCGCCGACAGCAACGTTAGTGGTTCGAATGTCGCCGCGCGGGCGGTGTGCGGCAACGTCGTGTCGTCCATGCCGCGAATGGCGACGCCATCGGCGAGGAACAATGCATCAAAGCCGGCCGCTTCGGCACGCCTGGCCAGCGCCGCGTAGTGGGCCAGGCTGCGGCCCGCGTCGGCGTGCGCGTCGGGATGGCGCCATCCGGCGACATGGTGGCCAGTGGCCATCACAAACGCACCGAGGTGGAGCTGTCGTGAAGCAGAGGTCATGATCAGGCGGCCTTGCGTTGTTCGGTTGCGTGGGATTGCACAGGAACTGGCTTGATCGCGCGGCTCGGCTGGCCGTCGACACTGACCGGTACGTCGCCAGCGATCGTTACGCGGCGCACCACGCGGTGGGCATCGCCATAGTCATTGATCGCATAGTGCTGCGTGGCCCGGTTATCCCAGATCGCGACGTCGCCGGCCTGCCAGCGCCAGCGCACGGTATTTTCGAGCCGATGCACATGGCCCTGCAGCAGCGATACCAGATGCGCGGAGTCCGTCGACGAATAACCCAGCAACTTCTTGACGAAGTGACCCAGCACAAGCGTGCGTTCGCCGGTTTCGGGGTGCACGCGCACCACGGGGTGCTCGGTCTCGTAGACCGTGGAGGTAAAGACTTCGCGATAGCGGCGCGCACCTTCGCTGTCAGGTTGCGGCCGCGATGCCGCGTAGTCGTAGTCGTTGGTATGGAGCGCCCAGAGATTGTCGGCAAGGTCGCGCAGCGGCGCCGGCAAGTCCTGGTACGCCGTAGCGGTGTTGGCCCATACGGTGTCGCCGCCCGCTGCGGGAACCTTGACCGCGCGCAGCACCGAGACCTGCGGATAGGCGAGGTCGAATGTCACGTCGGTATGCCACGAATTAGCACGGCCGCCATGTTCGGAATCGAGCTCCAGCAGATAGCGCGTGCCGTCGCGTACGGGGACCGTCGGGTGTGCCACGGGCGTGCCGAACAGCTTGCCGAACGCTTCCTGAGTGGCATCGTCAAGATGGTCCTGGCGGCGGAAGAACAGGACCTTGTGCCGCAACAGTGCGGCGAGGATCGCGTCAAAGGTGTTCGGCGGCAGATCGCCATCGAGCCGCACATCGCGGACTTCGGCGCCGATGCGGCCTGCTACCGGATGTATATCGAGATCGACCTGGGAAAGGGCTTGCGTCATCTGGATCTCCTGTGAGGACATTTAGTAGGACAGCGCTTCGTGTTGTTCAGGTGCCGTGGCAGTCAGCTGTGCGCCGAACTCGCGCATGACACTGTCCCGTACGCGTGCAAAGGCGGCGGATGCGCGATCGCGCGGATGCGGCAGTTCCACTTGAAGGATGCGGCGGATGCGGCCGGGCCGAGGTTCCATGACCACGACCCGATCGCCAAGAAACACGGCCTCTTCCACATCTTGGGTGACCAGGATCATCGTGATGCCCTCCGCCTGCCAGATCCGGCGCAGTTCCTGCTGCAGATGCGCGCGCGTCAAGGCGTCGAGCGCGCCAAATGGCTCGTCGAGCAGCAGGATGTCCGGCCGCGTGACCAACGCGCGTGCAATGGCCACGCGCTGCGACATGCCGCCCGACAACTGGTATGGATAGGCATTCTCGAAACCGTTGAGACCGACGAGCTCGATATGCGCATGCACGATGCGGAACTTCTCGCCTTCGCTGATCTTGCTGTTGATCAGCGCCAGCGCGATGTTTTGCGACACCGTGAGCCACGGAAACAGCCGATGCTCCTGGAACACGATGCCGCGCTGCAGGCTGGTGCCCACCACGCGACGGCCATCCACGCGGATCTCGCCGCGATAGTCGTCCTCGAGGCCCGCCACGAGCCGCAGCAGCGTGGACTTGCCGCAGCCGCTCGCGCCGACGATGCTCACGAATTCGCCGGGGGCGATTGACAGCGAGATATCGTCGAGAACAGGCAGTGCCTTGCCATTGACTTCGTATTGCTTGTGCAAATGCGTGATATTGAGGGTGCCGGCGTGGGGCATGACAACTCCGGTTGAAAGATTCAGGCAGCCGCGACGGAGCGGCCGCGCCAGCGCAACAGATAGGCTTCGATGCGTGCGGCAATCCAGTTCAGCGTGAAGCCGACCAGGCCCACCACGATCACGCCAAAGATCACGAGATCCATCCAGAAATTCTCGCGGCCGTCGATCATCGTGTTGCCGATACCCTTGCCGGCGACGAGCAGGTACTCCGCGCCGAGCGTGGCCAGCCACGCATAGATGAGTCCGAGGTGAATGCCGGCAAAGATCGAGGGCGACGCGGACGGCAGCACCACGCGCCAGAATGTCTGCCGGCGTGTAAAGCGCAATACGCGCGCCACTTCGAGCAGGTCCGCCGGTACCGCGCGTATGCCCTCGAAGGTATTGAGCACCACCGGAAAGAGCGCGGCGAGCGACAGGAACACCACCTTGGCCGCATCGCCAAGGCCGAACCAGACCGAGATCAGCGGAATCCATGCAAACAGCGAGATCTGCTTCACGGTATGGAAGGTGGGGCCGACGAGCTTTTCGAACAGACGCGAGAGGCCCAGCGCGGCACCGAACGCCAGGCCGGCCGTGGCGCCGATGGCAAAGCCAACCAGATCGCGCCACAGGCTTGCTTGCAGCGCCCCGAACAGCTTGCCGCTGCCGACCTGGTCGACCGCGGTGGTCCACACTTTCGAGACCGGTACCAGCAGCGGCGAGGTCGACCAGCCGAACGCCACGGCGGCCCACCACAGCGCAAGCAGGACCAGCGGCAGCACCCATCCGCGCAGCGCGCGAGGAATACGAGGAATACGAGCTTTGCGAGCTTTCTGAACTTCCTGCATGACCGGGGCTCCTCAGAAGCCAGGCTTTCGCCAACGCAGCACGGCGCGTTCCGCGAGTGCCAGGCTCTTGTCGAGCGCGAACCCCACGATGCCAACCACGATCACGGCGGAAATCACCATATCGAGCTGAAACAGCTGGCGGCCGTAGACAATCATGTAGCCAAGTCCCTCGGACGATGCGAGCAGCTCCACGACCACGAGGGCCAGCCATGCGTGCGTCAGGCCATAGCGCACGCCATTCCAGACCGGCGCCGCCGCGGCGGGGAACACCACGCGCGACAGCGTTTGCCAGCGCGTCAGCCTGAGCACGCGCGCGACTTCCAGGTAGCGCACTGGGACGTTGTGGATGCCTTTAAAGGTATTGATGGCGATCGGCACGAGTGCCGCCTTGGCGATCAGAATGATCTTGAGCGCCTCGTCGATGCCCACAAGCAGCATCAGCAGTGGCAACCAGCCCAGCACCGGCACCTGGCTGAATGCCTTGAACGTCGGATAGACGTAGTCGCGAAAACGCGGCGACAGGCCCATTGCCGCACCCAGCGTCAGACCCCCTGCGAGCCCCACTGCAAAGCCACCGGCCACGCGCAACGCGCTGACCTGGAGGTTCGCCCAGAGCTCGCCGCTGCGATACAGCTCGCCGAAGGTCTGCGCCACCGCCTCGGGCGTGGGCAGTACCTGTGGCGGCACCCACTCGTAGCGCGCGGCGATATACCAGATCGCCAGCAGGGCCAGCGGCACGGGCCACGCCAGCACGGCGTCCGCGAGCCAGCGGCGATGACGTGCCGGCGCCTGTGCGGGCGCCGGCAAGTCGTAGGGGGCTTCGAGCGCGATGGGGTTGGCCGCCATGGTTATGCTCCGAGGATCTTGCCGTTTGGTTGATAGATCGGCCAGTAGCTCTGCAGACGCAGGTCGTCCAGCGCGGCCCGGAGGTAGCGCTGGTCGATCCATTGGTCGACATCGAATCGTGCGCGGCTCAGGCGAAAGCGGAACGCCTGCTCGCTGGCGTCCTTGTAGCGCGAGACCAGGAACGGGTCGAAGTTCGGATTGAGTCGGACGCGTAGCGGCTCGCCGTCGAAGTCCTCTTTCCAGTGCTCGTAGGGCGTACCCGCGCGCGCCCAGGTGCGCAGCACCTCTTCACGATGGGATTCGTCGGACGCCCAGCGTGCGGCTTCGACGGCGGTCTTGACGAACTGCTGCGTCGCTTCGGGGTAGCGGGTGCTGAAGTCTTCGGTCACCAGCACGTGGCTCTGCCGCGTGTAGATCGGCGACTGGTTCTTGCTGGTATAGAGGATGCGCACGGCGCCCTTGTCACGGAGCCGCAGGATGTCCATCGCGCCGATCGCCGCATCGATATCGCGCGTGCTCAGCGCGGCCAGATAGCCGGCGGTGTCCAGGTTCAGCAGGCGCAGGTCCTTGTCGCTGAGCCCGTTGGCCTCGAGCAGACGCAGCGCCGGCAGATGCATATTGGTGCCTTTGAACAGCGACACGCGCTTGCCGCGCAGATCGGCAACGGTCTTCAGCGGGGAGTCCGGCGGCACGCCGATATAGATATTCGAACGCACGCCCGTGGCCAGCACGAGCCGCGTCTTGAGGCCGGCGGCGCGTGCCACGATCGACGGCAGGTCGCCCTGCAGCGCGAAGTCTAGCTGGCGATTGGTCAGCGCTTCATTGACCGCGGGGCCAGCGCCCTTGAAGAAGAACCACTCGACCTTGGTCCCGGCCGGCTTGAACGCCTCCTCGAACCAACCCTTGGCGTGGGCAATTGACAGCGAGCTGCCCGCGAACGTCGGCGGTGTGCCCGTGGCGGGTTGCGCCACACCAATGCGGATCACATCGGGACGTGTGGCGGCCGACGCGTGGAACGTCGAGAACAGCGCGGCGGCACCGAGGCCATATCGGCCAATCTGGCGCATGGCGGCGCGGCGTGCGGGATTGAGGCGCAGGGTCATCGGGGCGTTTATCGATTGAGAGGGCGGGTCTCACGATAAGCGCCATGACCTTCTGTACTGAAGGAATGATTCTGGTATTAGTTATCGGCTGCGCCGGTATATCGGCATGCGGATTCCTTTGTTCCCGTCCGCGCGTGCGCTGCCTATCCTCATAGTCCTGGCATGGACGTTCACGCCATTGGTCAGCCTTTCGCTGTTCGATGGCGGTGCTCGCCCTGTTCCGCATCCAGCGCGAAATTCCTGATAAGCATCTCACGGCTCGCGTTCAGTATTTCCGCTCCGAGCTGGGGGTCGGCGCTGGAAATCGCCCGGGACAGGATGAGCGCACCCACCATCTCGCTGTAGAACGCGATGGCCTCCCGGCGCGCTTCCTGGGTGTCTCCGCTTTCAGCGTGCTGCGCCGCGACGAGCCCCGTCAAGGTTTCGAACATCGCCTGCAAGCCATTCGCAAAGTGCGCTTGCGCCTCGTGGCCTAGCCGGCGGACGTCCGCGGTGAGGCCGGCGATCGCGCACCCTTGCTCGATATCACTGCAATGCGTGCCGGACAGGTAAAAGTCGACCTGTCGCCTCAAACGGTTGCCGCCCGGTGCAATGGGCGCTGCGATGGCTTCCTGCAGATCGTGGTTCGCCTTGTCCATCGCAGTCGCCACGACTGCGGCCGCTAGCGCCTCCTTCGATTCGAAGTGGTTGTAGAAGCCACCCTGGGTGAAGCCGGCGGCCTTCATTAGTGCGCTCAGGCCGACACCATCGATTCCGTGTTCACGGAACAACTTCTCCGACGCGGCAAGGATGGCCTTTCGGTTCTCCACCGCCTGCTGTTTTGACACGCCCATCGCTGAATGCTCCTTTGTGCGGTTGTCATCTCAAGTATAGCCGTCCTCGGGAAAGACAATGGTGATCGACCTTGACTTTTCAGGCTTGGTCGACAAGACTCAATGTTGATCACCATTGTGTTTGGGTGGGCGCGCAGTCCAGACGCGCCGCCACGGCACCCACCCCTCAGGAGAAACAATTTGACCACTACCACCGAAGCCGCCAACAAGGCGCTCGTGCGCGAAGCGTTCGACACGCTCTTCAATCAACGCAACTACGCCGCCGCCGAACGATTCTGGTCGCCCGACTACATCCAGCACAGCGCGCATATCGAACCGGGCCGCGACGGCCTGTTCAACCTCATCAAGACCCTGCCACCGACCTTGCGGTACGAGCCCGGCGTGATCGCGGCGGATGGCGACTACGTGATCATCCACGGGCGCTTCTCCGGCCATGGCCGTCCCGTCGCCTGGATCGCCGCCGACATCCTGCGGATTGCCGATGGCGTGCTCGCCGAGCATTGGGATGTGTTGCAGGACGAGGCAGGGGAGGCCGAATCGAAAAGCGGCCTGCCCATGTTCGGGAACAGCTTTCCGCGCTGACTCCGAACAACTGGGCGCAGAATCCAACGAAGTACTGGTGGGCCCCGCCGTGAACATGCGCGCCAATCCGGGACCAAACGAGCACGCCTGGACTTCAACGAGTTCAACGAGAGGATGGCTGCCGGTTGAGCACGGGATTGCCTGGACGAAGGCAGCCAATCCTCCGATAACCCATACCTAATGCGCCATGGACAGACTTGGATCCGTCGATGCCTTCGTCAGGGCTGCGGAGCTTCGCAATTTCAGCGAAGTAGGCAGGCAACTGGGCATCTCGTCGTCAGCCGTGGGCAAGGCCATTTCGCGGCTGGAAAAGCGGCTCGGTGTCCGGTTGTTTCATCGCAGCACGCGCAGCATTACGCTGACGCCGGAGGGGCAGCTATTCCTGAGCCGTTGCCTGCGCATCGTCGATGAGCTTGAGGCCGCGGAGTCGGAATTGTCTGCGGCGTCCTCCCCGAAAGGGCGGCTGCGTGTGAGCATTCCACTGGTCGAGACCTTGCTGTCGCCGGTACTCAGTTCATTCGTGCGCGACTATCCCGACATACGGCTCGAACTCGATTTTTCGGACCGCATGGTCAATGTGATTGACGAGGGGTTCGATGTGGTGATCCGCACCGGCGAAGCCACGGATTCCAGGCTGATGACGCGCGCGCTCGGTTACTACACGCCGTTGATCGTGGCGTCACCCGTGTACCTGTCGCGACGCGGCGTACCCAAGGTGCCGGACGATCTGCGCAAGCACGCCTGTTTGCTGCATCGCTTCCCATCGACCGGCAAGGTCGATCGCTGGCTGCTGCGCGACGGCGACAACGTGCTGGAAATGGACCTGCCACCGCTGCTTACCGCGAATACCGTCGAGCCGCTGATCGCGTTTGCCGAACAGGGACTCGGCCTCGCCTATATCCCGAACTTCCTCGTGCGGCAGCAACTCGCCGATGGCCGGCTGGTGCCGGTGCTGCCCGACTATGCCACCGACCGCAAGGCGTTTCGTGCGGTCTGGCCATCCGGCCGACATCTGTCGCCGAAGATCCGGGTGTTTGTCAGTTACATGGCAAAGCACCTGTTCCCGGACAGCGCGACGGAACGCAAGGCTGCAAAGTCGCGCTCCGCTGGCTGATCCCTGCAAAGGGGACTCGCGGCGGCCGGTCGTACTTCGCCGGCACATCTCCACTTTGGAATTTTCTGTCTGAAATGCCCGGACCCATCGCCGGGCACGCCGGTTTGATGGCCACCATTGCCTCGCCACTCGCCATTGTCCCCGGGCTGATCTGCATCCCGATTTCGGACACGGAAGTCCGAAGTGTTCGGAGCCGGACCGAGATTTTCAGCCTTCCATCCTTGCGTACATTGTCCTTGTCGCGTGCCCCTGGCACGCACGTCCATTCCATCACAAGCAGGAGTTATCGATGTCCAGGCTGTTCACACCTGTCAAGGTTGGTGCCTACGAGTTCAAGCACCGCGTCGTGCTGGCGCCGCTCACACGCATGCGCGCAGAGGAGGGTGCGATCCCCGGCCCGCTCATGGCCGAGTACTATGCCCAGCGCACCTCACCTGGGGCGTTTCTGATCGGTGAGGCGACTATCGCTGCTCCCAATGGCAACGGCTACCTTGGCGCACCAGGTCTCTATGACGACAGCCAGATTGCCGGCTGGAGGCTGGTCACGGAAGCCGTGCATGCCAGGGGCGGCAAGATTTTCCTGCAGCTATACCATGCAGGTCGCCAGTCGCATTCCGAAGTACAGCCCGACGGTGCCCAGCCGGTAGGCCCATCGACCATTTCTCACGGCGGCGTGGCCTATACAAAGTCGGGCTGGACGCCCACCACGCCGAATCGTGCACTGGGGATCGAGGAAATTGCGGAGCTCGTTGAAAGCTTCCGTCGCGCCGCCGAGCGCGGCCTTGAAGCCGGATTCGACGGCGTGGAAATACACGGCGCCAATGGCTACTTGTTCGACCAGTTCTTGCAGGACGGCAGCAACAAGCGCACGGATATCTATGGCGGTTCGTTCGAGAACCGCGCGCGCTTCCTGCTCGAGGTCACGCAGGCACTGATCACTGTCTGGGGTAGTGACCGGGTTGCGGTGCGCCTGGGCCCGAGCGGCTCGTTTGGCGACATGTCCGATAGCGACCCCGAAGGCCTGTTCACCTACGTGGCCACCGAACTGGGCAAGCTCGATCTCGCCTATCTGCACTTGATCGAGCCGCGTGTGCGCGGGGAATCCGACGACGAATCCAGGAACCCGAACCCCGTGGCCTCGCAACTCATCCGCAAGTTCTATAGCGGGACGATCATCGCCGCAGGAGGCTTCAACGGCGACAACGCCGAAGCGATCATCGCCGCGGGCGACGCCGACCTGGTGGCATTCGGTCGCCACTTCATTGCCAACCCCGACCTGCCCGAACGGCTGCGCCGCAGGCTGCCACTGAACCACTACGACCGCGACACGTTCTTTGGCGGTATGGACGTCGGTTACATCGACTATCCGTTCTACGAGGAACGCGCTGCCGCCTGACGCGGCCCTGACGAGACCTCCTCTCCATCGGGAGGTCTTTGCCTTTCGGGATTGATGCGAGTCGCGTATGGGATGTGGCGAATCTAGAAAATGTCCGGTTCGCCCGCGGTTTCGCCAAACGATGTCTGCAAGAAGTCCATGTCACACCCTTCGTCAGCCTGGAGAATGTGCTCGGTGAACATCCATCCGTAGCCGCGTCCGAAACGAGGCTTTGGTGGTTCCCACGTCGCGCGGCGCCGTGCCAGTTCCTCGTCCGAAACCCTGAGCTCGATGCGTCGGTTTGGCACATCGATCGCGATGAGGTCGCTGGTCTTCACGAGCGCCAGGTTCCCACCGACAAACGCTTCGGGCGACACGTGCAGGACGCAGGCGCCGTAACTCGTGCCGCTCATGCGTGCATCGGAAATGCGAAGCATGTCGCGCACTCCCTGCTTCAGGAGCTTTTGGGGGATCGGAATCATGCCCCACTCGGGCATGCCGGGGCCGCCCTTGGGGCCAGCATTGCGCAAGACGATCACATGATCCGCGGTGATGTCGGCGTGCTCGTCTTCGAGCATGGCTTTCAGGCTGGGATAGTCGTCGAAGACAATGGCCGGCCCCTGATGGACGAGGAACTTCTCGCTCATCGCGCTCGGCTTGATCACGCAGCCGTCGGGTGCAAGGTTGCCACGCAGTACAGCCAGTGACCCTTCCGCATAGACCGGGTTGCCAAGTGGGCGAATCACGTCATCGTTGAAGACGCGCGCATCGGCGATGTTTTCACCGATCGACTTGCCAGTCACGGTCAATGCATCGGTGCGCAGGTACGCGCCCAGCGTCTTCATCAGCGCCGGCAGCCCACCCGCATAGTAGAAATCCTCCATCAGATACTGGCTGGTGCCACTGGGCCTGACATTGGCGATGACCGGAATCTCGCGGCTGATACGGTCGAAATCGTTCAGGCCGATGTCGTGGCCGGCGCGGCGCGCCTGGGCAATGACATGGATGATGGCGTTGGTGGAGCATCCCATCGCCATGGCTACCGTAATCGCGTTCAGGAAGGCGTCGCGCGTTTGAATGCGCGAGGGGCGGAGGTCCTCGGCCACCATCTCGACGATGCGCCGGCCCACGTTGGTGGCCATGCGTTGGTGACTGGCGTCAACGGCGGGGATCGACGAGGCACCGGGCAGTGTCATGCCAAGCGCCTCGGCAATCGCGGTCATGGTGCTGGCCGTGCCCATCGTCATGCAGGTGCCGTGGCTGCGGGCGATGCCACCGACGATGGCGTCCCATTCATCGTTGCTGATGATGCCGGCGCGCTTGTCGTCCCAGTACTTGAACGCATCGGAGCCGGAGCCGAGCGTCTTTCCACCCCAGTTGCCGCGCAGCATCGGCCCGGCCGGCAGGAAGATGCTCGGCAGGTTGGCGCTGGTGGCGCCCAACAGCATCGCGGGCGTAGTCTTGTCGCAACCGCCTATCAGCACCACGCCGTCGGCCGGATAGGCGCGAATCATTTCCTCGACTTCCATCGCCAGCATGTTGCGATAGAGCAGGGCGGATGGCTTGATCAGGTTCTCGCCCAGGGATACCGTCTGAATTTCGAGGGGAAATCCGCCCGCCTGCAGGACGCCGCGCTTGACCTCCTCCACGCGGTGCTTGAAATGCATGTGGCAGGGGTTGTAGTCCGACCAGTTGTTCAGGATCGCAATGACCGGCTTGCCTTCCCAATCCTTCTTGTCGTAGCCCATCTGCATCACGCGGGAGCGATGATTGAAGGTACGAAAGTCGTCTCGCCCAAGCCAGCGCTCGCTGCGCAGCGTCTTCAGTTCAGCCATGATGTTCTCGGTTGCGCGTCATGCGGACGATTTGGCGTCGGTGGCCGTAGCGCCGAAGCCATGGACTCGCTGAGGGGATGAGTCCGGCCTGCGCGGGGCAGCTTCCCCGGCCAACTCCATGCGCTCGATGCGGCCTACCACGAGCCAGTAGCAGAGGATCGCGATGAGGCCGTGGGCGCCGACATAGACCAGCGCGCCGTTGAACGAGTGCGTCTCGGCAATGATGTAGCCGATGACGATTGGCGTGACGATGCCCGCCACGTTGCCCACGGCATTGAACACGCCGCCCGTGCTGCCGACGATACGCGCCGGCGCCGTGTCGGCCACGACAGTCCAGCCGAGCGAGCCGAAGCCCTTGCCGAAGAACGCGAGACTCATCAGCGCGATCACCAGCCAGTCGGTATTGACGTAGTTGCAGGCGATCATGCTGGCGCTTAGCAGCAGGCCCACGGTGATCGGCAGCTTGCGTGCGAGCGTGAGCGAACCCGTGCGACGCAGCAGTGCATCCGAAACAAAACCCGTGGAGACGCAGCCGATGAAGCCGCAGATGGCCGGCACGGCGGCAACGAAGCCCGCTTGCAGGATCGAGAAGCCGCGCCCGTTGACCAGATAGCTCGGAAACCACGACACGAAGAACCACGTGATCGACGTGATGCAGTACTGCGCAATGAAGATGCCCACCAGCATCCGGCTGCGAAATAGTTGCCCGAGATCGCCCAGTCGCGGCGCGGCTGTATCGCTGCTGCGCTTGCCGCCGAGGTGGACCAGTGCGCCACCCGCCTCGATATGTGCGATTTCCGCTGGCGACACGCGTGGATGCTCGGCTGGCGAAAAATATTTGCGCATCCAGACCAGCGCCAGCAGGATGCCCAGGCCACCCATCACCGTGAAGATGTGGTTCCAGCCGAACTGGTGGTCAAGCCAGCCCATCAGCGGTGTGAAGATGACCAGTGAAAGGTATTGGG
Organism: Cupriavidus sp. 01L415; assembly: GCF_056400065.1. Classification (NCBI taxonomy): domain Bacteria; kingdom Pseudomonadati; phylum Pseudomonadota; class Betaproteobacteria; order Burkholderiales; family Burkholderiaceae; genus Cupriavidus; species Cupriavidus sp. 01L415. Next base: position 598,703 of record NZ_JBFTSP010000001.1, on the reverse strand, counting down.
CGCTGTTGAAGATGGCGCCTGCCACGCCTCGCTCGGATGCCGGGAACCACGCGGCGATGACGCGCCCAGAGGCCGGGCCCACCGGAGACTCCATCGCACCGAGCAGGAAGCGCAGCACCAGCAGCGCGGCAAACGCGAAGCTGAACCAGTGGACGGCACCCATCAGCAAGGTGGTGGCCGACCAGAGCAGGAGGCCGGCCGTGATCGCTGCCTTCGCGCCGATGCGATCGACCAGCCAGCCGGCTGGCACCTGGCTCAGCACATAGGCCCAGGCAAACGAAGAAAACAACCAGCCCATCTGCACGGCGTCCAGACCAAGATCCTTCGACATATGCGGACCGGCCACCGACAGCGTGGCGCGGTCGCCTGTGCTCAGTGCCAGCACGATGGTGATCAGCGCGAGGGTGATGTAGCGATGGAAGCCGGCTTTAGGGGCAGCCGGGTGATGTGAAGCGGACATACAGCGTCTCCGAATAGATCTTGTCGTGCCCGTGACATGCTGTTTCGGGCTACCTGGCCGCATCGTAGTGAACACGTGCACATCGGGAAAGGCTGGATTCGCCGAGCATTGGAAAGCGTCCCACACAGTGGGACAAACGGCGCCCTCGCAGCAGAGGGTGCTGCCAGCGCTCCTTGCCGCTCCAGCCCGTAGCGGCAACAATGAACACGTGTTCATTTGAAGATTTGTGGCTGGCCCGGGGACGCGTTCCCCCACCAACCCGCTAACGGAAGTAACGGAGACGTCTCATGTATATCAGCGAACAATTGCTCAACCCCGATGCGCGACGCCTCACGCTTTCCACGCAGCTCGGCGTGGAAAGCGTGGTGCTCGACAATCGCGGCACCGACCTTGTCTCGGCGTCCGGCGGGGTCAGCGCGTGGGACGCGTCGAAGTTGGCCGACTATCGCAAGTGGGTGGAGAGCTTCGGTCTCAGGCTCGATGTGTTCGCACTGGACGTGGAATCGATCCTGCTCGACGCGCTGGTGGATCTCGACAGCGCCCGCAAGCAGCGTGATGTACTGGCGCAGAACATCCAGAAGGCCGCCGACGCGGGCATCACGTGCCTCAAGTACAACGTGCAGATGGTGGGCATCACGCGCACGGGCCTGAAGCCGGGCCGAGGGGGCGCACGGAACTCGGGCTTTGTCTATGCCGAATATTCGCCGGAGGAGGATCGCAAGCACTCGTACTGGGGAGTGGGCTATCCCACCAACCAGGAAGAGGGGGATGCGCGGAGTGCAATGTTGTGCGGCCAGAAGATGGCGCGCGATGTGCCGCCGGTGACGGAAAAGGCCGGCTGGGACGCCATCGAGTTCCTGGTGGAGGGTCTGGTGCCGGCAGCGGATCGCGCTGGCGTGCGACTGGCCTGCCATCCGCATGATCCCGCCTATCCGGTGGGTGGGCTGAACGGTATCGAGCACGTGGTGGGATCGGCCGACGGCATCCGCAAGTTCCTGGCGCTGAGCCCGAGCAAGAACCACGGCCTGAATTTCTGCCAGGGCACCGTGGCCGAGATGTTCACGGAGCCCGGCGAGGCGATGATTCCGGTGATCGAGGAGTTTGCGTCGACGGGCCGCATCTTCATGGTCCACTTTCGCAATATTCGTGGCGGATACCTGGACTTCCAGGAAGTGTTTCCCGACGAAGGCGATGTGGATATGTTCCAGGCCATCAAGGCTTATCAGCGCGGCGGCTATCAGGGCCCGCTGTGTCCCGATCACGTGCCGGTTTCAGACCTCGACGAGAACCGTGAGCGCTTCATGTCGTTTGCGCTCGGGTATACGCGTGGCCTCTTGCAGGCCGCCGGTGCCTGGTCGACGCCGGGCAGGGCCTGAGGCTGGCGCGAGTCGCCAGGCGGGCGTTAGCTGCTTTCGCGGCCGATCACGCTGAAGCCGAGATCGGCTACTGCGGGCATCGGTGTGTCGGCAACATCGGAAAGGCGGGCGAGCAGCATGCGCGCTGCCTGCCGGCCCATTTCACGCGCCTGCACCCGCACGCTCGATAGCGCAGGCTGGCTTGCCGAAGCGATGGCCAGGTCCGAGAAGCCCACCACGGCCATCCGCCCTGGAACGGCCCAGCCTTCCTGGCGGCATGCCAGCAGGGCGCCAACGCCGAGGGTGTCATTGCTGCAATACACAGCCCGCAGTTCGGGGGAACGTGCCACCAGCACCCGTAGCATCCGTGCGCCATCGTCGATGGTCGAAGGGGGCGCCACCACCTCGGCGTCGATGTCGGGCAGGCCCAGTCTGGCCGCTTCGCTGCGGAAGCCTGCCAGCCGTTTGTTGGCGCGATGTTCGTGTGCGCCGAGAAAGCCGAGATGCCGATAGCCGCGTTCCGCCAGATACCGCGCCACAGCCGCCCCCGCGCCTTCGTTCGAGAACCCGGCCACCATGTCGATGGGGTCATCGGTCAGGTCCCAGGTCTCGACCACCGGCTTGCCGAAGGCCCGCAGCTTTCTCCGCACCGCGTCGCCATGGTCGACACCTGTCAGGACCAGTGCATCGACCTGACGGCCGATGAAGGTATCGATCAGCGCCTCCTCGCCGGCGTCGCGGTAGCGCGACTGCCCCAGCAGCAACTGGTAGCCGCGTGCCTCGAGCACCTCACCCAGCCCATCCATGGTCTCCGCGAACCATGCGTTCGACAGCGTGGGAACAATGGCGCCGATGATGCGCGAGCGACGCGTGGCCAGGCTTCCTGCATTGAGGTTCGGCACGTAGCCGAGTTGGGCGATGGCCGCCTGCACTTGCGCGAGCGTTTCGGGCGATACGAGCTCGGGGTGGCTGATGGCGCGGGATACCGTGACACGCGACACGCCGGCCATCCGGGCCACGTCGATCATCTTGCTGCCGCTGGTGTGCGAGGGCGAATCGGTAGGCATGGAGTCTGTGGTGCGATGCGGAAAGTGTCGTTCCCGTCGGGTCTGCCGTGCCGACCGGGCATTCCGTCCCAATGGCTGGGACGCGCTGCGCGCCGGGCGTGCGGACGGCTTGTATTGTCCGTGAGCTTCTCGAAGAATGGAAGCACGACAGATCCACAGAGAATCGTCTGCCGCCGTGTCGACCCACGGGAACACGACAAGACGGACATCGCGAGACACCCATGCAGTCAGATTTCATCCTCCAGGCAGATACGGTGAAGCAGGCCACGTTCGACGGCATCGTGCGGGCCGACGGCCGCGTGGCCACCCGCAACTACCTGGGCGTGTTCGTGGTTGGCAACTGCGGCGCGACCGTGGCCCGCAAGATCGCCGACTGGTTCGCCGAAGCGCGCCTTGCCACCTTTCCCAATGTCGATGGCGTCGTGCCATTCGTCCATGAAATTGGTTGTGGCATGGAGATGACCGGTGAACCGATGGACCTGCTGCGCCGGACCATCGCCGGCACGCTGCGCAATCCCAACATCGCCGGCGGCCTCGTGATCGCCCTGGGCTGCGAGCGCAACAGTATCTATGGCTTCATGGAGCAGGAGAAACTGGTAGCCGGCCCCTTGCTCAAGACGCTGGTGATGCAGGAGCTGGGCGGTACGGCGAATACGATCGAGGCGGGGATCGCCGCGATCCAGCAGATGCTGCCCATTGCAGACGACTGCCGCCGCGAACCGGTGTCGGCGGCGTATCTGACGGTTGGCCTGCAAACGGCTGGCCGCGAAGGCACCGTTGCCACGCATGCCGATCGCGCACTGGGTGCCGCCGTGGATCTGCTGGTGGCCGTCGGCGGCACGGCGCTGCTCTCTGGCACCGCCGATGTCGTGCAAAGTGGCGCGGACCTGGCTGCACGCGCTGCGTCGGCGGAAGTTGCAGCGGCGTTGCAGGCGCGTGTCGACTGGTGGCGCAGCTATCACGCGGGCCGCGACACACGACTGAAGCCGGCCAGTACGCGCTCGGCCGGGATCGCCGCTGCCGGCCTGCAACGCGCCGGCCACACCGCGCTGGAAGCGGTTACCGCGTACGCGCAGCCGGTCACGTCGCACGGACTCGTCTTCATGGATGCGCCGGCCTATGTTGCGGTATCCGCGACGGGCCAGGTCGCCGCGGGCGCCAACCTGATCTGCGTGACCACCGCCACGGGCACGGCGTTTGGTGCCTTGCCAACGCCCACGCTGAAGCTGGCGGACAGCAGTGCGCTGTATGCGAAGTTCCAAGACGATCTCGATATCGACTGCGGGCCCGTTGCCGACGGGGCGATCTCCGTGGAGGCCATGGGGCAGCGCATCTTCGCCGAGATTCTTGCGCACGCATCGGGAAAACAGACGCGCAGCGAAGACCTTGGGGTGGGGGAGAACGAGTTCGTCCCCTTGCCTATCGGTGTGCTCGCATGATCGCCACCACCACGTCCGCCGCCACGCCACCGATATTCGCCAACATCATGAACACCAACCGCAATCCCTTCATCCGGCTCGACCCTCTCGACAATGTCGTGGTGGCCCGCATGGAGGTTCCCGCCGGAACGCCCGTTCCGTCCGAGAACCTGATTACGCTGCATGACGTGCCGTCGGGCCACAAGATTGCCGCGCGCTTCATCGCGAGGGGCGAGCCGGTCCTGAAATACAACACGGTGATCGGCTTTGCGACGGAAGATCTGCCGCCGGGCACCTGGATGCACAGCCACAACATTGCGTTTGGCGACCTGGAGAAGGACTACCGCCACGGGATGGACTATCGCGCCACGGACGTCGTGCCGCAGGCGGAGCGTGCGACGTTCCAGGGTATCGTGCGCGCCGATGGGCGGGTGGCCACGCGCAACTATATCGGCATCTTCGTGGTGGGCCATGGCGGCGCCACCGTTGCACGCAAGATCGCCAGCTCGTTCGATGCCGAGGCATTGCGTGGCTTCCCGCACGTCGACGGCGTGGTGCCCTACATCCACGAGCAGGGGGCGGGCATGGAGCGCAGCGGGGAACCGATGGATCTGCTGCGCCGCACGCTCGGTGGCTACATCCGCCACCCGAATACCGCGGGCGCGCTCGTGATCGCACTCGGCGACGAACACAACGACCTTGACGACTTCCTCGCGCATCAGCAGTTGCAGACCGGCCCGATGCTGAAAACACTCAACATCGCCGATGCGGGCGGCACGCGTCGCGCCATCGCGGCAGGCGTGGAACTGGTGCGCGAGATGCTGCCGCAGGCTGAAACGGCACGACGCGAGCCGGTGTCCGCCGAGCACATCATGATCGGCATGCAATGTGGCGGCTCGGACGGCTTCTCGGGCTTGTCCGCGAATCCCGCGCTGGGTGCCGCGATGGAGATCCTGATCCGGCACGGCGGCACGGCGATCCTGTCCGAGACCTCCGAGATCTTTGGCGTCGAGCACACGCTGACCGCGCGCGCGGTGACGCCCGAGGTCGGCAAGAAGCTGGTGGCACGCATCGACTGGTGGCTTGACTACAACAAGGGCCGCGACACGCAGATCAATGGCCGCGTGAGCCCCGGCAACAATGCCGGCGGCCTGGCCAATGTGTTGGAAAAAAGCCTGGGTGGCGCGAAGAAGGGCGGCAATGCGCCGCTGATGGAAGTCTATCGCTATGCAGAACCCGTGACCCAGCATGGCCTGGTCTTCATGGACACGCCCGGTTACGACCCGGTTTCCGCGACGGGCCAGATCGCCGGTGGCGCCAATCTGATCTGCTTCACGACGGGCCGCGGTTCGTGCTTTGGCTCCGTGCCCGCGCCGACCATCAAGCTGGCCAGCAACACGCCCATGTACACGCGCATGGTCAACGACATGGACATCAACTGTGGCGTCGTGATTGACGGCGACGCCACCATCGCGGAAATGGGCGAGCGCATCTTTGCGCAGATCCTGCGCCACGCGTCCGGCGAAGCGACCCGGAGCGAAGCGCAGGGCGTGGGCCTCAATGAATTCGTGCCCTGGCCGATCGGGGTGGTCGACTAGCGCGGAACCGTTTTCGACATCGGGCCCGCGCCGCAAGAGCCTTCACAAAGCGGGCCATTCACAATCAGGAGACAACATGCTGCACCGCAGAGGATTTCTCGCGGCGTGCACGGTCACGGCCGTCGCCACGCTTTGCACACTGCCTGGCGCATTCGCGCAGGCTGCCGATAACTGGCCTTCCCGCCCCGTGCGGATCATCGTGCCATTCCCCGCTGGTGGCACCAGCGACATCATGGGGCGCCTGATCGCCGACCAGCTCGGCAAGGCGCTGAAGCAGCCGTTCATCGTGGAAAACAAGGGAGGCGCGGGCGGCACCATCGGTGCGGAGCAAGCGGCCAAGGCACCGGCCGACGGCTACACGCTGCTGCTCTCGGGCATCGGCAGCAATGCCATCGCCCACGGCATGACGCCCAAGCCCAACTACGATTCCTCGAAAGACTTCATCCACATTTCGCAGCTCGAATCGGGGCCGAATGTGCTGGTGGTCAATCCATCCGTTCCGGCCAAGACCTTCAAGGAATTCATCGCCTACGTGAAGGCCAACCCGGGGAAGGTCAACTACGGCGTGACCAATGCCTCCTCGGGCCATCTGGCGATGGAACTGCTGCGGCAGACGGCCAAACTCGATATGGTGGGCATTCCGTATCGCGGTGGTGGCCCGGCGCTGACCGATGTGCTTGCCGGGCAGATCCCGACCATGTTCGTCAATCAGGATGCGGTGCTGCCGTATGTCAAGGCGGGCAAGCTGCGCGCACTGGCTGTCACGAGCGAGCAACGCAATGTGCTGTTCCCCGATGTCCCCACCGTGGCGGAATCGGGCTTCCCCGGCTTCACGGCGGTGTCGTGGGTGGGTCTGTCAGCGCCGAAGGGTACGCCCAAGCCGATCGTCGACAAGCTCGAGGCGGCGATGGTCGCCTCGTTCAGGCAACCCGCCGTGCGGGACAAGCTCGAAGCCAACGGCTTTGTAGTCGTGGCTTCCAACTCGCACGACTACACCTCCTTCATCAAGGCGGAAACGGATCGCTGGACCAAGGTAATCCAGACCGCCGGCATCAAGGCCGAGTAACGTTCATTCCTTCTCTCGCAAACCATGTCCACTTCAGACCGCATTGATTCCATCGACCTGTCTCTGGTCATCCTGCCGCTGGCCGCACCGATCAGCGATGCCAAGGTACTGACGGGCCGCCAACGTCCATTGACCGAGATCGCCTTCATATTCGCGGAGATCTCCACGCGGGATGGCCACACCGGAATGGGCTTCGGCTACTCCAAACGCGCCGGCGGCCCGGGGATGTTCGCCCATGCCCAGGAAATCGCGCCCGAGCTGATCGGAGAAGATCCCAGCGATATCGGCCGATTGTTCAACAAGCTGCTATGGGCGGGGGCGTCGATGGGGCGCAGCGGCATGACCACGCAAGCCATCGCACCGTTCGACGTGGCGCTTTGGGACCTGAAGGCAAAGCGGGCGGGGCTGCCGCTGGCCAAGCTGCTCGGCGCCCATCGTGACTCGGTGCAGTGCTACAACACGTCCGGCGGCTATCTGTCGATGCCGCTCGATCAGGTGCTCAAGAACATCGACAAGTCGCGCGACAACGGCATCGGCGGCATCAAGATCAAGGTGGGGCAGCCCGACACCGCGGAGGACCTGCGACGCGTCAAGGCCGTGCGCGAACATCTGGGCGACGCGTTCCCGTTCATGGTCGATGCGAACCAGCAATGGGACCGCGCCACGGCGCAACGCATGGGTCGGACGCTGGAGCCCTACAACCTGGTGTGGATCGAGGAGCCGCTCGATGCCTACGACATGGAAGGGCATGCGGCGCTGGCCGCCTCGCTCGACACGCCCATCGCCACCGGCGAGATGCTGACGAGCTTTGGCGAACACGCGCAGTTGATCACGGCCGGCGCCTGCGACTTCGTCCAGCCCGATGCCCCGCGCGTGGGAGGTATCACGCCGTTCCTGCAGATCATGAGCCTGGCCGATTTCAAGGGCCTGCGGCTGGCGCCGCATTTCGCGATGGAGATCCACCTGCACCTTGCCGCCGCCTATCCGCGCGAACCATGGCTCGAGCATTTCGAATGGCTGGAGCCGATGTTCAACGAGCGGCTGCAACTGCGCGACGGGCGGATGGTGGTGCCGGACCGGCCGGGCCTGGGGTTCAGCCTCAGCGAACAGGCCCGGCGCTGGACGAAGGAGACAGCGAGCTTCGGCAAGCGGCCTTGACGGAAAAGAAGGGCCAGAAAAGGCTCTTCGCTGATTTGCGGGGTGAGGGGTCGTCTCGGAACGACCGAGGCTGTGTGGAAACGTCACTTGAATTGCACCATTGCTCGCCCTGTCCGAGGCGCAGCCCCCCCTTATCGAATTCTCGGCCAATCTGGTCAGGGACGACGTCGAAACGGGTGCGAACGGCGCTAATGGACCCCTGAGGGGGTTCATCGGCCCATTTTTTGAGCGCAAATGAGTGCTTACGCACCCACCAGGCGCATGGCCTTCATTGTTTTCGAGAACCCGAGAATTCAAAGGACGCGCTTCAGGTTGTACGCCAGAATATGAAGGCTCACTTCAGTACCTACATTCGGTAGCGTGCGCGTCAGGAAGTGCGTGTAGCCCATCCAATGTTTGAAGGTTCCGAAGACATGCTCGACGGTTCGCCTACGAATCGTCATTGCATCCGGCGTCTTGTCGAGCCGGCGCTGGACGGCCTCCAGCACTTCCTCATGCTCCCATCTGGAGATGCGCCGGTACGGACTAGGCGTGCATTGAGACCGGATGGTGCACTGAGGACAAGCACTACTCCAATAGCGGCGAAGCCGCAGTCCATGCTCTTCTCTGGTGAAGCGGTATATCGCACGTTCACCGGCGGGACATTGATATTCATCATCTCGGGCAACGTAGATGAAGTCTGCCCGAACGAATCGACCTCCCACCTTCGCGCTGGACCTTGCTGGCTTTGGCAAGATGGCAGTAATGCCAGTATCCGCGCACGCCTTGATCTCCTGCGCACTGAAGTAGCCACGATCAGCTATGGCTTTAAGCTTGGTCCTACCCATCGCATCGCGAGCGGCTCGAGCCATCGAACTGAGTTGCGCCCGATCACTGCCAATATTGGTGACCTCATGGGCGACGATCAGATGGTGCTTGGCATCCACGGCCATCTGTACGTTGTAGCCGACCATTCCAGAGCCCTTGCCACTCGTCGCCATCGAGCGCGCATCAGGATCGGTCATCGAGATCTGACCATCTGGCAGCGTCTTGAGCTCTTCCTTTATCTGTTCAAGGCTATGCATCTGCTGACGCAGTTGCACGATCTTCTCGCGCAGTCGAGTTGTCTTGAGTTCTATCTCCGCTGGCTGCGTGCGATCCGCAGTCTCCAGCGCGCTCAGATATCGCTGGATGCTTTCCTCGATTTGCTGCTGGCGCTTGTCGACCTTGCCGGTAGTGAAATTGCGGTCCCGTGTATTGACTGCCTTGAACTTGCTGCCGTCGATGGCAACTAGGGCCTGTGAGAACAACTTTAAATCGCGGCACAGAACTACGAAGCGTCGGCAGACATTGCGAATGCCGGTTCCGTTATCCCGGCGGAAGTCAGCAATCGTCTTGAAGTCCGGCGCCAATCGACCGGTCAGCCACATCAGCTCTATATTGCGCTGGCATTCGCGCTCCAGGCGGCGGCTGGACTGGATCCGGTTGAGGTAACCATAGATGTAGATCTTTAACAGGACGGCCGGATGATATGAGGGGCGACCTGTAGTCGAAGGATTGGCTCCTTCGAATCCGAGCGACTCGAGATCCAACTCTTCAATAAACGCGTCGATGATCCTGGCGGGGTTGTCCTCGGCGATGAAGTCATCGAGGCATTTTGGAAGCAGCGTAGCTTGCTTGCGGTCTTCTCCCTCTATGAATCGCTTCATCCGGGCCCCCAATCTGAATGCGTTGATCCAGTCTAGGTGATCGGGACGTTTTCACACACCCTCGACCCTTCTGGGACATCCGGCCACCTTGATGCGAGTGACAGGTCCGGCCGAAACGCGGTCATCCGAGTGCCGCTGGTGAAGGTCACCAGAATTCTTCTATGAAATTGTTGCTATTTGTTGGCTAGAGTTTCGCTCAAATAGTTAATGAAGAACGCGATGCGATGGGATAGTTGTGTGTTTCGATAGTAGACCGCGTGAATGGGTTGCCGAATCTCGATAGCATGACTCGGCAGGAGCTCGACCAAATCCCCTTTGGCTCGATCCGCATCCGTCATGAAATCGGCGAGGCAAGCGATACCCTCGCCAGCTAGCGCCAGCAGTCGCAACGTCTCGCCGCTCGAAGCCCTGATGGTTGGCTCGATCTGAAGCAAATCGCCGTGTTCATCGCGTACTGGCCACTGGTTGAGCGATTCAGGGTGCGTAAAACCCAGCAGACGGTGATTGACGAGAGACGCCGAATCTTTTGGGGTTCCATGCGCCTTGACATAGGCAGGGCTCGCCAGCAGCCTGAGTTGGCTAGTGCATAGCAACCTTGCGTGAAGCGTGGAGTCCCGAAGTGTGCCGATCCGGATGGCAACGTCTGTTCGGTGTTCCAGAAGGTCGATGATTTGATCACTGGTGTTCAGTTCCAGTTCGATTTCCGGGTATAGCTTCAGAAATTCGCCAATCCTTGGCAGGATGCCGTGATGCATGAAGGGCGTCGCGGCATTTACCCGGAGCTTTCCCGCAGGCTTCAGCCTGCGTATCGCCATTTGTTCTTCCGCGGTGTCTACGGCTTCGAGGATATGGCGAGCGTGTGTAAGGAAGGCAGCACCTTCCTCCGTGAGCTCCAGCCGACGTGTGGTTCTGCGAAGCAACGTCGTCGCCAGCTTGTCCTCCAGCCTGCCGAGCGCGCGACTGACGGCTGATACCGTTTGTCCGAGTTGCTCGGATGCTGCGGTGATGGAGCCAGAATCCACCACCACGGTGAATGTGAGTAACTCGTCGAGCGTTGTTTTCATGATGGAGTAGGGGCGGGCAGCGTGTGGCCCGTGGCTGGCATTGTTCTGTGAGTGGCCAAGCCCCGATGCCGTTATGCCACCTCGAAAGCATGGCGTGAAATTGGATCGTCCGAATGGAAGTGCGGCAGCACGTAAGCAGCGATCTCTTCCATGGCGTCCTTTACGGGCCGCTGATTGCGACGGAAGTGCAAGCCAATGTGATTGACGCCTGCCTCGCGCATGGCGTGAAGCTCCGCCACAAGGCCGTTGCGCCCCACGGCGCCACCGAAACGGTGGCGTTGCATCGGTGCGTCTGGGTTGGCCAGTAGATCCAGGTGGATGAACGTGATGTAGGGCTTGTTGCCGGCGACACCGCGCCACAAGCCGCTGCGCCGGACATGGTCTTCAGGCGTGCCGGGATAGGCAAGCCACCCGTCCATGTGCTGTCCGACCCAGTTTGCCGTCTGTTGTGCCAGGCCTGCGACAAGCAAGGGCAACGCGCCCCGCGTACGTGGCAGCAGCGTGACGCCGGAAGGAAGATGAGATGCGCCGTCGCGCAGCATCGATACCTGCGTCCGGAAGTTGACGCCTCTGTTCTCGAAATCCCGACCGAAGATGGGGTACTCGACCGGCCGGTCGCCACTCGCTACGCCAAGCAAGAGACGGCCATTGCTAAGGTGATCGAGTGTGTTTGCCGCCTTCAGCGTCAAGAGCGGATCGCGAATGGGCAGCACGACTGCAGCCGTGCCAAGCAGTATGCGATCGGTGATGCCGGCCAGATATCCCAAGTAGGAGAAGGCTTCGAAGACCTGGGCGGCATCGCCGAACTGGGGGTCGTAGAGCGGTACATCGCGGACCCAGAGCGCACGAAAGCCGGCGCGATCCGCCAGGCGTGCCAATTCGTCGTGATGTGCAAGATCAGGCTCGCCGGGCAGTCGACCATCGCGCTGGCGGGCGGCCTGGCCAGCCGGCGTCCAATCGTTATCCAGTGGCAGCTCCACACCGATACTGAAGCTGCCGGAAGTCAGTGTTTCCAATGCGTTTGCCATATGACGGATCGTTTTCCTCATCTGAGTGATGCCATCCGGTACGACGTCGGATCGCACCTGTCAGGCTATGAGGCGATTGTCGGCATGGTTCCTGCCTCGAAAAACCCGGGCTTCTGCAAATGATCCTTGCGCCAGGATCAACGATCGCGGCCCCGATGCTTCCGATCGGCTGCGCGGCTTGCCCTGCGTGCGCGCGATCAAGGTGATCGGATTGTTGCCTGGGATTCAAATCATTTCTGTTCCTTCGCGGGTTTTTCTCGCGACTGTCGCTGTCCATACTTCGCCCTGTCGGCTCGCGAGCCCTGGTGTTGAACCCCTGCATGCCGACGACACGGAGATGTTCGTGTCAGCGGCTCAATGCGAAGTTCCACACCTTTCTCGAATGGAGATGTTCATGAATACCAAGATCCTTGTGATTTCCGCCGCGCTTCTGGCAGCGTTCTTCGGCAGTCAAGCCCATGCGCAGGCCGGTTACGGCAATGTTCTGCGGGACCGTAGTCCCTTTGTCGATGGGGCACGCACGACCGTGAACACCAACGATGACCGCAATCGCCAGGTCGATATGTTCACAGATGGCGCGCAAATCGCCGGAATGGACCGTACCGGTCCTTCGGCAGATCCGTCCCGCCAGCGGGATGTCTTTTCTGACGGCGCACGCGAAGTCAGCCCCTTCACGGATGGTGCACGTTTGGCTGGTATGGACCGTACGGGCGTGTCGGCACCGCCTGCCCGGAAAGACGACAACCACGTCCACGCCACAACCGTCTGATATCGGAAGGGCTGCTGAGGGGAGCATCCGGCGAGTACCTGGCCGGTGCTCCCTCACTGGTTCTGAAGAGGGGAAATCATGAAGCAACGACTGAACGCCGGTGCGTTGAAGAGGGTGGTACTCGCCGCGATCCTGCCGCTGAGCGTGGTCGCGATCGTTACGGGCTGCAAGTCCGAGGCCACCGCCGAACCTGCCGCCCAGGCAGTGGTGGTGAGCCAGCCTGTGGTTCGGCAGGTGACCGACGTCGATACTTTTACCGGGCGGTTCGAGGCCATCGATACGGTGGAAGTCCGATCACGCGTGGGCGGCTATCTGGAGAAGATTGCCTTCAAGGATGGGGCGATTGTAAAGAAGGGTGACCTTCTCTTTGTCGTCGATCCGCGGCCATTCCAGGCGACTGTGACGGAGGCGGAAGGCGCGCTCGCCCGGGCACGCTCGCAACTGAGCCTGAGTCTGCAGGAGTACGAACGCGCCAGGGTGCTGATCAGTACCAACACGATTGCCAGGAGCCTGTTTGACCAGCGTGAGCAGGCGGTACAGGGTGCGCGGGCGGAAGTGGCCAGTGCCGAGGGCGTCTTGTCCCGCGCAAAGCTCGATCTGTCGTTCACTCGCATTACCGCACCCATGTCCGGCCGGATCAGCCGCAAGCTCGTGAGTGAAGGAAACCTGATCACGGGCGGCAATACCAGTGCGACGTTGCTGACGACCATCGTTTCGCAGGACCCCATCGATTTCTACTTTGATGTCGATGAGCAAAGCTACCTGCGCTATACGCGAGATGCTGGCGGCGGCCAGGCAACGGCTCGCGAAGTCAGGATTTCCCTGCCAGGCGATACGCAACCGACCCTGGTCGGTGGCATGAATTTTATTGACAACCGCCTGGACAACTCCACCGGCACGCTCAGGCAGCGCGTGCGGTTGGCGAATCCCCAACTGAAACTGACGCCGGGTCAGTTCGGCCGGGCGCATGTCGCGGGGAATGGTGCACACCAGGCCCTGCTGGTGCCGGATGTGGCCGTTGCCACCGATGCAACACGACGCGTGCTCTATATCGTCAAGCCGGACCAGACCGTGGAAGTCAGGCCAGTCGAGCTTGGCAGACTGTTTGGTAATCTGCGCGAAGTCTCCACAGGGCTGAAGGCGGGCGAGAACGTCATCGTCGAAGGCGCCCAGCGCGTGCGGCCAGGAGAAATGGTCAAGGTCACTACACGCGCTGCCGCAAGGCAGGATGATCTGCAGGCTTCCAGGGGAGTCAAGCCATGAACATCGGCCGAATCTCCGTCGAACAGCCGGTGCTGGCCATCGTGCTGTCCATTGTCATGACCATTGTTGGCGGGCTTGCATATTTTTCGCTCGCAGTATCCGAGTATCCGGAGATTGCACCGCCTACCGTAGTCGTTCAGGCCAGCTATCCCGGCGCCTCTGCCGAGACCGTGTCCGAGACGGTATCGACTCCCATCGAACTCGAGGTGAACGGGGTCGAGGACATGATGTACATGTACAGTCAGGCTACCTCGGACGGTGGCCTGAACCTCACCGTAACGTTCAAGCCCGGAACCGATGTGGACAAGGCGCAGGTGCTGGTGCAGAACCGTGTGGCGCTAGCCACGCCACGCCTGCCGGAGCCGGTGCAGCGCAGTGGCGTATCGGTTCGAAAGTCTTCGCCCACACAATTGGGAACGATCTTCCTGTACTCCCCGGACAAGAGCTATGACCAGCTCTACGTATCCAACTACGCGATCCGCAACGTGTCCGATGCGCTCAAGCGCATCGATGGTGTAGGAGACATCAACCCACTGGGGGCACGCGAGTACTCGATGCGGATCTGGCTCGATCCGGGACGCGTGGCATCGTTCAATCTGAGCCCGCGCGACGTGATCGCCGCGGTGCGCTCGCAGAACACGCAGGTGGCCGGCGGGGTTGTGGCGCAGCCGCCCGTGACGGACCAGGCCTTCCAGCCAAACCTGATCTTCGAGGGCCGATTGAAGGAGCCGGCGAAGTTCAGTGACATCGTGGTCAAGCAGGGCAACGACGGCCGCGTGGTACGCCTCAAGGACGTTGCTCGTGTGGAGGTTGGAGCTCTCGCCTATTCGACCGACAGCTACATGCTGCGCAATCCGACCATTGCACTTCAGGTGCTGCAGCGCCCGGGCGCCAATGCCGTCGCGACGATGGATGCCGTCCAGAAGAAGATGAAGGAGATCAGCAAGGAATTCCCGAAAGGCATTGTCTATAACATCGGCTACAACCCCACGGAGTTCATCGGCGACAGTATTCGCGAACTCGTGAAGACGATCTACGAAGCGGTGGTACTGGTGGTTCTCGTGGTGCTGGTGTTCCTCCAGGGCTGGCGACCGTCGATCATCCCGATTCTGGCGATTCCCGTATCGCTGGTCGGGACGTTCGCGGTCATGGCGATGCTTGGCTACTCGATCAACAACCTCACGCTGTTTGGCCTGGTGCTGGCTGTCGGCATTGTGGTCGACAACGCGATTGTGGTCGTGGAAAACGTCGAGCGACACCTGGCCCTTGGCGCCACGCCGAAGGAAGCCACGCTGCTGACCATGAAGGAAGTGGGGGGCGCGCTGTTCGCGATTACGCTGGTGCTGTGCGCGGTGTTCGTGCCGACGGCGTTTATTACCGGTATTTCGGGTCAGTTCTTCCGCCAGTTCGGCATCACGATTGCCGTATCGACGGCAATTTCGCTGTTCAGTTCACTGACGCTGGCGCCAGCGCTTTCCGCAGCCATCCTGAAGGCTCACAAGAAAGAAGACGATCACGGCCGTGGGGGTGTGTCCCAACTGGGCGGCCTACGTGCGCGGGTCGCGCGGTTAGCCGGGGCTTTCAACGCCGGATTCGACAGGTTGTCCACCGCCTACGCCGCGCTCGTGCGTCGTGTGGTGGCGATCACGCCGACCATGCTCGTGCTTTATGTGCTGCTAATCGCGGGAACGGTGTACCTGATGATCTCCACCCCAAAGGGCTTTATCCCGCCTCAGGATCGCGGCTATGTGGTGGTGCTGATCCGCATGCCGGATGGTGCGACGCTCGAGCGTACCAGCGCCGTGGCGCGCAAGGTGGAAGACATCGCCCTCCAGGTGCCAGGGGTGGCCCGTGTGCCCGTGTTCTCGGGTGTGTCCGCCGCGACGGGTACAAACTCGGCAAGCAATGCCGGCTTGTTCCCTGTGTTCCAGCCGTGGGAGGAGCGCAAGCCGCTGGGCCTGACCATCGAGAAGATCGCGGCCGATCTGCGCCAACGCCTGGCAAGCATCACGGAGGCTTCCATTGTTGTAGCGATGCCGCCGCCGGTGCAGGGTCTCGGCAGTACGGGGGGCTTTGCGATGCGGCTGGAGGATCGCAACGGGCTGGGCACTACGGCACTGGCGAAGGCGACCGAGGACCTGATTGCGGCGGCCAACAAGACGCCGGGGATGGTCGGGGTGTATTCCCCGTACTCTGCCGCGACACCACAAGTCTTCGTGGAACTGGACCGCGAGAAAGCCGAGATGCTGGGCGTGGCGAGCCAGGAGATCAATGACGCTGTCGAGACGTACTTCGGCTCGACCTACATCAATGACTTCAACATTCTGGGTCGAACCTATCGCGTGACCGCGCAGGCGGACTTGCCATTCCGAATCACTGCGGACGACCTGGCTCGCCTGAAGGTTCGTAACAACGATGGGGCGATGGTACCGATTGGCACCGTGGCGCACGTTCGGGAACGACTGGGTGTGGACCGTGCCCCGCGCTACAACCTCTATCCCGCCACCGAGATCAACGGCGATACTTTGCCTGGATTGGGTTCGGAGTACGCGATCAGCACCATGGAAAAACTGGCTGCGGAAGTGCTGCCGCCAGGCATCACGTTCGAGTGGACCGACCTGTCTTATCAGCAGAAAACTGCGGGCAATGCGGGGCTGCTGGTGTTCCCGCTGTGCGTGCTGCTGGTCTATCTCGTGCTGGCAGCTCAGTACGGTAGCTGGAGCCTGCCCGTGTCGATTCTCCTAATCGTACCGATGTGCCTGCTGGCTGCTTCGCTTGGTGTGCGGGCGATGGGGCAGGACATCAACATCCTTACGCAGATCGGCTTCATCGTGCTCGTAGGCCTGGCTGCAAAGAACGCCATCCTGATTGTGGAGGTCGCGCGGCAGCTCGAGATGCAAGGTGCCAGGGTCGTGGAGGCGGTCGTGGAAGCCTGCCAGCAGCGTTTGCGACCGATCATCATGACGTCGCTGGCGTTCATTCT
This sequence comes from Cupriavidus sp. 01L415, assembly GCF_056400065.1. Classification (NCBI taxonomy): domain Bacteria; kingdom Pseudomonadati; phylum Pseudomonadota; class Betaproteobacteria; order Burkholderiales; family Burkholderiaceae; genus Cupriavidus; species Cupriavidus sp. 01L415. The sequence goes on along the minus strand of NZ_JBFTSP010000001.1, from coordinate 581,786 downwards.
CGGTGTGCTGCCGCTGGTCATCTCGGAAGGCGCCGGTGCGGAAATGCGCCAGGCGGTAGGCGCGGCGGTGTTTTTCGGCATGATTGGCGTCACCGTTTTCGGCCTGCTCTTTACGCCAGTGTTCTATGTCGTCGTGCGAAACCTTGCGGGTGCGGGGAAGTCGGCGGCCTCAATGACGAGCATGGCGCAGGAGGCAGGAAAATGAGATTCATACGATTGATCTCGGCGCTCGCCGCCAGTGGTGTCTTGCTGGCGGCATGCGCGACACCGGAGGCGATCACGCCAACGCCTTTGCCGCTGGCCAGCAACTATGTCAACGAGTCGCTGGCGCAGGCTGGCGCCGTGCCAGACATGGCGAACTGGTGGCAACGCTTCAACGATCCAGTGTTGAATCAACTGGTCGATGCGGCGCAATCCGGGAACCTCGAGTTGAAGCTGGCAGTCTCGCGCATCGATGCAGCCAGAGCCATTCGCCTTGGGGCATCGTCCGCCGGCTTGCCCCAGGTTGACTTGAGCGCAAGCGCCGGTCGACGACGCCAGTCCGATTCGCAGGCAAGCTCCGGCATCGCCAACGTCAACAACAACTTCGAGGGTGGGCTGGGTGCGTCATGGGAAGTGGATCTGTTCGGCCGCATTCGTCAGAACGTGGCGGCCGCAGAAGCGGACGTCCTGTCGGCGACCGAGATGGCCAGCGCAGTCAGGCTGGCCATCACGAGCGAGGTGGTGCGGACCTACCTGACGGTGCGTAGTCTGGAGCATCGTCTGTCATTGGTTGGCGACAATGCGCGAAGTCAGACGGAGACAGCGCGGCTCACAAGGCAGTTGTTCGATGCCGGTGCTATCCCTGTTGCCGATGTGGACCGTGCAGATGCCCAGGCGGAAGCAACGCTTGCGGAACTCCCCGTTCTCGAACTCGAGCGGCAGAATGCCCTGCATCGTCTGTCGATACTTGCGGCTTCCAGACCACAGGACGTCTATGCGCAGATGGATGCCCTGGCGGCAATGCCACACTGGACGGCGCCGTCAGGGGTCGGCACGCCTGCCGATCTGCTGCGACAGCGTCCGGACGTGAAGTCGGCGGAGGCTGCCGTGGTAGCGGCCTACGCGCGCGTGGGTGTGGCGCGGGCAGAGTTGCTGCCGCATCTGCAACTGGCTGGCTTCATTGGTGCGGCGGCGGACGGCCTCTCTGGTGCCGGACTCGCGCGTTCCCTGGCATGGGCCTTTGGTGCCGGCGCCACTGCGCCGATCTTCGACGGTGGACGCCGGCGCAGCAACGTCCTGCTGCGTCAGGCCGAAGCGGAGCAGGCGCTACAGCGCTATCGGTCGACCGTGCTGATGGCGGTCAACGACGTTGAGGGTGCTATCGCGGCAACGGCCAGGAATCGGGATCGTGTCGTGCGCCTGCGCAAGTCAGCCATTAGCGCACGCGCTGCGTATGAGCAGATCAACCAATCCTGGCGCGCGGGGGAGTCAGCATTTATTGACACCCTTCAGGTTCAGCGATCGCTGCTTGAAGCAGAGAATGCACTATCAATTGCCGAGGTACAGCAACTTCATAGTGAGGTGAGTTTGGTTACCGCACTTGGTCAGTAAACGGCGGTTACTGGCTGAACTCGGTCAGCTGGGGCGTAGCTAGCGGTAATGGTCGCTTCCCGCCCCTTCTCTGCCATCTAACTCTTGGCGATCCAGGACGGCGCTACGCTGCAGAATGGTCTCGGCGGCTGGCTCAGCAGCGCGAAACCTTGCCGGTCCGCGTTTCTTCGAAATTAGCGTCGCAGTCATCGCGCGGATGCCATGCACAATCCAGCTAGGCAGTACTGCTCCTTGCGACTTCAGGCACCAGGTCATGAAGGCGAGAAAGAACGAGTCGTGCTGCCCGGGACAATGGATGATGGCGCGTGACGCCCATGGCAATGGTCCGCGGCAAGCGCGGGTCGACAATCTCGACTGCGCATAGACGTCCGGCGGCAACTTCGCTATCGACCGCGAGGATCGGAAGTATCGTCAACGCGCTCCCCGAAAGCGCTACCTCCTTCATCGTATTCAGCGATTCGACTTCCAGCGGCACATCCAGTGAGATGCCGAGCTGACGCGCGTGCTGGTCGAGAATCGACCGCAGACCGTTGGGGGCCGGCGGCAGGACAAGCGGAAGGCCATCGAGCTTGCGGAACGACACCGTCGGCACACCGGCGAGGGGATGCCCGGGCGTGCAAATCAGGTAAGTGGCGACCTCCGCAAGCACGTCTTCTCCCTGGCGGGGCCCGGGACCATAGCGGTTGATGACCGCGAGGTCCAGATGGCCCGATTCCAGCTCCTCGTCGAGTTGTCCGCTAAAGCCTTCGGCCACGCGCAGGCGGACACCTGGCGCCGTAGCGCGCAGGTTCTCGAACAGCGCCGGGATCAGGCGTGGCGCCATTGACGGCAGCACGCCGATTCTCACCTGCCCGAACGGGACGCCCGCCGCATCCTTGACCTCGTCGCGCAGCCGTGCCGACTGGGCCAGCAGCAACTGGACATGCGGGAAGATTCGCTGGCCGAATTCCGACAGCACCACACCCCGGCCGGTTCGTTCGAACAGTCGGTCGCCCCATTCCGCCTCGATCTGGGCAATCGCACGGCTTACCAGTGACTGGGCAATCCCTTGCGAACGTGCCGCACGTGACAGCGAGCCCACTTGTGCCACCAACGCCACGGTTTCGAGCTGTTTCAGGTTCACGCTGGTGCTCCATCCAGAAAATCGATATCAGATATCGACGATTCTACTCTTTTGAGTTGGCTTGGGACTCCATACACTGAGGGCATCCCTCCCTGTAGAGAGGGCCTACGCAACATCTGGAGACAACATGCCGTGCCTTTCCGCTGTGCTTCGCGCATTCCGGCGACCGTTATGCGCCTTGCTGGTCGCTGCCACCCCGGCCGCCTTCAGTGCCGCCGCTGCCGCCTCGACCGGCTATCCCGCCAAACCGATCCGCCTGGTCGTGCCGTTTCCGGCCGGCGGGCCCACTGACGCGATGGCGCGACTGATCGGCCAGCACTTGTCGCAGCAGCTTGGCCAGCCGGTGCTGGTCGATAACCGCGGCGGCGCTGGCGGCACCATCGCGACCGAGGCCGCCGCGCAGGCGGCACCCGACGGCTATACGCTCTTCTTCTCCACCACCGGCACCATGGCGATCAACCCGTGGCTCTACCGCTCGCTGAAGGTGGACCCCCTCAAGTCGTTCGATGCCGTGGGTTCGGTGGCCTCCACGGTCAACGTGCTGGTCGTGCCGAACAACCTGCCGGTCGGCAACATCAGGGAACTGATCGCGCTGGCAAAGCAGAAGCCGGGCACGCTGACGTTCGGTTCGGCCGGCAACGGCAGCTCCAACCATCTGTCCGGTGAACTGTTCAAGTCGATGGCCGGCATCGATATCGTCCATGTGCCGTACAAGGGCTCGGCCGCGGCGTTCACGGATCTGCTTGGCGGACGCATCTCGATGATGTTCGACACTGTGTCGAGCCAGGGGCAGTACATCAACGCGGGCAAGGTCAAGGCGCTAGGCGTGACCGGCGCGACCCGTTCGGAAGCGCTTCCGAAGGTGCCGACGATTGCCGAGGCCGGCCTGCCGGGCTTCGACGTGACGATCTGGTTCGGCCTGTCGGCACCGAAAGGAACCACACCAGACGTGATCCGCCGCCTGAACAGCGAGCTGCAGGCCGTGCTCGCGCTGGCAGACGTGCAGAAACAGCTTGCCGCGCTGGGTGCCCGGCCGCTGCCGGGTACGCCCGCCGACTTCTCCAGGCTGATCCAACATGACGCGGGCAAGTGGTCGCCGGTGGTCAAGGCATCGGGAGCGAGCCTTGACTGAGACCACTGCAACCTTCCACGCCCTGTTCTCGCCGGCCTCGGTGGCCGTGATCGGCGCCTCGGACAACCCCAACAAGGTAGGCGGACGGCCGATCCACTACATGCGCACCTTCGGGTACACGGGCGAGGTGTTTCCGGTCAACCCGGGGCGCGAGGTCATCCAGGGCTATCGTGCGTACCCGGATCTCGGTGCGATCGGCAAGGCGCCGGACGCCGTGGTGATTGCCGTGTCCGGCGATGCCGCGCTTGAACAGGTGCGTCAGTGCGGCGCCGCCGGCGTCAAGGCGGCCGTCATCATGGCATCCGGTTTCGCCGAAACGGGCGAGGCGGGACGCCAGCGGCAGCAGGAACTGGTGGCGGCGGCCAAAGACAGTGGCATGCGGCTGGTCGGGCCGAACGCGCAAGGCACGGCCAACTTTGCCAGTGGAGCGGTGCTCAATTTCTCGACCATGTTCATGGAGGTGGCACCCCAGGACGGCCCGATCGCGATCATCAGCCAGAGCGGCGCGGCGAGCGTCATGCCCTATGCGTTGCTGCGCCAGGCCGGCTACGGCGTGCGCTACCTGGTAGCGACCGGCAACGACGCCGATCTCGACGCCTGCGCGATGACCGCGGCCGTGGCGGCGGACCCCGAGGTGCGACTGATCCTGGTCTACCTCGAATCGGTGTCCGACCCTGCCCAGCTCGCCCGCGCGGCGGAGGTGGCCCGAGCGCGTGGCGCGAGCATCGTGGCGATCAAGGCCGGCAACAGCCAGCGCGGCGCAAAGGCGGCTGCCTCGCATACCGGTGCGCTGGTCGGCAACGACGCCGCGATCGATGCCTTCCTGGCCCGTCACGGCATCTGGCGTGCGCGCGACATCGGCGAACTGGTCCGCGCGGTGCCGCTGTATTTGCAGCAGCGCGCCCCGGGGCAGGGCCGCACGGTCGTGATGAGTCATAGCGGCGCGGTGGGTGTGATGGCGGCCGACCTGGCCGAACGGCACGATCTGCCGCTGACTGAGCTTCAGCCAGCGACGCTGCGCGAACTGGGCGCGATCCTGCCCGAGTTCGGCACGGCCAGCAATCCGCTCGACATGACCGCGGCGCTGCTGGGCAAGGGCGACATGTTTCCGCGCGTGCTCCAGGCGCTGGGCGCCGATCCGCAGGCCGACATGGTGATGGTCGGCATTCCGGTGGCAGGTCCCGGCTACGACGTCGAGGCACTGGCGCGCGACGCCGCCGCCTTCAGCGCGAGCCAGCCCAAGCCGTTGGTGACCAGCGCGCCGCAACAGTCGGTCCGCGAGGTCTTTGTGCGACACGGCGTGCCCGCTTTCGTCACCGAAGCCGATGCCATTGCAGCGCTGGCGCAATTCGCCGCGCATCATCGGCTGGCCGAGGCGGCACCGGCGACGGCGCCGGTCTGCCCCGACGCACAGCAGCTTGACGGCAGCGGCTTGCAGGATGAAGTCCATAGCCTGGCCTTGCTAGCGGAAGCCGGCGTACCGACCGTGCCGCACCGGCTATGCGACAGCGTGGATGCGGCAGTGATGGCGTTTGACGCGCTCGGCGGGGTACCGGTGGTGGTCAAGGGCTGCGCGGCGGAGGTCCCGCACAAGAGCGAGCATGGCCTCGTGCACCTTCGACTCACCGATGCCGCGAGCGTGGCCCGCGCGACGCAGGCCTGCCTCGACACACTGCAGCGGTTGGGCGTGGCATTGCCACGGGTGGTCGTGGCGGCGATGGTCAAGGGCCAGCATGAGTTCGCGCTGGGCGTCTCGGTCGATCCCGTGTTCGGGCCGCTGGTCATGATCGGGGAGGGAGGCACGCTGCTCGAACTCCGCAAGGACGTCGTGACACTGCTCGCGCCGTTCACGGCGCAAGACGTCAAGGTGGCCTGCGCGCGGCTGCGGCTGGCACCGCTGTTCGACGGCTATCGCGACATCCCGGCGCTCGACCTGGAGGCGCTGGCGTCGTCGGCGGTCGCGCTCGGCGATTGGGCATTGCGTCATCGAACTGCGCTAGCATCGGTCGACATCAATCCACTGATGGTGATGGCGGCCGGCAAAGGCGTCATGGCGGTCGATGCCGTGGTGGAACTCAAGGGGAGTTGAAGCATGGAAGCTGTACGTGTCGAACAGGATGGCGAGATCGCCATCGTCACGCTAAATCGCCCGACTCGCATGAACGCGGTCAACGATGCCCTGCGCGGCGAGCTGATCGAAGCGCTGGGCCGGCTCAACGCCGATTCGTCCGTGCGCGCCGTCATGCTGACCGGTGCCGGCGAGCGGGCGTTTTGCGCCGGGCAGGACCTCGATGAGGCGTCCACCGTGACCTGGCAGCAGCTCGTGCCCTGGCTGAACCGGCAGCGGGCGATGTACCAGGCCGTCCGCGACCTGGACAAGCCCTGTGTGGCCGCGGTGCGGGGTGTGGCTGCCGGCGCGGGCTTTCAGTTGGCGCTGTGCGCCGACTGGCGCCTGACAACGGCGGATAGCCGCTGGGGACAGCCGGAGGTCAAGGCAGGCCTGGCGAGCATCGTCGGGTCCTATCTGATGACGCTGCATGTGGGGCACACGCATAACGTGCAGATGTCGCTATCGGGCGAACTGGTCAGTGGCCAGCGCGCCTTCGACATTGGCCTGGTGACGGCGCTGTGCGGCGAGACCGAACTGATGACGCAGGCGCTCGCACAGGCCAGGTCGCTCGCGGCGCTGCCGCCGACCGCCGTGCGCCTGTCCAAACAGCGCCTTCGCGCCATGACGCAGCCGGGTTTCGATGAGGCCTGTGTCGCCGGCATCCGGGCGCAGCTCGAATGCTATGCCGACGGCGAACCGCAGCGCGTGATGGCTGCGTTCCTCGATCAACGCAAGACAAGGGAGTCGCAGTGAAGCAGTTGAACCAACACTACATAGACGGCGCACGTCGCCCGATGCGAGGCGGCGAATCCATCCGCGTCTACGATTCGGCGACCGAAGCCCCGTTGGCCGAGATCCGTCTCGGCACCGCAGACGATGTGACCGAAGCCGTGGCGGCGGCCGTGCGGGCGCGGCCAGACTGGCAAGCGCTGGGGGCAGGCGGGCGGGCGCCGTATCTGCATGCACTGGCCGACGCGCTGGAAGGCTGCGCGGCGGAGCTGGCCCATGAGATATCGCGCGAAGTTGGCATGCCGCAGAAGCTGTCGCGCCGCATCCAGGTCGATGCGCCGATCGCCGCGTGGCGCGCCACGGCAGCGCTGGCCGATACGTTCGCCTTCGTCCGGACGATCGGCAATTCGCGCGTGACGCTGGCACCGGTTGGTGTGGTGGCCGCCATTACGCCGTGGAACTACCCGTTGCACCAGATTACCGCCAAGCTGGCGCCTGCGTTGCTGGCCGGCTGCACGGTGGTCCTGAAGCCGTCAGAGTTGGCGCCCGCCGTCACGGAACGGCTGATGATCGCTTGCGAGCAGGCGAAGCTCCCGCCCGGCGTCCTCAATCTCGTGCTGGGTGGCGCTGCGGTTGGTGAGGCGCTGGTTTCGCATCCCGATATCCACATGGTGTCGTTCACCGGCTCCACGGCGGTCGGCCGCAAGGTCGCCGCGCAGGCAGCCGGCGACATGAAGCGCGTGTCGATGGAGTTGGGCGGGAAGTCGGCGGCCGTCGTGCTGCCGGGCGCGGATCTCGCCAGGGCAGTCAAGGCGACGATCAGTTCCTGTTTCCTCAATTCGGGACAGACCTGCAGCGCCACCACCCGGCTGATCGTTGCACGCGAGGACTATCCGCGCTGCCGGCAACTGTTGGCGGAAGCTGCAGCGGCGATGAAGCTCGGCGACCCCGCCGATGGCGAAACCCGAATCGGCCCCTTGCTGTCGGCGCTGCAGCGTCAGCGCGTGCAGGCGCATATCGCGGCAGCGGAAGAGGCCGGCTTCGACCGGATCGCCGGCGGTGCCGACGCACCCGTGCCAGCGACCGGCTACTTCGTCGCGCCGACCATCTACGGCAACGTCGCACCAGACAGCCGGCTGGCCCAGGAGGAAGTCTTCGGGCCGGTGCTGGCGGTGCTGTGCTACGACAGTGTCGACGAGGCGATCGCTCTGGCCAACGGCACGCGCTACGGGCTGGCCGCCACGGTCTGGGCTGCCGATGACAGTGCCGCCGAAGGCGTCGCCAACGCGCTGCGGGCAGGGCAGGTGGACATCAATGGCGCCCGGTTCAACCCCGTGGCACCGTTCGGCGGCTTCGGTATGTCCGGCGTTGGGCGAGAAGGCGGCGTGTATGGGCTGGAGGAGTTCCTGGAGCCCAGATCCGTTCAGCTCCCTTAGTACGACATCGAAAGGAATCGCAACATGTACAGTCAGGTTACCGTTGCTCGCGCGGGAAAAAGCGAGCGGATCGCCGTGATCACGATGAACCGGCCGGACAAGCTCAACGCGCTGACCAAGGTCATGGAGGCCGAACTGCGCGACGCTATGGAGGCCGTTGATCGCGACGACAACGTCCGCGTGGTGGTACTGACCGGCGCCGGCAAGGGCTTCTGTGCCGGCATGGACATCAACGAACTCGAAGTGCTGCCGCCTGGCGACATCCGCGCCGCCCAGTGGATGCGCCCGTTCGACATGAACCGGCGCGCCGACTACCAGACGCGCTATGGCTACTTCCCGGCCATGCGCAAGCCCGTGATCGCGGCGATCAATGGTGCGGCAGCGGGGCTGGGGCTGGTGTTCGCGCTGTACAGCGACATGCGCTTCGCCAGCGCCAACGCCGCGTTCAGCACTGCGTTCGCACGTCGGGGCTTGATTGCCGAGCACGGCATCTCCTGGCTACTGCCGCGCGTGGTCGGCCCCGGCCATGCGGCCGACCTGCTGTACTCGGCGCGAAAGGTGCTGGCAGACGAGGCGCTGCGAATCGGCCTGGTCGACCGTGTGGTGGACGCGGACGCTCTCATGGCGACGACGCTCGACTATGCTGACGACCTGGCCGAGAACGTTTCGCCCCGATCGATCCGCGTGATGAAGCGGCAACTGTGGGAGCAACCGTTCCAGTCATTGGCCGAAGCCACACGGGTTGCCAATGCCGAGATGTTCGAAAGCATCCAGAGCGAGGACTTTACGGAGGGGGTTGCGCACTTCATCGAGCGCAGGCCTGCCCGGTTTACCGGCCGCTGATGGTCCCACACCCGACGTACTGCAAGCGTTACCTTTGATGCTGACCGGGAAGTCCCCGCGGCTTCTCAGCCGTCTTACCCGAACCTGCATTGCCGCTCGGAGATACTGGTTAGAGAAGCCGGATTGCTCCCGATCCAGGCGACCTTCCCACGGAATTCTTCGAAGACTCCAAACAAAGGGGGCGCCTGGTTCACAGGCGCCCCCATTTACTACGGCCAACGCAACCCGTGTCGCACGATCACACGGTGTAATCCGCCGCCGCCCATTCGAAGTACGGCTTCAGATCCGCCACCAATGCCTGGTGCAACGGATGAAACAGATAGTCATCAAGTGCCTGTGCATCGGCCACTTCGGATTCCAGCACGTAGTCCCAGCAGATTGGCCGGTCCATTTCGTTCTTCGCGAAGCGCCAGGAGGTGATGGCCGGAATCGTTGCGCCGAGTGCCAACATGCGCGCAGCCAATGCGGATTCCAGCGCAGCGTCCTGCTCCACGTCGGGCTTGCGTCGAAACAACACGACATGTCTCAGCATGGCACCCCCTTGCGGTCGATCAGCCAGGCCGGTGCGTCCTGCAGCGCGACCGGGCGCAGGAAGCGATCGAGCGCGGCGTAGCCTACAGAGGTCGTGGCGGGTGCGGTGGAGGCTGGAAACGGTCCGCCATGGTGTTGGGCGGACGTGACGGCTACGCCAGTGGGCACGCCGGCAAACAGCACGCGCCCGGCGATTTGCGTGGCGGCGCGCACCAGATCGAGCGTCGTGTCGTCAGGCGACGTTGCGCTCTTCTCGATGCCCCACAGCGTCACCGTCAGCGATCCGCCCACCGCACGCAGTATGTCGATCGCCTGCGACGACGTGTCGGTGCGCACCACGAGCGCTGCGGCGCCGAACACTTCCTCATGCAATGTGGCGTTAGCCACAAAGTCGCTGCCATTGATTTCGGCCAGATACGGACGCGGCGTCGCATTGGCCTCGGCGATGTCGGACACCAGCGGCCGAACGCCGGCCGTATCGCGCCAACGCACGAGGCCCTTGTCGAAGGCGCCACGAATGCCTGGCGTCAGCATCGCGTGTGGAGACAGGCTGGCCAGATGCGTGGCGAGCGCGTCAACGAACGCATCGCCTCCCGCGCCTTTCATAACCACGATCGCGCCAGGGCTGGTGCAGAACTGGCCGCTTCCCAGGCAGATCGAACTGGCCAGCGATTGCGCGAGTTCGGTGCCGCCTTCGCGCAATGCATCGGGCAGCACGATCAGCGGATTGACGGAACCGAGTTCACCGAAGAAGGGAATGGGTCGTGCACGTTCCGCGGCGAGCCTCGCCAGTGCGGTGCCGCCGGCGAAGGAGCCGGTGAATGCCACCGCCGCGATGCCATCGGCTTGCACCAGTCGAACGCCGGCTGCGATCGACGTGCCTTCCACGAAGCCGATCAGGCCGGAGGGCAGTCCCTGCGATGCAATGACCCGCCGCGCGAGCGCCACGGTCTGCCGGGATAACTCGGGATGTGCCGGGTGGCCCTTGATCACGACCGGGCAACCGGCGGCGAGCGCCGATGCGGTGTCACCGCCGAGCACCGAGAACGCGAACGGGAAGTTGCTGGCCGCGAACATGGCCACGGGGCCCAACGGTATGCGCACGCGCGTGAGGTGAGGCCGGCCTGCCGGCGGTGCACCGGCCACGGCCGGGTCGTCCAGAAAGGCAAATGCGTCGCCACGTTCGGCGACGTCGGCAAATCCGCGTAGCTGGAACGCGGTGCGATCGAGCTCGCCGTTCAGGCGCGGCAGGCCCAACGCCGTTTCGCGGTCGGCCAGGGGCACAAGGTTTTCGCGCGCGGATTCAAGGGCATCCGCCAGGCCGCGCAGCAGGCGGGCGCGGGCGGCGCCATCGCTGGCTGCCCAGGCGGGTGCCGTGGTGGCAGCGGCCGCAACGGCTGCGTCGATCTGTGCCGGTGTCGATTCCGGCCACGCTTCCCCCACGGGTTGTCCCGTGCGGGCATCGATGGATTGCAAGGTCATGGTCTGTGGCACTCGCGACTACTCGCTCTTGAGGTGATAGCCGCGCGCGGCGTAATCGAAGTCCACCAGTTCATTGATGGGCGCTGTCTTGTCCGCGGGCGAAGCGTAGTACGCGCGGATTTCCTTGATCTTACCCGTTGCCGGATCGAAGTCATACCATTCCGCGCCGCGCAGCGCGGTGCCGCTCTTGTTCTTCCAGTGCGTCCATTCGATCATCGCCTCGGGGCGGTTGTGGCTGATCAGGATCCGCTCGATAGTCCATTGCGAACCCAGCGTGTCGACGCACCAGACCCATTTCCTGGCAATCGTATCGGCGGAGCGCCAGGGCACTTCGGGCAGGCCGGCCGGGAAGTAGTGCACGGCGTCGGGCGTGAAGCAATCCACCAGTGCCTGGTAGTCGGCCGCGTTGCAGGCGTCGAAGTAGCGGCGGATCAGTGCTTCGTAGTACTCGGGGGTGAAGGTCTCGTTGACTGGGGGCATGTGAGTGTCCGTGGGTTCATCGGCTGCCGGCGGGAACTGCCGGGGGGATGGGCGGGCGGCCGGATGCCACCCACTCGCGGTGCTGGGCACGCGTGGTCTCGCTGGGCGGGTAGAGGCCCCACAGTGCTTCACCAGCCTGCACGCGCAGGGCCAGGTAGGCTTCGATGTCATCGCGGCGTTCGCACAGATCGGCCATTTCCTCGGCGAGGTGGGCGGGCACCACGGTGATGTTGTCGCCGTCGCCATGGATGACGTCGCCGGGATAGATCGCCACGCCGGCGCAGCCGATCGGCACCTGGAGATCGGCCACGTGATGGTAGGACAGGCGCGTGGTGGCGGTCACGCCGGTGCACCAGATCGGGAAATCCATCTGTGACAGCTCGGTACCGTCGCGGAACGAGCCATCCGTGATCACGCCACGCGCACCACGCATCATCATCCGCGTGATGAGCATGTTGCCCATCGACGCGGCACGGCCGTCGCGGTTGCTGTCGATCACGAGCACATGGCCCGGCTCGATCTGCTCGACGCCCACCCACTGCAGATTGTCCGCCGACGGCTCGGTGGTCAGGTTGCCGTACACGTCGATGTCCTCGCGCGCCGGTATGAAGCGCATGGTGTAGGCGCGCCCCGCAAAGGGCTTGATCTTCGTGTTCAGCGGCGTCAGGCCGTGAAGCACAGGTTGCCGGAAGCCCTTGATGTAGAGCTGGGTAGTCAGGGACCCGCTGGTGACCTTGGCCAGGCGATCCAGTACGGAGTCGGGCACATGGGGCGCGGGAGCGCGTTGCGGAATGTTGGTTAGCGGGGGCGGAGTGGTGATACGCATGCTCGGACTCATCGGAAGGAAGGGAGGGAATTCACCGTTTTGTCCCATATACTGGGAATCGCGTTGGCGGGCGCCAGTTGCTGCGTCACGCCGTTGCCTCGCTCGCATCCTAGTCAGCTTTCCGCGGTTTTAGAATGACTGCCAGGCCGTCTCCCATCGAGATTGGCCGCTGATTTCCAGATACTGAGACAAACCGATATGTCCGCGAATCCTGGTGACGGCACCGGCGCAATCGAAAAGGCGATCGACGTGCTCGAAGCCGTGGGGGCCGCCCCCGATGGCCTGAGCCAGACCGACCTGAGCACGCAACTGGCGCTGCCCCGAACGACCATCTACCGATTGCTGGCAACGCTGGTGGCGCGCGGCATGCTGCGTCGTGATCCGGCGCGCAAGGTCTACCGGCTGGGCTTCCGCTGCTTCGAGATGTCCCGGCAGGCCTATACGATGCCCGATCTCGTGGCCGCCGCCGCCAACGAGATGCGTGGCCTGCGCGACCTGACCGGCGAAACGTGCTACCTGGCTACCCTCGATGGGCTCGAAGTGATATCGCTTGAACGCTGCGATGGCGCGCACAGCGAGCGCTCCGCCGCCGCGTTGGGGGAACGCAAGCCACTGCATTGCACCAGTCAGGGCAAGGCCATTCTCTCGGCGATGGCCGGTCCTGCGCGAGACGCCATCGTGCGCGATCTCACGCTGAAGCCACTGACGCCCCTCACGATTACCGATCGCCGCCGTCTCAATGCCGAGCTGAACATCACGGCTGCACGCGGCTATGCCATCGACGACGAGGAGATCGTGCTGGGTGTGCGTTGCGTGGGCGCGCCCATCGTCGATCCGCAGGGCGCGGTGCGCGGCGCGATCAGCGTGGCGGGCCCGGCATACCGCCTCACCCGTGAAAGGCTGGAACTGCTCGGTCCGGAGATCGCCCAGGCCGCCCGGCGCATCGGTGCGGAAATGGGGGCGCTCAAGCCAGCGATCCATGACACTGCGGTGCAACCCGTAGCGGGCCCGTGGGCATTCCAGGGCGGCTATCCATTCTGGGATGCCGCCACCCGCCGGCTGCTTTGGGCGGATGTGCTGGCGCCAGCGGTGCGTTGCCTGGACGTGGCGCCGGACGGTACTTCGCAGGATCGCGTGCTTGCGCGAATCGAGGCACCGATCCGCGCGCTTTTGCCAGATGGCAGCAATGTACTGGTATTGCACGATGGCGGGGTGGTCAGCGTCGCCCCCGACGGCACCGTCAGTCCTGTCGAAGGATGGCCGGCCACAGTACGGGAAGCCATGGCGCTATGCGAGGGGGAGAGCGGCGTCCTGTGGGCAGCGGTGGCGGCTTCCTCCGGGAGCTGTATCGTCGGCTCGTATCGCCGTGGCGGTGCGTGGCAACCGCAGTGGACCATTGCCGAGCCTGTGCAGGCCCTGCAATGGTCGGCGGTGGAAGGGCGCCTGTATGCCACCACGCCAGAATCCGGATCCATCCTCGTACTGGAGCCCGAGAGTCAGTCCATACGGCGGCTGGCAACGGTGCCGAAGGGAGCCGGCAAGCCGCATGGCCTGGCCCTCGATGCGGGTGGCGGGATCTGGACCGCGCTCTGCGAGGGTTGGTCCGTAATGCGCTTCCTGCCCGATGGGACACTCGACCGTGTCGTCGGCATGCCCGTACCTTGCCCGTCTGATGTCTGCGTTGGCGGTGAGAACGGCGATCGCTTGTTCATCACGTCATCGCGGCAGCAGGTCCCACTCGACGTACTTGGCAAGGCAGTGTCGTCAGGATGCCTCTTCGAGCTGGCGTTCTGATCGCCTTGACTCAGGCGGGGCTTCCTAGTGCAGCGTATAGATTGTCTGTTGCCCCTCGGCATAGAGGGCCATCGCGATTCTCAGGATCTCGTCGCGATGCCGGTCGAAGGAGGCCAGCGCCGTGGATTCGTCAGAACTGAGCGTGGAGTCGAGACTCATCAGCACGCGGTCTTCCACAAGGAAAGTAATCTCGCGTGCGTTGTCATAACCCCAGAACCACACGCCATGCCGGGCTCCGTCATAGCTGCGGCTGGGGTTGGGAAAACTAAGTGCCATGTTGTCGTCCTGTGTGCTACGCCTTTGACGGACCAGATCGCTACGATCACCGCCCGGCGCCAAATGCCCCCCGCTAGTGCATATCTCCTTTCATGCTCTCGGCTTCCATCGCGGCATGCAATTCCTCGTACGCCTCGATTGGCTCCATGTCCTGGTCGACGAACGCGGCCGCGCGCTCTGCGGCGGCGAACGCGTCGCGGGGAATATCGCTCTGGTTGTCGTCCTCGGTACTCGGCGGCAGCAGCATGTCCTCAAGCATTCCGCGTAGCTCGGGGGTATTCCATGGCTTGCCCAGCCTGGTCTTCCTGTTCAGGTAGTGACGAATTTCCGAGTCTTGCTCGGCGGTGAGTGGAAGCCCGCGAAAAGTGGGGTCCGTGTTGTGATGAATCATGATGCGCCTCCCGAAGCGGTCTGCGCTTTCAATGTAGAGGTATCGATGCCCTGCGGTGAGCGCTACAAGTTGCGTGTGATCACTGTGCCGCGTCTCCGCGGCCCCCGGATTTACGACTTTTTCTTGGCGACACCTTCGTTGCCAACCCTCGAATGAACCGTGCTGAACGGGGTTGCCGGCACTGACGGCTTTTTGGGCTGCTTGGGCTTTTTTGCTTCGCGAGTGCTGCGTAGTTGACTCTTGGCCATGATTGGCTCCTGGTGCGTTGCTTGCCAAGGTGGCAGTTCCAGCATACGCGCTTGTTAGCGCTCACGGCAGAATTTCATGATGTCCGCACGAAAAAGGGCGCTGGCCGCCCGCGCTGTCCCCGGCGCTCATGCGTGCGCGGAGCCAACCCGGCGGATCGGGGAAGAGGAGGGTGCGACGGCGCTTGCCTGTCCCTTGGGGTGCTTCGCGCAACGCAATCCGGCCGTTCGGTTGGCAGCATCGAACGGGCGGGACGCGCTCCCGATCACTGCCTGACCACGGCCCGGATTTCACAAAGCGCCCGCTGCAGCGTTCCCAGCCCTATCGATCCCAGCGCCACCCGCAATGCGTGAGGGACGTAAGGCGCCGCGGCAAATGGCTCCGCGGTTGTCACCAATACCCCCTTGCGCTCAAGTTCGGCCACGACACGGTCGGCGCGCAAGCCTTCTCCAAGTTCCAGCCAAAGGTAATAGGAGCAAGGGTGGGCAATGACCGTGCAGCCTTGCAAGATCTGGCGGGCAAGGTCCTGGCGTTGCCTGGCGTCCTTGCGCTTGCGGTCCTCCAGGGCATCCACGGTACCCGCTTCGATCCAGCGGCAGGCCAGGGCGACGGTCAGCGACGGGGTGTTCCAGGTGGATACGCGAATGGCCTGTTCGAGGGCGGGAATATGGGCGTGAGGTGCCGCGACGAATCCAAACCGCAATCCGGACGCCACGCTCTTTGAAAGGCCCGACACGTAGATGGTCCGGTGCGGGGCATGGGTAAAGACGGGTTTCGGCGACGGCTCGGCCAGGAAGGCATAGGCGCCATCCTCGATGATCAGAAAATCGTGCGCATCGGCAAGCGCCGCCAGGCGGGCGCGATCCGGCTCCGGCATGACCGTTCCCAGCGGATTGTGCAGCGTGGGCATCGTATAGATGGCCCGCACGGGCCGCCGCTTGCAGAGCGCGGCCAGGGCATCAAGGTCAGTGCCGCGGGCGGACTGGGGGAGCGGCTCGAGATCCAGCCGATGCGCGTGCGCCAGCGCCTTCATGCCGGGATAGGTGAGGGCGTCGACGGCCAGTACGTCGCCAGGCTTGAGCAGGGCCATGACCGTCACGGCCAAACCTTGCTGGGCGCCGTTGACGATCAGTACCTGGTCGCCGCCGACGCGGATATCCCGGTTCCGCAAATGCCTCGCCACGGTCTGCCGCTCGTGCAGCCGGCCGCCCTGGGGCGCCGAATGCAGCAGCGCATCGAGATCGCCCGACACGGCCAGACTGCGCAGGCCCTCACGCAGCAATTCCGCCTGGTCCGGCAGCGAAGGGTAATTGAACGTCAGGTCCACCGCGCCGGCATTGAGCGGGTGCTGCTCCAGCCCGAGCCCGCGCGGTAGCGAGGTATCACGTACGAAGGTGCCGCGGCCGGGTTCACAGACCACCAGCCCGACCGCTTCGAGTTCGCCATATACCCGCAAGGCCGTGGCCAGCGCGACGCGATGCTCCCGCATCAGTGCGCGAACTGTGGGCAGTTGCGTGCCCGGTAGTAGTTCGCCCGCGCGGATGTGTGCCGCTATCCGATCCACGATCGACTTGTATCGCGCCCTGGCCATGGTTGTATCTAGAACAATTTTTTGGTTGTTTCAGGTTGTGGCCTTACTCTACCAGCATTCAACCAACAGGCAGCACTGCATGACGGATCTGGCAACCCTCTCTGTATTCGCCGTGGCGGTGATGTTCCTGCTGATGTCCCCCGGGCCCAATATGATGTTCGTGGTCACGCATGGCGTGACCTACGGCTGGAGCGGCGGCGTGGCTTCGGCGCTGGGCATTGGCGCGGCGGACCTGGTACTCACGATACTCACCGCCACCGGCATCGCGGCCGTGGTCGGCAGCATGCCGATGGCCTTCGACGTCATTCGCTATTGCGGGGCCGCGTACCTATTGTGGATGGCCTGGAAGTGCCTGCAGGCACCGGCGGCACCGGGCGGCGCCATCGCGTCGCAGGCAACGCTGAAAGCCGTGTTCGCGCGTGCCATGCTGAACAGCCTGCTCAACCCCAAGGCCTTGCTGTTCTTCGTGGTGTTCCTCCCGCAATTCGTCGTGCCGGGCCATGGGCCGGTCGCGCGGCAATTGCTGATCCTCGGGGCCGTGCTGACCGCGATCGCCATCGTGTTCCACGCCGCCCTCGGCGTGGGCAGCGGCGCCGTCCGCCGCTTCCTGGATGGCAATCCGAAGTTCGCTCGCCTGCAATCGCTGGGGCTCGCCACCGTACTGGTGCTGCTGGCCCTCCGGTTGATCGTGATGGTGCGTCCAGCCTGAGTGGCGGAGCGCGGCAACAGGCAGCCCGGCGCTGGCGTTTCACGGGCATATCTGCCAAGATTGCGGCCCTTCATTGACCACCGGCTCACCAGCGCAGCTCCATCATGGCCTCAAGCAAAGCACACCACGCCACCGGATGGGCGGCAGCCGTCATCGCCGCCGCCGTGATCGCGAAGCACGGTGGTGGAGGGTGGCACTGGGCAAGCGCGGCTGGCTTCGTGATGGCGCTGCTCGGCAGCACCGCCCCCGACTGGCTGGAGTTGGCCTGGTGGTCAAAGTCGCGCCGCCTGTGGATTACCCATCGGACCTGGACGCACTGGGGCATCGCCTGGATCGGCCTCCTGGTGTGGGCATACCGCGCACTGGGAACCCATACGCTGGCGGCGCCGGCATTCGGCTTCGCCTGCGGTGGCGTCATGCACCTGCTGGCCGACTGGCCAAATCCGCTGGGTGTGCCCTGGATCGCCGGCCGCCACTCCCTGAACTGGTGGAACAGCGGGCGCTGCGACCTTCTCATCGTCGCAGCGTCATGGCTGATTGCCCTGGTTGTTTCCGATGACCTCTGGTTTCACGGGCAACATAGCCTCGAGCTCATCCATCATCTGCGCCTTGGGCAGGCTTTCTTCTGATGATGGCGATGCGGCAGCCCCGTCGGAGCGCCGCATTGATCGGCTAGTCGAGCAGGTCGGGCTCTGCTTCCACCAATCCCGCGAACAGGCTTTCGAACGCGTGCAACGAGCCTTCGTTGCCACCCACCTGGCCGTGCGTATGCCGCGCGGTGGCCTCGTCGATAGGTTGCGGCGTGCCGGCAGCCTCGGCAAGCAGTTGCGTGTGCGCGGCGTTTTCCAGCGCGATATACCACCATGCAGTGGCTTCGACGGTGGGGCCCGCCGTCAGGATGCCGTGATTCTTCAGGATCGCACCTTTGTGCGTCTGGCCGCCTCCCTTGTCGAGCGCCCGCGCAATGCGATCGCCTTCCGAGCTATCGACGACCATGCCGGTGAAGTCATCGAACAACACATGGTCATCGAAGAAGGAGCAGGAATCCTGCGTCAGCGGATCGAGCTTGCGACCCAGCGTGGACCACGCCTTGCCGTAGGTCGAATGCGTATGCGCGGCCGCGACGATATGGGGATGCGCTTCATGAATGGCCGCATGGATCGCGAACGCGGCCTTGTTCAGAGGCTGGCTACCGACCACCGTCTCGCCGCGGGCGTTGACGAGTAACAAGTCGGAGACGCGGATGCGCGAGAAGTGCACGCCGAGCGGATTGACCCAGAAGTGATCGGAAAACTCGGGGTCTCGCGCGGTGATATGTCCGGCGAGCCCGAGATCGAAGCCCTGGTGCGCAAAGATTCGAAACGCGCCGGCCAGACGCTCCTGACGGTGCCTGCGTTCTGCCTCCACGCCGGGACGCTGGGGTAGCGGGTCGAACCAGAATTTCTGCCGGGGCACGGCGTTGGGCGTGAATGATGCCCGGTGTTCGAACGGAAATACGGAGTTCACTGTGGGGTCCCTGCGGCATGGTTGACCCCGGAACCCTACGCCACGGCCACGCGAAGCGGAACGAAGAAATCGCTCCGTCGATATGACGGCGCCGCCGTGTGCCCATGCTCCCGCGCGATCCCGGTCGACGCGGATCATTGAACTCTTTGCATAACCGTCTGCGGTTTTGTTCGTTCCGCGTTTGCGGCGAATGCCCTAGAGTCGGAGGCTTGTCGCGCGCTTTGCCGCGGCGCCTACCCGCGAGTTCAATGTCATGACCCAAGTCCAACTGGAAGCCGCAGAATCCTCCGTCAACGATATCGCGAGCCGGCGCCACGCCGCTGTTGCCGCGTTCCTCTTGAAAGCCAGGCGGCTGCTGCGCCACGAAGGGGAGGTCACCCACGACCACCTGCAGCCCGTGGCGCAGGCGCTGGAGGCCTTGGGCCAGCAGCACGAGCTGTTTCCGCATGCCCATTTCCCGGTTTCGGACTCCCATCCGGCGCAGGTGTACCGGTTGGCCGAAGACCTTGACGGCGGCTTTGCGCTGTATGTATCGGCCGGCCTTCCCGGCAAGAGCCAGCCGCCGCATGACCATACCACCTGGGCGATCATCGCCGGCGTCTCCGGCCGCGAGCGCAACGTGTTCTACACGCGCGAGCGCACCGACGACCCCGCGCACGACAAGCTGCGCGAAAGCGGCCGTCGCGATGTGGTGGCCGGCACGTCCGTTACCTTGTTGCCGGCCGACGTCCACACGATTGAATTGATCGGCGAGGAGCGCGGTCTGCATCTCCATTTCTATGGCCTTGCGCTGGACCGCCTGCACCGGCGCGTTGTTTTCGAGAGCAAGGACGGCGGCGCGTATCGTCAATTCGGGCCGCCCAGGCACATCGCCGCGCCAGCGGTGGATGTTGCCGCACTGCGTGCCGCACTGGCCGACGGCGAGGAGATTGCGCTGCTCGACGTGCGTGAAACCGGGGTCTTCGTGCGAGGCCATCAATTGCTCGCGGCGTCGGCACCACTGTGGCGCCTGGAGCTGCTGATCGACCGGCTGGTGCCGCGGCGCGACACGCGTATCGTGCTGACCGATGGCGGAGAAGACGGCGACAAGCTCGCGCATGACGCGGCCGCCAAACTCGTCCGCCTGGGCTGGCGCAATGTCTCGGTGCTGCAAGGCGGCGTAGCGGCGTGGATCGAGGGCGGCAACGAGCTGTTCTCCGGCAGCAATGTGCCAGGCAAGGCGTTCGGTGAAGTGATCGAGCATCAGAAGCGAACGCCGTGGATCGACGCCGACGACCTCCACCGACGCATCGAGCGGGGCGACGATCTCGTCGTCGTGGATAGCCGCACCACCGAGGAATTCGCGGATTTCAGCCTGCCGTTCGCACATAGCCTGCCCGGCGCCGAGCTGGTCTACCGGATCGGGGAACTGGCGCCGAACCCCGACACGCTGGTCGTGGTCAATTGCGCCGGCCGCACACGCAGTATCGTGGGCGCGCAGACGCTGATCGATGCCGGCATACCCAATCCAGTGGCCTCGCTCAAGGACGGCACCATGGCGTGGCTGCTGGCCGGGCGCACGTTGTCGCATGGCCGTGTCACGCCGCTGCCCGAGCCTTCCGCGTCGACACTCGACGACGCACGTACGCGCGCCGAGCGGGTTGCATCGCGCGCCGGCGTGCGCCGCCTCGATGCCGTGGCGCTTGCGCGCCTGGAATCTGAAGCCGGCACGCGTACGCTCTATCGCTTCGACGTGCGGACACGCGGGGAGTACGAGGCTGGCCATCTGCCAGAGTGGCGCTGGGCGCCCGGTGGGCAACTGGTTCAGGCGACCGACGAATACCTGGCCACGCGCCGTGCGCGTATCGTGCTGGCCGATTTCGATGGCGTGCGCGCACTGACCACGGCCGCGTGGCTGGCACAGCTTGGCGGACACGAGGTGTTCGTGTTTGCACCGCCCGCCGGCGCCGAGCTGGTGACTGGACCGGAGCCGGTCCGGGTGCTGGCGTCGCGGCTGCCCGCCGCCTCGGTGTCTGCCCGGCAAGCCTCGTTGCTGCTCGAATCGGGTGCGGCAAGACTGTTCGATGTGGAGCGGCGCTCCGCATATGAAAAGCGCCACGCTGCGGGCGCGTACTTCGCGGTGCCTGACAAGCTCGAGGCGTTGCTCGCCGATCTCCCCAATGATCACGTGGTGCTGGTGACGTCGTCGGACGGGGTGCTGGCTCGGACCGTGGCGGCGGAGCTCGCGGCGCGCACCCGGCGCGACGTGCGTGCCATCGCGGGCGGCACGCAGGCATGGGCGGCGGCAGGCCTTCCGCTGGGCAACGGATCAGGGAAGGTGCTGACTGGGGACGACGACTACTGGTTCAGCCCCTATCAGCACGCCGATGCTGCGCAGCGCGATGCGGGCTTTCAGGCATACCTGGACTGGGAAGTCGGCCTGGTGGAACAGCTCGGACGCGAAGGCGATATTGGCATTCGATTGATTACGAAGGCCTAGGCCAAAACGGAAAGGGGCGCCGTGTGGCGCCCCGATCGTGTCAGGCAATGGTTCGCTGGAACGCTTGCCTGAGGTCGGCAATCAGGTCGCCGGCGTCCTCGAGCCCCACGTGCAGCCGGATCACGGGCGCGTGCTTGCCGTGGTCCTGCCAGCTTCGGTATTCGTTCAGCCGGTCGGGCGGCGCCACCAGCGCCAGGCTTTCATAGCCACCCCACGAAGCGCCGATCGAAAACAGGCGCAACGCATTGACGAAGCGGCCCGCAGCGGTGTCATCGCTGCCATGCAAGGCAAACGACACCAGTCCGCTGGCGCCGCTGAAATCGCGCTTCCATCGTGCATGGCCCGGATCTTCGGGCAGTGCCGGGTAGAACGTCCGGGCCACCTGCGGATGCTGCTGCAACCATTGGGCCACCTGGGTGGCGTTGCGCTGATGCTGGGCCAGACGCACTGGCAGCGTGCGCAGGCCACGCAGTGCCAGATAGGCGTCGTCCGCGCCGATGGTCAGGCCCAGCGCTTCGTGTGCGGTGCCGATGCGTTGCGCCAGCGCCGGGCTGTCGACGATCACGGCGCCCTGCATCACATCGGAATGGCCGGCAATGTACTTGGTGGCGGCCTGGACCGAAATATTCGCGCCGAGCCGAAGCGGCTGCAGGAACCACCCGCCACTCCATGTGTTGTCGACCGCCACGGGTACGCCCTTCGCGCGTGCGATTGCCGTCAGCGCCGGCAGGTCCAGCACCTCGAACAGCAGCGAGCTTGGCGACTCCAGGTAGACCAGGCGGGTTTCGGGCCGGATCAGCGCGTCCAGATCGTCATGCGCCGGCGAGAAATACTCGACGTTGACGCCGAGACGCTTGAGCAGGGTCTGGTCGACACGACGCAGCGGCGCGTAGACGCTGTCCGAAACCAGCGCATGATCCCCGGGACCGAGCAAGGCCAGCAACACCAGCGAAATCGCCGAGAGACCGGATGGCGCGAGGAACGCGCGGTGTCCGCCTTCGAGCGTGCAGAGCGCTTCCTCAAGCGCCTCGTGCGTGTCCAGGCCATGCCGGCCGTAGGTGGCGATGCGTTCGCCGTCGGCGCGCCGGTGGTGCCGGTCTGACAGCGTTTCGACGTTGTTGAAGCGTACGGTGCTGGTGCGCACCACCGGTACGTTGACCGGGCCGGCGCCATCTTGCAGGCGTGCGGCGCCGGCATGCAGCAGTCGTGTATGGATGCCGTCCGTGGGAGCCTGGCTCATCGGTTGTCCTTTGTCAGCCGCGTGCCGCTTCAGGGGCGGGCACGAATGCGGCGTTGAATTCGGCGGGCAGGCGCGGTATCGCGCCGAGTGCTCGCCGCAGGAAGGCGCGTGTCCGTTCGTGCGCCGGATTGCCGAAGATCTGCTCGGGCGGCCCGTGCTCGACAATGCGTCCGGCCTCGGTGAAATAGATGTGGTCGCTGATCTCGGCGGCGAAGCGCATTTCGTGCGTCACCAGCACGCAGGTCATGCCGTCCTCCACGAGCTCGCGGATCACGGTCAGTACTTCGCCGACAGTTTCCGGATCGAGTGCGGAGGTAACTTCGTCAAAGAGGATCAGTTCCGGACGCATGGCCAGCGCGCGGGCAATTGCGACGCGCTGCTGCTGGCCGCCCGACAGTTCACCGGGATAGGCACCCGCCTTGTCGGAGAGCCGGACCTTGGCCAGCAACGCATGCGCCTCTTGTTCGGCTTCGCGGCGGCTGCGTCCGATCACGCGGGTCGGGGCGATGACCAGGTTCTCCAGCACGGTCAGGTGTGGAAACAGGTTGTACTGCTGGAACACGAAGCCCACCCGCTTGCGCAGCGCAATCAGTTCATCTTCCGTGCGTAGCGTCTCCACCGCGGTATCGCCCACGCGGAGGCGTCCCTGCTGCGGCCGCAGCAGGCCGGTGATGCACCGCAGGATTGTGCTCTTGCCCGAGCCGGACGGTCCGATGATGGTCACGGCCTCGCCACGGCATACCTCGACATCGATGCCCTTGAGTACGGCGTTGTCTCCGAAGCTGAGGTGGACGTCGTGAAGCTCGACCAGCGGTACGTCAGGCGTCGCAGGTTGGTGGGTGCGGAGGAAGGAATCAGTGGCGGTCATGGCGACGCTCCAGCGCGCGGGTAGCGCGTGCAATCGGATAGCAATAGGCGAAGAACAGGGCCAGCAGCGTGAAATAGACCAGCACCGTGAAGTCGGTGCGTGCCACGGTGTTGCTGGCCACCTGGGCGGTATCGACCACGTCATGCACGCCGACCAGCGACGCGAGCGACGTGCTCATGGTGATGCTCGCGTAGAGGTTCATCCAAGGCGGCAACATGCGCCGCAGGCACTGCGGCAGCACGATCAGCCGAAAGATCTGGCTGCGTCGGAAGGCCAGCGACTGTGCGGCCTCCCACTGGGCGCTCGGTATCGACTGGATGGCGCCACGGAAGATCTCGGCGACGTTGGCACTGGCCGGCAGCGCCAGCCCCAGCACCACCTTGATCCAGTCCGGAAACGGCACGGTCCAGTGCGCGATGTGCAATTCGAACGGGAACACATACGTGGTGAAGTACACCAGCACCAGGATCGGCGCGTTGCGGAACGCCTGGACCCACAGGCGGGTGCCATGCCGCACCCAGGCATGTGCCGACAGCGACAGGGCGCCGATGACCAACCCGACCAGCGTGCCGACCGCCATCGCCAGGATGCTGATCTCGATATTGGCCCACATGCCGCGCAGTAGTGCCGGAGACCACGTCCACAGGTTGCGGAACGCGGGCGGCGTACTGTCCGTGGCAGTCCAGAACGCGATCACGACGCATACGCACAATGCGGCCAGTGCCCAAGGATTGCGGAACGTATAGGTGGAGAAGGTGGCGACCAGGGGCGCTTGCCGCCACGGCAGGGCAACAGGTTTACTGGCCATATCCGGGCATCCTCAGTTGGGTTTCCAGCCATCGGCCGAGGCGACTGACGATCCAGGTCAGCAGTCCGAAGAAGGCCAGGATCAGGAGCAGTAGTTCCAGCACGTTGTCACGCTGGGTCCAGATCATGATCGATTCATAGGTCACGTCGCCCACGGCAATGGCCGACGCCACCGCCGTCATCTTGACCAGATCGACCAGATTGTTGACCAGTGCCGGTAACGCAAAGCGCACGGCCAGCGGCAGTTCAACCTGCAGCAGCAACTGCCTGCGCGAGAAGCCCAGCGACCTCGCCGCTTCAAGCGTGACGTGTGGCACCGCTTCGATGCCGGCGCGCAGCGCTTCCGCGTGAAACACGGCCTTGTGCAGCGACACCACCGCCACCACCCAGAAGAACGGCGTGAGCGGATTGCTGCTGCCGTGGCTGGTCAGGTGCTGCGTGATCAGCGTGTTCAGCACCAGGAAGCCGCAATAGAGCTGCACCAGCGTGGGGGTGTTGCGCGTCAGTTCCACGAAGGCGCGAGCCGTGGCGGCCAGGGAGCGCCTGCCCGAGGTCAGCAGCGCCGCCAGGATGGCGCCGGCCACCAGGCTGCATGGAATGGTCAGCGCGCAGAGCTGCAGCGTGACGATCAATCCATGGAGAAAGGCGGAACGCTCGGTGGCATCGAGCACGAACGCGTAGTTCAGGCCCAAGGGTTTCACCGCCGCCACGGTAGCGGCCAGCCATCCGTCCATCATGCCGATACCTCCACGGATGAAGGTTGCAGCGTCTGGACCGCCGCCGCAATGCGCTGCAGCGCGTCCTGCAATACAGCGTCGGCTACTGCAAACGACAGCCTGAAGTACGGTGACAAGCCATAGGCCGTGCCGTCGACCACGGCAACGCCTGCCGTGTCCAGCAGCCAGCCGACGACGTCGCCATCGCTCCCGAGCGTGCGGCCGTCAGGACGCATTCGCCCCAGCAGGCCCTCGCAGTTGACATAGGCGAAGAACGCACCCTGCGGCGGCAGCAGTCGCAAGCCCGGGATGGCATTGATCGCCTCCACGGCGAATGCCGCGCGTCGTGCGTAGGCCTCGCGCGCGACATGCACGAAATTCTGGTCGTTGGCGTGCAAGGCGGCAGCGGTGGCGGCCTGCCCGATGGCGTTCGCACCCGATGAAACCTGCGACTGGATTGCAGTCATGGCTTGCACCAGTTCCACCGGGGCAATGCCCCAGCCAATGCGCGAGCCAGTCATCGCATAGGTCTTCGACGCGCCATTGACGATCAGCGTGCGAGCGCGCAGGTCCGGCGCGAGATGCAACCAGTGCAGAGTTGCGGCCACAAAGCGGATCTGATCGTAGATTTCGTCGAGCAGCACCAGCACCTGCGGATGCCGGCGCAGCACGGCGGCCAGTGCCGTCAGTTCGTGGGCGCTGTAGACAGCGCCGGTCGGATTGGACGGGCTGTTCAGAACCACCCAGCGCGTGCGTGCCGTGATCGACGCCTCCAGCTGCGCCGCACCGAGCTTGAAGCCATCCTGTTCGTTGCACGGGACGATCAATGGTGTGCCGTCGTTGACACGCACCATATCCGGAAACGACGACCAGTACGGCGCGGGCACGATGACTTCGTCGCCCGCATCAAGCGTGGCGGCCAAAGCGCTGAAGATAACCTGCTTGCCGCCATTGCCGATGAACACTTCGTTCGGCGCGACATCGAGCGCGTGGTCCGCGGCAAAGCGCTCGGCTACCGCGCGGCGCAGTGCGGAGGTGCCGGGCGTGGGGGTGTAGCGCGTTTCGCCGCGCTCCATCGCCGCAATCGCGGCCTGCCTGATCGGTGCCGGCGTGTCGAATTCAGGCTCGCCAGACGTCAGGGTCAGGATGTCCCGGCCCTGGCTGGACAAGGCAGCGGCACGTTGGCCGGCTGCGGCAATCGGCGACAGTCGTACGCGGCGCGCACGCTGGGAAATGGAAATGGTCATGGTGCTGCCGATTGGGGGTCGAATATGGGTTCGACGGCAGGGCCTTGCCCGGATTGGGCAGGTTGCGCGGATCGAATACCGGCTTTGGCCGCCTCATCCGTTCGCGGCGCCGGGCAGCGTGGCTGCCACGGCTCCACGAGCGAGGTTGTGTGCGAGGCGGTTCATGACTTGCGGGCTTCCGCATAGACGGCGAAGTCCTGCGGTGCCACGTCGAACTTTCCCTGTCGCGCCCGTTCGCCGGCCGGACGGATGTAGGCGCCGTCGGGCACGCCGAATTTGCGTGCGACGTTGAGCAGGAAGCCCGAGCGATGCCAGTCGCGAATGGCCTTGTCGACAAAGGCGACCGTGTCCTGCTCGCCGCGCCGCGTCCAGACCACCGTTGGCGACGGAATCAACTGGTCTTCGGTGGCCAGCGCGAATGCGGTCCATTCCGCCTTGTTCGGCCCATGCAGCGTCTGATGGAGCGCGGGCTGGATATGTACCGATGCCGCGCAGGTACCGCCCTTGAGGGCCAGCAGCGATTCCGGAATGCCGCGCAGACCCTTGACGATGGCGCCATATTGCTCGGCCAGAGGCCGTGCGAAATTGCTGCCCTGCGATACGCACGCCACCTTGCCGCGCAGATCTTCCCAGCGCCTGATGCCGCTCTGCCGGGACACCATGGCCGCGCCCCCTATCAGGTCGTAAGGCGTTGGGGTGAAGCTCAGGATCTCGCTGCGCTCCTGCGTCCACTGGATATTGGCGACCAGCAGGTCGACCTTGCCAGCCTGCAGGAACTGCACGCGCGTCGACGCCGTCACCGGGACCGTTTCAAGTTCCACGCCGAGGCGCCGCGCAAGGTCGGCCGCAAGTTCGGTCTGGTAGCCACCGGTCTTGCCGGTGGCAGTATCGAGAATGCCGAATGGCGGACTCGGTCCGTCGATGCCGACCGACAGCTTGCCGCGCTGCCTGATCTTGTCGAGCGTGGCGTCGGCCCACGCCAGGTTGGCCAGCGCCAGGCCGCCCACGCTCAGGGCGGCCGCTATCAGGTAATGCCTCTTCATCGTCACCGCTCAGCCCTGCTGTTTGAACTGCTTCTGAAGCTCCGGCAGCACCGGCTGCGGCGGCGTGATGCCGAGCCGCTTTTCGGTGCCGATGAGCCAGCCGCTGCGGTGCCATTCCTGCACGACCTTGTCCACGGCCGCGACGGTGTCCGTCTCCCCCTTGCGCGCCCAGACCACGGACGGTGCGGGCAGGATTTCCGTGGGAATCGGTGCAGCGTAGTTCGCCCACTCGGCATTGGTGCGCAGCAATGGGTGGATCAGTGTTGCGTCATGCACCGCGGCGACGCACTGGCCGCCGCGCAGCGCCAGTAGCGATTCCGAAGCGGTCTTGAAGCCGCGCACCTGCGCGCCGTATTGTTCCTGCAGCGGTTTCACGAAGCTGCTGCCCTGCGATGCGCATACCGTCTTGCCGCGCAGGTCCTCCCACTGGTGGATGCCGCTGGTCTTCAGCACGGCGGCTGTGCCGCCCACGCGATAGAACGGAGTCGGTGCATAGGACAGCAGCTCGCCACGATCGGCGTTGTATTCCATCGATGCAATCAGCAGGTCGACCTTGCCTTGCTGCAGGAACTGCACGCGATTGGACGGATTTACCTGCACGAGGTCGGCCCCGACACCTAGCCGTTTGGCAAGATCGCGCGCCAGTTCAGGATTCCATCCCACCAGCTGCTGCGTGGCGGGATCGATCGAACCGAACGGCCCGCCATTGACGAGCACGCCGATCGATACCTTGCCGCGCTGCCTGATCTTGTCGAGCGTGGTGTCCGCCCATGCCGACTGCATGCCGAGAACGGTGAAGGTGAATGCTGCAATGGCGCGCAAGGGAAAAGAGTTCTTCATGGGAATCGATGAGAGGAGGGCAGGTCAGCCGATGCTAGCGGCTGCAGGCTGCGCGGACAAAGAAGGCTTTTGGATATGGATATGTGGGGGCGGCGCGTTGGCGGACGCGCCAGGCGGCTAGTTCAGCTTGATGCCGGCCGACGCAATCACCGCCGCGTAGCGCGGCAGGTCTTTCGACAACGTCTCGTCGAGCGCCTGCGCCGACGAGGCCACCACCACGAATCCGGCCTCTTCCAGCTGCTGGCGCGTGGCGGGCTCGGCCAGCACGGCCGCCACATCGCGATTGATCTGCGCGACGATCTCGCTCGGCGTGGCCGCAGGCGCCAGCAGGCCCTGCCAGCTTTCCACCGCAAAGCCCGGCGCACCGGCTTCGGCCATGGTCGGCACCTGTGGCAGCGCCTTCGATCGATACGGCGTGGTGACGGCCAATGCCGTCAGCCGCCCGGTGCGCACATAGTCCGTGACGGCCGCGAGCGTGATCAGCGTCGCGTCGATATGGCCGCCAAGCAGGTCGAGCGTGGCAGGACCGCCGCCGGGGTAGGGGATGTAGTTGACCTCGATGCCAAGCTGGCGCGCCAGCATTTCATGCGCGACATGGGCGATGCCCCCGTTGCCGGGTAGCCCCAGCGCCAGCGCGCCGGGTTGACGGCGCGTCAGTGCGAGATAGTCCTGGAACGTACGCACGCCCAGGTCGGGACGCACGACGAGGACCTGCGGACTGACCACCGCTTTGATCACGCCGCGGAAGGCGTGGTTCGGGTCATAGGGCAGGCGCTTGAACAACGAAGCGTTCAGCGTCACGCCTTCTCCGCCGAGCAGCAGTGTCTGCCCATCGGGCGCGGCGCGCGCGACCTGTGCCGCGCCGATGGTGCCACTCGCGCCCGCTACATTCTCGACCACCACGGTCTGGTGCCAGCGCTCGCCGAGTTTCTGCGCGAGCGTTCTGGCCAGCTTGTCGGCGCTGCCGCCTGCGGCAACCGGCACGATGATGCGAACCGGTTTGGCGGGAAACGCCCTGGCCGGCGCGTTGGCAAGGATCGGCGTCGCCAGCGTGGCCACGGATGCAACGGAAAGAGAAATCAGCGTGTAAAGCAGTTTGCGGCGCGACATGATAGAGACAGGTGAATCGGGCATGCCTGTCGACACGATGTCGGCAATCACTGGAGCGATGTCCCGGATCTGTCAGCTTATGGATGGATCTGCCGGATACGAACAAATCTTTTCGTCATTGGATATGCGGGCGCGGGGGGGGCGTTGCCGCCGCSCACGGCTCAGAACGCCGGGATGATCGATCCCTTGAACTGCGCATTGATGAAGTTGCGCACTTCGTCGGATTGATAGGCCTTGACGAGCCTGCCTACCCACGGCTTGTCCTTGTCCTGAGGGCGCGTGGCAATCAGGTTGGCATACGGGCCGCGCGCATCCTCGATGGCGATGGTGTCCTTCTGCAAGGACAGTCCCGCCTGGTAGGCATAGTCATTGTTGATCGATGCCGCCGCGAGGTCGGGCAGCGCGCGCGGCAGTTGGGCGGCGTCGAGCTCCACCAGCCTGAGCTTGCGCGGATTCTCCACCACATCGAGCGGCGTCGCGTTGACACCATTCTGGCCCACCCCTGCCTTCAGCTTGATCAGGCCCGCCTTCTGCAGCAACAGCAATGCCCGGTTGCCGTTCGACGGATCGTTCTGGATGCCGATCCTTGCGCCCTCCGGGAGTTCATCGACGCTGCGATACTTCCTGGAGTAGATCCCCAGTGGTGCAGTGATCGTCAGGCCAACCGGCACGATCTTGTAGCCGCGCGTCTTGATCTGGCTGTCGAGGAATGGCTTGTGCTGGAAGGCGTTCGCGTCGAGGTCGCCGGATGCCAACGCCTCGTTGGGCTGCAGATAGTCGTTGAACACCACCACGTCGATCGTCAGGCCGTCGCGGGCGGCCACCTTCCGGACCAGGTCGAAGATCTGCTCCTGGTTGCCGGCCGAGATGCCCACCTTGATCTTCGTCTTGTCCGGCGCACCTTGCGCCGAGGCCGATCCGATGCCTGCGATCACGCCAATGCCAACCCCAAGCGCCACGATGAGGGCGCGCACCCGCTTGTTCATTGTTATGGTCCCCGAATGGAAATGAGTCGGAAGCGGACGGCGCGGGACCTGCGTGCCCCGCGCAAGCGCCCGCATTGCCGACGGTGGCTCATTGTCGGGGGCGGGCGCGCCGGCGCAAAGGAAGGATTCGGCATGACGTTAGTCGCGCGGCGCCGAATCAGCCGGCGCGAGACCAACGGTGTAGTATCTTGGCCGAACCTGTCCCAGTTGGAGAGCAAGATGATCGTATTCGTTACCGGCGCCACCTCAGGATTTGGCGCCGCCATTGCCCGACGTTTCGCCAATGCGGGCCATCGCGTGATTGCGGCCGGGCGCCGCGAGGATCGCCTGGCAGCGCTGGCCGCCGAGCTTGGCCGCGACAAGGTGTTGCCGCTGATCCTGGATGTACGCGACCGCGATGCCGTGGCCGCCGCCGTGGCCAACTTGCCGGCCGATTTCGCCGATATCGACCTGCTGGTCAACAACGCCGGCCTGGCACTCGGGCTGGAACCGGCACAGAGCGCCGACCTGGACAACTGGGACACGATGGTCGACACCAACGTGAAGGGGCTGATGTACATGACGCGTGCCGTCCTGCCGGGCATGGTGACGCGCAACCGGGGCCATGTGATCAACATTGGCTCGACCGCAGGCGCCTACGCCTATCCGGGCGGCAACGCGTATGGCGCGACCAAGGCATTCGTGCGCCAGTTCTCGCTGAACCTGCGCGCCGACCTGCAAGGCACCCGCGTACGCGTTACCGATGTGGCGCCGGGTCTGGTTGGCGGCACCGAGTTTTCGGCGGTGCGATTCAGCGGCGACCAGGCACGTGTTGAGAAGGTCTATGAAGGCGCCGACGCCCTGACGCCCGACGATATCGCGGATACGGTGTTCTGGGCCGCGACGCTGCCCGCGCGCGTCAACATCAACTTCGTGGAACTGATGCCGGTCACGCAGTCGTTCGGACCGCTGGCGATTCATCGGCAGTAAAAGCCGGCCGGCGCCGGCAGTCCGGAGGCGCCTCAGCGTGTGAACGGCCGGTGCAACGGCAGTTCGGGGTTGAGGCGCACACCGAAGCCGGGGGCATCCAGCGCGGAGGCCTTCATGCGCCCGTTCACCGGTACGGGCTCGTCAAGCAGCTGAGGATGGAACATCGGCACGATCTCGTCCGCGCCCGGCGACATGTTGAGGAATTCGGCAAATGGACTGTTGTGGCGCGTGATGACGAAGTGATAGCTGTAGACCGATGAGCCGTGGGGGACCACCAGCTTGCCCCGCGCGTCGGCCAGTGCGGAGATCTTGATCAGCTCGGTAATTCCGCCGCACCAGCCGACGTCCGGTTGCAGGATGTCGCAGCACTCCATCTCCAGCAGCATGCGAAAGCCCCAGCGCGTTGCCTCATGTTCCCCGGTGCTCACGAGCATGCCGCGCGGCACATTGCGGCGTAGCTCGGCGTAGCCCCAGTAGTCGTCGGGCGGCAAGGCTTCCTCGATCCATTTCAACCCGAACTCGTTGTAGGCGGCCTGCGCGAGACGCGTCGCATAGTCGACGTCCAGGCTCATCCAGCAGTCGTACATCAGCCAGAAATCCGGGCCGCATTTCGCGCGCATGTCGGCGAGCAGCTCCAGGTTTTTCCTCAGGCCTTCCTTGCCTTCCGCGGGGCCGTGGTGCAACGGCAGCTTGCCGCCGATGAATCCCTGCTCTCTGGCGAAGTCGGGCCGCGCGCCCGTCATGTAGAACTGCAGCTCGTCGCGCACCGGACCGCCCAGCAGCGCGTGGACGGGCTCCTTGCGGACCTTGGCCAGCAGATCCCACAGCGCAAGGTCCACGCCAGAGATGGTGTTGAGGACGATGCCCTTGCGGCCGTAGTAGAGCGTCGCGTTGAACATCTGGTCCCAGATCTTCTCGATGTCCGTGACCTTCTGGCCCTCGATGAAGCGGGCGAGGTGCTTCTCGACAATCCAGCAGCCAAGGTCGCCGCCAGTGGTGACCGAGAAGCCCACGGTGCCATCGCTCGCCTCGATCTCGACCACCAACGTGCCAAGGACGTTGATGCCGAAACTCTGGCGGCTCTGCCGGTACTCGGGATACTTCGACATTGGCGTGGCGATGTGATCGTCGATCCAGTGGCCATCGCCCTGGTCATGGTAGTCAGCGCCCGCGCCGCGCAGCGTGAAAGCGCGAACGTGCTTGATGGTAGGCATGGACATCTTGGGGACTCCTGCAGAAAGCTCGGATTGTTGGGTCGGAGATATTCGGGGCGAACCGGCTGGGTTCAGGCCGAGTGCGTTCCAGGATTCGCCACCGGGGCGGCGGCACCCGGGCTTCGGAGTTTCAGGAACAGCAGTGCGCCGATCGCGGTGGTCACGGCAAGAATGTTCAGTCCGGCACTCGGCGATGCGAAGGCATGCTCCGCCCACGTCTTGACGTTCGGCGCGACAAATCCGCCGAGCGCGCCGAGCGAATTGATCAGGGCGATGCCGCCGGCCGCCGCGGCACCGCCGAGGTAGTTGGTCGGGAAGGTCCAGAACAGCGGCTGCACGCCGATGAAGCCAGCCGCCGCCAGGCACAGGGCGAACAGTGCGACGACCGGAGATGCCGTATTGACGGAGAGCGCGATGCCGGCGGCGGCCACGGCCAGCGTGGCGAGCGCGATGCGCTCATGGTGGCCGTGCCGCTCGGCCATCCGGGGCAGGAAGTACGCCGCCGCGAGCGCACAGACCCAGGGGATCGCCGTCACCAGACCGACTTCGAAGCCGACTTTCTTGCCCAGCAGCGCCGCCACTTGCGTCGGCAGGTAGAACACCACGCCGTACACGCTGACCTGAATCAGGAAGTAGATGAGCGACAGGAACAGCACCCGGCCATTGCCCAACGCGCGCAGTACCGTGCTTGGCCCGTGCGAGGATTTGATGTGCTCTTCGCTTTCAATGGCCGAAGCGAGGACATCGCGCTCGGCGGGGGAGAGCCATTTCGCATCGCGCGGGGCATTGTCGAGATACCAGTACGCCCACACGCCCACAACGCTTGCCAGCAGCCCTTCGACCATGAAAAGCCATTGCCAGCCCTTGAAGCCCAGCAAGCCGTCGAGTTCGAGCAGCATGCCGGAGAGGGGGCTGCCAAAGATGAATGCCAGGGGCGCGCCGAAGTAGAACATCCCCATCACGCGGGTGCGTGCGCTCGCCGGAAACCACTTGGTCAGGAAGTAGATGACGCCGGGGAAGAATCCCGCCTCCGCAACCCCCAGCAGGAAGCGCAGCACATAGAAGGCGATTTCGCCGTGGACGAACATCAGGGCTGCGGAAACCATGCCCCACGTCACCATGATGCGGCACATCCAGATGCGGGCGCCCACGCGGTGCAGGATCAGATTGCTCGGCACTTCGAGCAACGCGTAGCCCAGGAAGAACACACCGGCGCCGAGCGCAAACATGGCATCGGAGATGCCGGTGTCGAGCTGGAACGCCTTCTTTGCGAAGCCCACGTTGGCGCGGTCCAGAAAGGCAAGCACGTACATCAACAGCAGAAAAGGCACCAGGCGTACGATCGCCTTGGCGGTCACCGACTCAAGGGTCGGGCGATGGGCATTCATGATGGGTGTCTCCGGGGCGCGCGGGCCTTGCAGGCGGGCGCGCCCTTTTTATGATGTCGGGTCCGTGGCATCGCGGCCTGTCTGATGCAGGCCTGCGTCCAGGCTCAGTGTGTTGCCCTAGTACGTAGCTCAGTACGTGGCGCGCCCGCCTGAGAGATCGAATACGGCGCCGGTGCTGAACGCGCAATCTTCGGTGCCTAGCCAGGTGATCATCGAGGCCGCCTCATCCACCTCGAGGAAGCGCCCCATGGGGATCTTGGACAGCATGAACTCGATGTGCTCGGCTTTCATCGAGTTGAAGATCGGCGTCCTGGCGGCGGCGGGCGTCACCGCGTTGACCAGCACGCCGCTCTTGGCCAGCTCCTTGCCGAGCGACTTGGTCAGCCCGATCAGGCCAGCCTTGGAAGCGCTGTAGTGCGAGGCGTTGGGGTTGCCCTCCTTGCCGGCGACGGACGCGATGTTGACGATGCGCCCGTAGGCCTGTTTGATCATCTTGGGCACGACGGCGCGGCACGTCAGGTAGCTGCCGATCAGGTTCACCTCGATCACGCGGCGCCACACGTCGGGTTCCAGTTCCCACGTCGTGCCGTTGCCGCCCGTGATGCCGGCGCTGTTGACCAGCACATCGATGTGGCCGAGCTTGCTCAACGTCGCTTTGGTGGCGGCGTCAACGGAAGCTTCGTCGGTCAGTTCCACCACTTCGGTGGTGACCTTGCCAAAGTCGGCCAGGGCGCTGCGCGCCGTGGCGAGCTGGACCTCGTTGATATCCCACAGCTCCACCTCGGCGCCCGACCTGAGCATGCGTTCCGCGACGGCGTATCCGATGCCCTGTGAGCCGCCGGTGACGATGGCCACGCGACCTTTCATGTCGAGCTGGTTCATTGTGCGGCCTCCACGTTGGCCGGCACGGTGCGCTGGCGCTGCTCACCGAGCCCGGTGATGCCGAGGCGCATGACCTGGCCCACGCCCAGATAGACCGGATGCGGCTTCTGGCCGAGACCCACGCCCGGCGGCGTGCCGGTGGAGATCACATCGCCCGGCTGCAGGCTCATGAACTGGCTGATATAGGACACCAGCGTCGGCACGTCGAAGATCATCGTGCTGGTGTTGCCGTTCTGGTAGCGCTTGCCGTCTACCTCGAGCCAGAGTGCGAGCGCCTGCGCGTCGGGGACTTCGTCCCGGGTCACCAGCCACGGGCCCAGCGGGCCGAAGGTGTCGCAACCCTTGCCCTTGTCCCACTGGCCACCGCGTTCGAGCTGGTAGGCGCGCTCCGAAACATCGTTCACGATGCAATAGCCGGCCACGTGGTCCAGCGCATCGGCCTTCGACACGTAGCGTGCGGTCTTTCCGATCACCACGCCGAGTTCCACTTCCCAGTCGACCTTCTCGGCGCGGGGCGGGATTTCGACGTCGTCATTGGGGCCGACGATCGCGCTGGTGGCTTTCATGAACAGCACCGGCTCGGTCGGTATCGCCATATTGGATTCCGCCGCATGGTCGGAATAGTTCAGGCCCACGCAGATCATCTTGCCCACCGCGCCAACGCAGGCGCCGATGCGGGGCGAGCCTTCCACCAGCGGGAGCGTCGCCGGATCGATGGCGGCCAGGCGTGCCACCGATGCCGGGGAGAGGGTGTCGCCCGTGACATCGGGGATATGGGCGGAAAGATCGCGGATGCGGCCCTCGGCATCGACCATCCCTGGCCGTTCCTGCCCTGCGGCGCCATAGCGGATCAGCTTCATCGTGTCTCCTGTCTTGTTTGTGTGGAATGCGTTGAACTGTATGCGGGCGCGCTATATCATTCCAATCGAAATTTACGAGGAAGCAATTCCATTTTGGAATAGGAAGAGGGCTGGAAATGTCGCTGACGCCGCGTTTGGTGAACCGTCTCAAGCTCAAGCACTGGGCTTTGCTGAGTGCGTTAAGCGACACGCCGACGCTGAATCAGGCTGCAGCGCTCATCAATGTGACCCAGCCTTCCGCCACGAAGATGCTGGCCGATATCGAGCAAGCCTTTGGCTTCCCCATTTTCGAGCGTCACGCGCGCGGCATGCGGGCGACGCCGCTCGGGCAGGAAGTCGTGACGTACGCGCGGCAAACGCAGGCTGGCCTTACCCGCTTTCTCGAGGATCTCGACACCAAGCGGCGGGGCGGCCATGGCCAGCTCGTTTTCGGCGCGATCATGGGGGCGGCCCCGGATCTCGTCGCCGCAGCGGTGGCGGATATCAAGCGCGAACGGCCCCGGTTGAATGTGCGAATCCTTGGCGAGACCAGCGACCAGATTGGCGTTCTGCTGGAGCGGCACGAGATCGAACTCGCCGTGGGCCGATTCACCGGTCCGCTGGACCACAACAAGTTCGATTTCTCGGCGCTGTCCGACGAACCGCTACGCATCGTCGTACGCAATGGGCATCCGCTCGCGCAGAGGGAGCAACTGGATTGGGAAGAGCTGGTGCGCTGGCCGTGGGTGCTGCAGACGCTGACCAGCCCGGCGCGCCTGATGCTGGAAGGGCAGTTCGCGCAGGCGCACGTGTCGACGCCGGAAGACGTGATCGAGTGCTCTTCGATTTTTGCAACCTTGCAGCTCCTGCAGTCCGGTGACGCCGTCGCGATGTTGCCGGAGTCGGTCGTGCGGGATCACGTCAGGGCGAGCCTGCTGGTCACGCTGCCGATCGTCATCGGGCTGGACTTGCAGGCGTTCGGCATGCTGACCCGCAAGAACGAGCCACTGTCGGAAGTGGCGGAGAGTTTCATCTCACATCTTCAACGCCGGGCGCAGTCGAAGGCGGCCGCGAGGGACCATGAGGGGCGAGGCGGGGCGCCGGCACCTGCAAACGAGGATGCTCACCAGGCTCAGTGAATCGCCAGGGGCGGTGCGCCTCCGGTAGTTGGAAAGACGCGGATTGGGCTCACGTCAGAACGTATAGCCGGCAGCCAGATAGATAAAACTGGTGTTGTGCCCGCCGACGGCCCGCAGCAACTTGCTCTCGTCGACGTAGACGACGCCAGCGTTGACCGCGACGTGACGGCTTGCCTGCCAGAAGATATCCAGTGAAATCTGGCTGCTGCTGTACTTGCCCGGCTGTCCCGCAGTGCCTGCAACGGGTATGCCGACAGATGTGTAGACAGCGTCGTTGGTGGTCTCTCGCCAGATGAAGTCGCAGGCTAGCGTCAGCCTTACGCTTGCAGCGGGATGCAAGGTCAGCGAAGGTTGGA
This sequence comes from Cupriavidus sp. 01L415, assembly GCF_056400065.1. Taxonomy (NCBI): domain Bacteria; kingdom Pseudomonadati; phylum Pseudomonadota; class Betaproteobacteria; order Burkholderiales; family Burkholderiaceae; genus Cupriavidus; species Cupriavidus sp. 01L415. Next base: position 544,865 of record NZ_JBFTSP010000001.1, on the reverse strand, counting down.
TGTCAATCACATTCGAAGCCCCAATGAGGCCTGCCTGATTGAAGTAGGCCAGTTTCGGGAACAGCCCGTTGTAGGTGCCGACCGTGCCGTCATGGGGATCCTTGTCGCCACTGCCGGCGGTGGCCTTGAAGCCGCCGCGGATCTTCCAGTCTGAGCTGGGGAGCGTATAGCCAGTATCCGTTGAGAATCCCCATGCCCGGATGGCCTGTGGTCCGAAGCTGCCGAATTGCACCAGGGTCTCCCAGTCCCAGTCGAAGCCGGCCGCCAGGCCAAAGACGCGGGTTCCAATCGAGTGGCGTCTCTCGACACCGCTGCTGGCGCCAAAGAGTGCGTGACTGTTCTCGAATCCCAGGTAATAGAGGTCCATGCCGGAAGCGGGGATGATGCTTCGCGGCAAGGTGGCGTAGAGGCCCCAGAATCCTTGGGATTGGTTGGGCCGGTCATCGAAGTTCCCCGATTTCAGGAGGACCGGGCGCGTGGCGAATGCGTCCAGGCGAACCTGATCGACGGTGCCGCTCAGGCGAGCGCCCTCGAACGCGCGGCGAACGTTAGGCGCATCCCGGATCGAAACTACTCTCTGCGATCCGAATGCCATTTCCTGGCGACCCAATCGCAAGACGGGATCGGCGCCGGCGGCGTCGTTCAGCGGCATCCGCACGTCAAGGAAGGCTTGCTGCACGTCGACGCGATCGAGGTATGGGGGCGCCGCGGCAGTCTTTCCAGGGGCCAGCTGATTGCCGAGTTGGACGAATCCACGCAGATAGTCGCCTGCATGCAAATCGGCATGCAGGAGGATGCGATGCAGCAGGTAGCTGTCCGCCGATTTTCCGGGCACGCCGAAATTGGCGGCCGAGTAGTCTTCGAAGCGCTCTCGGACTTCCCCGCCAAGGTTCAGGAACCACCCATGCGGGCCTGCCGGAATATGCTTGATGCGATCCGAGGCATCCTGCCTCTTCGAGGTGTCCTCCAGGTAGCTGTAGTCCTCGTCATAGCGCAGGAGCTTGTACGGTGGCGCGCTGCCAGCCGATGTCGGCGGCGATTGCGCGAGCGCATCGCTGCTGCCTGTCAACATGGCAAGGCAAACAACCGACAGCGGTGCAATGCAGCTAGCGGCCTTCCTGACCGGGAATCGGCGCGACTTGCCGATGAGGACGGTGAGAGGTGCAGGAAGCATTGCAGAGGGGCAGGCCATCTTCGACGCGGTTGGCGTACCGCGGCACGCTCGGCACGACAGTAGCGGCGTCCCGCAGCGGACGATCGCCGGGAACGAGGGCAAAGCCCCGTTCCCGACGCAGATCGCCAGTCGCAGAACGATTGGCGGGGTCTACTTGGCGGCCTTCGCCATCGTGTAGGCCGTTATCAGGTTGCGGTAGTCCGGGATATGGTTCGAGAACAGCGTACCGAGCCCTTCGATATCGTTACGCCAGTCGCGATGCAGCTCGCATGCCACGCCGAACCAGGTCATCAGTTGCGCACCGGCTTCGGCCATGCGGTTCCATGCGGAATGGCGCGTTACCTCATTGAACGTACCGGATGCGTCGGTCACCACGAACACGTCAAAGCCCTCGGCGATGGCCGACAGTGCGGGAAACGCAACGCAGACCTCGGTCACCACGCCGGCGATCAGCAGCTGCTTCTTGCCCGTGGCCTTGACCGCCTTGACGAAATCCTCGTTGTCCCACGCATTGATCTGGCCGGGCCGGGGAATAAACGGCGCCTGCGGAAAGATTGCCTTCAGTTCCGGCACCAGCGGTCCATTCGGACCGTCTTCGAAACTGGTGGTCAGTACCGTGGGAAGCTTGAAGTACTTGGCCAGGTCAGCCAGTGCCAGCACGTTGTTCTTGAACTTGTCCGGCTCAATGTCCCGCACCAGAGAAAGCAATCCAGCCTGGTGATCCACCATCAGGACGGCGACGTCGTTCTTGTCCAGTCGCTTGTAGGTCTTGGTCATCATTAACTCCTAGGGAAGGATCTTTTGATCAGCGTTGCGAGTCGAGCGTCTCGTGATGAGTCACGACGTCCTGCGCCTTCGCGTAACTCTCGATCAGCAACTGATAGGCGGGAAAGATCCGGGTATACACATCCGCCCATTCCTGCGCGTCCGGCCGGTTCCAGGTCTGCTGCAACTCGGAGGCGACCGCGGCGGTATCCATCGGCACCACCCCCGCCTGCACGACTCGGGCCAGCGTGATTTCCTGCGCCATCTTCGAGTAAGTGCCGGAAGCATCTACCACGGCAAAGACCCGATAGCCATCCGCCACCGCGCTGATGGAGGGGAACGCCATGCAGACACTGGTGATCGTGCCGGCAATGATCAGCGACTTGCGGCCGGTCTCCCGGACCGCCGCGACGAACTCCGGGTTGTCCCAGGCATTGATCTCGCCCTTGCGTGCGACGTAGCGTGCGTGGGGCGCGTTCTCGTGGATCTCCGGAATCAGCGGGCCATTGGGCCCTTGCGGCACCGACGCCGTGGTGATGACGGGGAGTTTGGACAAGGTGGCCATCTTGGCCAGTGCCGCGGCGCGTGCGCGCAACTCTGGCATGGGCATGTCGCCCACGGTCTGGAACAGACCGCTCTGGTGATCGATCAGCAGCATGGCGGTATCTGCAGGGTCGATCTTCGGAACCTTGCCGTTGAAGTTGACTGGAGCGCTCATGGTAAATCTCCTGGAACTGCGTTGTTTGGCATGCCGGAAACGGGCCGGCTGCCAGGCGATGGCGCGCGACGAGCTGCCGCACGCCAGGACGTGAGTTGACCTCGGCGGCGATATCAGGCGATGCCGGCGGGAATGCGCCCAAACTGACCGCTGCGATAGTCCGACAGGGCCTGCTCGATCTCCTGCTGTGTATTCATGACAAACGGCCCGTAGCTCACCACCGGTTCGGCGATCGGCTCACCGGAGAGCAGCAGGATCGTGGCGTCGCTGTCGGCTTCGAGCGTGAAACCGGTGCCCTCCTGTTCAAGCACGACCAGCTGGGCTTCATGTGCCGACTGCGTGCCGTTGACCGTTACCTTGCCGTGCAGCACGGTCATCAGCGCGGTGCGCCCGGCCGGGACCGTGAACTCGGCACGACTCCCTTGCAGCAGGCGAACATCCCACACGTCGATCGGCGTGAACGTACGCGCTGGCCCGCGGGCGCCACCAAATTCGCCCGCAATCACTCGCACCGATCCCGCGCCGCGAGGCAGCGCAACTTGCGGGATGCTCGCGTCAAGCAGCGTCTGGTAGCCCGGATCGCTCATTTTTTCGCGCGCAGGCAGGTTGACCCAGAGCTGCACCATCTCAAGCGTGCCGCCCTGTCTTGCGAACGCCTCCGAGTGGAATTCCTCGTGAAGAATCCCTGCCGCGGCGGTCATCCATTGCACGTCGCCAGGGCCGATCTTTCCGCCTTGACCGGTGGAGTCGCGGTGCTTCAGTTCGCCTTGATAAACAATGGTGACTGTCTCGAATCCGCGATGCGGATGCTCGCCGACACCACGGCGCGCGACCGTCGGCGCAAAGTGAGCCGGGCCCGCGTAGTCCAGCATGAGGAAAGGGCTGGCGCGATTGCCGAGGTTTGCTTGCGAAAACAGCGTGCGTACGGGGAAGCCATCGCCGACCCAGTGGCCATGTGGACTGCTATAGATACCCAGAATCTTCTTCATCCGATGCTCCTGATTGGTCGGCCGGTTTGTCCGGTGGCGGTGATCAAAAGCATAGGCATGCAATGCGCATATCGGTAGACCGCGTCGGCTATCCTCTGTGTTCTATCCATAGGACGATGACGATGCCGCGATGCAACAGGACCTGAACGATCTCTTCTACTTTGCGCAGGTGGTGGACCATCAAGGCTTCGCGCCCGCCAGCCGCGCACTCGGCATCCCGAAGTCAAAGCTCAGCCGTCGCATTGCCCTGCTGGAGGAGCGACTCGGTGTACGCCTGATCCAGCGCTCCACGCGGCGCTTTTCGGTGACCGAGATCGGGCGCAGTTACTACGGCCATTGCAAGGCGGTGCTGGTGGAAGCCGAAGCGGCACAGCAGGCGATCGACCAGACGCGATCGGAGCCACAGGGCATTGTCCGGGTCACCTGCCCTGTGGCGCTGCTTCACGCGAGAGTTGGCGACATGGTGGCGGAGTTCATGGCTGCGTGCCCCAAGGTGACCGTGCATCTCGAGGCCACGAACCGGCGCGTCGACGTGATTGCCGAGCGCATCGATGTGGCCATCCGGGTACGGGTGCCGCCGCTGGACGACAGCGACCTCGTGATGAAGGTGCTGGCCGAGCGGGCATGGTGCGTGGTAGCCGCCCCCAGCCTCCTGGCGGGTCAGGCCGATCCGCAGTCTCCGGCGGATCTGGCGCACCTGCCCACGCTCGACCTGGGTCCGGCCCAGCCCAGCCACGTATGGCGACTGGAAGGCCCGGAAGGCGCCTCCGCCGAAGTGCGCCACGTGCCCAGGCTGGTGACAGATGACATGCTCACGCTGCTTCGCGCGGCCATGGCGGGGGTCGGCGCCGTGTGCTTGCCGTCCATGCTGATCCCGGATCAGCTCAGGCAAGGAAGCCTTGTCCATCTCGTCCCCGCGTGGCAGCCGCGGGGTGGCGTCATCCATGCCGTGTATCCGTCGCGCCGCGGCCTCTTGCCGTCCGTTCGTGCGCTGATCGATTTCCTCGCGGCCCGCTTCCTCGAGATCGACGAGGCATAGTCGTGCGGCGCAACGCCGTGCGCGCAGACCCGGAGGGCAAGGGCGCCAACCGGCTATCGGCGTCTCCGGCCGAATTCGGGTGACGTGACGGCGTCAGGCGCGGACGGCGACGCGGGGTTGGGCGGTGGGCTCTGGTGAGCGCGGTCCGCCGTCGGCCATCTGGTGCTCGCCGAGGATCAGGTCGCGCGAGATTGCCTCGGTGCGCGTCACCCCGCACAGTTGCATCGTTCGCATGTATTCGTCCTGCAGGATCGTCAACGCACGGCGCGCACCTTCCTCGCCCGCTGCGGCCACGCCGTAGAGCGTGGCGCGGCCGACGAGCACGGCTTGCGCACCCAGTGCGCGCGCCTTGAGGATGTCGCTGCCGCGCCTGACGCCACCATCCAGCAGCACCGGCACGCAGCCCTTGACTGCCTGGACGACATGGGGCAATGCATCGATCGATGCCTGCACGCCGTCCAGCTGGCGCCCGCCATGATTGGATACGACGATCGCATCGGCGCCCAGCGCCGCCGCACGCACGGCATCGTCGGGCCGGAGAATGCCCTTGACGATCAGCTTGCGCGGCCAGCGGTCGCGCAGCGCGGCGAGCGCATCCCAGTCGAATGCGGGATCGTAGTTGCGGCCGACCGACGATGCCACGGCGCTGGCGCTCCGGGCTTCCGCCTCCAGGCCCTGCAGGTTCTCCATCACCGGCATGCCGTGGGCCAGCAGACTCATGGCCCAGCGTGGGCGCGTCGCGAAGTCGAGGAGGTTTCGCGATGTGAAGCGGAACGGTACGCGGAAGTCGTTGCGGAAGTCCCGCTCGCGCTTGCCGCCCACGGGCAGATCCACCGTAATGACCAACGCCTCGTAGCCGGCCGCGTAGGCGCGGTCGATCCAGGCATGCAGGAATGGCTTGTTGCGCAGGATGTAGGCCTGGAACCAGAGCCGTCCCGGAGCCGCGTCGGCAATCCGCTCGATCGAGGCCGTGGCGGTGCTCGACAACGTATACGGCACACCGGCCGCCGCGGCCGCACGCGCGATGGCCACGTCGCCGCCGTGCCGGCCAAAGCCGACCGCGCCCGTCGGGGCGATGGCCAGCGGCATCGCCGCCGGGGCGCCTAGCACCGTGGTGCCGGTGTGGACCGAGGACACGTCGACGAGCGTGTGCGGCGCCAGGCGAATGCGCCGGAAAGCAGCCACGTTGTCATCCAGCGTGATTTCGTCTTCGGCGCCGCCATCGAAGAAATCGAAGATGGCGCGCGGCAGATACCTGCGCGCCGCCTCCCGCAGGTCACCAATCGAATAGGCGTTCATAGTCGCGCTCATCTTCGCGCTCACTCTGCCTTGATGCCGGCCGACTGGATCACACGCTGCCACCGCTGCTGATCCTGTTTCAGGTAGGCAGCGAACTGGGCCGGCGTGTCGCCAACCGGGATCGCGCCCAGGCTGCGCAGGCGCTCCTTCACCGCGGGCTTGGCCAGTGCCTTGACCATCGCATCATGGAGTTTGTCGACGGCCTCCCTGGGCGTGCCGGCCGGCGCGAGCAGTCCCACCCACGGTGCCGTTTCCTCGAAACCGGGAAAGCCGGATTCGGCCATCGTCGGCGCATCGGGAAACTCGGGCAACCGTTTGGCGGTGCCGACGGCCAGTACGCGCAGGCGCTTCTGGTTCACATAATCGGCAATGCCGATGATCGGGTAGAACGTGAACGATACGCGGCCGGCCATCACTTCGGTCAGTGCGGGACCATTGCCTCGGAACGGCACGTGGGTCATATGCACTTTCGCCGTCGTCCCCAGCAGTTCAGCGGCCAGGTGTCCCGAGCCGCCGTTTCCGGCCGAACCGAAACTCACGACGCCGTCGCCAGTCTTGGCTGCCTTGATCAGCTCGGGCAACGTCTGATAGGGCGAATTCGCCGCCGTGACGGCCACCAGCGGCAGCATCGCCGCGTTCGATACGGGTACGAAGTCCTTGAGCGGGTCGTAGCCGGCGCGCTCCTTCATCAGCAGCGCGTTGACGTTGTGCGAAAGCGAGGCGAACAGCACCGTGTAGCCGTCGGCATCGGCGGCCTTGACTTCCTTGGTGGCGATCAGCGAGTTGGCGCCGGTCTTGTTATCGACCAGTACCGATTGCCCGAGTGTGACGCTCATGTCCTGCGCCAGCACGCGTGCAATGACGTCGGTCGGGCCGCCGGCCGCGAAGCCCACGACCATGCGGATGGGCTTTGATGGATAGGTGCCGGCGGCGCCGGCTGGCGCGGTGCCGAACAGTGCGCCGACTGCGACGAGTGTGGCGGCCATTCGCTGCCAGGCGGCGATGTGCGGGGGGCATTTCATGGTTGTCTCCTTGGGTGTCGTGCATGCGGCGTCTGGTGCGCCGGTTTGTTGCTGCTGATGCTGCTGATGCTGTGTCAGGCGATGCCGTGCTCCAGCACGCCCACGCCCGAAACCGCCAGGCGCAGCTTGTCGCCGGCGCGCAGGTAGCGTGGAGGATTGCGAAAGGCACCGCTGCCGGCGGGCGTGCCGGTGGCCACCACGTCGCCCGGTTCCAGCGTCATGAAGCGCGACAGGTAGGCAATCAGCGTGTTGACGGGAAACAGCATGTCCGAGGTGTGGCCATGCTGCATCGGCTCGCCATTGAGCCAGGCTTCCACCGTGAGCGCCTGGGGATCGGGCACTTCGTCGCGCGTGACCAGCCATGGGCCCATCGGCGCAAAGCCGTCGTGACTCTTGGCAAACGTGGTCTGCGGCGGCGACACGTCGAACTGGAACTCGCGCGCGCTCATGTCGTTGAGTACGGTATAGCCGGCGACGACCGCCGGGACGTCATCCGCCTCGATATGCCTCGCGTGCACGCCGATGACCACGGCCAGCTCGGCTTCGAAATCGAGCTTGGTCACGTCGGGCGGGCAGGGGATTGCCGTGCCCGGTGCCGCGACGCTCGAGGGCAGCTTGGCGATGATGCGCGGCTTCTCGAACGGCGCCACGCCGGTTTCCTTCGCATGGTCGGCATAGTTGCGCCCGATGGCGACGATCTTGCCGGGGCGCGGAACTGGCGCCAGCAGCGTCACGGCATCGAGAGGAATCATCCTGGCGCGGCCGGTTTCGCGCATGGCTTCCACATGCAGGGCCAGCGCGGCCAGCGCCGAGGGGCCGGCCTGCAGGAGCCGCAGCATGCCACCGGCCGCCGGTTCGATGCCAGCGGCGGCACAGCGTTGGGCGACGGCTTGCGTCACCTGCGTCTCGCGGATCCAGTCGGCCACCGGAAGCAGGCGGTCGTCCCCGGCTACGACGCCGACGCCAGGCCTGCCCTCGTGCAGGTATGTCGCGATCTTCATGCCATGGCCTCCGGGAAGAAGCGGTTCGCCATGACCTGGCAACGCTTGATCAGCCGGCGCTCGTCGGGTCGGTAGTCGGCCACGGCGTTGTGGATCGTGCCCATGTTGTCCCACATCAGCACATCGCCGACGGTCCAGCGGTGGCGGTAGCGGTACTTGTCCTGCAGCTGGTGCGCGAACAGGTACGCCAGCATCTCGTCGCTTTGCTGCGGCGGCAGCTCATTGATACGTACCGAATAGCCCGGGTTGGCATAGAGCACCTTGCGCCCCGTGATTGGGTGCGTCAGGAACACCGGATGCGACACCGGGGGCTTCGCGGCGCGTTGCGCCTCGGTGAGCGGCGGGCGCTGGCTGCCTTTCTCGCGCCTCATCATTTCCCAGAACTTGTTGAAGTCGTGCAGCACGGTCATGCCGTCGAGTCGCGCCTTGATGTCGGCCGGAAGATCGTCATAGGCGGCGTGCATGTTGCAGAACTCGGTGCAGCCGAGTGGCTCGCCATTCCGATGCGGGATCTCGATGCCGTAGAGGATGTTGCAGAACGCGATCATGCGGCTGTACGACATGTCCGTATGCCAGTCCTGCCCGGCGTCGGCGAGCCCGATCGGCTTGCTGTCCTCGACAATGTTCGACAGGATCATCACCTCGGGTATGTCCGGTTCCTGGTACTTGCCGGCCACGTTGATCTCGAGCTCGCCGAAGCGCTCGCTGAAAGCCTTCAGGCTGGCGGCATCGAGCGACTGGTTCGGGAAGCTGACCACGCCATAGCGGCCGAGCACCTGTTCGACCTGCGACTGGTCGGTGTCGGTCAGCGGCCGGGACAGGTCCAGGCCTTCGATGCGGGCGCCGAAGCCGTCGGCGTTGGGCACGATATTCATGAGGTGTGTCTCCATGTTGGGGCTTTTGTTGGGGCCTATATGGGGGCTTATATGGGGGCCTGTGCGGCAAGACGCCTTACCACGCAGCCATCAGGATCGAAAGGACGTCCTCGGGGTCTGTCACCGGACGCGGGTTGAACGCCAGGCCGCGCTCGCCCATCACGTGATGGGCGACGGCGGGCAGGGCGTCGCGGGCGATGCCGAGGTCGCGCAGACGTGCGGGTACGCCGGTGTCCGCCTGCAGGGCCATCAGGCACGCCGGCAGGTCGTTGCCGCCGAGTGCGTGCGCGGCCGCATCGGTTTCGGCCTGCGCCGCCGGCGCGTTGAAGCGCACTGCGTGGGGCAGGATCACGGCATTCGCCGCGCCATGTGGCACGCCAAAGGTGGCGCCGAGCACATGGCAGATCGCGTGATGGAGACAGCTTCGCGCGCTGGCCAGCACCATGCCGGACATATGCGCAGCCAGCATCAGTTCCGCGCGCGCCGCTTCGCTTTGTGCGTCGCGCGCCAGTTCTCGCATTGCGCTGCCAAAGCGGCTTGTGGCGTCGAGCGCGAGCACGGAAGCAATCGGCGAACGCGCCGTCGAGTAGAGGCCTTCGATGCAATGCGCCAGCCCGTTCATCGCCGTGCTCAGCAGCAGCGCCGCCGGGATATCGCGCGTGGCCGCCGGGTCCGCCAGCGCGACGCGGCTGGCGAGCTGCGCGTCCCAGAACAGCAGCTTGGTGCCGGCATCGGTGCGGATGCCGAAGGACGGTGTCACTTCGGCGCCCGAAGCGGTGACCGGTATCGAGACGATAGGCAGCTTCGGCGCCAGCAGCGCGGGAATGATCACCTGGCGCGGCGGGATGAAGCGGCTGGCGTGCCGGGCCAGCTCGCCACCCTCGGCCAGCAGCAGCGTCACGGCCTTGGCCGTATCGCTGACGCTGCCGCCCCCGACGGCCACGACACCGTCGATCTGCGCGCAGCGGGCGGCATCGGCGATACGGGTCGCCGTCTGCACCGACGAATGCGCTGGGATATCGCTGACCGAGAGTGCGACGCCATCCTGCAACAAGTCCTGCACGGTGGCATACAGCGCCGATGTGGCCGTGCGCGGGCTGGTCAGCAACAGGGGGCGCTTCACGCCAAGGCGGTCAAGCTCTTCGCGCAGCGCATGGACGGCCCCGGCGCGCAACACCAGACGCGTGCGCAGGGACTGGTGGGCGAATTCGTGCGCGTTCATGGCCTCAAGCCGCCGCAACAAAGCGGAATTCGGGGGTGATGGTCAGCGCCACCAGCGTGGCATCGTCCGCGGCGAGCCGGATCGTCGCCTGCACGGCGTAGAGCTGTGACGGGCCGTCGATCGTCACCAGGCCGTCCTGCGGTTGGCCATTGTCGAAGCGATAGACCGCCATGTAGCCGCCCACCTCGGCGACGTGGTCGTCATGCCTGTGCACGAGGACATTGCTCAGAACATGGCGGATGCGCTGCGTCGCCGATCGTGCTCGCAGCGCTTCGGCCATCGCCGCGTGGCCGCGCAGCGCCACCCCTTGCCGGTGCCAGACGCCGTCCGGATCAAACAGCGCGAGCAGGCCGTCGTAGTCCGACTGGTCGAGGCAGTGGAAGAAGCGGTGCAGCAGTTGCTGGCAAAGAGGCAGCAGGGCGTGGGGGCGCGACATCGATTGTTTTCGTGTTGGAAGCAAGCGAAAGCGCTTGCATCGGTGCCAAGACTACCGATCCCACTTGCGACCGGGAAGCACATGGACGAGAATTTGTTGTTTCCAGACTGGAAACAAAGAGGGTGATATGGACCGGTTGCGCTGTATCGAGGTCTTTCTGGAAGTCGCCAGGGGCCGAAGTTTCTCGGCGGCCGCCGAGCGGCTGGGCATGTCCAAGGGGAATGTGACCAAGCATGTGGCCTGGCTGGAAGAGTCGCTGGGCGCAAGGCTGCTGACGCGCACCACCAAGAGCGTGGCGCTGACCGATGCCGGACTGTCGCTGCTCGACGCCGGCACGGACCTGCTCGAACGCTACGACCAGGCGCAGGCCGCGATCGAGGGATCGATCACATCGCCGCGCGGTGCCTTGCGGGTGGGGACGCCGCCGTCGTTCGGCGCGTTCCACCTCGTGCCGCTGCTGACGGAGTTCTCCACGCTGCACCCCGACGTGCAGGTGATCCTGCACCTGGACGATGGTCGGGTCGATCTGGTCAAGGATGGACTCGACCTTTCCGTCCGCATCGCGCCATCGCTGCGGGACACGAGCTATGTCGCGCAAAAGCTCGCCGTGGTGCCACAGATCCTGGTGGCGTCGGACCGCTATCTCGCCGCGCGCGGCCATCCCGCGACGCCGCAGGACCTGCTGCGGCACGATTGCCTCGTGCATGCGCTGAAGTCGCCGACCAATACCTGGGCTTTCAAAGGACCGGAGGGCAATACGTCAGTGCGCGTGACCGGCACGATTCGCGCGAACTTTGGGGAAGCGCTGCGGCATGCGGCGATCCTGGGGCACGGCATCGCCATGCACCCGATCTACATGGTCAGCGACGACCTGCGGGAAGGGCGGCTGCGGCATGTGATGCCCGACTACCAGCCCACCGTGCTGGACATCTTCGCGGTGTTTCCGAGCCGCCAGCATATGCCGACCCGCGTGAGGGTGTTCATCGATTTCCTGAAGACGCGCTTCAGCGATGTTTCGGGGTGGGGCTGAACCCGCCCGCCTCGCGCGCCAGCCTGGCGCGCCTTTCCACTTCCTTGGCGCTCGGCTCGTCCTGCGCAAACGATCCGAGCGGGACCTCGCCGGTCGGCACGTAGGTGCTCATCACGACGCCGGTGGTCGAGACTTGCGAAGCGACGAGCTGCAGCGCGCAGGGTGTCGCATCGGTTTCGAACAGCCGCTTGCCGCGCCCGAGCACGACAGGGAAGGTCCACACGTTGTATTCGTCGATCAGCGCCGCGGCCTGCAGCGTCTGGATCAGGTTGCCGCTGCCGATGATCTGCAGGTCGAGTCCAGCCTCTGACTTGAGCGCCGCGACTGCCGCGACAACGTCGCCGTGCAGGAGCGTCGAGTTGTGCCAATCCAGGGTCTTCAGCGTGCGCGAGGCGACGTGCTTCCTGGCCGCATTCAGCGTCTGCGCAATCGGGTGGTCGGCCGGCTGGTACGGCCAGTACGCCTCGAAGATTTCGTAGGTCCTGCGGCCGAGCACGAGCTCGCGGTTCTTGCCGTCAAAGCCGCTCATGGAGCGGCCCATGTTCCCGTCCCAGTAGTTGAACACCCAGCCGCCGAAGGCGAAACCGCCAGTGGGATCTTCCTCCGGGCCGCCCGGCGCCTGCATGACGCCATCGAGCGAGACGAAGGTGGATGCGATGAGCTTTCTCATGGGGCGACTCCGTGGGTTGGGCGCGGCAGGCAGGGAAACGGGAATGAGGGTGACCGGAGCGTCAGCCGTCCACCTCGGCAGGCGCGGGCTCCGGCGCCACGCCGCTGGTTTGCAACAGCGTCATGCGGAATTGTTCCACCAGAGGCCGCAGGTTGATCCGGTGCCAGGCTGCCCAAAGCGGTGTGCGGTAGGTGAGCCAGGACAACTCGCGCAGTACCACGCCGTCCGGTGCCTGGTGACGCAGGCTTTGCTGGATTGTCGTGATGCCGAGTCCGGCGGCGACAAGTCCAAGCGCAGCGAGCGGTTCCGTGGCTTCCATCGTGATCGCCGGCGTGAAGCCGGCCTTCGCACAGGCCGCGATGAACGTGTCGTGCCGCAGCGCGCTCTCCTTGTGCATCACGCCGATCCATTTCTGCGCCGCGAGGTCGTCCGGCGTGAGGGCCTTTGCGCTGGCAAGCGCGTGCCCCTTTGGTATGGCGAGCAGCATCGGGTCATTGAGGACCTGGGCGGCGTCGAGGTCCGGATCGTCCGCGTGCGGGGGCTCGCACACGAGGGCGATATCGAGACTGCGTTGCCGCAAGCCCTCGAGCTGGACATCCGATTGCTGGTTGTACAAGGCGATATGCACCGCGGGGCGACCTTCCCGTAGCTCACGGAGTGCATTGGGCAACACGCCGGAGTGCATCGCGTACTCGAGATAGCCGATGCAGAGGCCACCCTCGTCGCCTCTGCCAAGGCGTCGCGCCAGCGACTCGAGCCGATTGCCGTGCGTCAGGAAGGCGCGGGTCTCGGCCAGGAAGGTTCGGCCATCCCGCGTCAGGCGAATCCGTTGCTGGGAGCGCTCGAACAGCACCAGCCCGAGCTTTTCCTCGAGCTGGGCAATCTGTCGGCTAAGTGGCGATTGGGAGATATGGAGCCGCTCGGCAGCGCGCCCGACGTGCTCTTCCTCGGCGACCGCCACGAAATAGTGAAGTTGTCGGATATCTAACATTTCAGACCTCGCGGGACTCAAGTCTTCCATATTCTGTCTTGGACAGACTCAATTCGCAACCCTAGACTGCGTTCAACCTCAACTCATTTCGATATGGAGCAGTCATGACCATCAAGGACAAACTCGCAGGCAACGTGCTGGGCTTCGGTACCGCCCCGCTGGGCAATATGTTCCGCGACATCCCGGAAGCGGAGGCGCGGGCCACCGTGGATGCGGCATGGGAGCAGGGCGTTCGCTACTACGATACAGCGCCGTTCTACGGTGCAGGCCTGGCCGAGATCCGGCTTGGCGACGCACTGAGCAAACACAAGCGCGACGACTATGTGCTCAGCACCAAGGTCGGCCGTCTGATTCTGGATGACGTGGAAAACGCCAGCGCGCGGGCGCTTGGCGAGAAAAGCGGCTTGTTCGCGACTGGCCGTCCGAACCGGATGGTCAATGACTACTCCGCCGACGCCACGCTGCGCTCGATCGAGGACAGCCTGAAGCGCTTGAAGACAGATCGCATCGACATCGTCTGGATCCACGACATTGCGCAGGATTTCTACGGCGACGAGTGGCTTTCCTACTTCGAGACCGCCCGCAAGGGCGCCTTCCGTGCCCTGACCCGCCTGCGCGAAGAGGGCGTGATCAAGGCCTGGGGCCTGGGCGTGAACCGCGTCGAGCCGATCGAGCTGACGCTGGACCTCGCCGAAGCGCAGCCCGACGGCTTCCTGCTGGCCGGCCGCTATTCGCTGCTCGATCACGAGCGTGCGCTGCAGCGCCTGATGCCCAAGGCAGCCGAGCACAAGACCGAAATTGTGGTCGGCGGTCCCTATAGCTCCGGCATTCTCGCCGGGGGCGCGCACTTCGAGTACCAGAAGGCATCGCCCGCGATCATCGACAGGGTCGAGCGCATCAAGGCGGTTGCGCAACGCCACGGCGTGAGCGTCAAGGCCGCAGCCTTGCAGTTCGTGCTGGCGAATCCGGCCGTCGCCGCCGTGATTCCTGGCGCCAGCCGGCCCGAGCGCATCGCCGAAGACGTCGCGGCGCTGAAGGAAGCCATTCCCGCCGACTTCTGGCGTGACCTGCGTGCGCAGGGCCTGGTGGCCGGAAACGCGCCGCTGCCCGGCGATCGCGCCTGAGGAGCCCGTCATGGCACAAGCTTTTGCAACCCTGACACTGCCCGTTGCCCCGGATCGTGTATGGCAACTGATTGGCGGCTTCCATTCGTTACCCGACTGGCTGCCCTACATCCCGAAGAGTGAACCGAGCGAGGGCGGGCGCGTGCGCCGCCTCGTCAATCCGGACGGCGATGCCATCGTGGAGCGGCTGGAAGCCTTCGACAACAGCGGTCGCAGCTACAGCTACTCGATTCTCGAGGCACCGTTTCCGGTGACCGGCTACCGCTCGACGCTGCGTGTGGTGGGTATCGACGGCGATCAGGCATCGCGCGTCGAATGGTCTGGCGAGTTCACGCCGGCTGGCGTGAGCGATGAAGAGGCTTCGCGCCTGTTCGACGGGATCTATCGGGATGGACTGAAGGCCCTCGAAGCATCGTTGGCGGGGAGCCGGCCATGAAAGGATTCATGGCGGCATGGATCGCCCTTGCGATCCTGCTCGGTGCGCTGCCGGATACCGCTGCCGCGGTTGCCGGCCGGCCCGGAGAAGGGCGCCTGCTATTCCCGTACGGCGAATAAATCGACGGAACCCTGCCGTGGCCACCATGGCTGCGGCGGGGCATCGTTTCCTGACTTGGAGATTTCATCATGCAACATGGCAATCGCGCCTCGGCCTTGTTTCAGCCGCTGCAGTTGGGCGGCCTGACGCTGCCAAATCGCATCGTGATGGCGCCGCTGACGCGCCTGCGCGCAGCGGACCCGGTTCATGTGCCCAACGCGCTGATGGCGCAGTACTACGCGCAGCGGGCATCCGCTGGCCTGCTGATTTCCGAAGGCATTCCGGTGAACGAGGAGGGTGTGGGTTATCCGAACGTGCCGGGTTTGTGGTCCGAGGCGCAGGTGGCGGGTTGGAAGCTGGTCACCGACGCCGTCCACCAGGCCGGCGGCCGTATCGTGGCGCAACTCTGGCACGTGGGTCGCATCTCCGACCCGGATCTGATCCAGGGCCGCCAACCGGTGGCACCGAGCGCGATCGCCGCCGAGGGCCATGTCAGCCTGTTGCGGCCGATGCGTCCCTACGCCGTGCCACGTCCGCTGACGCGCGAGGATATCGCCGGCATCGTCGCCGCATTCCGGCAAGCCGCCGCCAATGCTCAGGCCGCGGGCTTCGATGGGGTGACGATCCACGGCGCCAATGGCTACCTGCTCGATCAGTTCCTGCAGGACGGCACCAATCGACGCACCGATGACTACGGCGGCCCGATTGAGAACCGGGCACGGCTGCTGCTGGAGGTGGCCGATGCGGTCACGACGGTATGGGAGCCCCATCGCGTCGGCGTGCACTTGTCGACGCGTGCCCCCATGAACTCGATGTCGGACAGTGAACCGGAAGAAACCTTCGGCTACGCCGCCCGGGCGCTCGGCGCGCGCGGCATCGGCTTTCTGTTCTTGCGTGAGACGGCAGGCGAGGGCGCATTGTTGCCGCGACTCAAGCGCGAGTTTGGCGGCGTGATCATTGCGAACGACGGGTTCGATCTGGATGCGGCCGAGCGGGTCATCGACGAAGGCCATGCCGATGCCGTCGCGTTCGGCCGTCCGTTCATCGCCAATCCGGATCTGGTCGACCGGTTGCGGAAGCGTGCCGAACTCAATCCAGTCGATACCTCGAGGCTCTATCACATGGACGGGGCGCCCGAGCGCGGATACACGGACTATCCAACGCTGGCGGCATGAGCGCTGGCTGGGCGATGAGAGCCTGAGCGACACGTAAGTCGGAAAATTGTCTCCAAATTGGATTCAGTGTGGAGAAAGATTTGCGCTTTATCTCTCCAATGGCGATTAGTACAGTTGCAGCGTGATGTCGCGAAGCGCAAGACCGCCTCCGGCACACGCCAACACCTCAATGCAACGACGGACCATTGTCATGAAGCTCTATATCGCCCAAGCCACCTGCTCGCTCGCTGTGCAAGTCATTGCCAACGAACTCGGTCTCCAACCTGAATTGGTTCACTACGATGTGTTCGGCAAGAGCACCTCGGCCAACGACGACTTCGCTGCGGTGAATCCGTTGGCCTACGTGCCGGTGCTGGTGCTCGACGACGAGGCGCGGACCCACCTGACCGAAACGACCGTTATTACGTCCTATCTGGCCGATCAACATCTGGCCGCCGGCCTGATCCCGCCGCATGGCACGCTCGAGCGTGTGAAGTTCGACCAGTTGCTGACGTTCCTGGCAACCGAAATCGCCCAGAAACACATTCCGCTGATGCGCAAGCTGCAGACGGAATTTGGTACGGAATGGACGCGCAACAAGCTCGTCGCTGCCTACACGAAGCTGGACGCCCAGCTTGCCGACGGTCGGGCCTATCTGACCGGCGACAAATTCACGGTGGCGGATGCGTATGTCTGGGCGACGCTGTGGCACGAACGCTCGGGCGCGCCGATCACCCACTTGAACAACCTGTTCCAGTACATCGCGCGTATCGAGGCGCGTCCGTCGGTGCAAAAGGCGCTGCGCGACGAAGCTGAGATGGTGGCCGGGCATGAAGCGGTGAAGCAGGCCGCGTAACTCGCGTAACGCATCGGCTTACTCCCGCAGGCTGTCCGCGAGATGGTTGAGCACGGCGCGCGTCTTCGCGGGCATCCGGAGTCCTAGCGGGATCATTGCGTGGACCGGCGGACCGTCGACGTCTGCGGCAGGCAGGATATGGACCAGGCGTCCGGCCTCCACATAGGGCCGGGCCACGCGGTCGTTGATCTGCACGATCCCGAAGCCGTTGGCGGCCGCGTCGACCAGCGCCTGCCCGTCGGCGAGAACCAGCACGGGCTCCATCACCATGTCGCGGACATTGCCGGCGTCGGAAACGGTCCACGGGCGCAGCCGGCCGCTGGGGCCGCGGAAGATGACGGCGTCGTGGGTGTTCAGTTCTGCAAGCGAGTCGATAGGACCCTTGCGTTTCACGTAGTCCGGCGACGCATACAGGCCGAGGCGCAAGTCACACAGCTTGCGCACGGTCATTTCGCCGTCCGCGGGCAGATGGCCGATTCGCACGACGATGTCCCAGCCTTCCGCGACGGGGTCCGACATCCGGTCCGACAGGGCCATCTCGAGTGTGAGCTTCGGGTGCCGGCGCTGCAGTTCCGCAAGCCCGGGCAGCAGCAGCCGACCGAACCCGGCCGGCACATCGAGTCGGACCCGGCCGATCGGCTCGGACTTGCGGGCCGCCAGTTCCTGCTCCGCATCCCGCAATCCCGCCAGCGCCACGTGTGCCGCGCGCAGATAGGTCTCGCCGTCCTCGGTCATGCGCACAGCGCGCGTCGTGCGCTGGAACAGCCGCGTGCCGAGCCGCTTCTCGAGCCGCTGCACGGCCTTACCGACATTCGACTTGCTGGTCCCGAGCGACTCCGCCGCGCGGGTGAAGCTGCCCGTCTGCGCCACGGCCAGGAACGCCTCGATGTCCTGTACAGCCGCTTCAACTCGCTCGACCATTGTGGCCCTCCGGGCGACAAAGAAAACCAGATTCGGAAGTTTATCAGCGCACGGGCGGTAGCCAGAATGCCCGGCGCCCGGCGCCCGGTTGCCCCGTGGCAAGTTGCGCGCGGACATGTCCGGGTCGATTGGCAAGCATGGTCAGCGCTATGTCCGGATACCGGTCGTGGAAGTCCTCGAGCGCCGGCACAACCAACAGCATTGGCGCGTCGAAAACCGTTGGTGCCCAGGTCGCTCGTTCCGGCTTCCCATCGCTAGCAGCTAGCTGCTAACGGAGTCCGGCTTCCGCACTGAGGTAGGTCTTCAGCAATGCCGCGCCGCGCTCGCCCACGCGCGATTGCCAGATTGCCACCGCGCTCTGTCCGGCGTCGCGCAGCGCCTGCTGCACGGCCGGCGCCGGATTGTCCTGGATCGTTACGCCGTTGGCACGCATGCGGGCGGTGTTCTCAGCCAGCCGCGTGTTCAGTCGCAGCCACTGCTTGTCTTCCGTCGCCCTGGCCGCGGTGGTCACTACATCCCGCTGGGCTGGCGTCAGCGCCTGCCATGCGGCGGCGTTGACGGTCGTGAACGACAACGGCATGGCATAACCGATGGCCGTGAAGCAGGGCAGGTAGTCCCACAGCTTGCGGCCGGCGCCGCCATCGCCGGACGACAGCACAGCGCTCACCGAGCCGTCCTTCAGGTGCGGCATGGCGTCGGCAAACGATAGGTTCTGCGCCTTCGCCCCCGCCGCGCGCATGACCTCGGCCGAGGTCTCGTCATAGGCGCGCACCGACAGCGCGCGCAGATCTTCCAGCGTGTTCACGGGATTGCGCGACCACAGGCCTGTGGGCGGCCAGGGCGTGATGTAGAGCAGATGCTGGCCCTGTTTCTCGAAGGCGCGCGCATAGTGCGCGCGGGCCAGGTCGGCCAGCCGGTGTGCGCGGTCAACGGACGTCGCCACAAACGGCAGTGACGACAGCAGGAAAATCGGATCGACCTCGCCCAGCGCACCGCCGAACGCGTCGCCGGCTTGTAGCTTGCCGTCGCGGATCGCGGCCGGCATCTGCGCGGACTTGAATCCCGCGCTGGCGTCGAAGCTCGGTTGCGGGGCCATCGCGCCCTGCGTGCGGGCGGCAACCTCCTGCGCAAACGTGGTCAGTCCCTCGCCCGGCATCGACGTCGCGGGGTATTCGGTGGCCATTTGCCAGACCACCGGCGCAGGCTGCGCATGGGCGACGGGCGCGAGCGCGGCCGAGGTGGCGACGGCAAGGCCGGCGGTCATCGCAAACAGTAGGGTGGCCTGGGCAAGACGATGGGGAAGATGGCGCATGGCGGGCGGATGGAAGGGTGGGGAGGTTTCGGCGTGCCGGCTCCACCATCGTGGGGATGCGGCCGGTGTGCATTATAGGCATCCCCATGCCGGGATGACGGGGGCGGCCCCCGGCGTTGCGTAAAGAACGCGCGCCAGAAAGGCCGCCATCATCAGTTGAGCGCCTTCATCTCCAAACTGCGGCATCCGCCAAAGCCAGGGAGCGGTCCCGGGCGCTCGGTCCCCGGTCGGTCAACGTGTAGGCGAGGCACTCCAGGTCGCTCGCAGGCGTTCATAGGTGGCCATTTTTCGCAGGTATTCCGCGCTGTAGATGTCCGGCGTGCCATCACCGCGCCATTCGTCGGCGAGGCCTGCACGCTGCCACGCCTCAAGGTCCGCACGCACTTCGGCGCGCGTCAAGGGATGGATTGGATTGTTGACGTCGGCTGCGTGTGCGGCGCAAGAGAGGGTCGACGCGAGGAGCGCCGCGGCAAGCGAAGAGAGAGCGAGGAGTTTCATTCTGTGCATTTCTATGGGGATGTGCTGGGCGCCACGATTTCGACGCGCAGGACACCAGCACGACGGTGTGAGCGTCGTTATCGGAAGGATGAATCTGGATGGATGTTTGCCTGGGGTTGCCCGGGGGCTGATGTACCGGTGTTGTTGCGGTACAGGACTCAGTGTAGCGACGTCACTCCGATTCACAAAATGAATTAATCATCGTCAGATAAGTCGATTTTTTCATGTGTAAGGCTGCGGGTCTCGCCACGTTGCGATGCAGCTGAGCAGCGGCTGGCCGCCGTCAGCTTGCCATGGGCCTTACGGACATCTTCGGGGCATCTGCGGGGAAATTGCGACTGCGAATCCGGTCTGGCAGCGACTCGGCTTGGGGGAGCCAGAGTCGCTGCCTCATGTGTGGAGGTATCAGGGCAGCAGGTGCGTATCGCCGGCGGCCTGCGGTGGCAACTTGATTGCCAGTGCCTTGAATTCGCCGCTGGTGGCGATCGAACCCGCGTGGGCGGCGCCCTTGGGAATGACAATCAGGTCACCGGGGCCGACCTCGCGCTGCTCGGTGCCCAGCCAGAATGTGCCCTTGCCCGAAATGACGTACTGGATCTCGTCGGCGCTGTTATGGAAGTGCTTGGGAACGTTGCCGGATTGCACGGCAATGGTCCCGTGTGGTGTCGCCACCAGACCTTTCGTACGCAGCGTGCCCATATTGGGAACCTGCGGCCCGATGTCTTCATTGGTCATGGCCGCGAGGTTGATGATCTGCGGCGCCAGCGTGGCAGGCGGGGTTTGCGCGTGGGCCGGCGGCAGTCCCATGTGGGCGGCAAGGTAACCACAAGCAAAAGCGACCGCGACAGCGGCAAGAGCGGCATAGCGACGCATGTTTTTCTTCCTTTGGTTGGCCTGCGATCGGTGCGTCGCCACGATGCCTGGGCCGTGCGACACGGCAGGATTGTCTCACCGCGATCCGCACCCAGAAGTGGGGGAAACCCGAGATCCGACGCCAGCACTGCCATGGCCGATATGCGGTCGGGCTAGGGCGGCGTCACCGCTGCGGCTCCTGTTCCTTGTCACCGCATGCGGCGCGCAGGTGCACGTCGCCGTCGTGACGATGGATGTGCAATTCGGCGTTCTCTCGCCTGGCTACGTCCCAACCGGCGGCGATTGCCGCTTCCATCGTCGGAAATATCTGGGTCTTGATATCGAGGCCGCCGAACTCCAGTGCCCAACCACGCTCCGCGGGTAGAACACGAATGATCCGCGATTGCATAGAGCCCCCCTGAATGTCCCGCGACGTACCGTGACGTATTGCGGGCGTGGCGTACTAACGAGCAAAAACGCGTTACCGTGGACAAGCGTGGCTGGGTAAGGGCCGGGATCTACCGAAAGGAACCGCATCGAGGCTATGTGTCATGCAGCGCTGCACCTGCGCCGGCAACAGCAGTGTTGCCGTTTCGTACACCCGTTTTATTGATCGCGCCCGCCTGGCTTCCGGGCCGGAACGACCGTCGCCTGCGGGGTGATGCGAGTCAGCGCGGCGTCCCAGCTGTCGCCAAACAGCACGAACAAGACTGCTGCTGCATGGGCGGACACCTTTCGGTGCCATACGAACAGAAGACGCAGCAATCACCAGCCTTGGGCCTTAGCATCGCGTGGCAGCGCTCGCACTCATAGCACCACTGGCAGGCATCGATAGGCATGGTTTCTTCTTTTGCATGCGCGCACTCGGGGCAGGTGATGATGGATTGCAGCTTGACGGCGTTCATCATGTCTCTATACCTCACCGCCGATCAGCAACTGACGGCAGGCGGCCACCATGGCTGGCGACCTGATCCCCGGCGTTGCCCATCGACATGCAATCCGTCCTTCCCATATGCGCTGTTTACGCCTAGCCTAGGTCCGTACCCAGGTACGGAGTCAAGCGATGGAGCACACACTGACAATCGGGAAGCTGGCCAGGGCGGCTGGTGTTGGCGTGGAGACGGTGCGCTACTACCAGCGGTGCGGGTTGCTGCCGGTGCCGGAACGCGCCTATGGCGCCATTCGCCAGTATTCGGAACAGAGCCTGCAGCGGCTTCATTTCATTCGCCAGGCCCAGTCGCTCGGCTTCACCCTGGATGAAGTCCGAATACTGCTGCGACAGAACGATGGCAACACGTGCGGCACGGCCCGCGCGCTGGCCGAACAAAAGCTCACGCTTGTGGAAGAGAGATTGAAGGATCTGCGGCGATTGCGCGCGGAACTGAAGACTCTCATCGGGCAATGCCACACCCATGGCAATGAGACGTCTTGCCCCCTGATCGACACGTTGTCGGCCCATATGAGATCAGAGGGCGCGCGTGAACCCTCCGTTTCGGCGTCGGTGAACGCTCGTCAGTGTTGCGGTGAATGAGCGCGATTCCACCGCCCGGGAATCATGAATGAAAGCTGGCTTCCGCGCCGCTCAAGCCGGCGCGCGCAGCGCGAGATTCAACTGGTCCACGGTCTCCACCCAGTCGGCATCCTCGATGAACTCATCGCGCAGCAGAGTCGCCTGGGCCGGCGTCCAGAATGGCGCCTCCCATAGATCAATGTCCTGCGAGAGCGGGGAGTGTTTGGCAATGAAGGCGCGAATGTCGGCCTCTTCGGATGGCAGGCCGAGCTGCGCGAACAGATCGGAGAAGTGGTGGAAGGAAGTGTCCATCTAGAACTCCTGACAAGTCGACCGGGGTCGTGCGCGGGACGCTCTGGCAGCGTGGTGCCTGATTCTCGCTCCGCATCGATGCGCTATCAATCTCCGGCAGAGCCCTCGTTATGCGCGTGGCAACCAGACTAGTCCTGTTGCGCATCTTCGCGCGACTGCGCGAAATCCGGGGCCATGCCTGTGGAGGGACGCATCATGCATACCGTTGCCAGAACTGATTACGGAAGCGGCGCAAGGGAGTCATTCGACGCGCTGGAAAAGCACAGTCATGGTTTTTGCGATGCCCGCTCTCCATAGATGCGCTCGCACCAGCCTGGGCTCGCCCCGAGCATGCGTGACAGCTTGGTGGCGGCAACCAGCTGCACGCGCACGATTTCGGCGCGATCGGCAGCTTCCAGTCTTGAAGCCGGACCCGAAAGCGCCAGCGCTGCCATGAACTTGTCGCCGGCGCCAAAAAGCGGGGTGGCGAACGCGGCCGTATAGACGTCGCGCGCACCAGAGGTGAACCACGGGAGCGGGTCGGCTTTCTGCGCGGTTTCCTCGCCCTTGCCCCAGAACTTCAGCACCGACCCGATCGCGGTGTCATCGAGCGGAAGGATGGTGCCGGGCAGCCGCGTTTCGCGGAGGCCTTCACTCGGTTCGGCACGATACAGGCACATCCGCTGCTCGTCGCCGTGAAGCACGTAATAGGAGGCGCTCTCCTTCGTCGCGGCCGCGAGGTCCTGGAGAACGGGTTCGATGACCGAGCCGAGCTGGAACGACTGCTCGTACAGCTTGCCGAGGTAGAGCACGCGCGGGCCGAGCGTATAGCGGCCGTCCGCCGCGCGCACCACGTAGCTCATCCGTTCCAGTGAATTCAACAGGCGGAAGACGGTCGTCTTGTGCATGCCGGACGCGGCGGACAGTTGCGCGAGTGACAGCATCTCCGCGCCCAGCCGGAAACAGTCGAGCAGGCCGAGCGCTTTCTCGACTGCAGCTACCCCGTGGTTACTCATAGATCGTTCCAGTGCAGATTTTTTGCATTGTACGATGTACAACGGCATTTTGTATCGTACACGGGTAAACGATAAATGGAATGGCAGCGTGATCGGATTATATTTGTCTCACGGAAATACAACGACGTTGTACAGAGTACAACGCAACACGGAGACAACGAATGCGTTCGACGCGATCCCTTCTTCTGGTGGCCCTTGCGGCCACATCGATGTCGGCCCATGCGGCCTGGCCGGACGACCGGCCCATCGAGGTTTATGTCGGCTTTGCGGCAGGTGGCGGCACCGACCTGCTGGCGCGTGCGATGGCGCCGTACCTGCAAAAACACCTGGGCGGCAAGGCGCGCATCGTCGTGGTGAACAAGCCCGGCGCGTCCGGCGAGATTGCCTATGTGGGGCTATCGCGCGCCGCCGCGGATGGCTACACGCTCGGGATCATTTCCACGCCGTCCTTCCTCACCATTCCCATCCAGCGCAAGCCGAAGTACGAACCCGCTGCGATCGTTCCGCTGGCCCGCGTGATCGATGACCCCGCGATGTTCGTGGTGGCAGGGGACAGCAAGCTGACTTCCATGGCCGACCTCGTGGCGAAGCTCAAGGCCAACCCTGAAGGCCTGTCGATGGGCAGCAACGGCATTGGCACCAACGGGCACATGGCGGCGCTGGCGCTGCAGCAGTCCACGGGCGCCAAGGTCAACCACATTCCGTTCGCCGGCACGTCGCAGACCAAGACCAGCCTGCTCGGTCATCACATCGACGTGATGGCCATGAGCACGACCGAATACACCGAGGCCGATCGCGCGTCGAAGGACGTGAAGATCCTGGCCCAGCTCGGCGAGGCGCGCCGTCAAAGCGTGGCCGATGTGCCGACCGCCCGCGAGCAGAAGCTCGACATCGTGATCTCTTCCGAACGTGGCTTCGCCGCGCCGCGCGGCTTGCCGCCGGACGTCAGCAAGCGTCTGCAGGCCGCCATCGAAGCCACGACCAGGGACCCCGAATTCCTGGCGCGCGCCGTCAACGAGGCGCGCGGCATCTCCTATTTGTCCGGCGCGGCGTGGAGCCAGCACATGGCCATGCAGCGCGGCAAGTTCGAAGGCCTGTGGAAGACCGCTTCCACCAAGTAATCCCTGTGTCTGCAATATCTGGAGTCGTACATGAGCACCCAAGCCAAAGCATCTCCCGCGATTCGTCGCGAATATGAGCGCGTCTCGCCCGAACTGGTGGCGCGTGCGTCGCAATTTCAGGCCGCCATCCTGGCCGACGTCGTGGGCCGTCGCGGCACGCTGAATGCGCGCGTACAAGGCCTGTCGGCTTCGATGAAGATCGCCGGCCCCGCACTGACCGTGGAAGTCCGCCCGGGCGACAACCTCATGTTTCACGTGGCCCTGGCCATTGCAAAGCCGGGCGATGTGATCGTTGTCGACGGAAAGGGCGACCAGACCGCCGCCCTGTGCGGCGAGATCATGGCGACCCAGGCGCAGGAATCCGGCGTTGCAGGCTTCGTCATCGACGCGGCCGTGCGTGACTCGCATGAGCTGGCCCATGGCAAGTTTCCGGTTTTCTCCGCTGGCACCAACCCGTGCGGCCCGACCAAGGCCATTGGCGGCCTGGTGAACTGGCCCGCGTCGGTGGCCGGTGTGGCGATCAACCCCGGCGACCTGATCGTTGGCGACGCCGACGGGGTCGTGGTCATCCCGCGTGAAGACGTGCCCGCCATTCTCGAACTGGCGCAGAAGAAGGTGGATGCCGAAGCCCGACGCATCGCCGCCATCAAGGCCGGTGACCTGCGCCCGGGCTGGCTGGACGGCGAACTGCGCGCGGCGGGTGTCCTGGCCGAGGGGGAATCGCTGTGACCGGAATCAAGAAGCCCGCCGTCCTGGTCACGGGGAACGATCTCGCGCCGGAGGCCCTGCATCTGCTCGCGGACTTTGAAGTCTGCTTCGCCGGCAAGCAGCCAGCCGAGGACGCCATCGTGTCGCTGGCGCGTGAGAAGGATCCCGTCGCCATCATCGTGCGCTACGGCAAGGTCGGCGCCGGCGTCATGGACGCGGCGCCGTCGCTCAAGGTGATTTCGAAGCACGGGAGCGGCATCGATGTGATCGACCAGCAGGCTGCGGCCGAGCGGGGCATTGCGGTGAAGGCAGCCGTTGGCGCGAACGCCGCCGCGGTGGCGGAGCATGCGTGGGCGCTGATCCTCGCGTGTGCCAAGGCCGTCCCCTTCCTGAACGACCGGATGCACGGCGGGCACTGGGACAAGGCGACCCACAAGACGATCGAGCTGAACGGACGCACGCTCGGCATTGTCGGGCTCGGCGAGATTGGCCGTCGCGCCGCGGCGATCGGCGTCGCCACCGGCATGCGCGTCATCGCCTTCGATCCCTATGCAAAGACGGCGCCGGACGGCGTGACGCTCGTGGACCTGCCGCAGTTGTACCGGGAATCGGACGTGGTGTCGCTGCACTGCCCGCTGACGGAAGAGAATCGCGGCATGCTGAACCGCGAGACGCTGGCGACGTTCAAGCATGGCGCGATCCTCGTCAACACGGCGCGCGGCGGTCTTGTCGACGAACCAGCGCTGGTCGAAGCCCTGCAAAAGGGCCAGTTGTACGCCGCCGGCCTGGACAGCTTTGCCATCGAGCCGATGCCCGCGTTGCACGCGTTTCGCGAGATTCCCAACCTCATCCTGTCTCCGCACATCGGAGGCGTCAGCGACGCGGCCTACGTCAACATCGGGGTGGGCGCCGCAAGGAACGTGCTTGCGGTCCTGCAGCACGCGAACCAGCCCGCGTAAGTGCCGCAGGGCGCATTCCGATAGTCAAAACAAGCGTGTCGCGGCAAGATAGACGCGTCTGCCGCGGCACCAGGGGACAACATCATGATTCACCGAACAGTTGCTTACGTCGTCATCATGGCGACGCTCTTGTGCACTGGCATGGCACCCGCCGCCGCGGCTTACCCCGACAAGCCGGTGCGGATCGTCGTGCCAAATCCTCCCGGCGGCGCCGTTGACGTGGTGACCCGCAAGATCGCCCAGAAGCTGACCGAGCAGACCGGGCAGAGCTTTGTGGTCGAGAACAAGCCGGGAGCATCGGGCACGATTGGGACGTCACAGGTCGTCAACGCGGCGGCCGACGGCTACACGCTGCTGGCGAACGACAATTCCTATACGACGCTGCCCTATGTCTTCAAGAAGCTGAACTGGGATCACCAAACGGCGCTGGTGCCGATCGCGCCGTTCGCGTTCTCGCCGGTCGTGCTCGGCGTCAAGGCCGATTCGCGTTTCAAGGATCTCGCCTCGCTGGTGAGCTACGCCAAGGCACATCCGGGAGAGGTGACATTCGGAACCGGCGGCCCGGGCAGTTCGCCGCATTTCGCCGCCGAGGCGTTCCAGCAGGCGGCGGGCATCAAGCTGATGCACGTTCCGTACAAGGGCGCGGGCGAAGCCATGGTCGGGCTGCTGTCCGGCAGCGTAGATCTGCTGGTCGTGTCGACGCCGACCGCGCTGGCGCCCGTGAAAGGCAAACAGATGCGTCTGCTGGGCATCAGCGGAAAGAGCCGGGTGGATGTGTTTCCGGGCGTTCCGACCTTTGCGGAAGCCGGCGTCCCCGCCTTCAGCCTGTTCAACTGGTCCGGCCTGGCTGCACCGAAGGGCACGCCAGCCGATGTCGTGACCCGGTTGCAAGCCGAGATTCACAAGGCGCTCCTGGCCCCCGACATGAAGTCATTCCTGGCGTCGATGGGCGCGCAGCCAGGCAATATGGACAGCCCCGCGTTTGCGCAACTGATCCAGCGGGAAACCGCGCAGTGGGCTCCCGTCGCCCAGCGGGCCCAGATCGAAAAGCAATAAGCCAGGAGCCAGCCATGTTTCTCGCCCAGCAACCCGTCGTGCGTGACGCAAAGGTGCTGACAACGCTTCCGGATTCATTCCGTCGGCACGACAAGGACAATGCGTGGACGCACGCCAATCGCGGCGGGGCCACCATCGACTCGTTCCTCGAAGGGCCGGTGTGGGCCGATGACCATCTCTGGGTGACCGATATTCCCTATGGCCGCGTGTTCCGCGTGTCGATGCAGGGCGACTGGGAACTCGTCGCGGAGTATGACGGCGAGCCGAATGGCATGAAGCGCCTGGCCGGCGGGGACTTCCTGATCACCGACTATCGCAACGGCCTGGTTCGCCTGGATATCAGGACGGGCAACGTGAGCCCTTTCCTCGAGCGCAGGAATTCGGAGCGGTTCCGCGGCGTCAACGATCTGACGTTCGATTCGGCGGGCAATCTCTATTTCACCGACCAGGGCCAGACCGGCATGCATGATCCTGCCGGTCGCGTGTATCGCCTGAGCCCGGGGGGCAAGCTCGACCTCCTTCTGGCCAATGCCCCCAGCCCGAACGGATTGGTGCTGTCGCCGGACGAAAAGGTGCTGTTTGTCGCGATGACACGTGGCAATTGCGTCTGGCGCGTGCCATTGCAGGCGGATGGTTCGGTGAGCAAGGTCGGCCAGTTCTTCACGTCCTACGGGCCGAGCGGCCCCGACGGCCTCGTCATGCGTTTGGACGGGCATCTGCTGGTGGCGAACCCCGGGCTCGGCTATGTCTGGGTTCTCAATCATCGCGCCGAGCCTGTGGAGGTGATTCGTAGTCCGACCGGCGCATCGCTGACCAACCTTTGCTTCGGCGGCGAAGACGGCAAGACGCTGCTCATGACCGAATCGACCACGGGCACCATCCTGTGCATCGACATGCCGATTGGCGGCGCGCCCGTGCACGGAGGCCGGCTCGCCTGAGCCGGCTTCGAGTCTGATTCGCGCCTGATTGACAGCGCCGTGACGGTGGTGGACAGTTGCCTCCATCGGTGCCGGAAGGAATTTGAGGCACTTTTGCTGGCATCGGCGCGCCAGGCCAGGGTTCAGCCCTGGCCTCCGCCTCGACTATAGGAGGATGTCATCATGATGCGCACGCCTATTGCCCTGGTATTCGCTGCCATGCTCGCGCTGCCGGGCTGCACTTACTACGGATACCCGGCCCCGGCGGGGGCGCCGGCCAGCTACGACCGTTCGTTCTACGCGGCCGCGGACGCCATGCGGGACCAGGGCCTGACGGTCACCAACCAGGACCCCGGCAGCGGCATCGTCGTTGGCACGCAAGGGGGCGACACCGTGACGGCCAGTGTCCGCCAGCAGGGTGACGGCAGCGTGCGCGTGGAATTCAACGCCGCCAACCCGCGCGATTCCGGACTGCTCGACCGCGTCTCACGCAGCTACGACCGCCGGATGGGACGCTGAAGCCGGACTTGCTCACCGGCTGATCGTGGTGTCGGCCACCGGCATATGGGCCGCGGTCTGGTCGAGCACCACTTCCGGCTCGTCGGCCTCGATGTCCGACTCGCCATCCAGCCTGCGGTGCATCCGCTCGATATCGAGATCACCGGTCCATTTCGCCACGACCACCGTGGCCACGCCGTTGCCGATCAGATTGGTCAGCGCGCGCGCCTCCGACATGAAGCGGTCAATGCCGAGAATCAGGGCCAGCCCCGCCACCGGAACATGCCCCACCGCCGACAGCGTGGCCGCCAGCACGATGAAACCACTCCCGGTGACGCCGGCGGCGCCCTTGGAGGTCAGCAGCAGCACGGCGAGCAGCGTGAGTTGCTGCGTCAGGGTCATGTCGGTGTTGGTTGCCTGGGCGATGAACACCGCCGCCATCGTCAAGTAGATGGAGGTGCCATCGAGGTTGAAGGAGTAGCCGGTCGGGATCACCAGTCCGACGACGGACTTGCGCGCGCCCAGGTTCTCCAGCTTGGCCATCATCCGCGGCAACACGGATTCCGACGACGACGTGCCCAGCACGATCAGCAATTCCTCCTTGATGTACTTGATGAATTTCCAGATCGAGAAGCCGTGCACCCGGGCGATGGTGCCCAGCACGACGAAGATGAAAAACAGGCTGGTGGCGTAGAAGGTCGCCATCAGCTCGCCAAGCTGCAACAGCGAGCCCACGCCGTACTTGCCGATGGTGAAGGCCATGGCGCCGAAGGCACCAATCGGGGCGACCTTCATGATGTAGCCGACAATGGTGAACAGCACGTGCGAGAACTTCTCGATGAAGTCGAACACTAGCGTGCCGCGGCCGCCGAACCTGTGCAGCGCGAAGCCGAACA
Organism: Cupriavidus sp. 01L415; assembly: GCF_056400065.1. Lineage (NCBI taxonomy): Bacteria > Pseudomonadati > Pseudomonadota > Betaproteobacteria > Burkholderiales > Burkholderiaceae > Cupriavidus > Cupriavidus sp. 01L415. Next base: position 515,410 of record NZ_JBFTSP010000001.1, on the reverse strand, counting down.
TCACCGCGAACAGCAGCACCTGGAGGATCTCACCCTTGGCAAAGGCATCCACCACCGTGTTCGGGATGACGTGCAGCAGGAAATCGACCGTGCCTTCCAGTTTGCCGGGCCCGGTGTAGGCGGCGATGCCCTTCGTGTCGAGGGTGGATGCGTCGACGTTCATGCCGGCGCCGGGTTTGACGATGTTGATGATCAACAAGCCAACCAGCAGGGCAATACTGCTCACGACCTCGAAGTACAGCAACGCCAGCCCGCCGGTCTTGCCGACCTTCTTCATGTCCTCCATGCCGGCGATGCCTACCACGACCGTGCAGAAGATGATCGGCGCGATGATCATCTTGATCAGCTTGATGAAGCCATCCCCCAGTGGCTTCATCGCCTCGCCGGCGTGCGGATAGAAATGGCCGAGGATGACGCCGAGAATAATGGCGGTGATGACCTGGAAGTAGAGGGATTTGTAGAGCGGCTTCCGGTGATCGGCTTTGTCCATCATCGTCTCCATTGCTGGTTCACTGTCGGCATCCGGATGCCCAGCCGGGTCAATCGGTTGGACATGCCTGTGCGCGCTGCGCGTTGGCATCAGCCGTCGTCACCGCCGCATCCTGGCGTTGCGGAGAACGGTCGAGGAAATGTCAGTATATGCACGGGGCGCACGGTGCCAAACCGTCGTTCGGCCGAGCGCTGCCGCGAGGACGCCCGGCGGTAGCGGGACAATCGTCTCTTTCGATCCGAAGCAGCCGTTGATTTTTCCATCCCGGCGCCGCTCCGCGCCGCGTCCTCCCACAACAATCTCCTTGACTTGTCGCTATCGGGCACCTTCAATACCGCGAACTATGCAGTGATTAGTTCAACGGGAGACGGGCATGAGCGAAGAAAATACAAGTGCTCCGGAGAGCATATGGTCGGTCGGCAACTTTGCGCCGGTGGCGCGGGAGATCGAGTCGTCCAGCCTGGTTATTCGTGGCGAACTGCCGCCAGCGCTCACGGGCACGCTGTTTCGCAATGGCCCCAATCCCCGTTTTCCGACGCCTGCGACGCACTGGTTTGGCGGCGACGGCATGATCCATGCCATTTCGCTGGCCAATGGCCGCGCCGCCTATCGCAACCGATGGGTCCGCACGCCGAAGTGGCTGGACGAGGACCGGGCCGGGCGCGCGCTGTTCCGGACGTTCGCCGGCAAGGTGCCGGACGCGCCCGAATGGGTGGGCGATGACCGGGGCGTCGCCAACACAAATATCGTCTGGCACGCCAACCGGTTGCTGGCACTGGAAGAAGGGCACCGGCCCACTCTGATGGCGCCGCGCACGCTGGACACCCTGGGTTATGCGGACTATGGCGCGCAGCAGGGCCCCTTCACGGCCCACCCGAAGATCGATCCGCAGACCGGGGAAATGTTTTTCTTTGGCTACAACGCCGATGGGCCGCTCACGCGCGGCATCACGGTGGGCACGATTGGCCCCGACGGGCGCCTCGCGCGCTATTCGAAGTTCGATGCGCCGTATTGCAGCATGGTGCACGACTTCATGATGACGTCGCGGCATCTGCTGATACCGATCCTGCCCCTGACCGGCAGCCGCGAGCGGGCGGAGAAGGGGCTGCCGGCCTATGCGTTCGAGGCCGGCCGCGCGGCGATGATCGGCGTCATGCGTCGCGACGCGCCTGTGGCGGACCTGCGCTGGTATGAAGGCCCCGCCTGCTATGTATTTCACGCGATGAACGCCTGGGAGACCGACCACGCGCTGGTGGCCGATGTGATGGTCTACGACGAAGCGCCGATGTTTCCAGGCCCCGACGGATCGCCCGGCGAACCCTCGCGGCAACAGGCCTACCTGGCCCGCTGGACCTTCGACCTCGCCGACGGATGCGATGCGTTCACAAGCGAGCGCCTGTGCAATATCCCGGGCGAATTTCCGCGTATCGACGAGCGCTTCGCGGGGCGTCCATACCGGCATGGCTGGTTCGCGGCGTCCAGGCCCGGCGAGGAGGGGTTGAGCGGCATTGTCCATATCGACGCCTCGACAGGTGCGTGGCGCACCTGCTGGCTGCCATCGGACGACGCCACGTCGGAACCGGTGTTCGTGCCGCGCGGCATCGAGGAAGGCGACGGCTGGATCCTGGCCGTGGTGTGGCGCGGCGCCTCAAATTCCAGCGAGCTGCTGGTTTTCGACGCGCGCGACATGGAAGCCGGCCCCGTGGTGACGGTGGAGCTGCCACAGCGCGTGCCATTCGGCTTCCATGGCAATTGGGTGGAAGGAGAGTTCGCATGAGCCAGCTCTTGCGTGTGGCCAAACCGGTCGTGTTCGATACACTCGGCGTCCTGGTGTTTGCGGTGCTGATGGCACTGGGCGTGGACGTGCGGATCGCCACGCTGGCGGGGCTGGTGGTGGCGCTGGCCGTGGTGGGCCGGGAACTGATGCATCGGCGGCCCGTGGCGGTGCTTCAGTGGATCAGCCTGGCGTCGGTCGTGGTGTCGTCGGTGGCGACGTGGCTGACGTCGGCCCCGCGTTTCGTGATGGCCAAGCCCAGCGTCCTGTTCCTGATCATCGGCCTGGTCATGCTGCGCAAGGGTTGGATGAACCGCTACGTTCCGCCCGCCGTGGCCCCGCGCGTGCAGCCCGAGATGACCTTCTTCGGCTATGTCTGGGCGGCGCTGATGCTGGTGTCGGCCGCGCTCAATGTGGTCGTGGCGGTCTGGCATGCGGCGTCGTGGCCGGCCTTCATCGCGGTGTTTCCGGCGGCACCCAAGGGGCTGCTGTTCTGCGTGCAGTACGCCACCGTGAAGGCGGCGCTGCGCAGGCGTTCGGCGGCGCAGGCATCGGAGCCCGTAGATAGCCAGGTCGCCTTGTAAGATGGCGGCCCTTGCTTTTCCTGTTCAGGCATGACCCAAGACTCCAACGCCGCCGTTCGGCAACGCCGGTCTCGCAAGGCGGCACCGGGCGGTGCGACCAAGCCGGAAGGGCAGTGGCACCATGGCGACCTGCGTGCGTCGCTGATTGCCTGGGGGCTGCATCTGCTGGATACCGAAGGCATTCCCGCCATGAGCATGCGGACGGCAGCGAAGCTCGCGGGGGTGTCGCCCGGCGCGCCGTCCCATCATTTCCACGATCGCAATGGCCTGCTGGCCGCGATTGCGGCGCAGGCGTTTCGCGAACTCAAGGATTTCAAGAGCACCCGCGCGGCCAGGCTGCCGAACGCGACGCCGGCGGACCGGCTGCGAGGGCTGCTGGTGGGCTACGCCGAGTTTGCACAGGCATACCCTGCGCGCTTTCACCTGATGTTCGGTCCCACCATCGAACGGCGCAACGAATATCCGGAGTTGATCGAGGCGGCCGGCAACTCGTTCTCGCGAGTGCGGCACGCCGTGGAGGCATGCCTGGCAGGGCGGACGCCGGCCCACTTGTCGGAAGACAAACTCGCGTTCGCGGTGTGGATTGCCGCGCACGGCCTTGCCACGCTCACGGCCAGCAACGAGCGTGTGACGACCATCTCCGCCGAACCGCTCGATGTCGACCAGATGGCCGAGGTCGTCGCCGAATTCTGCCTGCAGGCATTGCGGGCATGCTCGGAAGCCGCGCGATGACGCGCACCGTGAGCCGGCGCGCGCCGGCCACCGAACAAGCCCGCCCGAGCCATCGTTATTCCGGCTGGATTCCCGCTTCCTTGACGACCTTCCCCCACTTCGCCAAATCTGACTTGATCTGTGCCGCATAAGCTTGCGCAGTGCCGCCCTGGACCTCGATGCCGGCGGCCTCCAGCTTGGCGCGTACCTCGGGCAGCTTCAACGCGGCATTGATCTCGGTGTTGAGTTTGGCCGCGATGTCTTTCGGCGTGCCCGCAGGCGCCAGGAAGCCGCCATTGGTGCTGGCGTCATAGCCCTTGAGACCTTGTTCTTCAGCCGTCGGGACATTGGGCAGGGTTTTGGATCGGTTTCGGCTCGATACCGCGACGGCGCGAACGTTGCCGGCCTTGACCTGTTCCTGGATGGCGCTGATGGTGTCGATGTAGAGGACCGTGCGGCCTGCCACGAGGTCGGGCTGGGCGGCGGACGAGCCCTTGTAGGGAATCAGCAGCATGGGCACGCCGCTCACCATGCGGAACATTTCCGCAGCCATCTCCTGGGCGCTGCCGCGGCCGGAGGTGGCAACCTTGGCCTCGGCGGGATTGGCCTTCATCCAGTTGACGAGTTCGGGCATCGTCTTGACCGGAAGTTTCGGATAGATCGCAAACACCAGCGGGATTTCATGGGTGTAGACGATTGGCTCGAAGCTCTTTTCCGGATCCCAGCCAAGGTTCTTGAAGAGGAATTTATTGATGTTGTGGCTGCCGCCCACGATGCCGATGGTGTAGCCGTCGGGTTTGGCGTTGGCCAGCACCGCGGTCCCCAGGTTGTTGGATGCACCCGGACGGTTTTCGACGATAAAGGGCTGCCCAAGCTTGACCGACAGTTTTTCGCCGACGACACGGGCGATCAGGTCGATGCCGCCTCCGGCCGGTGCCGGGACGATGATGGTGACGGGTCGCGTCGGGTAGTTCTGTGCCGACGCCAGGCCTGCCGCCATCATCAGGGCAGCAGGGACGGCCAGGGTCTTGATCAGCGTGGTGAATTGCATCGTTGTCTCCTTTTATGTTCTGGGTGGCTATGTCTCAAGTCCGACGCCCCCGCCGATGCCAGGCGGCTCGGGGGCGCGATATCCGGTGTCAGCCGCGCCCGACGAATGGCATGGCGCTGGCCATGACCGTCATCGTCAGCACATTGGCGTCGAGCGGGAGCGAAGCCATATGGCGCACGGCATTAGCGACGTGGCTGGCATCCATCATCGGCTCTGGCGCGATGGTGCCGTTGGCCTGCAGGACGCCGCGCGTCATGCGTTCCGACAGTTCGGTCAGCGCGTTGCCAATGTCGATCTGGCTGGCAACGATGTTGAACGCGCGGCCGTCCAGCGCCAGCGCCTTGGTGAGGCCGGTGACGGCGTGCTTGCTGGCGGTGTAGGGCGCCGTGTAGGGGCGCGGCGTGTGCGCGGAGATGGAGCCGTTGTTGATGATGCGTCCGCCCTGCGGTGACTGACGTCGCATGAGTCCGAACGCCGCGCGCGCGCAGAGAAAGACGCCGGTGACGTTGGTGTTGATGACGTTGAACCATTTGTCCAGCGGCAGCTCGTCCATCGGCACGGCGGGAGCATTGACGCCGGCATTGTTGAACAGCAGGTCCAGCCGCCCGAACTCGCGTTCGATGGTGTCGAACAAGGCTTGCACGCTATCCGGGTCGGTAACGTCGGCGGGCACGGCCACTGCGGTCTGGCCGCGCGCGGCGGCCTCGGCGGCCAGCGCTTGCAAGGGTTCGGCGCGCCGGCCGGCCAGCACGACCGTCCAGCCGTCGTCGAGCAAGGCCGTTGCGGTGCGGTGGCCAACGCCGCTGCCTGCACCGGTGACGAGGGCAATTTTTCGGGAAGCGTTCAAGAGTGGTCTCCTGTGGCGATGTGAGGTCGAAAGGCAGGATCGAAGGGACGTCCTGCAGTCAGTGAGTGACGGTGAGGGAGAATTCGCCGATGCCGGCCACGCTGGCGCTGACAACGTCGCCTCGCTGCAAGGGGCCTACCCCGGCCGGCGTGCCGGTAAAGATGAGGTCGCCGGGCATTAGCGTTACGGAGCGCGACAGCATGGCCACCAGTTCCGGCACCGGCCATATCAGCCCCGACAAGTCGGCATGCTGGCGTTCGGCGTCGTTGACCGTCAGCCGTATCGACCCTTCCCGAGGGTGGCCGCAGATGGCCGCGGGCACGACAGGGCCGCAGGGCGCCGAGTGGTCAAAGGCCTTGGCGGGTTCCCAGGGGCCGCCCACGCGTTTGGCTTGCTGTTGCAGGTCCCGTCGCGTCAGGTCCAGCCCGACGGCATAACCCCAGATATGGTCGGCCTCGGCCTGCGCCGGATCGATGTCGCGCCCGCCACGGCCAATGGCGACGACCAGTTCGATCTCGTGGCAAAAGTCTTCCGTGCCAGGCGGATAGGGCAACAAGCCCTCGGCCGGCACGACGGCCGTGGCGGGCTTCATGAACCAGGCTGGCATTTCCCGGGGCGCTGGCTCGTCCGGGGCCCAACGGTAATTGCGCCCGATACAGAAGACCCGGCCGATGGGAAACCGATCCGTACCGCCGGAGACGGGCAGGGAGCACGGCGCGGCGGGTGGGAAAACGAAATCCGTCATGGTGACCACGCGCTCAGGTGGTCAGGCTCATGGTCGGACGGTCGCCGGCCAAGGCCTGGGCGACGCTGTCGAGCACCATTCGCGCCATGGCGGCACGGGTTTCCCAGGTTGCGCTGGCGCGGTGGGCCTGCAGCGTCGTGCGGTCGGACTGGCGCAACGTCAACGGCACGCGCGGCTCGTCGACGAACACGTCGAGGCCCGCGCCCGCAATGCGGCCGGCCGCAACGGCTTCGGCCAGATCGGCCTCGTTGACGAGTCGGCCGCGTGCCACGTTGACAAGAAAACCGCGTGGGCCGAGCGCATCCAGCACGGCGGCATCGACGATGCCTTCGGCCTTGTCAGCCGCCGCGCACAGCACCAGCGCGTCACTGTTACGCGCAAGGTCTTGCAGGGTCGCCACGAATTCGTATGGCAAGTCATCCATGCGGTGCAGGTCGGTATAGCGGATGGGGCAGCCAAAGGCCGTCGCCCGCGTCGCCACCGCCCGGCCGACGCGCCCCATGCCCACGATGCCGACGCGCATGCCACTGAACCGGCGGGCAAGCGGGATGGCACTGGGCTGGGGATGCAGTTCCCACTGGCCATCGCGCACAAAGCGGTCGCCAGCGCAGATATTGCGGCAGGCCGCGATCAGCAAGCCAATGGCCAGGTCAGCCACGTCCTCGGTCAGCGCGCCAAGGGTGGCGGTGACCGGCAGGCCCCGGCTGCGGCAGTACGCCAGGTCCACCGCATCCGTCCCCACGCCATTGATGGCCACCACCTTCAGGGCAGGCAACCGTTCCAGCATCTCCCGCGAGATTCCGGTGTGACCGCCGGTAATCACGGCCTCGATCGACGCGCCATGTTGCTGAAGCCACGCCGCCTGGTCTGTGATCTCGAAGTACTTGTGAACCTCGTAAAGGGCGGCGAGTTCGTCATTTATCGCCGGGATCAGGATGGGATTGAGTTGCAGGATCTGGGTCTTCATATCCGGGGAAGAGGGGCGCGTTAAAGATTGATTGCATGGTAGTAATGATTGATTGACAAGAAAATATTGATATATAAAATCAACATAAAAATTTGTAACAAGACACCATGGCATCCTGGATAACGATGGACGAGGTGTGCAGCCGCCTCGGCGTGCGGCCGCAGACGATCTACGCCTACGTCAGCCGAGGCAAGCTGGAAGCGGTTTCCGATCCGGCCGACACGCGCCGCAGCCTCTACCGAGCCGACGACGTCGCCAACCTGGCCAAGCGCAAGCAGGCCGGGCGCAAGCACGAGACCCTCGCGACCAATACGCTGTTTGGCGCGGAGCCCAGCATCCCGACTGCGCTTTCCACATTCCTGCGCGAGCGGCTTTACTACCGCGGGCAGGACGCGGTGACCCTGGCCGGATCGGCCAGCCTGGAAGAGGTGGCGCAATTGCTGTGGAACGCCGAGCAAGCCGTCGACTTTTCATCCTCGGCGCGCATCGCCAAGCCCGGGCGCGTGGCGGCGTTCACGGGGCTGGCCGCGCTGGCCGCCACCGGACACTCCACGCATGGACGCATGACGCGCGTCTTGCATCTCGAATGCCAGAGCCTGGTGGGCCAGCTGGCCAATGCCTTCGGCGCGCACGCGGGGCAGCAGCCCTTGCACCTGCGCTTTGCGCAAGGTTGGAAGCAATCCCCGCAGGTGGCGGATCTGTTGCGGACCGCCATGGTGCTGCTGGTCGACCACGAGCTGACGAGCTCGGCCTTTGCCGCGCGTATTGCGGCGTCCACTGGCGCATCGTTGCCGGCCTGCCTCCTGTCCGGCCTGACTACACTGTCCGGGCCGTTGCATGGCGATGCCTCGGGTCGCGTCAAGGCGCTATTCAATGAACTGGAGCGGCAAGGCGAGGATCAGGTGATCGCCCACCATCTGTCCACCGGCTTGCCGTTGGCCGGTTTCGGACATCACCTCTATCCTGAGGGCGATCCTCGCGCGACAACTCTTCTCGCGCTGTTCGATCCACCGGAAGTCATCGCGCGCTTTATCGAGAAGGCGACCCGCCTGACCGGGTTGCAGCCCAATATCGACGTGGCGCTGGCGGCCCTGGTCACCCATTGCGGGCTACCCGAGGACGCCGCGTTCGGGATGTTTGCCACGGCACGCAGCATCGGGCTGCTGGCGCACAGCCTGGAGCAATTGGGGGTGGGGCAGGTGATACGTCCGAGGGGGCGCTATGTCGGAGAAATGCCGGAGCGGGCTGGCGAGCGTTGAATCGCCATGATCCCGCCCTGAAAATCAGGCGACGGCGGAAGCCGCGATAGCCTGCGCCAATTCCAGGCGATTGCCACCCAGCGATTTCGCGCGGTACAACGCCTGGTCCGCAGCGGCAAGTCCGTCGGCAAGCGCGGGCACGTCATTGTCGAACTGCGCCAGACCAATGCTGACCGTTGTCGGTATCCCGATACCGTCGATCTGGTTGGGGATGGTCTCGGCGAAACGCTTCGCGACGGTTTCGCCCAGCGCCCTGGCGCGGCGTGCATCGTCGCCTGACAGCAGCGCGGCGAACTCTTCGCCGCCGATACGCGCGAGGATCGCGTCGGGCCCCACCACGCTGCGGGCGATTTCAGCAAATGACTTCAGCACCTTGTCACCGGTCTGGTGACCATATCGATCATTGATGGCCTTGAAGCGATCGAGGTCGAACGCGAGCACCGAAACTGGCCCGCATCCTCCCATGCCGCCAATGATGCGTGCGCCCTGTTCAAAGAACCATCGGCGATTGCCCAGGCGGGTCAGATAATCGGTCTGGGATTCGCGCAAGAGCTGGCCGTGGGTCTCCTCGCGAATGAGCTTCAGCAGGGTCATCGGCAAGATGACCGAATACAGGACGCCCTCGTACATCGTGATCTTGCTGGCGAGCGACTGTATCGGCTGCCCGTACGCCGCCACCAGCCAGGGCAGCACAAATGCCCTCGCGGCATAAAGCAGGGCATGGATGCCCGTCACCACCACGACGATATGCCGCGAATGCAGCGGCTTCATCGCGTCACATCGCCACATCTCCCGAGCCGTCATCGCGCTCACCACGGCGATCGGAATCGCGCTGACGTAGTTCCACACGACGTCCTGCCACCGCGCGCCCAGGGCCGCCCACACCAGCGCCATCCCAATGAGCACACCGGCCGAAGCGGCACGATACCGCCGGCCGCTCAACGACGCGACGCCGTTGAGGACCAGTAGATAGCCGCTGAGAATGACGAGATTGCTGATGGCGGAGCCGACCGCTCCGGGCAGGTCACGCCGGAACAGCACCGTTGCGCAGCCGATCGCCAGCGTTGCGAAGCCTGCCGCCAGAATCCGCAGCGACTTGCTGCGCGTGGGATGGGTCAGATGCTCCCAGAACGTCATGCCGGCACTGGCGAGAAGCGTTCCGATCGCAAGGAAATAAAGAGTCAGAAGATCGACGTGATCGACGTACATCTCAAATGTAAAGACATTGCGCCGATGCATCGCGGCCGGCAGGTGAATTCTACGTTGGAAATTCGACGGAGAGAGGGAGCGATTTGGCTGCGGGACGTTGTTCTGCACCGGGCTAAATGATTTGCGCCGCCGTGTCGATAGTACTGCGGTCGACATACAAGTGAGCAGCCGGTGCCCGGCCGCTCCGCCCATCCCCAATGAGCGGCAATCCACCTGCCTGCAGGCCTATGACGGTGAGGAAGAACACGCCGCGCGTCACGGCACTCGCGGTCGTGCTGGGCGCGGCAAGCGCCGCGTGGGCTGGCGGTGACGTACCGCCGGCCACCCAGGCCCCGATGGCCTTCGGATTTCTCGCGCCGAGGATGAGCATCCCGGAGCCAAGCTACAGTGACGGGTCCGGTCACCTGGCTTTGTTCATGTCGGTCAACGCCTTGCGCCAGAGCCTTGGAGTTGGCCTGCTTGCGCAGGACGTGGCGCTGGACGCCGCGGCCCAGGCCCACGCGGTTTACCTGAACACCCACAGCGTCGCCCAGCACGACGAGACAGCGGGGGAGCAGGACTTCTATGACGCGACGCCGCTGCAGCGAGCGCGCAAGGCCGGCGCCGCCGAATCCCAGTGGGTGGGGGAAGTCGTCGGTGCCGCGAGGGGCGCGAACGACAGCGAGATCGGCCTTGGGTGCTTCAACCAGTGGTACGCAACGATCTACCACCTGCAATCGCTGGTGACGAACCAGGAGTCGATTGGCGTCGGGTACAGCACCACGGGAGCCCTGGGTTTGAACCTGTGCGTCCTGGAGTTCGGCACGCACACCGCAGCGCAGGCGAACCCCGCACCCAACGGTGTGCCCTATGCCGGCGGGCAACACTTCGACGCCGGCATGTTCGTCACGGTGCCGAGGAACGGGGAGGGCGACGTGCAGGGGGAGTTCAATGCCGCCGGCGAGACGCCACACCCTGCGCCCGATCTGCCGGCGCCAGGCCGGCCGCTCATGGTCTACGCCAACGGCGCGCTCGCCGAGGTGCTGGCGGTGACGGCGTTCAAGGTCGTGGGCAGCAACGGCGCCGAGGTGCCGGCGCGGATCCTGGTATCCCCGGCTGCCAAGGCGGATGGGTCTGACGGGGTGGCCGACGCCTATATTCGCAACAATGCGGCCTTCCTGCTGCCACTCTCCCCATTGGCCGCGCGCGAGACCTACACCGCGACGTTCTCCGGGACGCGGGCCGGGAAGCCGGTGAGTTTCTCGTGGTCGTTCAAGACGGCTGCGCTGCCAGGGGGATGACGCCGAACCCGCTCCGCCATCAGGTATCCTTTTGTCGTGATACCTCGAAAATCAACCAGAGTCATGCGCCAGGTCCTTCTTATCGTCGACGTGCAGGCCACTTTCTCGCCGCCAGAATGGCTGATCGAAGGCATCGGCGATCTGGCAAAACGCGTTCCGTCGGTGGCAACGATCGAATTGCATGACGAGACGCGGACGCCTTTCCTGAGTCAGCTAGGCTGGTGCCCCGCCATCGAGGACAAGAGCCTCGTGGAGGCAGACCAGGTTTTCGTCAAGCATGGGTATGCGCCGTCGCCGGCAACAATCGAATATCTAAGGCAAATGAATCCGGAGCGCGTGCTGGTCTGCGGAATCCAGACCGAGACTTGCGTGCTTGCAGCGGGTTTCGCCCTGTTCGACGCAGGGCTGTATCCGACACTCGTTACCGATCTCACCGTCGGCTCGTCGCTCGACAGGTCAGGGCAACTCGGGGTCAATCTGTGGAAGCATCATTTCCGCCAAACCACCACCAAAGCCGAGTTGTTGGCCGCCTTGTGAGCCTGATGCACGTGAAGCCGGGCTATCCGATAGCGACCGATAGCGACAGGACGTAGCGAAAATCGCACGTATCTATACCAACGCAGATTCACCCCGCACGGCTGTTGCAGCGGCTGCGGATGCACTGGGTAGCGTGTAGCCGATCATGAACAGCGCCGCTTCCAGTGCTCGCAATCTTTCGCGTCGCGCTCCGATCTTTCTGAATTGGCTGTCCTGCGCGTCGGAATGGTCGAGGACCGCTGCGAGCAGCCAGCTTGCGCGCAGATTCCATTCGGCGTGCAGCGGACCGGACCTCAACCGGCGGAAGATCAGCGACCCTTCACTGGGATTCCGACGCTTCGGGTTTTTCTCCCCGACGCCTTCCTTGGCCGGCGCCCAGGGGAAAGCCAGTCCGTCGGGTACGGCGTCTTGGCCTGTAGCCTGACAGAACTTCGTCACCGCCCACCCGAGTGCCGCAGCGACCCGGCTGTCGTAGATCACGAGATCGTCGCAGACGAGTGCGTAGACCTTGGTCATGCCCGCATTGAAGCGCAGCTCGCGCGACGCGAGAAGCGGGTGACACATGTCGCCTTCGTTCAACACGTTCCGCACATCGATAATGCGTTGCGCAAGGCCTGCCTGATTCGAATGCAGCCAACGCACGTTGCCGCCAGTCACGCCGCCCCATTTCATGACGTCGACCGCAGCGAGGCATACGGCAGCGTCATCGGCAGGCGTGCCGAGGGATCGAAGCAGATCTTGTCGAAGGGCTTCCCGTGCGGCGAAGTTCGATTGAAACGTCCGACCAGCCGCCACCCCGAGGCGTGCGATGGCAGGGTGGCCCCATTCGTATCTGGCAAACGCATCGTACAAGCTGTCGCACCGCCACTGCCGTCCCGATTGCCGATGGGGGTACGCGTGTTGAAACATGGCGGTGTCGAGATGCTGGCTCATCCACGCGACAAATTCCTGCACGTCGCTGTTCGATACCGAAGCGCGCGTCGTGGGCGCGAACGTTTCATTCATCATCTGTCGATTTGCAAGACATCGAACGCGCTCAGCAATGCGCGTACCTTGGGCGGCACGAGTCTGCGCGCCGGTGTCAGCGCATAGACCTTGAGTGGAGACGAAAGCAGGGAGGGAAACAGGCGAACCAGCTCCCCTCGCTTGATATGATCTTCGACGTACCTTGGCAGCAGCCTGACAACGCCCAGGCCTTCCATGGCGGCGCGAACCCGAATCTCGACGTTCGGCGTCCTGATGCTCGGGCGTACCGCGATCCGCGCGATCTCGCGCCCATCTTCGAATGCATCCCAGAAGCTGTCATCGGTATCGACCATCATCGGCCATGCTTCGATATCTTGCAGTTGTCGCGGCAACCCCCGTTTGGCGATCATTTCCGGCGCGGCATAGAAGGCGCGCTCCATCGCCACAACGTACTTGCTGACTAACGAACTGTCAGGGAGTCTGGCGTCGGTCTTGACGAATGCAATGTCGTATCGTTGCTCGAGGAGATCGGGAATCTCCCGCGTATCGTCGATCTCGACCTTCAGCTCCGGATAAGCCTTGAGGAGCTTCACCAGCGCGGGCGCCAGATGAAGCCAGCCTGTCTCGTAGGGCGTCGCCAGGCGCAAGGTGCCGGACACCTCTTGCTGGGTCGACTTCGCATCGTTGTCTGTTTCGCGAAGCTCATTCAGCAACGGTGCGATCCGCGCATACAGCGTCTGGCCGAGATCCGTTACCCGGACCCTGCGTGTAGTGCGGTCGAGCAGCCTGTTGCCCAGCCGCGCTTCCAGGCGGGCAAGCGACAAACTGATCGATTGCTTGGGAATGCCGGCACGATCACCGGCCGCCGTAAAGCTCCCGGCCTCCACGACCCGGCAGAAATTTTCCCAATCTCCCCAGTTCGCGCTTTCATCAGCTTTGTTGTGCAACATGATTTCCACCAGACGTGGTGTCTTCAATCTCCAGGGCGCCGTGACAGATCAGGGCGCGGCACCTTCGGACAAACGGCTTGATCCGGCGCCTTCGCAACGGAAACCGCAGCGGAGGCGCCCGGATCTCTCGTTAGCGCTCAGCCTGCGGGCTCGCGAAGGTCGACTCCCAGCCGCCGCCGAGCACCTTGCACAGCGTAATGAGGTTGGCGGCAGCGGTTGCCCGGCTTTGTTCAAGATTGCGCTGCGCTTCGAGCAACTGCTTCTGCACGTTCAGGACGTTGAGGTAATCCACCGCGCCGGCCTTGTACCGTTGCTGCGCGATCGAAAGCGCGCGCTGGTTCAGCTTCACGACTTCCGTGAGCCGATCGTGCCGCCGCTGTTCGGCGCCGTAGGTGACGAGCGCATCGTCAACCTCGCGCCAGGCATCCAGCACGGTGTGCCGGTAGACAATCGCGGCTTCCTGTTGTTGCGCCTCCCGCAAGTGCAGCATTCCCTTGAGACGGCCGCCCTCGAAGATGGGCAGCGTAATCGACGGTCCGACCACAAACTGACCGGATGCCCAGTTCGCGAGGTTCGAGAGCTGGAGACTCTGGAACCCGGCGCTGCCATTCAGCGTGATGCGGGGATAGAAGTCGGCCTTCGCCATGCCGATCGACGCCGTGGCCGCGTGCAGTTGCGCCTCTGCCCGCCGGATATCCGGTCTGCGCTGAAGCAGTTCCGAGGCGAAGCCGATGGGCACCTGCCTGGGGAGCTCGGGAATATCACCCGGCTTGCCAAGCGACTGCCGCAGCGCGCCCGGTTCCTGGGCCAGCAACAGCCCAATCGCGTTGATCATGGCCTCGCGACGCGCTTCAAGCGTCGGAATCAGGCTTTCGATCGATGCCACCTGAGCGGAAGCGTTGGCCACGTCCAGATCCGTCGTGACGCCCTCACGCACGCGAATCTGCGTGAGCTTCGTGCTGTCACGGGCAATGTCAAGGTTCTGCCTCGCGATTTCCAGAAGGGACTGCGTGTCACGCAACTCGATATAGTCTCGCGCGAGTTCGGCGCGGGCGGACAGGAGCACCGCGTTCCGGTCTTCGAACGAGGCGGCGGTCAAGGCGGTCGCCGCTTCGACACCGCGTCGTACGCGGCCCCAGATATCGACCTCCCACGACGCATCGAAGCCGAACTGGTACACGTCAAAGGCAGGGGAACCCTTCGAGCCCGGCAATGGCGCGACGCCGAGCGGCGCGGCGCCCGATGCCGATTGGGGCTGAGCACCCGTCGGGCTGACGCCGAGCAACGAAAGAATGCCGTTTGGACTCCCGCGCTCACGGTTATAGGATGCTGCGCCTTCCAGCGTCGGATACTCGGCGGCACCCGCCACCCGTTGCGTAGCCCGGCTTTGCCGCAGCCGCGCCGACGCGGCGGCCACGTCCAGATTCGCGTCGGCCAGTTGTGCCTCGAGCGAATTCAGCAGGGGATCATTGAACAGTGTCCACCATTCCGAATTGAAGTTGGCTTCGACGGTCTTGCTCGGTGCTTCCGCAGGCTGGGTGCGTTCGAAGATGTCGGGCGGCGTGGTTGTGCTCGGACGTTCGAAGTCCGGCCCGACGGCGCAGCCCGCCATCGCGAGGCTCGCCAGTATCGCCAGCGCAGACGCGCGGATAGAGAGTTCGCTCGTGTTCATGTTCTGTTCACCCCCTTGGCCAGCGCGCCGCCACGGTGGCCAACGGCCACATCGGCATCGACGGAAAGTCCCACGCTCAATTCAGACGCGGCTTGTTGCCCACGGTCGATGGTGATCTTGACCGGCACACGCTGCACGACCTTGGTGAAATTGCCCGTGGCGTTGTCGGGGGCGATCGGCGAGAAGCTCAGCCCGGTCGCAGGGGCGAGGCTATCGATATGGCCTTGGATCACGACGCCAGGAAAGCTGTCGACCTTGATACGCACGCTGTCGCCAGGCCGCATGTGGGTGATCTGGTTCTCCTGGAAGTTGGCGACGATATAGGCATCGGTAATCGGCACAATCGCGAGCACCGGTGCGCCAGGCGTCACGAATGCGCCGACCCGCGCCGAGCGTCTGCCAACCTTGCCGTCTACCGGCGCGTGGATCTCCGTATAGGACAGATTGAGTCTGGCCTGCTCCTGTGCCGCTTCGGCGTGCGCCAACGCGCTGGCCGCCTTGTCGCGTTGGGTGCGCAGCACGTCGAGGTTCTGCTCGGTCGTACTCAACACGGCGCGATCGTGGGACTGCTGCGCAAGCTTCTCGGCGAGCGCGGTCGATGCGTGCTGTTGCTCTTGCGTGGTTCCGGCACCGGCGTCGGAGAGATTCTGGTAGCGCGAAGCGTTCGCCTTTGCAAACGCAATCGAGGCCTCGTCGGATCGAAGCGTGGCACGGGCCTGTTCGACGAGCGAGGGGTGCCGCGCAATCTCGGCGTCGTAGTTGGCGACGGATGCCCTGGCTGCCGCCACATCCGCCTGCGCACTCAGCAACGCCGCCCGGAAATCGCGGTCATCGATGCGCACCATCAATTGGCCGGCTTTGACCCACTGATTGTCGCTGACCAATACTTCGGATACCTGGCCGGCGATACGTGGTGCGACGAGCGTGAAATCAGCCGTGACGTAGGCGTCGTTGGTGGATTCGGTATCCGGGTTGCCGAGAAGCTTGACACAAGCCCAGACAGCGATGCCGGCGGCAACGATGGTCGCGGTGGCGCGAGCGATTTTGAGAGGAGATCGGGTGGCGGAAGACATGATAATCGTCCCTTAATGAGAAGAGGGCGGCGTAGTGCACCAAGGCGGATAGATACGCACGGGTAATATCGGCACAAGAACCAGCGTGGCAACGGCAACACCTGCCATCACGCGATAGAGATCCGCGGAGGTCAGCACCACGACCTGCTCGTGAATGCGGTGGGCGAGTTGACCGAGACTGTGTGCGGCATTAACGCTATAGCTCGTCACGAGCGCGTGGTTACCCAACTGGTCCACCAGCATGTTCGAATGAAAGTGCTCGCGGCTCGTGCCCAATCCTTCGATCAGGCCAGTGGCTGCAGCCGCGGAGAAGGTCTTGAGCGAGTTGAACATCGCCGATGCAAACGGACCTTCGGTTGGCGGCAAGCCCGTCGTCACGCCCATCAGGATCGACATGATCACCATCGGCTGCGCGGCGATCTGCAAGGACTGGAGCAGGTAGAAATTCTCGCGAACCCACTCGGCGGTCATGAAGCTACCCATCAGGCAGGTCGTGACCATGAGCGACAGCCCAATGGCCAGGACCGATCGATAATCGACGCGCCGGAGATTCAGGACAGCGGCCGTCAAAGGAAGCGCAACCAGTAGCGGGATCGCAACCAGCAACGACAAGGGCGCCGTTTGAAGCGGCCGGTAGGTGTGAATCTTGGCGAGATACTGGCCCGGTATGGCCGCCACGCCCACCAGCAATGTCACCGCGCCGGCGAGTGTCAGCAGCCCGTGCGAGAAGTTTCTTCGCGACAGCAGCTGGAGCTTGAAGAAAGGCGTCGGCTGAAACCATTCGTTGACGAGGAACGCCACGAACAGGAGCACCCCTCCACCAAACATCACGCGGATGAACTCGGAATTCAGCCAGTCAAGACGATCGCCCTGCAGGAGTCCGATCACGAGCATGGCCACCGCCGGGAATCCCGTCAGGAATCCGGCCAAGTTGAAGGAACGGAGTCGCTCGAGCTTGAGCGGGTCCGCCGGAAGGCCCAGCTGGATGGCCACGCAGCTCACGATCCCAAGCGGGACGATTTGCCAGAAGACCATTTTCCAGCTGACATATTCGGTCCACAGCGCTGCGAGCGGGGTGCCGACCGCTGGACCGAAGGTCGCGGTGAGTGCATATCCGGCGAGCCCGTACAGCTTGACCTTCGGCGGGAGATAACGCAGCGCGACGATAATCAGCATCGGCGGCAGGCATCCGCCGGCGATTCCCTGGAGGACGCGCAGCAGATAAAGCGTCGGGAGATTCGGCGCGAAGGGGCAAAGGACCCCAAAGAGCATCGTAGCCAGCACGGCGCCAATCGTGAATCGCTTCAGCGTGAAGGTGATCCCGAACCACGGCGCAAATACCATCGTGGCGACGTTTGCCGCTTCGAACAATGTGGTCAGCCAGGTCCCGTCGTCACGTCCGATAGAAAAGACGCCGCGAATATCGGCCAGTGCCAGCGCAGTGACCTGTTCGTTAAGAATGGCCAGCAAGGACGCAAGCAGCATCCCAATCAAGCCGGAAGCAAGACGAAGGGATAGCGCGGCTTGGGCGGGCGTCGCCTGTGCGGGAGTCGCTGCCTCCCGCATGGAAGCCGGCGCCGCCGGTTGTGCGACCGTCGGCGCTTCCGTTCGAGCTGTCAAAGGGTTGGCGGTGGTCATAAGGGTTCTACTTGCTACTCGTGTTCATCAAGTCATCGCATCTGGAAGCGCTGTTCATTGCCGTGTCGCATTCGAGCGGCTGGTGCGTTCCAATGTACGAGATGGACAGTCTTTATTGAAGCCAAACCACGTCAGGTATTGGGCCAATGCGTTCGCGAATTTTGCCAAGGCAACTGTGAATACCTCGACTACACACGTCTGCTGAAAGAGTCCCTTGCGATTTGCCCAATAATGCGATGCTCACGAATGACGATGACTCACGTGCAGCCGCCTTATGTCGCCGCGAAGAAAATGAGGGCGGCTTAGGTCAACCTGATTCTGTTTTGAGCCAATCGAAGACGGGCGCGATCACCGTGCTGGACGCGCTGCCTACAATCGCGAGGTGGATTTACGTGATTCGGATTGGAGTCGAAATGGACAAGTTGCGCGAGATGGAGATCTTTGTGGCCGTCGTCGATCGGGGTAGCCTTCCCGCCGCGTCGGAAATGCTTGGAATGTCGACTCCTGCCGTCTTGCGGGCGCTGAATTCGCTCGAAGCGCGCCTCGGCGCCCAGTTGCTCGTGCGGACCCCGCGCGCGGTCAGGCTGACGGAAGCGGCGACGTCATACCTTGAAGCCTGCCGCAGGATATTGGGCGCCGTGACGGCTGCGGAAGACTGCGTCACCGAGAGTTTTCGCAAGAATCCGCACCTTCAAAGCGTGGATGCTTGAAGTCAATCCGCGCAAGCCGCGAAGTGACGAAACCCATCGCGAGACGTCGTATCCGGTAAATGACTTTTGCGTCGGTGTAATAAGACCCGGATCGGGCGGTGCCCGATGCGCAACGTCGTCGACGCGATGTGATCCACGGCGATACCCGTGACGTGACGTGGCCAGAATCGTGCAGCGAATGGCCAGTCAATGCGCCATGTGCGTGTTTCCGCTGCGGTGTCGGCTTACTAGACTCAATCTCAAGAATGCGGCTGGGAACAAAACCCACGCGTGCCAGGAAATCGCAAGAGCCCTGGTTGCACTCTGGTGTAGCCGGGATGGGGCTACAGCCGCCTCACCATACGTCGCGATTGAAGTCGAGACCGGACACCAAGCAAGGACGGATTCATCATGTTGATCCAGGAACGTCAGACCTCTTTTCTCTTCGGGGGAAATGCCCCTTATGTCGAGGAACAATATGAGCTCTACCTGACCGACCCCACATCAGTCACGGACGGGTGGCGCGCATATTTCGATGCGTTGCGGGAAACCCCCGCAATCGATGGCAGCGACCGCGACGACCAGCGGCACGCACCGGTAGTTTCCAGCTTCGTCGAATTGGCCAGACGGCCGGCCGGCGCAGTCATGCGGCGCGATGACGGCCTTGGCCTGGCCAGAAAGCAGGTGGCAGTCCAGTCGCTGATCGCCGCATTCCGGATGGTTGGCTCGCGCGTGGCCAATTTGGACCCGCTGCTGTGGAGTCCGCCGCAGGCGCTGGTGGAGCTGACGCCCGCGTACTACGGCTTGTCGGACGCAGACATGTCCACGCGATTCAGCACAGCCGACACGTCCTTGTTTGATGACGACGCGTCGCTGCGCGATATCGTCTCCGCGCTCAAGCAGACCTATACCGGCACGCTGGGCGCCGAATTCATGCATTTATCCGATGCCGACGAGCGGCGCTGGTGGCAGATGCGGCTCGAATCCACGCGAGCCAAGCCATCGCTCTCGGCAGAGGAGAAGCGCCGGATTCTTGAGCGTCTCACGGCAGCTGAAGGGCTTGAGAAGTACCTTCACACCCGCTTTGTCGGGCAGAAGCGGTTTTCGCTAGAAGGTGGGGAATCGCTGATCGTGCTGCTGGATGAGCTTGTCCGCTATGGCGCATCGAAGAAGGTGCGTTCGGTCGTGATGGGCATGGCGCACCGCGGCCGCCTGAACGTGTTGGTGAATGTTGCCGGCAAGCCGGTGCATTCGTTGTTTGGTGAATTCGACGGCAAGTACACCGAGGATCTTCCGGCGGGAGACGTCAAGTACCACAAGGGTTTCAGCAGCATCACGCAAACCAGCGACGGGCCAGTCGACGTCGTGCTGGCGTTCAATCCCTCGCACCTGGAAATCGTGAATCCCGTGGTGGAGGGCATCGCACGCGCCAAGGCGGAGACCTTGCCAGCCGGAGACGGCAGTGATGTGCTGCCCGTCGAGATTCATGGCGATGCGGCGATGTCCGGGCAGGGCATCGTGATGGAAACCTTGAGCCTTTCGTACACCCGCGGGCACGGGACGGGCGGCACCGTCCACGTGGTCGTCAACAACCAGATCGGATTCACGACTTCGGATCCGCGCGACACGCGCTCCTCGTTCTACGCGACGGACGTCGCCAAGATGATCGAAGCCCCGGTTCTGCACGTCAATGGCGATGACCCTGAAGCGGTGGCGATGGCGGTGCGCCTCGCGCTCGACTATCGCACGGCGTTCAGGCGCAGCGTCGTGATCGACCTGGTTTGCTTCCGCAAGTATGGGCATCAGGAGCAGGACACACCGGGCATCACACAGCCTTTGATGTATCGCGCGATTGCAGCGCATCCGGGTGTGCGGACCCTTTTCGCCAGGAAGTTGATCGAGCAGGGCGTGGTGACATCGGAGCAGGTTGGTGGCTATGTCAGCGCAAGCCGCGACAGTCTTGAGCATGCGCACAACGGTGACACCGCCGTGGCATCAGATCCATCGCAAGACACGGCGGCGGTGGCCAACCTTGCCGAAGACGCTGCCGGCAAGGCCAGCTACAGCCCGCCGTCGCCCGAGCAACTGCGCGGCCTGGCACAACAGATTTCCAGTGTGCCGGACGGCTTCGACCTGCATCCGTTGGTCGGCAAGATGATGGCGTCTCGCCGCGAGATGGCGGCCGGAAGGAAGCCGCTCGATTGGGGGATGGGCGAGCATCTCGCATTCGCCTCCCTGCTCGACGCGGGAGTCGATGTCCGGCTGAGTGGCCAGGACAGCGCGAGAGGGACGTTCAATCACCGTCACGCGGTGCTGCACAATCAAAAGCGGACGAGCCGCTTGGACGGCGTGCTGATCCCGCTCGATCATGTCAGCGAAACGCAAGGCCGGTTTTCCGTCACTAACTCGATTCTCTCGGAGGCGGCTGTGCTGGCTTTCGAGTACGGTTACTCGACCGTGAATCAGAATGCGCTCGTGGTGTGGGAAGCGCAGTTTGGTGATTTCGCGAATGGGGCGCAGGTGGTGATCGACCAGTTCATCGCCGCAGGCGCCGCGAAGTGGGGGCAGCGCGGCGGATTGACGATGTTCCTGCCTCACGGGCAGGAGGGGCAGGGGCCGGAACACGCGTCGGCCAGGCTCGAGCGATACCTCCAGCTTAGCGCGCAAGACAATATGCGCGTGGCCCAACCGACCACGCCTGCGCAGTTGTTTCATTTGCTGAGAATGCAGGCGCTCTCGTTCGATCGCCGGCCGCTGATCGTGATGACACCCAAGTCGCTGTTGCGGCACGCGGAAGCGGTGAGCACGCTTGACGAGCTGGCCGACGGCGCGTTCCATGAAATCCTGGTGGACGCACCGGCCGAGCCGTCGCGGGATGCGAATGTCGAACGCGTCATCGTGACGTCGGGCAAGGTTTACTACGAACTGCTCGAACATCGCCGGACGTCGGGCATTGTCGACACGCCGATCATTCGTGTGGAACAGTTGTACCCGTTTGCGTCCGGGCAACTGGCCGCCGAGCTTGCGCGATATCCCAACCTGAAGACCGTTGTGTGGAGTCAGGAGGAAGCACGCAACCAGGGTGCATGGAGCTTCATCGAGCCGCAGTTGCGTGAGATCGTGCCTTCGGGTGCAACGCTGCGGTACGCGGGGTCGCCTGAAGCCGCGTCGACGGCGCCGGGTTCACACGCTGCGCATGCGGCGAGGCAGGCGGCGATTGTTTCCAGTGCGTTCGCGGAGTAACGGCGCATGCGTGTCGCGATGATGTTGTATGCCGGTTTTCAGTTACTCGACGTAACCGGCCCGATGGATGTGTTTCATCAGGCGAACCGCTTGTGCGGCGGTACGTTCTACGAACAGCATCTCGTCGGGCCGTCGCCCGGGCCTGTCGTGTGCTCGAACGGCGCGGCGGTGAGGGCGCCCGAGTGCCGGCTGGATGTGCATACGCCGTTCGACATCATCGTGGTACCCGGTTCGCCGGACATCGGCGCCGGGGGACATCATCAGGAACTGGTGGACTGGCTCAGCGATGCCGGCCGTCATACACAAAAGCTGGCATCCGTGTGCAATGGCGCCTTTCTAGTCGCGCGTGCCGGGCTGGCCGACCATCGCTGGCTCACCACGCCTTTGCGCTACGCACAACGCCTGGCGGCTGAACATCCATCGGTGCACGTCTTGCCCAATCTGAGCTGCCTGAAGGACGGTAACGTCTATTCGGCCGGCGGCGCGAGCGCGGGCATCCGACTGGCCCTGGCCCTGGTCAGGGAGGATCTCGGGGAACGGATCGGCAGAAGCATTGCCGAACGGTTGCTGACGCCGAACCATTGAACGGTGAGGTCATGGACGATCGTGGCCCAGCACCGTGGCCAGGAAACGGCCCATTTTGGCCAGTGACCAGCCTCCTTGAGCGGGCGCGCGGTCCGGATCGTAGGCACAATGGTTAGCACCAACCCCCTCACAATTCTCCCAGAAGCACATCAAGAAAGTGCTGGATGGACCGGGCTAGTACGGAGAACCCGTCGAAGCGAGCGTCCATAAGCTGGTGTCGAACATACGCTGTTCTCGAGTTGGAAGGGAAACCTCCCTCTGATGTTGCCGCTGATCCTGTCAGTGGCGGTTTCCATGCGAGCCAGCCGTGACCCGAAATCCAAAGTCTGCTTCCCCCGCCACCCTGCAACCCGCGCCTGCGAGCGAATCGATGTCGGGTGCCGACATCATCCTGCGTGTTCTCAGCGAACAAGGCGTCGATACCGTGTTCGGATATAGCGGCGGCGCCATATTGCCGACGTATGACGCGGTCTTTCGCTTCAACGAGATGCACGCGAACAATCCCGAGCGCCAGATCAAGCTCGTTGTGCCAGCCAATGAACAGGCCGCGGGTTTCATGGCTGCTGGTTACGCGCGCGCCAGCGGGAAAGTCGGCGTGTTCATGGTGACGTCCGGCCCGGGTGCGACGAATGCGGTGACCCCGATTGCCGACTGTAACGGTGATTCGGTTCCCGTGGTTCTGATCTGCGGTCAAGTGCCTCGCGCCGCGATCGGCACCGACGCCTTCCAGGAAGCGCCGGTCTTCAACATCATGTCGGCGTGTGCAAAACAGGTCTTTCTGGTGACCGATCCGGCGAAACTTGAACAGACGCTGCGGACGGCGTTTGAAGTCGCCCGGAGCGGCCGTCCGGGTCCGGTTGTCGTGGACGTGCCGAAGGATATCCAGAACTGGACGGGTCCCTATTATGGGCAAGGTACGCTGGTGTTTCGAGGCTATTCCGATCGTCTTCGCATGGTTGCCAATCGCGCACATCTCAAGGAAGACAAACGGGCGGAATTCTTCAGTCTTCTGGGCCGGAGCAAACGACCGCTGCTGTATGTCGGTGGCGGCGTGATCACGGCCGCCGCAACGGCCGAACTGCGTCAATTCAGCGAGCGGTACCGGATTCCTGTCGTGACGACGCTGATGGGTCTTGGCGCCATGCCGGCGAAACACGAGCTGAATCTGGGCATGCTCGGCATGCACGGTGCCGCGTGCGCGAATTATGCCGTCGAGGATTGCGACTTCCTGATCGCGGTGGGCGCGCGATTCGATGACCGCGTCGCTGGCGGGCGCCCCGAAACATTTGCGCCCGGTGCGCGGTATGTCGCGCACATCGACATTGACGAAGCGGAGATCAACAAGGTCAAACGCACGCAGTGGAGTCATATCGGCGATGCAAAGAGCGCGCTGCTGTCATTGATGGAGCATGGCCCGGTTGCGTTATCGCATTCGGACTGGCTCGACCAGGTGATTACACTGAAGCAGACCTACGGGATGAATTACAACCGAAACAGCCCGCTCATCCAGCCGCAGTTCGTGATCGAAAAGCTCGGCGAGATAACCGGCGGGCGCGCCATCATCACCACGGGCGTCGGCCAGCATCAGATGTGGGCTGCGCAGTTCTTCGACTTCGTCGAGCCTCGCAGTTTCCTGACGTCGGGCAGCATGGGAACGATGGGCTTTGGACTGCCCGCGGCGATTGGTGCACAAATGGCGCGGCCGGACGCGCTTGTCATCGATATCGACGGTGACGGCAGCATCCGGATGAATATTGGCGACCTGGAGACCGCAACCACATACGGGGCTCCCGTCAAAGTGCTGCTGCTCAACAATCGCGGAGACGGGATGATCCGGCAGTGGCAGCGTCTCTATTTCGAAGGACGGTTTTGCGTGAGTGACAAGGCGCTGCATCGCAAGGATTTCATCATGGCTGCACGGGCCGACGGCTTTGAATTTTCCCGTCGCGTGGAAGCGACCAGCGAGCTCGAGGACAGCCTCAAGGCTTTCGTGGAATTTGACGGACCCGCCTTCCTCGAAGTGATGATTGACGAGAATGCTGACGTGTTTCCGATGGTGGGGCCAGGCCAAAGCTACTCGAGCATGATCACCGGACCGTTTATCCCGTCGCGCTCAGGGCAAGGCGCGGGAGATCAGGGGGCGGTTAGCCAGCCTGCAGCGGATATGTTCTAGCCATCATTCGTTCTCGCGTGGCATCGCGCGCCACGCGGGGAGCTCTTCTGAATTCAAGAAGAGTCTATTCTTTGGCGGCTCATTTTTCAGATGCCTTGCAACGGCTAGGATACCTGTAAGAGATCGATCTGCTATCGACATGAACCTGCAGTCGATCTCGATGTTTTGTAATCATTCCGGAGTCTGTGATGAAAACCTCCATCCTGTCTGTTCTTGGTCGAGTCCCCTGTCGGCCGCAATCACGCCACTTCTGGCAACCGCTGCAGTCGCTGAACCTCCAGCCGCCAACGTTCCGCAAGCAATGCGCTCGTCGGCAGCTATCGTGAAGGACATGCGTCCGGTGATCGTCCGGGTCGCTGCCGCCCGCAAGAATATTGACCCCTACACCGATGGTGCAGTGGGGACTCGCACGCCGGACCCGTGGGCTGATGGCGGACACGGGATTGGCAAGCCGGATCCATACACCGATGGTGCATATGGCACGCGCAAGCCGGATCCCTATACCGACGGTGCGCGCACGGGAAGTGAGGCGTAACCCGTTCGAGGTCCGGCGGCATGGTTGCCTCTTTCCTGATTGGACGCGTGGGCATGTAGACCCCGGGGAGTCACATGCCCAGATAACCTGATGTTTTGTCGCGGACGACTTGTCCGGCAATCTGCACGACACCCCCTCTGACCGGCTCCCGCGCGCGCGTCACACGAGTGCTTCGGGTGTGCGCTTATCGCACGAAACCATCTCCTGCCACGCAAAACTGGTGCTCTTCATTGCGGCGATGCCGAACACGGTCTCGCATAATTGCCGTACCGGAGTGAATCCGGCCGCAAGCCCGCCGCGCGGGCACAAGTCCAATGAAGGAGATGCGTTTTGAGTATCAAGATTTGCACGGCGCTCGCTTTGCGCCTGGTTACTGTTGCCATCGGTGCGCTCGCCGCCGGCCAGGTGGTCGCGGCGGAGTGGCCAACAAAGCCGATCAAGGTCATCGTCCCATACACGCCGGGGGGCTCGACCGACACTGTCTCCCGGGTGGTGTTCGAGAAGGTTTCCCAGAGCCTGGGTCAGCCCATCGTGATCGAGAACAAGCCGGGTGCCAACAGCACGCTAGGCGTTTCGGTTGCCGCGCGTTCGGCACCTGATGGCTACACATTCGTCTCCGTGCTGGCGGCCTACAGCGCCAACATGTCGCTGTACTCGAAGCTGAGCTACAAGCCCTCGGACCTGGCGCCGGTGGCCCAGATGGCCGAGTTGCCGCTGTTCCTCTTCGCAAGCAAGAAGCTGCCGGTGAAGACCGTGGGAGAACTGGTCGACTATGGCAAGAAGCATCCCGATACGCTGACGTTTGGATCGAGCGGCGTGGGTAGCTCTGCCCACCTGACGGGCGAACGACTGGCGATGGAATCGAAGGTCAAGATGACCCACATCCCGTACAACGGCAGTGCGCCGATCCTGCCGGCATTGATGTCGGGCGAGGTGTCCGTTGCGTTCGATCCACTGCTCGTGCCGATGCCACATGTGAAGTCCGGCAAGATCAATGTGCTGGCCGTCGCGTCGGCCAAGCGCTGGCCGGGTGAGCCGAATATTCCGACCATGGAGGAAGCGGGATTCCCGGGCTTCATCATGAGTTCGTGGACAGGGCTTCTGGCGCCGGCCGGAACGCCGCAGCCAATTGTTGACCGCATGGCCAAGGCAATCGCCGCTGCCACGCGTAGCCCGGAGGTTGCGAAGAAGCTGACGGATCTGGGCTTCATACCGGTGACGGGTAGCTCGGAAGAGTTCCGCAAGCTCATCGAGCGGGACACCACGCGTTACGCGGAGATCGTCAAGGCGGGGAAAATCACGCTCGATTGACGTCGGCACTCAGAGCACAAAAAGGCGAGCACAATGCTCGCTTTTTTTTGTCCTGCGTCCATCCTTATACATCACATAATGATGTAAAGACGGGAACAGGCTCGATGCATTGTCGTTCCCGGCTTTGGCCAATAGCTCGCATACGTTGGCCAGAGATTCGCCTATTTGCCCCAGCCCGCACGCTCTCGCTTCACTATCATTCGAATCATCGGTGCCCCGGGACGATTCAATGCAGAGGGCTCCTGAAAGCATCGAATCCTGATTCATCCGCAGCAGGGCTGCGACGTGGTGCGCCTTGAGGTGGCACCACTCATTTGGTAGGCAACGTATGACCAGTGATCCTGTCGACATCGCTTCCGCGCTTATCGCAAACCGGCGGCCATTTGTCCTGGCACTGGTAATCGGTGTTGCCGGACTCGCGAATGAATATGCGGGCGACATGACGATCTTCGCGTCCAACGGCACGGTGCTTGCCGGGAATGCATGTGGACTCGGCGCCGAGAGCCAGTTGCAGGAGGGCGTCAGACAGTGCTTCGCGAGCGAGTCTCCGATGGTTATGGATATCGAGCTGGTCGATGGTGTCATTGACGACTGCGACGCGCGGCCTGCCGGCGTGCTGAAGATTTACCTGGAGGCCGTCGTGCCGCGCGCGCGTCGCTGGCAACCTCCTCTGGAGAGGCTGGCGAATACGGCGGCATAAGGCGTGAAATGATTCAGCGTATTTCGTGGTTCTTCACACAGGCTGCACCTCGCGCGCTGCCTCATCCCCTGATCTCTTCAATCTTCGTGGCCATCGCGACATTCGTGCTCGCATTCGGCCTGACGCCTCAGGCACCGGGCGAACGCGTACTGATGTGGGGTTTCGGTTTCTGGAATCTGCTCGCGTTCTCGATGCGGCTTACGGTCAGGCGTGGACGAACATGGTGGCACCGCTCCGGGCATCGGCGGCGGAATAGCCGTGCGCGACATCAAGGGCTATTGCGTGACTGCGGTCTGCTGTTCGCTGGTGCCGTGTTTGCCGCCGGCCTGTACTTGTTCTGATGCCATTGCCACAGGTGACTGACATCGTTGAAGCATCGGTGCTTGTATCCGCTCAACAATCCTAGGAGAGCAAATATGGAGACACGAAAGAAAGGAGACCGCGGCTGGATCTGGCTGCTCCTCCTCGCCCCCTACATCGGCCTGTTGTGGCTGCCGTTCTATAACAGCGCCCAGCCAGAATGGTTCGGCTTTCCGTTCTTCTACTGGTATCAGTTTCTCTGGGTGCCAGTCACCTCCTTGCTGCTGTTCGTTGCCTATCGGAGCATGAAATGATCGACACATCGGCAGTCAACGGCGTGGCGATGACGGTATTCATTGCGTTCTTCGTGCTCGTCACTGTGCTGGGCTTTGTTGCGGCGCGCTGGAAGCGCGGCGACCTGTCACAGCTTCACGAATGGGGACTCGGTGGCCGGCAATTCGGCACGGTGATTTCATGGTTCCTGGTCGGCGGTGATTTCTATACGGCCTATACGGTGATCGCGGTCCCTGCAGTGGTGTATTCCGTGGGCGCGTATGGTTTCTTCGCAATGCCGTACACGATCATCGTCTACCCGTTCGTGTTCGCGGTGATGCCGAAACTGTGGGAAGTCTGCCACCGCAAGAACCACATCACGGCGGCTGACTATGTTCAGGGCGAATTCGGCGGCAAATGGCTGCCGGCGGCAGTTGCCATCACGGGGATCGTCGCCACACTGCCGTATATCGCGCTGCAACTCATCGGCATGCAGGTGGTGATCAAGGGTCTCGGTGTCGACGGCGAATTGCCATTGATCGTCGCCTTCGCAATCCTGGCGGTGTACACCTATTCGAGCGGCCTGCGTGCGCCGGCCATGATCGCCTTCGTGAAGGACATCATGATCTATATCGTGGTCATCGCCGCGATATCGATTATTCCGAGCAAACTCGGTGGCTACGGGGCACTGTTCCATGCAGCCGATACGTATTTCGCTGCGAAGGGCGGCGCCACGGGCATCATTCTGAAGCCGTCACAGTTCACGGCGTATGCGACGCTGGCGCTCGGATCGGCGCTGGCGGGATTCATGTATCCGCACACCATGACGGGTGTGTTGTCGTCGAGCTCGGCAAACACGGTGCGCAAGAATGCCATCGCGCTGCCGGCTTACACGCTGTTGCTGGGTCTGATCGCAATGCTCGGTTATATGGCAATCGCGGCCGGCGTACACGTGACGTCCGCTTCGGATGTGGTGCCAGCGCTGTTCTTCAAATTGTTCCCGTCGTGGTTCGTGGGATTCTCGGCGGCGGCCATCGCCATCAGCGCACTGGTGCCAGCAGCCATTATGTCGATTGGCGCGGCAAACCTTTTCACGCGCAATCTCTACAAGCCGTTGATCTCGCCGAACGTGACACCGGAGAAGGAAGCGAAGAGCGCCAAGTTGTTCTCGCTGGTCGTGAAGTTTGGCGCGTTGCTCTTCATCATCGTGCTGCCGACGCAATACGCCATCGACCTGCAGTTGCTCGGCGGGGTCTGGATTCTCCAGATATTCCCGGCGGTTGTGTTCACGCTTTACTCGCGGCGCCTGACTGCAACCGGGCTATTTGCCGGCTGGGCTGTCGGCATCGTCACCGGCACGAGCCTGGCGATCTCCCTGGGGCTGAAGCCGGTGTACACGCTGCATTTTGGCGACGCTTCCTATCCGACATATATCGGCGTGATTGCGCTGGTGGTCAATATCGTCGTGTCGACGGTGGTATCGGCGGTGACACAGAAACACCGTGTTGCCGACGACAGAGCCTCCATCGCCGCACGGTAACAAGTCCGCCTTCCGGCCTGGCGGGCTGGAAGGCGGCACCGGTTGCCTGGTGCGGCCCTGGGGTCTGGCGGACAGATGTACCGAAGAAGGTCGCTGTTATCGCCATGTAGTGGTGTTCCAATAAAATGATCTGGAGATTTGATGAAGAAGGTTCTTGCGGTATTTGCCGCATCCGTTGCAGCTAACGCCGTATATGCCCAATCGAACGTGACGCTGTATGGTGTCGCGGACGCTGGCGTTGAATACATCAACAATGCAGGGCGCAACGGGAATGGTCTCGCACGGGTAACTTCGGGGAATCAGTCCGGCTCGCGCTGGGGTATTCGCGGCGCGGAGGACCTGGGCGGCGGGATGAAGGCGGTCTTCCAGCTGGAAAGCGGCTTTGATATCGACACCGGTAATTCCGGTCAAAGCGGTCGCCTGTTTGGCCGCGATGCGTACGTGGGGCTGGAAAGCCGGTATGGCGTGCTGCGTCTGGGACGGCAGCAGACCTCGATGCGCGAATTCGGCTCTGCCTACGATCCCACCGTCATTGCCGACCGCTACGGCATGCTGTCGATTGCGCCGGAGTTTGGCGCACGCGCGGATAACGCCATCAAGTATCTTGCCGCGTTCGGCGGCTTGACCGCCCAGGCGTTCTACTCGTTCCAGGCCAACGGCACCGAGGTGGCTGGCAGCAACGTGTTCGGCCGCGAGTTTGGCGCATTCGTCAATTACGCGAACGGACCGTTCTCGGTGGGTGCGGCGTATGACGATATCCATGTCGGTACGCCGACGAATCAGGCACCAGTGCTCCGCCGGGTTTCGGTAGGGGGCGCTTATGCCGTGGGGGCCGCCAAGGTATTCGCAGGGTATCGCCTGGCCAAGGCGTACGACGGTGCGAGGTTGCCTGGCGCGCAAGCGGCCGACGCGGGCTCCAACTTCTACTGGCTGGGGGTGGTCTACAAGCTGACGCCGGCATTCTCGCTGATGGGCACGGCCTACTATCAGGACTTCCGGCAGACCGGATCGGACCCGTGGCAGTTCGTGCTGACTGGCGACTACGCGCTCTCCAGGCGGACCGATGTCTACGCTTCGGTGTCCTACGCGCTCAACAAGGACAACTCGCAACTTGGCGTCAACGGCTACAACAGCGGCAGCGGCACAACCGCCGTCTTTAACGTCGAGCCTGGCAAGAACCAGTTCGGCGCGGTGATGGGTGTGCGTCACCGGTTCTGACGCGCGTTGCCCCGGCGACGGGGCGTCGTCTTTGTACGATCGGCAGGCGACGGGGCAATCCCGACAGGGCGTGCCTTCGTCGCATCGACTGCGCATCCGGATGGCACATCGTTGCGTGAAGCGAGACAAAGCCTGCTGCCGGGTGGCGAGCAAGCCATGCTGATGCGCTGCAGCATGGCAGCGTCGCCTGGCGCCCGGGCCTTTGGCGTCTCCTGGCAAGAAGAGATGCTCGTCGATGGAAAAAGTCGTACCGGGTGGCGAACCATCACGAATCGCCATCAATCGCCTTACCGTGGCGAGTTCCGGGTGCTAACCTTGCCTAGCTACCCCTGCCTTCGCCCTCTGTGCAACGAGGGCGGGCGCTTTGCGTGATTGACGCATGAGAGGAGTCCTATCATGGCGGAAGCCAACCCAGCCAATTCCCGCAACGACGAGATCGACGCTCAGGAAACCGCCGAATGGCTGGATGCGCTCGACTCGGTGATTGCCTCCGAGGGACCGGAGCGCGCGCATTACCTGATAGAACGGCTGATCGAGCGGGCGCATGGTGCCGGCATCTACCTGCCGTTCAGCGCCAATACCGCCTACCTCAATACCATCCCGCTGGAGGCGCAGGCCCGCAGCCCCGGAGACCAGCGGCTCGAACATCGCATCCGCTCCTATATCCGATGGAACGCGCTCGTGCTGGTGCTGCGGGCGGCGCGCGAGACCAATGTCGGCGGCCACATTGCCAGCTTTGCCTCGGCGGCAACGCTGTACGAGATCGGCTTCAACCATTTCTGGCATGCGCCGTCGGCACAGCACGGCGGCGACCTTGTCTATTACCAGGGGCACTCCGCGCCGGGCTTCTACGCGCGGGCCTTCCTGGAGGGCAGGCTGACGGCCGAGCAGATGGACAACTTCCGCCAGGAAGTGGGCGGCAAGGGCATCTCGTCCTACCCGCATCCGTGGCTGATGCCGGATTTCTGGCAGTTCCCCACCGTTTCGATGGGTCTGGCGCCGATCATGGGCATCTACCAGGCGCGCTTCATGAAATACCTGCAGGACCGGGGGTTCGGCCAGCACGAAGGTCGCAAGGTGTGGGTGTTCTGCGGCGATGGCGAGATGGATGAACCCGAGTCGCGCGGCGCGCTGGGCATGGCCGGGCGCGAGCATCTCGACAACCTCATCTTCGTCATCAACTGCAATCTGCAGCGGCTCGATGGTCCGGTGCGTGGCAACGGCAAGATCATCCAGGAGCTGGAATCGGAGTTCCGCGGCGCGGGCTGGAACGTGATCAAGGTGGTGTGGGGCAGCAAGTGGGATGCGCTGCTGGTGCGCGACAAGGCCGGTATCCTTGCGCGCCGCATGATGGAATGCGTCGACGGCGACTATCAGACCTTCAAGTCGAAGGACGGCGCCTACGTGCGCGAACATTTCTTCAATACGCCCGAACTCAAGGCGCTGGTGGCGGACTGGTCCGACGACGATATCTGGGCGCTGAACCGCGGCGGCCACGATCCGCACAAGGTCTACGCCGCGTACAAGGCCGCCAGCGAGCATCGCGGCCAGCCCACAGTGATCCTGGCCAAGACCATCAAGGGCTATGGCATGGGCGAGGCCGGCGAGGCGCAGAACATCACCCACCAGCAGAAGAGCATGCGGGTGGAGGCGCTGATGCATTTCCGCGACCGCTTCCAGTTGCCGCTCACGGAACAGCAGCTTGACGAGTTGCCGTACCTCTGCTTCGAGAAGGGATCGAGCGAACACGCCTACCTGCATGAGCGCCGCCAGTCGCTGGGCGGCTACCTGCCGGCGCGTCGCCGGCGCGGGCCGGCGCTGGAGGTGCCGCCGCTATCGGCGTTCGAGGGGCAGCTCAAGGCCAGCGGCGAGGGCCGCGAGTTTTCCACCGCGATGAGCTTCGTGCGCATCCTCAACACGCTGCTGCGCGACAAGGCGCTGGGCCGGCGCATCGTGCCGATCGTGTCGGACGAGTCGCGCACCTTCGGCATGGAAGGGTTGTTCCGGCAGATCGGCATCTGGTCGCAGCAGGGGCAGAACTACACGCCGCAGGATGCCTCGCAGCTGAGCTTCTACAAGGAATCGAAGGACGGCCAGATCCTGCAGGAAGGGATCAGCGAGGCGGGCGCCATGTCGGACTGGATCGCCGCCGCCACGTCGTACTCCACGCACGCCGAGCCGATGATCCCGTTCTTCATCTTCTATTCGATGTTCGGCTTCCAGCGCTTTGGCGACCTGGCATGGGCGGCCGGCGACCAGCGTGCACGCGGCTTCCTGCTGGGCGGGACCGCCGGGCGCACCACGCTCAACGGCGAAGGGCTGCAGCATGAGGACGGGCACAGCCTGGTGTGGGGCGGCACCATCCCCAACTGCATCAGCTACGACCCCACCTTCGCCTATGAACTCGCCGTGATCATCCAGGACGGCCTGCGCCGCATGGTGCAGGAGCAGGAGGATGTGTATTACTACCTCACGGTGATGAACGAGAACTACGAGCATCCGGCCATGCCGCAGGGTGCGGAGGCGGACATCCTGAAGGGGATGTACCTGTTCCGGCGTGGCAAGGAGGGTGCGGCCGGGCAGCCTCGCGTGCAGTTGCTGGGTGCGGGCACCATCTTCCGCGAGGTCATCGCCGCGGCGCAGCTGCTCGACGAGGACTGGGGCGTGCAGGCTGACCTGTGGGGCTGCCCCAGCTTTACCGAGCTGGCGCGCGAGGGCAATGCGGTGACGCGCTGGAATCTGCTGCATTCGGGCGAGACACCGCGGCGCTCGCACGTGGAACAATGCCTGGCGCCGATGCAGGGGCCGGTGATCGCCGCCACCGACTACGTGCGCGCGCTGGCGGACCAGATCCGTCCGTTTGTACCGCGCCGCTACGCCGTGCTGGGGACCGACGGCTACGGTCGCTCTGACACGCGCGAACAGTTGCGGCACTTCTTCGAGGTCGATCGCTACTGGATTGCCCTGACGGCGCTGAAGGCGCTGGCGGACGACGGCTCGATCGACAAGGCGCTCGTACAGAAGGCGTTGCAAAAGTATGGTCTCGATGCAGAGAAGCCATATCCGCTGCATGTCTGAAATCTGACGGGCAGGTCTGGCCGGAAGGGCGCAATGCCTGAGTACGTGACTTGACGTGACGTGAAGTGGTGACTTGAGGGGCGTGGCCGGCGGAACAGCGCCGGCCAGCATGCCCAGGTGCGTCATGCGCGGCGAGACATTCCATTGGCCCACAACCGACCGACTATGGCCAGTTTCTGGCCTATCTTCAACGCCCTGAACTACGGGTCTTCCCTATAGTTGAATCATCCGTTGCACCCCAGTCGGTGCGGCGCGCAAGAAAGCCGGTCGCGTACCCGCTTGTTTCTTGATGCTGCAGGGATGATTGAACATGGACTTTGGAAGATTTCACGGGAAGACGCTGACAGATCGGGAACGGAAGCGGATTTTGTGGACGCTCGTCGAGACCGAGGGCTTCGGGAGATTTCTCGAAGAAAGGTTTGCCGGAACAAAGCGATTCGGACTGGATGGCGCCGAAGCCGCCATCCCGGCATTGGAGGAAATTCTTCGTCGCGGATCGTCTCTTGGCCTGACCGACGTGGTCATCGGCATGGCGCACCGTGGCCGCTTCAATGTCCTCGGCCAGATTTTGCGGAAGCCTCCCAGAGCCATATTCAAGGAACTCAGGGGTGGTCCATTGGTTTCCGAATCGGGAGCATCCGCCGACCGCGAATTCGATGGCCGCATGCTTCATCTCTCCTTGACAGGAAATCCTTCGCATCTCGAAATCCCGGATCCCGGGGATGTCATCGATCGTTCCAGTGTTCTTTCGCTACGCATCCATGATGATGCAGCCTTTGCGCATGGAGGTGTTGTCGAGGGCTTCGATGGCTTGAAGGGCGATTGCACCGGTGGTTCCGTACATCTGGTTATCAATCGTCAGATCGGTATTCCCACGGACCCCCGCCATTCGCGTTCCTATCGCGATCGATCGGACTTCGCCATGACATTGGAAGCGCCAGTCTTTCAAGTGAATGGGAACGACCCAGAGGCGGTCGTTCGCGTTGCCGCGATGGCAATAGCGTTCCGGCAGAAATTCCGCAAGTCGGTGGTGATCGAGATGCTCTGCTTCCGCCGCGACGGGGATAGCGAGGGAGATGAACTGGCATTCACGCAACCCGGGGTGAACAAGACCATTCGCGCTCGCGAGTCGGCGCTGGACATCTACGGCCGGAAGCTGATTGAAAAGGGCGCTATTACCCAGGCGTTCATCGACAGTGCGAAGGCTTCCTGGGCGGCTCGCCTCGCGTCGGAATATGACGCCAGCTACGATGACATGCCTGCCAGGGCCGATTGGCGTGATGGGCAGTGGGCTGGCCTCTCACTGATCTCGCTCTTTAAACCTCGGCCATTGCACGTGGCATCTCCGTGTGTGACTTGAGGGTGAAGGAAAGACAAATGAAATCTCTACATCTGGTCCCGGCGCCGGGACCTTCCGGGCGCTTGCAGGACCTGATGAAGACAGGACTTTCGGCGGTGTTCTGTGGATTGAATCCCGGATTGCAGGCCGCGACGACTGGCTATCACTTCGCTGGCCATGGAAACCGATTCTGGCAGGCCATCTATCTTGCGGGATTCACCGACCATGAGATCAAGCCTGCGGATTGCCATCGACTGCTGTCATATGGATACGGGCTGGCAACCGCGGTGAGTCGACCGACCGCCAGTGCGAGCGAACTCTCGCATGAAGAGTATGTCGCTGCTTCGCGGCAGTTCGCCGTGAAGCTCGAGTACTTCGGCCCCGCCTACGTTGCATTCCTGGGTAAGGCCGCTTATGCGGCGATGACCCATCAGCGAATAGTCAATTGGGGGCCGCAGTCGCAGTCAATAGGCGGTTCGAAGGTATGGGTATTGCCCAACCCAAGTGGCCGGAATCGTGGATTCAGTCTTGCCAATCTGGTTGATGCCTACAGCGAATTCCGTCGAGCCGTGGAGAGTGAAAGCGCCGACGAGGATTCTCTTGCGGCTTTCGGCAAACAACGCCAACGCGAGTTGAACGGGAGGTAGTGCAATGGTATGGACGACCGACGAAATCGTCGAGCGGGCAACAACGCATCTCAATGATGGAGAGTTTGTCTATCTGGGCCCCGGGTTACCCGCGGCTGTAGCGAGCCGGATTCCGGCAGATACCGAAGTCTGGCTGCATGTGCATGACGGCGTTCCAGGAATGATGTCCTATCCAACGGATGATTATATGGACGCGGGGTTCATCGCTGGCAGTCGGGAGCGACATGCCGATGCGCGCCAACGGGAGGTATACCACTCCACGGATTCTTTCGCGGAGATGACCAGCGCATCCATGGACATGGCGATCATTGACGCAAGTGGCCAGTATGGAAATGGGGTGGCGATTGCCCAGTGGGCGATCGGCAGCGGCGCCAGAAACGTTGTACTTCTGCTTCAATCGGCGCGCGGGATCAAGGACATCGCCGATTCGTTGATGGGCAGCGAGGGCGATGGTGTCAGCTACAGAATCATCTCCGACTCGGTGGTCGTGGATGTCACCCCAAAAGGCGTGACATTTGTCGAGGCCATGAACGGCACAACGCGCGCTGATATCGAGGCACTGACATCGCTGGGATTTGCATGAAACTCGTGCTGGGCGTGTCGCGGAAGGCTTGAACGGTCGCGTCCATCGAACGAATTTTCCTGATTCCGCGATTCACGGTGGCCAGAAACCGGCAAAGGTTGTCTCCAAACAGCCTCGCGCAGCGGAAACTCCACTCAGTACCAAACCTATACTCGGCACATCGCTACAGGGTAACGATGTCCGTGTGTAGTCCTTTACTGAGGAGAACCGATGCAGACTGTCCCACCACCTATTGAGCGCAGCATTGAGGACCGAGAGATATCGGTAAAGCATCTCCCTGTGAATCTCTTTGCCTCGGTCATGGGAATCTCGGGGCTTGCCCTTGCCTGGCGACTCGCCGCACATCAGTACGGCGTCAGTCCGGTCGTCTCTGGCGTGATCGGCCTGGTGGCCGTGATCGCGTTTCTGATTCTGGCCATCTCGTACACGGTGAAACTCGCAAAGTATCCGAATGCGGTGATGCACGAGTTTCGGCATCCCATTGCCGGGAATTTTTTCGGCACGGTGCCTATTGCGGTCTTGCTGATTTCTTCGATTATCGGCGAGGCCGATCACGACGTGGCGGAGGTGGTGTGGGCCATCGGGGCCATCGGTACCATTGCGCTCTCGTTCACCATTTTCAGTCGGCTTTTCCAGGGAAAGATCGATTCCGGGCACGCGCTGCCAGCCTGGCTGATCCCCGGTGTCGCAACGCTCGATATTCCTGTTGCAGGCGGGGCAATGCGCATGCCGTGGGCGCACGAGCTCAATATCTTTTCACTGGCTGTCGGGACGATTCTTGCTCTGGTGTTCTTCACCATGATTGTTTCCCGGTTGATTCATCATGAGAAGCTGGCGAGCAATATGATTCCGTCGCTCATGATCCTCATTGCGCCATTCGAAGTGGGCTTCCTGGCGTACACGAACTTCATGCAGCGAATCGATGTGTTCGCGGCAGTCTTGTTCTATTTCGGATTGTTCCTTTTCTTTACCCTGGTGCTCAAGGTGTTCCGCCGAAGCATTCCATTTACCGCGGGCTGGTGGGGTGTCAGCTTTCCGATTGCGGCATTGTCGAATGCGGCATTGAAATATGCGGATACGGTGAGCCTCTGGCCGATTACTGTGCTGGCGATTCTTCTGCTGGCGTTCTTGAACGTGGTCATCGTCATGCTGTTCATACGAACCATGCGGACTGTGTTCAACGGTGACTTGCTATCGGGCAGGTGATGCGCCTGTTGCAATAGAGGCTTGAGAAATAGGGCGCGCGTCGTACGACGGCTCGCGCCTCTTAGTGCTCGACGATGGCGGCTGCGTGCGATGCCGAAATCCGGCCCACCCGGCGCGGCTTTTGCGGCATCGGATGCTCGCTGTTGTTGCGTTGCTCCGCGGCGTCGCGTGACGCGCCCTCGCTCTCCAGGAAGCGCAGGCGATATTCCTTGGGCGTGATATCGAGGCGTCGCGAGAATATCATCCGCATGTGCGTGGAGCTATGGAATCCGCATCTGAAGGCGATGGTTTTCAGAGGCACATCCGTCTGCTCAAGCAGTTTTCTCGCAAAGTCAACGCGTACCTGCTCGACGAAGACAGAAGGCGAAACCTTGGCGTGCTTGGCGAAGGTGCGGCTGAACGTGCGTCGGCTCACGCCTACGGCGTCCGCCAATTCCTCGATCGAGAAGGCGTCGGCAATATGGTCGTTGACGTACCGCAGCGCCTTGCTGACGATGGAATCCTCTTCCGGGCCAACGGCGAGATATGGGCTGTACTGGGATTGCCCGCCATCGCGGCGGATATAGACAATCAAGCGCTTTGCAACTTTCACCGCCAGCGCGTGCCCCAGGTCTTCCGCGACCAATGCGAGGCACAGGTCAATGCCGGCGGTAACGCCGCCACATGTAAACAAGCTGCCGTCACGGACAAAAATCTTGTCTGGCCGTACGCAGGCGCGGGGGAAGTGTTCCTGGAGCCGTTTCGTTTCAGACCAGTGCGTGGTGACTTCCCGCCCGTCAAGCAGCCCCGCATGGGCCAGCAAAAATACGCCGTTGCAAACTGCACCGAATCGCTGTGTCGACAGTGCCTTGTCGTGAAGCCAGGACAGGAATTCCGGGTCGGGCTGCATCTCAGGGGCACGTGGGCCCCCGGCTACCAGCAACAGATCGCAGTTGTCGGCGTAATTGCGATAGTCCACCGGCACGCTGATTTGCATGCCATTCGAACAGGTGACGCTATCGGGACGCACACCCACCAACGAAATCTCGTATCGCTTGTGGGGTGGCAATAGCGCATTGGCCTCAGCAAAAACATCCATCGGACCAGCAATGTCCAGCGCTTGTACGCCATCAAACACAACAACAGCGAGTTTCATTAATTGATCTGTTCGTTCACTTCTAGACTGACGTCACGGCTATCGCATTCTTGAGCGCAGCTGTCAGGGTTGTTCGAACAAAGTCAAACGACCGACGGCTTGCCAAGTGCGTCAGGAGACATTTCGCCGTCAACGCGCTTGCATCTATTCCACGCTGTTTAGAATATCAGATGTTGATCCGGCAGCGTGGACCGAGCCACCGATCCATCATTCGATCT
The DNA here is from genome assembly GCF_056400065.1 of Cupriavidus sp. 01L415. Lineage (NCBI taxonomy): Bacteria > Pseudomonadati > Pseudomonadota > Betaproteobacteria > Burkholderiales > Burkholderiaceae > Cupriavidus > Cupriavidus sp. 01L415. The sequence goes on along the minus strand of NZ_JBFTSP010000001.1, from coordinate 476,884 downwards.
CCAATGCATCTGCGGTGTCACTTTAGCGATCTAAATGAGGTCAGCGTGACGAGATATCTGCAATTCGCCCAGATCACTATGCTAGCCGTTACAGGCTGCGCCCGTGCGGATAGCACGGTGATCGTCAATGGTGATCGGGTTACGGTCACCGGCAACAACAGCTATGTCGAAGTGAACGGAACGGTATATCGAGACACCGGAGGCGTGACGGAGGAGGCAAAAGGCCCTATCGCGATGGAAACCCGCTCGCTCGACAAGTTCACGGCCGTTTCACTGAACATCCCGGCCAACGTCACTTATCGGATCGGGCCCACGCCGCGCGTGACGGTGACGGCGCAGGCCGACATCCTGGCGAAAATCCGAACCGCTGTGGAAGGGAAGGTCCTGGTCATCGGGGTATCCGGTCCCATCGTGACGAGCAAGCCCATCCATCTCGATATCGAGGGGCCGGACCTCACGGGCGTTGGTGTAACGGGCGCGGGGCAGTTCAGTGCGTCCCGTCTGCGCGGAAAGGCCGTGAAGTTTGATGTCTCCGGCGCGGGGCACATCATGGCGGACGGCGTGGTCGAGCGTGCGGACGTTGATGTGAGTGGAGCCGGGCAGGTGGACCTCACGGACCTTCGCACGAAAGAAATACGTATTGATGTTTCCGGCGCCGGCCGCGTGCAGGCTCACGCCACCGAGATAGCGGACGTGAATGTCAGCGGCGCGGCAGATGTTCGCGTCGCGGGCAACCCAGCCAGGCGCCACGTGGATCGAACCGGGGCCGCCTCGGTCAAATTCGAATAGCCCGCGGCACCTTGCCGTTGACGCCTGTTCGACGTGCAGACATACGAGATTTCGGAGAATCCGACGCCATGGCCAGAAATGAGCAGGGAATGTCCCCAAACCAACATAGCTAGGGCGTCAATGAAAATCCGCAAAGCGTAATCTGGTCCCCATCAGCAGTCAGGAGATTGCTGATCCTGGCGGGCACAGGGACCTGGTGGCAGAAGTCACGGGGTTTTGCACAAGCTGACGCGGACCGGATCGCACCGAAAGTTGCCTCTTTTCGCTGTCGGAACTTTGTCTTCGTGTACCTGTGGAAGCATTGGCTTGGCCAAGGCGGCAGCAGGTGCTGCCTTGGGCTATGGCAGACACCGGGCGTGAGCCCGACTGAGGACAGAGTCATCATGATGATGCGGAATCGGAATACCTCCTTTCTATTTGGAGGCAATGCTCCATACATCGAAGAGCAATACGAGGCATACCTTGCCGACCCAAACACGGTGTCGGAGGAGTGGCGCGGATATTTTGACGCATTGCAGGGCATGCCGGCGGTTGATGGATCCGACGCGGGTGACGTCGCGCACGCGCCGGTGGTGTCTCGTTTTGTCGAGTTGACCAGGCAGGCGCGCAGTGGCGGACGCTCAGAGAACGAAGTACTGGGTTTCGCCCGGAAACAGGTCGCTGTTCAGGCACTGATTTCGGCGTATCGCATGGTCGGTACCCGCAATGCCCATCTCGATCCGCTGCGCTGGACCGCGCCGGTGCCGTTGCCTGAATTAATCCCGAGCTACTACGGTCTGTCCCAGGCGGACATGAACACGAAGTTCAGCATGTCGGGCGCTTATTTTTCACACGACGATGCAACGCTCGGCGATTTGGTGCAGGCGCTGACAGAGACCTATTGCGGGACACTGGGCGCCGAGTTTATGCATCTGGCCGATCCGAACCAGCGTAACTGGTGGCCAATGCGTCTTGAGCCTTCGCGTTCAAAAGCTACCCTGGATGACGGCGACAAGCTGCACATTCTCGAACGGTTGACGGCTGCCGAGGGTCTTGAAAAATACCTGCATGCACGCTACGTCGGCCAGAAGCGCTTTTCGCTCGAGGGCGGTGAATCGCTCATCGTCCTGCTGGATGAATTGGTTGCATACGGCGCTACGAAGGGCGTCAAGAGTTCGATTCTCGGCATGGCACACCGTGGACGCCTGAACGTTCTCGTCAATATTGTCGGGAAGCCGCCGGCTGCGTTGTTCGACGAGTTCGAGGGGAAGACCGCGCATCTTCTTCTGGCTGGCGACGTCAAATATCACAAGGGCTTTACCGGCTTGCTCCCGACGGCAACCGGACCGGCGGAAGTCACGCTCGCGTTCAACCCGTCGCACCTCGAAATTGTCAACCCGGTTGTTCAAGGCATCGCTCGCGCGCGCGCCGAAGTATTGGGGCAAGGCGCGAGCGCAGTCCTGCCGGTGGAAATCCATGGGGACGCTGCGATTTCGGGGCAGGGCATTGTCATGGAGACGATGAATCTGGCGAATACCCGGGGATACGGCACGGGCGGCACGATACATGTGGTCGTGAACAACCAGGTTGGCTTTACCACTTCCGACCCGAGGGATGTCCGGTCTTCGTTTTATTGCACCGACATCGCCAAGATGATCGAGGCACCGATCCTGCACGTGAATGGCGACGACCCTGAGGCGATTATTGCCGCGACGCGTCTGGCGATTGATTTTCGTGCGACGTTCGGGAGGAGCGTCGTGATCGAACTGGTTTGCTTCCGTCGCCATGGCCACCAGGAACAGGACACGCCGAGCATCACGCAACCGCTGATGTATCGCTCCATTGCAGGACACCCCGGCGCCCGTACGATCTACGCCAGGAAGCTGGTGGGGGAGGGGATTCTGACGGCGGAAGACGTGGAGAAATATGTCCATGACTACCGCGACCGTCTCGACGCCGCGCAAACCGCCGAAGAGAAGAATCCGGTCGATCAAAACGAAGAGGTGAGCTGGCCGCGACTGCTCGATGGAAACGCTGATCGTATTTACTACACGGCGCCCTTGCCTGATCTCGTTCAAAGCCTGGCACTCAAGATCACGAGCATTCCCGAGCAGTATTCGGTGCATCCGCTGGTCGGAAAAGTCATGACTGCCCGTCGCGAGATGGCGGAAGGCAAGCGTCCGCTGGACTGGGGCATGGGCGAACATCTGGCCTTCGCGTCTCTTCTCTCCGCGGGCATTGACGTGCGCCTGAGCGGGCAAGACAGTGAACGCGGCACCTTCAGCCATCGGCACGCGGTGCTCCACGATCAGAAACGGTCGGCTCGGGGAGAGGGCACATACGTCCCGCTGCACCATGTGTCCGATAACCAGGGACGATTTTCAGTCACCAACTCGGTGCTGTCAGAGGCTGCGGTGCTTGGCTTCGAGTACGGATACTCGATTGTTCGACAAAACGCGCTCGTATTGTGGGAGGCGCAGTTCGGCGATTTCGCGAACGGGGCGCAGGTTGTTATCGACAACTTTCTGTCCGCAGGCGCTGCAAAGTGGGGGCAGCATAGTGGAGTGACGATGCTGCTTCCGCACGGCCAGGAGGGGGAAGGTCCGGAACACGCGTCGGCGCGCCTCGAGCGCTACCTGCAACTGTGCGCACAGGGAAATATGCGGGTCTGTCAGCCCACGACGCCGGCTCAGATTTTCCACCTGCTGCGGATGCAAGCCATGTTGCGCGATCGCGTTCCGCTAATTGTGATGACGCCAAAATCCCTTCTGCGCCATCCGGAAGCTGTCAGCAGCCTCGAGGATCTCGCCACGGGGCAATTCAACGAGATTATTGCCGAATCGTCCGCGAAGGAAGTGGCGGCCAACGTCGATCGGGTCATCCTGTGTTCGGGCAAGGTCTATTTCGAACTTCTGGAGCGTCGGCGCAAGTCCCAGAAGGACAATATCGCGTTGATTCGCATCGAGCAGTTGTATCCGTTCCCGGCGAAGCAGATCAGTTCGGAACTGGAGCGCTATCCGAATCTGAAGCAAGTCGTCTGGTGCCAGGAAGAGTCAAAAAACCAGGGCTCGTGGCATTTCGTCATGGAACAGTTGCTGGAAATCGTGAAAGCCCCCGCGGCGCTGCGCTATATCGGACCCGAGGCAACCGCATCGACCGCACCGGGTTACCGGTCGATGCACCTTGCGCGTCAGGAAAAGTTCCTCCACGCAGCGATTGACGAGTAATGCGATGGCCAGGGCGAATCGGAGACGATGTCACCGATTCGCCTTGCCCGGTAGGTGCGGCCGATGCCGCGAGCCGTCCGACGATTGCGATGATGGCGGTCTAGAGAACAATACCGTGGGGAGACGCCGGCTCGGGGATCTGGCTCTTCTCGCCGAGCATTTCCATGAGTTCGCGCTCGATCTTCCGGCAGATGAGTGCAATCGGGACATCGTTGGGGCTTCCTTCGAATGGATTCTCGGTGCTTTCGCCCACCTGCTCCAGTGCGAGATACATCCAGGAGATCATCGTGCTGAATGGAATGACCAGCCAGATCATGTTGCCATGCATGAAACCTGAGACGACATCGTTGAGCTTTTCGAACTCCGTGAGAATGCCAAAGGGAAGCAGGACGCAAAAGGAGCGGACAAACAGCTTGTTGATGACCGCATACTGCCTCGGATACGGATAATCCTTGATTCGCTCCGCCCGTCCTTGCTGTTCGAAGGCATCCCGGATCGAACTTCCAAGCTCCATATAGAAGGCGTTGCTGATCTCGCCAGTTTCCAGAAGCCGCTTGATGGCCGTTGCCTGCGTCCCCAGCAACCGGGTTGTCTTGCTCTCGGCGTGCATGAGCGCGTCGATCTCGGCCTGCGGCAGATACCGTGCAAGTTCCTGTTCCAGCGGCGTTTCCCATTCGGGAACCCGGTAGTGCTTACGGTATTCCACGTTGGATATGTTGTCCGCGTTTTCCCAGATCTTCGGGCTTCTCAGTTGATAGCGGAGCGCCGTCAGCCATGCGCAATGACGGAGAATCAGTTTTCGCCCGGCTGCCGGTCCCGCTGGAAAATCCCGGCTGATCACTCCCAGGAACCGGCTGCCAGTCAGGATGGCAGTCCAGACCTGTTGCGCCTCCGACGCCCTGTTGTAGGTCTGCACATTCTTGAAACCCACGATGAATGACGTGGCCGTGCCCAGCAGCACCACGACCGAAAGCGGGATCGACAGCCATTTCAGTCCGAGGAACTGATACAGGACGATCGGCAGCGCACCGCATGCCAGCAAGGCATAGAGTTGCCGTCTCGACCAGATGATGAACTCGGGCAACGTGTACGATTTTCCCAGGTGCATGGTGTGCATCTCGCGGTGGTTTGGCAGCGCTCGGCGCCGAGGTCGGGGCTGCCAGCAAACAATATGGGCAGTCGGCTTCACCCCTGATACGAAGACGGCCGGAGCCCCGGTTTTGTGACAGCAACCAGTGCCTGGGGCTGCTGCCGGGCAGCCCGTGTAGCCGCAGTTTCCGTCTCGCGATTCAGTATTTCATACAGGCCGGACAGCGCGATAGCAGCGATGGAGCTGGCAAACCAGAAGGCGATGGCGCTCAGGAATTTCATGCGGCAGACACAAAAAGAGGCGCGCCCGGGGGGGCGCGGTTTAAAAAGGACGAAGAACGAGTCGGGACGAACCACTCTCGCACCGGATCATGCGATCCGGTCAGCGGCGCGTGGTCACCCCGCGATGCCCAGGGCGCTCGCCACGCCGGCACCGTAGGCGGGATCGGCCTTGGCGCAGTTGTTGACGTGCCGTTCCTGGATATGGCGAGACACCCCGGCCAGTGCACGCGCGGTGTTCTCGAACAGCGCTTGTCTTTCCTGAGGCGACATCAACCGGAACAGATTTCCCGGCTGTTCGTAGTGATCGTCGTCGACACGATGATCCCAATGGGCCGCCGCGCCGCTCAGTGCCATGGGCGGTTCCCGGAAGTCCGGCTGCTCCGCCCATTCGCCCTGGCTATTCGGGGAATAGGAGACGGTCGCGCCGCTGTTCCCGTCGATGCGCATGGCGCCATCGCGATGGAAACTATGGACCGGGCAGCGTGGCGCGTTGACGGGAATCTGGTGATGATTCACGCCCAACCGATAGCGCGCCGCATCGCCATACGAGAACAGGCGGGCCTGCAGCATCCGATCCGGCGAAAAGCCGATGCCCGGGACGATGGTCGAGGGCGCGAAGGACGCTTGCTCGACCTCCGCAAACACGTTTTCCGGGTTGCGATTCAACTCGAGGACGCCAACTTCCATCAGCGGATACGTCTGGTGTGGCCACACCTTGGTCAGGTCGAACGGATTGACCTCGTGCGCCAGTGCCTGCTCCTCGGACATGATCTGCACATACAGGGTCCAGCGCGGATACTCGCGACGCTCGATGCTCTCGAACAGGTCACGATGGTGGCTTTCGCGGTCGCGTCCGATCACCTCCGCCGCTTCCGCATCCGTCAGGTTCTCGATGCCCTGGTGCGTTTTGAAGGTGAACTTTACCCAGTGACGCTCGTTGTCCGCGTTGATGAAGCTGTAGGTATGGCTGCCAAAGCCGTGCATATGGCGAAAGCTCTTGGGAATGCCACGGTCGCTCATGACAATCGTGACCTGGTGCAACGCCTCGGGGAGAAGCGACCAGAAGTCCCAATTGTTCTCGGCGCTGCGCATGCCGGTACGCGGGTCGCGCTTGACCGCATGATTCAGGTCCGGGAAACGCAGCGGATCGCGGAAGAAGAAGACCGGGGTGTTGTTGCCAACAAGATCCCAGTTCCCTTGATCGGTGTAGAACTTGAGCGCAAAGCCCCGGATGTCCCGCTCGGCGTCGGCCGCGCCACGTTCCCCGGCGACAGAGGAGAAGCGAGCAAACAACGGCGTCTGCTTGCCGACGCGCGAGAAGATGCTGGCCCTCGTGTAGCGGGTGATGTCGTGCGTGACCGTGAAGGTGCCGTAGGCGCCCGCGCCCTTGGCATGCATGCGGCGCTCGGGGATGACTTCGCGGTCGAAGTGAGCGAGTTTCTCAAGCAGCCAGACATCCTGGAGCAGGGCGGGTCCGCGTGGGCCGGCGGTTTGTATATTGAAGTTATCGACGACCGGCGCGCCGTTCGACGTGGTCAGTTTCCGATTGGACATTGTGGCTTTCTTCAGATGTTCTGCGGGAACAGCGCGACGGTGGGAACCGCGTCGGCGAGTTCCCTTGTTGATTCGGATCAGCTACGCAGGAAGGCCAGAAGGTCCTGGTTGAGCTGGTCCTTATGGGTCTCGGCCAGGCCGTGCGGCGCACCCTTGTAGATCTTCAGGATCGCATGCGGAACCAGTTTCTTCGCCGCGCGTCCGCCCACGTCGACCGGCACAACCTGGTCGTCGTCGCCGTGCACGATGAGCGTCGGCTTGTCGAACTTCTTCAGGTCCGCGGTGAAGTCGGTTTCCGAGAACGCGCGAATCGATTCGTAGGTGTTCTTGAAGCCGCCCATCATGCCCTGCAGCCACCACGACTCGATCATCCCTTGAGACGCCTTTGCGCCAGGACGATTGAAGCCATAGAAGGGGCCGCTCGCGATATCGCGGAACAGCTGCGAGCGGTCTGCGATCATCCCCGCGCGGATCCCGTCAAACGCCTCGATCGGCACGCCGCCCGGGTTGCTGGCGGACTTGACCATCAGCGGTGGGACTGCCGAGATCAGGCCGATCCTTGCCACGCGCGAGGTGCCATGGCGGCCGACATACCGGGCAACCTCGCCGCCGCCGGTCGAGAAGCCGATCGCCGTCACGTTCTTCAGGCCCAGCGCCTCGATGACCGCGGCGAGGTCGTCGGCGTAGTGGTCCATGTCGTTGCCGTCCCAGGGCTGGCTGGACCTGCCGTGTCCGCGCCGGTCATGCGCGATCACCCGGAAACCGTTCGAGGCAAGGAAGAATGCCTGGTTCTCCCAGCTGTCCGAGGAGAGCGGCCAGCCGTGGCTGAGCGTGACGACCGGACCGTTCTTCTGGCCCCAGTCCTTGTAGTAGAGCTGGACGCCATCTTTGGTGGTGATCCTGTCGCCGGATGGGTTTCCCGCCGCGCCATGCGCAGCGGCGGACGTCGACGGGCGGCTGGTGCCGGCCATCGCGGCAGTCGGTACAACGGACGCAATCGTCGCAGCGACGCCGCCCAGCATGAGGTTTCGACGGCTTGCGTCGTCGGGAGACAGGGTAGGTTCAAGCTTCAAGGTACAGGCTCCGGTGGTGGATGGCCTCGCCATCGCGGTCGAATGGCCCAGGATGGATCGATCGGGCGAAGCGACGCCGCCGTTGACGGGTGACGGTGCGAGTTGGGCGATGTAAGACGAGATAGCCGTCGCAATCGACGTTGCGCGGCGCGAAGTGAATCGTACGAGTGCCGCCGTGCCAGCGGTAGATACGCGAAGATGCACACGCTGTTGTCCAGATCGCACCAATCCGGACCGCAGGGCCATGTCCTGCCGGAGCGACGGAAGGGGATCGCCACGCGCTGTGGCGTCTTGCCGGCAAGCACACCAGCGGTCCGAAGTTCGGCGTTCGCCCAATCCCCAAGGGGCTCCCGAGCAACCTTTCCCAATCCGATCTATGCTCACGCCTGCGGGGCCGGCGGGCGCGCGAGGTGACGCCGGACAACACGCAATTCCAGACACGACACACGACACAGCAAGGAGCCCTCATGGCCCTCTCGATGTACGAGGTATCGATCCCGGTATTTATCCGGGGCCTGACCAATCTGTCCGCGATCCTGGAGAAGGGCGCCGCCCATGCCCAGGCGCAGGGCACCGATTCTTCGGACCTGATTCAGACGCGGCTGATTTCCGACATGGACGCGCTGCCGGCCCAGATCCAGCGCGCCAGCGATTCCGCCAAGGGCTGCGCGGCGCGGCTTGCCGGGATCGACATCCCGTCCTATGCCGACGACGAGGTGACGTTCCCGGATCTGCAGGCGCGCATCGCCAAGACCATTGGTTTCCTGAAATCGATTCGCCCGGAGCAACTGGAAGGCAGCGAGACCCGCACCGTCGAGCTCAAGCTCCGTAGTGGCCCGGTTACGTTCGACGGCAAGAGCTACCTGCTGGGCTTTGCGCTGCCCAACTTCTATTTCCACGTGACCACCGCCTACGACATCCTGCGTCATAAGGGCGTGCAGATCGGCAAGATGGACTTCCTCGGCGCCCCACGCTGAGCCAGCACTGACGCGCCCCGGCGCGCCAACGGCCAAAGGGCCGGCAACGGATGGTTCCGATGCCGGCCCTTGCCATTTCAGTGCTGTATCGCGCCGGCCGGTACGCCGCCGCCGCGAAGTTCGATGCCGGCGGCACGGTCCAGCCGGCCGCTCCATTCGGTCAGGCCCAGCGCCACGAGCACCACCAGTGCGCCGATCCATGGCGTATGCATCAGCCCCAGGTGTTCGACGATCAGGCCACCCGCCCACGCCGCGCCGGCAATGCCGAAGTTGAACGCGGCGATGTTCAGGCCCGATGCCACATCGACCGCCTGCGGCGTATGGCGCTCCGCCTGCTTGACGACGTAGACCTGCAGGCCCGGCACGTTGCCAAAGGCGACGGCACCCCAGGCCAGCACGGTTGCGACCACCAGCCACCGATGTGGCGCGGTGAACGTCAGCATGAACAGCACGGCGGCGAGCAGCAGGAAGACGATGCGCAGCGCAGGAATCGGGCCGTGGCGGTCCGCCAGGCGGCCGCCCCAGATATTGCCGATGGCCACGGATACGCCATACACCAGCATCACCAGCCCCACGGCGCCCGCGCTGAACCCGGACACGTCCTGCAGGATCGGGGCGAGGAACGTGAACGGGATGAAGGAACCACCATAGCCGATGGCCGTCTTGGCATAGACCAGCAGCAGTCGCGGTTCCGCCAGCACGCGCGCCTGCTCCAGCAGGGACGCCGGCGGGGTATGGCGGATTGCCGATGGCACGAAGAGCAGGCTGCCGATGAACGCGATCACGCCCAGGCCGGATACGGCCAGGAAGGTTTCGCGCCAGCCGAAGTGCTGGCCGACGAAGGTGCCCAGCGGCACGCCCGTTACCAGTGCCACGGTCAGGCCCGTGAACATGATGGCGATGGCGCTGGCGGCGCGCTCCCGGGGTACCAGGCCCGTGGCGATGGTCGATCCGATGGAGAAGAACACGCCATGCGCCAGCCCGGTCAGGATGCGCGCCACGATCAGCGATTCATAGCTTGGCGCCTTCCATGCCAGCAGGTTGCCGGCGGTAAACAGCGCCATCAGGGACAGCAGCAGAAGCTTGCGGGGCAGGCGGCCGGTGAGCGCGGTCAGCACCGGCGCGCCAATGGCCACGCCCAGTGCGTACAGGCTGACCAGCAGGCCGGCCGAGGGCACGGTGATATGCAGATCCGCGGCAATGGTGGGAATCAGCCCGACGATCACGAATTCCGTCGTGCCGATGGCGAAGGCGCTGATCGTCAGCGCCAGCAAGGCGATAGGCATGGTGTGCCTCCAGGTTTTTGGATGGACGCAGTGTGCCCGGTCGTTTCTTGCAGAAAAACTGGCTGATCTGCAGAAGATATTTGACTAGAATTCAAGAATGAAACTGACGCTCGAAGAACTGCTCGGCTTTGTCACGGTGGTGGATAGCGGGTCGATCACCGCCGCGGCGGAGCAACTTGACCAGACGGTGTCCGGCATCAGCCGCGCGCTGTCACGGCTGGAAGAGAAACTGGAGACCACGCTGCTGCGCCGGACCACGCGCCGGCTGGAGCTGACCGAGGAAGGTGCGGCCATGCTGGCCCACGCACGCCAGATCCTGGCGGCTGCCGATCAGGCGGAGGAACAGATGCGCTTGCGGCGTCAGCGGCCCGCCGGACGGCTGCGCGTCAACGCCGCGTCGCCATTCATGTTTCACGTGGTCGTGCCGCTGGTGGGCGCGTTTCGCGAGGCCTATCCGGAGATCGAGCTGGAGCTGAACACGAACGACCAGATCATCGACCTGCTGGAACACCGCACCGATGTGGCCATCCGGATCGGCGCCCTGCGCGACTCCACGCTCCATGCGCGCCCGCTCGGCAACAGCCGGATCCGCGTGGTGGCGACGCCGGATTACCTGAAAGCCCACGGCCGGCCGAAGACCGTGGCCGATCTTGCCGCGCATTCCCTAATCGGCTTCACGCAGCCGGAATCCCTGAATCGCTGGCCCTTGCGCGATGCGCAGGGCAGCAATGTGCAGATTCGTCCGCATATTGCGGCATCGAGCGGCGAAACGCTGCGCCAGCTCGCGCTGGCCGGGCAGGGTATCGTTTGCCTGGCGGACTATATGATCGATGCGGACCGTCGCGCTGGCAACCTGGTGCAAGTGCTGGTGAAAGAGACCGTCGACGTGCGCCAGCCGATCCACGCCGTGTACTACCTGAATACCCAGCTTTCGGCACGAATCGCGGTATTTCTGGACTTTCTGGCCGACCGGCTGGGGGCGCTGGCCGAGGGCGGCAAGGGCATGGAGCGTCACGGCGTGGCTTAGCGAAAACCCTACGTTGTTGCTGTATACTTCTAGGTTGCCCGCTCGCCGGACATTCGCCTCTTCTGGTGATGCCCGGACCCGCCGCGAGGCCGCGGTGCCCCATCCGCGTTACCTGGTCATACACTGGCCGCAGAACGATCGAATCCCGGTCTCAGGACCCCAAGCATGACTTACGCCGTCAAGGAAATCTTCTACACGCTGCAGGGCGAAGGCGCCAATGCCGGCCGCGCCGCGGTGTTCTGCCGCTTCTCGGGCTGCAACCTGTGGACCGGGCGCGAGGAAGATCGCGAACGCGCGGTGTGCCAGTTCTGCGATACCGATTTCGTCGGCACGGATGGCACGCGCGGCGGCAAGTACAAGACGGCCGGCGATCTGGCTGCGACCGTGGCGTCCGAATGGCCGCAGGGTGCCGGCGGCAAGCCGCTGGTGGTCTGCACTGGCGGCGAGCCGCTGCTGCAGCTGGATGCGGCGCTGATCGACGCGCTGCACGCGCAGGGCTTCGAGATCGCCATCGAAACCAACGGCACGATCCCGGTTCCGGACGGCATCGACTGGGTGTGCGTGAGCCCCAAGATGGGCTCCGAACTTGTCGTGAAGAAGGGTGACGAACTCAAGGTCGTCATCCCGCAGGACGGCCAGGACTTCGCGGCATACGAGCAACTGGATTTCCGCTATTTCATGGTGCAGGCCATGGATGGCCCGCTGGCCCGGCAGAATACGGTGGCGGCGGTCGATTTCTGCCAGCGTCATCCGCGCTGGCGCCTGTCGCTGCAAACCCACAAGCTGCTGGGCATTCGCTGACACATGAGCAAACAAGTCTCCATCACCCGCCGGCTGGAATTCGATTCCGGCCACCGCATCCCGAGCCACGGCGGCCAGTGCCGCAATATCCACGGCCACCGCTATCGGCTGGATCTGACGTTGTCGGGCGAGGTCCTGCACAAGGAAGGCGCGTCCGACGACGGCATGATCCTGGATTTCGGCGACATCAAGACGCTGGCCAACGAGCACCTGGTCTCCAAGTGGGACCATGCCTTCCTGATCTATCGGGGCGACACGGCGCTGCTGAATTTCCTGCAGTCGATGGACAACCACAAGACCGTCGTCATCGACAGCATTCCGACCGTTGAAAATCTGGCGCAGGTGGCGTTCGACATCCTGGCGCCGGTCTTCAAGGACTGCTTCGGCCATCATCTGCAATTGACGAAGCTGGTGCTGTTCGAAACGCCGAACTGCTGGGCCGAGGTCAGTGCGCCGGTCTATCTGCCGGCGCAGGACTGAGGGGCGTCCCGAGTCCGATGTCCGACGCAACGTCTATCGTGTTTGCCGACGCCGCGGCGCGCGACCGCCACTACATGGCTGCCGCGCTGGACGAGGCTCGCCTGGCTGGGGCCGCCGGCGAAGTGCCGGTTGGCGCCGTGGTGGTGTGGAACGATACGATCATCGCGCGTGGGCACAACCTGCCGATCCGCTCCGTGGACCCGTCCGCCCATGCCGAGATGCAGGCGCTGCGCGCCGCCGCGCAGGTGCTCGGCAACTACCGCATGCCCGAGTGCGAGCTGTATGTGACGCTGGAACCGTGCGCGATGTGTAGTGGCGCGATCCTCCACGCGCGGCTGCGCCATGTGGTGTTTGGCGCGACCGATCCCAAGACCGGCGCGGCAGGCAGCGTGGTGGACCTCTTCGCAGAGGCCTCGCTGAACCACCAGACCACCGTCAGCCGGGGCGTGATGGCCGACGAATGCGGCCAGCTGTTGCGCGATTTCTTCGGCGCGCGCCGTCGGGCGCAAAAATCGGCCCGCGCGGCGCAGGCCACGCTGGATCCGGCACAAGTCCCGGCGCAAGTCTCGCCAACGGCCGCCGATTCGGACAAAATCCCGGCTTCCGATCCGACACCTGACGCGTCACACGGCGCGACCCCCGACGCATGAGCCAGCCCACCGAAGTCCGCCTGATCGCCTCGTCCGGCTACCCGCATGACGTGGCCATTGCCGCGCATGGCTGTGCCTGGCTCAAGCACCATGGCTACCACGTCAACAATCCGGACGTCCTGGCGCGCCGCTACCTGCGATTCGGCGGCACGGACGACGAGCGTCTGGCGGATCTGCATGCCATCGGCACGGGTCCGGCCCGCGAGCTGACGCTGGCCGTGCGCGGCGGCTACGGACTGGCGCGCCTGCTCGACCGGATCGACTTTGGCCGCATTGCCGAGCAGGCGCGCGCCAGCGGCACGCCGATCGTCGGCCACAGCGACTTCACCGCCTTCCAGATGGCCTATCTGGCGGCCACGGGTGGCGTGACATTTGCCGGCCCGATGCTGCTGGCGGATTTTGGCGCCGAGCCCGTCGACGCATTCATGTGGCAGCACTTCGAGGCCATCCTGCACGATCCGGCGTACACCGTCGATGTGCAGGCGCCGCAGGTCGGCAAGCTGCCGGCCACCGTCGAGGGCACGCTCTGGGGCGGCAACCTGGCCATGCTGTGCAGTCTGCTGGGCACCCCGTACATGCCCAACATCGATGGCGGCATCCTGTTCCTGGAGGACATCAACGAGCCGCCTTACCGTGTGGAGCGGATGCTGCTGCAGCTGCTGCAAGCCGGCGTGCTGGCGAACCAACAGGCCATTGTGCTCGGCGATTTCTCGAACTACCGCACCACGGACTACGACAACGGCTACGACATGGACGCCGTGTTCGACTACGTGCGTGCCCGGCTGGGCATCCCCGTGCTGACGGGGCTGCCGTTCGGCCATTGTGTACGCAAGCTGACGCTGCCGGTGGGTGGCCATGCCCGTCTCTCCGCGCATGCGGAGGGCTTTTCGCTGGCCCTGTCGGGCTATCCGACCCTGTAACGCACAGGTGGCGGCCGCTGCCGCCATCGCTCTTCCGGCCCGCGAGTGGTAAAATCGCGGGTTACTTCCTCATGATTGCTCCGCCGGACGCGCTGATGGGCTGTTCTTCCACGCGATCCCGCCGCCAGCAAACAGGCCAGGCGCACCCCGCGCCGCTTCACACAAGGTTTCAGACGTGCTTTCTACCGCAAACATCACCATGCAGTTCGGCCCGAAGCCGCTGTTCGAGAACATCTCGGTCAAGTTCGGCGAGGGTAACCGCTACGGCCTGATCGGCGCGAACGGCTGCGGCAAGTCCACCTTCATGAAGATCCTCGGCAGCGACCTCGAGCCGTCGTCCGGCAACGTCATGCTGGAGCCGGGTATCCGCCTGGGCAAGCTGCGCCAGGACCAGTTCGCCTATGAAGACAATCGCGTGCTGGACGTGGTGATGATGGGCCATACCGAGATGTGGGGCGCCGCTGCGGAGCGTGACGCGATCTACGCCAATCCGGAAGCCACGGACGAGGACTACATGAAGGCCGCCGAGCTGGAGGCCAAGTATGCCGAGTACGACGGCTACACGGCCGAGGCGCGCGCCGGTGAACTGCTGCTGGGCGTGGGCATCCCGACGGAACAGCACCAGGGTCCGATGAGCGATGTCGCGCCGGGCTGGAAGCTGCGTGTGCTGCTGGCACAGGCGCTGTTCTCGAACCCGGACGTCCTGCTGCTGGACGAACCGACCAACAACCTGGACATCAACACGATCCGCTGGCTGGAAGACGTGCTCAACGAGCGCAACTCCACCATGATCATCATCTCCCACGATCGCCACTTCCTGAACTCCGTGTGCACGCACATGGCCGACATGGACTACGGCACGCTGAAGGTCTACCCGGGCAACTACGACGATTACATGGAAGCGTCGATGCAGGCCCGCGAGCGCCAGGTGGCCGCCAACGCGCGCGCCAAGGAACGCATCAGCGAACTGCAGGACTTCGTGCGCCGCTTCTCGGCCAACAAGTCCAAGGCCCGCCAGGCCACCTCGCGCGCAAAGCAGATCGAGAAGATCAAGGTCGAGGACATCAAGCCGTCGTCGCGCCAGAACCCGTTCATCCGCTTCGAGTTCGAGAAGAAGCTGCACAACCTGGCCGTCGAAGTGGAAGGCGTCACCAAGACCTACGACCGCAAGATCATCAACAACCTGTCGCTGGCGATCCAGGCCGGCGAGCGCGTGGCGATCATCGGCGAGAACGGCGCGGGCAAGAGCACGCTGCTGCGCAGCCTGCTGAACAACGTCGTGCAGGACGGCGTGCAGCGCGGCGTGGAGGTGGACCGCGGCACCGTGAAGTGGGCGGAGAACGCCAACGTCGGCTACATGCCGCAGGACACGTACGAGGAATTCCCGGTAGACCGCGACGTGATGGACTGGATGAGCCAGTGGACGCAGGCCGGCGATGACGAAACGTCGCTGCGCGGCACGCTGGGCCGCCTGCTGTTCTCGGCCGACGACATCAAGAAGTCGGTCAAGGTGCTGTCCGGCGGCGAAAAGGGCCGCATGATCTGGGGCAAGCTGATGCTGGGCCGCCACAACGTGCTGGCGCTGGACGAGCCGACCAACCACATGGACATGGAGTCGATCGAGTCGATGCAGATCGCACTGGACAAGTTCCAGGGCACGCTGGTCTTCGTATCGCACGACCGTGAGTTCGTGAGCGGTCTGGCCACGCGCGTGATCGAAGTGCGCACCGACGGCACGCTGACCGACTACCTCGGCACGTACGACGAGTACCTGCAATCGCAAGGCATCAACGCCTGATCGTGACTTGCGGACGGTGATCCGCCCGCAAATCCGTGCTTGCCATGAAAAAGGCCGCGACTCTGAACGGAGTCGCGGCCTTTTTCATTGGGTGCCCGGGATGCTGCCGCCGGGCAGTGTGACCACCGCAGCGTGCGGCACTACCGCGCCGGTGCCACCCCCATATCCGCCAGCATGGCGTCGAGCTGGTCGATGATGGCCCGGGCGGTGATGTCGCCCTTGGCCTTCTGCAGCGCGGCGCCGAGCGCATCGCGTAGCGCGGCCAGCTCGACGATCGTGCCGGCCTTTTCCACCTTGACTTGCATGACGTAGCCGCGCAGCCCGAGGTGGTTGCCGATCACATCCGTAAAGAAGTGATAGAGCTGCTGGTATCCGTCCGGCGCGGCGGCCGCGCGCGCAGGTGGGGCGGGTGGTGCGATCGTGGTATCGGCGAGCACGTCGTCGATGCCCTTGCCGAGTGCCGAATAGGCGGCAAACAGATTGGTGTCCGCCGGGGCGCTCTGGGGCGCGGGTTTGCTCTGGCGTACCGGTGCGGCCGCTGCCGGCGCGACTTCTTCTGACGAAGGGGCGATCAGACCCAACGAAAGCAGGGTATCGAAAGATTCCTCGCCAACACCCATTCCGCCAACCTGCGCCAACAGGTCCGATTTGCGGCGTTCCCCGTTCACGATCAGCAACAATGCACGCACCTTCTGGTCCAGCTTGCGTGCACGCGTGCGGATCTCCTCTTGTCCTGCGTCCGTCTTCTGGTAAGTCGGATCGACCATGCCTCGCTCCTTTGTTATGGATCGGCCGTCCGTGGCGGGCGCCCTCGGGTGAGACTTCGCGGCCGATTTTCGACTTCTGCTTGTTCGAGGGAGAGGGCGGCGAAATAATCGATGCCGCAATCCGCTCTACAATGTGGTGCACCATAAAAGTAACAAAAAAATTGCAACCGCCGATCCACCTATTGAGAACTGTGGCCATGCAACAACGAGACAAACTATTTATCAACGGTAAATGGGTCACCCCGCACGGTACGGGGCTGATCGACGTCATCCATTCGGCGACCGAGGCGGTCATGGGCAAGATTCCCGAGGGCCATGCCCGCGACGCCGAGGATGCCATCGCCGCCGCACGCGCGGCATTCGATGGCTGGTCCACCACGCCGCCCGCGGTGCGCGCCGGCTACATCCGCAAGATCGCCGAAGGCCTGAAGGACCGGACCGAGGAACTGGCGCAACTGATCGCCGGCGAAGTTGGCATGCCGATCAGGCTTGCCCGCGCCATCCAGGTCGGCGGGCCCGTCTATAACTGGGGCCAGGCGGCCACGCTGCTGGAATCGTTCGAATTCGAGGAGCAGGTGGGCAACTCCCTCGTCGTGCGCGAGCCGATGGGTGTGGTGGCGGCCATCACGCCGTGGAATTACCCGCTGAACCAGATCACGCTGAAGGTGGCGCCCGCGCTGGCGGCGGGCTGTACCGTCGTGCTCAAGCCGTCCGAGGTGGCGCCGCTGAATGCGTTTGTGCTGGCGGAGGTGATCGAGGCCGCGGGCCTGCCGCCGGGCGTGTTCAACCTCGTGACCGGTTTCGGGCCGGTGGTGGGCGAAGTGCTGGCCAGCCATCCGGAAGTGGATATGGTGTCGTTCACGGGCTCGACGCGCGCCGGCAAGCGCGTATCGGAGCTGGCGGCCCAGTCGGTCAAGCGCGTGGCGCTGGAGCTGGGTGGCAAGTCGGCATCGGTGATCCTCGACGACGCGGACCTGCCGCAAGCCGTCAAGGGGACCATCAATGCGTGCTTCCTGAACTCGGGCCAGACCTGTTCGGCGCACACCCGCATGCTGGTGCCGCGTGCCCGCTATGACGAGGTCAAGGCCATCGCGGCCAAGGTGGCGGAGGGCTTCACCGTCGGCGATCCGCTGGCCGAGACGAGCAAGCTCGGGCCGCTGATTTCGGCGGCGCAGAAGGAGCGCGTCACGGGCTACATCCGGCGCGGCCTGGAAGAGGGCGCGGAGCTGGTGGCCGGCGGCCCGGATACGCCGGCGGGGCTGGACAAGGGCTTTTTCGTCAAGCCGACCGTGCTCGGCAACGTCGATCCCCGGGCTACCGTGGCGCAGGAAGAGATCTTCGGTCCGGTGCTGTCGGTGATCTGCTATGACACGGAAGACGACGCGGTCCGTATCGCCAATGACAGCATCTACGGGCTGGGCGGCGGCGTGTGGTCCGGCGACGAGGCTCGCGCGATCCGCGTGGCGCGCCGCATCCGTACTGGCCAGGTTGACATCAACGGCGGGCCGTTCAATATGAACGCGCCGTTCGGTGGCTACAAGCAATCCGGCAACGGGCGCGAGGCTGGCAAGTACGGCCTGGAGGAATTCCTCGAGTACAAGTCCCTGCAGATGAAAAAACCGGCCTGACGTGGCGGGTTTGGATGTGTCCTGACGCGTCCCGGAAGAATGCCCGGCTGGTCCGGGCATTTTTTCGTGGATGAGATCCGCGATCCTCTGAAGCTTCGGGAGCCGTGATCGCACAAGGTTGCCTGGGCGGAAGCCTGCGATCATTCGAGATTCCGATCCTTGCGATCGCATATGACTGGAGAGGTTCCGATGGGCTGGTTCAAACGGCTGGGCTGGTGGCTGGCGTCGATCGCGCTGCTGGCGGTCACGGGCGCGGCTGGCGGCTATATCTGGTATCGCCAGGCCTCGCAGCCGGATTCGGCCGGCACGCTGCGGCTGCCCGGACTGAAGGACCGCGTGGTGGTGGTCCGGGATCGCAACGCCGTGCCGCACATCCAGGCCGCCAACGCGCTCGATGCTTACTACGCGCTGGGCTACGTCCACGCGCAGGACCGGCTGTGGCAGATGCAGATGAACAAGCGGATAGTGGCGGGCCGGCTCGCGGAGATCCTGGGGCCGAGTGCGCTCGATACGGACCGCTTCCTGCGCACGCTGGGCGTGCGGCGCAACGCCGAGGCAATCCTGGCCCAGTCTTCGCCCGAGACCCGCGCGGTGCTGCAGGCCTATGCCAACGGCGTCAATGCGTTCATCGATACCCGCAAGTCCGCGTTGCCACCGGAATTCCTGATGCTGCGGACCCGCCCGGAGCGCTGGGAACCGGCCGATACGCTCGGCTGGCAGACCATGATGGCGTGGGACCTGGGCGGCAACTGGACCCAGGAGGTCTTGCGCATGGGGCTGGCGCAGCAACTGCCGACCGCCCGCATCGCCGAGATCCTGGCGCCGTACCCCGGCGACAAGCCGCTGCGAACCATGGACTACGCCAGCTTCTACCGGCAGCTGGCGCCCGTCGCGACGGCGATGGCAAGCGTGGTGCAGCGCGCGCCGTCGGGTTACGTGGAGGGCATGGGCTCGAACAACTGGGTGGTATCCGGCGCCCATACGCGCAGCGGCAAGCCCCTGCTGGCCAACGATCCGCACCTGGGGCTGCAGGCGCCGGCGCTGTGGTACGTCGCCCGCCTGCAGGCGCCGGGACTCGACGTCACCGGTGCCACGCTGCCCGGCGTACCGCTCGTGGTGCTGGGCCATAACAAGCGCATCGCGTGGGGCTTCACCAATACCGCGCCCGATGTGCAGGATCTCTATATCGAACGCGTGGCGCCCGGCAACCCGGGCCAATACCAGACGCCGGACGGCTGGGCCGACTTCGAGACCCGTACCGAGATCATCCATGTAAAGGGCGAGAATGACGTCACGCTGACCGTCCGCGCCACGCGGCATGGCCCGGTGTTGTCCGATGTCGCCGAACCGCTCGTCGCCGCCGCGAAGCCGCTTGGCGCGCAATATGTGGTGGCGTTCCAGTGGACGGCGCTCCGGCCTGACGATCGTACGTTCCAAGGCGGCCTGAAGCTCGGCCAGGCCTCTGACTGGAACAGTTTCCTGGCGGCGATGCGGGATTTCCACGCGCCGCAACAGAACATCGTCTATGCCGATGTCGACGGCAATATCGGCTATATCGCACCGGGACGCGTGCCGCTGCGGCGTGCCGACAACGACCTCAAGGGGCTGGCGCCGGCGCCGGGCTGGGAGGCCCGCTACGACTGGACGGGCTTCGTGCCGTTCGAGCAGTTGCCGCGCAGCTATAACCCGCCGACGGGCATGATCGTCACCGCCAACCAGAAGATCGTGGCGGACGACTACCCGTACTTCATTACCAGCGAATGGACGGTGCCGTATCGCTACCAGCGCATCAAGGCGCTGCTGGAGGCCAATCCGCACCATACCCCGGACAGCTTCGCGGCTATCCAGAAGGACGTGGTGTCGCTGGCCGTGCGCGAAGCCCTGCCGCTGTTGCTGGCGGCGCCGGTGGCGCAGGACGCCAGTCTCCCGCCGCGCGAACGCGGGCTGCTGGATGCGCTGCGCAAGTGGGATGGCACGATGGCGGCGGATCGCGCCGAGCCGCTGGTGGTCACCGCTTGGCTGCGCGAGTTGTCTCGCCTGCTGTTCGAGGACAAGGTCGGTGAGGTGCAGTTCAACCGGCTCTGGGATCAACGTAATGTCCAGTTGCCGATGCTCAACGCCATGCGCGATCCCGACGGCGCGGGCGCGTTCTGGTGTGACAACACGCGAACTCCTGCGCGCGAGACCTGCGGCGAGACGATTAGCCTGGCCTGGCGACGTGCCATCGCGGACCTGGACGCGCGCTATGGCGACAATGCCGAACGCTGGCGCTGGGGCAAGGCGCACACGGCACGCGCGGAGCACAAGCCATTCGGCAAGGTCCCGTACCTGGCCGGCTTGTTCAACGTGCGCGTCCAGACCGGTGGTGATACGTATACCGTCGACGTCGGCCGCCACAACCTCCGTGACGAACGCGCCCCGTTCGAGAGCACCCATGCCGCGAGCCTGCGTGCCATCTACGATCTTTCGGATTTGTCTGAATCCCGATTCATGACTTCGACGGGACAATCGGGCAATGCGCTCTCGCCCCACTACCGGGACTGGACGGACAAGTGGGCGGGAGTGCAATTCATCACGGTCGGCGTGCACCGGCGCAATCCCGGTGGCGACAGCTTCGACACGATGGTGCTGCGTCCCGTGGCGGAGGCGCTACCATGACGCACGCTTTTCGCACCGAACTTTCAGGAGTGGATTCATGACCGAAATTCCCGGCATTCCCAACGATGCGGCCCCGGGCAGCACGGCGCGCCGTACCGATGTCATCCAGCATGTGGCGTTCGAGCACGCCGGCGTCATCGCCAATGCTGTGCGGGCGCGTGGGCACGGTATCCGCATCTACCAGGCCGGCGTCGACGACCTGACGCCCGTGATGGCGGACCCGGCCGACCTGCTGGTGGTACTGGGCGGGCCGATCGGCGTGTACGAGACGCAAGCCTATCCGTGGCTGGAGGCCGAGATCGCCGTGATTCGCGAGCGACTGGCATCGCGCCGCCCGATGATCGGCGCATGCCTTGGCGCGCAACTGATTGCGGCGGCGTCGGATGCACGGGTGTATCCCGGCACGCGCGAGATCGGCTGGGCGCCGGTGACGCCGACCGAGGCCGGATTGCGGTCCCCGCTGGCGGCGCTGGCCGACGCCGACTGGCAGGTGCTGCACTGGCATGGCGATACGTTCGACCTGCCGGCGGGCGCCGAACTGCTGGCTTCCACGGCGGGCAACACGAATCAGGCCTATGCCATCGGCAAGCATGTGCTGGCGCTGCAATTCCATCCGGAAGTGCTTGCCGGCGATATCGAGACTTGGCTGATCGGCCATACCGTGGAGCTGGCCAAGGCCGGTATCGATCCGCGCACGATTCGCCGGCGTACCGCGGAGATCGGGGCGACCGTCGCGGCGGCTGGCGAGCGGATGTTCACTCGTTGGCTGAGCGAGGCCGGGCTGTGAGTCTCGCGGTCATCGATATCGCCATTGACGCCGTGCTGGCGGGAAAGGTTCGCCCATACGGGCCCAAAGGGCTGCCGAGCGGCATCGACAAGACCGAAGTCCACGACGCTGTGCGCGTGACGACAATCGGGCTTGCGATCGACGAGCAAGGGGACCCGAAGCACCATGGCGGCCCGGAAAAGGCCTTGCATCACTATGCACGGGATCACTACGCTCACTGGCAGACCGAACTGTCGGCTTACGCCGACGCGGCCGTCGATGTCCTGGCCCGTCCGGGCGCGTTTGGCGAGAACCTGAGCACCCGGGGTTTGACGGAAGCGGACGTCTGCGTTGGCGACCGGTTCCGGCTTGGCACGGCGCTGGTGGAGGTTTCACAGGCCAGGCAGCCGTGCTGGAAGCTCAATCACCGCTTTGGTTATGCCGGCATGTCACGCGCGGTCCAGAGCAGCCAGCGGACAGGCTGGTACTACCGCGTACTGGAAGAGGGCGAGGTGCGTCGCGGCGACCGGCTGATCCTGCTTGCGCGGCCCTGTCCGCAGTGGAGCCTGCAGCGGTTGCTGCGCGTGCTGTATGTGGATCGGCTCGACTACGCGGCGCTGGCCGAGATGGCGGAGCTGCCAGTGCTGGCGGAAAGCTGGCGCAAGCTGGCCCGGCAGCGCGTGGCGCGCCGCGAAGTGGAAGATATGGAGAAACGGTTATCCGGCAGCCCGGCTGCGGATCAGTCCTGACGGAAGCGTCGCGCGGTGCCTTCTCGCGTGATGCGTTCCCAGATGACCTGTTTTTCGTCGTCGCTGTAGAACACCCAGTTGCTGACTTCCGCCGCGGTGCGGCCACAGCCCTGGCAGATTTCGTCGAACAGCGTGGAGCAGATGCCGATGCACGGACTGTCCGGACGGTTGCTCAGCCCGCCCTGGCCCTCGGAAGTGGCGGCTGCGGCAGGTGACAGGACGGAATCGGACGGAATGACGGGCATGCGGTCGGCGGGTGGAACGGCTGGGGGCACATTATAAACGGGGCGGATGGCCGGCCCGGCGATGGCGATATGACGTTTCCGGTCAGGTCGGCCAGGGTCGGCCAGGATCGGTCATGGTCGGCCGGGAACCAGTCAACGCGGACCGCCGGTGTCTGCAGGGATTACCCCGGAAGTTATTGAGCTGGGCGCGGTGGTTGGCTACGCTGGCAATGTCTCGATTCACGATTCATTCCCCATCCTTTCCGGAGTTTGCCGATGTCTGAAGCCTCTGCTGGCATTTCCCGCCATTCGGACGGCACCGTCGCGCCGCGCGTGGCGGCCGTGGTGGAGTCCGTGTTGATGCAGTCCCCGGTGGCGCGTGCGCTAGGCATCCGCCTCGATGCCCTCGCACCCGATCACGCCGAACTGCTGCTCCCGTTCAGCATGGAACACACCACGGTGGCGGACATCGTGCACGGCGGCGTCATTGCGACGCTGATCGACATCGCGGGCGCTACGGCCGCATTCTCCAATATCGATCCGGATGTGGTGCGCAGTGGCGCGACAGGAAACTTGTCGATCCAGTATCTGGCGCCGGCAAGATCGGCGACGCTGCGTGCGGTGGCGGTGGTGATCCGTCGCGGCAAGCGGCAGGTATCCACGGATGTGTCCGTCTATGCCGAGGGCCCGGATGAGGGCGTGCTGGTCGCCAAGGCGCTGATGAGCACCACGTTGTTCTGAAATACCGGAGAGAAAGGGCTGGCGTATCCGCCTGCGACGACGCCAACCCTTCCGCGCGACTTCCGCCGATCAGTACTTCCAGAAGATCTGCTGCAGCGCCTTCGGATCGTTGGTCTGCGTGAGCGCCAGCGCCATCAGGATGCGCGCCTTCTGCGGCAGCTGGTCGTCAGTGACAATCCAGTCGTACTTGTCGTCCGGCTGCTCGGCGTTGCGAACCACCACGCCACTGCCCGTGCGCGAAGCACGAACGATCTGCACGCCCTTGGCCCGCGCGGCTTTCAGCGGTTCCACCATGTAGTCGCCCACGCTACCGTTGCCGGTGGCCGCATAGACGATGGCCTTGGCGCCATTCTTCACCGCGGCGTCGATGCTGGCCGGGTTGACGTTGCCGTAGGCATAGACCACGGCGACCTCGGGCAGCTTGTCGATCTTGTCGATGTCCCATTGGGTTTGCATCGTGTGCGGGCGGGCCGGGATGCGATAGAACAGCGTGCGGCCTTCCACCACGTAGCCCAGCGGGCCGAACGGCGAGCGGAACGTCTCGGTCTTGAACGTGTTGGTCTTGGTCACGTCGCGGCCTGTGTGGATCTCGTCGTTCAGCACGACCAGCGTGCCCTTGCCGCGCGATGCCGGATTCGATGCGACCAGGACGGCGTCATACAGATTCAGTGCGCCGTCCGCGCCCAGCGCGGTACCCGGACGCATCGAGCCGACCACCACCACTGGCTTGTCGCTCTTCAGCGTCAGGTTCAGGAAGTACGACGTTTCCTCGATGGTGTCGGTGCCGTGGGTAATCACGATGCCATCCACGTCCGGCTGCTTCAGCAACTCGGAAACTCGCTTGCCCAGCTTCAGCAGGCGCTCATTGTTGAAGCTCTCCGAGCCGATCTGGAAAATCTGCTCGCCCTTGACGTTGGCGACCTTCGAGATCTCCGGCACCGAGGCGATGATCTTGTCGACCGGTACCACGGCGGACTGGTAGGCCGCCGTGTTGGTGGCCGATGCACCCGCGCCGGCAATGGTGCCGCCGGTGCCGATGATGACGATGTTGGCCTTGCGGGCTTCGGCGGTGGCGCCGGCAGGTGCCGCGGTCGGGGCCGAAGCCGGAGCCAGCTGGGCGTGGGCCACGCCGGACAGCAGGCTGGCCGACAACAGCAGGGCGGCCAGGGACTTGAGATGGGCAGTACGTTTCATGATTCTCCTCGTATCGGCGATTGACGCGTGTCTTATGGAACGCGTTGCCACTTGTCATCGATTCATGGGTTCCGCCCGTCGGGGGTCATGGGGATTGCCAGGGACCGCCGTCCCGGACGGAGCGTGCACTATACCGAGGCACGCGCGTTGCGTCGACAACCTCGTCGTTGCCATGAATGACCGGAAACGTATGCCCAGTAAGACAAAGCGGCATCTTTCCCTATGGAAAGATGCCGCTTTTTCAAGGCATTGCCGATGCGAGATTGCGCCCTACATTGCGCCCCGTTTTGCGCCTAGAACGCGTCGCCCGGCACGCGTACCCAGCCTTCCATCAGCACGCGCGCGCTGCGGCTCATGACGGCCTTTGTCACCGTCCATTCGCCATCGACCTGGCTGGCTTGCGCGCCCACGCGCAGCGTGCCAGACGGATGGCCGAAACGCACGGCCTCGCGTTCACCACCACCGGCGGCCAGGTTGACCAGCGTGCCGGGAATCGCGGAGGCGGTGCCGATGGCCACGGCCGCCGTACCCATCATCGCGTGGTGCAGCTTGCCCATCGACAGCGCGCGCACCAGCAGGTCCACGTCGCCGGCGTTGACCGCCTTGCCGCTCGATGCCGTATAGGTCGCCGGCCGGGCCACGAAGGCCACCTTCGGCGTGTGCTGGCGCCGGGCGGCTTCGTCGATGTCCTGGATCAGGCCCATTCGCTTGGCGCCGTAAGCGCGAATCGTCTCGAACATCGCCAGCGCCTTGGGGTCGCCGTTGATGGCGTCCTGCAGTTCCGTGCCCGTGTAGCCGATGGCCTCCGCGTTGACGAAGATCGTCGGAATGCCGGCGTTGATCATCGTCGCCTTGAGCGTGCCGACGCCAGGCACTTCCAGGTCATCGACAAGGTTGCCGGTCGGGAACATCGCGCCGCCGCCATCGTCCCCTTCCTCGGCGGCCGGATCCCTGAACTCGAGTTGCACCTCGGCGGCGGGGAACGTCACGCCGTCCAGTTCGAAATCGCCGGTTTCCTGCACCGCGCCCTCGGTCACCGGTACGTGCGCGACGATGGTCTTGCCGATATTGGCCTGCCAGATGCGCACGGTCACCATGCCGTTTCGCGGGATGCGGGCAGCATCGATAAAGCCGTTGCTGATCGCAAACGGCCCGACGGCGGCCGAGAGATTGCCGCAGTTGCCGCTCCAGTCGATGAACGGCTGGTCGATCGATACCTGGCCGAACAGGTAGTCGACGTCATGGTCCGGGCGCGTGCTCTTCGAGATGATCACCGTCTTGCTGGTGCTCGAGGTGGCGGCGCCCATGCCGTCGATCTGCTTGCCATAGGGGTCGGGGCTGCCGATGACGCGCAGCAGCAGCGCGTCGCGGGCGCGGCCCGGGACCTGCGCCGCCTCGGGCAAATCCTGCAAGCGGAAGAAGACACCCTTGCTGGTGCCGCCCCGCATATAGGTTGCGGGAATCTTGATCTGGGGTACGTGAGGCATCGTGACTTGTCCACTTGTCCAATAGCGCGGGGCGGCATGTCGCCATGCCGCCCACCTTGCGCTGACTGCTTAACGTTTAAGCCGCGGCGCGCGAGGATTCCAGGAAATCCTGCGCAAACCGCTGCAGCACGCCGCCGGCCTCGTAGATCGAGACCTCTTCGGCCGTATCCAGCCGGCACAACACCGGCACCTCCACGCGCTCGCCGTTCTGGCGCCGGATCACCAGCGTCAGTTCGGCGCGCGGCTTGCGCTCGCCGATCACGTCGAACGTCTCGGTGCCGTCGATGCCAAGCGTGAGGCGGTTGACACCCGGCCCGAATTCCACGGGCAACACGCCCATGCCGATCAGGTTGGTGCGGTGGATGCGCTCGAAGCCTTCCGCGACGATCGCTTCCACGCCCGCCAGCCGCACGCCCTTGGCCGCCCAGTCGCGCGACGAACCCTGGCCGTAGTCGGCCCCGGCAACCACGATCAGCGGCTGCTTGCGGTCCATGTAGGTCTCGATGGCTTCCCACATGCGCACGACCTTGCCCTCCGGCTCGACGCGCGCGAGCGATCCCTTCTTGACCGCGCCATCGACCACCGCCATCTCGTTGATGAGCGTCGGGTTGGCAAACGTCGCGCGCTGGGCCGTCAGGTGATCGCCACGATGCGTGGCGTAGGAGTTGAAGTCCTCTTCCGGCAGGCCCATCTTCGCCAGGTACTCGCCGGCCGCGCTGCTGGCCAGGATGGCGTTGGAGGGCGACAGGTGATCGGTCGTGATGTTGTCGCCCAGCACCGCCAGCGGCCGCATGCCCTGGAGCGTGCGCTCGCCGGCCAGTGCGCCTTCCCAGTACGGCGGACGGCGGATGTACGTGCTTTGCGGGCGCCAGTCGTAGAGCGGGTCGATCGATTCGCCGGAGGCCGCCGTGATGGCGAACATCGGCTCGTAGACCTTGCGGAACTGCTCGGGCTTCACGCTCTTCGTCACGATCGCGTCGATTTCCTCGTCGCTCGGCCAGATGTCCTTCAGGTACACCGGCTTGCCGTCGGCATCCGTGCCCAGCACGTCGCGCTCGATGTCGAAGCGGATCGTGCCGGCGATGGCGTAGGCCACCACCAGCGGCGGCGAGGCCAGGAAGGCTTGCTTGGCGTAGGGATGGATGCGGCCGTCAAAGTTGCGGTTGCCGGACAGCACCGCCGTCGCGTACAGGTCGCGATCGACGATTTCCTGCTGGATCTTCGGATCCAGCGCACCCGACATGCCATTGCAGGTGGTGCAGGCAAACGCCACGATGCCAAAGCCAAGTTTTTCCAGGTCGGGCAGCAGGTTGGATTCCTGCAGATACAGTTCCACGGCCTTGGAGCCCGGCGCCAGCGACGATTTCACCCACGGCTTGCGGGTGAGGCCGCGCGCGTTGGCGTTGCGCGCCAGCAGGGCCGCGGCAATCACGTTGCGCGGGTTGCTGGTGTTGGTGCAGCTGGTGATCGCGGCAATGATCACCGCGCCATCGGGCATCTGGCCGGGGACTTCCTCCCACTTGCCCGCGATGCCGCGCGCAGCCAGGTCGGCGGTGGGCAGGCGCTTGTGCGGGTTCGACGGACCGGCCATGTTGCGTCCGACCGTGGACAGGTCGAACTTCAGCACGCGCTCGTATTCGGCGGCATCCAGTGCGTCCGCCCACAGCCCGGCGGTCTTCGCGTAGGTCTCCACCAGGCTGACCTGGGCGTCCTCGCGGCCGGTGAGGCGCAGGTACGACAGGGTCTGGTCGTCAATGAAGAACATGGCGGCGGTGGCGCCGTATTCCGGGGCCATGTTCGAGATCGTGGCGCGGTCGCCCAGCGTCAGGCTGGATGCGCCTTCGCCACGGAACTCCAGATAGGCGCCAACCACCTTTTCCTTGCGCAGGAACTCGGTCAGGGCCAGCACGATGTCGGTGGCGGTAATGCCGGGCTGGCGGCGGCCGGTCAGTTCCACGCCGACGATGTCCGGCAGGCGCATCCACGACGCGCGGCCCAGCATCACGTTTTCCGCTTCCAGCCCGCCCACGCCGATGGCGATGACGCCGAGCGCGTCCACGTGCGGGGTGTGGCTGTCGGTGCCCACGCAGGTGTCGGGGTAGGCCACGCCGTGGTCGGCATGGATCACCGGGGACATCTTCTCCAGATTGATCTGGTGCATGATGCCGTTGCCCGGCGGGATCACATCGACGTTGCGGAACGCCTTCTTGGTCCAGTTGATGAAGTCGAAGCGGTCTTCATTGCGGCGGTCCTCGATGGCGCGGTTCTTCGTGAACGCATCCGGATCAAAGCCGCCGCATTCCACGGCCAGCGAATGGTCGACGATCAGCTGCACCGGCACCACCGGATTGACCAGCGCGGGGTCGCCACCCTGGTCGGCAATGGCGTCGCGCAGGCCGGCCAGGTCCACCAGCGCGGTCTGGCCCAGGATGTCGTGGCACACCACGCGGGCGGGGAACCACGGGAAGTCGAGATCGCGGCGCCGCGCGATGATCTGTTTCAGGGAGTCCGTCAGCGTGGCGGGGTCGCAGCGGCGGACGAGGTTTTCGGCCAGCACGCGCGACGTGTAGGGCAGCTTGTCATAGGCGCCCGGCTGGATGGCGTCGACCGCGGCGCGCGTGTCGAAGTAATCCAGTTTGGTGCCGGGCAGCGGCTTGCGGTATGCAGTGTTCATGGCGTGTGGAGGACTGGCGTGCCTGCCACCCCGGCGGGGTGGCGGCACTGTTGCTTTTGCTGTGAATCAGGCGCGCTTTTCGATGGGCACGAACTTCAGGTCTTCCGGGCCGGTGTAGTTGGCCGTCGGACGGATGATCTTGTTGTCGATCCGTTGCTCGATCACGTGGGCCGCCCAGCCCGACGTGCGGGCAATCACGAACAGCGGCGTGAACATCGCGGTGGGCACGCCCATCATGTGGTAGCTCACGGCGCTGAACCAGTCGAGGTTCGGGAACATCTTCTTGGCGTCGGCCATGACCGTCTCCAGGCGTTCGGCGATGTTGAACATCTTCATCGAGCCGGCGTCCTTCGACAGCTTGCGGGCCACCTCCTTGATCACCACGTTGCGCGGGTCGGAAATCGTGTACACCGGGTGACCAAAGCCGATCACCACTTCCTTGTTTTCCACGCGGCGGCGGATGTCGGCCTCGGCCTCGTCCGGGGTGTCATAGCGCTTCTGGATCTCGAAGGCCACCTCGTTGGCGCCGCCATGCTTCGGGCCACGCAGCGCACCGATGCCGCCGCAGATGGCCGAGTACATGTCGGAGCCGGTGCCCGCCACCACGCGGCACGCGAACGTCGAGGCGTTGAACTCGTGCTCCGCGTACAGGATCAGCGACGTCTGCATCGCGCGCTCCCACAGCTTGGACGGCGACTCGCCGTGCAGCAGATGCAGGAAGTGGGCGGCGATCGAGTCGTCGTCGGTTTCCACCTCGATGCGGCGGCCGTTGTGGCTGTAGTGGTACCAGTACAGCAGCATCGAACCGAGGCTCGCCATCAGGCGGTCGGCGATGTCGCGCGCGCCCGGCGTGTTGTGGTCGTCCTTCTCCGGCAGCACGGTGCCCAGCAC
The DNA here is from genome assembly GCF_056400065.1 of Cupriavidus sp. 01L415. Lineage (NCBI taxonomy): Bacteria > Pseudomonadati > Pseudomonadota > Betaproteobacteria > Burkholderiales > Burkholderiaceae > Cupriavidus > Cupriavidus sp. 01L415. Next base: position 447,173 of record NZ_JBFTSP010000001.1, on the reverse strand, counting down.
CGACACGCCGGTGCGCATCACGTCCATCGGGTGGGCGCTGGCCGGCACCCATTCCAGCGCGGCCTTCACGTTGGCGGGCAGGCCGCGCAGCGCCTTGAGCTTGGTCTTGTAGGCGGCCAGCTCGGACTTGTTCGGCAGCTTGCCATGCACCAGCAGGTGGGCGATTTCCTCGAATTCGCAGGTGTCGGCGATGTCGAGGATGTCGTAGCCGCGGTAATGCAGGTCATTGCCGCTGCGGCCCACGGTGCACAGGGCGGTGTTGCCGGCGGCAACGCCCGACAGGGCGACGGACTTCTTGGGCTTCGGCGTGGCCAGCGGTTGGGCTTCGGACATTGGGGTCTCCTTGGTATGTTGGTTTGGCTTGCGTGCGGGCATGTTGGTTTCAGAAACGGATGAGATTCCGCAGCTTACTTGCCCTTGCCCTGCGCGAACAGGGCATCCAGCTTTTGTTCGTAGACGTGATAGCCGATGCGCTCATACAGCTCGTTGCGCGTCTGCATGGTGTCGACCACGTTTTTCTGCGTGCCGTCGCGGCGGATGGCTTCGTATACGTTCTCGGCGGCCTTGTTCATCGCGCGGAAGGCGGACAGCGGGTACAGCGTCATCGCCACGCCGATATCGCGCAGCTCGTCCACGGTGAAGTACGGCGTTGCGCCGAATTCGGTCAGGTTGGCCAGCACCGGCACCTTGACGGCATCGACAAAGCGGCGATACATGTCCAGGTCCGTCATGGCTTCCGGGAAGATCGCGTCGGCGCCGGCTTCCACGCAGGCCACGGCACGCTCGATGGCCTTGTCGAGGCCTTCCACGGCCAGCGCGTCGGTACGGGCCATAATCACGAAGTTCTGGTCGGTACGGGCGTCCACGGCGGCCTTGATGCGGTCGACCATTTCGCCTTGCGTGACGATTTCCTTGCCCGGGCGGTGGCCGCAGCGCTTGGCGCCGACCTGGTCTTCGATATGCATGGCGGCTGCGCCGAACTTGATCAGCGAGCGCGTGGTGCGGGCCACGTTGAAGGCAGAGGCGCCGAAGCCGGTGTCCACGTCGACCAGCAGCGGGGTGTCGCAGACGTCGGTGATGCGGCGGATGTCGGTCAGGACGTCGTCCAGGTTGGAGATGCCCAGGTCGGGCAGCCCCAGGGAGCCGGCAGCCACGCCGCCACCCGACAGGTAGATGGCGCGATAGCCGGCGCGCGTGGCCAGCAGCGCGTGATTCGCGTTGATGGTGCCGGGAATCTGCAGTGGGCTTTCATCGACCAGGGCCTGGCGGAAGCGGGCGCCGGCGGAGCGGGCGAGTTCGGATGCAGAAAAGGTCATGGCGTGGAGTTGAAATATCGGATTCGAAACGGACCCATATGGCGCAAGGGGTGTGCCAGCCCGGAATCCACCCTCGGCGGGCGGGCTCCGGTCGGTCCATAAACCCTTACAGCTCAGAGGGTTAGGTCATACCGACACTGAAATTCCACAAGTTTCACGAGCCGATTACTTCCCTTCGGTATTTCAACATTGAAATTCAGATGTTTCAATATTGAAATGCCGGCGGCGCCGGCGCACAATCCAAATCGACCCCAACCGATCCAAATCGACTATACGCCCGAACGCGTCGCCAATCCCGGCGGTTCGCGCGCCTGCCATCCCCGTCAATCGTGGCTGCACCATGACTCCCTCGCAGAATCAGATTCCTCTCAATGCGCCCGCCATTCCGGTCGGCGCCCGACCCCGTATCTGGGCCATGGGCATCAGCCGATTGTCGCGCGCCTTTGCCGAACTGATCCCGGCCTATTCCGGGCGCGCCGAGTTTCGGATCGTCGGGCGTGCGTTCGAGGCCGCCGCCAGCGCGATCAACCGGGAGGCCCGCGAGGGCCGGGTGGACGTGGTGGTGGCGGGCGGCTCCAACGGTGCCTACCTGCGCCAGCACGTGGATGTCCCCGTGGTGCTGGTGAAAGTGACCGGTTTCGATGTGATGAATGCGCTGGCCACTGCGCGGCGCATTTCGCCGATGGTGGCACTGGTCACCCATGCGTCGACGTATGCCGAAGTCGACGAATTCGTGCGGGCCTTCTCGCTATCCATTCCCACCTACACCTACCTGACCGAGGACGATGCCACGGCGCGCGTGCGGGCGCTCAAGGAGGAAGGCGTGCGCGTGGTGGTGGGGCCGGGCATGGTGACGGATCTGGCGGACAAGTATGGCCTGCTGGGTGTGTTCCTGTACTCGGGCAATGCCGTGCGGCTGGCGCTGGAAGATGCCATCGAGGCGGCACGGCTGCGGCGCATCGAGTCGACCCGCCGCGACTACGTCAACACCATCCTCGCGCACCTGAACGAGGGCGTGGCGGCCGTGGATCCGGAGGGTCGGGTGCAGGCGTTCAACCCGGCCATGGAGCGCTTTCTGGGCACGCCCGCCGGCGCGGCCGTGGGGCGCAAGCTGTCCACGCTGGCGCCCGGGCTCTCGCTCGACGGGGTCATGCAAAGTGGCACGCGGGAACTGGAGGCGATCCATCGGCTGGGCGACAAGATGGTGGTGGTCAACCGGATTCCGATCGTCGGCGAGGCCGGCACCACCGGCGCGGTGCTGACGATCCAGGACGCCAATGCGATCCATCGCGCCGACCGCAACCTGCGTTCGCGCACACGGACGCGGCCAGCGGGCGTGCGTTACTCGCTGGATGACCTGGCCGGGACGTCGGCGGCGATGACGGACCTGCGGGCGCTGGCGCGGCGGTATGCGATGGTCGATTCCACCGTGCTGGTGGGCGGGGAGAGCGGCACCGGCAAGGAGGTGCTGGCGCAGGGCATGCATGACGCCAGCCCCCGGCGCGCGTTCCCGTTCGTGGCCGTCAATTGCGCGGCATTCCCGGAAGCGCTGCTGGAATCGGAACTGTTTGGCTATGAAGAGGGCGCGTTCACCGGTGCGCGGCGTGGCGGCAAGGCCGGGCTGTTCGAATCGGCGCATGACGGCACGTTGTTCCTCGACGAGGTGGGCGACATGCCGCCGGCCTTGCAGACGCGGCTGCTGCGCGTGCTGCAGGAAAAGCAGGTCCTGCCGATTGGCGGCATCGAGGCCGTTCCCGTCAACGTGCGGGTGATCGCCGCCACCCACCGGGACCTGGCCGCGCTCGTGCGCGAGGGCACGTTCCGGCAGGATCTCTACTACCGGCTCAATATCCTGCGGATCGAGATGCCCCCGCTGCGGGACCGCGCCGCGGACCTGGCCGATCTGGCCGAGATGCTCTACCGGCGCGCGCAGGAGCGGCTGGGCGTCGCCGATCCGCTGCAGTTGCCCGCGACGGTGCGCACGCGGCTGGCACGGTATTCGTGGCCCGGGAATATTCGCGAGCTGGAAAACGTGACGGAGCGCATTGCCGTGCTGGTAGCCGGCGCAAGGCTGGAGCCGGCCGCACTGCAGCGCGAATTGCAGTCCGCCGTCCCCGAGCTGTTTTCCACGGATTCCCGGGATCCGGCCAGCGCAGGCATGGCGGCGATCGATGCGCCCGTCTTGTCCACCGCGGTGGCGTTGCCGGCGGGTGCGAGCCAGTCGCTGGCAGGCGTCGCGCGCGTTAGCCAGGCCGAGCATATCCGTCGGGTCCTGGCGGAATGTGGCGGCAATCGCGCGGCCGCTTGTGCGCAACTCGGCATCAGCGCCACCACGCTTTGGCGCCGCTTGCGCGGCGACTGAGCCGCGCCGGGTGGCTACCTGAAAAACGGCGGATAGTGGCTATTGGCCGGACCGCTCCGGACGCCTAGTGTGAGAGGCGTCGGATCGGGTTTGCCGATCCTTTTCCGGATGCATTTCAAGGCACGACATGACCCAGCGGCTGGATTCCTACCGGGCGAACCGCCCCAGCATCGAGCTATTGCTGCGGCTGGACAAGCGTAGCGACGCCTATCGGCTCGAACATTCGCTGGCGGACCTGGTGCGGCTACGCGTGTCGCAGGTCAATGGGTGCCCTTACTGCATCGACCTGCACACGGCGCGCGCGCGGCGGGCAGGGGAGATGGCCGGGCGTATCGACATGCTGCCGGCATGGCGCGAGAGCAAGCTTTATACGGACCGCGAGCGGGCGGCCCTCGCCTGGGCGGAAGCCGTGACGCGCGTGGCGGAAACCGGGGTGCCGGACGATCTGTGGGAGGCGGTCCGGCCGCTGTTCAGCGACCGGGAACTGACCGACCTGACGCTGCTGATCAGTGCGATCAACGGGTTGAACCGTTTTGGCATCGCTTTCCGGCGCTCGCCTGAATAGACATTCGAAGTAAAGGAAGCCCAACCGCATGCGGGATCGCCGATCGTTCGGCACCCGCAATGTTTTTGCTCTATGTTTGCAATTAACGGCCATGAATTCCCAAAATCTTCGTTCCGAGATTTGCCGATTGGAGAAGCTCCTGGCTGGCGGCATGCCAGGCGATAGGAAACGATCAGAAGATCAGGCCGAAGCAGAAAACCTGAAAGCGAGGGCGCCGCGAAAAACCCGGAAAGCCCTGGACGGCGCTGCTCGCCAGCAGATCCGCTATTGCGGCAGCGGCAGCTTTACCGGCGCCTTGTCCGACACGATCGCGTACACGAGCAGCTTGGCGGGGCGGGTCTGGCTCGCGTTGCGGGAAACCAGGTGGCGAGCGTTGGGCGGCTCATACCAGGCCTCGCCTTGCTTGAATACGCGTGCTGGCTGGCCATCGAGCTGGGATTCCACTTCGCCCTCTAGCACGTAGGCGAAGATCGAACCCGGGTGCATATGCGGCGTGGAGGCCTGGCCCGGTGCGTAGCTCACCGTGATCATCAGCGCATCGCGGCCGGCGGCTTCGGGAAGCGCTTGTTTCATGATCGGGGCGATTGTTTCCTCGCCACGGCCACCGGCGGTCTCGTGCGCCTGGGCGGGGCGGGCAACGCCGAAGATCAGCGCGCCGAGCGTAGCCAGCACGGTCAGCGCCAGCCCGGCGCCGGCCCCCTTCAGAATCTGTCGGGACATGGCGTTGCCTCAGGCCGGCGTCTTGCGGAACGAGATCGCAAAGCGGTTCCACGCGTTGATCGTGGAAATCAGCAGCGTCAGGTCCACCAGTTCCGCGTCCGAGAAGTGCGGGCGAACAGCCTCCCACGCGGCGTCGGGCACATGGTCTTGCGACACCAGCGTCACGGCTTCGGTCCAGGCCAGCGCGGCGCGCTCGCGATCCGAGAAGAACGGCGTTTCGTGCCAGACCGACAGCGTGGCCAGGCGGCGATCATCCTCGCCGGCCTTGCGGGCGTCCGAGCTGTGCAGATCGACGCAATAGGCGCAGCCGTTGATTTGCGAGGCGCGCAGGCGAACCAGTTCCACCAGCGACTGTTCCAGACCGGCTTCGCTGATGCGCTTTTCCAGGCCGAGCATGGCTTTGATGGCAGCGGGGCTGGCGTTATAGAAATCAAGACGTTGTGCCATGACTTGCTCCTGTCTTATCAGTTGGCTTCGCCGGATTGGCGTTGCGACAGGATCAAGATTAGGCGCGGCAGTGGCTTGCTGGAATAACCGGTTTTTTCTATTTTGAGGTAGCCACCTAACTGGCGTTGCGGGTCCGGACTAGAGGTTGTTTCAAAACGAAGCGAAGCGGTCCTGGCTAGACGCGAGGCCGCAGACAGTACAAGTGGTACTGCAAGCGAGTGTGGCTAACCCGGCAACGACGCCAGAATCATTTTGATAGTGCCTCTTAGATGTCGTCGGCCAGGCGCACGCCGGTGAATTGCCAGCGCTGATGCGGGTAGAAGAAGTTGCGGTAACTCGCGCGGATGTGGGACTCCGGCGTGACGCAGGAACCGCCGCGCAGCACCATCTGGCTGCTCATGAACTTGCCGTTGTATTCGCCGATGGCGCCGGCGCTGGGCCGGAAACCGGGGTAAGGTAGGAAGGCGCTGCCGGTCCATTCCCAGACATCGCCAAACATCTGGCGCAACGCGCCGGCGGTGTTCTGGCGATCCGGCAGCGGGCGCAGTACCCGGCCATCCAGGAAATTGCCGGTGGCGGGCAGATTGCGCGCCGCGTGCTCCCATTCAGCCTCCGTGGGCAGGCGGCGCTCGGCCCAACGGGCGAAGGCGTCGGCCTCGAAGAAACTCACGTGCGTGACGGGGCTGTCCGGATCCACCGGCTGCATGCCGCGCAGGCTCATTTGCCACCAAGTGCCCTCGCGTTCCTCCCAGTACAGCGGCGCCTGGATGCCGTGATCGCACACCCAGCGCCAGCCGTCGGACAGCCAGAGCCCAGCCGTCTGATAACCCCCGTCCTCGATGAATTCGAACCACTGGTGATTGCTCACGGGGTGCGAGCACAGCGCGTACGGTTGCAGCAGCACGTTATGGCGCGGCGTCTCACAGTCGAACGCAAAATCGTCGCCGCCATGCCCGATGGCAACCACGCCGCCCGTGAAGCGGATCCACTCCGGCGCGGGACGCGGGTCCGCGATCACCGGCGCCGCCAGCTCCGGCGCGAAGGCCGGGCGCAACGGGTTCTGGGCGAACAGGTGCAGGATGTCGGTCAGCAGCAGCTCCTGGTGCTGCTGTTCGTGGTTCAGGCCGAGCGTGATGAGCGCCGCCTCGTCGTCGGTCTGCGCCTTCGTCAGCAGGGACAACATGGTCTCGTCGACGGCCTCGCGATACGCCAGCACCTCGTCGAGCGAGGGACGCGACAGCAGGCCACGCCGGGGACGTGGATGGCGCGCGCCCACGGCCTCGTAGTACGAATTGAACAGGTAGCGATACTGGGGGTCCACCGGCTCATAGTCCGGCAGTCGCGCCGCCAGCACGAATTCCTCGAAAAACCAGGTGGTATGCGCCAGGTGCCACTTCGCCGGGCTGGCATCTTCCATCGACTGCACGGTCGCATCCGCATCGGACAGGTCCGCCACCATGGCTTCCGTTGCGGCGCGCACATGGCGGTACTGGCCAAGCAGGGCGGGCTCGTGCGGGGGATGGTTCGCGGCGGCAGGCAACAGTGCTGAGGTCATGCAGGCTCCCGGAGACGGATCAAGGCAGAGACGACACGGGTGAGACGGCGCTGCGCAAGGCAGCACGGACAAGGCAGGCGGCGGAGGGCGTGCCATGCGGCACGGCGCTGGATGAATCCGCCAGATTTCGAATCATCATAGACCTGATCGCCGGGCGGGGCGAGCCGGGGCGGGGCGCGAACGGCTGCAGCGCAAGGCCCGGGGCGGCGCGCGGGAAGGGCCGGCGCCTGCAAACGCGCATGCCAATGCACGCGCGCGCAAGAAAAAACGGGCCGCACCAATAAAGGCGGGGCCCGGCGGGAAAGCGCCGGTACCGCGGAGGGCGGCACCGGACACGGAGGAGAGAGTCAGGTTCAGGCGGCGGCGCGGGTGCCATCGTTCAGCGCGGCGATGGCCGTGCGGGCGGCGGCGAGGCCGGCTTCGCGGGCATCCGGGCCCATGGCCAGGCCGTGCGCGCGGACGATGGTGACGTCCGTGATGCCCAGGAATCGCAGCACCGTGTCGACGGTGATTTCATGCAGATCCAGCGCGTTGGCGTCCTGGCGCACACCGCCGCGGGACGACACCACGATGGCGCGCTTGCCCTTGGCCAGGCCTTCCGGGCCGTTGGCCGTGTATTGGAACGTGCGGCCGGCCTGGGCGATACGATCGATCCAGGACTTCAGCTGGCTCGGAATGCCAAAGTTGTATTGCGGGGCGCCAATGACCAGCACGTCGGCGGCCATGAACTCGGCCAGCCACGCTTCCGTACGCTGCAGCTCAGCCTCTTGCACGGCGTTCAGGCCGTCCTTCGGGCCGCCCAGCACGGGCAGCAGGTTGCCGGTCAGGTGAGCGGGGGCGTCCTGGTCCAGATCGCGGACGGTCACCTTGGCCTGGGGGTTCTTGGCAACCAGGTCGGCGACCACGCTGGCCGTCAGGCCACGGGAAACGGAGTTATCGCCAAGTACGCTGGAATCGATTTGCAGGATGTTCATGTCTGGCTCCACGGGGGCTGTGTTCGGTTGGGATGACTGAAAGATAAGCCCTGGCCATTGGTGCCGGTAGTGAGGCAAAATGCAAATAATTGTTCTACCTGCGCAACGCCGCGACCTGAGCCTTTGTGGCAGCGCGCGATGTCCGATGGAGATTCGGCATGCAAGACCTCAACGATCTGTCGCTGTTTGCCCAGGTGGTGCAACACGGCAGCTTTTCGGCCGCCAGCCGCGCCACCGGTGTGCCCAAGTCGCGGCTGTCGCGCCGGATAGCCCAGCTGGAGCGGGACCTGGGCGTGCAACTGCTGCGCCGGACCACGCGTCAGGTGCGCGTTACGCCGCTCGGCGAGTCGTATTACGAACATTGCCGGGAAATGCTGCAGGCGGCGGAAGCGGCACGCGAGGTGATCGAGCATGCGCGAGAGCAGCCGGGCGGTTCGCTAAAGATCAGTTGCCCGGTGGCGATCACCCAGATCCTGCTGGCACCCGAGATCGGCACCTTCATGCGCGCCAATCCGGGCATCCGGCTGGAGATCGACGCCACCAACCGCCGCGTCGATGTGATTGGCGAGGGCTACGACCTGGCGCTGCGCGTGCGCGATGTGCTGGAGGATTCCAGCCTGGCGGTGCGCACCTTCGGCAAGAGCGACATGAAGCTGGTGGCCAGCCCGGCGCTGCTGGACAGCATCGGGAGGCCGCGCACGCCGCAGGCGCTCGACGGCATGCCGGGGGTCGGCCAGAAACCGCATGACGGCAAGCACGCCTGGACGCTATTCAGCAAGTCCGGCGAATCCATCCATATTTCCTACGATCCGCGGCTGGTGTCGGATGAGTTCGCACTGCTGCGCGAGGCCGCCATGGCCGGCGTTGGCGTGGCCATGCTGCCGCGCATGTACTGCCGGGACGAGATCGAAAGCGGAGAACTGGAGGAGTTGTTGCCGCAATGGGATTTGCCGATGGGAGTGCTGCACGCCGTATTCCCGTCGCGCAAGGGCGTGACGCCCCCGCTGCGCCGCTTCCTGGAATTCCTCGCCGAAGTGCTGCCCGAGCATGCGCGCCGCGTCGGCATGATGACGGCGACGACCCCACCCATGCACGTGGCACCGCCGACGGAGCCACCTGCGCGCCACGGCCCACCATGAGAAACCTCGGGATGCGGTGTGCCGGAAGTACGACGTTTGTCGCCGCTGCGCCTTTACCTTCACGCCAGTGCGCACTAAGGTAGTTGTGCAGGTCACTTGCGCGAGGGCAAGGGCGCCCGGCGCGCGCACCAAATTTCACGGCAAGGAGCAGAGTTGATGAGTCGCACGCAAGGATCGCAGGACGTGGGCAAGGCGATACTCCGTATCGCACTCGGTGCGCTGATCCTGGTGCACGGGATTTCCAAGCTGATGACGGGGCCGGGCTTCATCGTGCAGGTGGTCACCAAGGCGGGGCTGCCGGAATCCGTGGCCTATCTGGTCTACGTCGGTGAAATCGTCGCGCCCATCCTGCTGATCATTGGCCTCTGGACGCGGCTTGCCGGCCTGATCATTGCCGTCAACATGATCGTGGCGCTGGCGCTGGTGCACGCAAGTCAGTTCGGTGATATGGCCCCGACCGGCGGCTGGGCGCTGGAGTTGCAGGGCATGTACCTGGCGGGGGCGCTGGCCGTGGCGCTGCTGGGGGCGGGCCGCATGAGTGTCGGCGGCATTGATGGCAGATGGAATTAGCGCCGCGGAGCATTGCCATGGGACCCCGACTGCCTGATCGTCTGCACATCCAAAGATGCGCGCTCGGCGCCATGACGCTGTTCGCGCTGGCCGGGTGTGCCACCGGGCCCGACATCCGCACCGACTACAACCGCGCCGTGGATTTCTCGGCGTATCGCACCTTCGGATTCGTGGCGCGGCCGGGCACCGACCGCGAGGGCTATGAAAGCCTGACCACGCAATACCTGAAGGCGGCGGTCCAGCGGGAGATGACCGCGCGCGGCTATCGCTACGCCGCCGGGTCCTCCGACCTACTGGTCAACTTCAATGCCCGCTTGCAGCAGAAGATCGTCGGCGATCCCATGCCAATGGCGCCGGGCTACATGGGCTATTACGGTTATCGGCGCGGCCTCTATGCGCCGTGGCCCGGATACGGCTTCTATAGCGACACCTATTCGTACACCGAAGGCACGCTGAACATCGACCTGATCGATGCGAAAAGGAACCAGCTGGTCTGGGAGGGCGTGGCGCAAGGCGATGCCAGTCAGGCCGATCCAAAGGGCAACCAGCAGGCGCTGGACAAGGTGGTGTCACAGATCTTTGCGAAGTATCCGTTCCGGGCCGCGCCGTAGCACACCGGCGCCCCTTGCATGCCTATCACGCACCTATCACGCGGCCGGGCCGTCGGCGGTCCGCCAGTCGCCGGCCTGCGACAGGGCATTGGCGACGAAGGCGTCGATCGGCAGCGGGCGTGACCACAGATAGCCCTGGCCCACATCGCACCCCAGCGCCAGCAACGCGTCGCGTTGCGATTCTGTTTCGATTCCCTCGGCCACACACGTCAGCCCCAGCTCCCGCGCGAGCCGGATCATGCTGCGGCAGATCACGGTGCGCTGGTTCTCCGCATCCACGTTGACGACGAACGAGCGGTCCAGCTTGACCTGCGTGAAAGGCAGGTCCGCCTGCAGCTTGAGCGTGGCGATGCCCACGCCGAAATCGTCGATCGCCACCCCGTAGCCGAGTAGCCGCAAGCGGTTCAGGGCAACCGACAGCGCCACGGTATCGGCGACGGGAAATCCTTCGGTCAGCTCGATGGTCAGCAGGCGCCGCGGAACGCCCGCGGCCTCGACCATGGCTTCCACCCGTTCCAGCACATCCGGCCGGCACAGCGTCTGCGCCGATGCATTGATGCCCAGCTCGATCTCCATCTCCACGCCGGCGGCGCGCAGGCGCTGGTGCACGTCGAGACAGCGTCGGGCGGCCAGGAACAGGATCGGGTCGGCGGCACCCAGCGCTTCCAGGCGCGGGATGAACAGATCCGGGCGGATGTTGCCAAGCGCAGGGTGGTGCCAGCGGCAGAGCGCTTCGGCACCTGCCAGCCGCCCCGTCGCCAGATGGAACTGGGGTTGCAGCACGATCTCGAAACTGGCGTCGTCGCGCACGGCGGCGAGTAGCGCCTCGTCGTCCGGCATGCCTGCATGAGCCGGCGCCACATCGTCGCGCGCCGCGGTTTGCGTCAGGATGGATTCCAGCAGCGTGGCCACCAGGGGCTTGTGCAAGGCGTGCACGTACGGCAATCCGAGCGTCTCAGCCAGGTCGCGGTGCGATGCGAGGATGTCGTCGGCCAGCAGGGTCATCCAGGCCCAGACGGGCGAGGCTCCGGCAAACGCGCTGCTGCCTCGCCGAGCAAGTTCTGCCATCAGTTGGGGGCCATTGATCACGGGCATCTCGATATCGCAGAGCACCACGTCGAATGGCGACGCCGCGAGCATGGCCATCGCTTCGCCGCCGTCGCACGCCAGCGTGACCTGCGTCACGCCCAGTCCGCGCAGCAGGTCGGCGGCCACCGTCCGCTGGACCGGATGGTCTTCGACCACAAGGACGCGAAGGTCGGCGAGGGGAGTTGGCATCGGTACGGCAACGGCATCGGGCAGTGGAACGATGGTACCGCAGGTGTTGCGGCTGCCACGCATCGAGCAAGAAAAGGGTGAAAAACCTTTACGCCAGGCGTGCGGCGAGCCCAGACCCGCTACAATCGCTGCCCGTAGTTTTGAACGTGTCATATCAATCATGGGTCTGGGCTGGTTCGGATTATCGACCTTCTGGCTGTTGCCGCTTGTCTGGCGAATGGTGGGGCGCGCGCTTGCAGGCGATCGCCGGCTGTTCGGTCGTGGCTCGTTGCGCGTCTGGCTGGGTACGCTGCTGGTGCTGGGCGCCAGCGCAACGCTGGAGTCGCTGACAGGAGGCGAGGGCGAGGGCGCTGCCGCGGGCGGCGCAGTGGGCCATGCGCTGGCCGGCGGCGCGGCAAACCTGCTTGGCTGGACGGGTTCGCTGCTGATGATGCTGGCCGTACTGGGCCTGGCTGCACCGATGGTGTTCGGCGAGACCTGGCGCAGCCTGTTCCTGCTGCGCAAGCCGCGCGCCGCCGCCGACGAAGGCCGCCCCGAGGTGCGTAACGACACCCGCGCCGAAGCCCGCGCCGATTTCCGTGGGGCCGGTCGCAGCGAGCTTCGTGGCGACGTCAGTGGAGATTTCCGCGCCGACATCGGCACGTCGCATGCCGCTACCTCCGCGCAGCCCGGCTCACGCGAGTCCGTGGATCGCTGGGAGACCACGTCGCTGCCGACGCATTCGTCGGCGGGCTGGAATCCCACGCCGCCGCGACACAAGGGCATCGAGGCCGTTTCCGCACGCCGTCAGCCGGCGTGGGAGCCGCCGCCACGCACACGCCAGTCGCCGCCGCAGCCGGGTGAAATCTGGCTGCATCATGGCGAGGCACCGGGTGCGGTGAAGCCAGCACCCGCCCGCGCCGCGACGCCGGCATCCGCTGCGCCAGCGCCTGTTGTGCCGTCCACGTCGTCGGGTGCGTCCAGTGCGTCCGGTACGTCTGGTGTGTCGGCTGCGTCGACCGCATCGGCACGCGCGGCGAAGCCGATGACGCCCGCCGGTCACGTCGGCCACATGTCTCACGCTGCATCGATGCAGTCAGCCACATCGGCAATCTCATCCGCAGCCGCGCGTCCGTCGCCGGCCGCTGCGACGTCGTCGAAACCGGCGCCTGCGCGAGCCACCGTCGTCAGCAGCCCCTTCCGAAATCCGCAGCTCGGCCTGCGTGCCGCCGTCACCACGCTGCCCGAGGCGATGGCGACATCCGCGGCGGTTGCCGTGGCACCAGTCGCGACGGTTCCGGCAACGATGGACGAAGCGCCGGAAGTCGTCGTCATCGATCCGGCCGCAGTTGCCGTGCCCGCCACATCCGAGGACGTCTCCAGGGCTGAAGCGGAGGCTGGAGCCGAGGCCGCAGCCGAGCCAACGTCCTTATCAGAATCCTCGTCCACGTCCGAACCCTTGTCCGAGTCCGCGGCTTCGTCCGAATCCGGGACCGGGGCTGGTGTGGTGGCACGGGCCGAGGCGATCGTGACGGAAATCGACGACATGGCCGAAGCCAGCGACGAAGACCGTGCCGCGTCGCCCGTGACCATGGCGGCCATCCGGCAGGAAGCCATGGAGCTGCTGGCCGAGCTGCGCGCGCTGGCCGCACGGCCGCTCGATGCTGAAGATATGGAGCAGCGCGATACGGCGGAAGCCGTGTCGGCCACGGAAGCCATCGACGCCGTGGAAGCCGTTGCGGCAGTGGAAGCCGTCGTAGTCGGAGAAGCCGTCGCAACAGGAGAAGCCGCAACCATCCAGGAAACGGCAGCGCCCGGGGTCGAATCGGATACCTCGGCGCCCGTCGCCGAAGCCGTGCCGGCCGTTGTACCGGGCAACGAGGCTGCAGAAGACGGTGTTCCTGCGGCCGCGCTTGATGCGGTTGCTACGGCTGCTACGGCGGCTGATGCCGCAGTGGCAGACGAGGTGGCGGACGTGGTGGTCGAAGCCGGCTCACCAGTGCAATCGTCGGCTGAGGCGGTCGCGCAGGCCATGGTGTCCGCTGCCGATGCCATGGAGTCCGACACCGAGGACAGCACCGATACCACCAACGCTGCCGACAACGACAACCATACCGACCATCCCCATAACGCCGACAACACCGACGCCAGCGACAACACCGATGCCCTGACCGCCGTCGCGGCCGAGGTGCGTTCGGCGAACGTCGAGCCAGTCGAAGAGGATGCCGCCGCCGCGGTGCTCGACGCCAATGCGCTCGTGCAGGCCACCCCCAAGCCGCGCATCGTGTTGCAGGCGGTGGTTGGCAAGACCGTGCCGCTCGCGCCCGCGCCGGCCATCCAGTCGCCGTCTCCGCTGGTTCCATCGCTGCCGGTGTCTTATCCCGTGCCCCCGGCACCCCCGGCGCCGCCGCGCATCGTCGACTATCGCCTGCCTGGCGGCGACCTGCTGGAAGCGGCGATGGATAGCGGGGAACAGGTATCCGAGGAGCGGCTGCAGGAGACGGGCGAGCTGATCGCCCAGCGTCTGGCCGAGTTCAAGGTGCCCGTGTCGGTGGTCGGCGCCAGTGCCGGTCCCGTCATTACGCGATTCGAGGTCGATCCGGCCATGGGCGTGCGCGGCGCGCAAGTGGTGGGTCTGATGAAGGATCTGGCGCGCGCGCTGGGCGTGACGTCGATCCGCGTGGTGGAAACCATCCCCGGCAAGACCTGCATGGGGCTGGAGCTGCCAAACGCCAAACGGCAGATGATCCGGCTGTCGGAGATCGTCACCGGCGCCGCGTTCCAGGCGCACGCATCGCGTCTGGTGCTGGCGATGGGCAAGGACATCACCGGCAACCCGGTGGTGACCGACCTGGCCCGGGCGCCGCACCTGCTGGTGGCCGGCACGACCGGCTCCGGCAAGTCGGTCGCGGTCAACGCCATGATCCTGTCGATGCTGTACAAGGCCACGCCGGAAGACGTGCGCATGATCATGATCGACCCGAAGATGCTGGAACTGTCCGTCTACGAGGGCATCCCGCATCTGCTCGCGCCCGTGGTCACGGACATGAAGCAGGCCGCGCACGCGCTCAACTGGTGCGTGGGCGAGATGGAGAAGCGCTATCGGCTGATGTCCACGCTGGGCGTGCGCAATCTGGCCGGCTACAACCAGAAGATCCGCGCGGCCGAGGCCGCCGGCGAGAAGGTGCCCAACCCGTTCTCGCTGACGCCGGACGCGCCTGAGCCGCTGTCCACGTTGCCGTTGATCGTGGTGGTGATTGACGAGCTGGCGGACCTGATGATGGTGGCCGGCAAGAAGATTGAGGAACTGATCGCGCGGTTGGCGCAGAAGGCCCGCGCCGCCGGCATCCACCTGATCCTGGCCACGCAGCGCCCGTCGGTGGACGTGATTACCGGCCTGATCAAGGCGAACATCCCCACGCGCGTGGCGTTCCAGGTGTCGTCGAAGATCGATTCGCGCACGATCCTGGACCAGATGGGCGCGGAAAGCCTGCTGGGACAAGGCGACATGCTGTTCCTGCCACCGGGTACCGGCTATCCGCAGCGGGTGCACGGCGCCTTCGTGGCCGACGACGAGGTGCACCGCGTGGTGGAGCACTGGAAGCAGTTTGGCGAGCCGGACTACGACGAGGCCATCCTGGCCGGAGATACGCCGGATGCCGGCGGCGCCGACCTGTTTGGCGATGGCGGAGGGGATGGCGAGGCCGATCCGCTCTACGACGAGGCGGCCCAGTACGTGCTGACCTCGCGCCGGGCGTCGATCTCGTCGGTCCAGCGGCAATTGCGGATTGGCTACAACCGGGCTGCGCGGTTGATCGAGCAGATGGAGGCGGCCGGGCTGGTATCACCGATGGGTCGCAACGGCACGCGCGAGGTGCTGGCACCTGGGTCGGGCGACTGAGGCCACCGCGCGCATGGCGATCATGGCGACCTCCCACGGCAACCTCCTGCACGATGTACCGTCCGGCGCGCCGGACGAGGTCTTCACGGCGCTGCTGCAACGGCAGGCCGCCGGCGAGGTGACGATCGAGCGCATCGTCTCCAATGGCCAGTCCAGTCCGCCCGGATTCTGGTACGACAATCCGCAGGACGAATGGGTGCTCGTGGTCGCCGGCAGCGGGGCCGTGGAGACCGATGCCGGCGCCATGCACAAGATGGTGCCGGGGGACTGGCTCCATTTGCCCGCGCATTGCCGGCATCGCGTCGCCTGGACCGATCCGGCGCAGCCAACCGTCTGGCTGGCCGTGCATTTCACGGCGAAACCCTAGGCGCGGCAGGCGCTGGGCGGGGGATCCCCTTATGATGGCGGGAAATCCCGATGCGAGATCCCCGCTTGCCATTGCTTCCGCAGCGTTTCCGAATCTCCGTACCGCGCCTCCGGCGGCCATGCCCGCCAATGCCGGCGGCGTGGCTGGTGGCGCTGTTGTTGGCGCTCACCGGGCATGCCGCGCAGGCGGACACGCTGCGCGTCGGCTCCAAGCGCTTCACCGAGTCCTACATCCTGGGCGAAATCCTCACCCAAACGGCATCCGCCGCCCACGGCGAAGCCCGGCACCTGCAAGGGCTGGGCAACACGGCGATCGTCTTTGAAGCGATCAAGGCCGGAAGCATCGACCTCTATCCCGATTACACCGGCACGCTGGCCAGCGAGATCCTGAAACTGCCGCTCGGCGCCACGCTCGCCCAGATCAACCTGGCGCTGGCGCCGATGGGGCTGGCCGTCGCTATCCCACTGGGGTTCGAGAACACCTACGCGATTGCGGTGTCCGAGGCGCGTGGCCGCGACGTTGCCACGCTCTCCGATCTGGCCCGGCATCCCGCGATGCGGCTGGGGCTGTCGCACGAATTTCTTGGTCGAGTGGACGGCTGGCCCGGACTCGCGCGGCGCTATGGCTTGCCGCAGCGACCGGCAGGCATTGATCACGGCATTGCCTACGAGGCGCTGGCGCAGGGGCAGATCGATGCAACTGACATCTATTCCACCGACGCCAAGATCCGCAGGTTCCATCTCCGCGTGCTGGAGGACAACCTGCATTTCTTCCCGCGCTATGACGCGGTGGTGGTCTACCGGCTCGATGTGCCACGGCGTTACCCGGCGATGTGGCAAGCGTTGGAGGGCCTCGCGGGCAAGATTCGCGTGGCGGACATGATCGACATGAACGCAGCGGCGGAGATCGATGGCCAGTCTTTTGTCGCCGTGGCGCGCCAATTCCTGGCCGGCAATCCGCAAGGCAACCCGAATGCCATGTCGAATGCCAACCCGGGCGCCAACCCGGGTGCCAGCGCGAATACGGAGTCGAAGGGCGCCAATGCGCAGGCGATCCCGGCGGACGCGCGACGCGGCGGCCTTGCCGCCACGCTATTCAGCGCGGACACATGGCGACTGACGGTTCGCCATGTCGCGCTGGTGGTGGGGGCGGTGGGCGTGGCGACGCTGATTGGTGTGCCGCTGGGCATCGTCGCGGCGCGGCGGCGCCGGCTCGGGCAGGTTGTGCTGGCTACCGTCAGCGTGCTGCAGACGGTCCCGTCGCTGGCGCTGCTGGCGATGTTGATACCGTTGCTGGGTCGTATCGGCGTCTGGCCGGCGATGGTCGCGCTGTTTCTCTATGCGCTGCTGCCGATCGTTCGCAACACATGCACGGGCCTGCAACAGGTGTCGGGCGGGATGCGCGATGCGGCGCGGGCGTTGGGATTCCGGTCGATGCAGGTGCTCCGGTATGTCGAAGTCCCGCTGGCGATGCCGATCGTCCTGGCCGGCATCAAGACGGCCGCCATTATCAGCGTGGGCACGGCGACGATTGCCGCCTTCGTGGGGGCCGGTGGATTCGGCGAACGCATCGCCACGGGACTGGCGCTGAATGATTCCACGCAATTGCTGGCCGGGGCGATTCCCGCCGCCGTGCTGGCGTTGGTGGTGCAGGCAGGCTTCGGCCTGCTGGAGATGTTCTGGGGCCGCGAGCGGCACGCCTGACCGCGCCCGATCGTGCCGCATGCACGCCCGCATGCCGTGATGACCGTGGGTGCCGGCCTCAGGCCCGCGCGTCATTACCGTCGCGCCGCCGCGACTGACTGCGCGCGTGCCAGCGCCCCCAGCGTGGCCACCGCCGCTTCGGCGCGTGCATCCCATGCGTGGCCGTAGTTCAGCCGGATGCAATTCCGGTATCCCTGCCGTGCGGAGAAGATCGGACCGGGTGCGATGGCGATGCCTTCCGCCAGCGCCGCGCGATGCAGCGCCAGCGCGTCAAAGCCGCTGGCGAATTCGACCCACAGGAAGTAGCCACCGTCCGGCCGCGAGACGCGTACCTCGTCCGGAAAATGCTGGCCGATGGCGGTGATCATTTGCCCCTGCCGCGTCTCCAGCACATGCCGCAGGCGGCGCAGATGCTTGTCGTAGCTGCCGTGTTGCAGATACTCGGCCAGCGCGACCTGCGTCGGCACACCGGCTGACAGCGTAGTCATCAGCTTCAGGTGGCGAATGGCCTCGCCAAACCGGCCCGGCGCCACCCAGCCGATGCGGAAACCCGGCGAAAGCGTCTTGGAGAACGAGCTGCAGTGCATGACCAGCCCGTCGGTATCGAACGCCTTGGCCGGCAAGGGGCAGCGATCGCCAAAGTACAGCTCGCCATACACGTCGTCCTCGATCAGCGGCACCTGGTGCCGGGTCAGCAGGGCCACCAATGCCTGCTTCTTGTCCTCCGGCATGCTGGCGCCAGTCGGGTTGTGGAACTGCGTCATGAACCAGCACGCCTTGATCGGATGCCGCCCGATTGCGGCTTCCAGGGTGTCGAGGTCTACGCCGTCGACCGGATCAACGGGGATTTCCACGGCCTTGAGCTTCAACCGTTCCAGCGCCTGGAGCGCGGCGTAGAAGCCTGGCGACTCGATGGCCACCACGTCGCCCGGCTGGGTGACCGCCATCAGGCAAAGGTTCAGCGCTTCCAGGGCGCCGTTGGTAACGATGATGTCGTCGGTGGGCTGCGGCGCACCGGCGCCGAGGTAACGCAGGCCGATCTGCTGGCGCAGTACCGGGTTGCCGGGTGGCAGGTCGTTGACGGAATACCACGGGTCCAGATCCCGGCCGGCGCGGGCGAGCGACTTGCCCAGGCGATTCCACGGGAACAGTTCGGGTGAGGGGAAGGCGGAGCCGAACTGCACCAGTTCGCGGTCCCGCGCGCCCTCCAGCACGGCGAAAACCAGTCGGGAGATATCCACCTCCGTGGACACCTTTTGCGATGGGCGCGCCTTGGGCGGGGGCAGCGTACGGCCGGTCGGGCCTGCCACGTAGTAGCCGGACCGCTCGCGGGCGCGCACCAGGCCGCGTTCTTCCAGCCGGTAGTAGGCCTGGAAGGCCGTGGAAGGGCTCACGCCATACTGGGCCACGGTCTTGCGGATCGACGGCATCCGCGTGCCGGCTGGCAGGCTGCCGTTGCGAATGTCTTGCGCCAGGGTTTCGGCCAGGGCTTCGTATCGTTTCATGTGGGGGCGTTCGGGGGCGTTCCGGGTCGTCGGGGGCGGACAACTGATACGCAGAATTATTGCAGATCATGTGCCGATCCGATAACTCTGGGTCGATTTTCCGGGCTTCTGATCCGTATGAATCGCGCAAGGCTGATTCTGTTCCCTCACGGTGCATCGCGGCATGATTGCGATATCTGCCGAAAGGCATGGCCATGACGGGAGCTCGCACGTGCATCCACTCAGACTGATTGCCACTGTCCTCTGGGGCTTCTTCGGCCTGCGCAAGGGGCAGGCGTACGAACAAGACCTCCAGAACGTGCGGCCGGTGCCGCTGATCCTGACCGGAATCGGCATGGCGGCGGGGCTGGTCGGATGCCTGGTATTGCTGGCACACTGGGCTGTCTCGCACGGCTGAGCTACGCTCATTCCGTGACCCGTGATTACTGAAGCGCCTTGCCCCGACGGCCAACCTGACGCCAACCCTCACGCCCTCCTCATGCGCCCCTACGGCCGGTGGCTGTCAGCCGCCATCCTTGTCTTGACCAGCGCCGGCGCGCACGCGGCGGCGTCCGCGCCGGCAGACCAGATCGCACGTGGCCGGTATCTGGCGAGCATCGCCAACTGCGCCGCCTGCCATACACGCGAGGGCGGGGCGCCGATGGCGGGCGGGCTGGCCCTGCGCACCGGCGTCGGCACGGTCTATTCGACCAATATCACGCCGGATGCGGAGACCGGGCTCGGCAAGTATTCCCTCGACGATTTCGACCGCGCGGTGCGCCATGGCATGGCGCGCGACGGCAAGCGGCTGTATCCGGCCATGCCGTATACCTCATACGCGAAGATGTCGCGGGACGACGTCGCTGCGCTGTATGCCTATCTGCGTGCCGATGTGAAACCGGTCCGCCAGACCAACACGGATGCCGACATGCGCTGGCCGTACAGCATGCGCTGGCTGCTGGTGCCGTGGAACTGGCTGAATCTCTCCGATCGCCCGGTGCGGACGGATGCGGCGAAAGGCGCGGCGTGGAACCGTGGCGCGTATGTGGTGCAGGCGGTGGCGCATTGCGGCGCCTGCCATACGCCGCGCGGCATGCTGCACGGGGAAAAAGGCACCGACGAACGCAGCGGGCATTTTCTGGCGGGAGCGTCCGTGGAGGGCTGGTCGGCCACCAACCTGACCGGCGACCAGATCACCGGCCTGGGGGCATGGTCGAAGGCGGAGATCGCCGAATACCTGCGGACCGGACGCAATGCCCATGCCACGTCATTCGGCCCGATGTCGACGGTCGTGGCTTCCTCCACGCAACACATGGCGCCCGATGACCTGGACGCCGTGGCGACCTACCTCAAATCCTTGCCCGGCGCCCGGGGTGAAGCCCAGCCGTTCCGCTACGACCCGACGATGACGGCGCAACTGGAGGCCGGCAGGTTCGACACCGCCGGATCTCGCCAGTACGCCACGTTCTGCATGCCTTGCCATCACGCCAGCGGCAAGGGCTTTGCACGCGTTTTCCCGCCGCTGGCTGGCAATCCGACGGTGGCCGACCCGGACCCGGCATCGCTGATCAACCTGCTGCTGGACGGCGCGGTAACCGCGCGTGTCAACACGGCGCCCACGGACTACCACATGCCGGGTTACGGCTGGACGATGGAAGACCAGGAGATTGCCAACGTGCTGACCTTCATCCGCAGCAACTGGGGCAATCGCGCCAAGCCGGTTTCGGAAGGCACGGTCGCCGCGCGCCGGCAGGCACTGGGTACGCGTGCGCCCGAGTCGGCCAACGCCAACAAGCCGCTCTCATCCCCATGACCATCACTCGCAGAGACTTCCTGAACGGGAGCGCGCTGGCCATCGCCGCAGGCATGACGCCCGCCGGGCTGCTCCGGGCCGCACAAGCCGCGGCGCCGGTCTATCCGCCGGCGCTGACTGGGCTGCGTGGCAATCATGCCGGCACGTTTACGCTGGCGCACAGTCTTGCGCGTGAGGGCGCGAAGTATCCGACGGTCCTGGCCCGGGAGTCCTATGACCTCGTGGTCGTGGGGGGCGGCATCAGCGGGCTGGCGGCGGCCTGGTTCTACCGGCGCAAGTTCGGTGCCGACCGGCGAATCCTGATTCTCGATAATCACGATGACTTCGGCGGGCACGCCAAGCGCAACGAGTTCACGGTCCGGGGCCGCACGCTGGTGACCTATGGCGGCAGCGCCGAGATGCCGCCTTCCGCCACCGACAATGCAGCGATGCGCGAGATGCTGTCGGGTCTCGGCCTGACGCCGCCGATTCCGGCGCAGACCCGCCCCGGCGACGGCTACGTCCGGCGCGGGCTGGGCAGGGCGGTATTCCTCGATGCGGAGCATTTCGGGCGCGATCAGTGGCTGTCCGGCGACCCGTTGGCCGACTGGATCGATGCCAGCAATACCGGGGCGCCGACGTCTTCCGATGGATTGGCGCGTTTCCTGGATGCCGCGCCGCTACCGGCCGCGGACCGCCAGGCCCTGATACGGCTGGCGCAGGCACAGGTCGACTATCTGTCCGGCATGCCGCCCGAGAACCGGTCGGCTTACCTGCGGACCACGCGTTACGCCACGTTCCTGCGCGACAAGGCCGGCGTGGGCCTGGCCGGTGTGCGTTTCCTGCGCAGCCGCAGCCAGGATGCCTATGCGCTCGATGCCGATGGTATTTCCGTGGCGCAGGCGATCGCCATCGGCCTGCCTGCCGGGGCGAACATGCCAGCGCCGGCGGTGGATCCGCGCCTTGGCAAGTCGCCGGCTTCGCGCCTGTGGTTTCCGGACGGCAATGCCTCGCTGGCACGCGCCCTCGTCAACAGCCTCGTGCCCGGCGCGGCGTCGGGGCGAGCGGGCGAAGGCGCAAATGCTCGTTTCGACTACGGCCGGCTGGATGTCAACGGCAGTCGCGTGCGCATCCGGCTCAACAGCACCGCGCTTGCCATCGAGCCCGATGTACGGCTCACCCGCGTCACCTACGGCTGGCAGGGCAATCTGCAGCGGGTGGAAACCCAGCACGTGGTGGTGGCCGGCTACAACATGATGGTGCCGTTCATCCTGCCGACGCTGCCGGACGCCGTGAAGGCGACGCTACGGTCCTGCGTTAAGGCGCCCGTCGTCTACACCAAGGTGGCGCTCGATCACTGGCGCGCGTTCGATGCGCTCAAGACCTGGCGCATTCACGCGCCAACCATGGCCTATTCCGATCTGTGGCTCGAGGCGGCCGGCGATCCCGGCGACCCGGTCGTCCTGCACATGCTTTACGTGCCGACCGTGCCGGACAGCGGGATGAGTGCACGCGAGCGCTTCCGCGCCGGACGGGCGTTCCTGCTGGGGACGCCATTCGATGCGCTGGAGCACGAGATCCGCGCGCAACTGGATCGCATGCTCGCGCCGGGTGGCTTTTCCTCGGCAGCGACGATTCGCGGGATCACGGTGAACCGCTGGGCGCACGGCTACAGCTACATGCCGGGCAGTCTCTCGCCCGATGACGCCACGCTGCAGGCCGCACTGGAGCAGGCCGGACGCGGCGTGGGCAGTATCCGCATTGCCGGCGCCGATACGGCGGGGAGTCCGTCGGTCACGGGCGCGGTGGAGCAGGCCTCGCGTGCGGTGTCATCGTTGACCGCTCCCGCAGCGTAGCGACGCCACAGTCAGGCCAGCCGTGCGCGATCATGCGGGGCCATGAAGTCCTGAATCGGTCCCACCGGCACGATGCCCGCCGGATTCAGCGTGAGATGGCTTTCGTAGTAGTGCCGTTTGACGTGTTCCAGGTTGACCGTCGGCGCCACGCCGGGCCACTGGTAGATATCGCGCACGTAGCCGGACAGGTTCGGATAATCGGCAATCCTGCGGATATTGCATTTGAAGTGGCCCACATACACCGCATCAAAGCGGATCAGCGTGGTGAACAGGCGGATATCGGCTTCGGTCAGCGCGTTGCCGACCAGAAAGCGGCGCGTCGCCAGATGGTTTTCCAGCCAGTCCAGCGTATCGAACAGGGGGGCGACCGCTTCCTCGTACGCCGTCTGCGAGGTGGCGAATCCCGCCTTGTACACCCCGTTGTTGACGTTGTCGTAGATGCGGGGATTGATCGCATCGATCTCCACGCGCAATGCCTCCGGGTAGTAGTCGCCGGGGGCGGCGCCCACGCCGTCGAATGCACTGTTGAACATCCGGATGATCTCGGACGATTCGTTGTTGACGATGGTCTGGCGTTGCTTGTCCCAGAGCACCGGCACCGTGACGCGGCCCGTGTAGTCCGGCGCCGCCGCCGTGTAGACCTGATGCAGCACGCGTGCGCCGTTGACCGTGTCGGACGCGACACCCGGCCCATCGGCAAATGTCCAGCCTTCCGCGCGCATCAGCCAGTGCACCACCGACACGCCGATCATGTCCTCCAGCCCTTTCAGCTTGCGCAGGATCAGCGTCCGGTGCGCCCACGGGCAGGCCAGGCTGACGTAGAGGTGGTAGCGGCCCGGCTCGGCGCGGAATCCGCCGGTGCCGCTCGGGCCCGGCGCGCCGTCGGCCGTTACCCAGTTGCGGAACGCGGCGTCCTTGCGGACAAAGCGGCCGCCGGTGGAGGCCGTGTCATACCACTTGTCCTGCCAGTGGCCGTTGACCAGAAGTCCCATGATGCATCCTTGGCGATGTGAAATCAGATAGCGCCAGTGTGGACGATCCGCGACCGCCTGCCGTACGATTCTGCTGACCAAGACATTCGACAGGATTGAACATGTTGAGCGAGGACGAACTGGCGTTGCTGGAAGCCATCCGGGAGAGCGGCAGTTTGTCCCGGGCGGCCGCGCGGCTGGGCAAGGCGCCGTCGACGGTATCCCACGCCGCCCGTCAACTGGAATCGCGCTTCGATGCCTTGCTGTTCGATCGGCGCCGCTACCGGCTCCAGCTCACGCCGGCGGGCCGGCTGCTGGCGCAGGAGGCGGCGCGCCTCATGGTGGATGTGTCGCGCATGACGCAGCGCGTGCGCCAGATCGCGAGCGGCTGGGAAGACCGGCTCTGGATCGTGTCCGACGAATTGCTGGAATTCGAGCTGCTGTTGCCCGTTATCCGCACCTTCGATGGCCTGAAATCGGGCGTCGCGCTGCGTCTCACGACGGAAGTGCTCGGCGGCACCTGGGAAGCGCTGCGCGACGGTCGCGCCGACCTGGTGATCGGCGCAACCAACGAACCGCCCGGCATGCCCGATCTGCGCTGGGCCGAACTGGGGGTGATGGAGTGGGTATTCGCGGTGTCGCCGCGCCATCCGCTGGCGGCGGTCAAGACGCCGCTGACGCGCGATCAGATCGCCGAACATCGCGCCGTGGTCGTGGCGGACACCTCGCGCCAGACGGCGGCACGCGGCTATGGCGTGGTAGGCGGGCAGGCCGCGCTGGCAGTACCCAGCATGCGCGCCAAGATCCTGGCGCAGCGCGAAGGACTGGGCGTCGGCTGGCTGCCACGGCAGCGGGTGGCCGGATTGATGGCCAAGGGCGAGCTTGTGGAAAAGAAGACGGTGGATCCGCGCGAGCCCAATGTGCTCTATCTGGGCTGGCGGGGGGACAACGATGGCCGGGCCCTGCAATGGTGGCTCGATCAACTCAGCCAGCCGAGACTGGCCAAGCGCCTGGTCCAGGGTGCCGAGGTGCGCTTCTGACAACGCCAGTCGCGGCGATGGCAAAAAAAAAGCCACCGGTGACGGCGGCGGTGCGGTGCCTCTTAGCGCGTTGAGACGAATTTCTGCAGGAGCCGGCGGAATTCCAGGAATTCCGCTTCGGAAAACTCCTTCAGCCGCTGATTCAGCACTTCCGGCGCAATTTCGGGGATCTGGGCAGCGACGGCCTTGCCTTTTTCGGTCAGCGTCAGATTGACCACCCGGCGGTCATCGATGCTGCGGCTGCGCTCGAGGAGGCCTTTTTCCTCAAGCTTGTCGAGCATGCGGGTCATCAGGCCGCTGTCGATCCCGAGCAGCTTGCTGATCTCGAACGGTGTGCTCGCCACGCCTCGTGTCAGGGAGAGCAGGATACCCATCTGCTGACCGTTGATGTCGAGCGGGCGCAGCGCCGAATCCATTTCCATCAGCAGGCTGTTGCGTGCCTTGTTGAGATGGAAGCCGATGCTCTGTGTGAGCTGAAAGTTGTCTCGTGTGTAGTGCTTCACTGCCGTTTCCTTGTGTTGCACTGAAAACTATTTGATAAGTCAGAAAGTGTCAAGACGCCTTCGGCGTCCTGTCACCCGAATCACTTTGACGGAGCCGTTTGGCGGAGCCGCTTTCGTCCCGCCCGTCGCGCTCGTCGCGCAACATCATCCGCAACGCCCCGGACTCCCACGGTGAATCCACTGCTCATCCATCGTCCTGCATCTGGCTCGGACGATCTTCGGACACCAGTCTGGCAAATTCTGCGCAGATTGAGAATTCAATTTTGTTGTTTGTCGATGTAGAAGGAATGCATTGCAAAGACTAAAACTGCCGCGCAGTACGAAATCCGGCCGGTATGGTAGAAATAATCGAGCATTCCAATGCAAATCGACGCCGCGCGCCGGTCAGGGCGCTGCAGCGTCGGCAACGGGTTGCAGTTTTCGTGATCGCCGGAACGTCAGAACGTGGCGGTGTAGCGCTCCGGTGCGCGACCTCAGTTGACCGCAGGGAAGTCCAGCGTCGTGTCGTTGACGCGGTTGATCATGTTCGTGAACAGGATCGCGCTGATCGCCTGGACGGCCTCGACAACCTGGCGGTCCGTGTAGCCGGCCGCCTTCAGGCCATCCACGCTGCTGGCCGGCAGCGTACCCCGCGTAGTCACCAGTTCCACGGCGAAACGCGTCAATGCATCGATCTTTGCGTCTTCCGGATAGTTACCCTGGCGCAGCTGGCGGGTCTGCTCGGTGGTATAGCCAGCCCCCTTGGCCATCAGCGTATGGGCCGCCAGACAATAGTCACACTCGGTGGCCTGGCTCACGGACAGGTTGATGGCTTCGAGTTCGCGTGCCGACAGTGTGCCGCTCTTCAGCACCTGGCCGGTTTGCAGCGCCTGGGCCAGTACGGCGGGGGCGTTGCTGCCGATGGTTGCGTAGGCGTTCGGTACCTTGCCGACGGCCTTGCGGATGGCGCCGAACAGCTCGGCGGTCTGGCCGGTGGCGTCTTCGATGGCGATGGTGTGCAGGCGGGTGGTCATGATCGTATCTCCTTGGGGGTTCCGGTTAGCGGATTCGCCGGTGAGTGTGTGGCGCTTCCTTGGACTCAATGGTAGGTGTGGAGGCGATACGTATTGACTAGAATAGGTTCACGTTTTTGCTTATTCGTCTCAACTCTATTTCCACGCAAGGGTGGCTCATGGATAGCGTATGGACAGCCTGAGTGAACTGGTCCGCCTGCTGGCGCCGTCAGGCACCGTGGATCTGCATTGCCGCGTGGCTGGCGCGTGGTCGGCGTTCAATGCGCAGGCCGCGCCGGGCCACATCCCGTATCACGTCGTTCTGGACGGGCAAGCCGAAGTCACCGTGGGCAAGGATCGGCTGCGGGTGTCGGCAGGAGACGTGCTGCTGTTTCCGCACGGTGCGGCCCATACGCTGACCGGGCGACATGCGAGCAAGCGGCGCATCACGGAATCGCGCCATTTCAATGGCGTGGTGACGGAAGTCACCGTTCCTGGCGCGGCCGCGCCGCTGGACATCCTGTGTGGCACCTTCGTGCTAGGCAGCGCCGCAGACATCCTCCTGCGCACGCTGCCGGAGGTGCTCTGCATTCCGACGACCGATCCGGACCCGTCCGCAGCAGGCAGCGATGGCAGCGATGGCAACGATGGCGGCTGGTTGCGCGGGTTGATCGGCATGATGCACGCGGAGACGGACCGTCCACGGCCCGGCGGGGCGGCGATCGTCGCGGATCTGTCCACCACGTTGTTTACCGTGCTGTTGCGCACGTTGATCGCGCGCGGTGGCGTGGCGCACAGCCTGATCGCACTGATGGCCGACGCACGCATGGCGCGCGCGGTCGAAGCCGTGGTGCGAGCGCCGGAGGCGCCGTGGACGGTCGACAGTCTGGCCGAGATCTGCAATGTCTCGCGTGCCACGCTGGCGCGGCGCTTTGCCCAGCTCGGCGGCATCACGCCACTGGAGCTGGTGACCACGCTGCGCATGGAACGCGCTGCGCGGCTGCTGCGCCAGGACGGGCTGTCAGCCGCCGCAGTCGGCGAGCAATGCGGCTATGCCTCGCAAGCGGCGTTCGGTCGCGTCTTCACACAGCATTTCGGGATCGGCCCCGGCGCGTACCGGCGGCAACATCGGGCGCAACGCGCGGGCGGGGCGCTGGCCAGCGCATGATGCTTGCCGGCGGTTGGCAATGGCGTGCCCTGTCAGTCCGAGTCGCTCAATCGCCACTGCACGCCTGCTGGCGCGGCCCCTCCGGCACTTGCGCTGTTGGCGGCTGGAACTGACCGGGCGTGGCGGACTAGACTGGCCAGAATGACAGGTGCTTCACCGGAGGTATGCGCCATGGCCGCACGTTCCATCGCCTCGCTATCCATCAGCTTCGGGCTCGTTTCCATCCCGGTGAAGGTTTACTCGGCCACCGAGAGCAAGTCCGCGATCAGCTTCAACCTGTTGCACAAGGGCTGCGGATCGCGGCTGCGCCAGCAGTACATCTGCCTGAAGGAAGACGTGGTCGTGGAACGGTCCGAGATGGTCAAGGGCTACGAGTTCGACAAGGACCGCTACGTGACCTTCGACCCGGAGGAACTCAAGGCGCTGGAAGAGGCGGCCGAGCAGACCATCGACATCGTGTCCTTCATGCCGGCCGGTGCCATCGATCCCATTTACTACGACAAGGCCTACTACCTGGGGCCGGACAAGCGCGGCGCCAAGCCCTACAACTTGCTGTCGGAGGCCATGCGCAAGACGAAGACCTGCGCGCTGGCCAAGTGGTCGTGGAAGGGCAAGCAGTACATGGTGCAGATCCGCGTGGGCGACGACGGCCTGATCCTGCAGCAACTGCTCTATGCGGACGAGGTGCGCGACATGGCGGACCTGCACGTGGAACGCACGGACGTGCTACCGGCCGAACTGGCGCTGGCGCAGCAGCTGATCGAGCAGAACTCGGTGAAGGGGTACGACGCGTCGGCCTACACGGACGAGGAGAAGCAGCGGATCCTGGCGCAGATCGACAAGAAGATCGCCGGCAAGAAGATCACCGTGGCCGCTGAAGCCCCGCCGGCAACAGGCGGCGAGGTGATCGACCTGATGGAGGCGCTGCGCAAGAGCATCGGCGCCAACAAGCGGCAGCCGGCAGCCGGCAAGACCGCCGCCAAGGCCACGGCGGAGCCCGCGCCACGCAAGACCGCCAAGCGGGCGGCGGCGACGGTGGCCGAGGCGCCCCGGCGCGCGGCGCGCAAATAGCAGGCAAGGGGACTGGCGCGACAATGGAAGCCTATTCCATGCGGGATGTTCAGGCGCTGCTTGGCATCCCGCGTACCGTGGTGACCGCGATGATCGCGGCGGGCGTCATCGCCCCCCGGCGCGGCACGCGGCATGAGTACCGGTTTTCGTTCCAGGACATCGTGCTGCTGCGGACGGCGCAGTCATTGCGAGAGTCCCGCATTCCCACGCGTCATATCACGCGGTCGCTCAGGCGCTTGCAGGGACTGGGCGAGGGGCGTCCGCCGACTGGCCTGCGCGTGACCGCCGTCGGTGGCGACGTCACAGTCCACGACCGGCAGGGGCGCTGGCATGTCGATACCGGGCAGTTCGTGCTGGACCTGGACGCGGCCGGCAGCGATGAGGCGGCGGGCAGTGGTGCCGTCGTCGATCTGCGCCGGCCACGCAAGCAGGCGCCGCCGGATGACCCCGTCACGTGGTTCGACCACGCCGTGTCGCTGGAACCGACCGACCCGGCCGGCGCGGTGGCGGCTTACCAGCGCGCGGTGACGGCTGCGCCCGACTACCTCGATGCGTGGATGAATCTGGGCTGCCTGTTGTGCGAACAGGGACGATTCGACGAGGCCGTGACGCGCTACCGCGTGGCGCTGGAACACCTGCCGACGCAGCCCATGCTGCATTTCAACCTTGGCGTCGCACTGGAGGATGCAGGCGCCAGGCGCGAGGCGCTGGCGAGCTACCACGCGTGCATCGACCTCGCCCCGGACTTTGCCGATGCGCACTACAACGCCGCGCGGCTGCACGAGGAACTGGGCGACCCCCATCGCGCCATCCGTCACTACAACCAGTACCGCAAGCTTGAGCCGGTGGTGTAGACGCGCTGGCGGAGATGCCCGCCCTCAGGCCATCGCGCCTTGCCAGAGCAGCGCGCCGTTCAGCAGCACGATCAGGCCGGCGGATGCCCAGGCCAGTGCCAGCGCCACCCCGCGCACGCGCCATTCGCCCATCAGGCCGCGATCGGCGCCAAAGCGGATCAGCGGCACCACGGCCAGCGGCAGCGACAAGCTCAACACCACCTGGCTGGCCACCAGCAACTGGGCCGACCCATGTTCGCCGAACAGCCAGACCGCCAGCAGTGCCGGCACGATGGCCAGCCCGCGTGTCAGCAGTGCGCGGCGCACGCGCGACATCTTCAGGTTCAGGAAGCCTTCCATCACCGCCTGGCCGGCGAGCGTGCCCGTCAGCGTGGAATTCAGTCCGCAGGCCAGCAACGCCACGGCGAACATCAGGCTGGCCAGGTCCGAGTGCAGCAGCGGGGCCAGCAGGCGATGGGCATCGGCCAGGTCGCTGACCTCGGTGATGCCGTTGGCGTGGAAGACGGCGGCGGCCACGATCAGCAGCGCCGCGTTGATCAGGAAAGCAAAACCCAGCGAGCCGAAGGTGTCGAGATTGACGCCGCGCAGCGTTTGCACCATGGCCCGGCGACGCGTGCCGGCGCTGCCTTGCCGGGGCGCGTGGCGGCGCACCAGCGACGAGTGCAGGTAAAGGTTGTGCGGCATCACCGTGGCGCCGACGATGCCTGCCGCCAGCCACACCATGCCGGCATTCCGCACCAGTTCCGGGGAGGGCGCGAAGCCGCCGGCCACGGCGGCCCAGTCGGGCTGGGCCATCGCCAGTTGCGCGACAAAGCACAGCGCCACCAGCAGGATCAGCCCGGCCACCATCGCTTCCATCGTGCGCTGCCCGTGGCGCTGGACGGCCAGCATCGCCACGGTGGCGACGGCCGACATCAGCACGCCGACCCACAGGTTCACATGGAGTAGCAGTTGCAGCGCCACGGCACTGCCGACGACCTCCGCGACATCGCAGGCGATGATCGCGATCTCGCTGGCGATCCAGAGTGCCACCACGGTGCGCCGCGAAAACCGTTCGCGGCTCAGTTGCGCGAGGTCGCGCCCGGTGACCACGCCCAGGCGCGCGGCGATCCACTGGAGCAGGATCGCCACCAGGCTGGCGGTGGCGACGACAACCAGCAGGCTGTAGCCGTACTTGGCTCCGCCGGAGATGGCGGTCGCCCAGTTGCCCGGGTCCATGTAACCCACGGCCACCAGCGCGCCGGCGCCCAGGAAGGCGGCGCGCGAACGCGGGACGCGTGCCGCCGGCGTATCGGCTATGGTGGCGCCGACGGTGGCGGGCGAGGCAGCGGGCAGGGTGGCGGTGTCGAGGGTCGGGGGCATGGTCGGGCGCGCACAAATGTCTCGTACAGGTGGCAAGGCTGGCAAAGCCACCTATGCGAAGCATTGTGGGCGCGCCCGCCCATGATTCCCAATTGGATATCGCTAATACCCCGATAAGCGATGTCCGCGGGCCGCTCAGGCCGTCGCGCGCCCCTTTGCCGGTGCGGCCTTCAGCCCGGCCAGCAGCTTGGGTGGCAGGAACGGCACCGAGCGCAGGCGCACGCCCGTGGCGGCGAAGACCGCGTTGGAGATCGCAGCCGGGATCGTCGCCGGCGCCATTTCCCCGGCGCCCCAGGGTGGCGCCTCGGGGCGGTCGATCAGGCTGACCGTGATCCGGGGCACGTCGGGAAAGCGCAGGATCGGATAGCTGGCCCAGTCAAGCGACGTCACGCGATGCGCATCGAACTGCAATTCCTCCAGCAGCACGCGACTGATGGTCTGGACGATGCCGCCTTCGATCTGGTTGCGCGTGCCGTCCGGGTTGATGATCTGCCCGCAGTCATGGCTGCACCAGACGTCGGTCACGCGGATATGGCCATCCTTCTTGTTGACGGCCACTTCCAGCACGGTGGCCACGTAAGTCCGGTCGTTGTCGTAGCGGACGAATGCCAGACCACGGCCGCGCACCACATCGCGCGGGTCGCCCTTGCGGCGTATCGCGCGGGCGGTCTTCGCATTCCAGCCGGCCAGCCTGGCCACGTCCTCCAGCACGGCGCGGGCGCGCGGATCGGGCAGGTAATCCAGCCGCCATTGCAGCGGGTCCGCACCGGCCGCGGCGGCCAGTTCGTCGAAGAAGGCTTCGTTGGCAAAGGCGTTCTGCAGGCGGCCCGGCGAGCGCAGGTGCGCCGTGCGGAATGCGCTGTCGGTCAGCTTGTGAACCTTGGTGCTGACGTTGGGCAAGGTGTAGAGGATGTCCGCGTTCTTCTGGATATTGCCGGTAACGTAGGAGGCGCGCGGAATGCCGGACGTGATCGTTGCCAGCAGCGGAAATTCCTCGATGGTGCCTTTCTGCGCCGCCACGTAGAAGTCCGACTTCCAGGCCAGCGGACGGTGCTGCGCGTCCAGGCCGCCCTCGAGGTCGACGGCGGTGGGCGGGCTCTTGGGGTCCCAGCCGTGCTCGTCGGCGCGCATCCATTGCACACGCACCGGCGCGCCGGCCAGTTGCGAGACCAGCGCAGCGTCGGCCGAGCAATCCTCGTGGCCATTGCGGCCATAGCAGCCGGCGCCGTCCAGATAGATCAGCCGGACGCTCGCCTTGTCGAGGCCAAGCGTGACGGCGATCTCCCCCTGCAGCGAGTGGGTGGACTGCGCGGCCGACCAGATCGTGCACTGGCCGTCGTGGAAGTCCGCCACGGCGCAGGCGGGTCCGATCGACCCGTGCGTATGCGGCGGAAATTCGTAGGTCGCCTTGAGCCGCTTGCTGGCGCCGGCCAGCGCCGCGGCGGTGTCGCCCTTGTCGGCGGCGGTTTCCACCTTGTTCACCGGCAACCCGCGCCAGTAGGTGTACATCTGATCCTGCGGAGGGAAGTGCGGTTGATCGTCCCACTGCACCTTCAGCAGGTGCGCGGCCTTGACCGCGCCCCATTCGCTCGGGCTCAGCACGGCCAGGAAGTCCTGCTTGCGGACGATGCGCACGCCGGGCAGGTCGCGGATCGAGTTCTCGTCGACGCTGACCAGCCGCGCGCCGGGTCCGGCCGGGCGGATGACCCGCGCATGCAGCATGCCGGGCAGTTTGAAGTCTTGCATGAAGGTGAACTGGCCGGTGACCTTGCCGGGGATATCGACGCGCGCCACGGTCTTGCCGACCAGCTTGCGGTCCGCCGGCGCCTTCAGCGGCACCTTGGGGTCCAGCGCCACCTCCAGTGGCTTGCCGGCGACGAGTTCGCCATAGCCGATGTGGCGATCCCCGGCACGCGTGGCGATGACGCCGTCGATGACGGTCAACGCGTCCGCCGTGACGGCCCACTGCGCCGCGACGCGCGACACCAGCGCCTGTCGCGCGCTGGCGGCCGCCCGTCGCAGCGTACCGCCGCCATCCTGGATCGTCAGGCTGCCGGCAGTCTGGCCCTGGTCCAGCGTCAGCAGCGTGTCGCCCATGATCATGTCGACGTTGCCGAATGGCACGTCGAGTTCCTCGGCCACCATCTGCGCCAGGGCCGTGCGGGCGCCCGTGCCCAGGTCCACCTTGCCGCTATACACCGTCACGCGGCCGTCCGGCGCGATCGCCAGCCAGGCGTCGACCTGGCCCTTCACCGTGGACGCCTTCGTCACGGTCTGTCCGGCGGCATCGACGGCGGTCAGCCCCCGGGCACTGGCAGGGGCCAGCAGCCCCGGCAGCGTGAACGACACCACCAACCCGCCTGAACCCTTGAGAAAAGTGCGGCGATCCATGGCTCAGGCCTCCTTCACCGGCGTGCCGGCGGCACGTTGCACGGCCTTGATGATCCGGGTGTGCGTGCCACAGCGGCACAGGTTGCCGGCCAGCGCGTCGCGAATCTGCGTTTCCGTGGGCTTCGCCGTCTGGGACAGCAGCCCCACCGACGTCATCACCATGCCGTTGATGCAGTAGCCGCATTGCGCCGCCTGTTCGGCGATGAAGGCGGCCTGCACGGGATGCGGGTGCTCGGGCGTGCCGAGTCCTTCCAGCGTGGTGACCTTGGCGTCGCCGACGGACGACACGGGCAGCACGCATGACCGCGTGGCCGCGCCGTTAAACAACACGGTGCAGGCGCCGCACTGGCCGAGCCCGCAACCGAATTTCGGGCCGTGCAGGCCAAGGTCGTCGCGCAGGACGTAGAGCAGGGGGGTATCGCTATCGACGTCGACGGTCCGGGTCTGGCCGTTGACCTGCAATGTGTAGGCCGGCATGGTGCTCCTCTGTTTGTCTTGTGATTGTCAGGGTGCTGGGGACATACGCGCGCGCCCGGCACGGCAGCGGCATAGCGGCATGGCGGAAATGCCCATGCGGCGGCGCGGGCGCGAGGCGCAACAGGTAATCTAGGCGACGCACGGCACGCCGGACAGCCGTGGCCGCGCATCATTTCCACGGCATGGAAATCGATGCTTCTGGCCGGTGGATTTCTTCCTACACTGTGCGGATTCAATAACAGCCGGACCCCGATTGCGACAAGGCAACGGGCGTACCGGAGACTGCCGGAGACTTCCGCATGACCCGTTTTGCCCTCCCGCCCATCGATCCGACGGCACCGACGTCACCGACAGAGTCGACGGCATCGACAGGAGGCCCCGTGGATGCCCGCCGGCGCGTGCTGCTCAAGGCGGCGCCCGCCGCGCTGGCCGCCGGCTGGCTGCCATCGGCCCGCGCGGCCACGTACCCCGACAAGCCTTTGCGGCTGGTCGTGCCGTTCGCGGCTGGCGGCCCGGTCGATGCGATTGCGCGGCTGCTGTCGCGCCAGATGGGCGGCAGCCTGGGTCAGCCCGTCGTCGTGGAAAACCGGCCGGGCGCCGGGGGCGTGATCGGATTGGGACAGGTCACCAGCGCGCCGGCGGACGGCTACACGATGGTGCTGTCGTCGATCCAGCTCGTCACCAACCCCGCGCTGATGCCGTCCGTGCCCTACGTGGCGGACAAGGACTTCGCGCCGGTGACGGTCGTCGGCTTTATTCCCCACGTGCTGGTGGTGCGCGCCGACGCGCCCGCCAGGACACTGCAGGAACTGGTGGCGCAGGCGAAGCGCGCGGGCGGGTCGATGAGCTATGGCTCCTCGGGGCCCGGCACCTCCGCGCACCTGGCCGGCGCGCTATTTGCGGACCGTGCCGGCATCCAGGTCGTGCACGCGCCGTATCGCGGGGCTTCGCCCGCCGTCACGGACCTGCTGGGCGGCCAGATTCACTTCATGTTCCTCGACACGCCCACGGCGCTGCCTTACCTGCGAGCGGGCAAGCTGCGTGCGCTGGCCGTGGCGCCGGCCAGCGGGGCGAAGGTGTTGCCCGACGTGCCGACGGTGGCCGCATGCGGCTATCCCGGCTTCGATATCCACGCGTGGTACGGCATGCTGGTGCGCGCTGGGACGCCGGCACCGGTGCAGCAACGGCTCTACGACGAGATCCGCGCCGCGCTGCAAAGTCCCGCCGGCGTGCAATACCTGCACGAGCAGGGCATCGATCCCGGCGGCATGCCCCCGGCGGAGTTCGGCGCGCTGATCCGCAAGGATCTGGCGAGCTGGCAAGACGTCGTCCACCGCCTCCACATCACCCTCTCGTAATTTCACCGCCTGTAACGCCTACTTCCATCATGCGAATCGCCATTCCCGATGACTACCAGGACTGCGTGCGGACCCTGGATTGCTTTGCCCGGCTGGCCGGTCACGACGTGACGGTCTACCACGACAACGTCAAGGATATCGACGCGCTGGCTGCCCGGCTGGGCGATGCCGATGCCATCGTGCTGACGCGCGAGCGTACGGTCATCACCGCCGCATTGCTGGATCGCCTGCCGCGCCTGCGGCTGATCAGCCAGACCGGCAAGGTTGCGGGCCACATCGACCTCGCGGCCTGCTCCGCGCGCGGCATTGCCGTGGCGGAGGGCAGCGGGTCCGGCGCCGCAACGGCCGAACTGGCCTGGGCGCTGATGCTGGCCAGCCGCCGGCATCTGGTGGCCGAGGTCAACCGCTTGCGCGCCGGCCAGTGGCAGGGCCATCTGGGGCAGCAGTTGCGCGGCCAGCGCCTGGGGGTCTGGAGCTATGGCCGCATTGGCAAGCAGGTGGCGGGCTTTGGGCGCGCGTTCGGCATGAAGGTGTGGGTATGGGGGCGCGAAGGCTCCACCGCCGATGCCCGCGCGGACGGCTTCGAGGTGGCGCCTTCGCGCGAGGCGTTCTTTGCCGACAGCGATATCGTCACGCTCCATATCCGCCTGACAAAGGACTCGGAGGGCATCGTCACGGCCGCCGATCTCGCCCGCATGAAGCCGACGGGATTGCTGGTCAATACGAGCCGCGCGGAGCTGATTCCGCCCGGCGTGCTGGCCGATGCGCTGCGCGCGGGGCGGCCGGGCTTTGCCGCCGTGGACGCCTACGAACGCGAGCCGGTGCTCGGCGCCGACGATCCGCTGCTCACGCTCAATAACGCGCTCTGCACGCCCCACATCGGCTTTGTCGAGAAGGATAACTACGAGGCCTACTACGGCACCGCCTTCGACAATCTCAACAGCTTCTTCGCCGGCAAACCGGTGAACCTCGCCAATCCTGATGTCGTAGCGCACCTGCGCGCCTGACCACTCCGCTTACGCTCCACTTGAGCTCCACTTAAGCTCCCTTAAGGACGGCCATTCGCTCTCTCTCGCGGCCGTCCATTTTTTTGCCTGCTTCACGACGCCTCGCGCGCGCAGGCGCCGGTGTCGCAGCCTGTTGCCGGTCGCTCGCCATTCGCCATCGGGGCCTGTTCCGCAGGAGCATCGGACGGCGGCGTCTCGCCCACCAGTTGCCCGATCAATGCGCCGACCGCCATGTCATCGGCTTGCCCGAAATGGTGGAGGCGAATATTGCCCGCCTTGTCCAGCACGATCAGGCTTGGCGTGCCACGCATGCCATAGGCCTGCATCGTCATCGGCACCGCTTGCCCGGGCGTCGGCTGATCCACGCCGATCGGGATGCTCACGCGATATTCGTGGAGAAAGACCTTCAGCGCGTCGACGGTCATGACGGCATGGTGCTCGAAGACCGAATGCAGGCCGATCACCGCCACGTCGTCGCGAAACGTCCGGCGAATGCGTTCCGCCTGCGGAATCCCATGTGAAACGCAGCCGGGGCAAAGCATCTGGAATGCGTGGATCACCACCACCTTGCCGCGCAAGTCGCGCAATGTGATGGGCTGCGGCGTATTCAGCCATTCCGTCACATGGAGTTCCGGCGCCGGCATCGACGATAAGCGGGATTGAGTCATCTTTTACCTCCAATGGGTAGTCTGGGAACGTTGCGACAAGGGGTGCCGCGCTGGCATCCGGCGGGGTCGCGCATGACGCGCGGCCATCCCTGTCTGGCTGGTTTCCAGTATGGATCGCAAGGCCGGGGCATTGGATACGTTCCGTCCGTTCCGCATACCCATTCGTCCAGGTTTGGCCGTCGCTTGCGGACCTGGCGACGCCGCCTCCATGCGGTACTCGCGTGCGATTCAATTCCACCAAACGGAATTGACGGGCTGCGTGAAACGACGCATGCGCCTACGCTGTAGCCATTGAAGACGTGCCGTCCGATCCCTGCGGGTGACGCGACAACAGCAACAGGAGACAGCCTTGGCATTCCCTTATTTCCGCGCCGCCGGCCGGCTGGCCGTGGTATCCGCATCCGCGATGTTCGCGATCCTGGGCGCCTCGGCGCCCGCCACCACGCACGCCGCGGCCTCCACGTTCCCCGACAAGCCGATCCGCATCGTGGTGCCGTTCTCGCCGGGTGGCGGAACGGACCTGATTGCCCGCGCGATGGGCGTGGCGATGGGGCAGGACCTGGGCCAGACCGTCGTCGTCGACAACCGCCCCGGCGGCGGCACGATTATCGGCACGGACAACGTGGCCAAGAGCGCGCCGGATGGCTACACGCTGGTCATGGCCACCTTCGCGCATGCCGTCAACCCGAGCCTGCAGCCCAAGCTGCCGTATACCACCGACAAGGCGTTCGCGCCCGTCATGCTGGTGGGCCGCTCGCCCAATGTGCTGGTGGTGCGCGCGGACAGCCCGTACAAATCGGTGCGCGACGTGATCGCGGCGGCCAAGGCCCAGCCGGGCCGCATCTCGTTTGCCTCGCAAGGCCCGGGCACGTCCGCGCATCTGGCCGGGGAACTGTTCAAGAGCCTGGCCAAGGTCGACCTGAACCACATCCCCTACAAGGGCGCCGGCCCCGCCATTACCGACCTGCTGGGTGGCCAGGTGGACCTGATGTTCGCCACGGCCTCCGCTGTCGGCAACCTGCTGGAATCCGGCAAGCTGCGCGCGCTCGGCGTCACCAGCGCCCAGCGTTCGGCCAGCCCCGATCTGTCCAAGGTGCCGACCATCGCCGAGAGCGGCGTGCCCGGCTACGTCGCCGAAAGCTGGTATGGCCTGTTCGTCCCCGCCGGCACGCCTGCGCCGGTGATCGCCCGCCTCAACGCCGCCGCGCACAAGGCCGTGACCACCGAGGCATTCCGCAAGCGCGCCGATGCCGAGGGCCTGATCGTCAGCCCCGGCACACCCGAGGAACTCGCCCGCTACGTGCGCGGCGAAGAGGTGCGCTGGAGCAAGGTCGTCAAGGACGCCAGGATCACCCTGAACTGATTTCGCCCGAATTTTCCGAGAACTTCACCATGACCGATTTCAACCTGATCCAGCTCGACGTCCGCGACGGCATTGCCGTGCTGACCCTGAATCGTCCCGAAAAACGCAACGCGATCAGCGACGACATGCGCACCGAGCTGATTACCGCGCTGGAACGCGTGACCGCCGACCGCGCCATCCGCGCGCTGGTGCTGACCGGTGCCGGCAAGGGCTTCTGCGCGGGTGGCGATGTCGCCGGCATGCAGCGCCGCATGGACGCGCCGCCGGGAGAGGTGGGCTTCAATGGCTGGACCCGCCAGCAGCGCGTGCATCATTCCGTGGGCTTGCTGCACAACATGCCCAAGCCGACCATTGCCGCCGTCAATGGCGGCGCCAACGGGCTGGGTGCCGACATGGCGATGGCCTGCGATTTCGTGATCGCATCGGACGCCGCCAGCTTCACGTGGTCGTATATCCACCGTGGCCTGATTCCCGATGGCGGCGGCATGTACTTCCTGCCGCGCCGCACGGGCCTGCCTGCGGCCAAGGAGCTGATTTTCTCGGGCCGCAAGGTGGACGCTGCCGAGGCGCTGAAGCTTGGCATCGCCGACCGGCTGTCGTCGTCAGAGACGTTGCTCGGCGATGCGCTGACGTGGGCCGCCGAACTGTCCCACGGCTCGCCGACCGCACTGGCGCTGGGCAAGAGCATCCTGAACCAGACCTTCGAGCTGACCGCCGACCAGGTCTTCGGGCAAGGCAGCCAGGCACAGGGCATCTGCTACACCAGCGCCGAGCACCGGGAATCCGTGCTGGCCTTCCTGGCCAAGACGGCCGCTGCAAAGGGCTGAGCGATGGCGACCGAACTGATGACCTCCACGTCCGCCGCCATCGCGCGCCTGGTCAAGCCGCGCAGCGTGGCCGTGATCGGCGCATCGGCCGATCCCAACAAGACGGCGGGCCGCCCGGTGTCGTACCTGACGCGCCACGGCTTTGAGGGCGCGATCTATCCGGTCAATCCCAAGGTGGATGCCATCGACGGGCTGCGCTGCTATCCGGATATCGGTTCGCTGCCCGAGGTGCCGGACGTCGGCATCGTGCTGCTGGGCGCGGAACGCGCGCATCACGCGGTGCGCGAGCTGGCACGGCGCGGCACGGGCGCGGCGATCGTGCTGGCCAGCGGCTATACGGAAACGGGTGCCGAGGGCGCGCGCCGGCAGGCGGAACTGATCGAGGCCGCGGGCAGCATGCGCTTGCTCGGGCCCAACACCATCGGCCTCGTCAACCTGACCGACAGCATTCCGTTGTCGGCCAGCGGCGCGCTGG
Organism: Cupriavidus sp. 01L415; assembly: GCF_056400065.1. Taxonomy (NCBI): domain Bacteria; kingdom Pseudomonadati; phylum Pseudomonadota; class Betaproteobacteria; order Burkholderiales; family Burkholderiaceae; genus Cupriavidus; species Cupriavidus sp. 01L415. The sequence continues at coordinate 408,027 of NZ_JBFTSP010000001.1, read as the reverse complement.
AAATGGAACACTTTCCGGCGGGCAGCATCGGCGTGGTGTCGCAGAGCGGCGGCATCCTCGGTGCGCTGCTGTCGCGTGCGGCGGCGCGTGGGATCGGGCTGTCCAAGCTGGTTTCCACCAGCAATGAGGCGGACCTGGACCTGGCCGACTTCATCGACTACCTGGCCGATGACGACGCCACGCGGGTGATCGCGCTGTACGTGGAAAGCGTGCGGCATCCCGAGAAATTCCGCGCGGCGGCGCTGAAGGCCGCGGCGGCGGGCAAGCCCGTGGTGGCGTTCAAGATCGGCCGCTCGGAAGCCGGGGCCCGCGCGGCGGTGTCGCACACGGGCGCCATGGCCGGGGCCGACAAGATGTACGACGCGCTGTTCCGGCAGGTGGGCGTGATCCGCGCGCAGACCTTCGCGGATCTTCTCGATATTCCCGCGGCGCTTGCCACGGGCCGCGTGCTGCATGGCAATCGCGTGGCGGTGCTGACCTCGACGGGCGGCGCCGGCACGCTGGTGTCCGACAGCCTGGGCGTGTCCGGCTTTGAAACCCCGGCGCCCGACGCGGCCACCGCCGATCGCCTGCGGGGGCTGCAGAAGGGCGACCACGCGGCGCTGGACCGCAACCCCATCGACGTGACGCTGGCGGGCCTGCAACCCGACCTGCTGCGCGGTGCGATTCGCGCATTGCTGGCCAGCCCGTCGTACGACGCAGTGGCGATCATCGTCGGCTCATCCGGGCTGGCCATGCCGGACCTGATGGCCAATGCGATCCGCGACTGCCTGCCGGAGAGCGACAAGCCGGTGCTGGCCTACGTCAGCCCGCACGCGCCGCAGGTGGCGGCGGTGCTGAACCAGCGCGGCGTGCCGGCGTTCAGCGCGCCGGAATCGTGCGCCGTGGCGCTCGGCGCGATGCTGGCCGCCGGGCAACTGAAGTCGCTGGCACCCGCGCAGGGCGCCGCGATCCGTGCCGACGTCGATACGTCCGACCTGCAGCCCGGATCGCTCGACGAGGCCGGCGCCAAGCAACTGTTTGCGCGCTTCGGCCTGCCGGGCGTGCGGGAAGTCGTGGTGACGGATGCAGACGCCGCCGCCAGGGCCGCGCGCGATCTCGGTGATCGCGTGGTGCTCAAGATCCTGTCGTCCACCATCACGCACAAGAGCGACATCGGCGGCGTGGCGGTCAATATCGCGCCGCAGGACATTCCGGCCCGGCTGGCCAGGATGGCCGATGACGTGAAAGCGCACACCGGTGACGCGCCGACGCGCTTCCTGGTGCAGGAGATGGTCAGCGGTGGCGTGGAGCTGATCCTCGGCATGCACCGCGATGCGCTCGGCACGGCGATCCTGCTCGGCATGGGTGGGGTCACGGCCGAATTGTTCCAGGACACCACCATGCGCCTGCTGCCGCCAACGGGTGGCCTCTCGCGTGACGAGGCCCTGTCCATGATCCGCGACCTGAAGACGTGGCCGCTGCTCGATGGCTACCGTGGCCGGCCTAAAGCCGACGTGGAGGCGCTGGCGGATGCTATTGTCGCGTTTTCGGTGATGACGGCATCGGTTGGCACACGGCTGGTCGAGGCGGAAATCAACCCCGTCTTCGTGCTGCCCGCCGGGCAGGGCGTGCGCGCGGCGGACGGCGTGGTGGTGATTGGCGAGGCATGACAGGGAAGGGAGCGATGATGACGGCATCCGCGGAGCGCGTGACGGTAAATGAGGCAGGCGTGGCAAACGCGGCAAGCGCAGCAAACGCGGCGGCGGAGGTCGAGTGGCTGATGCAGCAGGCCACGACCTTTATCACGGACGCGGGCGGCTGCCGCATCGTCTGGCGGCGTTTCGGCAGTGGCCCGGCCGTGCTGCTGGTGCATGGCGGCCACGGCAGCTGGCTGCATTGGGTCCGCAATATCGAGGCGCTCGCGGCGCGGCATACGGTCTGGGCGCCGGACCTGCCGGGTTACGGCGAATCGGGCGATCCGGCGGACGGGGCGCTGCAGTCCCTGATCGACGCGGTGGTGGCGGGCTTTGCCGAATTGCCCGGCACGCACGCGGTGGATCTGGTCGGGTTCTCTTTCGGCGGGCTGACGGCGTCGCATCTCGCCAGCCAGTTGCCGGGTGTGCGCCGTCTGGCACTGCTTGGGCCGGGCGGCCACGGCGGCGTCCGGCGGCAGCAGACGGCGCTGGTCGACTGGCGCCGCGCCGAAGGGGCCGAGGCGCTCACGCAGGCGATGCGCCACAACGTCGAGGCATTCATGATCGCGGACCCCGCCAGCGTGGATGCGCTGGCGCTGCTGGCCTACACGGAGTCCTGCCGTCATGCGCGCTTTCGCAGCAAGCACATTTCGCGCGCCGGCGGCCTGGCGGATGCGCTCGACCGCTTCGGCGGCCCGGTGCTGGTGGCCTACGGCGAGCACGACGTGACGGCCGATCCGCGCGCGGTGCTGGACCAGCTGGTGACAGGCCGTCCCGATCGCCGGGGCGCATTTATTCCGGGTGCGGGGCACTGGGTCCAGTTCGAGGCCCACGACGCCATCAACACCGTGCTGGCCGAGTGGCTGGCCTGAGAGCCCTCCAGCCCGAGATCCGGCCCGCACGGGCGCTCCTGATTTGTGCGAGACTCGCGTCTGACATTTCCGCTTGACGGAATTGCAGAACAACAACGCAAAAGCGACGCGCAGGAGACAGCACCGTGGATACGCAGGACGCCCGCAGCCGGGCTCGTGGCCGCCCGGCCAGCACGCTGGCCAATCGCTCGCTCGAACGCGGCATCGAGATCCTGCGGGCCTTCCGGCCCGGTTCCGATGTGCTGGGCAACGGCGACCTCGCCGAGCGTACCGGACTGGCACGTTCGACCGTCTCGCGGCTGACCCAGAGTCTCGTTGATACCGGCTTTCTTCAATACGATGCCGCGCTGCGCGCCTACCGGCTCGGGGCACCGGTCCTCAGTCTGGCGCACGCGATGCACACCGGGTCCGCGGTGTTGCATGTGGCGGCACCACTGATGCGCGAACTGGCCCAGGCCGAACATCTCAACGTCGGGCTGGCGATGGCCGACCGCGACGAGATGGTCTATCTCGAATCGATCCGCTACAGCCGCAAGGTGTCACTGCGCACCGTCGTGACCGGGCAGCGCGTGCCGATGGCGCTGACCTCGCTCGGACGTGCCTGGCTGGCCGTGGCGCCCGCCGACGAGCGGCAGGGCCTGATGGCCGTGTTCGCGCGGCGGTTTCCCGCCGGCTGGGCCGAACTGGAGGCGGAAATCCTCGATGCCGTGGCGCAGGTCCAGCGGCGCGGCTGGTGCGCGGCCAGCTGGCAACCCGAAGTGGTGGCGATGTCCGCGCCGCTGCGGCTGGGACATCATCCGGTGCATGTGCTTAACGTCAGTCTGTCGACCCGCGCCTCCGTGGCGGAGGCCGCTCGCGAACTCGAGCCGCACCTGATGCGGCTGGTCACGCAGATTGGCGACGCGTTCCGCGCGGGAACCGGGGGCCTCTAGGTCGAATCCATGGGCGCTATGCTCGTCGCGATTTGGCCGTCGCGGTCTGGCGTCGATCAGCGCGCGCCGCCCCTGCGCATTCCCGGCCCATCCGAGCGGCCGGCCAGCTTGACCGGCCCGCAGCACGCACATCCCGCGCCGTGGCTCGATGATTCGTTCGATGCCGATCCGCTGCTGTCACTGCCCGCCAGCGCCGGTGCGGCCACCAGCGCGCGTGCCGCCATCGCCCCGCACCGAGGGCAGGCCGCCGGCTCATCGCGCCGGGCAATCGGCCGCATCAGCGCGAAGTCGCCACAGTCATCACACCGATAGTCATAGGTGGGCATTGCTTCTCCGCCTGAAGGGGTCGCATCAGGCTACCAGCTTAGATCAGGTCGCGCCACAATGTGGCGGCCCCGCTGTCGCGCCGCGACAGTACGTTTCGGGCGACGAACTCCCTCTCACCGCGCGATGGAAATGAATCTCGAAAAGCGCTTCGGCTTCCTGGTGGCGGACGTCGGCCGGCTGTCCGGCAAGCGGTTCGACGAGCTCGCCCGCACCTCGCTTGACCTGACGCGGGCCCAGTACCGGGCGCTGGCCTACCTGTCGCACTACGGCGAAGTGAATCAGGCATCGCTGGCGGACCTGATGGAAGTCGCGCCGATCTCGGCCGGGCGGCTGCTGGACCGCATGGAAGAGGGCGGATGGATCGCACGCCGGCCCAACCCCGAGGATCGTCGCGAGCGCATGGTACGCATGACCGACAAGGCGGGCCAGGCGCTGGACGCGGCACGCAGGGTCGGAGACCTGGTGGCCGAGCAGGCGCTCGACGGCCTGACCCCGGCCGAAGCCGACCAGTTCATCGGCCTGTTGCAACGCGTACGCGCCAACCTGTCGCGCACATAGATCCCCGGAGCGCGCACCGGTCGGGGCCTGCGTCCCGCGCCTCGGGCAGGCGGGTGAACTATGCTGTAGACAGCCCGGCCTCGCCGGCTGGACGCCGGGCGGCGGATGTTGTCATCTGCCGCTATTCCCAGCCGTGCAGACCTGTAGCGAGGCATTGATGCCATGTCCAGGTACACCATTCCCACGCTGGCCGCGATCGTGTCGCTGGGGCTGCCGGCCATCGTCGGCGCCGCACCGTCTCCACCCGTGGCCGACCATCCGTCCGGCACACTGTCCGTGACGTTTATCCACCCCGAGACCTTTACCGATGCAGCATGGTCGCAGTCGTACGGTAGCGACCGGCAAGTGCTCGACGACATCAGCCAGCACCTGGCCAGGCTCGCCGCCCGGAACCTGCCCGAAGGCTATGCGCTCAGCATCGAGGTACTCGACATCGATCTGGCCGGCTACGTCGACTGGCGCTACTCATCGCAGGTCAGGGTGATTCGCGATGCGGCGTGGCCGCGCATGTCATTGCGCTACGTGCTCAAGCATGGCGAGGAAGTCGTCGCCAGCGGCCAGGAGCGTCTGGCCAACATGAACTTCACATGGGGCGTCAACCTGTATGGCTACGCGGACCGGCTGCGGTATGAAAAGGCGATGCTCGACGAGTGGTTCGAGCGCCGGATCACCAAGGTCACTGGCCACGCCTGACCGGGCGGATTGGTCCGATTGGTCTGACGGGCCGCGCCCGTCGTCGTCAGGAAGCTGGCGGGAACCGCACCGCGACGGTCAGCCCGCCGCCTTGCGTTTCCGCCAACGCGACCGTGGCGTCATGCAGGCGCGCGATCTCGCGAACGATCGACAGCCCCAGCCCGCTGCCCGCGCGTGCCGCGCTGGCCTCGCCGCGATAGAAGCGATGGAACACCGAATCCCGCTCGAACGTGGCGACTCCCGGGCCGTTATCCTCGACGAACAGGCACGGTCCATCGATCCGCACCGTGACGATGGACCCGGCCCCCGCATAGCGGATCGCGTTGTCGATCAGGTTGCCCAGCATCTCTTGCAGCAGGTCCGGCTGACCGTTGATCTCCACCGCCGTGTCGCCTTCAAAGCCCAGGTCCACCCCATCGCGCCGCGCGAGCGGTGCCCATTCCAGTGCCACGGCCTGCGCGATCGTATCGAGCCGCAGCCGCCGCAACGTAGGCGCGTAGCCGCTGTCCGGCTCCAGCCGCGACAGGGACAGCAGTTGTTCCACTTCCTTGGCGGCCTGACGGACGGAGCCATGCAGCCGCTCGACGTGCGCGCGCACGCCCGGCAGGTCCTGCTCGCGCAGGGCCAGTTCGGATTCGGCCTGGATGATGGCCAGCGGCGTCTTGAGCTGGTGCGCCGCGTCCGCAAAGAAGCGCTTGCGTCCCTGCACCATGCCGTGCAGGCGGGCCACGTACTGGTTGACGGCCAGCACCAGCGGCTTGGTTTCGACGGGCAGGGCGGCGTCCGCGAGTGGCTCGAGGTCGTCGGGGCCGCGCGCGGTCATCGTATCGGAGAGGCGCCGCAATGGCCGCAGGCCGCGCTGCACGCCGAACCAGACGATGACGAGCGCCAGGCTGACCAGCATCAGCTCCTGCAGCAGCGACCCCACCAGGATGTCCTGCGCAAGCTGCTCGCGCGGCTCGGTGGTCTCCGCCACGAGCACCCAGACCAGTTGCGTGCGCGCGGATCGCACATCGTGCAGCGGTAGTGGCATCGCGGCCATGCGCAGCGGCTCGCCACGGTATTCGGCGTCGTAGAACTGGGTGCGATAGAGCGAGCGCACCGGCTCGGGCGGCATCGGCAGGCCCTCGTAGCCGGTGATCGTGACGCCATGGTCGTCGCGGATCTGGTAGTAGATGCGCGATCCGGCTTCGGCATCGAAGACCTCCAGCGCCAGGTAGGGGACTTCCACTTCCACGCGGCCATCGCGCAGGCTGATGCCTTCGCGCATCGACTTGAGCGATGCGGCCAGCGTGCGGTCGAATGCATGATGCGCCGCCGCCATGGCGCGCCGGTCCGTCAGCCAGGCATCCAGCGCCAGCAGGCCCAGCAGCGGCAGCAACAACCAGAGCGTGAGTTGCAGGCGCAGGCTGGCGGCCCTCATGGGCGCGCGGCCTCGGCAGGGGATTCGCGCGCTTCCAGCAGGTAGCCCAACCCGCGCAGCGTGACAATGCCCACGCCGCTGCCTTCCAGCTTCTTCCGCAGGCGATAGACGTAGATCTCGATGGCATCCGCGTTGACCGATTCGTCGATCCCGAAGATCTTCTCGGACAGCGCCGCCTTGTTGACGGCGCGGCCATCGCGCAGCAGCAGGATTTCCAGCACTGCGCGTTCGCGGCCGGTCAGCGCCAGCAGTTCGCCATGCAGCGTGAAGGCGCGGCTGACGCTGTCGTAGTGGAGCGGGCCGCAGTGGAGTTCGGTCCGGTCGTGCCCGTGGCTGCGGCGGATCAGCGCGCGTGCGCGCGCCTCCAGCTCGCTCAGGGCGAATGGCTTGGCCAGGTAGTCGTCGGCGCCCAGGTCGAGCCCGCGCACGCGGTCTTCCACCGATCCATGGGCCGTCAGGACCAGCACGGGCACCGCATTGCGCCGCTGGCGCAGCCGACGCAGCACCTCCAGCCCGTCGAGGCGCGGCAGGCCGATATCGAGGATCGCCAGCGCGTAGTCCTGCGTGGTCAGCAAGTGGTCCGCACTGGCCCCGTCATGCATGCAATCGACCGTGAAGCCGGTCTGGCTCAGCGACTCCACAAGGGAGGCGGCCAGTTTCAGGTTGTCTTCGGCAAGCAGGATACGCATGGCAGGGATACGGCACGACGGCAGGGAGGGATGATGCGGCCGACAGATGGCCGCGTGGAGTGATACCCGCAAGCGACAGTCCGTGCCTAGCTAGGGAAACCCCCAATCCGAGGCCGTGCAACAGCCTGAAATGACGGGAATTTCGAAAGCGATCTGAAAGTGAGGCTCCCATACCATCCGTGCCGTTCCACAACTAGAACGACACTGGGAGACTGGTATGAAAGGGAAGGCATTGACCCTGGCCGCGTTGGGTTGCGCGGTATCGGGTGGCGCGGCGGCGCAGTCCAGCGTGACGCTGTACGGCCTCGTCGACTCCGGCATCGAGTACGTGAATCATGCGGGCCCGGGCGGCACCTCCACGGTCAAGATGACCTCGGGCGGCAAGAACACGTCCCGCTGGGGCCTGCGCGGCACGGAAGACCTGGGCGGTGGCCTGAAGGCCGTGTTCGTGCTCGAATCCGGCATCGCGGTGGATACCGGCAAGCTCGACACCGACAACACGCTGTTCGACCGCCGCGCGACGGTGGGCCTGTCCGGCAAGTACGGCCGGGTACTGATGGGCCGCGACTTCACCACGACTTACGATTTCATGCTGCCGTTCGACCCGATGGGCTACGCGCCGAACTACTCGTGGGCGACGTCGTCCAACGCCACGGGCGGCCGCAAGGATGGCATGTTCACGCGCGCCACCAACATGGTCCGCTATGACGGCACGTTCGGCGGCGTCAAGCTGGGCGCCACCGTGGCGCTGGGCGAGGTGGCGGGCAGCTTCAAGAGTTCGTCCAAGTACGACCTGGGCGTCGGCTACAACGCGGGCGGCTTTGCGGCGGCCGTGACCTGGGATCGCCAGAACGGCGCGGGCACCAGCACCACGCCGGCCGACAGCGTCGACTACATCCAGGGCATCCACGCCGGGGCGAGCTACGACTTCGGCTCGCTGGCGGTGTACGCCGGCTACCGCAACTACAAGCGCACGTTCACCACGGCCGCGGCTTCGCAGCTGAGCGACATGTACTGGCTGGGTGCCGCGTATGACTTCACGCCCGCCTTCACGCTCTACGGCGCGGTGTACAAGCAGAACATCAAGGGCGATACCGACGCAGACCCGATCCTGTTTTCGCTGCGCGCCCAGTACAACCTTTCCAAACGCACCATGGCCTACCTGTCAGCCGGGTATGCCAAGGCGCGCAATGGTCAGAACGTGAGTGTCTCGCGTGATTTCGTTGGCTACGCCAACAATCAGGTCGGCGTGACGGCGGGCTTGCAGCACCGCTTCTGATCGTTGTTTCAACCGTCGTGGTGGACGGTTTCCGGCAGCGCGAGGGGCTCGCGCTGCCGGTTTTTGTTTGGCCGGTTGGCCTGGATTCCTGGCCTATTTCGATCCTGTTACGCGCCAGACCATGTCGCCGACATCGTCGGCCACCAGCAGGCCACCGCGCTTGTCCACGGCCACGCCCACCGGGCGGCCCTGTGCATTCCCGTCCGCATCGAGGAAATCCGTCAGTACGTCGAACGGCGCCCCCTTGGGCCTGCCCTGATCGAACGGGACGAAAATCACCTTGTAGCCCGCGCGCGGCTTGCGGTTCCAGGAGCCATGCTGGCTCACGAACATCCCGTCATGGAAGCGCGCCGGCAGACTGTTGCCGGTGGCACCAGTCATGCCAATCGACGCCGTGTGCGCACCCACCGCGTAGTCGGGCACGATCGCCTTGGCCACCATGTCCGGCGCGGGCGGCTTCACGCGCTCATCCACATGCTGGCCGTAATAGCTGAACGGCCAGCCATAGAAGCCGCCGTCACGCACTGACGTGATGTAGTCCGGCACCAAGTCGCTGCCAATCTCGTCGCGCTCGTTCACGGAGGTCCACAACATCTTCGTGGCCGGCTCCCAGGCCATGCCATTGGGATTGCGCAGGCCGCTGGCATAGACGCGATGCTGGCCGGTCTGGCGGTCCACCTCCCAGATGGCCGCGCGGCCCGCTTCCTTGTCGAGGCCGTTCTCGCCGACGTTGCTGTTGGAACCCACCGTGACGTAGAGCTTGCTGCCATCCGGGCTGGCGATGATGTTCTTGGTCCAGTGATGATTGAGCTTGCCGGCGGGCAGGTCCACGATCTTCTGTCCCGCGTCCGTAATGCTCGTCTGGCCCGGGGAGTAGGGAAAGCGCACCACGGCATCGGTATTGGCGACATAGAAATCGTTGCCCACCAGTACCATGCCGAATGGCGAATTCAGGTCCTTGAGGAACACCGAGCGTGTGTCCGCCACGCCGTCGCCATCGGTATCGCGCAGCAGGGTGATGCGGTTGGCGCTGGGCACCCCCGCGCCGGCACGCTTCATGACTTGCTTCATCACCCAGCCACGTATGCCCTTGCCATCGTCCGGCTTGGGCGGCGCGTTGGATTCCGCCACCAGCACGTCACCATTGGGCAGCACATAGATCCAGCGTGGATGATCGAGCTTGTCCGCGAACGCGGCCACCGACATGCCATCGGCGGCGACCGGTGTCTTGCCATTGGCCCAGCCCTTCGCCGGGGCGATATGCACCGTCGGGATCATGGTTTTGTTGGGTGCCGGCAGCTGCGGGGTGGGGCCGAAACCTGCGGAATCCGGCAGCGTGGCGGACTCGCCGCAACCGGTCACCACACCCGCGACAAGCAGCACCACTGCCGTGGCCGCGAGGGCCGGGGGGAAGGGAGAACGCAGCATGATCACACTCCTCGCGCCGCCGGGCGTACGCGGCGTCACTGCCCATGATCTTCGTATCGACCCTACACGGACTGTTGTGTAGCGTCTGTCGGTGCGGTGGCGAGGCGATGTCGGAGGATGTCCGACTAAGAGAGCAATCCATGGTTCTCATGCCATTCGCGTAGCGATTCATGCGGCCATGTGCGGGCGTGTTTGTGTGCGCGTCCGCGCGGCACATCGACCCATGGCGCCGCGAAGTCCAGCGCGGCTTCGACCACCTCCGGCGGCTTTGGCAGCGGCGTGTCGATGGCGCTGGCATTGGGATGGACGAGTTCCGGCCAGCGTGGGTCCAATAGCCAGAGCGGGCTGCCGCATTGCGTGCAGAAGTGCCGGAACGCCTTTGATCGTGTCGGGCGCTTGCCCGCCTCGCGCATCACCGCATGGAAGAAGCCGACGTATTTCTTGCCGCGCACGCGCAGGGTGGCGGCATCGCCGCCGAGGTTGATCGCATAGCCGCCGCCGCCACCGGTCTTGCGACAGATGCTGCAATGGCAGTGCATGAACGGGTAAGGCGAATCCGATTCCAGGCTGAAATGCACGGCGCCGCATTGGCAAGAACCTTCGAGATGCATGGCGATGTCTCCACGAGATCCTGCCGGCAGTGTGTGGCACGCGCGAGGCTGCCACAAGCGCTTTTTTCCTCGAAAACTGTGGCGTTGTCAGGCGCCGTCTGTCAGCGCGGATGAGTTTTTGTAAGGAGATGTGTGGATGCGGCACGCAGGGCACGGCGCGACTTCTAGACTTCGGTGCGCGGTGCAGGAGCGGCAACGCTGCTGCGCACGGCATGTGTGGTGTCTTCTCCGTGTGGCCGATGCGTCTATGCACAAGCGCGAGCAGCGCGTGCACGACGCCGGCGGAAGACACCGTCCGCCAACAACATCATGAGAGGTCTCATATGTCTTCGAACCGAATCATCCGTACTACCTCGCTGATCGGCACTCTGGCAGCCGGCCTGATGTCCGCCACCGCCTTTGCCCAGACCACCACGGCACCGGCCGATGCCAATGCGGTGCCGCCGGGCATGACCCAGATTCAACCGCCGAAGGATCCGCTGGTGGAACGCCGCGAAGCGCGCAAGGTCGCCAAGGATCAGTACAAGGCCGAGAAGTCAGCCGCCAAGGCGGAATACAAGCAGGACGTCGGCGCCGCCAAGCAGGAACGCAAGGACGCGAACAAGGCGGCCAATGAGACGGCTAAGCAGGAAATGCAGCAGGGCACGATGAAGCAGTAACGATGCCCGCATGATGTGTGCTGGCCTGACGCTCCTGCGCCTGGCCAGCGCCTCCGACGCGACACCCCCGGCTACACCAGCCGCGCCCCTGGCCACGCACCGGACATCACGATATTACGCACGGACTGCCTGACGGTCTGCATGATGTCCCACAACTCCGGCACCGCCGGGCGGTTTCGTGCGGTGGCCAGTGCCACCTGACGCGTCACTACCGGATCGATCAGTCGCGCCGAATGCAGGCGACCTTGCGCGACGCGGTCCGCCACGGCCGCGAACGGCAACAGCGTCGCGCCGCATCCGTCTTCCACCAGCCGCATCGCCACCGTATTCGACGCATCGCACTCCAGCGCCATGTTCAGCGTGGTGCCGACGCGCGTGGCGAGCGATTCGGCCAGCATGCGCAAGCCGTGTCCGGTGCTCGGCAGGATCAGCGGCACTTCGGCAAGCCGGCGCGCGGGGAAGGTCGGCCCGAGATGACTCCACGAGGTCGGCGCGACCAGCGTCAGGTCCTCTTCCAGCAGGATGTCCACCTTCAGCCCGCCTTGTTGCTCGGGCAGGTAGAGCAGGGCGACATCGATCTCGCCCGCCGCCAGCCACGCCAGGACCGGGCTCGCCAGGCCTTCGACAAAACGCAGCTTGGTGGCCGGGAATCGCTGCTTGAGCGCGGTGCCGATGGCGGCGAATGCCGTATTGGCGATGGTCGGCTGCGCGGCGATCACCAGTTGCGTGGGGCCCTGCGCGGTGGAGGCGCGAACGGCCGCGCGCGCTTCCGTCAGCGTGGCGGCCACCTGTCGCGCATAACCGAGCAGCGTGGTGCCGGCTTCCGTCAGCACCACACCGCGCCCGCTGCGATGGAACAGTCGCGTATCGAGCGCCGCCTCCAGCCGCGCAATCTGGCGGCTGACGGTGGACTGGTCGGCACCAAGCTCCAGCGCCGCGCGCGAAATGCTCTGCGTGTTGGCCACGCAGACAAAGCACGCCAGGTCGTCGGAGTTCAGGGTCGTCATCAGCCCGCTTTGCCCGCCTTTTTCACTGCGTCCCCGGCGACGTCCTTCGGCTTGTCACCGATCGCGAACGACGACAGGTGCTCGATCGCCTTGACCAGCCCCGAATGGTCCCAGCCCGCGCCGCCCTGCGCCACGCAGACGTTGAACAGCTGCTGGCACGATGCGGTGTTGGGCAGGCCCAGCCCCAACGCTTTCGCGGTGGACAGCGCCAGGTTCAGGTCTTTCTGGTGCAGCTCGATGCGGAAGCCCGGATCGAAGGTCCGCTTGATCATGCGTTCGCCGTGCACCTCCAGGATGCGCGAGCTGGCAAAGCCGCCCATCAGCGCCTGACGCACGCGCGCCGGATCGGCACCGGCCTTGGCGGCCAGCACCAGCGCTTCGCTGACGGCCTCGATCGTCAGGGCGACGATGACCTGGTTGGCCACCTTTGCTACCTGCCCGTCGCCAACGTTGCCGACCAGCGTGATGTTCTTGCCCATCAGTTGCAGCAGCGGCAGCACGCGGTCGAATACATCCGGCTTGCCGCCGGCCATGATCGACAGCGTGCCGGCCTTGGCCCCGACCTCGCCGCCGGATACGGGCGCATCCACATAGTCGCAGCCGAGCTGTTCGATGCGCGCGGCGAACGCGCGGGTCTCGATCGGCGAGATCGAGCTCATGTCGACCACGATCTTGCCTGCGGTCAGCCCTGCGGCAACGCCGTTTTCGCCGAACAGCACGCGATCCACGTCGGGGGTGTCCGGCAGCATCAGGAAGATGACGTCCGCCTGCCGGGCGACCTCGGTGGCGTTGGCGCAGGCCTGCATGCCGGCGTCCTGGAGCGCCTGCGGTACACCGCTGCGCGTGTGCGCGCAGACCGTGTGGCCGCCGGCCTGCAGGTGCTGTGCCATCGGCGTGCCCATTACGCCGAGTCCGATAAATCCAATCTTGCTCATGTCAGTGTCCAGTTGTGATGCGGGTGATGCCGGGAATGCGGGTGATGCGACGGCGGTGGGTCACGAGGCAAAGCGCTCGCGCAGCGCACGCGAGGCATCGCGCAAGAGCCCGTGGTCGAGCCCGACGGCCACGAAATGCGCGCCCATGTCGAGGTAGCGCCGCGCGTCGGCTTCGACCGGCGTCAGCGTGCCAATGGCCTTGCCGGCACGGTTGGCCGCGTCGTAGATGCGGGCCACGGCCGCCTGCACATCGGGATGGTTCGGGTTGCCGAGGTGCCCGTAGGCCGCGGCCAGGTCGTTCGGACCGATAAAGATGCCGTCGACGCCGGGCTCGGCGCAGATCGCATCGGCGGCGTCCACGCCTTTGCGGCTTTCAATCTGCACCAGCACGCAGATGTTGTCGTTGATGGTCTTGAAGAAGTCCGGCAGGGTGCCGTAGTGGTTCTGGCGCTGCGCCCCGGAGACGCCGCGAATGCCGTCCGGCGGATAGCGCGTGGCGCGGACGGCGCGACGTGCTTCCTCCTCCGACTCCACGAACGGCACGAGGAAGTTGTAGAAGCCGATATCCAGCAGGCGCTTGAGGATCACCGGATCGTTCCATGGCGGGCGCACCACGGGCGCGCTGGTGCTGTCCTTCAGCGCCATCAGCTGCGGCACGAAGCTCAGGATGTCATTGGGCGAGTGTTCGCCATCCAGCAGCAGCCAGTCGAAACCGGCCAGGCCGAGGATTTCCGCTGTCACGGGCTGGCCCAGCGAGCTCCAGCAGCCGATCAGGCGCTTGCGCGCGAGGATATCGGCCCGGAAACGATTGGGCAGCGGCGAGATTTGTGGCAGGTGAGCGGTGGTGGTCATGGTGTGCATTCCCCTTTATTCAGTCCGCAGCCAGCGCCGAGAGCGGCCCCGGCGATTGTCCGCGCGCCTGCAGCACGCGGGCGGCGGCATCGTCCAGTTGGGACAGCGTGCTGCTGTCCACCGGAATGATTTCGGCCCGCGCGCGGCGCCAGGCACGTTCGGGATCGCCGGGCAGGCGGATGGCGTCGTTGCCGGGCTGCAGGCGCGACGCGCGCAGCCATTCGACAAATGCCTCCACCTCGTGGCCGAAGGTGGTGGTGCTGCCCAGCCGTGCCGGGTCGAAGATGATCGCCAGCATGTTGTTCCAGACCGCGTGCTCGTGGGTGAGCGTCTCGGGGCGGATCGTGTGGCCGCCCGTGACGGCCGCGCCCAGCAGTTCGCACATCACGGCCAGCACATAGCCCTTGTGCTCGCCGAACGTGCGCAGCGCGCCTTGCGGCGAGCCGGACGGCGGGAACATGACGGACGGGTCGTCGGTGGAATGCCCCGACGGATCCATCAGGCTGCCGGCCGGCACCGGCACGCCCTTGTTGTTGGCCACGCGGACCTTGCCCAGTGCGATGGCGCTGGTCGCAAAGTCCAGCACCAGCGGCGGCGCACCGGCCACGGGCACGCCGATCGTGAACGGGTTGGTGCCGAAGCGCGCATCGTAGCCACCGTGCGGGGCGACGATCGGCTTGGACAGCACGTTGACGAAGTGGATCGAGATCATGCCGGCCGCCGTGGCCTGTTCCGCCCAGTGGCCGACGCGCCCGAGATGGTGTGAGCGGCGCAGGCCCAGCACGCAGACACCGTGCGCCTGCGCGCGCTCGATACCCATGCGCATCGCTTCCTCGGTCACGGCCTGGCCCATGCCGCGGTTGCCATCCAGGCTCAGGATGCCGCCCGACTCATGAACCACGCTGACATGCTGGTTCAGTTGCAACTGCTCGCCCTGCCAGGACATGACGTACTTCGGGATCATCCCCACGCCGTGCGAGTCGTGGCCGGACAGGTTGGCGCCGACCAGGTGATCGGCGGTCAGCGTGGCCTCGCGGGCATCGGAGCCCGCGGCCAGCCAGAGATCGGCAACCCACCGATGCAGCGCGGCGGTCGGAATACGGTGTTCAGCCATGCTTACTCCAGGTGAATGTTGGCCACCTTGATGAGATTGGCCCACTTGGCGACCTCGCTCTTCTGGAAGCTGCCCAGTTCCGCAGGGCCCGCGCCCGAGGGCTCCACACCCATCGACGCCAGCCTGGCCTTCATGTCCGGCTGGCGGATGATCTTGCCGATTTCGGCAGAGAGCTTGTTCACGATCGGCATCGGCGTGCCGGCCGGCGCGAAGATGGCTTGCCACGACACGATCTCGTAGCCGGCCAGGCCGGACTCGGCCATGGTCGGCACGTCGGGCAGTTCCGCGGCGCGCTTGCTGCCGGTGGTGGCCAGCGCGCGGAACTTGCCGGACTGGATCATCGGCATGGCGGCCACGCTGTTTTCGAACACCAGGTCCACCTGGCTGCCCAGCAGCGCCTGCACGGCCTGGCTGCTGCCCTTGTACGGCACGTGGGTCATGCGCAGGCTGGCCATGTTGGCGAACAATTCCGCGGCCAGATGCTGGGAGGTGCCATTGCCCGACGAGCCAAAGTTGATCGAGCCCGGTTTGGCCTTCGCGGCGGCGATCACGTCCTGAACGGACTTCCACGGGCTGTTGGCGTTGACCACCAGCACGTTGGGCAGCGTGCCGATCAGCGCGACAGGCTGGAAGTTCTTGACCGGGTCGTACGGCATCTTGGGGTAGAGGCTCACGTTGATGGCGTGGGAGCTGATGGTGCCGCCCAGCAGCGTGTAGCCATCCGGCGCAGCCTTGGCCACGTAGTCGGAGCCGATATTGCCGCCAGCGCCGGCGCGGTTTTCCACCACCACGGACTGGCCGAGGGCCGTCGCCAGCTTCTGGCCGATCAGCCGGCCCAGCAGGTCGGTTGTGCCGCCGGCAGCAAACGGGACCACGTAGGTGATGGGCTTGCTCGGCCAGCCATCGGCGGTCTGGGCGGACTGGGCGCGGACCTGCGGGGCTGCCATGCATCCAAGGCAAAGCATCGTCAGCAGCGGCCGCATCAGTCGATGAGGGAAGGGCATTGCGTGGTCTCCGGTTGCGCGATCGTTGTGGATATCAATCACGGGCGTCTTCTGGGGCGCCTCGCCAGCAAATCTACACGGGCGCGTGGCGGGCTGACTTGCATAAAATGCATAGCAGAAATGCACGATAGACCCCGCGCATAAGGCCGTCAAACGGAAAAATCCCTGTCATCCCGCTTTTGCTCCGACCATACTCACTGCCATGACCGCACATACCCCATCCCCCAAGGCCCGCACTGGCGGCCGAGTCCTCGTGGACCAACTGCGCCTGCATGGCACCGAGCGGATCTTCTGCGTGCCGGGCGAGAGTTTCCTGGACGTGCTGGACGCCTTGCATGACCAGCCGGCCATCGACCTCGTCGTCTGCAAGCACGAAGGCGCCGCCGCCAACATGGCCGAGGCCGACGGCAAGCTGACCGGCCGCCCCGGCGTGTGCTTTGTCACGCGGGGGCCAGGCGCGACGCACGCCAGCATCGGCGTCCATATCGCCGCGCAGGACTCCACGCCGATGATCCTGTTCGTCGGCCAGATCGCGCGCCAGCACAAGGGCCGGGAGGCGTTCCAGGAAGTGGACTACGCCGCCGTGTTCGGATCGATGGCCAAATGGGCCGCCGAGATCGACGATCCGGCGCGCATTCCGGAGATGGTAGCGCGCGCGTTCCAGGTGGCCACGTCAGGGCGCCCGGGCCCGGTGGTGCTGGCCCTGCCGGAAGACGTGCTGGACGATCTGGTGGAATGCGCCGATGCCGCGCCGTACCGGGCCGTGGCCGCCGCGCCGCGCGCCGAGGATGCCAGGGCGCTGGCGGCGGCGCTGGCCGAGGCCCTGCAGCCGCTGGTGATTGCCGGCGGCGCCAACTGGACCGCGTCGGCGGTGAAGGACTTTGCGGCCTTCGTGAAAGCTTGGGATCTGCCCGTGGCCTGCGCGTTTCGCCGCCAGGACGTGATCGACAACCGCGATCCGCACTACATCGGCCACCTGAGCCTGGGCGTGAGCCCCAGGCTGGCCGAGCGCGTGAAGACGGCGGACCTGATCGTAGCCTTCGGCACCCGGCTGGGCGATATCGCCACGGACGGCTATACGCTGCTGGAAGCCCCGCAACCGAAGCAGAAACTCGTCCACATCCATGCGGACAGCGCCGAACTGGGTCGCGTGTATCAGGCAGCCCTGCCGATCCATGCGGGCATCGAGGCCGGTGCCGCGATGCTGGCCGCCCTGCAGCCGCCATCGGCCCCGGCCTGGCATGACTGGACCGCAGGGGCCCGCGCCGAGCACGAAGCCTTCGTCTCCCCGCCGAAGCCCCATCCAGAGCTGACCGGTGTGGACATGACCGCCGCCATGGCGCACCTGAACGCGGTCTTGCCGGAAGACGCGATCCTGACCAACGGCGCCGGCAACTACACGGTCTGGCTGCACCGCTTCTATGCCTACAAGCGGGCGCGGACCGAGTTGGCGCCAACGTGCGGGGCGATGGGCTACGGACTGCCGGCGGCCATCGCCGCCAAGCTCCGGTCGCCGGAGACGACCGTGGTCTGCCTGGCCGGCGACGGCTGCTTCCTGATGTATCCGCAGGAAATCGCCACGGCCGCCGCGCATGGCGCGAACCTGGTGGTCATCGTGGTGAACAATCGCATGTACGGCACGATCCGGATGCACCAGGAGCGGCGCTATCCGGGCCGGCAGAGCGGGACGACGATCGCCAATCCGGATTTCGTGGCGATGGCTCGCGCATGTGGCGCCTGGGCGGAGCGCGTGGAAAAGACGGAAGATTTCGCGGCCGCATTCGAGCGCGCCCGCAACGCCGGCCAGCCAGCCGTGCTGGAGCTCATGACCGATCCGCTCCAGATCACGCCGGCGATGCGCGTCACCGACTTGCCCGCGTAGTTGTCCGTATCGTCCTAGAACAGTGAACCCTGCGGCCGGGCCTCGTGCCCGGCTTTTTCACGTCCGGCGGCAGGCTGGCTGAGGATCTGGCGGATCTTTTCCAGGTATTGCTCGCCAACGGCGCGATGCAAATGCCGCGCCTCGTCCGCAAATGCGCGGCGCGACGGCGGGCGAATGTTCAGCATGCGGCAAATCGTTGAAAGATAAGGCTTTTTCCCGTCACTGGCGGCCCGGCGGGCGGCTGAGAGCAGTGCCGCATCGGAAATGCGTCCCCGCAGCCATCCCAGGACCAGGCGGTCATATTCGTTCTGCACACGGATCAGATGCTCCATTACGCCCACTCCGATACTGTTCATTTATACAGTTACTGTAAATATATACAGTGAATCGGATATTTCAAGGCGCGCGTGGTGCTAGTGACAGCGCCGAGGTTCAAAAACCAAAACCACTACGCTTGCGCAGCGCGACCGACTCCTCACCGGCCAGCACCTCGACAAACTTCGCCGCCAGCGCGGGTGACCGTCCCCGGCTGCAAACGGCTGCGGTGTACACCGTGCTCAACGCGTGTGCCGCGGGTAGTTCGCCCACCAGACGCACGCCCGGCGTGTAGAGGATTTCGGTCACCTGCGTGCAGCCCAGCATGCCTTCGCCCTCGCTGCGCGCGAGCTCGCGCATGGCAGTGGCTCCGTTCGGAAATTCGTGGATGCGCCCGGCCAGCGCTTCGGCCAGCCCCAGTGCCTTCAGCATGCCCGCGATGTGGATGCCCGCGCTCGACTTGGTCATGTCCGGCACGTAGAGGCCGCGCGCCGCCGCGAGTGTGGCCTTCAGCGCCTCGCTGGTGCCAACCGCCGCGGCGGGCATGCCCTCGCGCACCGCGACGCCGGTGGCCACGGGCCCTAGCGCGCGTGCGCTGCCAGGTACGACGTGGCCTTGTGCGGCAAGCTGTTCGATCAGCGCCGCCGACAGCACTAACAGGTCGCAGGGCTCGCCGGCCAGCAGCTTGTCGCGCATTGTGCCGACGGCGCCGAAGGTCGGGGCGAGGGTGCAGCCGTTGGCATGCTCAAAGTTCTGCTGCAGCCCGGTCACCACGGCCTGGGCTGCGCCGCCGCTGAAGATGGTCAGGTTCATTGTTGTTCCATCGATTTCAAAAGAATAATCAGGAGGCCTCGCCCGCGTCGAGCGAGACGACGCCGCACGTCATCAGTCCACCGTGATGCGAGCCGACTCAACGATCTTGCGCCACTTCGCGATGTCCTGATTCAGGTATTGCGTAAAGGCCGCGGGCGACATCGTCATGCCTTCGATGCCGCTCCTGGCCCACTGTGCGCGCACGGTCGGGTCTTGCACGGCCTTTGTGATCCGCTGGTTGAGCTGATCGACGATCGGCTGCGGCGTGCCCTTGGGCGCGAGGATGCCGAGCCACAGCGTGGCGGTGTAGTCGGGCAACCCCAGTTCGGCCATGGTCGGCACGTCGGGCATCACGCTCGAACGCGTCTTGCCGGTGGTGGCCAGCGCGCGCACCTTGCCGGTGGCGATCAGGTCCGTCATGGTACTGACCGCATCGAGCATCATGTCGACCTGGCCGCCAAGCACGTCGGTGCGCGCACCGCCGCTGCTCTTGTACGGGATGTGCACGATGTCGATGCCCGCCATGTTCTTGAAGAGCTCACCGGCCATGTGGTAGGGCGTGCCAGTGCCGGAGGAGGCGTAGTTGAGCTTGCCCGGCGCGGCCTTGGCATACTTGATCAGATCAGGCAGCGTTTTCGGCGCGAGACCCTCACGCACCACCAATACCAGGGGCGCTTCGTTCACCGGTGCCACTGCCACAAAGTCGCGCATCAGCGCATAGGGCTTCTGGCGCAGTAGCGATTCGTTCACGGTCTGCGTGTTCGACATCATCAGCAGCGTGTAGCCGTCGGCCGGTGCCTTGGCCACGAACAGGGTTCCGATGACCGCTCCGGCACCGGGGCGGTTTTCGACGATGAAAGGCTTGCCGCTTTCGCGGCTCAGCTTTTCGGCCAGCACGCGGGCGTACACGTCGGCAGATCCGCCCGGTCCAAAAGGCACGACGATGGTTACCGGGCGCGATGGATACGCCGACGCATCTTCGGCCCTGGCCGCCGCGCTCAGCCCGAGCGAAAACGCGGCGAGCGCAAGCGCGGCCAGGCCGCGCACTGATCCTGCTTTCCACATGGGTTGTCTCCTTTTGTTCTTGTCGTGTGGCCTGTATCAGTGCCCAGCCAATCGCCTATTCCACCTTTCCGATCTTGCGCACGGCGGTGGCGATCTTGCCGGCATCCTTGTCCCAGTACGCCTGGAACTGGGGCGAATCCATGTAGAGGACCGGCGACCCGGCGTTCTGGATGACCGAGTTGACCTTGGGGTCGGCCGCAGCGATACGCGCGGCATCGCGCAAGCGTTTGATGATCGGGTCTGGGGTGCCTGCGGGCACGAACAGGCCCGACCATTGCGCGAATTCGACGTTGTAGCCCAGCTCCGTCAGGCTGGGTACGTCGGGAAGCGCGACGAGCCGATTGTCGCCCCAGTGGGCCAGTGCGCGCAGCTTGCCGCCCTTGATGAACTGGAGGACAGACGAGGGTCCTGTCGAGACGGCATCCACCTGACCGCCCATCAGGGCCACCACCGCCGGGCCGGCGCCCGTGTATGGCACGTGGAGCATGCTCAGGCCGGCCTGGTTGGACAGCATGGCCATCGGCACATGCATGGTGCCGTAGTTGCCCGATGAGCCGTAGCTATAGCGACCGGGATGCGATTTCACATCGGCGATGAAGTCCTTTGCGGTCTGCCACGGACTGTCGGCCCGCACCACCAGGACGGTGGGATCGGCCGTGAAGCGCGCGATGGGCTTGAGCTGATCAAGCTGAAACAGGGGCTTGCGCCCGATGATCTTGTCGGCTTCCGGGATGATGGAAATGGACGAAAGCGCCATCAGGACCGTGTAGCCATCGGGAGACGACTTGGCGACGTAACCCATGCCGATGCCGCCACCGGCGCCCGCCCTGTTGTCCACCACTACCGGCTGGTGAAGTTCGCGCGAAAGTGCTTCGGCAACCGGCCGTGCCACCGCGTCCGCCACACCACCGGGCGCGAAGGGCACCACCATCGTGATCGGCCGCGTGGGCCATGAGTCCTGAGCGGATACTGCTGGTGCGGCCAGGATCAGCGCCACACCTGAGATGTTGAGCCATTTGTTGTTCATCTTGTCTCCTACCGCACTCAGCGCGAGATGGCCTGCGTCTTCTTCATCTTCTCTTTGAGCAGGTCCACCCGGCTTTTGTTTTTTTGTCACCCGGCGCGTGCTGCGTTGCCGGGGTCGCGCTCAGACAACGCGATTGGTCAGCGTACCGATGCCTTCGATACTCACTGCCATCACATCGCCCGGTTGCAGGAACCTGGGCGGTTTGAAGCCCAGGCCGACACCGGCAGGCGTGCCGGTCGCGATCACATCGCCGGGGTGCAGTTCCATTGCCGCGGACAGCGTTTCGATCAGTGTCGGGATATCGAAGATCAGGTCCGCGGTGTTGGCGTCCTGGCGCAACTCTCCATTCACGCGGCACTGAATGGTCAGGTTGGCGGCATCGACAGCATCTGCCGTGGCAATCCACGGCCCCATCGGGCAGAAGGTGTCGATGGACTTGCCCAGAAACCACTGACGGTGCTGCTGCTGCAGATCTCGTGCGGTCACATCATTGACGATGGTGTAGCCAAAGATGTGCTGCCAGGCGTTCGCCTTCGAGATCGCCTTGCCGGCCTTGCCGATGACGATGGCCAGTTCGGCCTCGTAGTCCAACTGCGAGGTAATTTGCCGATGGGCATCGACGGCCTCGCCGTCTGCGATGATGGAAGTTGGCGCCTTGGTGAAAATCACTGGGTATGGCGGCGCATGTTCCCCGTCCTTGGACGACGAGTCGAAGCCAGACTGCTGGAACTCCCTGGCATGCTCGTGGTAGTTCTTGCCGACACAAAAGACATTGCGCCGGGGGCTCAGCGGCGCGAGCAGCTTCGTTCCATCGAGCGCTTTCCAATCGGCATCAGCGGGCGGATTGGTCAGTTTGGCGCCGGCGACAAACTCGCTGATCAGCGATTCCATGTCGCCTTCGTAGGCGACGCCAGCCTTAAATGTCTGGCAATAGTTCTTGCCGTCGGCGGAGATTGCCACCACACGCGGGCCGGTGGAGGTTTGGATGCGGGCGAGCTTCATCGATTGGGCCTATTTGGGTTGATATGGGTCTGACGACAACCCAATTTACCGCAAGGATTTCGATGGAGTCAATACAAAGCCGTGGCTTTAAGGGGGTTTCGTTCGCCCCACCTTCAACCCAATTGGGCCCAATTCAGGCTTTCGCGATAGAATGCCGTTCGTTGACAGGGCGGAAACAGTAATGACGCAACTTATCGAGGAAGACGGTATCCAGGGCGCACTGGCTCTCAAGAACCAGATTCTGGAGAACCTCAGAAGCGGTCGGTGGATCGCCGGGCAGAAGCTACCGACCGAGCGAAAACTTAGTGAGACTTTCCAGATCGGGCGCTCCACCGTACGCCGCGTGCTTGCGCAGCTGAAGGCGAAAGGTCTCTTGCGCCAAAGCGTGGGCAGCGGAACCTATGTCGCCGACGAAATCGAGAAGACGATCAGTGTAGAGCGTGCTGCAACCGTCAACGTCAGCCCTGCGGACCTGATGGAGGCGCGCCTGGTTCTCGAGCCGTCCCTGGTGGAGCTAATCGTTCGCAACGCCACGGCGGCGGACTTCGTCGAGATGGAAAGGTGCTGCGACGAAGCAGAGGCCGCTACCAGTCTGGAATTGTTCGAGTATTGGGACGGTGCGCTACATCGGCAAATTGCGGCTGCCGCGCACAACAATTTCGTACTGGACGTATTCGAATCGATGAATCGCGTCAGGGCGGCAGGTGAATGGGGGGCAATGAAACGCAAGAGTGTCACGCCCGAGCGGCGGGCAGCCTACCAAGTTGAGCATCGCACCATCGTCAGAGCGTTGAAGGACAGGGACATCGATCAGGCGCGCGAAGCGACCTTGGATCATCTCGTGCATGTGAGGAAAAACCTTCTGGGTTACTAGTGCCACGCAGAGCTTCACAAACGACGTAACGAGATAGAAATCGCCCGTTAATCGGTAACGTCTGTTCGATATTCATGTCTTCTGACAAGCGTGGCTGGCGGGCGCCCCGGCGCGCGGACGAAAAAAAGCCCGCCGAAGCGGGCTGAACAAGACGAAGGGAAAGTCTTCGCCGGATGGTGTCGTTGTGGTTAGAAGCGATGGCGTACGCCAATGATCGCGCCGAACTGGTTCTGGCCGGCGCCCACTTGCTCGGACGTGGCGGTCAGCGTGGTGGCGCTGCGGTTCAGCGACGGGCCAAAACCCCCCAGTCCCATTGACGACCCTTCGTTGTTCTTGGCGAAGGCCAGGACCGTGTAGAGGTCCGTGCGCTTGGAGAATGCGTACGTACCGGTCAGCACGAAGCTGTACGGGTCGCCGCTGCTGTTGCGCACGTCGGTGTAATAAGCGGCACCGGTCAGCGTGATGGCCGGCGTCACCTGGTACGTGGCACCCACCCAGTACAGATTGGTGCGCAGCGAGCTCGTGGCGAAGTCGCCGTAGTACCAGCGATAGGCGGCAAATACGCGGCCACGGGCGAAATCGTAGGCGGCGCCGATGCTGGCGCGGCGCTCGCGGTTGTCGTCGGTGGCGACCGTGCTGCCGCGCACTTCGTCATAGACCACGCGGGCGGACAGCGGGCCGGCTGAGTATCCCACGGCTGTGGACCAGTTGCGGCCCGCCTTGTAGTCGCCCGGAATTTCGCCACCGGCGCTGCTGTCGTAGCCGGTGCTGTAGAACAGGCCGTAGTACAGGCCGCCAGTCTGGCCGGTCAGCTTCAGCGAGTTGTCGGCACGGCCGGACAGCCACTTGTCATGCGACAGCACCGAATAGCGCGAGGCGATGGCCATCGGGTCATACGTCTGCGAGAAGTCGTAGAGCACCGTCTGATGGCGGCCCAGCGACAGCGTGCCGTACTGGTTCTGCAGGCCCACGTACGCCTGTCGGCCGAACAGCCGGCCCCCCTGGTTGACGTTCGCGGTGTCCAGGTCAAAACCGCTTTCCAGCGTGAAGATGGCTTTCAGGCCGCCACCGAGATCTTCGTTGCCGCGCAGGCCCCAGCGGGACGTCGACAGGTTGCCGGCGGACATGCGCACGGTATCGTGGCTGGTGCCGCCGGCCGTCGGCAAGTTGGTCAGGTATTCGATACCGGCGTCGACGACGCCGTAGAGGGTGATGCTGCCCTGGGCATGGGCAGCGGCGGGCAGGGCAGCGGGGAGCACGGCCATGGCGGCCAGGCAGGCGAGACGGGTCTTCATATCTTCGTGATCCTTGTTATATGGCGCGCAGACGTTCTCCGGTAGGGCTCGGAAAGCATGCGGCGATTCGCAATGTAACGAGGGGTCAGCGAGCGAAAAAGACCGGGCGCGTCGACAGTCTGTTCCAGCGGTTGAACAATGGAAGCTTGTGCCGGACCGCGATTTGCGTCTTCGAGGAGTATCAGTCGACGATTTCCATGAGTGCATCGACAACGATGGCACCGTCCGCACTCACCATGACCGGGTTGAGGTCGATCGACCGGATCGCCCCCTGGGCCGCGTGAATCAGGGCGCCGACGCGCGCCGCCAGCTCGCAGAGCGCTGGCATGTCGACGGCCAGCTCGCCACGCACGCCTGCCAGCAACGGGGCGATCCGCAACGTGGCCAGCGCACGCGCAATAGCCGCCGGACTGGCCGGCGCCAGCAGCACGGCGGTGTCGTGCAGCACCTCCACATATTTGCCGCCGTCGCCAATCAGCAACACCGCGCCGAAGACCGGGTCCCAGTGCGCGCCGACCAGGCACTCTCGCTGGCCCTTGATCATCCGCGCCACCAGCACGCCCTCGCACGGCGCCCCCAGGGCTTTCAGCGTCTGCGTTTGCCGCGCATAGGCTTGCGCGATGGCGTCGGGGTCATTGCAGTGCAGCGCCACCAGGCCATGCTCGCTCTTGTGTGGCACCTCGGGCGAACAGGCCTTCACGGCCACCGGCGCGCCGATCCGCTGCCATGCGGCAACCGCCTCGTCGGCGCTCCGGCAGAGCTGATGATCGACCACCGGCACGCCGGCCACCGCCAGACGCGCAAGGCTTGCGGCTTCGCTCAGCGTCCGGGCGGCGCCCATCGGCCCGCTTGACCCCATCGACCCGACCGGTGGCATCGCGGGTTCCGTGGCGACCTCGCGCAGCAGTTGCTGATGCCCGGTGAGCTGGTGGAACGCGGCCAGCGCATCCGCCGCGCTGGAAAAGGTCGGCACCCCGGCCTGCCGGAAGGCGCCGGCAACCGATTCCTGCCACGCCGCGACGGCAATCGGCTTGCCGGCGTGGTCGGCAAAGTCGGCGGCATCGCGCGCAAAGCGCGGCACGTCGTAGCCCATGCCGGCCACGGGGATGTCGAGCAGGAACAGGTCCGCCGCTGGGTCCGCGCCGACCACCGGCAGGACGTCGCCGAACAAGGCGCTGTTTGTCAGCAGCGCCGCGGTGACATCGACGGGATTGGCTGTGGCCGCAAAGCCGGGCAGGCGTTCGGCCAGCGCGGCCTGCGTCGCATCGGCCAGCGGCGCCATGCCGATGCCGAGCGTATCCGCCGCATCGGCCGCCATCACACAACTCGCGCCGGAGTTGCTGACCACCACCAGACGCCGCCCCGCGGGTTGCCAGCCGCGCAAATAGAGCGGCGCACAGCGCGCAAGCGCGTGGGCGTCGTCGACGCGCCAGATGCCATGCCGCGCAAGGAAGGCATCGACGGCGCGGTCTTCGTTGGCGATGGCGCCGGTGTGCGACGCCGCCGCGCGCTGCCCCGCGTTCGACCTGCCGGCCTTGACCGCGACCACCGGCACGCCGCGCGCACGCGCCACGGCGGCGGCCCGGGCCAGCACATCGGGGTCCGACAGGGTTTCCAGATAGAGCAACAGCAGCCGGACGTCCGGGTCCTGCGCCGCCGCCAGCGCCAGTTCGCTGGCGGTGACATCGGCCTGATTGCCGGTGGCATGGACGTGCCGCACCCCCAGCCCCTGACTGCGCAGCAGGCCATAGACCATTGCCGCCGTACCGCCGCTCTGGCTCACCACGGCGACGGGCCCATCCTGCGGCGCGATCTCGATGAACATCGTGGAAAAACTGGCCACGGCACCGTTGCCGAAATTCGCCAGCCCCTGGCTGTTGGGCCCGATCAACCGCAGGTTGGCCGCGCGGGCGACGCGGACCATCTCGTCCTGCTGGCGCCGGCCTTCCTCGCCGGCTTCGCCGAAGCCGGAGGCGATCACGATGGCGGCGCCGACGCCCAGCCGCGCCGCATCGCGGACGGCCTCCACGGCCGCCTGGCCGCTGACGACGATGATGGCGAGGTCGGGCACGGCGGGCAGGGCGTCGAGCGACGGGTAGCCGGGCAGCCCCTGGATGGTGGTGCGCTGCGGGTTGACCGGGTAGATCGTGCCGGCATAGCCCTGCTGGCGCATGTAGTAGATCGGTCGGCCGCCGATCTTGTGGATGTTGTCCGAGGCGCCGACGATGGCGACTGATCGCGGGGCGAGGAGGGCGGGGAGCGTGGAGGATGTGGAGGAGGTTGAGGATGTGGAGGGCATCGTGGTGACTCGAAACAGGGACCCGGGCGTAGGCGGTGGCCGCAAGATGCGGCGGCGCTACGCCCGCTGAAACCGCAGTAGCGTCTGCGTGCCGATTGTCAGGAAGCCGGCCCGGACGCGATCCCCGATCGCCACGCCCGGCTCCGCATGCCCCATCACGCGGGGCCCTTCATCGAGCGTCGCCAGCACCAGCGTGTAGGGCGCCAGCGCGCGAAACGCCTCGGTGGGCGCACGCGCGACCTCGGTCACCGCATAGACGGTGGCGCCGCCGCCGGCATCGCGCCAGAGCAGCCGCTGCCCGCCGCACTGCCGGCAGGCATGGCGCGCGAGCGGTTGCCAGGCGCCGCACGTCTCGCACACCTGATAGCGGACCACGCCGGCGGTCAGACCTTCCAGATAGGCGCCGGGCGGATGCGGGGGATTTCCGGGGCTTGCCGTGTCGGGGTGGCTCATGTCGCCTCCAATATCAGGCTGACGTGCGACGACAGCACGCCACCGTCGGCATGAAACAGTGCGCGATGGCGCCGGGGCAATTGCCGCGTGCCGGCGCGGCCCGCAAGCTGGCGGGCCGCCTCCGCCAGATGCATCAGGCCGCCCGCCACGCCCGAGTGACCGAAGCCGAGCAGGCCGCCATGCGTATTCAACGGCAGCGCGCCGTCGACGCCGAAATCCCCGGCCCGCAGCCGGTGGATGGCCTGTCCGCGTGCGGCGATGCCAAGCTCTTCCAGCAGCATCACCAGCGTGATCGTGAACGAGTCGTAGATTGCCAGGTAGTCCGCGTCGGCCACGGCGCAGCCGGCCTGGGCCAGCGCGCGATGCATCGCGTCCGCGGCGCCGGTCTCCATCACGCTCTTCATGGCGCCCAGATGCTGTTGGCGATGCCCTTGGCCGGCCCCGGCAATCCGCACTGGCGTGCCCGGGCCCGCATCCGTGGAGACCACCACCGCCACGGCGCCGTCGGAAATCGGGCAGCAATCGGACAGCCGCAGCGGCGCGGCGATGGGGCGCGCATTGCGGGCTTCCTCGATGGTGAGGGGATCGCGCAGGTGGGCGTCGGGATGTCCGGACGCATGCCGGCGCATCAGCACCGCGAAATCGGCCAGCCCATCCGCCGCCATGTCGGTTTCGTGCAGGTAGCGCGAGGCCAGCAGCGCGTAGTAGGCCGGCACCGAGGCGCCGTTGGGCACTTCCATGTCGGGCTCGCCGACCTGAGCCAGCGTCTGCATGGACTGATCGCGGCTCTGGCCGGTCAGGCGGTTTTCCCCGGCCACCACCAGCACATGCCGGCAGCGGCCGGCGCGCACCAGATCGTGTGCGAGCATCGCCATCAGCCCGCCCGTGGCACCGCCGCCGGCCATGCCATGGGCGTAGGCCGGCGTCAGGGAGGCGTACTCGCAGAACCGGTCGGCCAGCATCAGGTGTGGCAGCGTGGTGGCGTAGCCGCACAGCACGCCGTCCACCTGATCTCGGGCGAGCCCGGCGTCCGCGAGCGCGCCATCGGCGGCCTGCGCCATCAGCGTCAGCGGCGTGCTGCCCGGCAGGCGTCCAAACGGCGTGTTGGCGACCCCGCGCACATAGGTGGGGACGCCCGCTGCGGGACGGTCGATCACTTCTTCAGCAGCGGGCACTGCGATTTCGACACCGGCATGAACGCCTGATCGCCCGGCACGGTCGCCAGCACCTTGTAGTAGTCCCACGGGTACTTGGACTCGGCCGGCGTCTTGACCTCGAACAGGTACATGTCGTGGATCATGCGGCCGTCCTCGCGAATGCGCCCGTTCTTGGCGAAGAAGTCATTGATCGGTAGCGTTTTCATCTGCTTCATCACGGCGGCGGTTTCATCGGTGCCGGCGGCCTGAACTGACTTCAGGTAATGCGTGACCGACGAATAGACACCCGCCTGGCTCATGTTGGGCATCTTCTTGAGCTTGTCGAAGTAGCGGCGCGACCACGTGCGCGTGGCGTCGTTCATGTCCCAGTAGAAGGCCTCGGTCAGCACCAGCCCCTGCGCGGTCTTCAGGCCAATCGCATGGATATCGTTGATATAGAGCAGCAGCCCGGCCATGCGCTGGGCGCCGTTGCGGGTCAGGCCGAACTCGGACGCGGCCTTGATGGCGTTGACGGTGTCGCCGCCCGCGTTGGCCAGCCCCACGACCTGCGCCTTGCTGGCCTGCGCCTGCAGCAGGTACGAGGCGAAATCGCTCGCGCCGATCGGATGCCGCGCGGCCCCCAGCACCTGTCCGCCCGCTTCGGTCACCACCGCCGTGGCCGATTGCTGCAGCGTGTGGCCGAACGCGTAGTCGGCGGTCAGGAAGAACCACGTTTTGCCGCCGCGCTGCACCATCGCCTTGGCCGTGGTGTTGGCCAGCGCGTACGTGTCATACGCGTAGTGGACCGATACCGGCGTGCACAGGTCATTGGTAATCCGCTCGCTGCCGGGGCCGGAGAACACCACGATCTTGTTCTTCTGCTTGGCGACGTCCAGCACGGCCAGCGCGGGCGCGGAGGCCGCCACGTCCAGGATCGCGTCGACGTGGTCCGTGTCGAACCATTCGCGGGCCTTGTTGGCGGCGATGTCCGCCTTGTTCTGGTGATCGACCACCACCAGCTCGACCTTCTTGCCCATCACCTTGCCGCCGAAGTCGTCGATCGCCATCTGGGCTGCCGTGGCGCTGCCCCGGCCTGTGACGTCCGCGTAGAGCCCGCTCATATCCAGCAGCAGGCCGATCTTCACCACATCGTCGGAAATCCCCGCCTTCGGCTGGGCGGCCGCGCCGCCTGCCGCGCTGGCCAGCGTAACGGCTAGCAGCAGCGCGCTAACCGATTGAATCTTCCGAAGCGTCCGTGCCTGCATCCCGGTGTTCATCATGTTGTCTCCTCCTGGTTCTTGTTGGCGTTGTCTCTTGAGGGCTCGGGCCGGCGCTTCAGACCGTCGCGATCGGTGTCACCGGGGAGCCCACGGCAGCCGGCAGCCGCAACGGCGGCGCGGTCAGCATGAAGCGCGTGCGCCGGTGCGCGCGCAGCCAGTCGGCCAGATCCTTCATGTACCAGAGCTCGCCCAGCGGCAGGCCGAGCTTGAACAGGCAGTGGTGATGCAGGGGCAGCAGCGGGTGGGTGCTGGCATCGGCGGGTGCCGGCCGCGCGGGGTAGCGCTCCACGGCGTAGTTGTCGGCGATCAGCGCGGCGATGCCGGCATCGGTGATCCAGTTCAGCAGCCGCTCGTCGCGGCCATCGAGGGCGCAGCAGCTGTGGTGCAGCACGGTTTCGTCCGGGTTGCGCTGCATCGACAGCACCACCTCGGCAAAGCCGGTGCGCAGCAACAGCATGTCGCCGGACTCCACCTCCACACGGTGCGCCTCCATCGCGCGCATGAGGTCGTCATAGCCCACGTCGCGGAAGTCCATGCCGAAGACGTCGGCCAGATCCACCAGCACGCCGCGTCCCTGCATGCCCTTGACGGCGAAGTTCTCGATCCCGAGCGCGTCGGCGTGGCTGTGCTGGCCGTGGCCGCAGTCGTGGGCCTCGAAGTGATCGTCGTCGGCGTAGTCCACGGGCCCCACTATGTCCGCATTCGCGCGGTAGCCGTTGTAGTAGACCCGCTCGGGCCGGCCGTCGCCGTCGGCATCGAACAGCGCCCCCACGTGCGCGAGCGAATCCCATTGGGTCGAGTACTGCAGCGACAGCAGGACCTGGTCGTCGCTGATCACATCCGTGGCTGCCGGGTTGACCTTGGCCAGCGGGAAGTTGAGATAGGGGATGTCGTCGCGCAGCGTGGGCCGCAGCACCGGCGGATGGCGACGCGGGTTGAGCTTGTTGCCGCCCGGATAGTCCAGCGGCAGCGACAGGCAGAAACTCAGGCCGGCCTGGATCTCGCGCGCACCCTTGACCACCTGGTCGGGGCCGATCAGGTTGACGCGGCCGAGTTGATCGTCAGGGCCGAAATCGCCCCAGTTGGAGCCTTGCGGACGTTGCTTCCAACGCATGCTGTCATGCCTCCTGGCGATGAGTGGGCCGGCCTAGCGCCGGCTTGTGGGAATCCGGTGTGGCGGGAGGCTGGCCGCGCCAGGTGGCGCAGATGGCCTCGGCCTCGCGGCGCAGCGCACGTGCCATGACGGCCTCGCGCCCGGTGATGCGTTCGTTCAGCGCGGCAATGCTGATGGCGCCCAGCGGGTAGCCGTCGGCGCCGGGCAGGGCGATGGCGATGCCGCCCATGCGCTCCACCACCACATCGAGCAGCAACGCATAGCCGCGTGCGCGCGTGGTCTCCACATGGCGGCGCAGCAAGTCGGTATCGATGCGCGGATAGTGGCGAAGTGCGGGGCCGATGCAGTCGAGTACGGCGTCGACCTCCGCATCGGGCAGCGCGGCCATCAGGGCCAGGCTGCCGGCCCCCACGCCCAGCGGGCGGCGGCTGCCGACGTCCAGATAGCTGGCGCGGATGGGGAAGGTGCCCAGCCGCAGTTCGATGCAGACGGATTCCCAGCCGCTTGGCACGGAGAGGATCGCGGAATCCTCGAACGCATTGGCCAGCCGGATCAGGGCCGGGCGCACCAGCGGACGCAAGTCGAGCCGGCACAGGGTCGCCGCCTGCAGCGTCAGCCACTCGCGCCCGGGCGAGAAGGCCTTGGTGTCGGGGTTCCGTTCCACCAGCCCTTCCGCCGTCAGCGTTTCCAGCAGCCGCAACGCCGACGCCTTGTCCACGCCTGCCGCGGCGGCCAGATCGGTCAGCCGGGCATGGCGCGTATCGGACAGCGCACGCAGCAGCCGGCAGGCCTTCTGCAGGGAAGTGCTCGGTACTGTCACGCGGCGAGGCCTCCGGAACCGGTGGGATTTCGCGGCGTGAAACCGGCGCGCCGCGGCAACTGTTGGGTTATAGGCGATCCGGCACGTCAGGTCATTCTGCGATGCATCAAAGTTTTGCCGGCCGAAACTCCATCGGCGGCTTCAATGCGAAGTTCTGCGGGGGGCGGGGCAGGGACTAACCGGGGCGGGGAACGAGAGGCGCTATCAAAATGAAGCGATAGCGGTTCTGGCTAGGCGCGCGGCCGCAGACAGTACAAGTAGTACGGCAAGGCCGCGCAACGACGCCAGAATCATTTTGATAGCGCCTCTCCCCTTACTCGCCGAGGAACTCCGCGAGCAGCTCGAGCCCCTCCACGTGGTCCGCCACGACCTTGGCGATGACGGCGAGGGGAATCGCCAGCAACATGCCCCAGGTGCCCCACAGCCAGGTGAACAGCAGCAGCGAGACGAACACCGCCACGGCATTCATGCGGGCCATGCGTCCCGTCATCCAGGTCTGCATGCCCGATCCGATCAGCGTGGCGATCAGCAGCGAGCCGCCCCCCGCGATGGCGGCGATGCCGAGCGTGCCGAACTGCATGAACGCCGCCACGCCCAGGCAGATCGCGATCAGGACCGCGCCGAAGTAGGGCACCAGGTGCAGCGCGGCGGCGGCCAGGGCCCAGGTGCCGGCATTGTCGATCGACAGGTACTTCAGCAGGAGGTACACGCCGACGCCCAGCGAGGCGTTGGTGATCAGCAGCATCAGCATGTAGCGCTGGATCGAGCGGTTGATCTCGTCGAGCATGTGTACGCTGATTTTCTTCTGGCTGATGGTGGTGCCCACCATCTTGACGAACTTGCGCTTGAAGATGTCGCCGGCCAGCAGCAGGAACCACGTCAGGAACAGCACCACGATGGTCTGGGCCACCATCTCGAACGCACCCCGCCAGCTGGCCAGCAGCACGGTATTGAGGCTGTCCGCCGGGCGTTCCACCATGATCGGTGCGCCACGCACCGGCAGCGGTTGCCCTGTGCCGCTGAGCACCGTGGCCGCGCGGCGGATCTTCTGCAGCATGGAGTCGTCCCCGCTCAGCAAGGCGCCTACGGAGCGCGAGAGCTTGCGGGCGATCTCGGGCAGGCGGTCGACGATCGACTCCACCTGCCCCTGCAGCAGATACGCGCAGCAAAGCACGATCGCGAGCAGACCCATCAACACGGCGGTGGCGCCAATCGCGCGCGGAATGCGCTGGCGCTGCAGCAGCGCGACCAGGGGATTGAGCAGGTAGGCGATGACAATCGCCACCACCACGGGAACGATGAACGCCTGGGCGATATGCAGCGCGGACAACGCGGCCAGCGTGGCGAGGATGGTCAGTGCGGTGCTGGCGCGGCGCAGGGACAGGGTCCAGGCGGGCGGCGCGTCCTCAGCCGGTTCCGTGGGTGCCGCAGGCGTCTTGTCCGGGACTTCGGAGGTGTCGGGGATGCCGGCGTCAGCGGGGACTTCGGCGACAAAGGCCACCGGGTCCGCGGCAGGCGAGGCCGTGACTTCAGGTGAGGCGGCCCGCATGGCAGGCCGGGACGTGTCAGACGGCATGGGAAGCAGGGCGGCAAACCCGATACATGGATCGATACATGGATGGCAGCGCATCTGGAATCACAGGTGTGCCAGGCCCGCGCATGCAGGGCCGCACGACACCCTGTGGCGCCTGCTCTAACCATAGCGAGGGTGGCGACGCTGGATGTGTCGGCGCGTGGCGCCTTGTTGTGTAGGACAGCGGCGCAACGGCGCGTGGCAGCAGGAGCGTGTGCCGGGCGCGGCACGAGGAAGGGGCCGGTGGGCTGGTGATCCGGTGGCCGGTCCGGAGGGCTGGCGAGGCGGGGAAGAAAGTCGGAAAGCGGAGGCCGGGAGGGCGAGGCGGGAAGGCGCGTGCGAAACGCGCGCGACAACAAAAAACCCGGTCTCGTGAACCGGGTCTTTCGATATTAGCGCGTCAGCGTGGGATGCTCGTCAGCGTGCGGGCCAGCGCCCGGGTCCAGCATGTGCTGCTGCTTGAGCAGCGGATCATTCTTGAGCACCCAACGAGCGCCAATGGCCAGTGCAACGATGCAGGCCAGCATATACGCAACGATCACAGTGAGGGTAAGCATGGTCTTCACAGGAGTAGGTTGCGACCGCAGTGCCAGCGCGATCCGCGGAGGTCGCGGGTCAATGTGGCGGGCCGGATGGGAACGAATTGTATGTGACACAAGACGTTATTCCGCCCCGAAATCGCCTGAAATTTTCTGTATGGCGATCTAAGCACCGCTAATATCGGCAGGTTGTCCAACGCACTGCGCCGCAGCACGCAAGACGAGCGCCTCATGTATGCGACATGGACGCACGAACGCCGCCGCGATCGGGCCGCAACCGGTTCACAACCGGGCCACCACCGATCGCGTCGGCGAAGAAAAATCAGAAAATTCCGACGCCAGGTGCCGCGTGCGTCAGAACACGCAACCCATCTCGTACTGCTGGGCGCGTAGCGCGCGGACGTCGTTGCGATAGCGGTCGGCGTAGCTCCAGTATTCGGTCTGGTGCATCGCACGCTCGGTCGCACGGGCCTGGTACTCGAGTGCCCGGCACTGGTTCCAGAACGCATTCTGGGCGCGCCAGTCCAGTTCGTCTTCCTGCGCGTTCCAGTTCTGGATCTGCTGGGCCATCTGGGCGCGGTTGCGCAGGTACGCCTGCTCGTCCTGCCGGGCCTTGGCGGACTTGGAGACCGTGGTCACGTTGCCGCGCATGCCCGCGCTGACATCCTTGTAGCCGGCGGGGCAGGACGCCGTCGTGTAGAGCGTTTCCCGGCCGCTCTCGCACTTGGTCACGGCTTGTGCCGCACCTGTGGCGGCCAACAACAGCAGCATCACAGCAAAGTGTCTGGACATGGCGGCGATCCCGGCGGATGGCGATGCCCTCAATGTAGGCAGCGATCGGGCCCACCGCCAGTCCGGCAAGGTATCCAGATATTTCACAGGCTTTCAGTTTGCTTGCAGCCGGCGCGCGGTCGTCCGCGCGGTTGTCAGATCTCCCGCGTTGCGTCCCTTCTTGCGCCCCGTGTCGCCATCGGCGTTGGCGGTGAGCAACATGTCGTAAAGCTGCTGCGCTGCGGGAGACAGGGACCGGCCGCGCTTGCGGATCAGGCCCACCGTGCGCGACACCGTCGGCTCCACCAGCGGCACGCTGGTGAGCGTGGGATGCTTGCCCGGCGGCATAGCCAGCCGGGGCACCGCCGCCACGCCCAGCCCGGCTTCCACCAGGCTGACCAGCGTGCTGACGTGACGGACCTCGCAATACCACTGGGGCCGCGTCGGCACATCCG
Organism: Cupriavidus sp. 01L415; assembly: GCF_056400065.1. NCBI lineage: Bacteria > Pseudomonadati > Pseudomonadota > Betaproteobacteria > Burkholderiales > Burkholderiaceae > Cupriavidus > Cupriavidus sp. 01L415. The sequence goes on along the minus strand of NZ_JBFTSP010000001.1, from coordinate 373,255 downwards.
TCAGCGCCAGGTCCAGCAGCATGCGGTTGCCGCTGGCCTTGCCCACGGTCATGTACTCGTAGTTGCCCAGCTCGGCCCAGGTCACCTTGCGCTTGTGCGCGAGCGGATGATCGGGCGGGCACGCCAGCACGAAGGATTCCTTGAGCACGGGCTCGAAGTCGACGTCCGGTTCCTGCGTGCCGATGTAGTTGAGCCCGAAATCGGCCTCGTTGCGCACGATCAGGTTCAGGACCTCGTTGGCGCCTTCGTCGATCAGGCGCACCACGATGCGCGGATAGGTCTCGTGGTATTTGCGCAGGACCGCCGGCAGGAAATAACGCACGGCGGACGGCACGCAAGCCACCGTGACCTCGCCCGTGACGCGCGTGGCGACGTCGCGGATGCCCAGCAGCGACTCATCCAGCCCGTTCAGCAGCTCGCGCGCCTTGCGCGAAAACTCGCGGCCCACGGCAGTCATTTCCACGGACCGCGTCGTGCGGTCGAACAGGCGAACGCCCAGCGCGTCTTCCAGCTTCTCGATACGCCGCGACAGCGCGGGCTGTGACAGGTGCAGTTCCGCCGCCGCGGCCCGGAAGCTGCTCAGTTCCGCGACGGCCACGAAGGCGCGCAGGTCCGACAGGTTGAAATTCATGCAGTCCTTGCATCAATCTTGAGGAAATTTGCAATTCACAGTCTAGCACCGGGCGGCGATGATGCGGCTTCATCCAAGAACAAGGCGCCACGCGATAAAGGCGCATCTGGAGGAGACATGAATCCGAAACGCCGGGTCCTGATGAAAGCCAGCACCTTGCTGCTGGCCGTGCCTGGCCTCGCCGAGGCCCAGGACAGCTTTCCCACCAAGCCGATCCGCTACGTGGTGCCGGTGTCCGCCGGGGGCGGATCGGACCTCGTCGGCCGGACCGTGGCCGAGCGCTGGGGCAAGGTACTGGGGCAATCGATCGTGGTGGAAAACCAGGCTGGCGGTGGCGGCGTGATCGCCTGCCAGATGACCGCCAAGGCCAGTCCGGACGGCTACAGCCTGATGCAGGGGTACGTGGCCACGCATGGCACCAATCCGGCGACGCGCAAGGTGCCCTACGACCCGGTCAAGGACTTCACGCCGATCGGCATGATCGGCGGCACGCCCAACGTGCTGGTGGTCAACAGCGCGGTGCCCGTGGCCAATCTCAAGGAATTCATCGAGTACGCGCGCAAGCAGCCGGTGGCCTACGGATCGGCCGGGCCGGGATCGCTGACGCATCTGACGATGGAATTGTTCGCCCAGCAGCTTGGCCTGAAGATGACCCACGCGGCCTATCGCGGCATTGCCCCGGCTTTCACCGACCTGATCGGCGGCCAGACGCAGGCGATGTTCCCGGGGCTGGCGGCGGCGCTGCCGAATATCCGCTCAGGCCGGGTCAGGCCGCTGGCCGTGACCGGCCACGCGCGCCATCCGCTGGCGAAGGACGTGCCGACGCTGGAAGAGGCCGGGCTCAAGGGCTTCGACGCCATGCAGTGGTACGGCGTGGTGGGTCCCGCCGGCATCCCGGCCGATGTGGTGAAGCGCCTGAATACGTCCCTGACCACGGTGCTGCAGAGCCCGGATCTGAAGGACAGGCTGTCGGCAGAGGCGCTGGACCCGACCCCGATGACCCCGGATCAGTTCGGTCATTTCATCGCCGACGAGGTGAACCGATGGAGCCAACTGGCCAAGGCGCGCGGCATCCGGCTCGACACCTGACATCCCCTCCGGGGAGCGCCTGACTGCCCGGCCTGACTTCAGGCCAGATGCCAGATGCCGTCGATTTCCCGCGCTACGCCATCCGCTTCCAGCTTGCGCAGGTGGGCCAGCAGCGAGCGCTGTGCGACGGGATGCATGCGCGGGGGCACGTCGTCATAGACGCTGGCGAGGACGGTGGCGAGGTCCGCCGGGGCCAGCGCACGCAGCGCATTCACGACCTTGGCTTCGCGTTGCCGGCGATGGCGGATCAGCAGGCGAATGGCGTCATGGGGCCGTGACATCAGGAATCCGTGCCCGGGTGCGATCCACTCCAGGTCTTCGTCCAGCAGCGCCTGCAATGACGCTAGGTAGGCTTGCATATCGCCATCGGGCGGGTTGATGACGACCGTCGAGCCCTGCATGACATGGTCGCCGGTGAAGAGCGTCTTCTCTTCCTCCAGCAGGTAGCAGAGATGGTTCGACGCATGGCCCGGCGTGTGGATCACACGCAGCGTGGTCTGCGGCCCCAGCACGATCCGGTCGCCGTGGGCGGGCATGTGGTCCGGGGCGAAGGTCTGGTCCTGGCGGTCCTGCACGGTGGTCACGCGCCCCCAGACCGGCGCGCCGGTGGCTTCGCGCATGCGGTTCGACGCCGGCGAGTGATCCAGGTGCGTATGCGTGACCAGGATCCATTTCACGGGCCCCGGCGCGGCGGCCAGCACGGCATCGATGTGCGCAGGATCGTCCGGGCCCGGATCGATCATGGCCCAGGTATTGTCCGGGGCACCGCCGACGAAGTAGGTATTCGTGCCCGGGCCGGTCATCACGTTGCCATTGTTGGCGGTGACGCGCCAGACGCGATCCGACAGTTTCACCGCTACCCCGGGCTCCAGCGCATAGCGGCCGTGGCCAGCGCCATCCGGGTCGATGCGGGCGATTTCCGCGTAAGGCGATTCTTCCGGCATGACCGGCCGCACACCCTTGGGTCCATTGGCCAGCCGGGGCATGATCAGGGAAACGCTGCGCAGTTGCCGCGCATGGTCGAAGCAGGCCTGCGCGCGATCGAAATGCACGATCGACTGAAGCATCTTGCGGGTGACATTGACCAGCGAGATGTTGTTGGCGGGGTCCAGTGCGTCCGCGGGGCGCATCCAGCGGTGTTCCTCCGCCTCCACGCCATCGTGCTGCGCGGTCTGGCCAGCCGGCGCCAGCGCCAGGAAAAATCGCGTATCGAAGCGCTTGGGCAGGCCCGGCGGCGTCAGCCAGTGGCTGCAGTACGCCAGCTTGTCCACGGCGATGCGCAGGCCCAGGCGTTCGCAGGCGTGGGCCAGGCCCTCGCCATCACGCGCGACGGCTTCGCGCAGTTGGGCGCGGGTGTCCGCGTCGAGCTGGTCGAGCGCGACGACCTCGCCGCGCGCATCGTAGGCGAACAGCAGGCTGGCTTCCTCGAAGGCTTCCCGCACCGCGCAAAGGTAGTAGTCCAGTCCGTTCGCATCGACATTCAGCCGGGCGCTGGCGGCGGCGTCATCGAGCCCCGCGCAGTGTGGATGCAGCGCGGCGTCCTGCGGATCGAGCGTGCCGCCCGGGAAAACGAATGCGCCGGCGCTGCGGTCGTCGTCGCGCTGCGGGCGGCGCATCATCAGGACTTCCATGCCCTGTGGCCCGTCACGCAAAACCAGCAGGCTGGCGGCCTTGCGCAGGGCTTTGGATCGGTCAGGGGAAACGGCGGCAGCGGTGGTCTGGGACATGAACGGCAGGGCGGGGCGCACGGGGGAATTGGCGGGAAGCCGCCAGTGTACTGGTTTGGCGCCCCGTCATTTCCCCGCAGTGCAGCATCAAAACGGGTCATATCGGGGCATTGGCGGCCGGGGCGGCGCTTCCGGCTAGTCCGGGAACAACGCCATCTGCCCGGTCAGCAACGTTTCAAAGTCGTCGTCCAGGAACGGCAGGATCGCATCCGCCACCGGCTGAAGCTGGCGCGTGACGTAATGGTCATAGTCGATGGGGGTCTTGCGCGTCTCCAGCGGCTCCGGACCGCTCATCGTCATGACATAGCTGATCCAGCCGCCGTTCTGGTACTGGCGGGGGCGTCCCTGCTGGTCGTTGAAGGCATCGGCCATGCGCGCCGCGCGCACGTGGGGCGGCACGTTCCGCTGGTAGTCGTCCAGCTGGCGGCGCAGGCGCTTGCGATAGATCAGCAGTTCGTCGAGCTCGCCCGCGCGCGTCCGGCGGACGATGTCGCGCACGTAGTCCTGATAGGGCTCGCGATTGAAGATTTTCGCGTAGAGCGCCTGCTGGAATTGCTGCGCCAACGGCGACCAGTCCGTGCGGACCGTTTCCAGCCCCTTGAACACCATCTCGACGCGACCGTCGGCATGCGCCACCTGGCCTGCATAGCGCTTTTTGCTGCCGAGTTCCGCGCCCCGGATCGTCGGCATCAGGAAGCGCTGGAAATGGGTCTCGAACTGGAGTTCGAGCGCGCTGTCGAGCCCGAACTGCTGCTGCAGATGGTCGCGCCACCATGCGTTGACGTGCGTGACCAGCTCGCGGCCGATGTGCGCGGCGTCGGCTTCCGCGTGGGCGCGCCGCAGCCAGACGAACGTGGAGTCGGTGTCGCCATAGATGACGTCGTAGCCCCTGGCCTCGATCAGGGCCCGCGTCTGGCGCATGATCTCGTGGCCGCGCATCGTGATCGACGAGGCCAGGCGCGGGTCGAAGAACCGGCAGCCGCTGGACCCCAGCACGCCGTAGAACGCGTTCATGATGATCTTGAGCGCCTGGGATAGCGGCTTGTTCTTGTCGCGTTTGGCGGCTTCGCGCCCCTGCCAGACCCGGGCGACGATGGCCGGCAGGCAGTGCTTCGTGCGCGAAAACCGTGCCCCGCGAAAACCCGGCACGGAATCCGCATCGCCTGGGTGCGCGAGGCCTTCCACAAGGCCAATCGGATCGATCAGGAAGGTGCGGATGATCGACGGGTACAGGCTCTTGTAGTCCAGCACCAGCACCGATTCATACAGCCCCGGGCGGGAATCCATGACGAATCCCCCCGGGCTGGCCTCGGGCTCCAGTTCGCCCAGGTTGGGCGCCACATAGCCCTGCCGGTGCATCAGCGGCATATACAGATGCGTGAATGCGGCGACCGAACCGCCGTTGCGATCCGTCGGCAGGCCGGTGACCGTGGCGCGCTCCAGCAGGAAGCTCAGCAACTCCGTCTTCTCGAAGATGCGCGTCACCAGCTCGCAATCGCGCAGGTTGTACCGGGCCAGCGCCGGTTTGTCTTCGGCGAACATCCGGTCGATCGCCTCCATGCGGTCGTACGGATTGTCGATGGCCTTGCCTTCGCCCAGCAGGGTCTGCGCGACGGATTCCAGGCTGAACGACGGAAAACTCCACGTCGCCGAGCGCAGGGCCTCGATGCCGTCGATGATCAGCCGGCCCGCCGCCGCGGCAAAGTAGTGCTGCTGCCGGTTGTGTTCGCGCCATTCCATCTCCGCGCCCCCTCGGCCCAGCCGCAGCGGCACCCGGAACTGCTTCGCGTGGGCTTGCAGCACGCGAAGATCGAACTGGACGAGGTTCCAGCCGATGATCGCGTCCGGATCATGCGTGGCCAGCCACAGGTTGAGTTGCTCCAGCAACTGCACGCGGGTTTCGCAATACGCGAGATCGAAGTCGGTGGGAACGGTCTCGCCCTGCGGGGCGGTGCCGAGCATATAGACCTGGCGCTGGCCGCAGCCCTCGAGCGCAATCGAATACAACTCGCCGAAGGCATTGGTTTCGATGTCGAGCGAGACGAGACGCAGCGTCGGTCGATAGTCGGCGGCGGGCTTCATCTGCGCGTCCCGCAGCACGCCGTCGTCGCCCGGCTGACCATCGAACCAGACCGGCGCGGTGATGAAGCGCTCCATCAGATAGCGTTCCGGCGGACGGATATCGGCCTCGAAGACATCCACGCCGCCCTGGCGCAGCGTCCTGTCGAGCTTGATCAGCTGGCGATGCTGCGGGCAATAGAGACCCAGCACGGGCCGGCGCCGGAAATCCTGGAGCTGCAGCGCACGCAGTTCGACATTGCGTTCGTTGCGCAGCAGCGCCTCCGCCTGCTCGCGTTGCTCGGCGGGCAGGAAAGCGACGGACGGTTGATAGGGCAGGCGCAGCTGGCGCGGGCCGTGGTCGGTCGCCAGCCAGAAATCGACTTCCGTGCCGGCGGGGGTGTCGCGCCAATGTCGGGTCAGGATAAAACCCTGCTGAAGTGCCACGCTGGAAACCTTGGGGGGACGACTGGAGACTGTTACTGAGCGCGATTCTAGCGGAGATCGCCGCCAGGCCAGCGCTGTCAGGAGGCGGCAGCAACCTCGGAAACCTGCGGGGGAAGACGTTGCAGGATGGGTTGTGCCGCGTGGTGGCCGGCATGTCGCCTCTCGCCGAGGTGGAATGGCTGTTGCGGGTCGGACCCTCGCAGGGTCGGAACTATCTGGCTGAGAATGCGTGCACCCAGCCTTCGGCGGCCGCATGGCCCAGGAAGTCGGGGTCGGAGATGGCAGCCAGGCGCCGTTTGATCGAAACCTTCTGCGTACTGACCGTCTTGAAGCTTCGATCCAGCATCGATGCGATCGCCATGACGGGGAAGCCGCTCAGCAACAAGCCGAGGATCTCCAGCTCGCGCCGCGAAAGCGTCTTCAACGCTTCCGCGGCCCTGACGCCTGCTGCGCTGGCGCGGGCGGCTTCCGCCATCGGCGACAAGTATTGCTGGCCGGCTACCGCCGACCTGACCGCCGTGACAATTTCGCCGGAAGTATCTCTCTTGCTGACGATGCCCGAGACCCCCAGCCTGGCAAGAGCCACGACGAGCTCGGGCGCGTCGAAGGCGGTATGGCAAACCACCGGCGTGCGTGGCAGCCGGTTCAGAAGGTTGACGAACAACGCCCATTTGTCGTTGGAAAGCCCCTCCGACATGGCGTAGTCCGTCACGATGGCGTCGCACGGCACGCGATCGAGCAATGCCGTCAGGCGTTCCGCGCTGTCGGCCGTGCCCACGACATGGATGCCGGATTGCGACAGGAGCGCGCACTTCAAACCGTGAAGCGCGAATGGATGGTCATCGGCCAGGATGGTCCGGATATTGGCACGTTTATCTGTCATGGCGTCAGATTTACTCGGCAACCTTCAGGTGATCGATTCCCAGCGTATGACGCGGCGGAGCTGACCCGATATCGGAATATTCCGAAAGTCGAGTATCCGCAAATGACAGCACAGGTTTTTTCGGGCGATCACAAAGATTAATGACGAGCGGACTGATAGCATTTCCGCGCCTTGTTTCCAGCGATGCCGAACTGTTCGACTATGCCGTCGAACATGGCATGCGGGGCTGACACAGGACGATCCGTCCACGACCTCACGTAAGCCACTGATGTCCAGCAAGGGAACCGGAAGGTTCCCTTGTTGCTTTTCCGGCGCCCCCGTTTCGCCCCGTTACGGCGCCCCATTCCGGCGCTGCGCGATCGCTAGGGTTTCCCCCCGGTTGAGTTCTTCGGCTGCGCAGCATTTAATTCAACGTGAATTAATTAATAGGGGCCGCCAGCAGCCATCCAGCTGCCAGAAAGCGGCGCATTCGACACCGGAGACAGCATGACCCTTTCCAAAGCCGGCCGTGGCGTCAACTCGGCAAGCCTGCGGCTGTATAACGAACGTGCGCTGCTGCTGGCATTGCGTCGGGCAGGCGAGGCGTCCAAGGCCGACCTCGCGCGCATGGCCAAGCTCACCAACACGGCCGTTGGCAGCATCGTGCAGACGCTCACGGAGGACGGGCTGGTCCAGCCGGTCGGCCGGCGGGTGGAGGGGCAGCGCGGGCAGCCGGCAAGCCTGATCCGCCTGCAGTCCAAGGGCGCCTTCGGGATCGGCGTCCGACTGGACCGTTCCGGCATCGAATGCGTGATGGTCGATTTTGGCGGCGCGATCCTTGCCAGCCGCAACCATCCCGGCATCCTCGCGCATCCCGATGCCGTGCTCGCACAAGTCAGCCAGGACGTTGCCGAACTGCGCGCGACGCTCGATGCCAGCGAGCAGAAGCGCTTGCTGGGTATCGGCGTGGCGCAGCCGTATAACCTCGGCGCCTGGCTCCGTGAACTCGATATCGAGGACGCCGCCATGCGCGACAGCTTTCGTGCATGGGACGACGTGGACTTCGCCGCCGCACTGAGCGAGGCCACCGATCTGCCGGTGTTCAGCGAGAACGACGGCACCGCTGCGGCCGTTGCGGAGCTGTTTTATGGCCGCCATCACGCGCAGAACTTCCTCTATGTGTTCATGGGGCCGGCCGTCGGCGGCGGCGTGGTTCTCAACGGCGACTGCCTGCGCGGCATGACAGGCAATGCCGGAGACATCGGCATGATTCCGGTCACGCCCAGCACCCTGCCGTCGGCACCGCATACCGGCAAGCGCCGTGACATCCTGCTGGCGCGCGCGTCGCTCAACGCGCTGACACGGCATCTGCGCCATCACGGCATCGCCATCCACTCCCTCGCCGACCTGGAAGCGCAGGTTGTCGCGCGGCATCCCGCCGTGACCGAATGGCTCGAGGACTGCATCGATGCGCTGGTGCCCGCATTGCAATCCGCGCTGGCAGTGCTGGATGTGCCGCTGATCATCTTCGATGCCGATATCGGCGACGCGCTGCTGCCCGAGCTGATTGCCAGCCTGCAGGCCTCGCTCGAGGAAAGCGCACCGGAAGCGCGCCGCGCGCCGCGCATCGTGCGCGGTTGTTTCGGCTCCAACGCCGGCGCCATCGGCGCGGCGTCGCTACCCATGTTCATCAATTTCTCCCCGCGCGCCGAGTTGCTGAAAGGCGGTTCGGCCATGATTCCGGAGGCAAACCATGCCATCGTCTGATTCCGATCTCCAGGCCCGCCACGGTGGCACGGCTGCGCCACTGCTTGCGCTGCGCAATATCTCGAAGACGTTTCCGGGCGTCAAGGCGTTGTCCAACGTCGAACTCACGGCATGGCCCGGAGAGGTGCACGCGCTGATGGGGGAAAACGGCGCCGGCAAATCGACGCTGATGAAGATCCTCTCCGGCGCCTATATTGCCGACCCGGGCGGCGAGTGCCGTATCGGTGGCGACGTGGTGCATATCGACGGCCCGCAGGCCGCAAGAGAGCTGGGCGTGGCGGTGATCTACCAGGAGTTCAGTCTTGCGCCCAACCTGACCGTGGCGGAGAACATCTATCTTGGCCGCCACCTGCATCGCCGTGGCGTGGTGGACCGCGCCGGCATGGCCCGAGCCTGTGTGCCCACGCTGGAGCGGCTCGGAGCCGACTTCACGGCCACGACCACCGTCGCGGACCTGTCGATCGCGCAGCGCCAGCTGGTGGAAATCGCGCGCGCCGTGCACTTTGAAGCGCGCATCCTGGTGATGGACGAACCCACCACACCGCTCTCCACGCGCGAGACGGACCGGCTGTTCGCGCTGATCCGCAAGCTGCGCAGCGAGGGACTGGCCATCCTCTATATCAGCCACCGCATGGCGGAGATCGATGAACTGGCCGACCGCGTCACCGTGTTGCGCGACGGCTGCTACGTGGGCACGATCGACCGCGCGCATCTGTCGCAGGCCGCGCTGGTCAAGATGATGGTGGGGCGGGACCTCTCGGGGTTCTATGCCCGCACCCACGAAGAACACCCGCCCCACGACAAGCCGGTGCTGACGGTGCGCGATGTCTCCGATGGACGGCGCGTGCGCGGATGCAGCTTCGACCTGCATGCCGGCGAAGTGCTGGGCCTGGCCGGGCTGGTCGGCGCGGGGCGCACGGAGCTTGCACGGCTGGTGTTCGGCGCCGATCCACGCAAGGCGGGCGAAGTGTGCATCGCGGCCGAGGCGTCTGCTGACTTGTCTGCGGTTTCGGCGGCGCTGTCGACCGTCCCGGGCGCGCTGAAGCCGCTGCCGCCAGGCAGCCCGCGCGTGGCGATCGACGCCGGCATGGTTTACCTGACCGAAGACCGCAAGCTCCAGGGCCTGTTCCTGGACCAGAGCGTGCACGAAAACATCAACCTGATCGTGGCCTCGCGCGACGCAAAAGGGCTGGGGCGTCTCAATCGCCCGGCGGCGCGAGAGCGGACCCGCGCGGCCATTGGCGCGCTCGGCATCCGCGTGGCGCACGCGGGCGTCAATGTCGGCGCGCTGTCCGGTGGCAACCAGCAGAAGGTCATGCTTTCGCGCCTGCTGGAAATCCGCCCGCGCGTGCTGATCCTTGACGAACCGACTCGCGGCGTCGACATCGGCGCCAAATCGGAGATCTACCGCCTGATCGGCCAGCTGGCCGCGAGCGGCGTGGCGATCCTGCTGATCTCCAGCGAGCTTCCCGAGGTGGTGGCGCTGTGCGACCGCGTGCTGATCATGCGCGAGGGCGAGCTGGCCGGCGAGGTTCGGGCGCAGGCCAGTGCCGCGTCGATGCAGGAACACATCATCGCGCTGGCCACCGGCGCTCCATCCACCGCCATGCCAGCCAGCGCTGCACTGCACTAGCCCACGATTCCCACGCCACGCCAGACAGATTCGCGGCGCCGCCACCAGGGCGACCGTGACCGGAGACAGCCATGCATCTTTCCCGCCCCCACCACGACGCCGCGGCCATCGCCGCACCCGCCGGCCGCAGCGGCATCACCACGCAGGAGCGCCTGCGCGCGCTGGGCATGTTGCCGATCCTGGTGCTGCTTTGCATCGGCTTTGCGGTGCTCACGGAGAACTTCGCGAGCTGGCAGAACCTCTCCATCGTCGCGCAGCAGGCGTCGATCAACATGGTGCTGGCCGCCGGCATGACCTTTGTGATCCTGACGGGCGGCATTGACCTCTCGGTGGGTTCCATCCTGTCGATCTCCGCCGTGGTGGCGATGCTCGTCTCGCTCATGCCGCAGCTGGGCGCGCTGAGCGTGCCGGCCGCGCTGCTGTGCGGGCTGTTGTTCGGGCTGGTGAACGGCGCGCTGGTGGCCTTCCTCAACCTGCCGCCGTTCATCGTCACGCTGGGCACGCTCACCGCGGTGCGCGGCCTGGCGCGGCTGGTGGGGCATGACAGCACGATCTACAACCCCGATATCGGCTTTGCCTTTATCGGCAATGGCGAAGTCCTCGGCGTGCCGTGGCTGGTGGTGATTGCCATCGCGGTCGTGGCGGTGGCCTGGTTCGTCCTGCGCCGGACCGTGCTTGGCCTGCATATCTATGCCGTGGGCGGCAATGCCGAGGCCGCGCGGCTCTCCGGCATCAAGGTGTGGATCGTGCTGCTGTTCGTCTATGCGGTGTCCGGCCTGCTGTCGGGGCTGGGCGGCGTGATGTCGGCCTCGCGGCTCTATGCCGCCAACGGGCTGCAGCTCGGGCAGTCCTATGAGCTGGATGCCATCGCGGCGGTCATTCTCGGCGGCACCAGCTTCGTCGGCGGCGTGGGCTCCATTGGCGGCACCCTGATTGGCGCGCTGATCATCGCGGTGCTGTCCAACGGACTGATCCTGCTGGGCGTGTCGGACATCTGGCAGTACATCATCAAGGGCCTGGTCATCATCGGCGCCGTGACGCTGGATCGCTATCGCCGCAAGGGTTCGGCCCGGACGTGATGCGACGTGACGCAACGACTGGCGAATCCTTGTTCAGGAGACATGACGTGTGGAAGCAAACTCTGATGGCCGTGGCCATGGCCGCCTGCGCGGCAGGCGCGCAAGCGCAGGCGCAGGCACAGGCACAGGGCCAGACGGCCCCGGCAACGTCCGCCGATAGCCGCCCGCTGAAGAAGGTTGGCGTAACGCTCGGTTCGCTTGGCAATCCTTACTTCGTTGCGCTGGCGCGCGGCGCGGAGGCCGCGGCCAAACAGGTCAATCCCGATGCCCGGGTCACCGTGCTGTCGGCCGACTACGACCTGAACAAGCAGTTCTCCCACATCGACAGCTTCATCGTGTCGAAGGTGGACCTTATCCTGATCAATGCGGCCGATGCCCGCGCAATCGAGCCCGCCGTGCGCAAGGCCCGCAAGGCCGGCATCGTCGTCGTGGCGGTGGACGTCGGGGCCGCTGGCGCCGATGCCACCGTCCAGACCGACAACACGCGCGCCGGCGAGCTTGCGTGCGGCTATATCGCGGACCGCCTGAAGGGCACCGGTGCCGTGATCATCCAGAACGGTCCGCCGGTTTCCGCCGTGCTCGACCGCGTGAAAGGGTGCAAGACCGTACTCGCCAGGCATCCGGCCATTCGGATTCTTTCCGACGACCAGGATGCGAAGGGATCGCGCGAAGGCGGCCTGAACGTGATGCAGCACTACCTGACGCGCTTCCCGAAGATCGATGCCGTCTTCACCATCAACGACCCGCAGGCGGTGGGGGCAGACCTGGCCGCGCGGCAGCTGAACCGCCGGGGCATCGTGATTGCCTCGGTGGACGGGGCGCCCGATATCGAGGCCGCGCTCAAGGCCGATACGCTGGTGCAGGCGTCCGCCAGCCAGGACCCCTGGGCCATCGCCCGCACCGCCGTGGAGATCGGCGTCGGCCTGATGCACGGGCAGGCGCCCGCCAGCCGCACGGTGCTGCTGGCGCCGACGCTGGTCACGCGCGACAACGTGAAGGAATACCGCGGCTGGTCCGCGCCGCGATAGCGGATAGCCGATAGCGCCGGCGAGAGCAATGCAACCCACGTGGATCGGCCCGCCAGCGCTGGCGGCGTCCACGTCCGATACAGGTGACACGATGCAGAACCCATCCATACCGGCGGTGCCGGAATTCGATTTCGTCCTTTTCGGCGGCACGGGCGACCTGGCCAGGCGCAAGCTGCTGCCGGCGCTGTTCGATGCGCACAGCGTGGGATCGCTGCATGAGCGGGGACGCATCATTGCGCTCGGCAGCCAGCCGCTGACGCAGTCCGCCTACCTGAACATGCTGGAGGCCGAGGTCCGCCCGGCGTTGCCCGCCGCTGCGGCCGCCGAGGTGTGGAACGCCTTCGTCGCCCGCATCACCTATCTGCAGGTCGATGCCAACGTGCCGCAGCAATTCGACGCGCTGGCGGAACTGGTGCGGGCCCGTGCGGCGCCCGTCGTGGTCTGCTACTTCGCGACCGGCCCGCAGCTGTTCGTGCCGATCTGCCAGCAGCTGGCGCGCACGGGGCTCAATCATCCTGGCGTGCGCGTGGTGCTGGAGAAGCCGCTCGGCCATGACCTGCAATCGTCCGAATCCATCAATGCCGCGGTGGCCGAATTCTTCGCCGAAGACCAGATCTATCGCATCGACCACTACCTGGGCAAGGAGTCCGTACAGAACCTGCTGGCCATGCGCTTCGGGAACGCGCTGTTCGAACCCCTCTGGCGGCGCGAATGGGTGCGGGATGTCCAGATCACCATCGCCGAAGAGCTTGGCGTGGAAAAGCGCGGCGGCTTCTATGACGGCACCGGTGCGCTGCGCGACATGGTGCAGAACCACCTGCTGCAACTGCTCTGCATGGTGGCGATGGAACCTCCCGCCAGCCTGGCGGAAGACGCCATCCGCGACGAGAAACTGAAGGTGCTCAAGGCGCTCAAGCCGATTGCCCTCCACGAGGTGGCGGAAAAGGCGGTGCGGGGCCAGTATTGCCGCGGCGCGGCGGTGGGTGGGCCGGTGCAGGGCTACGTGAATGAGCCAGGCATCCCCGCCGACAGTCGCACCGAGACCTTCGTGGCCGTCAAGGCCGAGATCGCCAACTGGCGCTGGGCGGGCGTGCCGTTCTACCTGCGCACCGGCAAGCGCATGCAGCAGCGACTGGCCGAGATCGTGGTGCAGTTCCGCGACGTGCCGTACTCGCTGTTTCCGCGCCCTCTGGACCATGCGCCCGGCAACCGGCTGGTGATCACGTTGCAGCCCGAGGAAAGCATCCGGTTGCATTTCCTCGTCAAGCAGCCGGGTGATACCCAGGCGCTGCAGCCCGCCTCGCTGGATCTGCAACGCATCCTGCCGCGCGGGCAGGGCGCTCGCCATGAGCGCAAGGCCGGCGCGTATGAGCGGCTGTTGCTCGATGTCATCCGCGGCCGGCTGCGGCTGTTCGTGCGGCGCGACGAGCAGGCACAGGCCTGGCGCTGGGTCGCGCCGATCCTGCAGGCGTGGGAACACAACCGCGAGGCGCCCAAGCTCTACACGGCCGGCACCTGGGGCCCGGCGGCGTCGAGCGCGCTGCTGTCCCGCAACGGGGCGGTCTGGCACGAGGAACTATAGGCAGCGCATGCTGCGCGGGCGGACGGATCGACAGGACGACGGACCGCCGGACAGCCCGCAATCCGGTCCGTCACACGGCAAGCCGCGCAGCAAGCCAGGCAGCACACAACGCAGGAGGCCACATCATGTCCCACACGCTACCCGCTTGGCGGGCCCTGGAGATTCACGCCGAATCGCTCCGCCATGCGCATATGCGCGACTGGTTCGAGGGCGAGGCCGGCGCCGCGCGCAGCCAGCAATTCGTGGTGGAAGCCGCCGGCCTGACACTCGACTATGCCAAGAACCTGATCACCGCGGAAACGCTTTCGCTACTGCGCGACCTCGCCAACCAAATCGGACTGGTGCAGCGGCGTGAGGCGATGTTCCGGGGCGAGACCGTGAACACGACCGAATGCCGCGCGGCGCTGCACATGGCGCTGCGCGCGCATCCCTCGGATGACTACCGGGCGCAGGGCCTGGCCGTGACAGCGACAGTGGCCGCCGTGCTCGACCAGATGGCGCGCTTTGCCGATGCCGTGCGCAGCGGCAGGTGGCGCGGCCACGACGGCCAGACGATTACCGATGTGGTCAATATCGGCATCGGTGGCTCGGACCTTGGCCCACGCATGGTGTGCCGCGCGCTCGGCCATCTGGACCCGACCGGGCCGCGCATGCACTTCGTGGCCAATGTCGACGGCAGCGACCTCGCTACCGTGCTGGCGCACCTGGACCCGGCCCGCACGCTGGTGATCGTCTGCTCCAAGACGTTCACCACGCTGGAGACCATGGCCAACGCGCATACCGCGCGCGCGTGGTACCTCGACCGTGGCGTCAGGTCCGATCAACTGGCGCGTCATTTCGTGGCGGTGTCCACGCATCGCGAGGCCGTCGTGGCCTTCGGCATCGATCCGGCGAACATGTTCCCGTTCTGGGACTGGGTTGGCGGCCGCTTCTCGCTTTGGTCCGCGGTGGGGTTGTCGATCGTGCTGGCGATCGGCTTCGAACGCTTTCGCGCATTGCTCGACGGCGCCCGCGCGATGGATCAGCACTTCGCGCAGGCGCCGCTGGCGCACAACATGCCGGTCATCCTCGGCTTGCTGGATGTCTGGTACCGCAGTTTCCTCGGCACGGGCAGCCGCTGCGTGGCGCCATACTGCGAACCGCTGGAACTGCTGCCGGCGTACCTCCAGCAACTGGAAATGGAAAGCAACGGCAAGTCGGTGCAGCACGACGGCTCGCCCGTTGTCGGCGGTACGGCGCCCGTGGTGTGGGGCACGACGGGCACCAACGGCCAGCACGCCTATTTCCAGATGGTGCATCAGGGCTCGCACTGGATGCCGGTGGACTTCATCACCACGCTGACTCCCGTGCGCGACGTGCCGGGCCATCACAGCAAGCTGCTGGCCAACTGCTTCGCCCAGGGCGAGGCGTTGCTGCGCGGCCGCACGGCCGACGAGGTCCGCGCACTGGGCATCGACGACGAACGACTGGTGCCGCATATGGTCTTCCATGGCAATCGTCCGAGCCATACCATCCTGCTGCAGTGCCTGGACCCGTTCCACCTCGGCGCGCTGATCGCGCTGTCGGAGCACCGCACGTTCGTTCAGGGCGTGCTGTGGAATGTCAATTCGTTCGACCAGTGGGGCGTGGAACTCGGCAAGACGCTGGCCGGGCCAATCGAGCGCGAGCTGGAGGGCGGGCCGAGCCAGTCGCACGATGCCTCCACCGCGGCGCTGATCCGCCGGGCGCGACTTGCCACAGGCACTCGTCGTTCGCAACCCGTCGCGGCCGGATGCCGTATGGAGACATCGCAATCATGACGCCGCTACCGTCCTATGTGGTCTTTGGCGAAGCGCTGACCGACATGGTCTGCCAGGGTGGCCAGCACTGGCTGGGGCTGCCGGGGGGCTCGTGCTGGAATGTGGCGCGTGTTGGCGCGCGCCAGGGCATCCCCACCGCCTTCGCGGGTGCCATCAGCCAGGACACGCTCGGTGACGCGCTGACCGAGGCGAGCCTGGAGGCCGGCCTGGACCTGCGTTTCCTGCAGCGGGTGGACCGGTCACCGTTGCTGGCCTTCGTGACCGCCCAGCATCCGCCGCAATACTTCTTCGTGGGCGATGACAGTGCGGACCTGTATTTCGAGCCGGCGCGTCTCCCCCCGGGCTGGCGGGAAGCGGCGCGCACCGTGCACTTCGGCTCGCTGAGCCTGGCACGCGAGCCCCTGGCCGGCAGGCTGTGCGCGGAAGCCGGGCAGGCCGCCGCCGCCGGCAAACGCATCGCCTTTGATCCCAATTTCCGCGAGCCGATGCGCGATCCGGCCTATGCGCGGGTGTTCGCTCATATGGTGGGGCTGGCCCACTACATCAAGGTATCCGACGAAGACCTGCGGGCCCTGTACCCATCGCTTGACGAAGGTGCGGCAGTGGCCGCGCTGCGTGCAATGGCGCCGAAGGCAGCGGTGCTGCTGACGCGCGGTGCGCATGGCATGACGCTCCTGCAAGGCGATGACGTCGTGGAGCAGCGGGCCCTGCCGGTGGAGGTCAGCGATACCGTGGGCTGTGGCGATGCCGCGATGGGGGGATGGATGACAGCGCTGCTGCGCAATCCGGCTGCCACACCGGCCGAGCAGGTTCACTGGGCGGCGGCCACGGCAGCCGCGGCCGCCATGCGGTCCGGCGCCTATGCGCCGACGACGGACGAGGTGGCGGACCTGCTGCGGGAGGCGCGTCCCCTTGGTTACGCCCGTTAACATCTGCTCACCATCGCGTAACCCACTGTAATCAATCGTCGTGCATGATGGATTCCATCTGACAACGCCAATCTGGGCGACAAGGAGCCTGAAATGCGCAAGTCGATTCGTTACACCGGTTTGGCCGTACTTTGTGCCGCGATGGTTGCCGCAGGGCCTGCCTCGGCCCATGGTCGCTACCACGGCGGCGGCGGATCAAACGATGGCATCGCGCTGGCGTTGGGGGCGCTCGCCGGCCTGGCCATCGGTGCCGCCGTGGTCGGCAGCCAGGTAGCCGTTGCCGCGCCGGCGCCGGTCTATGCGCCCCCGCAACCGGTCAGCTATGCCGCGCCGCAGGTGCCGCCGGGCTACTGCTATCGCAACTACGACGGCGCCTACGTGCCATGCCAGCCGGCCGCGCCGGTGCGCTACATGGCGCCACAGCCCATGTACGGCTATTGAGAGGCATTGAACCGCGCTAACGGCAATCCCGGCGGCGACGGTCACCATCGTGGGTGATTGGCCGTTGCCGCCAATGCTGCCGTTGCCACCGTAGCCGGGCGCCTGACCGAGGCGCCGCCACGGTGCGCCACCTCGGCAGGCCATGTTCGACAACGGCCTGCAAGACGCACAGAAAACTTCGCCGCATCTCCCATGCGGCCATGACTTCGGCCCGCGGGGCCGCCCCGGGCTTCCGCCCCTCGTAACGAGGGCGGCCCGGCTTCTCTCTCGCTCACAGCCCATCCCGAGCACAGGCCTGGCTGCCTTGACCACCGGCATGCCATTCGCCTTCCGCACGAGTGCGCGCGGGAGACGCTTCCTGCATATATCCTCGAGCGCCCGTTTACTCACGCAAGCTCACGCAGGAATGGTGGACGAATAAAACTATTTAAATTACTATGTCCACAAACGTCGAACTAGAACAACCGAAGGAGACCCAATGTTGCGCCTCATGAAGTACACCATGTCGCTGGCCACCCTGCTGGCCGTCGGTTCAGCGCAGGCAGCCTTTCCGGAAAAGCCGGTGGTCCTGATCGTGCCGTTCGCGGCCGGGGGGCCGGCGGACGTCATGGCGAGAACCCTCGCCAAGTCCATGGGGACCCGCCTCGGGCAGACCATCGTGGTCGAAAACCGCCCGGGGGCGGGCGGCGTGGTGGGGATTTCGTCGGTGGCAAGGGCGCAGGCCGATGGCTACACGCTCGGCATGGCCGGCACCGGCGCCATGGTCTATGCACCGTTCATCTCCCCCAAGATGCCGTTCGACCCGCTCAAGGATGTCACGTACCTGACCACGATGGTCCGCACGCCGAACCTGCTGGTCGTCAATGCCGGCTCGCCGATGAAGTCGGTCGCGGACTTGCTCGCCAGCGCCAAGCGGGAGCCGGACAAGTTCACGGTCGCCTCCGCAGGCGTAGGCAGCAGTACCCATGTCGTCGGCGCGCTGTTCCAGCGTGAAGCGGCCGTCCGACTGCGACATATCCCCTACAAGGGGGGCGCACCGGCAGTGCAGGACCTGATGGGCGGACAGGTGGACATGTTCATCGCCGAGGTTCCTGCCGTGGCCCATCTGATCAAGTCCGGCAAGTTGCGCGGATTGATGGTGACGGACACCAAGCGGCTGCCCGCGCTGCCCGATGTGCCGACGGCCGCCGAAGTCGGCTTGCCCAAGGTCATCGCATCGGGTGCCTACGGCATCGTCGCACCGCGTGGATTGCCGGACGACGTGGCGCGCAAGCTCGTCGACGCCGCCACCGCCGCGTTGCGCTCGCCCGAGGTCGTGGAGAAATTTGCAGAGCAGGGTGGCATCGCACAACCCGGCGGGCCGGATGCCTACCGTGCGCAGGTGAAGGCCGAACAGGATCGCTGGGGGCCGATCATCAAGGCGGCAGGCATCACGTCGGAGTGACCGGGTTTTCAAGAGGAAGCACAACATGAGCATCAAGACGCGCATCACCGAACTACTCGGGATCCGCTACCCCATTTTCCAGGCGGGCATGAGTTGGGCGTCGTCGAGTTCCCTGCTTGCCGGGACGGTATCGAAAGCCGGCGGCCTTGGGGTCATCGCGGCCGGGCCGATGCGGCCCGAGGACCTGCGCAGCGCGATTCGCGAAGTGCGCGAGATCACCGATGCGCCGTTCGCCGTCAACGTCGCGCTGTACAACAAACGCGCGGCCGAGCACCTGCAGATCGTGCTCGATGAAGGGGTGCCAGTCCTGATCGCCTCGCAGGGAAGCCCCCGCGAACATATCGCGCGCTTCAAGAGCGCAGGGGTCAAGTGGCTGCATGTCGTGGCGCATCCGGATCACGCACGCAAGGCGGAAGCCGCAGGGGTGGACGGGCTGATCGTGGTCGGTGGCGAAGCCGGTGGCCATCCGCCACCGAGCGGCACGAGCACGCTGGTCCTGGTGCGGATGATTGCCAGGGCGGTTGGCATCCCGGTCGTGGCGGGCGGGGGCGTGGCCGATGGCGCCGGCGTGGCGGCCATGCTGTGCCTGGGCGCCGATGCGGTCCAGATGGGAACACGCTTCCTGCTGACGCCCGAAGCATCGCTGCATGATGCCTACAAGGAAAAGGTGCTGGCCGCCGGTGTCGGCGACACCACGCTGGTGGGCTGGCGCGGCTTGCCGATCCGCGCGGTGCGCAACGCCTTTACGGCCGAGTACGAGGCCGCCGAGCAGGCCGGCCAGCCGCGCGAGGCACTCGAGGCGCTATTTGGCAGCCGATCACTGAAAATGGCGGCGCTCGACGGCGACGTCGAGCAAGGCAAGGTCGAGGCGGGCCAGTGTGCCGCGCTGATCGATGAGCTGGTGCCGGCGGCCACGCTGGTGGAGCGCATCATGGCCGAGACATGCGAAGCGGTAGGACATATTGCGAAACAACAAGGGTACAGACATGGATGAACTCCTGATCGAGGACGTCGGCCACGTGCGCATGCTGCGCATGAACCGGCCGGCCAAGCGCAATGCGCTGAACAATGCGCTGACCCGCGGGCTGGTCGACGCCCTGGCCGCCGCCGAAGCCGACGATGCGGTGCACGTGGTGGTGCTGACAGGAAACGGCCCCGCATTCTGCGCGGGTGCCGACATCTCCGAATTCAAGGATCTCACGCCCGACCAGATGTCACGCGTGGAGGATCGCGCCGAGCTGACGATGCAGCTTCACCTCAGCGTATCGCGCATGAGCAAGCCCGTGATTGCCGCGGTGAATGGCTTCGCGATGGGTGGCGGGGCGGGGCTGGCCATCGCCTGCGACCTGGCGCTTGCGGCACGCTCCGCGCGCATCGGCTATCCCGAGGTCAAGCATGGCATCGTCGCCGCCATCGTGTTGCCGAACCTGACGCGCCAGATTGGCCGCAAGGCGGCCTTCCATCTGGTGGCGACCGGCGAGACCATCGACGCGGAACGTGCCGTCGAACTGGGCATGTTCAACGCGGTGCACGCCGACGACGTGCTGATGGATGAAACCATGGCGCTCGCGAGCCGGCTCGCGGGCGTCAGCCGTGCCGCCATGGCCACGACCAAGCGGACCTTCCACGAGGTGGTGGACTCCCCGCTCGCGCGCGGCCTGGAGATCGGCCGGGAAGCCAACAAGCGCATGCGCAGCTTCGTGCCGAAGGGGCAGTAGATCGCCATGGCCAAGCCACTCGAGCACATCACCATTCTCGACCTCTCGCGGGTGCTGGCATGCCCGTTCGCGTCGATGATTCTTGCGGAACTCGGCGCCACGGTGATCAAGGTCGAGCAGCCCGACGTCGGCGACGAGACACGCGGTTTCGAGCCGCGCGTCGAAACGCCTGCGGGCTCCGAGAGCGCCTATTACATGGCCTTCAACCGCAGCAAGCAGTCGATCACGGTCAACCTGCGCAGCGAGGCGGGCCAGCAGATCGTGCGGGATCTGGCGGCCGGCGTTGACGTGGTGATCGAGAATTTCCCCGTGGGTACGCTGAAGCGCTACGGACTGGGCCCCGAGACGCTCCGGGAAATCAATCCGCGCCTGGTCTACCTGTCTTGCACGGGCTTTGGACAAACCGGCCCCTATGCGCCGCGCAAGGGCTATGACACGGTGTTTCAGGCCATGGGCGGCATCATGAGCCTGACCGGAGAGCGCGATGGCGGCCCAGTCAAGCCGGGGCTGCCGGTGGCCGACCTGACCTCGGGCCTCTGGGCGGCCATCGCCGTCCTGTCCGCGTTGCAGGGCCGCAGCGCAACGGGAGAGGGCTGCCACATCGATCTTTCCATGTTCGATGGGCAGGTCAGCCTGCTGACGCTGGCCGCGGCGCGCTGGTTTGCGCTGCACGAGGTGCCGCCGCGCATGGGCACCGAGCATCCGGGGCGGGTGCCGTCGGCCAGCTTCCAGGCGGCGGACGGGCGCTGGCTGCATATCACCGCCAGCGATCAGCACTGGCTGCCGTTGTGCAAGGCGCTAGGACTCGAGGCCTGGGGCGCCGAACCGGAACTGCTGACCAATGCCGGCCGCGTGCGCCGGCGCGACGAGGTGATGCTGCAACTGACGCAGGCGATGGCCGCGCACGAACGCGACGCGCTCTGCGCTCTCCTGGACGCCGCAGGCGTGCCTGCCGGGCCGATCAAGGCCGTCGATGAAATCCTGACGGATCCCCATGTGCTGGCGCGCGGCATGGTCTCCAGTTTCGATCATCCCGTCATCGGCTCATTTCCGGCGCTGCCGGTGCCCTTGCGCTTTGACGGCTGGGACAACCCCGAGGTCGGGAGGCCCCCGCTGCTCGGGGAGCATACGAGCGACGTTCTCCAGGAGCGGCTCGGGATCGATGCGGAACGCGTGCGGCAGTTGCGCGAAATGAAGGCCATTTGAGGGCCAACCGAGGCAATCATGACTGAAGCTAACGAACAGGCGGTGCGGTATGCCGTTGACGGCGGCATCGCCACCATCACCCTGAACCGGCCGGAAGCCCGCAATGCGCTGAACCTGGCGATGTGCGAAGGCCTGCAGGCCGCGGCCAGCGCGGCGGCTGCCAACCCTGAGATCCGTGTGGTGCTGGTGCGAGCCGCCGGCTCCGTGTTCTGCGCCGGGGCCGACCTCAAAGAGCGCAAGACCATGGACGAATCGCAGGTGCTTGCGCGCCGCATGCGCGGGTTCTTTGCCTATGAGGCACTGGAGAGCCTGCCGATGCCGGTGATCGCCGTGATCGATGGCGCCGCGGCGGGCTCGGGCGTGGAAATCGCCGCTGCCTGCGACTTCGCCGTTGCCACGCCGGACGCGACGTTCTGGACGCCGGAAGCGCAGTGGGGCACCGTGGGCGCGACGCAGCGCCTGTCGCGAATTGTCGGCAAGCGGCTGGCGAAGGACATGATGTTCACCGGGCGCCGCCTGACGGCGGCGGAGGCGCTCGAGGTGGGCCTCGTCACGCGTATCGTCGCGCGCGATGCCCTGGAAGCGGAAGTCGGCCAGATGGCCGCGACCATCGCCAAGGCGCCGCCGCTGGGGATGCGGCTGGCAAAGCGTTGCATCGATCGTGGCATCGAGCTGGGCCCGCGCGGCGCCCTGGCCGAGGAATTGCTGGCGATCGAGGAAAATCTGGCACGCTCCGACTGGCGGTCGGGGATCGGTGCCTTTGGAGAGACGAAATGAAATGGGAACCTCGCACGCTGAGTGCCAACCTGTCGTTGCAAGCCAGGCAACGGGGCGCGCAGCAAGCCCTCGTGACGCAGGATGCATCCACCAGCTGGCGCGATCTCGAGGCGCAGGCAATCCGCGTTGCCAAGGCGTTGCTGGCCCACGGCGTTCGCCGGGGGGATTTTGTCGGCCTGCTGTGCGGCAACGATGAACACTGGGTGGCGAGCTTCTATGGGGCCGCGCTGATCGGCGCCGTGACCGTGCCCGTGAATACCCGCTTCAAGGCGGCCGAGATCGAATACTGCCTGCGCCAGTCGGACGTGCGGCTGCTGATCCTGGCCGATCGCTTCCTCAAGATCGACTTCATGGTATTCCTCCGCGAGGTCGAGCCGGCGGTCGATCAGGCGCTCCCGGGGCAGGCGCTGCCGCTGCTGGACAACGTGGTGGTCATCGGCGAGGACGTGCCGCGCGCCGGGCTTGACTGGTTTGCGTTCCTCGATGCCGGCGCTGCGGTGTCGGACGACGTGCTCGCCGAAGCCATGCGATGCGTGACGCCGTTCGACCTCTTGCTCATCCAGTTCACCTCCGGCACGACGGCGCACCCCAAGGGGGTGATGCTCACGCACGACAACATGTTGCGCAACGCCACCGCCGTGGGCCGGCGGCTGGGCATCGAGGCTTCGGATCGCTACTTCAACTGCCGCCCGTTCTTCCACGTCGCAGGCTCGACGCTCTCGCTGCTGTGCGCGCTGTGCGCCGGCGCGTGCATCGTCACGCTGCCAACTTTCGAGGCGGGCGCCGCGCTGACGATGCTCGCGGACGAGCGCTGCACCTTCATCTCGGGCAACGACACGATCTTCCAGATGCTGATGGCGCATGCCTCGTTCGACCGCACGCGGCTCCACCTGCGGGGTGGGTGGGCTGCGGCGGGACCGGACACCATGCGGCGCATCATCGACGAGATGGGTATCGACAAGATCTGCTGGGCCTACGGCCTGTCGGAAGCTTCGCCCAATGTCGCGATCAATGACTGGCGCGACGAGGAGTCGCTGCGCGTGGGCGGCTTTGCCTCGCCGCACGACGGCGTGGCCGTGCGCATCGTCGATGAAGCATCGGGGCACCCGTGCGCGGCCGGGGAAGTGGGCGAGATCCAGGTGCGCGGCTGGGGGGTGATGAAGGGCTACTACAAGCAGGCCGAGGCCAATGCCAGGGTGTTCACCGCCGACGACTGGCTGAGGACCGGCGATCTGGGCGCCTTGCGCGCCGACGGGCGGCTGCGTCTGGTTGGCCGCCTGAAGGATGTGTTCCGCGTGGGCGGGGAGAACGTCGCGCCTGCCGAGGTGGAGCAGGTGCTGCTGTCTCATCCGGCAATCGCGACCGCCCAGGTGGTGGGGGTGCCGGACGCGCGCCTCGGCGAGGTGCCTGCCGCGTTCGTGACGCTCAAGCCGGGCCAGACGCTGGACGCCGAGGCGCTTCTGGCCTGGAGCAAGCCGCGCATGGCCAACTTCCGGATCCCGCGCTATGCGCAGGTGGTGACGGATTTCGAACGCATCGGCATGACGGCCAGCGGCAAGGTGCAAAAGAACAAGCTGCGTGAACACGCGATTGCGCTGTTTCAACTGTCGGGCAAGCCATGATTGCGGAGACTGCAATGAATGCCGAAGTCGTGCTGTGTGAGTGCTTTGCCCGCGACGGGTTGCAGCATGAACCGGATTTTGTGCCCACCGAGATCAAGGCGGCACTGGTCGATCGCTTCGCGCAGATCGGATTTCCTCGCGTGGAGGCCACGTCGTACTCGAATCCGAAGGTCGTGCCGCAGTTCTCCGACGCGACGGAACTGCTACGCACGCTGCCTCGACGCGACGGCGTCATGTACAAGGCGACCTGCGCCAATCTGCATGCCGTGGAACGCGCGCTGACCGACCGCGAGACCGGTATCGGCGCGAATGAGGTGAGCTTGCTGGTGTCCGCCTCGGCGTCGCATTCCGAGCGCAACCTCAAGCGCAGCCGCGAGGCGCAGTGGGAAAACGTTCGCGCCATGGCGGAGGCGGCGCGGGGGCGCTTTCGCATGGTGGGGACCATTTCGGTGGCCTTCGGCTGCCCGTTCGAAGGCCGTGTCGATGCGCAGGAAGTGCTGCGCGACGTCGGCCGCTTCCGCGACCTGGGCGTCGGGCTGGTGACGCTGGGCGATACCACTGGCATGGCCACGCCGCAGACCGTCCGCGCGCTGTTCCGCGCCATGCGCAAGGACTTTCCCGACGTCACGCCGATCGCGCATTTTCACGATACGCGGGGTACGGGCCTGGTCAACTACGTCGCCGCGCTGGAAGCCGGCGTCACCCACTTCGATTGCGCAATGGGCGGGGTCGGCGGGCATCCGGCCAAGGTGCAGTATGGCGGCGGCCATACCGGCAATGTGTGCACGGAGGACTGGGTCGGGCTGCTCGATTCCATGGGGGTGCGCACCGGCATCGACCTCGACGGGCTGCTGGAAGCATCGAAGCGGTGCGAAGCGGTGCTCGACCGGCCGTTGCACAGCCGGGTGCTGCGCAGCGGCTTCAATCCGCTGCGTGCCTCGTCAGTTGCCGCCAACCAGCCGGTTGAGCCGTGACACCAGCGCGCGGATCTCGGCAAGATCGAGTCCGTCGCTGTTCCCCGAATCCGCCGGCGACGTACCGGTCGCGGCGGGCTCGTCCTCGTCGATCGTCTCGCCGCTGGCTGCCCGCCGTTCGTCCTCCAATACGCTGCGTGCACTGACGGTCAGCGCCGCCAGCATCTCCATGAGCTGACTGCGCTGCTCGGTGCTGAGCGGGCTCAGCAGCCGTTCATTGCGTGCATTCGCATCGACAATCACCTTGCGGTAGAGCGCATCGCCTGCCTTGGTCAGGCTGAGCAGCACGGCGCGGGCATCCGCGTCACTGCGCTCGCTGGCGACGAGTCCGCGCTCGATCAGACCCGACACCGTACGGCTTGCATAGCTCTTGTCCAGGGCGGCACGGCGTGCGAGTTCCTTCAGCGAAAGCGGCGCGTGGGCGCCGAGCATCCCGATTGAACGCCATTCGAGCAGCGTGAGGTTGAACTTGCGCTGAACGCGCAACGACGCGCTCGCGGCGGAGAGGCCGGCCAGGTTATGCAGGCGCGAGGAGAGCAGGTCGGTAATGACCCGCGGTGCCGCGCTTGAGCCGCGTTTCGATCCGCTCATTGGCAAGGACTCCGGTTGGTTGTTTCCGTCAACGATTCTAACTGCATTGTCTGATGCGCAGGCGACACAGTGACGCGCCCATTTAGTTTACCTCGTCCATCATATAGTTTACATTCGAAACCACTTTAAACGAGAAGAGAGAGGAGACAGCATGTACATCACAGCAGGAACGTTCGAGGTCAACGTGCGAGGCCGGGCGACGCGATGAAGAAGATCTGGACTGTCGGCATCATGCTGAGCATGACCGGCGCCGCGCACGCGCAAACCTCGATCACGCTTTACGGTCTGCTCGATACGGCGATTTCGTATCAGACGCACCAGGTGGCCGCGACGAATGCGGCAGGCCGCGCCACCAGCAGCGGTTCGGTGCTCGGCGTGGCACCGGGATTCTTCAACGGATCGCGTTGGGGCATCCTGGGGAGCGAGGACCTCGGTGGCGGCCTGTCCGCGGTGTTCCGGCTCGAATCCGGATTCGCCCCGGATACCGGCTTGTCGCTGCAGGGCGCGCGGCTGTTCGGTCGACAAGCCTTTGTCGGCCTGAACGGCGAATACGGACAGATCACGCTGGGTCGTCAATACAGCGTACCGTTCGACGTCCTGCTGCCGTTCGACACGATTGGCTGGGGCAACACGCCCGCGAGCGACGTCTGGGTGCAATTGCTGGCCGGCTCGCGCCTTGATAACTCAGTCAAGTACGCGCAGCAAATCGGGCCGCTCAAGCTGACGGCGGCGTATTCCGCCGGCGAACTGGCGGGAAGCGTCGCCAATGGATCGACGTTTGCGGCAGGTGTTGGCTACGCAAGCGGAAAGTTTGCAACCGGGATTGTCGGCCAGCAGGCCAAGGATCCGGCCGGACACAAGCAGACCAATTCCGGTGTGGGCGCGTCGTACGTGATCGGCCCCGTGACCTTGCATGGCTACTATCTCTTCGCGCGCCGCGATGGTGCCTTCGCGCCGTCGGGCGGCCAGGACTTTGCGCCGACCTATGGCACCTTCGCCCAGGCGTATGCCAATCCGGGACTGACCAATGTCGGGGCCAGCACCACGGCACGGACGGATCACGTCTTCCAGTTCGGCACCACCTACCAAGTCACGTCAGCGCTGCAGGTGAAAGCGGCGGCCATCTATGACACGGCCAGGCATGTCAGCGCCGCCGGAGAGAATGGCTACAAGCTGTCCGCATTCCTGATCGGGGATTACTTCTTCTCCAAGCGCACGGACGTCTATCTCGCAGGGACCTACAACAAGGTCAGCGCCAGCCTGAACGCGCCCTATGGCGGTCACTCCGACAGCATCGGCGCGTTGCTGGGGATGCGGCATCGGTTCTGAGGCCGACTGCATCGGAGGGGTCAATCGGTGGAGCTCACATCGCCTGCGCGCGATGTGAGCTCGCCGGGGCAGGCAGCATGGCCCCGGGATCTTTCATATTCGAGCGGTCAAAGCATGGATTTGCCCTGGGCGAGGATCTTGTCGCAGACCTGCTTGGTGACCTCGGCTTTCAGGCCGCTGCTGCTGAGATCCATCTTGCTGCCACTGCTGGTGGACAGGATGCCGCGCGAGCCGTCGCTATAGCCGCTGTCCTTCGTACCGCCTGAAACCGAGCCGAGCAATTTGTCCTTCACCGCGGAGGTCGCGGCATCCGCGTTCAGATAGTTGTTCTTGACGCAGTATTCGATCACGCCGGCTGCGTTGCCGGCGCTGCCGGAGCTGAGCGACGACATCGACAGGCCGCCGAGGCCGCCGAGGCTGCCGAGCGCACCGGTGGCACTCTGACCGGAGCTGCCGCCCAGCGGGGACGATTTCATCATGTCGCCGAGCTGCGCATTGACAAGACCGGACATGACGAGCAGGCAGGCGGGAACGGTCAGCCATGCCGTGCGGCGCACGGCGGCGGGGAGGGAAAACTCAGCCATGGGAAGACTCCTTGTGAGGTCATGCCGTGAATGGCCTCACTACTATATGCCGCGTGAAGCGGCTGAATCCGGAATCGACGCCGTGACATGATCTATCGGGCACAACCGCGGGGCCTCGGTCGGCGTGGCGTTACGGCTGCGCCCGGCGACGCGGTGCCATGGCGAGCGCCGTGAGCGACAGTATCGCCAGCGCACTGCCGGTCAGTGCCACGCCGTGCCAGCCAAGGCGGGCGTACAGGCCGCTGGCCATCGCCGATCCCGCGGCGCCGCCTGCGAAGATCGCCGTCATGTAGAGCGCATTGAGCCTGGCGCGGCTGGCGGCATCGAGCGCATAGATCGCGCGCTGGCCCAGCACCATGTTCATCTGCACCGCAAAGTCCAGCGCGATGCCGGTGAGGGCGAGCCAGTAGACGCCATGCGCGCCCCCCATCATGCCGGGCACGAAACTCAGCGCCGCGAGGATCATCGCGGCAAACGAGGCGATGCGGGTATGGCCCGCGTCCGCCAGGCGGCCGGCAATCGGTGCGGCGGCGGCGCCGAGCGCGCCGACCAGCGCGAACAGGCCGATCTGCGATTGCGACAAGCCATAGTGGCTGGCCAGCTCCATCGGCGCGGCCGTCCAGAACAGGCTGAACGCCGCGAACAACAGGGCCTGATACAGCGCGCGCTGGCGCAACACCGCAAAGCGCGCGAACAGCTGCCACAACGACGCGAGCAGGCTCCGGTAGCTGGCCTTGTGCTGCGGCACATGGCGCGGCAGCGTGCTGGCCATGATGCCGACGGTCGCGAGCGTCATTGCCGCAGCCACCATGAAGACCGAGCGCCATCCGAAGTACTGGGCGAGCAGGCTCGACAGCGGGCGCGCCAGCAGGATGCCGGAAAGCAGGCCGCCCATGATCGTGCCGACGATGCGGCCGCGCATGGCCTCGGGTGCCAGATGTGCCGCGAGCGGAATCAGGATCTGCACGCTGACGGAGCTGAGGCCGAGCAGCAGCGACACCAGCAGGAACGGGCCCGGGTGCGCGGCGAGCCCGGCGGCGACGAGGCTCACCGTGGCCGCTGCGCCACTGAGCATCAGCAGTCGGCGGTTCTCGTGGAGATCGGCCAGCGGCACCAGGAAGAACAGGCCGAACGCATAGCCGACTTGCGTGAGCGAGACGATCAGGCTGGCGCTGTGGGCAGACAAGCCGATTTCGGGGGCGATCAGCTCGATGATCGGCTGCGCATAGTAGAGATTGGCCACGAGCACGCCGGCGCAAAGCGCAAACAAGGCGACCAGTGCCGCCGGCATGGCGTGGGGCGCGGAACGGACGGTTCCGAGGGCAGGGGAGGTGGGTGCGGGGGTATCCATGGCGATGGCGTTGGGGCCAGTTCGGTTGCAATGCCCAAAGCTTAAAAACAGGATGGCGCCAGGGGAATGCCAACGCCTCGCAACTCAGCGTTGCGCACAGGGCAATGCGCGTGCCTCAGGCGTCACGGCGAAAGGGGCCGGGAAGCTCCGCGAGGAATGCGAGGAATGCGCCAATGCGGCGTGAACCGCGTTGGTTTGGCAGGTAGAGCGCGGAGATCACGCCGCTGGTCTGGTCCGGATTGACCGTCCAGTCGTCAAACAGGGCGATCAGGTCGCCGCGTGCGATGTCGTCATCGATGAGCCAGTCAGGCAGCAGGCCGATGCCGCCGCCGGACAGCACGATCTCGCGCAGCACCTCGGCGTTGTTGGCGCGGAAAGGGCCGGCGACCGGCACCCTGAGCTCATCGCCGCCAGCGCCGCCGCGCCGGAACGTCCAGACCTGATCGCGTGCGCCATAACTGAATCGCAGGCAGCGGTGATTGACCAGCGCCATCGGCTCCACCGGCGAACCGGCGTCTTTCAGGTAAGCGGGGCTCGCCACCACGCGTCGCCGGAACTGGCCGATCTCGCGCGCGATGACGTTGTCATAGGTCGCCGCGGTGCCCAGACGTACCGAGAGGTCGATGCGCTCGCCGAGCAGGTCGACAATCTCGTCGGTCAGCGTGACTTCCAGCTCGAGTTGCGGGTACCGGGCGAGCAGGCTGCCAAGGTGGGGCGCGATGCAGCGCCGGCCGAAGGCGACGGGCAGCGACACGCGCAGCTGCCCTACCGGCACCTCGCCGCGGTCCGCGATCAGCGCATCGGCTTCTTCCACGGCATCCAGGATCTTGCGCGCCTGCTGGTAATACGCCGCGCCGGCCTCGGTGACGGTCACCTGGCGTGTGGAGCGGTTCAGCAGCACGGCACCGAGCGAGTTCTCCAGGCCGTCCAGTGCACGGGTGACCGACGACGTGGCCAGATCCATGCGACGCGCGGCGGCGGAAAAACCCTGCGCATCCACGGTCTCGACGAACATCTTCAATGCGAGCAGCTTGTCCATGGCGGTGTCAGCGTTTTGCAGCGCACAGGATGCGCAGGGTGGCGGGCGCGCGGTGCAGGCATAGGTCGACCATATCGTCCCTCAGGCAAACGCCACACAATTTCGGTAGCGGCGATTCTACCAACCGGGTGCTACATCGGCCGTGAAATGGCAAGCCTCACCCGGACGGCACGGGGCTTGCCGCCCTGCGGGCGAAGCGCCCGGGCTGGCGGGTTGCGGCGTTCTCAATGCACCGCGCCTGTGCCAGAATGTACCGTCATCATCCCAGACCGGCATTCACTGCCCGTGCCCTCGCTTGACAGGCCTGTCCGCTACCGTTCCCATCTCCGTCGTCAACGGCTTCCTGTCGGGCGCGGATCCGGCTGCTATCGCGCGGCTTGCCGAACGCTCGGGCATTGCCCATGAACTTC
Source organism: Cupriavidus sp. 01L415 (assembly GCF_056400065.1). NCBI lineage: Bacteria > Pseudomonadati > Pseudomonadota > Betaproteobacteria > Burkholderiales > Burkholderiaceae > Cupriavidus > Cupriavidus sp. 01L415. Next base: position 343,138 of record NZ_JBFTSP010000001.1, on the reverse strand, counting down.
TGCGGGAACCCGCCGCACGGGTGACCCAGGAGCAATTCGCCACGCTCTATCGGCTGCTGGCGATGGAGCTCGACGATGAAATGCCCGGCATCTTCAGTCGTCCGCTGCGCAATGGCGTGCTGAAGTTCCTGGGTCTCAGCCTGCTTGACGCGCCGAGGCTGGAGGTCGCCCTGCATCGCTTTGGCCAGTTTTTCCATCTGATCCTGGACGAATTCCGCCTGACGTCACGGCGCGAAGGCAGCGCGGCGCACGTCGAACTGGTGGCGAACCCTGAAGGCCCCGGCGTCAGCGTACTGGGCTGCGAGCTGATGCTGAAGCTGGTGCATGGGATGGCCTCGTGGCTCATCCTCCAGAGAATCCCGCTCCATGGCGCGGAGTTCGCATTTCCGGTCCCGCCGCAAAGCAGCGATCACCTCTACCTGTTTCCGGGTCCGGTCCGCTTTGACTGCGCCCACACGCGGATCAGCTTCGATGCGGCCTACCTGGACCTGCCGGTCAGGCAACGCAAGCCAGACCTCGAAAAATTCCTGGCGCGTGCCCCCGAAGACTGGATCTTCGTCGCTTTCGCCGAGCAACTGACCTGTCACCGCGTGCGCCAGCACCTTGCCGAATGCCTGCCCGCGTCGCCCACCATCGACGCCGTCGCGCAGGCACTCCACCACTCCGTGCGCACCTTGTGCCGGCGCCTGTCGGCCGAAGGCACGACATTCCAGGCCATCAAGGACGAAGTGCGGCGCGATATCGCCATCCAGCGCCTGACGCGCTCCGAGGATTCCATCGCCGCGATTGCCTACGACGTCGGCTTCGACAATCCCACCGCCTTCCATCGCGCGTTCCGGCACTGGACGGGCAGCACACCCAACGCCTACCGCCGCCCGCTCTGATCCGCTCGCTCTGATCCGTCGATGGGCGCCGCCTAGCGCCCGTCGATGCCGATCCATGCCGACTGGCAATCCTGGCCGTCGACTTACAAATCCTGCCACTTCAGGCGGCGCAAACGCTGTCTGACGGCCGCGCACGCCCAGTCGTGACGCAAAGCGGCAGGATTTGTCAGCGAATGGGCTAGTTCGGGTAATCGTCTTTGCGCCGTCTGACATTACGATCAATTCCGTCAATGTCGCAGCGCAGCGAGCCAACCAGCCGCGGGTGCTGCATCTCAAGATAAGAGGCACGAGATGAGCTATACCGCACCTACCAAGGATATGTTGTTTGTCATTCAGGACCTGGCCGGACTGACAAAGATTGCCACGCTTCCCGGTTTCGAGGATGCCACGCTGGAGACGGTCGAAGCCGTCCTCGACGAGGCCGCGAAATTCCACGGCGAGGTACTTGCGCCGCTGAACGCGGCAGGGGACACGGCGCCGAGCACCTGGCACGACGGCGAAGTGCGCACGACGGCAGGCTTCAAGGAGGCGTTCCGCCAGTTCGGCGAAGGCGGCTGGCAAGGCATCGTCCATCCGACCGAATTCGGCGGCCAGGGCCTGCCCAAGCTGGTCGCCACGCCCTGCATCGAGATGATGAATGCGGCGAACATGTCCTTCGCGCTGTGCCCGCTGCTGACCGACGGCGCCATCGAGGCGCTGCTCACGGCGGGCTCCGACGAGCTCCGTCGGCGCTACCTGCCGCGCCTGATCGCTGGCGAGTGGACCGGGACGATGAACCTCACCGAACCGCAAGCCGGCTCCGATCTGGCGCTGGTCCGCACGCGCGCCGTGCACCAGCCGAACGGTACCTACAAGGTATCGGGCACCAAGATCTTCATCACGTACGGTGAGCACGACATGGCCGAAAACATCGTCCATCTGGTGCTGGCGCGCACGCCGGACGCGCCCGAAGGCGTGAAGGGCATCTCGCTGTTCCTGGTGCCCAAGTTCCTCGTCAACGAGGACGGCTCCCTCGGTGCGCGCAACGACGTCGAGTGCGTGTCGATCGAGCACAAGCTTGGCATCAAGGCCAGCCCCACCGCCGTGCTTCAGTTCGGCGACAACGGCGGCGCCACCGGCTACCTGATCGGCGAGGAGAACCGCGGGCTGGAGTACATGTTCGTCATGATGAATGCGGCACGCTTTGGCGTGGGCGTGCAGGGCATCGCGATCTCGGATCGCGCCTACCAGCAGGCCGTCGCCTACGCGAAGGATCGCGTCCAGAGCCGGCCGGTGGATGGATCGGCAAAGGAAGCCGTTCCGATCATCCGGCACCCCGACGTACGCCGCATGCTGACGGAAATGCGTGCGCTGACCGAAGGCGCACGGGCGCTCGCGCTGGTGGCGGCTGGCTACTCGGATATCGCGCACCACGCCGCCGATGCCGAAACCCGCGAGCAGTATGCCGCGGCCTATGAATACCTCGTCCCGGTCATCAAGGGATGGAGCACGGAGATGTCCGTGGAAGTGACCAGCCTCGGCGTGCAGGTGCACGGCGGCATGGGCTTTATCGAGGAAACCGGTGCGGCGCAACACTACCGCGATGCGCGCATCCTGCCGATCTACGAAGGCACCACCGCCATTCAGGCCAACGACCTGGTGGGCCGCAAGACGGTCCGCGATGGCGGCGCCACCGCACGGGCCATCCTCTCGCAGATCGACGACACGCTGGCCGCGCTCGCAGAGCGTGGCGCGAACGCGGCGTGCAGTGCGATGTACGCCCGCCTCGGCGCGGCACACACCGCGCTGGCCAATGTCGTCGAGTTCATCGTCGCGAAGACGCGCACCGATGCCAACGCCGTGTTTGGTACCAGCGTGGCCTACCTGAAGCTGGCCGGCATCGTGCTGACCGGCTGGCAGATGGCGCGGGCGCTCATCGTTGCCATCGAGAAGCATCACGAAGACGAGACCTTCTACGACGCCAAGATCGCCACCGCGGAATTCTTTGCCAACCATATCCTGACCCGCGCGCCGGGCATGGAGGCGGCCATCACCAGTGCCGCCGGCACGGACGGATTCCTTGCCCTGAACGACGCACAGTTCTGAGGCAGCCAGACCAAAATCAGAGACATAGAAGGAAAACAACATGGCAATCGATGGATACAGCATGGCGACGCTTGACGCGTTCGTCGGCCAGGAGTTGGGCGTATCGGAGTGGGTCGAAGTGGATCAGGCGCGCATCGACGCGTTTGCAGACTGCACCAACGACCATCAGTGGATTCACGTGGATGTGGACCGGGCGGGCCGCGAGAGCCCGTTTGGCGGCACCGTCGCGCACGGCTTCCTCACGCTTTCGCTGCTGGGCGGCCAGCTCACCCGCATGGGCATCGTCCCTGACGACGCGAAGGCGGCAGTGAACTGCGGCCTGGAGAAGACGTGCTTCCTGACGCCGGTAAAGGCCGGTGCCCGGGTGCGCAATCGTGTGAAGCTGCTGGCGGCAGAGGACAAGGGCGAAGGCCGCGTCATGCTGAGGACGGAGAACACGATGGAGATCGAAGGGCAGGCCAGGCCGGCCCTGGTCGCCGAGTCGCTGGCATTGCTGGTGGCCTGAGGAGATACGTCATGACAATCACAAAGCAACGTACCAGCAACGCCGGCAAGGGTAGCAAGGCCGGCAAGCCGGCCAGCGTCACCCGGCCGGTCGCGCCCGACAACGGCGGTCCGCTCGTGGCCGGCCCCAATCCCTTCGTGGGCTTGCGTCCGGAGGATCTGATGTCCACGGCCCAGCAGATCGGCGCGCAATGCGTTCAGGAGCCCGCACTGCTGCTGGAGCAGCAGACGCGGCTGGCCGACGACCTTCTGCGCGTGCTGGACGGCACGGCTTCCGCGCCCCCAGCCCGCGACCGTCGCTTCGCGGACCGCGAATGGCACGACAACCCGCTGTACCGCATGCCGCTGCAGGGCTACCTGGCCTGGCGCGATGCCGCGGCCGGCTTTGTCAGCCGATCCGTCATGGATGCGCGCAGCAAGGAACGCGCGCAGTTCTTCACGTCACTGGTGTTCGACGCGCTGGCGCCGACCAACATGCTGCTGGGCAACCCGGCTGCGCTGAGGGAGACGTTCGAGTCCTGCGGTCTCAACCTGCTCTCGGGCATGACCAACCTGCTGACCGATGCCCTGACCAATCAGGGCATGCCTTCCCAGGTCGACAAGAGCGCGTTTCGTGTTGGCCGCGACCTGGCGAGCACGCCGGGGACGGTGGTCTTCCGCAATGACGTACTCGAACTGATCCAGTACGCGCCCGTCACGGCCAAAGTGCATGCGCGGCCGCAACTCATCGTGCCGCCCCAGGTCAACAAGTTCTACGTGTTCGACCTCGCGTCGGGCAAGAGCATCGTCGAGTACCTGCTGGGGCAGGAGTTCCAGGTGTTCATGGTGAGCTGGCGCAATCCGACTGTGGCGCAGCGCGAGTGGGACCTCGACACCTACGTGGCCGCGTTGATCGAGGCCATCCATGCCATCCGCGACATCACCGGCAGTGACGATGTAAACCTGCACGGGGCCTGCGCCGGCGCGATGACGATGGCGGCGCTGATGGGTTATTGCGCAAGCCGTGGCGAGAAGCTGGTGAATGCCGCCACGCTGATGGTGTCCGTGTTCGGCCTGGACGAGCAGTCGCAGCTCGGCCTGTTTGCCACGCCGGAGGCCGTCACCACCGCGCGGCAAAGCAGCCAGGCGAGAGGCGTGCTCGACGGCGAGGAACTGGGCCGGGTGTTCGCATGGATGCGGCCCAATGACCTGGTGTGGAACTACTGGGTGAACAACTACCTGCTCGGCAAGGCGCCGCCGGCGTTTGACGTGCTGTACTGGAACAACGACACGACGCGACTGCCCGCGGGGTTCCATTGCCAGTTGCTCGACATCCTCTCGGACAACCTGCTTGCCATGCCGGGGGCCTTGACGGTACTCGGCGCGCCGATCGATCTGTCCAAGGTCGACTGCGACAAGTTCGTGGTCGGCGGCATGACCGACCATATCACCCCCTGGCAGGGCGTATTCCGCTCGGCACGCGCCTTTGGCGGACAGACTGAATTCGTCCTGAGCTCCAGCGGCCACATTCAAAGCCTGATCAATCCCCCCGGCAACCCGAAGGCAAAGTACTTCGTGAATGACGACGGTACGTCTGATCCCGAGGCCTGGCTGGACGGCGCCACATCCACGTCCGATTCGTGGTGGAGCCACTGGAGCCAGTGGCTGAAGCAGCGCTCCGGCCCGAAGCGGAATGCGCCCACTGCGCCGGGCAGCGCCCGCCATGCGCCGTGTGGCGATGCCCCCGGACGCTACGTGATCGAAGCCTGACGCGCGGCATCCCGCAGTTTTTTAGTTTCTCAACGCAACCTGAATGGAGACCATGAAGATGGAATCGACCAACACCGCGAGCACGTTTGCTCCGCACAAGAAGCTGCTGGACTTCGTCAAGCAGAACCGCCTCGACCCCGTGGCAATCCTGGAGTCGCGCCGCAAGGACATCGAGGCGCTGGCCAGTGTCAATCTGACGCTGCTGGACGGCCTGCAATCGCTGGTCCGTCTGCAGGCCGAGTACCTGTGTGGCACCGCGGCCGATCTGCAATCGCTCGGCACGAAGAAAGAGGGCGATGACGCCAAGACTGTCCGCGTGACCGAACTGCTGCCGGCGACCCTGAACAAGGCCGTGACCAGCCTGCGCGGCCTGACCGACACTGTGTACAAGACGCAGGCCGACAGCTTTGCCGTGGTTGGCAAGCGCTTTGCGGAGAACGTGGAAGAAGCGAAGGGCATCCTGCGCCCCAAGCAGTAAGCGCCACGGCACGGCCTCATCAGGTCGTGCCGTCTCGCCCGTTTCAGGGCAATGCATCCAGGATGACTTGATGACAATAAGCGGTGCCAGCGTTGAATCTGGCCACAAGATGGCAATCCGGACGGTAGACGTGGATGGACAAGTGCTGCGGGTCGGCATCCGGCCCGGCAGCGATGCGGGGCCGCCGCTGCTCATCTTTAACGGCATCGGCGCCAACCTGGAGCTCGTCGAGCCATTCGTCGATGCGCTCGAGGGTGTCGAAGTGATCATCTTCGACGTCCCCGGCGCCGGCGGGTCCCCCGCGCCGTTGCTGCCCTATCGCCTTTCCAACCTGTGCGTGCTCGCCGACAAGCTGCTCGGCAATCTCGGCTATGCAGGACAGGTCGACACGCTCGGCGTTTCCTGGGGCGGGGCGCTCGCACAGGAGTTCGCGCATCTCTATCCGGAGCGCTGCCGGCGGCTTGTGCTGGCGGCGACGTCGCCGGGCGTGATCATGGTGCCGGGCAGCGTGTCGGTTCTCTCGAAGATGATCGGCGCGCGTCGCTATACCGACCCGGACTACCTGCGCCGCGTGGGTGCCGACATCTATGGTGGCGCGTTTCGCGACGATCCTGCATTGCTGGAAGAGCACGGCCGGCATATGCATCCGCCGCGCGGTCGTGGCTATGTCTATCAGTTGCTGGCGGCATGGGGATGGAGCAGCCTGTTGTGGCTCGGTGCCCTGGGCCAGCCCACGCTGATCCTGCATGGGTCCGACGACCCCATCGTGCCCGTCGTCAATGCGAGGATCCTCGCTTCGCGCATTCGCAATGCCGCACTCCACGTATTCGAGGACGGCCACCTCTTCCTGCTGACGCGCGTCAGCGAAGTGGCACCGGTGGTGCTGCGCTTCCTGCGTCGGCCTCAGGCCTGACGCCGCGGGCGCCCGGATTCCCGGGCGCCCCGCATTCCATATCCCATCCGCTCAGAACTTGTGACGCAGGCCGACGGCCGCGCCGATCATCGTGCTCTGCCCGTTGCCAAGCGCATAGTTGTTGCCCAGCGAAAGGCTGTTGGCGTAGACCGTTGCGAGTGATTCGAGCATCAGGCCGGCGTTCTTGGCGAACGCGGTGCTGACATAGACATCCGTACGCTTCGAAAATGCGTAGTTCGCGACGAAGGCGACCTGCCACGGGTTGGCGACCTGCGTATTGCCGAACAGATTCTTCAGGTTGTCGTAGTTGTATTCGAGCGTGAGGGCCACGGCAGCGGTCGCCTGGTAGGTCGCGCCGATCCAGTAGAAGTCGTCCCGCTGGAACAGGACGTCCGCCGCGTTCGTGTTCCGACCCCAGCGATAGCCGCCCATGAACTTGGCCGGGCCGTAGGTGTAGCTGGCGCCAACCACGGCTTTCCTGACGGTGCCGCTGCTGGTGCCGATGGTCGGATTCCACTGGTCATAGCCAACGGTGACGCCAAACGGGCCCGCCTCGTACGCCACGGCGGCGCCATAGGCGGTGTCGCGCCGGAACTGGCCCGGGACTTCGCCGTTGCCGCCAATCGGCGTGGCGATGCCGACCGTCGCGGGCAGGGCCACGCCGACGCCGAACGACCAGTGTGCGAGGGCCTTTACCGGGCCGAACTGACCGGTGTACTTGACGGTATTGTCTTCGCGGAAGTTAGGGCCAGATTGCAGGATGATGGGCTCATACTGCGTGGCATAGGCGGTCGGCGAGTAATTGGCCAGCGCCTCGAACATCGAGGTGTACTGGCGGCCAAAACTGATCTGGCCATAGGGGCTTTGCAGGCCCACAAACGCCTGGCGGCCGAATAGCCGGCCGCTTTGCTGCGAGGTGCCGCTGTCGAGGTTGAAACCGCTTTCCAGGACAAACACGGCTTTCATACCACCACCAAGGTCTTCGGCGCCGCGCAGACCCCAGCGCGAGCCGGATAGTCCGCCCGAACTCATCCGGACGACATCATGGGCGGGCCCGCGATTGAACTGGTTGAACGCCGTGGGCACCACGCCCAGGTGATTGACATACTCGATGTTGGTGTCGACCACGCCGTACAGCGTGACGTTCGACTGCGCAAAGGCTGCCCCCGAGCAGATGGGCAGCGATGCCATGGCAAGGCTCTTCAGTTTCACCTGGTCTCCTCCTGTTTTCCTTCATGGAGATGCGACGCCGGATCATCCCGTAAATCCCATCATAGGAGAGCGCAGGGGAAAGAGGTCAGGTCTGCGCTTGTGCGGCGCGGTGGCTTTCAATGCGGCGCAGGTCGGCGGCGTAGTACTTGCGGCCGATCGCGAAACACAATGTGGCGCACAGGCCAGCCAGCGGAATGATCTGCAGGGCGCCGAGCAAGCCGATCCTGTCGGCAATCAGGCCGGTCACGAAGGGGCCGGGCGCCAGGCCCAGCAGGTTGTTGGCAAGCGTGAGCGTGGCGAAGGCAGTCGCGTGAATGCTGGGGTGCGTGAGGTTGGCCACCACGGCGCTCGCCGGTCCGGCCGTACCGCCAACCAGCAGCATGCCGGCGAAGATCAGGGCCATTTGCGCGGTGCCTGCCGGCGTATGGAAGGCAGCCACGAGCAGCGTGCAACTGGTGATGCTGTAGGCAATGGCCATCAGCCACTTGCGGGTCGGGGCATTGCGGGCCACCCAGTCGGTCAGCGCGCCGCAGGCAATCATGCCTGCGCCGGCGGCCAGCACGAAGCCGGCGGCTGTGAGGCCAGCGCGGTCCGTCGCCATGCCGTAGTAGCGCGACAGGTAGCTCGGCATCCACGCCAGCAGGGCGCCGGTGACGAGCAACTGCATGGCGCTGCCGACATAGGCACAAAGAATCGAAGGGGCCGAAAACAGGGCGGATACCATGGGCCGCAATGCCAGGCGCCTGGGTGCCGACGCGTCGCCCTGTTCCTCGCCGATCCGTTCGCGCTGCGCCTTCAGGCGCGGCTCCGTCACCACGAATCGAAACACGGCCACCAGCACCAGTCCGAAGATGGCCATGGCGGCAAACGCCCAGCGCCACCCAAGGTGGGCGGAGAGGGTGCCGCCGAGTGCCATCCCCAGCACCGACCCGAACGGGCCGCCGGCGATGAACGCCGCGCTCAGGCTGGATCGAAGTCGGCGGGGAAACACCGACAGCACCATGGCAATGCCCACGCTGCCATAGGCGGCTTCACCGATTCCCACGAACAGCCGGGCGATGAACATTTCGCCGAAGTTGGTCGCCACCGCACAGCCAAGCGTAGCGAGGCTCCACAGGCCGGCCATCAGCATGAGGCTCCTGACGCGGCCCCAGCGGTCGGCCAGGACCGACAGCGGCAAGGTCAGGACGCCCACCATCAGCGCAACAATGCCGCCAAGCGCGCCCAGCTCCGTATCGGTCAGCGTCCATTCGTGCTTCAGCAGCGGAAATACCGCATTGAGCACCTGGCGCGACATGTAGTCGGAAAGCAGCAGGCCAAAGCCGAGTGCGAAAACCACCCACGAGTAGTAATGGATACCGACTGGCCGGTCCGGATTGGCTGCCATAGTGGGAAGTGTGGAACGTTGGCCGTACATGAATACCTCAGAAGGAACATTTTGACGACTCCCGGCTACTGAGCCGAGGCGCTGCCGCTCCCTTCCAACGGCACTTGCCGGGCCGGTCGCAACTGAAGCAAGTATCTAGTATCAGTAGCGTCCGGTTTGATCATCCGGGACATGCATTTTGCTTTCTGGGACAGTTCGGGAAAACCTCAGGCCCTTGTTGTGGCGTTGTCGTGGCCGGTCAGCATCGCAGGTTTTTGCAGGTTTTTGCAGGTTTTTGCAGGTTTTTGCAGGTTTTCGCCGGTCGCCGCCCGCGCCGATTTCGTCACGTGCGCCGGTATCGATTTTCGATGCGCTGGGCGGCGGTAATCAGACGCGGCCGCACGACCGAAAGGAACTTCTCCGCCGAGATCGTCCGGGCCGGCGCGGCGGCATTGATGACAATCGGCGGCAAGGTGCTGCCCAGTTTCAGCGGCACGGCGATCCCGTTGATTTCCTTGTTCCAGTCGCCAAAGGAAGTCACGCATCCCAGTTCAGCGATCTCGACGGATGCTTTCGCGATGCCTTGCTCGATGGCCGGCCAGTTGGCCTCGTTCAGCGCCTGGAGCCGTCCCATGACACTGCGGCGTTCGGTAGCGCTCATCATCGCGATATGCGCCCGGCCCATCGCTGTCGTGCCAAGCGGCAGCCGGCTGCCGATGTCGAGATTGAGGGTCACGGCGGTGGACTGGCTCCGGCGGCAGTCGATATACAGGACGGACAGGTCTTCGCGGATACCCAGCGAGATCATGGATCGCGTACTGTCGGCCAGTTCCTGCAGCAGCGTCTCGCTGGCTTCGCGCAGATCCAGCCGCGAATGCGCCACGTGAGACAGCGTAAGCGTGGCCAGGCCGATGCGATAGCGGCCGAGGTCGGGGATGTGGTGCAGGAAACCGAGCGTAGTCAGCGTATAGGTCAGTCGGGTCACGGTGGACTTCGGCAGGCCGCAACGGTGAGCGATTTCGAGGTTGCTCAGGCGCTCCTCGCTGGAGTGGAAGGCTTGCAGGATGCGCAGCCCTCGCGCGAGAGCCTCGACGAAGTTGCGATCGGCACCTTCCCCGATGATGGACGTCACGGCATCGGCGTCCGCAATGGATTCGGCGGATGGCTGCTCCTGTCCCGATCTCTTCAAGTTGACCCTCCCGAAGGCTGATAGCGTTCGCGCATGGCGCGCTTGTCATACTTGCCGACGCTGGTACGCGGCAGTGCGTCCACAAAGTGTATCGCCTCCGGAATCGCATATCGCGGAATCCGGCCCGACGTGACGTAGTCGCCCAGATGCTTGCGGAGGGCGCTGGCATCAAACCAGCTCGGGGTTGCGATTTCCGTCACCACGATCGCCATCGGCCGTTCGCCCCATCGCGCGTCCGGCACGGCGATGACCGCGGCCTCCCTGACATACGGGTGCTGGCAGATTAGGTCCTCCAGCGTGCCGGATGACAGCCATTCCCCACCGCTCTTGATGACGTCCTTGAGGCGGTCGGTAATGCGCAGGTATCCATCTGCGCTGATGACGCCGATATCGCCGGTGTGAAGATACCCGCCACGCCAGAGGTCCTGCGTGGCCTGGTCATTCGCCAGGTATCCCGGCGTGAGCCACGGCGCGCGCAGGACAACTTCTCCCTGAGCCTGGTTTCCCGGCGGCAGTGCGCGCATCGATTCGTCGACGATTTGCATGTCGACCAGCGGCAAGGCCCGCCCTGCGCGGGTGCGGGCGGCAAGCGCCGCGTCGAAATCGCTGGCATCGCCGCCATCGTCGCTCTCGTCGATATCGGCGATGGCCTGGACCTGATGCGAGGCGGTAACGAACGGACCGGTTTCCGACATGCCATAGCCCGCAAACGCATCGATACCCTGTTTCATGGCCCTGCGGGCGAGATGCGTGGAGAACGGCGCGCCACCGACAATGATCTTCCAGCCGGACAGGTCGCTCTGGTCGGTCGGATCGGACTCCGCACGATCCAGGATCATCTGCAGGAGGGTGGGCACGCAATGGGAAAACGTCACGCCTTCGCTGGTGCGCAGCGTCAGCAACATCTCCGGCGTATAGCGCCCGGGATAGACCTGCTTGACGCCCAGCATGGTCGCGACATAGGGCATGCCCCAGGCGTGGACGTGGAACATCGGGGTGATCGGCATGTAGACGTCTTCCCGGTGAAACCGGCCATGGCTGCTCGTGCCGAATGCGACGCACACGGCAAGCGTGTGGAGCACCAACTGGCGATGGCTGAAGAAGACGCCCTTGGGCAGGCCCGTGGTGCCACTTGTATAGAACTGGGTGGCGCGGGTGTTCTCATCGAAATCGGGAAAGACGAAATCTGACCGGCTGCCGGCGAGCAGGGCCTCGTAGCCATCGGCGGCGGTGCCGTCATCGCCGTCATCGAGGATCACCATGGCCGCCGCGTCGACCACACCGCCCAGGGAGGAGACGAGCTCAAGGAAATCGCGGTGTACCAGGAGGACTTTGGGCTTCGATTGCTCCAACGTGTACTGGATCTGCTGCGGGCTTAGCCGAATGTTGGCGGTCATCAGCACGGCACCCATCATCGGCACCGCAAAGAAGCCTTCCAGGTACCGATGGCTGTCCCAGTCCAGAATGGCGACCGTATCGCCGTGGCCAACGCCCAGCGATTGCAGCCCGGACGCCAGCCGGCCAATCCGCTCGCGCAGCCCGCGGTAGGTGTATCGGCAGATGTCGCGATAGACAATGGTCTGGTCAGGCGTCTGCGCCAACGGCGTGAGCAACAGTTGCTTGATCAGCAGTGGGTACTGCGCCCCCAGTGGCGACGCGTGGGTGTCGCTGGCTTGCATTCCAAGTCTCCTGTGTGGCGTCGGACGTTCAGGGTTGCCGCGCGGTGGTCTGGCGCTGCGCATGGACGAAGTCCGTCAGGACCCGCGCCAATGCTTCCGGTTGTTCCAGTTGTGGCCAGTGGCCGGCGCCAGATACCCTGGCGACGGCACCTTGCGTGAATCGGCGCGCCGTTACCTCGATCAGTTCCTCGGTGAAGAACTTGTCGTCGGTGGCAATGCAGAGGGTGGGGTGCCTGATTGGCGATGGAGACTCGCCGTCGGGATGCCCTCCGGTCCACGCATGCAGCTGTGCAATCGACTCGTCGCGGCGGGTGGCAAGCGTGCTGTCGACCAGGGTTTCCAGTCCTTCCTGGTCGAGCGCCACCGCCAGGCCTCGCTTGCCGTCGGCGATGGCGCTGCGGTCGGTCAGGCCCGCCCGCGAGATGAAGCGCTCCATGACCGGCGGCGGCAGCGCATAGCCGCCCAGCGGGGCGGAGGTGATCAGCACCAGCCCCGCCAGCCGATCGCCAAGCCGCCGTGCCACCAGTTCGGCAATCTGGCCGCCCATGCTGTGCCCAACCACGACAACGCGCGCCGATGGATTGACGCTGGCCTCCCGAATCTGCGCCATGACATCGCTGGCGTATTGCTCGAGCTGTTGCGCGGAGGTCGCTGCCGGTGGTCGGTCGGATTTCAAGGCGACGGGCAGGAGATGCCAGCCAGCGAGATCCAGCCGGCCGATCAAGCGATCCCAGACTTGCGGCCCGTCGAGATAGCCATGCAAGAGCACCACGATGCCGTCTGGCGTGGGCATGTCACGCGGCGTGGTCATGCCGGTGCTCCGGGCTTCAGATGGGTCCGGAACCAGTCAAGCGCCGCCGAGCTGGAGGCCTCGAATTCCTTGCGATAGGCGTCGAAATGGCCGCCACCGATGATCTGCAGCCGCTTCGGCTCCACGGCGCGCTCATAGGCAGCCAGCGCCAGATCCGTGGGGGTTACCACGTCGTTTTCCGCCACCACCATCAGCAGCGGCTTCGGTCCGATGCGCGGAATCCACTGCCCCGGCTCATACATCTGCGACAACTTCGACGAGCGGATCGTGACGTACTCGCTTGGCTCCACGCCCTCTGGAATCTCGTAGGCGTCGTGGAATGCCAGCATGTCCGTGGACCGGTAGACGGCGCGTACCGCAGGGTCTAGGCTCACCACGCGCTGCAGCATCGGGGGCTCGCCGCGCAATTGCGCACGTTCGTCTTCATTGAACAGCGCTTGCTGGGCCGCGCGGGCATCCGGCGGCACGCGTCGCAGGCTTTGTTCGTATCCGCTCACGATCGGCACCTGCGCCACGACCACGCGCAGGCGGGCATCGGTGGCGGCAAGCACCGTGGCATGGCCGCCTGCATAGCTCGTGCCCCAGATGCCGAGGCGATGCGTGTCGACGCCATCGAGCGATTCGAGATAGCTGATCACACGGCGCCAGTCCGCAATTTGCTGCCATGGATCGATGTCGCCGCGTACCGCGCCGCCACTGAGCCCGAAGTTGCGGTGATCGTGGACGATCACGACGAAGCCGGCTGCGGCGAATCGCTCGGCGTATTCGCGCAGGCCACGATACTTCAGGCCGGAGAAGCCGTGCGCCATGGTAATCGCGGGAGCCGGGCCGGTGACGCCGCTTGGCCGGAAGACCCAGGCATGGAGTTCAATACCGCCTTCGGCGGGAATGTAGTGTTCTTCTGCGTGCATCGGACGCTTGCCTTTATTGACCGTTGAATGAGATGTCCGGCCGGGCCACGCCGGCCTCGATCGCCTGGATGGCGGAGGTCACGCCGCGCTGCACGTCGTCGGTAGCCAGCAGCACCGAGACGTGCTCGATCATGGCCTCGTCGGCACTGCGCACACCGCCGGCGGACCACGCTGCCAGCACTGACTTGGTCACGGCGTGGGCACGCGTGGGGCCGGCGGCGAGCGCTTGCGCATGGGCCAGCGCAACGTCCGCGAGCTGCTCGTCGGGCACCACCTTGGCGACGACGTTCAGCGACAGGGCTTCCGCCGCCGTGATCTCTTCGGACAGCATCACCAGCCGCGCCGCCACGCTGCGTCCGCTGCGTTCGGCAATGCGCTGGACCCCACCCGCCAGCGGCGAGACGCCCAGCGTCGCTTCGGTAAAGCGGAACCTGGCGGACTCGGCGGCGAAAATCAGGTCGGTGTGCAGCGCGAACTCGAAGCCGCCGCCGTAGGCCCGGCCATTGACTGCGGTGATGGTGGGAATCGGCAGCGATTCAATCGCGTTCAGGATACCGTTGGAGTAGCCGAAGCGTTCGCGTCGCGCGGCATGGGTTTCCAGATGGGGCCACTCGCGAAAGTCGCCGCCGAGGCAGAAATCATCGAGATCGCTGCGAAACAGCATGCATCGGGCGCCCTCGCGAGCGGCCTGGCGGACCGCGGTTTCCAGCTCGGCATAGAGCGGCCGGGTCAGGCGGTTCTGCGGCGGCCGGTTGAGCGTGACGATCGCCACGCCGTTCTGCAGTGCGTAGCGCACCAGTCCGGTTTCGGTGGAAGGCTTCATCTTGATTTCCTCGTGCTTTAGACGGTTTCCCAGATTTCGCTGAGCAATGTCTGGTCAGTCAACGTGCTGGCCACGGTGACCACGCGCCAGCCTTCGCCGGTGCGATGGATGTCGAAGTGGACCGCGCGGCGCTCGATCTCGCTTTCGTCGGCGCGGCGGCGTGACCAGATCACGTCGATCGATCCGGCGTTGCTGTTGTAGCCCTTGACGGCGCGGTCCAGGACCACGGTGTGGGTGTACTGCTGGGCCTGCAATGGCGCCTGGTTCGCGCGCAGCAGTCCGATGACCTGGTCGCCGGTCAACAGGCATTTGGTCATGTTGACCGACGCGGCGTGCAGGGGCGCGCCCCAGTACTGCAGGATCGCGTCGTCGCTGGTGGCAGCGTCGGCACCCATCCGGACCCAGTCGGGAAGGTAGGTGTCGAAGAACCAGCTGTTCATTTCGCGCACTGCGGTGCGATCGGCGGTCGTGGCCGTGGTGGTAGTCTGGGTCTTGGTCGTTTTGGGGGAGGTCATGTTGCGCGGTCCTGATGAGGGTGGGACTAGTCGAGCTTGGCGCCGGACTGGCGTACCACTTCCTTCCAGATCGGGGCCTCGCGTCGATACGTCGCGGCGATGTCTTCGGGCCCCTGGTAACTGGGCGCCCAGCCCAGGTCGCGGATGCGCTTCTGCACATCGGGCTTGCGGAGGGCCTTGTCGATTTCGCTCGCCAACCGGTCGACCACGGGCGCCGGCGTGCCGGCGGGCGCGGCAACGCCAACCCAGCCCACGGCGCGGAGCAGCGGGTCACTGATGCCGGTTTCGCTCAATGTCGGCACTTCAGGTAACGCGGCGAGCCGCGCCGGTCCGGTGACACCGATCGCCTTCAACCGCCCGGCCGCGATGAACTGTGGCGCCTGTGCGCCCGTCACGAAGGAAACCTGGATGTTCCCGGCGACCAGGTCATTGATCATTGGCGATTCCCCGCGATAGGCAACGTGCGCCATGTCGCCGCCAAGCAGGTCGTTCAGCCGGCTGGCACTCAGATGGGAAATCGTGCCCACGCCCCACGATCCGTAGGACATCTTGCCCTTGTGCGACTGCACATACTTGCGTAGCCCGGCGATGTTGCTGACTTCAAGGTGCGAGTTCACGACCAGCACCAGCGGGGCTTCGGCGACTTTCGCCACCAGCTTCAGGTCTTTTTCAGGGTGGTAGGGCAGCTTCGTATAGAGAAACTGGTTGATCATCAGGTTGGAACTCAGCGCGACGGTCAGCGTGTAGCCATCGGGCGGTGCCTTGGCCACGGCATCCACGCCGAGGTTGCCCGCCGCGCCGGTGCGGTTGTCGACCACCAGCGGCTGGCCCAGCGCCCGGCCCACCGGTTCCGACAGGGTGCGCGCAACGATGTCGATGGCCCCGCCCGCCGCGTACGGCGCCACGACCTTGATGGGTCGGGAAGGGTAAGACTCCGCGGCGAAGGAGAATTGACTGAGGGCCAGCAGTGCGGTGCCGAGCAAGCCGGCGCACGTGGGGCGCAATTGCAGATGCATGATGGTCTCCGTTGTGTTTTGTTTTTTGGGTGCGGCTTACATCCAGCTAAGGATTTGTCCGCCATCGATGGGAATGACGGCGCCTGTCATGTAGCGGCCGGCTTCGGAGGCCAGCAGCAACGTGGCGCCGTCGAGGTCGGACGGCTCGCCAAAGCGGCGCATCGGGATGCGCTTGAGGATGCCTTCCTCGATACCGCGTTCGGCGAACTCGGCCTGCATGTCGGTCAGGATGTTGCCCGGCGCCAGCGCGTTGACACGCACCCCCTTGCTGGCCAGTTCCAGGGCCATGATGTGCGTCAGGTGAATCAGCCCGGCCTTGGAGGCGCCATAGCTCGACATCTGGCCGCCGGCACGCAAGCCCGACGAGGAGGCGATATTGATGATGCTGCCGCTGCCGTGCGCCGCCATGCGACGGGCGGCCTCCTGGGCCATCAGGAATGCGCCCTTGAGGTTGGTGTCGAAGATGCGCGATACCTCGTCGTGGCTTTGCGAGATGAAGCGCTCGACGTAGATCACGCCGGCGTTGTTGAACAGGATGTCGATCGGCTGGCCGAGCTGGCTCTCGGCTTCCTGCCAGGCGGGGGCGATGCGGGCCGGATCGGTGACATCGAGCGGGACGGCGCATGCCGTGTGGCCCTGTGCGCGGAGTTCGGCGACAACGGCATCAAGACGATCGGCACGCCGCGCGCCCAGCGCCACCGCCGCGCCGGCTTGCGCCAGTGTGCGTGCCGTATGCAGACCGATGCCGCTTGAGGCACCGGAGATGAATGCGGCTTTGCCGCTCAGATCGAAGCGTGACATCGGGTGGTTCATAGGGGGCCTGATTTCCATGCCCGGCGTTGACGGGTCTCCGGGAGTCGGAGCCCGTGTGCGGCGGTGTGGAGAGTCTAGGTTGGGGTCGGCCCGCTCTCCAACGTCGCGTTCCGCTCTGCGGTCTGAAGTTGAGCGCGCGGTGAAGGGCAGGGCTGCGGGGGGAATCCGTGAACGGGGGCATGCTTCAGCGCGGAAGCGACGCGAACGCCGGGGTGACGGACCGCCCGGATAACTCAAATGAGTGTAAATAATGCGACGCCAAACGCATTCCGGCCGATACCAGCCACAATGCGCCAAGGCAGATTCATCGAGGTTTTCCACGACGGCGGGCAAGGCGTCACGCGTCCTGATGGATGCATTGCCGCTGCAAGGGGCTATTCGAATGCGAATGATGAAACGTGCGTCGCTCGTACTGCTTGGTTGTGCGCTATGCCTGGGTCTTGGCGAGGCGGCTGCGGCAGGGCTGCGCGTGCAGGTTGTCGACCAGACGGGTGCGCCCGTGACCGAGGCCGTCGTCTACGCGACACCGCTGAGCGGAAAGATGGCGCACGGAAAGCCTGCCGGCGCGATCATCGACCAGATCCAGGGGCGCTTCGTGCCGTTCGTGTCAGTCGTCCAGACCGGCACGGCGATATCCTTTCCGAACAAGGACAACGTCGAGCACGACGTCTATTCGTTTTCCCCAGCCAAGAATTTTGATTTGCCCCTGTATCACGGCGTTCCGGCGAATCCGGTCGTCTTCGACAAGGCAGGGCTCGTCGTCATGGGGTGCAATGTCCACGACAAGATGATTGCGTATCTGCTGGTGGTCGATACGCCGTACTTCGCCAAGACCGACACGACGGGCTTTGCCTCGATCGACCGGGTTCCGGCGGAGTCGTACAAGCTGACCGTCTGGCATCACCGCATGACGGACGCGAATGCCATGCCGACGCAGAAAGTTGCGGCGGGCGCCGACGCCACCACGATCTTCAGCCTGCAACTCAAGGCCCAATAGGCGTCGCCATGCGATTCCACAGCTTGCGTGTCCGCATCGCCGTGGTTGTCGTGGTGCTGATGCTGGCGGCCCAGGCGGCGGGGTATGTGGTGATCAGTTCGGTCATCCGTGCGAATGCCCGCAGCAATTCGCAGGAGCAACTGCTGGTCGCCGAGCGCGTGTTCAAGCAGATCCTGCGCTCCAATGGCGAAAAGCTGACCCAGGCGGCGGGCGTCGTGGCGGCCGATTTCGGCTTTCGGCAGGCCGTTGCCACGCACGATGAAAACACGGTCGTGTCGGCGCTGGATAACCATGGGCGCCGCATCCGCGCGGACATCGTGATGCTGGTCGACCTGGATGGCAGGCTGGTCGCCGATAGCCATGGCGTTGCGCCGCAGAACACCGCCTTTCCATTTCCCAGCCTGATCCACACTGCCACCCGGGACGGCGACGCGTCATCGATCGACGTGATCGGCGGGCGGCTATACCAGCTTGTGGCCGTGCCCGTCAAAGCGCCCCTGATCATTGCCTGGGTGGCGATGGGCTTCCGCATCGACGACGGCATCGCCCGGGAAATGGCGAACCTGACCTCGCTCGACGTTTCCTTCGTCACGCGCGGCGCCGGCGGCACCCGCAAGCTGCTTGCCACCTCGCTGGCACAGCCGCGCGATGTCGACACGGAAGACGAGGCGCTCACCGATGACGACTACGCGACCCGGATCGTCTCGTTGCCGTCCAACGGCGAACCCATGGCCGTCGAGCTGCAACGCTCCTTGCAGGCCGCGATGGCGCCGTTTCACCGCCTGCAATCGACGCTGCTGATCATTACGGTCTTTGGCGTGGTGTTGTCGATTGCCGGCAGCATCCTGACCGCCGGCAGCGTCACGCGGCAGCTTGCCGCGCTGGCCCAGTTCTCGCGCCGCGTCGGCCTGGGGGACTACGGCAAGCCGATCGACATTTCGCACGACGACGAAATCGGCGAACTGGCCAGGGCCTTCAACCATATGCAGGAGGACATATCCGAACGTGAGCGGCGAATTGCCGAGCTTGCCTACACGGATCGCCTGACCGGCCTGCCCAATCGGGCGCTGTTCAACGACAGGCTGCAGCAGGCGATTGCGGAGGCCGCGCCGACGCAGCGGCCGTTGAGCGTGATGATGATGGACCTTGACCGCTTCAAGTACGTCAACGATACGCTCGGTCATCCGATTGGCGACCTGCTGTTGTGCGAGGTCGCCACGCGGTTGCGGGCTGTCCTGCGACGCACGACGGATGTGGTGGCGCGGCTCGGGGGCGACGAATTCGCGGTGTTGCTGCCGGGCGATGACGTCGGCGCGGCCCAACGGATCGCGGAGCGGCTCCTGAAGGCGCTGGAGCTGCCGATGGCCATTGAAGGCCAGCTGGTCGACGTGGGGGCAAGCATCGGCATCGTGACCTTTCCGCAGAACGGTGCGGACATGGACGTCCTGCTGCGTCGCGCGGATATCGCGATGTACGCCGCCAAGCGTTCGAATTCAGGCTTTGCGCTCTATCTTGAGGAGCAGGATCAGAACAGTGCGGGGCGCCTCTCGCTGATGAGTGAATTGCGGCAGGCCGTCGAGCACGACCAGCTGATGCTCTACTACCAGCCGAAGGTGGACCTGGACACGCGCGCCATCAAGTACGTCGAGGCACTGGTACGCTGGGACCATCCAACGCGCGGCTTTGTGCCGCCGGACCAGTTCATTCCGTTTGCCGAGCAGACCGGCTATATCAAGGCGATCTCGCACTGGGTGGCGGAGAAGGCCATCCAGCAGTGCGCAGCCTGGCACACGAGCGGCATCGAGCTCGCCGTGTCGATCAATGTCTCCGCGCGCGATCTGATCCAGTCCGCGCTGCCCGACAGCTTTGGCGCGCTGTTGAAGAAGTACGGCGTTGCACCGGAGATGGTGTGGATCGAGATCACCGAGAGCGCAATCATGGAAGACCCGAACAACGCGATCGAAACACTCGATCGTCTGCACGCGCTCGGTATCCGGCTTGCCATCGACGACTTTGGCACGGGCTATTCGTCGCTGTCGTACCTGAAGCGCATGCCAGTGGACGAGCTGAAGATCGACAAATCCTTCGTCATGGGCATGGCGCAACACAGGGACGACGAGACCATCGTGCGCTCGACGATCGACCTCGGCCACAACATGGGGCTGAAAGTCGTCGCCGAAGGGGTGGAATCCGAGGACATCCTGGAACGATTGCGGGACCTGCGCTGCGATCTGGCCCAGGGCTTCCATCTCTGCCGGCCCTTGCCGCCATCGCGGCTGGAAGCCTGGCTGGACAACTGGCAGCGTGCAGATCCCATGGCGCTGCCGTCAGGCGAGCGGGATTTGATTGAATCCGGCGAGACGACCTAGCAGCACGGCCGGCCATCGCGCCTTGCTGACTACCCTTTGGACGCCTGACGAACGCTTGCCAGGCGTTCGCCCTTGCGTTGCCGCACAGGCTTACGCCGTCCACTCCTGCGCCGGATTGCAGGCAAGGTAGCGTGCCGGTTCGGCGATGCCGAGCCGCTCTCGCGCCGACTCGATCGGCTCGCGAAGCAGCTTCTCGTAGTCCTCGCCGAGCAGCCAGCTTGCCCGGCGGCCCAGGCGGTAGCCTTCGAACACCGCGCGGGCGAAGGCCAGGCTGCCGGTCACGCGTAGGCTTTTCAGCGAGGCCGCGACGGCGATGAAGGCCCAGCCGGTGCCGCCGGTCTGCGCGTAGCTGAACGCAACCAACGCTGCCTCGCCGAGGCTTTCGTCGGCGCGATAACCAGTCAGCACGTGCCAGATGTCATGGATGTCGCGTGTCCGGCGGCCGAACCACATGTAGGCGTCCTCGATCAGCGGTTCCTGGTTCAGGTTGGATACCTGGGCCAGGCCGTCGGCGCTGTAGCCGGTCTTTTCGAGGAACGCGCGATAGACGGCGCCGACCGTACCCGGCGCGAAGCTGGCGATGTACGCCGGATCGGAAAGGCGCTCGGCCAGTTCGATGCGCTGATAGGCCAGTCGCCTGCCATCGGGTGTGCTCAGCAGCCGGCGGTAGTTCTTCGGCATGGCGGGGCCGTTCATCGCCCGCATGATGCGGAACACCTGCTCGGTGTCGTTGCCGTCCGCCAGCAGCTTGCGCACGGCGCGAAATGCCGTGAGCAGGTCGCGCCTGTAGGGATCGATACCGGTTGAAGCAGCCATGGCAGGGTTCCTTTCAGTCATCACGATCGCGCTCAGGCGGGTACCGCGTCGCGCAGGCTTGCCGCGGCGGTGCGCACGAAATCGACGCTGGTGTCGACGGCAGTCACGGGCAGCATGTGCCCGCCGGTGACCAGGGTCAGTCTGGCGGCCGGCACCTTGGCGACGAACGCTTCACCGTTCATCCGGTAGTCGAGGATGCGGTCTTCGCGGCCAAACAGGATGCTGACCGGCACGCGCAATTCACCATAGCGCGGCAGCAGCGGCGGCAGGCTGTGCGCCACGCCGATCAGGTCTTCCGACGCGCCGATGAAATGGCTGGGCCGCAGTGCAAGCAGGCCGCCACCGCGCGTGGGGAAGTCCGCCGGCACCGCGTCGGGGCCGAAGACGATTTTCATGACTTGCTCGCGGCGGCGGATCGACATCGGGATGACAAGCGTCCAGGCGATCAGCTTGCGCATCAGCGCACCTTGCACCGTCATCGCCTTGAATACCGGCGACACCTCGCCCGGGGGATGCGTCAGCGGGGCGATCAGCGCCAGGCCGCCGACGCGTTCGGGGTAGTGGGTGGCCAGCGCCAGGGAGATGGCGCCGCCGAGCGAATGGCCGACCACGAGCGGTTTTTCCAGCCCCAGCTTGTCGATCAGCGCGGCCAGCGTGTCGGCCTGTGCGCGGAGGTCGGCGGGCGAACCGGGCTCGCGCGTGGAATAGCCCGCGCCGGGGCGGTCGACGGCGATGACGCGAAAGTCGCGCGACAACGGCGCGATCATGCCGTAGTCGAAGTTGCCCAGCTGGCCGGACAAGCCGTGCACCAGCAGCACGGCAGGGCCCTGGCCACGTTCGACGATATGCAGGCGCGCGCCGGGCACATCGACGAACCGGCCGGCGGGCGGCAGGGCGGCCTCGATCTTGCGCGTGGTGCGCCAGGTAAACAGGAAGAGCAGGGCGAGCAGCACCAGTAGCGGCACCGCGATGACAAGCGCGAGAATCAGGAGGGCATTCATGGCTGGGCTTCGGCGATCGGATCGTTGTTTGGCATCGTGGCGGATTGCGTGGGGTCGAACCGGAGCACGCCGTCGTCGATGCGGCCGTGACGGATCGTCAGCATATCCATCAGGTAGTTCTGGTAGACGCGCCAGGGCTTGCGATGCCCCTGCCGGGGCAGCACCGTGGCGGCACGCTGCACGTAGCCCGAGGTGAAATCGAGGAAAGGCACCGCCTGTATGTCAGGGTCGACCTGCGGCATGGCGTAGCGGTAGCTGCGGCGATCCATGAACCGCAGCAGGCGGCAGACGTACTCGGCGGTCAGATCTGCCTTCAGCGTCCACGACGCATTGGTGTAGCCGAAGGCCAGCACAAGGTTCGGCACGTTGCTCAGCATCATGCCCTTGTACGCGAGCGATTCCGACGGGCGGCGCGGCTGGCCATCGACGCTGAGCGCGATGTCACCCAGCATGTTGAGCTTCAGCCCGGTGGCGACCACGACGATATCGGCGGGCAGCGTCTTGCCTGACTTGAGCAGGAGGCCGGCCTCCGTGAATCGGTCGATCTGGTCGGTCACCACCGACGCGCGGCCATCGCGGATTTCGCGGAACAGGTCGCCATCGGGGACCAGGCAGACGCGCTGGTCCCATGGGTTGTAGCGTGGGGTGAAATGCGTGTCGACATCGAAACCGGGTTCGAGCTGCGCGGCGGCCATGCTGACCAGGCGCTGCTTGACCTTTGCCGGCCGACGGCGCGCCAGCTGGAAGAAGAACATGCCAAGCAGCACGTTTTTCCAGCGCGTGGCGCGGTAGGCCAGGTGCTCGGGCAGCACGCGCCGCAGTTGCTGTGCGATGGCATCTTCGCCGGGGCGGGTCACGATGAAGGTGGGCGAACGCTGGAGCATCGTCACGTGCGCGGCGGTCTGCGCCATGGCAGGCACCAGCGTCACGGCGGTGGCGCCGCTGCCGATCACCACCACGCGCTTGCCGGCATAGTCGAGCGAGTCGTCCCAGAACTGCGGATGCACCATCTGGCCGCGGAAGTTTTCCTCGCCCGGGAAGGTGGGCCGGTGGCCTTCGGCATAGCTGTAGTAGCCGGCGCAAACGTACAGGAACCGGGCGCGCAGCCGTATCCGGGTGTTGTCCGCCGCGCGATCGACCTCGACGGTCCAGCAGGCTTCCCGGCTATCCCACGCCGCGCTGACGACCTTGTGGCCGAAGCGGATGTGGCGGGTAATGCCGGCTTCCTCGGCGGTTTCGCGGATATAGGCCAGGATCGACGGGCCGTCCGCGATGGCTTTGGCGCCACGCCACGGCTTGAATCGGTAGCCCAGGGTGTACATGTCCGAGTCGGACCGGATGCCCGGATAGCGGAACAGGTCCCAGGTGCCGCCCATCGATTCACGGGCCTCGAGGATCACATAGCGCTTGCCGGCGCAGCGCTGCTGCAGCTGCCGGGCGGCGCCGATGCCGGACAGGCCGGCGCCGACGATCAGGACATCAAGGACTGCGTCACTGGAAGAGGGGGCTGTCATGACGGAAATCCGAATCGGGGATGTATTTGACAACATAGGTTGTCAGACGCAATCTGACAATAGGGAATGTCATAATGGCTTCCATGACTGCCGAGCTAGCCCCCGCACGCCGCTACCGCGGCGCAGAAGCCGACGAGCGCCGCGCCCAGCGCCGCGCCCAGCTGATTGCTGCCGCCGTCCAGGTCTATGGCGAAACTGGCTACCAGAACGCGACCGTCAAGGCCGTGTGCGAGGCCGCTGGCCTGACCGAGCGCTATTTCTACGAGTCGTTTGCCAACAGCGAGGCCTTGCTGCTGGCATCGTTTGAAACGGTCACGCGGCTGTTGCTGCAGAAGATCGAGAAAGCGGGGGAGGCAGCCGGTGGAGATGGCCAGCACCGGGCACTGGCGATGCTGCGCACGTATTTCGGCACGCTGCAATGCGAACCACGCTCGGCGCGGGTGTTCCTGGTGGAAATCCGTGGTGTGAGCCGGCCGGTGGATGCCGCGCTGGGCTTGTCGCTACGCGAATTTGGCGGACTACTGTCGCGCGCGCTGCTGCCGGGCGAAGCCGAGCCCGATCCGATGCTGCTGGCCGGCGTGGCAGGCGGGATCATCCACGTAGCGCTGCACTGGATCCGCCATGGTTACTCGCCCGATGTCGACACGGTGGCGGCCACGGCGCTACAGCTGGCGCTGGTGCTGAAGCGAACGTGCGCTCGAACAGCAGCGACATGTTGTGCAGGATCCGTTCGATAACCTTCTTTTCCCAGCCTTCGTCAAAGCGGATCTGCTCGTCGAGCCAGTGCTCGAGCCAGTCCGGGTCCGGCAGGCGCGACTGCACCGTGTCGCGGGGGAACAACGCCTTGTTCACGTGCAGGTTGGTCGGGTGCAGCGGCTTTTCCGTGCGGCGGGCCGATGCCATCAGCACGCCGATCTTGGCAAACGCGGCGCGTGCCGAGTCGCCAAACTGGGCCAGGTACTTCTTCATGTAGCGCAGGTACGCGCCGCCGTGGCGGGCTTCGTCCTGRGACAGCGTGCGGTAGATGTGCTTGATCACCGGTTCCGAGTGCCATTCGGCGGCGCGGCGATACCAGTGGTTCAGGCGGATCTCGCCGCAGAAATGGGGCGGACCATTCGGTGATGGCATTCATGCGGATGGTTTTCGCCTGGTCATCGGTCAGCAGGCTGGCGTCGAAGGAATCCCATGGGATGTCCTTGTCCATGTGCCAGCGGACCGATTCCAACGATTTGAACAGTTCGGGGTAGAGCATGGTAAGCCTTTGAAATTACGGGCGGATTCTACCAGATGGGAATTATTCTCGAATATTTTCTCTAATCCCTTTTTAGCGCGGATGCGCGGGAATGCAACCGGCTAGCCCGGTTTTCGAGAAGTCTTCTTGACAGAATTGCCGGCCCCGGTCCCGAAAGTGGCGCAAGGACGGTGTCGGCACGGTCGACGTGCCGGAAGCGCCACCTGACTTCGGGCTTGCTTCGCCAACATCGTCACTACGTCCCCACTGCATCCACTCTACGTCGCGACGACGTCCGGTGTGCCCGCCCGCACCGGAGACGTGGTCTCGGGCACTACGCCGTACAGGAACGCGGCGATTTCGTCGGCCTGGGCTTCGGCGTCACGTTCGCCCAGCGCCAGCAGGGCTTGGGTGAAGGCGGGCTCGAACAGCAGGTAGCTGGCAAACGCGGCGCCGCGCGCCTCGGTGCCGCCCAGCGGCGCCAGGAATGCCCGTACGGTTCGCGGCAACCGGTGCAGGTGCCAGGCGGCAATGGCTTCGATCGGCTCGCTCGGGGCGATGGTCATCACCTCCACCGGCCGCCAGCCTTCGGCATCGCCGGCAATCTCGGGCATGCGCGCCAGCAGGCGGTTGATGTGCATCAGCCGTTCGATGTCGGCCTGCAGGCCGTCCAGGAAAATGCTCGCCAGCGCCTGCCCGCCCACCTGCGCCAGCGACGGGTAGCCGCCGGACGGCACGGTATCGAACCAGCCCGGCCGCTGGCGCGATGCCGCCCCAATCGCCAGGATGCGCGACGCGCCCAGATGGATGGCAGGCGAAAGCGGCGACATCTGCCGCATCGTGCCGTCGCCGAACCATTCATGATGGCCTTCGATCTCCAGCGGCATCGACGGGAACAGGAACGGGATCGACGACGACGCCAGCAGGTGATCCACGCCGATCTGCGCTTCCACCGCCAGCCGCTGGCTGCGCTGCCAGGGATGGATGCGGCGGTGCGACTGGTAGAACGTGACGTGCCGGCCCGTGCTGTATGACAGCGCGGTGACGGCGAACGCCTGCAGCACGCCGGCGTCGAGGCTGGCCTGCACGCGCTCCGGCTCGAACAGTTCGGTGAGAAAGCTGCCCAGCGGCGCATTGTCGAAGAGCGCGCGCGGGGACGTGCGGGTGACCCAGCCGAAGGCCAGTGACGACAGCCAGCGCGCGCCGGACAGGCCTACGCGCAGCACATCGGTCCGGTAGACATCGTCGGCGTGGATGCCATGCCAGAGGGCGGCAAGGCTGTCGGCGGCGGCCTGGAAGTCGGCGGCGCCCACCGCCAGGCCGGCGCCATTGATCGCCCCGGCCGAGGTTCCCGCCACGATGCCGAACGGCAGCGGGCAGTGTCCCAGCCCGTGGCGAGCGGCAATGCGCGCGATGCCGGCCAGCACGCCCGCCTGGTAGGCCGCGCGTGCGCCGCCGCCCATCATGACCAGCGCCGTGCTCTGACGCTGCAGCGCACGGGCGGCCGGGTTGGCCTGGCCAGTGCTCACTCGGAGAGATCCTCAGGGGTGTCCGGCGCGGTGGTCTTGGCCGGATCTGGCGAAGGCGCCTTCGCCGGAGTCTTCTTCGCGGGCGCCTTCTTTACTGTGGCTGTCTTTGCCGTGGCCTTCTTTGTTGCGCCCTTCTTTGCCGCGACCTTGCTTGCTTCGACCTTCTTTGCTGCGGGCTTCTTCGCCGCTGACTTCTTTGCGGCCGGCTTGGGAGCGGTAGCGCCGTTCGCGGCTTTCGCGCCGGCCTCAGCGCGCTCCGCGCCCTCGGCACCCGGCGGCGTCGCGCAGAATCCCGCGAGGTTGCCGAACGGTGCGCCACTCGCCGCGGCTGCGGTGGCTCCGGCGGCGATCTGGGTGAATTGCTGTTGGAGCAGATCCCACCACAGTGACGCGTTGGGCGGCAACTGGGCGGCGCCGGCCGACGATTCCGACGACGCCTCGTCGCCGGAAGCACTCGCGGATGCACTCGCCTCGGCGGCGCCCGTATCCGGCGGCGCGTCGAAATCGTCCTCATCCTCCTCGGCATTGGCCGCGTCGGCCTCTTCCTCGGAGATGGTTTCCGGGGCCGGTTGATGGAAGTGCGGCGGCGTGGCGCTTGGCGCGTTCGCCGCGCGTGCCACGTTTTCCATCGCGCTCTGCATGGCCTCGGGCGACAGGGCGTTGCCGAACGTCTGCAGCGCCACCAGCGTGGCGCGCTGGACTTCGAGGCCCTGGATGGTCGTGCGCAGCAGGCTGGCGTTCAGTTGCAGCCAGCCTTCCACTGCCTTGAGGTCATGAATGCGCTTGTCGACCTCGTCGAGGTCCATGGGGGGCGTCATCGCGCTCAGGCCCGGCATCAGGCCGCTCGGCATGCCGCTGCCGGAGGCCCAGAGCTTGCGCAGGAACTCAAAGCCGTTGGTGAAATCGGGGATCTGTCCGAACATGGTCGCGCAACTCCGTCTGACTTGGCGGCCCGTGACTGCAAGTCCGGCCGGCCGGTTACTGGAATTCGGGCGGCCGCTTCTGGCGCAGGCTCGCCATGCCTTCGTGCACGTCGGGGCCGGCAAAGCCCATGAATTCGAGCGCCAGCGAGGTATCGAACGCGGGACCGGCCATGCGCAGCCAGTTGTTGAGCGCGTACTTGGTCCAGCGGATGGCGGTCTGAGATCCCGCCGCAAGCCGGTTGGCCACCTCGAAAGCCTTGGCCACCAACTCGTTTTCCTCCACCGCCAGCGACACCAGGCCGATCCGCTCGGCTTCCTCGCCGCTGACCGACTCGCACAGCATCAGATAGTACTTGGCCTTGGCCATTCCGCACAGCAGCGGCCACACGATGGCTGCATGATCGCCAGCCGCCACGCCCAGCCGCGTGTGGCCGTCGACGATGCGCGCCGTCTTCGACGCGATCGAGATGTCGGCCAGCAGGCCGGCCACCAGGCCCGCGCCGACCGCCGGCCCGTGCATGGCGGAGACGATGGGTTTGTCGCAGTTGATGACGTTGTAGACCAGGTCGCGCGCCTCATGCCAGACCCGGGTGCGGGTGGCGAAGTCGTTGGCCATGTCCTCGACCAGCGCCAGGTCGCCGCCGGCGGAAAATCCCTTGCCTTCGCCGCGGATGATGGCGACGCGGACGTCCGGATCGGCGGAAATGTCGCGCCAGATCTCGGCCAGCTCGCGATGCATGCTGGCATCGGCGGTGGCCAGTTTCTGGTTGGCGGATTGTGCGGCGCCCATGACGACTTCGAGCACGGGTCCGTGCCGGCGCAGGGTCAGCGCACGATAGCGGGCGAGGCGGGGGGAGAGTGCGTTGGCGTCGGCGCCGGAATTGGCGGCGCTGTCCGGCTGGCTGGGGGTGGTCATGGCGGCTTTCCGTTGCGGCGTCCGCGGACGCCTGGGTACGACAGGATGCGAGCCGCCCGGTGCGGGCCTGAAGATCGGGGATGCGTCGATTTCCCGACCGTGCGGTCGGGCAATTATAGGCGCAATCCCCGGGCCGGCGGACAGGCGGGTTTCCCCCGGTGCGCCCCGGCAAGGTCCCGGTGTTTGCCGACGGTCAGCGCGCCGCCACCACCTGGTCGATCGCGCCAAAAATGGATTGGCCCTGGGCGTCGAGCATCTCGATCCGCACGGCATCGCCGTACTTCATGAACTCGGTGACCGGCTTGCCGCCGTCGATCGTCTCCAGCATGCGCTTCTCGGCGATGCAGCAGTAGCCCTTGCTGCGATCGACGTTGGAAATCGTGCCCGAGCCGACGATGCTGCCCGCGCGCACGTTGCGCGTCTTGCAGATGTGGGCGATCAACTGGCCGAAGTCGAACACCATGTCCGTGCCGCAGTCGGGCGCGCCGACCTTCTTGCTGTTCCAGTGCACGGTCAGCGGGCGATGGACCTTGCGCTCGCGCCAGGCGTCGCCAAGCTCGTCGGGCGTGACCGCCACGGGAGAGAACGCCGTGGCCGGCTTGCTCTGGAAGAAGCCGAAGCCCTTGCCCAGCTCGGCCGGGATCAGGTTGCGCAGCGAGACATCGTTGGCCAGCATCACCAGGCGGATGCTATCGGCGGCCTGCGCGGGCGTGGCGCCCATGCGCACGTCGCCGGTAATGACGGCCACCTCGGCCTCGAAGTCGATGCCGAAGGCCTCGTTGGCGCAGACGATGTCGTCTTGCGGGCCGATGAAGTCGTCGGAGCCGCCCTGGTACATCAGGGGATCGGTCCAGAATTCGGGCGGCATCTCGGCGCCGCGAGCCTTGCGCACCAGTTCCACGTGATTCACGTAGGCGGAGCCGTCGGCCCACTGGTATGCGCGTGGCAGCGGCGCCATGCAGTCCTTCGCCTGGAACGGGAACGGATGGCGGGCGCGGCCGGCGTTCAGCGCGTCATAGAGGTCCTGCAGCTGCGGGGCGTAGAAGTTCCAGTCATCCAGCGCGGTCTGCAGCTTGCCGGCGATATCGGTGGCAAAGTGCGCGGTCTTCAGATCGCGGGACACGACGACGAGCTGGCCGTCGCGCGAGCCGTCCTTCAGGGTTGCGAGTTTCATGCGGGTATCGGGCAGTGGCGATATGCGATGGGGCGGTAGTCTACCGGACCCGCCATCGCGGCAACCGGCGCCCGTATAGAATGGCCGGCAATACCTCCACCTTCACTTCCACCTTTTTCACGCCCGCATGACCGCAGCCGAAGACGACGATTCCAGGGACGACGACGCGAAGCGCTCGGGCATCCAGTCCATCGAGGTCGGATTCCGGCTGTTGCAGGCGCTGGCCGCGTCGCCGCGCGCGATGATGCTGCGCGACCTGGCCGCCGCCGCGGATATGAACCCGGCCAAGGCGCACCGCTACCTGGTGAGCTTCCAGCGGCTGGGCGCCGTCACGCAGGACGCGGTGAGCGGCCGCTATGACCTCGGCCCGTTCGCGCTGCAGCTTGGACTGGCAGGGCTGAACCGGCTGGATCCCGTGCGCCGCGCGCGCCCCATTCTGTCGCAACTGCGCGACGAGATCGACCAGACCGCCGGCATTGCCGTGTGGGGCAATCATGGGCCCACCATCGTCCATTGGGAGGAGTCGAGCCATCCGGTCAGCGTGAGCCTGCGCCTCGGCGATGTCATGCCGATGCTGAATTCGGCGACGGGGCGCCTGTACGGCGCGTACCTGTCGCGCCGGCAGACGCTGCCGCTGATCGAGCGCGAACTGGCCACGCGCGGAGACGTGCCGCTGCCGGACATGCCCGCGTCGCTGGCGGAATACGACGCGATCTGCGCCGACGTGCGCGCCCAGGGCGCGGCACGCACGCGCGGTGGCGTGCTGCCCGGCATCAATGCGATCTCCACGCCAGTGTTCGACGCCAACGGTCATTTGTCGATGGCGCTCATTGTGCTCGGTGCACAAAGCGTATTCGATGCAGAATGGGATGGTTTGGTGAACCGCCGCGTGCGGGACATCGCCCGACAGATTTCTTCGGAGCTTGGTTACCTTGGCGGCAGCCAGCCGGCCGGACAAGACGGTCACCCCTGATATCAAGAAGCAGCGGCGGCGGCGCTGGCTTGCCGTCGCCGCCATTGTCGTCATCTTGCACGCGCTGGTGCTGCTGGGACTGGTGCACATGCCGCTGTGGCCCGGATTACCGGACACCAGGCTGCCGCCGACGATAGACGCGATCCTGCTGCCGCCGCCGGCACCGCCCACGCCCCCCGCGCCGCCGCGCCAGCCGCGGCCGCGTGCCACGCCGCAGACCCAGCCGGGCACCCCCACGCCCGAGGAGCCGACGTCGCAGGCGTCGGCGCCCGACCTGGCGACATCGTCCGGGGGCGCCACCACCGCCACAACGGGGCCAGGGGGCGAAGGCGCCGCTGCCGCGCCAGGCGCGTCGGCCGGCGCACCGGCCGCCGAACCGGGCCCACCCGCGCCGCAGTACACGGCGCCGCCTTCCGCCACGATGCACTACGCCAGCTACGTCAACGGCGTGCAAAACCCCGATGGCCTGATCCGTTGGGAACAGGACGGCAAGCGCTATCACCTGGCTGTGGAAACGCGGGTGCTGTGGTTCCGTTTCGTATTCCAGAGCAGTGGCGAGATGGGCGAGCGCGGACTCGTGCCGGGGCGCTACGAGGAAGCGCGACGCAGCAAGGTGGAGGTTGCGCGGTTTGATCCGGCGGCTGGCGTTGTCGCGTTCGAGACGCGTGGCAACCAGGTGCCGATGCCGGCGAACTTCCAGGATCGCTTCAGCGTTTTCCTGCAACTGGTGGGCTGGGTGCGGGCCGACCCGCAACGCTACGCCACGCCGGGCGTGACCGAGACCTTCAACGTGGCCGATACGCGAGATGTCGAGGCCATGCAGGTTCAGTACGTGGGCGAGGACACCATCGACACCGGCAGCGGCATGGTGCGCGCAAAGCACTTCGTGCGGCTGCCACGCCACCCGGGTGACAAACGGCGCGTGGAAATCTGGCTGGCGCAGTCGCTCGGGTGGATGCCGGCGCGCTTGCGTCAGACGGAGCCTGATGGCACGCAGATCGATCTCGTCTATCGTAGTAGTGAAGGGCGTTGATCGTCGACGCCGTGTCAGGAGACTGCCACATGTCTGTCACAACGGCGCCGTCGATTGCTTCGCAGACCCGCCGCGTGCGTGCCGGCGATGTCAATCTGCAAGTGCGGATCGACGGCAATGACGGCCCGTGGGTGATCCTGGCGCATGCGCTGGGCGCGAACCTGAGCCTGTGGGACGACACCGCGCGCCATCTTGCGGGCCGCTATCGTGTGATGCGTTACGACCTGCGCGGTCATGGTGGCAGCGATGCGCCGGTCGGGCCCTATACGATGCCGCGCCTGGCTGACGACGTGGCGGCGCTGATGGACGCGCTGGAGATCGGGCAGGCGCACTTCTGCGGTGTGTCGGTTGGCGGAATGATCGGACAGACGCTGGGGGTGCGGCATGCGGAGCGGTTGTTGTCGCTGACGCTGGTGGACACCATCCACCACACGCCGATGGAGGCCCATCCGATGTGGGCCAACCGGATCGGCCAGGCGGAGGCGCACGGCATGGCGGGGATGACCGACGCGACGCTCGAACGATGGCTGACCGCTCCATATCGCGAGGCGCATCCCGGCGTGGTCGAGGGCATCCGCAAGATGCTGCTGACCACACCGGTGCATGGCTACGTTGGCGTGGCGCAGGCGATCGTGGCCTTTGACTTGGCGGAGGCGATTGGCCGCATCCACTGTCCGACGCTGGTGGTGGCGGGGGCGAATGACGAAGGCGCGCCCGTCGCGATGGCCCGGTCCATCGCGGAAAAGATTCACGGTGCCAGGCTGGAGGTGTTGCCCGACGCGGCCCACCTGGCGTTTATCGAGCAACCGGAACGCTTTCATGCGGTCTTCGATGCGTTCCTGGGCAATGCCGCGTGCGGCGGGCAGTGTGATATTCCGTAACGCCGTTGAGAAGATCGCAACACAGTAATGCACGGCGCTCAAGAAACTTGCGGAAGGCGCCGATGCCCAATAAAGGAGGGCAATGCTACGAAGGTTCGTCCGGCAGTAAGAACTTGAATTACGGGCGACTACCCTCAGCTTGGAGGTGAAATCGCGTCAGTCCCCGAGGCCTTGGGCCGGAAGCGCGCCGCAATTGCGCGGGATTGTCGCCAACTAAACGCCAGGAGGTAGTGCGATGCAAATGATCTACAACAGCGACAATTACTGCATTGTCGAGTTTGGAGCAGATGTCGAGCATGCGCCCCTTGCCTCGGGCGGCTACGAAATCGTCGACAAGAACCTGAAACGCGAAATTTTCCTCGGTGGCCAATTGGCCGAGACCTTCCGCGCCGACGTGACGCGTCTGATTGAGAGCGAGCCATCCGTGGAAGAGGTGGATGAATTTCTCGGCAAGTTCGATATCGTGATGAACAACCCGCTGGTGATGCACTGAGCGGCGCTCATTCCTCAAAATCAAATGCCCGCGGTCGTGCGGGCATTTTTGTTTTCATCGGCCGTATTTCGGGGGCGACTTTCAGGGGCCACATCCACAAGCCACATTCGGGGCTGCACTTCCGGCCTCCTTCCGATGCGATCAGTACTGCTCCCACGGCAGCCCGTCATGGCGCCAGCCGTTGAGCGTATTGCGATGCCGCTGTGGGTCGAGATCGCCCTCGAACCCATGCATCACGTAGTAGACCGTGGTGAAGCCGGCACCCTCCAGCGCCCGCGCGGCCGCCGAGGAGCGGTTGCCGCTGCGGCAGATCAGCAGCACCGGGCGCGCCGATGCATGCCCGGCCAGCTTCTTCACCGCCTGCACAAAGTGCGGATTGACCTCCCAGTCCGGGCCGTCGTTCCAGGGCACGTTGTGCGCACCCTTGGGGTGGCCGACGAACAGGTATTCCATCTCGCTACGGCAATCGATGAATAGCGCGTCCGGGGCATTGTCGAGCAGGGCAAGGGCGTCGGCGGGGATCAGATGTTGCATCGGGCGGGTCATGTACCGGTGAGCGGGGCGGAGGAATGGTGGCGAATGCGTCTCCCAGTGTAGGCTTGCGGGCCGGCCGCTGGCAACCGCGAAAATGGGCCCCAACGCATGCCCTTATCGGCCGCAATGCCTTGATCTACCTGATAAAATCCCGCTCTTACCTAAAATCCGCAGTCTTTCGCCTGAGCCCCATCATGAGCGCCGCCAATTCCACCCCCGCACGCCCCTATACCCGGGCCGCCAACCTGCCCCGGCTGCTGCGCGACCGCATCCTGATCCTGGATGGCGCCATGGGGACCATGATCCAGCGCTACAAGCTGACCGAGGCGGACTATCGCGGTACGCGTTTCGCCGACCACATCATCGACGTGAAGGGCAACAACGAGTTGCTGCTGCTCACGCGTCCGCAAGTCATCAGCGAGATTCACGAGCAATACCTGGCCGCCGGCGCCGACCTGATCGAAACCAACACGTTCGGGGCGACGGGCGTCGCGCAGGAAGACTACAAGCTGGCCGGGCTGGCGTACGAGATGAACGTCGAGGCTGCCCGCCTGGCGCGCGCCGCCTGCGACAAGTACAGCACGCCCGAGAAGCCGCGCTTCGTGGCTGGCGCGTTCGGCCCCACGCCGAAGACCGCCAGCATCAGCCCGGACGTCAACGATCCCGGCGCGCGCAATGTCTCGTTCGAGGAGCTGCGTGCCTCGTACTACGAACAGGGCAAGGGACTGCTCGACGGGGGCGCCGACGTGTTCCTGGTCGAGACGATCTTCGACACGCTCAATGCCAAGGCCGCGTTGTTCGCGATCGACCAGTTGTTCGAAGATACGGGCGAGCGCCTGCCCGTGATGATCTCCGGCACCGTGACCGACGCGTCGGGCCGCATCCTCTCCGGGCAAACCGTGGAAGCGTTCTGGAACAGCCTGCGTCACGCCAGGCCGATCACGTTCGGCCTGAACTGCGCGCTCGGCGCCACGCTGATGCGTCCGTACATCGCCGAACTGGCCAAGGTATGCGACGCCGCCGTGTCGTGCTACCCGAATGCCGGCCTGCCCAACCCGATGAGCGACACGGGCTTCGATGAAACACCGGAGGTGACGTCCTCGCTCGTCGAGGAATTTGCTGCGTCCGGCCTGGTGAACCTGGTGGGCGGCTGCTGCGGCACCACGCCGGAGCACATCGCCGCCATCGCGAAGCGGGTCGCCGACAAGGCACCGCGCGCCTGGCCCGGCCAGTACCGCGAAGACGACGCCCAGCGCCACGCCGCCTGATCCATCGAGCGCCCCCAGCCCCCAAGACAAGAACTCCCATGAGCCAGCAAAACCTCCCCCCGCGTCCGATGCGCCTGTCCGGCCTGGAACCCTTCACCATCGATGACGACACGCTGTTCGTCAACGTGGGCGAGCGGACCAACGTCACCGGCTCCAAGGCCTTCGCGCGCATGATCCTGAACAGCCAGTTCGACGAGGCGCTGGCGGTGGCCCGCCAGCAGGTGGAGAACGGCGCCCAGATCATCGACATCAACATGGACGAGGCGATGCTGGACTCCAAGGCCGCGATGGTTCGCTTCCTGAACCTGATCGCGTCCGAGCCGGACATCGCGCGCGTGCCGATCATGATCGACTCGTCGAAGTGGGAAGTCATCGAGGCCGGCCTGCAGTGCGTGCAGGGCAAGCCCGTGGTGAACTCGATCTCGCTCAAGGAGGGCGAGGAGCAATTCCGCCATCACGCTGAACTGATCCGCCGCTATGGCGCCGCGAGCGTGGTGATGGCTTTCGACGAGAAGGGCCAGGCCGATACCTTCGCGCGCAAGACCGAGATCTGCAAGCGCAGCTACGACTTCCTGGTGAACGAGGTCGGCTTCCCGCCCGAGGACATCATCTTCGACCCGAACATCTTCGCGGTGGCCACCGGGATCGAGGAGCACAACAACTACGCGGTGGACTTCATCAACGCCACGCGCTGGATCAAGGAGAACCTGCCGTACGCCAAGGTGAGCGGCGGCGTCTCCAACGTGTCGTTCTCGTTCCGCGGCAACGACATGGTGCGCGAGGCCATCCACACCGTGTTCCTGTACCACGCCATCGAAGCCGGCATGGACATGGGCATCGTCAATGCCGGCCAGCTCGGCGTGTACGACCAGCTCGACCCCGAGCTGCGCGAGCGGGTGGAAGACGTGGTGCTGAACCGCCGCGACGACGCCACGGACCGCCTGCTGGAGATTGCCGACCGCTTCAAGGGCGGCAGCGCGAAGAAGGAAGAAAACCTGGTCTGGCGCGGCACGCCCGAGCAGCCCGTGACGGTGGCTGCGCGGCTGTCGCACGCGCTGGTGCATGGCATCACCACGTTCATCGTCGAGGACACCGAGGAAGCGCGCCAGGAGATCGCCGCGCGCGGTGGCCGTCCGATCGAAGTGATCGAAGGCCCGCTGATGGATGGCATGAATGTCGTCGGCGACCTGTTCGGCGCGGGCAAGATGTTCCTGCCGCAGGTGGTGAAGAGCGCGCGCGTGATGAAGCAGGCGGTGGCGCACCTGCTGCCGTTCATCGAGGAAGAGAAGCGCCTGCTGGCCGAAGCCGGCGGCGACGTCAGGGCGCGCGGCAAGATCGTGATTGCCACGGTGAAGGGCGATGTGCACGACATCGGCAAGAACATCGTGTCGGTGGTGCTCCAGTGCAACAACTTCGAAGTGGTCAACATGGGCGTGATGGTCCCGTGCAACGAGATCCTGGCGCGCGCCAAGGTCGAGGGCGCGGACATCGTCGGCCTGTCCGGGCTGATCACGCCGTCGCTCGAGGAAATGGCCTACGTGGCATCCGAGATGCAGCGTGACGACTACTTCCGCATCAAGAAGATTCCGCTGCTGATCGGCGGCGCGACCACGTCGCGCGTGCACACGGCCGTGAAGATCGCCCCGAACTATGAAGGCCCGGTGGTGTACGTGCCGGACGCCTCGCGATCGGTCAGCGTGGCATCGAGCCTGCTGTCCGACGAAGGCGCGGCCCGGTACCTGGACGAGCTCAAGACGGACTACGACCGCATCCGCACGCAGCACGCCAGCAAGAAGGCCACGCCGATGGTGACGCTGGCGCAGGCCCGCGCCAACAAGACGCCGTTCGACTGGAGCACGTACGTGCCGCCGAAGCCCAAGTTCATCGGCCGCCGCGTGTTCCGCAACTACGATCTTTCCGAGCTGGCCAACTACATCGACTGGGGTCCGTTCTTCCAGACGTGGGATCTGGCCGGCAAATTCCCGGACATCCTCAATGACGAGATCGTCGGCGAGTCCGCCCGTCGGGTCTTCTCGGATGGCAAGAGCATGCTGGCCCGCCTGATCCAGGGCCGCTGGCTGACCGCCAACGGGGTGATGGCACTGCTGCCGGCCAACACGGTCAACGACGACGACATCGAGATCTACACCGACGAATCGCGCAGCGAAGTCGCGCTGACGTGGCACAACCTGCGACAGCAGAGCGAGCGCCCCGTGGTCGATGGCGTGCGTCGTCCCAATCGCTGCCTGGCCGATTTCATCGCGCCGAAGTCGAGTGGCGTGGCCGACTACATCGGCCTGTTCGCGGTGACGGCTGGCATCGGCGTGGACAAGAAGGAAGCGCAGTTCGAAGCGGATCACGACGACTACAGCGCGATCATGCTCAAGTCGCTGGCCGACCGTCTGGCGGAAGCGTTCGCCGAATGCCTGCACGCACGCGTGCGGACGGACCTGTGGGGCTACGCCGCGGGCGAGTCCCTGAGCAACGACGAGCTGATCGCCGAGGACTACCGCGGCGTCCGCCCGGCGCCCGGTTATCCGGCTTGCCCCGAGCATACGGTCAAGGCGCCGATGTTCGAGTATCTCGACGCCACCGAGATTGGCATGGGCATCACCGACGGGCTAGCGATGACGCCGGCCGCTTCGGTCAGCGGCTTCTACCTGTCGCATCCCGATGCCACGTACTTCAGCGTGGGCAAGATCGGCCAGGACCAGCTGGAAGACATGGTGGCCCGTCGCGGCGAAGATCGCGCGACGATGGAGCGGGCGCTCGCACCGAACCTGTAACGATGTGCAATGGCCGGCGCGCTGCTTGCGGGCAGTGGTTCGGCCACCGCGGCGGGTGCCGCGGCCGTTGATGCGTAAGGGAATTTGCGCGGCCACGCGGGCAGCGATGAACCACATCGCACCCCGATGACAGGTGCACGGCGCACTCACCACTGCTTACAGGGCATTACAAGTGCTCACAGACCGGGTAGCAGGGACTCCATAGACTGAGCCTCAGTTCACGTGACACCGCGTGAATGCCGCGGCGAATGTTTCGCCGCGGAGCATTCCAGAAAAGGAGTCTCTTCCATGAACAAACTGCTGATCTCCCTGTCCGCCCTGTCGATCGCCGCCGCTTCCTCGCTCGCGATGGCGCAAGGAACTGGCGCGACCGCCGGCACGCAAGCCGGCGTGGGCGCCGCCGTGACCGCGCCGGGTGCGCAGTCCGGTGTCAACGCAGGGGTCAACACGTCGGGCGGGCTGAGCACCCAGGGTGCCGCCGCCACGCCGTCCGCCGCGGACGCCAAGGCCGATGCCGGCGCCCAGGCCGACAGCAAGGCGAAGAGCAAGCACGGCAGCCATGCCAAGGCCAAGTCGAAGAAGGGCGATGCCAAGGACGGCGTGACGCCGCTCGGCGCCAGCGGCGGTGCGGATGCCGGTGCCAAGATCCAGTAACGATTCCATCGTTCCGATCGACGGCCCCCTCCAGGCCGCCTCGACAAACCGGGAAACGGGCGCTTCGGCGCCCGTTTTTTTTCTGCCGCCGCCGACGTGGCGCAATGCAGCAATGCGCAGCGTCCCGCTCCGCGCCGATGGCCGCCTGCAAGCCGCATCCGGCTGTCGCCGTGGCGCGTCATGTCAGCGCGACACCGACATATTTGACGCGAGGGCGGCACTACAATGCAGGGAACCGGCCCGGACCGTGCAGCGGCATGCGGGCCGCACCCTCACCGTGGAGACACCGATGATCCGCGTCTTGATCGCCGACGATCATGAGATCGTTCGCGCCGGTCTGCGCCAGTTCATTTCAGAGGAACCCGACATCAAGGTGACGGGCGAAGCCGCCAGTGGCGACGAAGTGATGGCGCAGTTGCGCGACAGCGAGTTCGATGTCCTCGTGCTCGATATTTCCATGCCGGACCGCAATGGCATCGATGTGCTCAAGCTCATCCGGCAGCGCTTGCCCAGTTTGCCGGTGCTGATCCTCTCCACTTATCCGGAAGACCAGTACGCGATCAACCTGATCCGTGCAGGCGCGTCCGGCTATCTGACCAAGGAGTCCGCGCCGGAGGATCTCGTCAAGGCGATCCGCACCGTGGCCCAGGGCCGTCGCTACGTCAGCCCCACGGTGGCGGACCTGCTGATCGGCGGTCTGGATAAGCCCACCGAGCAACCGGTGCACCAGACGCTTTCCGAACGCGAGTTCCAGATCTTCTGCAAGCTGTCGCGCGGCCAGTCGGTATCGGTGATCGCGGACGAGCTTTTCCTGAGCGTGAAGACCGTGAGCACCTATCGCTCGAGGATCCTGGAGAAAATGGGCATGAAGACCAACGCCGACCTGACCTACTACGCGATCAAGAATGGCCTGGTCGAATAGGAATGGTCTGACTCCCTCGCAAAACCCATTCGTCAGTCCGCCCCCTCACACCATGCCGGAGCAAGCCACGGCCTCCCCGAACCGATCGCTGCGCGTCCTCCTGATCGAAGACTCCGCAGTGTTGCGGGGTATGCTCCTGGAATACCTGACGGCGTTCCCGTTCGTGGAAACGGTGGACTGGGCCGATACGGAAAGCATGGCGCTGCGGCTGGCCACGGATGGCCATTACCACGTGGTGATCGTCGACCTGCAACTGCGCCAGGGTAATGGCATCAACGTGCTGCGGGAGATGCAGCGCGCCGGGCTGTCCGGTATCCGCATCGTGTACACGAACCACGCCCAGGTATCGATGTACCGCCGCCAGTGCGCGGAGGCGGGCGCGGACTACTTCTTCGACAAGTCGCTCGAGCTGGAACAAGTGTTCCGGGTCATCGAGGACTACGCCACCTCGGCGTCATAGCGACGCCGCCCCGCTCGCTTTCATCACACCTCGGTGTCTTCCGGCGGTGCCAGCACGCTGGTCGTGAGCGGCACTTCGATCCGCACCTCCACGCCCTCGCCGGGTGCCGAGTCGATGTGCATGGTGCCGCCCAGCGCCAGCACGCGTTGCTCCATGCCCAGCAGGCCGTGATGGCCGGCGATGCTGCCGGCTTCGAAATCGGGGGGCAACCCCTTGCCGTCGTCGCGGATGGTCAGCGTCAGGTGGTGGCCGGTGTGCGCCAGGCTGACCGAGACATACACGGCCTCCGCGTACTTGCTCGCGTTGGTCAGCGACTCCTGCACGATGCGGTATAGCGCGATGGCGGCGCTGTCGCGCAATTGCGGCAGCGACTCCGGCACGTTCACTTTCATTTCCCACTGGTTGCGGGTGCCCACGTCCTCCACCAACTGGAGGATGGCCTCGCGCAGGCCCAGGTTCAGCAGCACGGTCGGGCGCAGGTCCTCGATCAGCCGGCGCTTGATCTGGATGCCCTGGTCGACGTGCAGCATCACGCGGGTCAGCTTGTCGCGCGCCTCCGGATGATTCTCCTGCACGCGCATGCGCACCCAGTGCAGGTCGAGCTTGATGGCGGTCAGGATGGCGCCCAGTTCATCATGCAGCTCGCGCGCCAGCCGGGTCTTCTCGTCTTCGGTCACGCGTTGCAAGTGCGCGGCCAGCGCGGACAACTGGCGGGTGCGGGAGCGCACCTTGCGGTCCAGCCGGGCGCTTTCCTCTTCCAGCTGGGTACGCGCGGCCTCGGCCATCGACATCCGGCGCGCATGTCCCAGCCCCACCGTGACCAGCAGCAGGATGTTGATGGCCGTCAGCAGCCCGATGCCGTAGCGAGAAAGCTGGAGATCGTGCTCGGCGGCCTCCAGGTTGTGGGTCACCGTGCCGGATTCACGCGCCTGCAGTTGCTCCAGCCCGCGCCGGGCGCTTTCCATGGTTTGCCGGCCAAAGTCCGTGCGAATCAGGTCCATCGCCACTTCGACGTCGCGCTTGCCGTAGACCAGCGTCAGCGCCATCTCGTTGAGCTTGCGCGTGACGAACTGCGACGCCTCGCCAAACTGCCGCAGGCCTTCGGGATCGTTGGCGTAGTGCTGGCGGATCCGTGCCATCAGCTCGTTGATGTGGGGGAGTGCCTTGTAGTACGGATCCAGGTAGCTGTCCTTGCCGGTCAGGAGGAAGCCGCGCTGGCCAGCTTCCGCATTGACGAGTTCGCCGACCAGCGCTCCGAGATCGCTTTGCAGTTGCTGGGAGCGGATGGCTTCGGTGTAGCCGGCGCGCAGGCGCAGGTTGCCCGTCTCCGAGGCGATCAGCACGGCCAGCGTCAGCACGATGCCGCCGGCAAGCAGCAGGGTGTTCCGGAGTAGGAGGGAATGCTTGGCCATGAGGAGTACCGGTTTCTGGCGTGCGGCCATGGAATCACATCGTCATTGCGGGGTCAATCGTACCGGGCGCGGCGGGCCGGCGCACCCGGCGTGGAGCGATGCGCGTTGTAGGACTTGGCTGACACGGGAATCGGTGTGGTTTCGGTACTGCCTGCCGGGGACGGACCCTAGGATGAGGCTATGAGCTTGCGCACCGTGGCGCAAGCCGGACGCACCACCCGCCGGTGCGCCCGCTAACCTCGGGAGACTGGCCATGCTGCACTACGCACTCGTTTTCTTCATCGTCGCCCTGATCGCCGCGATCTTCGGCTTTGGCGGTATTGCCGCCGGCGCCGTGGAAATCGCGAAGATCCTGTTCTTCATCTTCCTGATCGTGGCCCTGGTGACCTTCGTCATGGGCCTGCTCCGACGGGGAAGGTAGGCGCGGCGATCCGCATCCGCCCGCCGGGGGCCCTGACGGGCAGCAGTGCTGCCGAATGGCTCCGTCTGGCGGGGTCTCACATCCGAATAGAGGAGTACCTATGCTCACGCAGAACCCCAAAGTCCGGAAGGAAATCAATCATCTGCACGACAACGCCGACGCAGCCGTACGGCAGATCAAACATGCCGCCCGCGATACCCGCGATGCCGCGCGCGACGCCGCCGGCCCGGTATCTGACGAAGTACGCGCGCTGATCGCCCAGCTCCAGCAGACGATCGATGTGCTGGCACACGAAGGATCGGCGGAAAGCATGGCCGCCGGCCGCCGCCTGCGCATGCGCGCCCAGGACATGGCGGACCGCGTGCGTGCGCGCGGCGCCGACGGGATGCACTGGGCGCGCGACCAGATGGACGTGGCCGTGGATCACGGTCGTCAACGCGTGGTGGATTCGCCGCTGAAGGCCGTGGGACTGGCCGCGCTGGTAGGTGCCTTCGTCGGTCTGCTGCTGGCCGGCCGCCGGGGCGAGTAGCCGATTTCCGTCGACGATCTCCGTCGCATCAACCGTTTTTTCGCTTTACCCCTTCAGCAGAACCCCCTTTCCGGATATCTCCCTGGTCCGGGACGCCCGGTCACCCTAACACGGCGACCGGGCTTTTTTTTGCGCGCGCCGGCCCCGATCTCCAAGGCGAGGGCCGACGGCTTCCATCGGCTTTCCGGCAATGGGCGAGGCGCGGGAATCGGGTGGAAAACGGGCCGGATGCCCGGCAGGGTCAGTCGGGACTGGGCGTGGCTGGGAGGGGCTGGGAGGGGCTGGGAGGCCGCTGGGCGGGGCTGGCGCGCCGGAGACCCGGCGCGGGGATAGTAGGGGGCAGGCGCCGCACAACGCGACGCATAGGGGCGCCGCTTAAGGCGACGCCCGGATCGGTCAGCGGGTCAGACGCCCCACATCACGTCAGTGCCTTCCTTCTGCGAGGCGCGCAACATGTCGAGGAACGGGTAGGCGCGCTGGCCGAGGTGCAGCGGCTCTTCCTCCTGATCGTCATCCTTGCCGGGATGGACTGAGGTGTCGGCCGGGTGAACCTTCCTGGCGTCCTGGACGGCGGCTTCCAGCTTCTGGATGGCG
The DNA here is from genome assembly GCF_056400065.1 of Cupriavidus sp. 01L415. NCBI lineage: Bacteria > Pseudomonadati > Pseudomonadota > Betaproteobacteria > Burkholderiales > Burkholderiaceae > Cupriavidus > Cupriavidus sp. 01L415. The sequence goes on along the minus strand of NZ_JBFTSP010000001.1, from coordinate 300,760 downwards.
CGCGGCAGCTCTTCGGTTGTGATCACCCCGCGTTCGCCCAGATGCTTGCCGATGATGCCAAGCAGCGTCATGGCAAGATCCTTCATCATGATCAGGTCTTGCGCCGCGTGGGATTTGAAGGTGATCAGCATGATGTTTCCTTTCACGAGTGGCGATACCCGCGCGCGAAGCACACGAGTCGTCGCATGATGTCAGCATAGCACCTGATAAAATTCCGCGTTTCCCGAATTCCAGAGCCGGTCACGCGACGCGGCGTTCACATGCCGGCCATCCCTGGCCGCCGCGATCGTGAGCGACCCCCGCGGTGCCGGACGCACCCGGCCTCAGGGCCCAGAGATCCATGCTGCCAGTTCAGACCTCCAATCTTGCCGCCGCGTTCACGGACGCCGTACGCGCGCTCGCCCCGGCCGACGCCGCCCTGCCCGCGGTCACCTTCGAGCGTCCCAAGGCGGCCGCCCACGGCGACCTGGCCTGCAACATCGCCATGCAGGTGGCCCGCGCGCTCAAGAGCAACCCGCGCGAACTGGCCCAGAAGGTCGTCGACGCCGTCAAGGCCGATCCCCGCGCGTCCGCGCTGGTGGCCGCGCTGGAAATCGCCGGCCCCGGCTTCATCAACCTGCGCCTGACGCCGGCCGCCCGCGCCGACGTGCTGCGCGCCATCCTGGCCGAAGGCAACCGTTTCGGCGCCCGGCCGGCCGGCGAGCATGGCCAGGTGCTGGTCGAATTCGTTTCCGCCAACCCCACCGGCCCGCTGCACGTGGGCCACGGCCGCCAGGCCGCGTTGGGCGACGCGCTGGCCAACCTGCTGGCCTGGCAGGGCTGGGCGGTCCATCGCGAGTTCTACTACAACGACGCCGGCGTGCAGATCCAGACGCTCGCGATCTCCGTCCAGGCCCGCGCGCGCGGCCTGAAGCCGGGCGATGACGGCTGGCCCGAGGCCGCCTACAACGGCGACTACATCGCCGACATCGCCGCCGATTTCCTGGCCGGCAAGACCGTCGCCGCCTCCGATGGCGAGCCCGTGACCGCGTCCGGCAACATCGAGGATATCGAGTCGATCCGCAAGTTCGCGGTGACCTACCTGCGCAACGAGCAGGACATCGACCTGCAGGCTTTTGGCGTGAAGTTCGACCGCTACTACCTGGAGTCGTCGCTCTACAGCGACGGCCGCGTGGATGCCGCCGTGCAGTCGCTGGTCGCCAAGGGCAAGACCTACGAGAACGAAGGCGCCCTGTGGCTGCGCACGACCGACGACGGCGACGACAAGGACCGCGTCATGAAGAAGACGGACGGCACCTACACGTATTTCGTGCCGGACGTGGCGTACCACACCACCAAGTGGGAGCGCGGTTTCGCCAAGGTCATCAACGTGCAGGGCAGCGACCACCACGGCACCATCGCCCGCGTGCGCGCCGGCCTGCAGGGCCTGGACCTGGGCATTCCCCAGGGCTATCCGGACTACGTGCTGCACAAGATGGTCACCGTGATGAAGAACGGGGAGGAGGTGAAGATCTCCAAGCGCGCCGGTTCGTACGTGACCGTGCGCGACCTGATCGAATGGAGCAACGGCGGCGATGAAACCATCCGCAGCTGCCTGGAAGGGGGCGTGGCCGACTGGCCCGCGCACTTCACGCGCGGCCGCGATGCGGTGCGCTTCTTCCTGCTGTCGCGCAAGGCCGACACCGAATTCGTGTTCGACGTGGACCTGGCGCTAAAGCAGAACGATGAAAACCCGGTGTACTACGTGCAATACGCCCACGCCCGGATCTGCTCGATCTTCGAGGCATGGGGCGGCGCGGACTGGGAAGCCCGCCTGCCGGAACTGGCCGGCGCCGACCTGGCCGCGGTGACCGCGGCGGACGTGAGCCCGCAGGCCATCGCCCTGGGCCGCCGCCTGGCCGAATTCCCGGACATGCTGGCCGCCGCCTCGACGGAACTGGCCCCGCACGCCGTGGCGTTCTACCTGCGCGACCTGGCCGGCGACTTCCACGCCTTCTACAACGCCGACCGCGTGCTGGTGGACGATGAAACGGTCAAGCGCGCGCGACTGGCGCTGCTGGCCGCCACGCGCCAGGTGCTGAAGAACGGCCTGGCCGTGATCGGCGTCTCTGCGCCGCAGCGCATGGACCGGGAAGCCCCGGCCAACTGAGCGATGCGCGAAGCGGTGGCGCGGCGTGTCGTCGTGCAGCCGCGTCGCGCGCCGGGCCCGCCACGGGGGTGGTCGCCGTTTCGGAATTTCAGGCCAATATGAGACAGCACCCCACGGGACTGGCTCTATAATCCCCGGCAACACCGAAGAGGACTTCATGCAACAGCAACGCAAGCGCGATCCGCGCCCGCACCGCCCCGTCCGGATGCAGCGCGGCGGTACGTTCCTGGGCCTGGTGCTCGGGCTGATCGTCGGCCTGGCCATCGCCGTGGTGGTCGCCCTGTACATCACCAAGTCGCCCGCGCCGTTCCAGCAGAAGGGCGGCAACGGCAGCAGCGCGCCCCGGCCGAGCGAGCCCGGCAATGTGGCCAGCACGCTGCCCAATCCGGCGCAGCAACCGCAGCAGCAGGGCGAAGCGCAGAGCGATCCCAACAAGCCGTTGTGGAGCAAGACCCCGGCCAAGCCGGTGGGCCAGCCGCCCGAGGCCGCCCAGCCGTCGGCCCCCGCGCCGCAGCAGCCGCCCGTGGCGGTGACCCGCCCGGCGGAGGTGCCCAACGGCAAGCCGGCCGAGGCGTCGAAGCCGGCGGAAAAGCCTGCCACGCGTCCGGCGGAGAAGCCGGTGGCGGACCCGATTGCGGAAATCGCGCAGGCCGATGCCAACAAGGTCGGCTATCTCTTACAGGTCGGGGCCTTCCGGTCGCAGGATGACGCCGATCGCCAGAAAGCCAACCTGGCCATGCAGGGCTTCGAGGCCAAGGTGACCGACCGTGATGTCAACGGCGTGAAGATGTATCGCGTTCGACTTGGGCCGTTCAACCGCATCGAGGAAATGAACCGCGCCCGGGACCGCCTGCAGTCGGCGGGTTTCGAAGCGTCCGTGATCCGCTTTACCAAGCAGTAAGATGGCTGGCGGCCGCGGTGAACCGGAACCCGGTGCCGCGGTCATACGCTGAGTTCGATCCGTCTTTCACCTCGCTTAACTATCCTGCCTAACCAGAAGGCCCTTCAAAGATGAAGAAAATCGCCGCCCTGTTTGCCACGCTTGCCGCTGTCAGCGGCCTGCTGATGACCGCCCCCGCCGCCATGGCCGCGCCGACGGAGGGCAAGGACTACACTGTGCTGAAGTCCCCGCAGCCCGTGCCCGCCGGCAAGATCGAGGTGACCGAGTTCTTCTGGTACGGCTGCCCGCACTGCTACGACTTCGAGCCGGAACTGGAAGCCTGGGTGAAGAAGCAGGGCAAGGACGTGGTGTTCAAGCGCGTGCCGGTGGCTTTCCGCGAAGACCTGCTGCCGCACACGAAGATCTTCTATGCGCTGGAATCGCTGGGCAAGCTGGAAGCCCTGCACGGCAAGGTCTTCGATGCGATGCACAAGGACCGCAAGCGCATGCTGTCCACGGACGAAATCGCCGATTTCATGGCCAAGAACGGCATCGACCGCAAGCAGTGGCTGGACACCTACAACTCGTTCTCGGTGACCACCAATTCGCAGCGCGCCAACAAGATTGCCGATGCCTACAAGATCGACGGTGTGCCGACGGTGGTGGTGCAGGGCAAGTACGAGACCTCGCCGTCCATCGCCGGCACCAAGCCGGCGGCCATCCAGGCCATGGACTTCCTGGTCACGGGCGTCCGCGACAAGAAGCTCTGATCGCCATCGGCTGGCAGGCGTGCTGCGGCGGAGGCCGTGGCAAATTGTCGCAGCCACCTGGCGTGTGATCCCCGACGGCCCGGTGCACGTTCCAGTGCGCCGGGCCGTTTTGCCATGTGGCCATGCCATTCATCCATTCCCGAGTTCGCTATATTGATCCGATGCAAGCCCTGAAAGTCTTCCTTACCGGTGCCTCCAGCGGCATTGGCCAGGCACTGGCCCGTACCTATGCCGCGCAAGGCGCCGTACTGGGGCTGGTGGGGCGGCGCGAGGATGCGCTGCGCGAATTCGCCGCATCCCTGCCCAATCCCGGTGCCGTGCGCGTGTATGCCGTGGATGTGCGCGATGCCGACGCCATGGGCAATGCCGCCGCGGACTTCCTGGCCCACATCGGTTGCCCGGACGTGGTGATCGCCAATGCGGGCATCTCGGTGGGCACCGTCGCCAGCGAACGTGAGGACCTGGAGGTATTCCGCACGGTCATGGATACCAACTGGTTTGGCGTGCTGACGACGTTCCAGCCGTTCCTGAATCCGATGCGCGAGCGCGCGCCCGGGGTCGGCGGCTGGCGGGGCACACTGGTCGGCATCGCCAGCGTGGCCGGTGTGCGCGGCCTGCCGGGCGGCGGGGCGTACAGCGCCTCCAAGTCCGCCGTGGTCAAACTGCTGGAAAGCCTGCGGCTGGAACAGAGCCGTCATCGGATCCGCGTGGTGACGATCGCACCGGGCTACATTCGCACGCCGATGACCGCGCACAACCCATACCGGATGCCGTTCCTGATGGACGCCGACGTCTTCGCCCGCAAGGCCGTGCGAAGGATCGCCGCGGGCACGCGCTACACGGTGATTCCGTGGCCAATGGGCGTGGTGGCGTCGATCCTGCACGTGATGCCGCTATGGCTCTACGACGCGCTGTTCGCCCGTGCGCCACGCAAGCCGCGCCGGTCCGGGAGCGCGTGATGTGGACGGACGCGATCGGGCAGTTGCACGCCGTCGCCGCCGGCGAGGTGCGGATCGCATCGCTGGTGCCGTCGGTGACGGAACTGCTGTTCGACCTGGATCTTGCCGACCGGATGGTGGCGCGCACCGGCTTCTGCATCCATCCCGAGCCTGCCGTGCGTGCCGTGGCCAAGGTCGGTGGCACCAAGGACGTCAAGCTCGACAAGCTGCGCGACCTCGCGCCGACGCATGTGGTGGTCAACATCGACGAGAATCGCCGCGACACCGTCGACGAGATTCGCACGTTCGTGCCGCACGTGATCGTGACCCATCCCTGCGCGCCGGAAGACAACGTTGCGCTGTACCGGCTCCTCGGCGGGATATTTGGTCGCCAGCCGCAGGCCGAAGCGCTGGTAACGGCTCTGCAGGCCGAACTCGACAGCATCCGCGCCAGGTCGTGGCCCGCCCGCCGCGTGCTCTACGCGATCTGGCAGGACCCGTGGATGACGGTTTCGCGCACCACTTACATCAGCCGGATGCTCGCGCTGGTGAACTGGGCCACGTGGCCGGATGACAGCGCGGACATGGCGGCCTGCGTCGATGGCGACTGCAGCCGTCCCAATGCGCCGGGCGAACGCTATCCGACCTTCCGCTGGAGCGACGCGCTCGTGCGGGACCTCGATGCCGTGCTGCTGTCGACCGAGCCCTATCGATTCACCGAAGACCACGCCGATGCGCTGGAGCGTCAGCTCGGCAAGCCGGTGATGCTGGTCGACGGGGAAATGCTGTCGTGGTACGGCAGCCGGGCCGTCGCCGGCGTGCGCTACCTGAAGACGCTTGCGGAAGGGTTCTGAAATGCAAACGCCCCGACGGATGCCGGGGCGTCTGGGTGTCGGGCCTTGAGAGCCCTGGCCCTGGAGGCGCTAGAAAAATGAAGCGATAGCGGTTCTGGCCAGGCTGCGCAACGACGCCAGAATCATGTCTTGCGGAAGCGGATCACGCCGTCATCGCCGCATTCCCGCACCAGCTCGCCGCGATGCCAGAGCGCGTGCAAGTGCGCCAGCGCTTCGCCCATCGCGAACGTCAGCTGGTGAATGTCGAATTGGCGCCGGAAGATCACGCCGACGATGTCGTGCGCGTTGCACGGCTTTTCCGCGCAGGCGGCCAGTGTTTCGGCCAGGCGGTCGACATGGTGCTCCTGCAGTTGCCGGATGCGGATATGCAGGTTCTGGAACGGCCGGCCGTGCGACGGCAGGATCTTCACATCGTCGGGCAGGTCGGCGTACTTGCCGAGCGAATCCAGGTAGAGCTGCAGCGGATTGGCCTCGGGCTCCATGTCGAACACGCTCACGTTGGTCGAGATCCGCGGCAGCACCATGTCCCCGGAAATCAGCACATGGGTCGCAGGGTTGAACAACGCGACATGTTCCGGGGCGTGACCGTAACCCGTGATGACGCGCCAGGCGGACGTGGCCGGATCGGTGCCGATCGAGACCGTGGCGCCATCCATCAGGCGACGGTATTGCGTGGGCAGGTCGGGCACCAGCGACGGGTAGTAGCTCTTGCGGGCGCGCAGCTTTTCCAGGTTGTCCGGATCCACCAGCCCATGGCGGGCAAAGTGGCTCGCGGCAAAATCTCCACCCGCGTTCGAGCCGACGCCCGAGCCGCCGGCCATCACGCGCGCGGACATGTAGTCGCCCAGGCTCATCCACAGCCGCACGTTCCAGTGCTTGCACAGCCAGTGTGCCAGCCCCACGTGGTCCGGGTGGCAGTGGGTCACCAGCACGCGCAGTACCGGCAGGCCCTCCAACTCGTTGGCGAAGATGGTTTCCCAGTGGGTCTTGATGGTGTCGTTGGTGATGCCGCAATCGATGATGGTCCAGCCGTCCCGGCCATCCAGATGGTCGCGCACGAGCCACAGGTTGATATGGTCCAGCGCGAAGGGCAGCGGCATGCGCAGCCAGTAGACGCCGGGTGCCACTTCCTGCCGGGCGCCAGGCTCCGGCATGGTGTCGCCAAACGGGTATTGAAGCTGGTGTTCGAGTGCGTTCATTGGGGAATGTCTCGTCAATCTGGCGCATCGGGCTGCGCTCTTGTCAGGGTCATTGTCAGGCGCCGCAGTTGACGCTAACGTTAACGTCAATTCGCGCATCACGATTCTCAATCTTAGACGAAAAGTTGATCGCGCAACGAACGACCGTTCACTTTTCTGGGCGCACCATGCCGGCACAGCCATCTTCCGCCACTTACACGATCACCGACCTCGCGCGCGAGTTCGACGTCACGCCTCGCGCCATCCGGTTCTACGAGGATCAGGGCCTGCTGTCGCCGGACCGCGAAGGCCCGGGCGGCCGCAAGCGCGTCTATAACGGCCGCGAACGGACCCGCCTCAAACTGACGCTGCGAGGAAAACGGTTAGGGCTCACTCTCAATGAGATCCGCGAAATTCTGGATCTCTACGAATCACCCCGCGACACCGCGCCCCAGCTTGAGCGCTTCCTGCACTCGCTGGCCCAGCACCGCCGGACGCTGGAGCGGCAAATGGAGGACCTGCAGGCCCAACTGGCCGAGATCGATCAGCACGAGCGCCAGTGCAAGTCACTGCTGGCGTCACACGCCCATGGCCACGCCAAGACCGGTACCGCCTGATTCGCCACTTTTTTGCCCGACACGCCGGTTTCAATTGACGTTTACGTAAACGTCAATAGAATATCCGGCACGACACCATACCCATACCGACAGGAGACCAACATGACCGAACTGCCAGGCCTGAGATTCGATCTGGGCGAGGACATCGAGATGCTGCGCGAATCCGTGCGCAGCTGGGCCCAGACGGAGCTGGCGCCCCGTGCGGCCGAGATCGACCGGACCGACCAGTTCCCCATGGACGCCTGGAAGAAGATGGGCGACCTCGGCGTGTTGGGGATCACGGTGGCCGAGGAATACGGCGGCGCCAACATGGGCTACCTGGCCCACATGATCGCCATGGAGGAGATCAGCCGTGCGTCGGCGTCGGTGGGGCTGTCCTACGGCGCTCACTCGAACCTGTGCGTGAACCAGATCCACCGCAACGGCTCGGCCGCCCAGAAGGCGAAGTACCTGCCCAAGCTGGTCTCGGGCGAATGGATCGGCGCACTGGCGATGAGCGAGCCCAACGCCGGGTCGGACGTGGTCAGCATGAAGCTGCGCGCCGATCTCAAGGGCGATCGCTACGTGCTCAACGGCACCAAGATGTGGATCACCAACGGTCCGGACTGCGATGTGCTGGTGGTCTACGCCAAGACCGAGCCGGACCTGGGCGCGCGCGGCATGACGGCCTTCATCGTCGAAAAGGGCATGAAGGGCTTTTCGGTCGCGCAGAAGCTGGACAAGCTGGGCATGCGCGGCTCCCATACGGGCGAGCTGGTGTTCCAGGACGTCGAAGTGCCCATCGAGAACATCCTCGGCGCGGAGAACGGTGGTGCCAAGGTGCTCATGAGCGGGCTCGACTATGAGCGCGCCGTGCTGTCCGGCGGCCCGGTCGGCATCATGCAGGCCTGCATGGATGTCATCACGCCGTATATCCATGACCGCAAGCAGTTCGGCCAGAGCATCGGCGAATTCCAGCTGATCCAGGGCAAGGTGGCGGACATGTACACCACGCTGCAGGCCGCCCGCAGCTACCTCTATACGGTGGGCAAGAACCTCGACGCGCTGGGCAGCGGGCACGTGCGCCAGGTGCGCAAGGATTGCGCCGCCGTGATCCTGTACACCGCGGAAAAAGCGACCTGGATGGCCGGGGAATCCGTGCAGATCCTCGGTGGCAACGGCTACATCAACGATTACCCGACCGGTCGCCTGTGGCGCGATGCCAAGCTGTACGAGATTGGTGCCGGCACCTCGGAGATCCGCCGGATGCTGATCGGTCGCGAGCTTTTCTCCGAAACAATGTGATGCAAGCGCCGTTCGGTGGGGCGCGGAAGCGACCACCGAACGCGCATACAATCTCCTGACCGCCATCCTCCGCCCGTCCGAGTCATGTCGCACTTCCCCAAGCTGCTCTCGTCGCAGATTGCCTACGATGTGGCGCGGACCATGCTGGGCGGGTTCGACAAGCACTATCGCCTGTTCCGGGAAGTCAGTCATGCGGCCAAGGTCCGCTTCGAGGCGGGCGACTGGCATGGCCTGCAGCAACTGCAGCGCGACCGCATCGCGTTCTACAACGAGCGCGTGCGCGAAACCAGCCTGATCCTGCAAGAGGAATACGACGCCGAGCGCATCGAGGACGGCATCTGGCAGCAGATCAAGCTGCATTACATCGGACTGCTGACCAAGCATCACCAGCCGGAACTGGCCGAGACGTTCTTCAACTCGGTCTGCACGCGGCTGCTGCACCGTTCGTACTTCAACAACGATTTCATCTTCGTGCGGCCGGCGATCTCGACCGAGTACATCGAGAACGAAGAATCGCCGACCCGACCGACGTTCCGGGCCTACTACCCGGGCAGCCGCGAAGGCATGGCCGCCTGCTTCGAGCGAGTCGTCCACAACTACCAGCTCGAGCGACCGTTCGAGGACCTCACGCGCGACATCGGCTACGTGGTGCGCGCCGTGACCGAGCACTTCGGCGAATTCCGGATCGCCCCGAATTTCCAGGTACACACGCTGTCGTCGCTGTTCTTCCGCAACAAGTCGGCATTCATCATCGGCCGCGTGCTCAATGGCGACCAGACCTATCCGCTGGCAATCCCGATCATCCACGGCCCGTCCGGCAAGCTGATGCTGGACACGGTGCTGCTGCGCCAGGAACAGCTGCTGATCCTGTTTTCGTTCGCGCACGCCTATTTCATGGTCGACATGGAGATCCCGTCGGCCTACGTGACTTTCCTGCGCGACCTCCTGCCGCGCAAATCGCGCGCGGAAATCTACACGTCCCTGGGTTTGCAGAAGCAGGGCAAGAACCTGTTCTACCGGGACTTCCTGCACCACCTGCAGCACTCGTCGGACAAGTTCATCAGCGCGCCCGGCATCAAGGGGCTGGTGATGCTGGTGTTCACGCTGCCGTCATACCCGTACGTGTTCAAGGTCATCCGGGACTTCTTTCCGGCGCCGAAGGAAACCACGCGCGAACTGGTACAGTCGAAGTACCAGCTCGTGAAGCAGCACGATCGCGTGGGCCGCATGGCCGATACGCTCGAATACTCGGACGTGGCCTTCCCGCTGGCGCGCTTTGACGAGGCGCTGGTGCGCGAGCTCCACCAGCACGCGCCGTCAATGATCGAATACCAGCGCGGCAAGGACGGCGGCGAGGAAATCGTCGTGCGCCACGTCTATATCGAGCGCCGCATGACGCCGCTGAACCTCTGGCTGCAGGAGGGCACCGACGAGCAGGTGGAGCACGGCATCATCGAATATGGCAACGCCGTGAAGGAATTGATCGCCGCGAACATCTTCCCGGGCGACATGCTCTACAAGAACTTCGGCGTGACGCGCCATGGCCGCGTGGTGTTCTACGACTATGACGAGATTGAGTACCTGACCGACTGCAATATCCGCCGCGTGCCGGAACCCCGCAACGAGGAAGAGGAAATGTCCGGCGAGGTGTGGTACACCGTACATCCGCACGATATCTTTCCGGAGACCTATCGCACCTTCCTGCTGGGGGACCTCCGCGTGCGCGCCGCCTTCTTGCGGCATCACGAAGATTTCTTTGACGCCACCATGTGGCAGCACCACAAAGACCGGCTGCTGGCCGGACATGTCCATGACTTTTTTGCCTACGACAGTAAAGAGCGCTTCATCAATCGCTACGGCCCCGGCGCGGGCCAGCCTGCAACAAATCTCGCAAGGAGGGCAGCATGAGTGACGCCATCGCCCAGCTGTTCCGCAACAACCGCGAATGGGTGGACCGCGTCAACGCGGAAGACCCCACGTTCTTCACGCGCCTTGCCAACCAGCAGGCGCCGGAATACCTGTGGATCGGCTGTTCCGATTCGCGCGTGCCCGCCAACCAGATCCTCGGCCTGGCACCGGGCGAGGTCTTCGTTCACCGCAACATCGCCAACGTGATCTCGCACAGCGACCTCAACGCGCTGTCCGTGCTGCAGTTCGCGGTGGATGTGCTCAAGGTGCGCCACATCACCGTGGTGGGTCACTACGGCTGCGGTGGCGTGAAGGTGGCGCTCAAGCGCCAGCGCGTCGGCCTGGCCGACAACTGGCTGCGCCACGTGCAGGACGTGGCCGACAAGCACTCGGCCTACCTCGGCACGGTGCTGCGCGAGGACGACGCCCACACGCGCCTGTGCGAGCTGAACGTGATCGAGCAGGTCAACAACGTCTGCCAGACCACGGTGCTGCAGGACGCCTGGGACCGCGGCCAGGCCCTGACCGTGCATGGCTGGGTCTACGGCGTGTCCGACGGCCTGCTGCGCGACCTCGGCATGGCCGCCAGCAGCAACGATGAACTTCAGGCGCAACTGGCCGCCGCTTACCGCCAGTTCGGCGATCCGCCACAAGCATCGATCCGCTGATTCCGACATCCCGGGCCACACCCCCGCCTTCAGGAGACCGACATGCAAGACCCGATCGTTATCGTATCCGCCGCCCGCACCCCAATGGGTGCATTCCAGGGAGAACTCGCCAGCGTGACGGCGCCCCAGCTCGGTGCCGCCGCGATTCGCGCCGCCGTCGAGCGCGCGGGGCTGAAGCCCGAGCAGATTCAGGAGGTGGTGTTCGGCTGCGTGCTGCCAGCCGGCCAGGGCCAGGCCCCGGCCCGTCAGGCGGCCCTGGGCGCGGGCTTGCCGCTGGACGTGGCGTGTACCACCGTCAACAAGATGTGCGGGTCCGGCATGCGCGCCGCGATGTCCGTCCACGACGGCCTGCTGGCGGGGTCGTTCGAGATCGCCGTGGCCGGCGGCATGGAGAGCATGACCAACGCGCCGTACCTGATTCCGAAGGGGCGCGGCGGCTATCGCATCGGCCACGGCATGATCTACGACCACATGATGCTGGATGGCCTGGAAGACGCGTACGACAAAGGCCGCGCAATGGGCACCTTCGGCGAGGACTGTGCCGCCAAGTACCAGTTCACGCGTGAGCAACAGGATGCCTTCGCGATGGAATCGGTGCGCCGCGCGCAGCAGGCCACCGAGCGCGGCGACTTCCGCTGGGAGATCGCCCCGGTGACGGTTTCCGGCAAGGCCGGCGACACGGTGATCGATACCGACGAAGGCCCGCGCCGCATCAAGGTCGACAAGATTCCCTCGCTGAAGCCCGCCTTCGCCAAGGACGGCACGATCACGGCCGCCTCGTCGTCGTCGATCAATGACGGCGCGGCCGCGCTGGTGATGATGCGCGAATCCACCGCCAGGGCGCTGGGGCTGCAGCCGCTGGCCCGCATGCTTGGCCATACCTCGCACGCGCAGGCGCCGGGCTGGTTCACCACCGCGCCGGTGGAAGCCATCTCCAAGCTGTATCGCAAGCTCGACTGGAACAGCGACAGCGTCGACCTGTTCGAGATCAACGAAGCCTTTGCCGTGGTGCCGATGGCCGCGATGCACGACCTCAGGATTCCGCGCGAGAAGGTCAACATCCACGGCGGCGCGTGCGCGCTGGGCCATCCGATTGGCGCGTCGGGCGCACGCATCATGACCACGCTGATCGGCGCGCTGCGCAAGACCGGCGGCAAGCGGGGCGTGGCCAGCCTGTGCATCGGCGGCGGCGAGGCCACCGCGGTCGGTATCGAACTGCTCTGATCCCTCCACCCACATCGAAGAACAGGAGTCTCTCCATGCCCACAGCCCTCGTCCTTGGCGCTTCGCGCGGTCTGGGTCTCGAGTTTGTCCGCCAGTATCGTGCCGATGGCTGGCGCGTGATCGCCGCCGCGCGCAGCGACGAAGGCGTGGCGGAACTCAAGGCCCTCGGCGCGGAAGCCCACAAGCTGGACGTGACCGATGCCGCCGCCATGGCGGGACTGGGCTGGAAGCTGGACGGCGAATCGCTGGACGTGGCGATCTACAACGCCGGCGTGATCGGCCCGCGCACGGAAGGCGCGCAACCGGTCACGCGCGAGGACTTCGATGCCGTGATGCACACCAACGTGCTGGGCGCGATGATGGCGCTGCCGGTGATGCTGCCGTTCGTCGAGACCGGCAACCAGGGCCGCGGCGGCGTGCTTGCCGTGCTGTCGTCCCGCATGGGCAGCATCAGCGCGATGGATAGCAATCGCAGCTGGCTCTATCGCGTCAGCAAGGCGGCGGCCAATGCCGCGCTGAAATCGATCTCGCTCGATGCGCGTCATGCGACCTGCGTGGCGCTGCATCCCGGCTGGGTGCAGACCGACATGGGCGGTCCGAAGGCCGATATCACGGCGCGGCAGAGCGTGTCCGGCATGCGCCGCGTGCTGGCCGGCGTGACCCATCGCGATAACGGCAGCTTCCACAACTACGATGGCACCGCCATCCCCTGGTAAGACGACATGCTGCTGACCCCCGAACAGGAAATGATCCGCGACGCCGTCCGGCAGTTCGCGCAGGAAGTCATCGCGCCGCAGGCGGCGCAGTGGGACCGCGACAAGACGTTTCCCAAGGACGTCCACAAGGAACTCGCGGCGCTGGGCGCCTATGGCGTGGCCGTGCCGGAAGAACTCGGCGGTGCCGGGCTCGACTACCTGTCGCTGGCGCTGATCCTGGAAGAGATCGCGGCCGGCGATGGCGGCACCTCCACGGTCATCAGCGTGAACAACTGCCCGGTGTGCAGCATGCTGATGTCGTTTGCCGACGATGCGCAGAAGCAGCAGTGGCTGGTGCCGCTGGCGCGCGGCGAGATGCTCGGCGCGTTCTGCCTGACCGAGCCGCACGTGGGCTCGGACGCATCGGCGCTGCGCACCACGGCCAGGCGCGACGGCGACCACTACGTGCTGAACGGCGTGAAGCAGTTCATCACCAGTGGCAAGCATGCCGATGTGGCCATCGTCATGGCCGTCACCGACAAGGCCGCCGGCAAGCGCGGCATCAGCGCCTTCCTGGTGCCGACCGCCACGCCGGGGTACATCGTCGCCCGCCTGGAAGACAAGCTGGGCCAGCATTCGTCGGACACCGCGCAAATCGTGTTCGAGGACTGCCGCATCCCGGCCGCGAACCTGCTGGGCGAGGAGGGCGCCGGCTACAAGATGGCGCTGTCCGGCCTCGAGGGCGGCCGCATCGGCATTGCCTCGCAGAGCATCGGCATGGCGCGCGCCGCGTTCGAGGCCGCGCTGGCCTACGCCAAGGAGCGCGAGAGCTTCGGCCAGCCGCTGTTCCAGCATCAGGCCGTGCAGTTCCGCCTGGCCGACATGGCGACGCGCATCGATGTGGCCCGCCAGATGGTGTGGCACGCCGCCGCGCTCAAGGACGCCGGGCGCCCCTGCCTGAAAGAGGCCGCGATGGCCAAGCTGTTCGCCAGCGAAATGGCCGAGGCCGTTTGCTCGGATGCCATCCAGGTGTTCGGCGGCTACGGCTACGTGAATGATTTCCCGGTCGAGCGGATCTATCGTGATGTGCGCGTCTGCCAGATCTACGAAGGCACCAGCGACATCCAGAAGATCTTGATCGCCCGCGCGCTCGGCTGACGCGCCGCGCACGGATTCGCCCCGCAAGAAGAAGACCCGAAGGACGCAGCACAGAAAGACGCAGCACCGTTAGCCCAGTCGTCACTGAATCCTGAACCGGAGCCCGCTCGCCATGACCGCACCGATCGATTTCTACTTCGATTTTTCCTCGCCCTACGGCTACTTCGCCAGCACCCGCATCGACGAGATCGCGCAGAAGCACGGCCGCTACGTGGTGTGGCATCCGATCCTGCTGGGGGTGGTGTTCAAGACCACGGGGTCCTCGCCGCTGCCGAGCATTCCGCTCAAGGGCGAATACTGCTGGCGCGACTTCGAGCGCACGGCGCAGTTCCACGACATCGACTACAAGCGGCCCACGCATTTCCCGCTGCCGACGCAGCATGCCGCGCGCGCGATGCTGTGGCTGCACAACCAGCACGGCGCGGACAAGGCCACGGCCTTCGCCAAGGCGGTCTATCGGGCGCTGTTCGTCGATGACATCAATATCGCCGAGCCCGCGGAGCTGGCCAGGCTGGCCGAGGCGCTCGGCATTGACCCGATCGCCATGAACGAAGGCGCCACGAGCTACCAGATCAAGGACCAGCTGAAGGCCGAGATCGATGTGGCGATGGCCAAGGGCGTCTTCGGGTCCCCGTTCGTCATCATCGATGGCGAACCGTTCTGGGGCTTCGATCGCTTCGACCAGGTCGAGCAACATCTGAAAAGCCGTCGGCAGACCGAACTGCGCGCCGTCGGCGGCAACGACATCACCAAGGAAAAGAAACCCGCATGACCGCAGCAAACCAGCCCGCACGCTTTGATTGTGTCATCTTCGACTGCGACGGCGTGCTCGTCGACAGCGAGCCCATCGTCCATCGCGTGCTGAACCGCGTGCTCAACGAACTGGGCATCGAGATCACGCTGGAGGAGTCCACGCGCTGGTTCCTCGGCAAGGCCGTGCGGGACGAGCTGGGCAACATCGAAGCGCGTCTCGGCAAGCCGCTGTCGCGCAACTTCCTGTCCGAATGGTTCGTGCGACGTGATGCCGCGCTGATCGAGGAACTGGAGGCGGTGCCGCACATCCGCCCGACGATCGAGGCCATCAAGGCGCGCGGCCTGCCGGTTTGCGTGGCGTCCGGCGCGGACCGCATCAAGGTCAAGCTGCAACTCGGGCACACGGCGCTGATCGACCTGTTCACCGACGACGATGCGCACGAGCACATCTTCACCGCCACCGAGGTCGAGCACAGCAAGCCGGCGCCCGACGTGTACCTGCTGGCGGCCCGCACGATGGGCGTGGACCCGTCGCGCTGCGCGGTCGTCGAGGACAGCCCCACCGGCGTCACGGCGGGGGTCGCCGCGGGCATGACCGTGTTTGGCTACGCCGCGCGCACCAACGCGGACGAATTGCGTGCGGCCGGCGTCAAGACAGTCTTCACCGACATGCGCGACCTGCCGGAGCTGATCGGATGAGCGCGCGTCGCCCGCCGCGCGCCAGCGCCGAGCCCTGCCCGTGCGGCAACGCCGACTATGCGGCGTGCTGCGGCCGCTTCCATCGCGGCGAGGTGATGCCCCCCAACGCCGAGGCACTGATGCGCTCGCGCTACAGCGCCTATGTGCTGAACAACCTCGACTGGTTGCGCCAGACCTGGCATGCCACCACCTGCCCGGGCGACCTGGCCGCCGATACGGGTACGCGCTGGCTCGGGCTGGCAGTCAAGGCGCATGCGCAGCAGGACGATACGCATGCCACGGTGGAGTTCATCGCGCGCTACAAGGTGGGCGGCCGTGCATGGCGGCTGCATGAGCGCAGCCGTTTCGTGTTCGAGCCGCGCGAGGCTGGCACCACGCCGCGCTGGCTCTATGTCGATGGCGAGATGATGGAAAAGGACTGACTTCGGCCTCGTGGAGGCGCTTGTCAGGATGAAGCGATAGCGGTTCTCGCCGGACGCGGCCGCAGGCAGTACAAGTGGTAAGGCAAGGGAGTGTGGCAACGCCGGCAACGACGCCCGAATCATGTGGATCGTGCCGCCTGCGGCGCTCCGGGATCAAGACAAAACAGGAAGAGACATGCCCACGCTGGAAACCAAACTGAACGCCCGCTCCGAAGCCTTCAAGGCGAACGCGGAGTCCATGCAGGCGCTGGTGGCCGATCTCAAGCAGAAGATCGCGAAGCTGGCCGAGGGCGGCGGCGAAGACGCGCGCGCCAAGCATCTGTCGCGCGGCAAGCTGCTGCCACGCGACCGCGTGCAGCAACTGCTGGACCCGGGTACGCCGTTCCTGGAACTGTCCCAGCTGGCCGCGTACGACATGTACGACGATGCGGCCCCCGGCGCGGGCATCATCACCGGGATCGGCCGCGTGGCCGGCCAGGAATGCGTGATCGTCTGCAACGACGCCACGGTCAAGGGCGGCACGTACTACCCGCTGACCGTCAAGAAGCACGTGCGCGCGCAGGAGATCGCCGAGCAGAACAATCTGCCCTGCATCTACCTGGTGGATTCCGGCGGCGCCAACCTGCCGAACCAGGATGACGTGTTTCCGGACCGCGATCACTTCGGCCGCATCTTCTACAACCAGGCCAACCTGTCCCGGCAGGGCATTCCGCAGATTGCCGTGGTGATGGGTTCGTGCACGGCGGGCGGCGCCTACGTGCCGGCCATGAGCGATGAGTCCATCATCGTCAAGAACCAGGGCACGATTTTCCTGGGCGGCCCGCCGCTGGTGAAGGCGGCGACCGGCGAGGAAGTCAGCGCCGAGGACCTGGGCGGTGCGGATGTGCACACGCGGCTCTCCGGCGTGGCCGACTACTTCGCGCAGAACGATCATCACGCGCTGTCGCTGGCACGCAATATCGTCCAGCACCTGAACCGCCGCAAGCCGGACCAGATCCGCCTGCACGAGCCCGTGGAGCCGCTGTATCCGCCCGAGGAACTCTATGGCGTGATTCCGACGGATACCCGCAAGCCGTACGACGTGCGCGAAGTCATCGCGCGGCTGGTCGATGGTTCCGATTTCGACGAATTCAAGGCGCGCTATGGCACCACGCTGGTCTGCGGCTTCGCGCGCATCTGGGGCTACCCGGTCGGCATCATCGCCAACAACGGCATCCTGTTCTCGGAGTCGGCGCTCAAGGGCGCCCACTTCATCGAGCTGTGCTGCCAGCGCAAGATCCCGCTGGTGTTCCTGCAGAACATCACCGGCTTCATGGTGGGCCGCAAGTACGAGAACGAAGGCATCGCGCGCAACGGCGCCAAGATGGTGACGGCCGTGGCCACGGCGCAGGTGCCGAAGTTCACGGTCATCATCGGCGGGTCGTTCGGCGCCGGCAACTACGGCATGTGCGGCCGCGCCTATTCGCCGCGCTTCCTGTGGATGTGGCCGAATGCACGGATTTCCGTCATGGGCGGCGAGCAGGCCGCCAGTGTGCTGGCCACGGTGCGCCGCGACGGCATCGAGGGCCGCGGTGGCCAGTGGAGCGCGGAGGAGGAGGAGGCGTTCAAGGCGCCGATCCGCGACCAGTACGAACACCAGGGGCACCCGTACTACGCCAGCGCACGGCTGTGGGATGACGGCGTCATCGATCCGGCGCAGACGCGTACCGTACTCGGCCTGGGCCTGTCGGCGAGCCTCAATGCGCCGATCGGCGACATGAAGTTCGGCGTGTTCCGCATGTAACGGCCGACGCACCCACCTTGTAGCCATTGTCATCATGTCCCGACTTGCCTCCATCGTTCTCGGCATCGCCGTGCTGGTCTGCCTCGTGCAGCACGGCACGGCTGTCGCGCAGGCGCCGTTGCCGCCGCGCACGATCGAGCAGGTCGTGATGGTGCCGAAGGCCGGCGCGCTCTTCTCGGTGGATCTGGAGACGACGATCTTCCGTCCGGCCGGCGACGGGCGCTACCCGCTGGTCGTGATCAATCACGGCAAGGCGCCGGGCAAGCCGGCCTTCCAGGGCCGCGCGCGCTTTGCCGCGCAGACCGCGGAGTTTCTGCGGCGCGGCTACGTCGTGGCGCTGCCGATGCGCCAGGGCTTCTCGAAGTCCGGCGGCGCGTATATCGGCGGCGGCTGCAATGTGCGCGACAACGGCATGATGCAGGCGGAAGACGTGGTGGCCGCGCTGGACTACCTCGTGCAGCAGCCTTATGTGGACCCCACGCGGATCATCGTGATCGGGCAGTCGCATGGCGGCCTGTCGACCATGGCGTTGTCCACGATCGGCTATCCGGGCGTGCGCGGCGTCGTGAACTTTGCCGGCGGCCTGCGCAACGACAACTGCGTGGGCTGGGAAGGCAATCTGGTCGACGCGTTCGGCGAATATGGCCGCGGCGCGCGCTATCCCTCGCTCTGGGTGTACGGCGACAACGACAGCTACTGGCCGTGGCCGTTGCCCGAGCGCATGTTCAACAACTACAAGGCCCATGCCACGGGCGCCGCCGCCGATGCGCGGTTCGTGGACGTGGGCGAGTTCGAGGGCGATTCGCATCGGCTGTTCAGCAGCCGAAACGGCATCGCGATCTGGCTGCCGGAGGTGGAGACATTCTTCCGCCAGCTTGGCCTGCCGTTCGATCGCACGCCGGACACCGCCGATCCTGCCGGGCGCGGGTCGTCGACGGATCGCACCTCGTGAGATACGCACGACAACATCCGTCATCGGAGAGAGACATGAATTTCACCACGCTCACGGTCACTGCCGCCCATCACGTCGCCACGATCACGCTGAACCGGCCCGATGTGCGTAACGCGTTCAACGAGACCGTCATCGCGGAGCTGACCGGCGCCTTCCGCGCGCTGGGCGACACGCCCGAAGTACGCGCCATCGTGCTGGCCGGCAACGGCCCGGCGTTCTGCGCGGGGGCGGACCTGAACTGGATGAAGAAGATGGCCGGCTACTCGGACGACGAGAACCGCGCCGACGCGCTGACGCTGGCGCAGATGCTCCACACCATCTGGGTCTGCCCCAAGCCCGTGATCGCGCGGATTCATGGCGATACCTACGCCGGCGGGGTCGGGCTGGTGGCGGCGTGCGACATCGCCGTGGCTGCGGAGCCCGTCAGCTTCTGCCTGTCGGAGGCGCGCCTGGGACTGCTGCCGGCCACGATCAGCCCCTATGTGATCCGCGCGATGGGCGAGCAGGCCGCGCGCCGCTACTTCATCACGGCCGAGCGCTTCGACGCCGCCGAGGCCCTGCGGATTGGCTTCGTCCATGAGGTGGTGCCGGTCTCGGGGCTCGACGCGCGCGTGGCCGAGATTGCCGCCGCGCTGGTGGCCAACAGCCCGAATGCCGTGCGCGAGAGCAAGCGGCTTGTCCAGGAAGTGGCGGGAAGGGCCATCGACAATGACCTGCTGGCCGATACCGCTAACCGCATCGCCGCCATCCGTTCGTCCAGCGAGGGGCGCGAAGGTGTGCGCGCATTCCTCGAAAAGCGCACGCCGTCGTGGCGTCCCCAGTAATTTTTATCGACCGTTGACGGGCGTTGCTGGCGAGAAGCCGGTGGTGGAGCGGTCCATGCTGCACTGCACTCGCCAAGATCGCACAACATCCGTCAACGTGTCGCCAACGCGCTGACGGCGCCCGGTTTGCCAAGTCCACAGGGACCTTCCTACCATGAGCCTCCCCAATCCGTTCGCCCTGCAAGCGCGCCCCGGCACAGCCGGGCGTGACGCCTGCGCGGACGGTCAACAAAGGAGGGTCCCCTTGGAACACCTTTCCCCATTACCGACAGGCGGCGACGCGTCCCTGGCGGCGCGCAGCCAGCGCGCCGTCTGGCACCCGTGCACGCGCCTGCGCCCCGACGCCGGCGCCAACGAGCCGCCGCTGGCGATCGCGCGCGGCGAGGGTCCGTGGCTGGTCGACACCGACGGCAAACGGTACTTCGACGCCATCAGTTCATGGTGGGTCAACCTGTTTGGCCACGCCAACCCGGCCATCAACGCCGCGCTCACCGCACAACTGCAAACGCTGGAACACGTGATGCTGGCCGGCTGCACGCATGCGCCCGCCGTCGAGCTGGCCGAGCGGCTCTCCGCGCTGACCGGCGGCGCGCTCGGCAATACGTTCTACGCGTCCGATGGCGCGTCGGCGGTGGAGATCGCGCTCAAGATGAGCTTCCACTACTGGCGCAATACCGGCCTGCCGGCCAAGCGCGAGTTCGTGTGCCTGCGTCACGGCTATCACGGCGAGACCGTTGGCGCGCTGGCGGTGACCGACGTCGAGATCTTCCGCGATGCCTATGACGCGCTGACCCGGCGTGCGCACGTGGTGATGTCGCCGGATGCCCGCCAGGCCGCCCCCGGCGAATCCGCGGCCGGCGTGGCCGCGCGCGCGCTGGTCGAACTCGAGGCGCTGTTGCGCGAGCATGCCGGCCAGATCGCCGCGCTGATCGTCGAACCGCTGGTGCAGGGCGCGGCGGGCATGGCGATGTACGACCCGTTGTACCTCGAAGGCGCACGCGCGTTGTGCGACCGCTACCGCGTACACCTGATCGCCGACGAGATCGCCGTGGGCTGCGGCCGCACCGGCACGTTCTTCGCCTGGGAGCAGGCGCGCGCGGGCGACCCCCTGCCCGCGCACGCGTGGCCCGATTTCCTGTGCCTCTCCAAAGGCATCAGCGGTGGCTACCTGCCGTTGTCGCTGGTGTTGTCGCGTCCGGAGATCCAGCGCGCGTTCGTTGCCGACGACATCGCACGCAGCTTCCTGCATTCGCATTCGTACACCGGCAATCCGCTGGCCTGCCGCGCGGCGCTGGCCACGCTGGACCTGTTCGAATCGGAAGACGTGATCGCCCGCAACCGCGACCGCGCGCAATGGCTGGCCGACGCGATGGCCCCCCTGGCCGCCGATCCGCGCGTGACGCACGTGCGCCAGCGCGGCATGATCTGGGCCGCCGATATCGATGCGGACGCCGCCGGCGCGGACTTTGCCGCGCGCTTCCATCTGGCGGCGCGCGAGCGCGGCGTACTGGTGCGGCCGATCGGCACCACACTGTACGTGATGCCGCCGTATGTGTTCGACGCCACGCTGGCGCAGTGGCTGGGCGATCAGTTGCTGTCCACGCTGCGCGCCGTGGTAGGCCCGCTTGGTGCATCCACTGAGGCATCGCCGCTTGGTGCATCCCCGATCCAGGAGGTGCGCCATGCTGCTTGAACACCTGACACGCGCTGCTGCGGAGCGCGAAGCCCAGTCGCTCACGCGCCGCCGCCGCATTGCGCATACGGCCTGCGCGCCGCACCAGTCAGTCGGCGCGATCGATGCCACCCCCACGCCGCTGCTGACGTTCTGCAGCAACGACTACCTGGGGCTGGCCAACCATCCGTCCATCGCCAACGCGCTCGCGGAGGGCGCCTATCGCTATGGCGCGGGCAGTGGCGCATCTCACCTGGTCAGCGGCCATTCGCTGGCCCACGCGCAGCTCGAGCACGTGCTGGCACGCTGGATGGCGCCGTTCATCCCGCAGGCGCAGGCGCTGTACTTCTGCACGGGCTACATGGCCAACCTCGCGGTGCTGACGTCGCTGGGGACGGCTGGCGCCACGCTGTTCTGCGAAACGCTGAATCACGCCTCGCTGATCGATGGCGCACGGCTTGCGCGCGCCGACGTGCAACGCTACCCGCACGGCGACACCGGCGCGCTGGACGCCCTGCTGGCTGCCAGCCAGAGCGCGCTCAAGCTGATCGTCACCGACAGCGTGTTCAGCATGGACGGCGACATGGCGTCGATGGCGGCGCTGCTGGCGCTGGCCGAACGCCACGACGCGTGGATCATCGTCGACGACGCGCATGGCTTCGGTGTGCTCGGCGAGAACGGCCGTGGCGTGCTGGAGCATCTGGGCCTCGCCTCGGAGCGCTTTGTCTATATCGGCACGCTGGGCAAGGCGGCCGGCGTGGCGGGGGCCTTCGTGGCCGCGCACGCGACGATCGTCGAACACCTGATCAACACCGCGCGTCCCTATATCTACACGACGGCCGCGCCACCAGCCGTGGCGCATGCGCTGCTGACCAGTCTCGACATCATCGACGGCGAGGAAGGCGGCAGCCGTCGCGCGCACCTGGCCGACCTGATTGCGCAACTGCGCGACGGGTTGGGCCGGCTTGCAGCGCAGGCGGGTTGGACCCTTGGCGACAGCGAAACCGCCATCCAGCCGCTGATCGTTGGCGACAACGCCGCCGCGCTGGCGTTGTCGGCGGCGCTCGAGGCCGACGGCATCCGCGTGGGCGCCATCCGCCCGCCTACCGTGCCAGCGGGCACCGCGCGACTGCGGATCACGCTGTCGGCGTCGCATACGGCCGAGGATGTGCAGCGGCTGCTCGACGCGGTGGCGCGAGCGGTGCCGGGCGCCAGCGATATTGCCGGTATTTCCGACAGGGAGGCCGTGTGAGCGCCATCGCCAACATGCCGCCCCGCTTTGCCTGCTTTGTCACCGGCACCGACACGGGCGTTGGCAAGACGCACGCCACGGCCACGCTGCTGCATGCGCTGCATGACGCCGGTTACAGCACGGTGGGCATGAAGCCCGTGGCCAGTGGGGGCGAATGGCTCGACGAGCGCTGGCAGAACGACGACGTGGAGCAGCTGCGCGCGGCGTGCTCGGTCATCGTGCCGCAGGAGGAGATGTGCCCGTTCCTGTTGCGCACGCCGGTGTCGCCGCATCTGGCCGCCGCCATGGAAGGCGTGCGTATCACGCGCGAGCCGATCCGCGCGGCGTTCGATGCGCTGCGGCAGCGCGCGCAGGCCGTGGTGGTGGAGGGCGTGGGCGGCTTCCAGGTCCCGCTCGACGTGGGCGCGGCCCGCTGGAGTACGGCGGACCTGGCCGTGATGCTCGACCTGCCCGTCGTAATGGTGGTCGGCATCCGGCTCGGCTGCCTGAACCACGCCACGCTGACCGCCGACGCGATCCGGGCGCGCGGGCTCAGGCTGGCTGGCTGGATCGCCAACCGCATGGACCCCGACATGCTGCTGCCGCACGAGAACATCGCCACGTTGCATGACGCGCTGGATGTGCCCTGCCTGGGCGAACTGCCCTGGCAGGTGGCGCCCGCCGTCGCCGCCAGCCATCTCGACCTCGCACCGTTGCTGGCCAGTGTGCCGCGGCAACGCCAGGCCGTGACCTCCCATACCGACGCGGCCCCGAGCCGCGCCTGAACCGAATTCGCATTGATCATGACGCAAACCACCAACACCCAGACCGTCGCCACCATTTCCGCCGAAGCCCTGCGCCAGTCGGCCCGCAACCTGCAGGCCGCCGCACCGCAACCGGACGCCGCGTGGCGCGTCGACGACGTGGCCGCGCTGTTCGCGCTGCCGTTCAACGACCTGCTGTTCCGCGCACAGCAAGTGCATCGCGAGCACTTCGACGCCAACACGGTGCAACTCTCCACGCTGCTGTCGATCAAGACCGGCGGCTGCGAGGAAGATTGCGGCTACTGCCCGCAAAGCGCGCACCACGATGCCGGCGTGAAGGCCGAGAAGCTGATGGCGCTGGATGAAGTGCTCGACGCCGCGCGCGCGGCCAAGGCCAACGGCGCCACGCGCTTCTGCATGGGCGCCGCCTGGCGCAGCCCGAAGGACCGCCACCTGGAGCCCGTGATCGACATGGTGCGCGAGGTGAAGGCGATGGGCCTGGAAACCTGCGTGACGCTGGGCATGCTCAAGGCCGAGCAGGCGCTGCGCCTGAAGGACGCCGGGCTGGACTACTACAACCACAACCTCGATACCTCGCCGGAGTTCTACGGCAAGATCATCGGCACGCGCACGTATCAGGACCGGCTGGACACCATCGGCCATGTGCGCGAAGCGGGCATCAACGTCTGCTGCGGCGGCATCGTCGGCATGGGCGAGACGCGCGAGGCGCGCGCCGGCCTGATCGCGCAGCTGGCCAACCTGGATCCGTACCCCGAGTCGGTACCCATCAACAACCTGGTGCAGGTGGAAGGCACGCCGCTGGCGGGCACCGCCGCGCTGGACCCGTTCGAGTTCGTCCGCACGATTGCCGTGGCACGCATCACGATGCCGCGCGCGATGGTGCGCCTGTCCGCCGGCCGCGAGGCCATGGACGAAGCGTTGCAGGCGCTGTGCTTCATGGCAGGCGCCAATTCCATTTTCTATGGCGAAAAGCTGCTGACCACCGGCAACCCGCAGGCCGACCGCGATCGTGCCCTGCTGGCTCGCCTCGACATCCGTGCGGAAGGGTATGCCGGATGACGAGTCTGCCGTGAGGTAAGCAAGCTGGCCGCCCCCCGGATATAACAAGGAGGAGCCATGTTCAACAAGATCCTGATCGCCAACCGTGGCGAGATTGCCTGCCGTGTGGCGGCCACGTGCCGCCGGCTGGGGATTCGCACGGTGGCCGTCTACTCGGATGCGGACGCGGAGGCCCGGCACGTGGCGTTCTGCGACGAGGCCGTACATATCGGCGGACCCGCCGCGCGCGACAGCTACCTGCGCGCGGACCACATCATCGAGATGGCGAAGGCAACCGGCGCCCAGGCGATTCACCCGGGCTATGGCTTCCTGTCCGAGAACGAGGCGTTCGCCGAAGCGTGCGCCGCCGCCGGGCTGGCCTTCATCGGGCCGCCGGCAGCGGCCATCCACGCGATGGGCAGCAAGAGCGCGGCCAAGCAACTGATGGAAAAGGCCGCGGTGCCGCTGGTGCCCGGCTATCACGGCGAGGATCAGGACGCCGCGCTGCTGCGCCGCGAGGCCGACCGCATCGGCTATCCGGTGCTGCTCAAGGCCAGCGCGGGCGGTGGCGGCAAGGGCATGCGCGTGGTGGAGTCGGGCGACGGCTTCGAGGCCGCGCTGGCGTCCGTCAAGCGCGAGGCCTCGGCCAGCTTCGGCGACGACAAGGTGCTCGTCGAGAAATACCTGACCCGTCCGCGCCACATCGAGATCCAGGTCTTTGCCGATACTCACGGCAACTGCGTCTACCTGTTCGAGCGCGACTGCTCGGTGCAGCGCCGTCACCAGAAGGTGCTGGAGGAAGCCCCCGCGCCGGGCATGACCGAGGATCGCCGCCGCGCGATGGGCGAGGCCGCGGTGGCCGCCGCCAAGGCGGTTGGCTACGTCGGCGCCGGCACGGTGGAGTTCATCGCCAACCAGGATGGTTCGTTCTACTTCATGGAGATGAACACCCGCCTGCAGGTGGAGCACCCCGTCACCGAGATGATCACGGGGCAGGACCTCGTGGAATGGCAGCTGCGGGTGGCGGCGGGCGAAGCGCTGCCGCTGACGCAGGACCGGCTGCAGATCAGCGGCCACGCGCTGGAGGCGCGCATCTACGCCGAGAACCCCGACAAGCAATTCCTGCCGTCGACGGGCACGTTGCGCTTCCTGCGCACGCCGCCGGCGGTGCAGTTCATGCGCGGCGGCGACGCCCATGGCCCGGCTGGCGTGCGGATCGATGCCGGCGTGCGAGAGGGCGACACCATCAGTCCGTTCTATGACCCGATGATCGCCAAGCTGATCGTCTGGGGGCGCGACCGCGACGAAGCGCTGGCCCGCATGGCCCAGGCGCTGGCCAGCTATCACGTGGTGGGGCTGTCGACCAATGTTGCATTCCTGCAGCGGCTGGTGAAGTCCGAAGCGTTCCGGACGGCGGATCTCGACACCGGCCTGATCGAACGCAACCAGGCCGTGTTGTTCCCGCCGCAGAAATCGGTCGGCATCGAGTCCATCTCGCTGGCCGTCGCCGCGCTGCTCGAGCGCGACATCCGCACGCGCCACATCGACGCGGCGGACCGGAATTCGCCGTGGACCCACGCGGGCGCATGGCGCCTGAACGGCCGCGATACGCGCACGCTGCACTTCACGTGCGGCGGCAGCAAGCTTGAGGTCGTGCTGAAGGACGACACGCGCCGCAGCACGCTGATCTATGCCGACCAGGCGGCGCCGTTCGCGTACATCTTCAATGCCGACGACATCCGCGTCGACCTGGGCACACGCCGCACGCACGGCCAGGTCCATGTGGAGGGCGACACGTTCCACGTCTTCACCGCCGGGCGCCATACGGTGCTGGAGTGGCAGGACCCGCTGTCCCACGCCGGGGAATCCGAAGGCGAAGGCGGCAAGCTCACCGCGCCGATGCCCGGCAAGGTTATCGCCGTGATGGTCGAGCCGGGCAGCACCGTCACGCGCGGCACGCCGCTGCTGGTGATGGAAGCGATGAAGATGGAGCACACCATCAGCGCGCCGGCCGACGGCGTGGTGAGCGAGGTGCTCTACGGGGTGGGCGAGCAAGTGGCGGAAGGCGCGCAACTGCTGGCATTCGCGGTGGGTGACACCGCACCCGCCTGATCGCGCAGGAACCGGTGGGAGGTGGGGCGTCCGCCATGCGGAACACCGTCCCGCAATCCCACCGCTTCGCGCCGACCTCTGCCAAAATGCACTGTATCAACGTCCCCCGAAGAGATTGGAGTCGAGATGAAGTTGCAGTTGTACGTGCCGGATGGCCGCTATGAGCCGTGGATCGAAGGGTTCGCCGAAGTGTTGCCCGAGGCGCAATGCCTCAAGTGGGAAGAGAGCCAGGGCCAGGCTGCCGACTACGCCGTGGTGTGGCGCCCGCCGCTGGAAATGCTGCGCGGCCGCAAGGACCTGAAGGCCGTCTTCAATCTCGGCGCTGGCGTGGATGGCATCCTGAAGCTGCGCGACAGCGATCCGGACGCGCTGCCGGCGGGCGTGCCCATCGTGCGACTCGATGACGCTGGCATGGCCGCGCAGATGGCCGAGTACGTCGCCGCCGCCGTGCTGCGCTATTTCCGCAAGCTCGACGCCTACGACACGCAGGAGAAGGCCGGCACGTGGAAATTCCTCAAGCCGCACCGTCGCGCCGACTTCACGATCGGCGTGATGGGCATCGGCGCATTGGGGACGCACATCGCCCGCACGCTGGCCGGCTTCGGTTTCCCGGTGCGCGGCTGGAGCCGCTCACCCAAGACCGTGGAAGGCGTGCAGTCGTTCCACGGCGAGGAAGGCCAGGCGGCATTCCTCGGCGGATTGCGCGTGCTCGTCAACGTGTTGCCGCTGACGCCGGACACCGAGGACCTCATCGACACCGGCTTGCTGTATCGCCTGGCGCGCGGTGCCTACGTGATCAACGTGGCACGCGGCCAGCATCTGGTGGAAGAGGACCTGCTGGCTGCAGTGCAGGAAGGACAGATCGCGGGCGCCACGCTCGACGTGTTCCGCAAGGAGCCGCTGCCGGCCGAGCATCCGTTCTGGCAGGAGCCG
Organism: Cupriavidus sp. 01L415; assembly: GCF_056400065.1. Taxonomy (NCBI): domain Bacteria; kingdom Pseudomonadati; phylum Pseudomonadota; class Betaproteobacteria; order Burkholderiales; family Burkholderiaceae; genus Cupriavidus; species Cupriavidus sp. 01L415. Next base: position 273,233 of record NZ_JBFTSP010000001.1, on the reverse strand, counting down.
CGCATCACCATCACGCCGCATATCTCGGCACTGACGCTGCGCGAAGACAGCATCGCCCAGATTGCGGGCAAGATTCACGCGTTGGCCGAAGGCAAGCCGATCGCCGGCATTGTGGATCTGGCGCGCGGGTATTGAACACTGATTTGATAAGAATGGAGGCGTGGCCGGAGTGAAGGGACGCCGTGCCGGCGGGTGCGAGGCCGGCCGGAATGCTCCCGACGCAGCACCGCCCAAGGAGACAGTCATGAATCTGCCCCAGTACGTGAAGATCGTGGAAGTGGGTCCGCGCGATGGCCTCCAGAACGAAAAGGCGATGGTGCCTACCGACGTCAAGGTCGCGCTGGTCAACCAGCTGACCGACGCAGGTTTCGTCAACATCGAGGCCGCGTCGTTCGTGTCGCCCAAGTGGGTGCCGCAGATGGCTGATGGCGCGGATGTGATGGCGCGCATCCAGCGTCGCCCCGGCACGCTGTACTCGGTGCTGACGCCCAATATGAAGGGCTTCGAGGGCGCCGTGGCGGCCGGGGCCGACGAGGTGGTGATCTTCAGCGCCGCCAGCGAGGCGTTCTCGCAGAAGAACATCAATTGCTCGATCGCCGAGTCGATCGCGCGCTTTGCGCCGGTCGCGGCCGCCGCCAAGGACGCCGGCGTGCGCCTGCGCGGCAGCATCTCGTGCTCGCTCGGTTGCCCGTACCAGGGCGAGGTGCCGGTGAGCGCCGTGATCGACGTGGTGCGCCGCATGCGCGAACTCGGTTGCGACGAGATCGACATCGCCGACACGATTGGCGTGGGTACGCCGGGCAAGGTGCAGGACGTGATGCGCGCGGCGGTGGCGGAGTTTCCGATCGACCGGCTGTCGGGCCATTTCCACGATACCTATGGGCAGGCGCTGTCCAACATCCTGGCCAGCCTCGAGGTCGGCATCGGCATCTTCCATGCCTCCGTGGCAGGGCTGGGCGGCTGCCCGTACGCGAAGGGCGCGACCGGCAACGTGGCGACCGAGGACGTGTTGTACATGCTGCACGGCATGGGCTTGCATACCGGCATCGACCTTGAAGCCGTGGTGCGCACCGGCGACTACATCTCGCAGGCCATCGGCCGCCCGAACAACTCGCGCGTGGGACGCGCGTTGCTGACCAAGTGGGCCGCCGCCGGTGACGCGGCGGTCTGCGCGTGAAGTCGTCACGCGAGCATACATAAGGAGAACCCGACGATGAGCGAAACGACCGCGCTCCCCGATGCCGCGCAGCGCGTGGCGGACCTGCTGGCCGGTATCGGCCATGACCGCCCGGTGGTGATGCTGCCGGCCACCGGCAAGACCTCGGCGGAAGCGGCCGCCGGACTGGGTTGCAGCGTGGCCGAGATCGCCAAGTCGATCATCTTCCGCCGCGTGGCGGATGACGTGCCGGTGCTGGTGATCGCCAGCGGCAGCAATCGCGTCGACGAGGCCAAGGTGGCCGCGCGCGTGGGCGCGCTGGGCAAGGCCGACGCGAAGTTCGTGCGCGAGAAGACCGGCTATGCGATTGGCGGCGTCTGCCCGATCGGCCACGCCGTGAAGCCGGTGATGCTGCTGGACCAGGACCTGTTCCGGTATGACAGCCTGTGGGCGGCCGCCGGCCATCCGCACGCGGTGTTCAACCTGACGCCGCAGCAGCTGCAGGTGATGACCGGGGCTGAGGTGGCCGACGTCGCGCTGGGCGTGAAGCAGGGAGCCGCGCAATGAGCCAGGCAGGGGGCGAGCCAATCGGCGCCGCGAACGCGCGGGGCCTGCGTCCCGGCCTGCGGTTCGAGTGGCAGTATGTGGTGCCTCCCAAGGCCACCGTGCCCAATCTCTATGACGACATCCCGGGCTGCGCGGACATGCCTGATGTGCTCGCCACGGGCTACATGGTCGGCATCATGGAATGCGCCTGCCTGCAGATGCTGCGCGAGCACATGGACTGGCCGCGCGAGCAATCGCTCGGCACGCTGGTCAACTTCACGCATCTGGCCGCCACGCCGCCCGGGATGACCGTCACGGTCAAGGGCGAACTGGTGGCCGTGGAAGGCCGCAAGGTGCGGTTCGCCCTGACGGCGTGGGATGGCGAAGACAAGATTTCGGAAGGCGTGCACGAGCGTCACCTGATCGACCCGGCGCGCTTCAACGACAAGATCGCGGCCAAGGTCGGCCGCATGAAAGGCTGACGTGATGGCTTGCATGACGCCTGCCACACCGGATGCGGCTGATATGCCGGAGACACCCGAGGCGCCCAGCGCCCCCGATACCCCCGACACCCCCGACACCCCGGCCCGGCGCCGGCTGCATGCCGACCTGATCCGTGGCGCCGCCGCGGCCCAGCAGGCGGAGCCGGTGCCGTCGCCGTGCCGCAACGTCTGCAAGATGGACGCGGCACGACTCTATTGCGAGGGGTGCCTGCGTACGATTCCCGAGATCACCGGTTGGTCGAAGGCCGATGACGCGGAACGCCGGCGCATCTGGCAACTGCTGCCCGATCGCCTGGCACCGCGCGGCGCGCTGGCTGTGCCCGGGAGCGTGCCGGGGAGCGCCGCATGACCACGCCGGCGCAACTGCCCGCCACGATGCGCGTGTTCGAGCGTGGCTGGCTGTCGGCCAACAACGTGCTGTTCATCGACGACAAGACCGGTGAGGCCGCGCTCGTCGACAGCGGCTACGTGACGCATGCCGGGCAGACCGAGGCCCTGGTGGAATCGGCGCTCGATGGCCGGCCCCTGCATCGGCTGATCAATACCCATCTCCACTCGGATCACTGCGGCGGCAATGCGCAGCTGCAAGCGCGCTGGCAGCCGCGCACGTGGATTCCGGCCGCTGACGCGGCTGCGGTATCGGCTTGGGACGAGGACGCACTCAGCTACAAGGCCACCGGCCAGCAGTGCCAGCGCTTCACCTTCGATGCCGTGCTGCACGACGGCGACCGCCTGCGCCTGGGGGGTATCGACTGGGAAGTGGTGGCCGCGCCGGGCCACGACGCGCATGCCGTGATGTTGTTCGCACCGGGACCGCGCATCCTGATCTCTGGCGATGCGCTGTGGGAGAACGGCTTTGGCGTGATCTTTCCCGAGCTCGATGGCGAGAGCGGGTTTGACGAACAGGCCGCCGTGCTCGACCGCATCGATACGCTCGACGCCCGCATCGTCATCCCAGGCCACGGCCGCGTGTTCGCCGATGTGGCGGCGGCCGTGACGCGCGCACGCGGACGGCTTGCGCATCTGCGTGGCGACGCGCTGCGCAACGCCACGCATGCCGTGAAAGTGCTGGTGAAGTTCCGGATGCTGGAGGTGCAATCGGTGTCGCGCGACGCGTTGTTTGCGTGGATGTGCGACACGCCGCTGATGCAGCGGATTCACGCGCGCTTCATGCCCGCGCAATCGCTGGACGGGATGTTCGACCAGACGCTGCGGGGACTGGCCGGCGTGGGCGCGCTGACGCTTGACGGCGACCTCGTCGTCAACCGGGATTGAGCGGAGCGGGAGACGCGGCCATGATGCAACCGCTGCGTGGCAAGGACTTCATGTTGCGGCCATTTCGCGCGGCCGACGTGGCGCAGTTCGTCGCGGCCGTGCGCGAGTCCATGGCGACCGTGGGCGTATGGATGCCCTGGGCGCGGATCGACTACAACGCCTACGACGCACAGGAATGGTTCGCGCGCTGCGACGTCAACATGGCGGACGGCAGCGCGTTCGATATCGGTGTATTTGCGCCCGATGGACGCGAGCTCTACGGCGGCGTGGCGATCAACCAGATCCGGCGCGAGGACAATCTTGGCAATCTCGGCTACTGGATTCGTCAGGGCCGCCAGCGGCAGGGCCTGGCGACCGGTGCGGCGACGATGATGGCGTGCCACGGCTTCCACGGACTGGGGCTGACGCGGCTGGAGATCGTGGCGGCGGAGGCTAACCTGGCGAGCCGTGGTGTGGCGGAGCGGGTTGGCGCGCAGTTCGAATGCATCGCGCGAAACCGGCTGATCCTGCGCGGAAGGCCGATTGCGGCGGCCGTGTATTCGCTGGTGCCGGAGTCATTCGGCGGCATCTGATACGCAGCCTGCCGATGCCGGATGCCCCCTCCCGCATGGCGGGAGAGGACTGGGGCGGCCAGCATGGCGGCGCGGGCGCGGATCGCGCAGATCGCGCCGATCCGTCAGAACGTCGTCCGCATCCCGATCTTCACACTTCGACCCGGCAGCGGCGCGATGTCACGCAGGATCGACGTGGCGCTGCGGGCTTCCGTGTTGGTAAGGTTGTCGCCACGCACATACAACAGCGTCTGCGTGCCCGACAGCTTCAGCTTGTAGGTCAGCGCCACACCGAGCAAGGTGTAGGCATCGCTTGCGGTGTCGCCCGCGGGCACGCGGCTCTGGCGCGCGTACCAGTCGAGATTGACGCGCGCGCCCCAGGGGCCGGCGGCGTACGCCAGCGCACCGCCCAGCCGCAGCGGCGACAGGCGCGGCAGCGGCTCGCCCGTGTTGCGGTTCTCGCCATGCACGTAGTCGGCCCGTGCTTCGAAGTCGAGCGTGTCGCTCGTCGTCAGCATTTTCTGCAGCAGGCGCGTCTTGCCTTCGGCCTCGAAGCCGTACAGCGTGGCCGGCACCCCCAGGTATTGCTGCTCGGGCAGCGCGCCGTCGCTGCCGGCGGCCACCACATTGCCTTCCGCGTCGCGGAAGTTGCCCGTGTTCAGCAGCGCCAGGTAGTTCTGGAAGCGGCTGTAGTAACCGGAGAGGCTGCCGCTATGCGGCCCTTGCTTGAAGCGCACGCCGAGGTCGATCGAGGTCGCGCGTTCCTTGTTCGCGTTGGGGTCGCCCACTTCGAAAGCACCGGTGGCCAGGTGCGGGCCGTTGGCGTACAGCTCGTAGAACGTTGGCGCGCGCTCGGTGTACGACAGGTTGGTCGTCACGGACCAGACCGGGTTCAGCTTGTACAGCAGGCCGGCCGACGCGCTGCCGGCGTTGAAGCTGCGGTCGGCATCCGTGAAGCGGTCGTTGCCATTGGCGCTGGCCTTGACGCTGCTGTGGTCGAGCCGTCCGCCCAGATTGAGCTTGAGGTCACCCGATGCCGTCAGCGGCAGTTCCTCGAAGACGAATAGCGCGGCATTGTCGGTGGTGGTGCTCGGCACGAACGCTTCCTCGCCGAGCGCCGAGAAATCGGTATGGCCGAACTGCGTGCCAATCACGCCGGTCATGTTGCCGATCTTGCCGTGCGTGGCTTCCAGGCGTGCATCCCAGCCGTGATTCTTGAACGTGGTGCCGGTGATGCCGTCTTCGATTTCGCGGTGCTCGTAGTCGGTGTAGTTGAACTTGCCCTTCACCGATTCGATGACCCCGCCAGTGGTGCCGGCCAGGTTGCGTGCCTCGCCCTCCAGCGCAAACCGGTCCTGGCGCATCTTGATGCGCGCGGCTTCCTCGGCCGGCGTGCCGTAGTCGTTGCGATAGGTCGAGTAGTTGGCGCCGACAAAGCCGTCCGCCCACGTGTAGGAGCCGCCCATCGAGCCGCCTTCCTGGTGGGCGTTGGTGTTCGGGATCTTGCCGTAGGCCTCGGTCTCGCCCTCGGGCAGCGGTTGCGTCGCGCGCAGGTTGCCGCTGCGGGCAAAGCCGGGGATGCGCAGGTCGCTGGTCTGGCGGACGAAGGCGTCGGCGTGCACCGCGAACTTGCCGTTGCCGGCCTCGATCAGGCCGCTGGCGTTGCGGCCCTTGTCGCCGCCGATGGTGCCGCTCACGTCCGTGGCGCCGGACACGCCCGTGATGGGGTCCCGCGGAATCCGGTTGTCGATCACATTGACCACACCGCCCAGCGCGCTGCCGCCGTACATCAGCGCCGCCGGTCCGCGGACGACTTCGATTTTTTCCGCCACGAGCGGGTCGATCGGCACCGCGTGGTCATAGGACAGCGTCGAGGCGTCCAGTGTGGAGCCACCGTTCTGCAGCACCTTGATGCGGTCGCCGTCCAGCCCGCGGATGGCCGGGCGGCTGGCGTTGGGGCCGAAGTAGCTTGACGCCACGCCGGGCAGGCTGTTCAGCGTTTCGCCCAGCGTGCTGGTCTGGCGCACGGCCAGCGCATCGCCGCCGAGGGTGGAGACCGGTGCGACCATGTCGTTGAGATCGCTGCCCAGCGGATTGGCGGTGACGACGACTTCCTTGAGTGTCTGGGGTACCGGGGCCTTGGCATCGGCTGGCGGCGTGGCGTCCTGGGCTACGGCGTGGGACGACAGACTGGCGCTGACGATCAGGGCGGCAACGGCCGCCAGCGGGGTGCGGCGCACCGCCGGGGAGAGAGTGGGATTCGAGAACATGGCTCGCGATTCGAATTCGGAAGGCGAGCGCCCGGCTGATGGCGCGACGTGCCCCGGTACTCGGACCGGCGCATGGCGATATGGCGAATCATCAGGTGGGCGCTGCGCAAGACAGGCGGATGGGCGGCGTCAGGCCGCCATCCGCGCTCAGGCGATCAAACGAAGACGGGCGAGGCAGGCGGGGCGCGCGTGTGGAAAGGGCGCGCGGCGGGAAGATCTGGCCAGCGCCAGGCCAGGCTGGCCGGCTTGACCGGTTTGCCGAAGGCAAGCAGCGGTAGGGTGAATGTGTCGACGTGACTGTCGGCGATGGTCGCACCGTCGAACAGCACGCAGGAGTGCAGGCCGAGTTTCAGCGACAGCGGCTCGGCGTGATCTGCGTCGGTGGCATCGGACGCGACGGATGTGTCGGATGTGTCGGACGCGTCTGACGTAGAGGACAATGCGGCGGCGGCCTGTGACAGGTTCAGCAGCCCGCCGTGGACCACGCGGTGTGTCAGGCCGGCCTGTTGCGCGAGCAGCAGGCACAGCACAAGCCACAACGCGGGCCAGATACCCAGGCCGCGCGAACGCCACCGGGCCAACTGGCCGGTCAGGCGATCGTGGAGTGTACGCGACTCAGTGCCCATGTCCGCAATCGCACGGGTCGTCGCCGTGCTTATGGTCATGATCGCGGTCATGACCATGCGCAGCGTCGTGATCGTGGTCGTGATCGTCGCCAAAGGCATCACCCCAGTCCGGGAACGGATCCGGATAGGCGGCCCACGTCTCGGGACCGGCAGCCATTTCGGCATCGGTCAGCAGGCAGGCGTCCAGCAAGGCTTCCAGCGCGTGGGCGTTCAGCTTCTCGCCGATCAGCGCCAGTTCCTGCCGGCGGTCGCCGAACGGGGCGGGCAAGCCGTCTTCGATCATGTCGGCTTCGATGCCGGCGCGCGATGCCGCGTCGGCCGGCCATTCGTCGGCGTCGATGGCGGCCCACCAGGCACCGGCCGCGCCGGGACGGCATACCCCGCCGGCCTGGCTCCAGTCGCCGGCGATATCCATGCGGCTGGCCAGCCAGAAGATGCCCTTCGAGCGCAGCACGTCGCCGTGCTCGCGCATCCATTCGGTGTGAATTAGGTCGGCAAAGCGCTGCGGATGGAACGGGCGGCGCCGGCGATACAGCAGTGTGCCGAGTCCGGCCGCCGCAGGCACGGGTTCGCCCTGGAGCGCCGCCTGCCAGCCGGCCGCGTTGGGCGTGGCATCCATATCGAAGCGGCCGGTGTCCAGCACGCGGTCCGCCGGGACCTTGCCGTGGCTGGCATCGACGATGTCGGCGCGCGGGTTCAGCGCATGCAGCACGGCATTCAGATGCCCCAGCTGGCCGGCGTCGACGAGGTCGATCTTGTTGACGACGATGACGTCGCAGACCTCGATCTGGTCGATCAGCACATCCACCACGGTGCGATCGTCGCCGTCATGCGCGCGGAGTCCCCGGTCCGACAGGTAGTCGGCGTCGTGGTAGTCCTGCAGGAAGCGGCTGGCATCGACAACCGTGACCAGCGTGTCGAGATGGGCGACGCCAGCGGATGCGGCGCCCTGTTCGCCGTGTTCGTCTTCGAAGGCGAAGCCCTCGGCGATGCCGAGCGGCTCGTCGGCCGCGCCGGCTTCGATGACCACGCAGTCGTGTTGGCCAGCTTGCGCGAGACGATCGACCTCCGCCAGCAAATCGCCCTCGCCGCCGAGCACGGCCACGCGCTTGCCGGGTTGGGCGAGCAGATGGTTCAGCACGGAGGTCTTGCCGGCGCCGGAGAATCCGGACAGCACAGTGACGGGCAGGCGATCGGCCATGGCGCGCGGTGAGTGGTGTAAGGGGTTATTGCAACAAAGTTGCGACTGTAGCAGAAAGCCGGCGGCGGCAACAGGTGATCGCGTCTCAAAGTGGCGCCGGCCGGTGTCTCCCAATGGTAGTGCCGTGGCCATGGCGCGACAACGACATTGGTTCGGCCATCGGCGAAGCGAGCGCGCCGGCACGCTGGCGTGCAGCGCACCCGGATCGCATCGCACCAAAACAAAACGGCCCGGAATTCCGGGCCGTCTCGGTGCCGCCTGGGCGTGCGGGGGATCAGTCCCCGAACAGCTTCTGGCGCAGTTCGCGGCGCTGCTGGGCTTCCAGCGACAGCGTGGCGGTCGGGCGGGCCAGCAGGCGGGGAACGCCGATCGGCTCGCCGGTTTCCTCGCACCAGCCGTAGTCGCCGGATTCGATGCGCTGCAGCGACTGCTCGACCTTCTTCAGCAGCTTGCGCTCGCGGTCGCGCGTGCGCAGTTCCAGCGCGTGTTCTTCCTCGATCGTTGCGCGGTCGGCGGGATCGGGCACGATGACCGTTTCGCGCAGGTGTTCCGTGGTCTGATCGGCGTTCTTGAGAATTTCGTCGCGAAGCTGCTCAAGGCGATTCCTGAAGAAGGCAAGCTGCGCCTCGTTCATGTAATCCTTGTCGCTCATCTTCAGGATTTCAGCTTCAGTCAGAAGTTTGTTGCTGCTCATGGTTGCTGCTGATTCTCTTGTTGATGCGACCGGCGGCGTCTTCGTCCGCTCGGGTGCAGTGGCCGTCCGCTTGCGCGGCGCGGTCGTTTCACTCTGGCTGGCTGCAGTCTTGCTGCTTCGCGTGCCTCCCTTGGCCTCGCCCGCATCGGCGTGCGCCGTACTGCCGCGGGGAGCTGGCGCAGCCTTCACCGACTGCGCCTTGAGCGTCTCCGCCGCAGCGGTACCTGTCTTGCTGCGGCTTTCTTTCGTCTTTGTTGCGGCTGTCATGGGGACACCTCTCTCTACGCGTCGAAGAGTGACGGCGCTCTTGCCGAGGTACCCCAAGCGGAGGGCGGTCTCCGCACGAAGCACTGCGACCGCGCCTGCCGGCGGCCCGCCTCATGCTGACGACGACCGCCGCCCTGCAAATACGGACGGCGTCAGAAAAGGTGCGTCGCCCGCATCAAATCCGGCCTATTGTACTTGAACAAATTTTTCCGAGATATGGGAGAAAGCCGGACAACAGGCAGGAGTTTTCCCGGTACCCCTCTGGTAGGGAGGCGTGGGGAGGTGTCCGGTGTCACCGCCCGACCCCGCAACAGGGGGCCGGAACGGTGCCCGCCGCGCAAGCGGCGGAAGGGGCACTCAGGCCAGGCAGGCCGCCAGACCTTTCAGAATGGCGTCGCGCGGCAGGTCCACGCCGATAAAGACCATCTTGGTGCCCGGGGTTTCATCGTCCCATTTGGCGCCGACGTCGCTGCCCATCAGCTGGTGCACCCCCTGGAATACCACCTTGCGGTCCACGCCTTCCATATAGAGCACGCCCTTGTAGCGCAGCAGCTTCTCGCCGTACACGGACAGGATGCCCGACAGGAACTCCTCGAGCTTGCCGTAGTGGAACGGCTTGTCGCTGCGGAAGACAAACGACGCGATGCGGTCCGTATGGTGGTGATGGTGGTGGTGATCGTCCGCGTGGCCATGCCCGTGGTCGTCATGGTCGTGATCGTGGCCGCAGTGCTCGTCATGTACGTGGTCGTGATCATGGTCGTGCTCGTCGGCGCGCAGGAAGTCGGGGTCGATCTCCAGTTTCTCGTTCAGGTTGAAGCCGCGCAGGTCGAAGATCGTCTCGATCGGGGCTTCGCCGAAGTGCGCCGTGTTGATCGGGGCGCGCGGGTTCATGTGCAGCAGACGGTGGCGCAGGTCGGCCACGTCGCCGTCGCTGACCAGGTCGGCCTTGGTGATGAAGATGGCATCGGCAAAGCCCACCTGGCGTTGCGCCTCTTCCTGCTTGTCCAGCTGCAGGTGCGCGTGCTTGGCGTCCACCAGCGTGATCACGGCGTCCAGCAGGTAGCGTGAGGCGATTTCCTCGTCCATGAAGAACGTCTGTGCCACCGGGCCCGGGTTGGCGACACCGGTGGTTTCGATCACCACGCGGTCGAAGTCGAGCTTGCCCTCGTCGCGCTGCGTGATCAGGTCGGACAACGCCTGCACCAGGTCGCCGCGGATCGTGCAGCAGATGCAGCCGTTGCTCATCTGCACGATCTGCTCGCGCCCGTCCTGCACCAGGATCTCGTTGTCGATGTTCTCTTCGCCGAACTCGTTCTCGATCACGGCGATCTTCATGCCGTGCTGCTCGGTGAGGATGCGCTTGAGCAGCGTCGTCTTGCCGCTGCCGAGGAAGCCAGTCAGGATCGTGACCGGGGTCAGTTTGGACATGTAGTTGTTCTCCGAGGAAAGCGTTTGCGCGTCCGTGCGCATCAGTGCGCGGCGTCGCCGCGAGGCTTGCCGCATTCGGCGCAGACGCCGTTGACCGTCAGTTCCACGTGCTCGACGGCAAAGCCGCTGGGCACCTTGGGCGTGACGGACGGCGCGGGCAGGCCGGCGGCTTCCAGGCAAAACGTGCGGTCGCAGCGGGTGCAATGGAAATGGCTGTGCTGGCGGTGGACTTCGGCGCGCGCGGCTTCGTGCTCGACCAGCGCGAAGCGGAACACGCGGTCGTTGCCGGCGCGCTTCTGCGCCAGGCCCTGCTCCACGAGCCAGTCCAGCACGCGATACACCGTGACGCGGTCCACCTCGCCGTCGGCCGGCAGGCGGTCGATCACGGCCTGGTGGGTCATCGCGTCCTCGGCGTCGATCAGGCAGGCCAGGATGGCCACGCGCGGCTGCGTCACCCGCGCGCCCAGCTGGCGCAGGCGTTCCTCGGCAGCGTCGAGCGTGGTGCCGGGCAGCGGGGCGGCGGTAGTGGGCGCCGGATGCGGAGTGGGACGGGTCATGCGGGCCATTTAACCATAGCCATCCGCCCGATGCAATTCAGTTGCGTAAGCAGGGTTTTGCCGGCAGCGGCAGGTGCCGATTGCGCCTATGATCGGCAGGGAGAGAATCAGTCGCCGGCCCAGGAATCGAGGAGACGATGCCATGCAGAACGACGCCAGCGCGTTGCTGTTTCCCAACTTCGAGTGGTTTCGCGTGCAGGTGGACGACGTCGAGATTGCCGGCGTGCGCGGCGGCTCCGGTCCGCCGCTGCTGCTGCTGCATGGATTTCCGCAGAGTCACCTGATCTGGCATAAGGTGGCCCCGGCGCTGGCGGACCGCTTCACGGTCATTGCCACCGACCTGCGCGGCTACGGCAGCAGTGCCGCGCCGCCGGGAAATCCGGGCCATGAGGCGTACAGCAAGCGGGCCATGGCGCACGACCAGGTGGAGGTGATGCGTCGGCTGGGTTTCAAACGCTTTGCGCTGTGCGCGCACGACCGTGGTGCGCGCGTGGCGCACCGGCTCTGCATGGATCATCCGGACAGCGTCGACCGCGCCATGTTCCTCGACATCGCCCCCACGCTGGCGATGTACGAAGCGACCAGCATGGCCTTTGCCGCCGCGTACTGGCACTGGTTCTTCCTGATCCAGCCTGCGCCGTTCCCGGAAACGCTGATCAACGCCGAGCCCGAGTTTTTCCTTGAGAAGTTGCTCGGTCTGCGTCATGCCGGGGCGAATCCCTTCGCGCCGGACGCCATGGCGGCCTACATCGCCGCGATGCGGGACCCGGCGCGGGTACATGGGATGTGCGAGGACTATCGCGCCGCCGCTACCGTCGACCTGGACCACGACCGCGCGGACCGCGAAGCGGGGCGCAAGCTGGCGTTGCCCATGCGCGTGCTGTGGGGCGAGCACGGCGTGGTGGCGCGCTGCTTCGAGCCGCTGGCGCTGTGGCAGGCCGTCTCCGAAGATGTCTCGGGCGCCGCGCTGGCCTGCGGCCACTACGTTCCGGAAGAGGCCCCGGACGCGCTGCTGGAGGAGATGCTCGGTTTCTTCGGGTAGGCCGCATTCTCGCGGGTTACCCCCTATACCTCGTGCATGTTCGCGGTTGCTAACATCCACCTCCGGCTCCGCCTGTCGGCGGGGCCAGGCGCCGCACGGCACCCATACATCCTGCCGATGGTCATCGTGGCAATCCGATATGGATCGCACGACCGGAGCGCCCGCACGCGGCGCGCCTCCGGCGGCAGCTGCGGCGCAGGAACGGGGCATAGGGTATTCAGGAGAGACAGAGATGAAACGAGTTGCAATGAACATTGCGGCCGCGCTGGCTGTTGCAGGCGTGGGTGCTTTCACCGGGGCGCAGGCGCAGGAATATCCGGGCAACAAGCCGGTGCAGGCGGTGGTGCCGTTTGCCGCGGGTGGCCCGACCGACAAGGTGGCGCGTGAGCTGACGATGGTCATGTCCAAGCATCTGGGCACGACGATCGTGATCGAGAACCTGGGCGGTGCCGGCGGCACCATCGGCGCCAAGAAAGTGGCGCAGGCCAAGGGCGATGGCTACACCATCCTGATCCACCACATCGGCATGTCCACGGCCCCGGCGCTGTACCGCAACCTGGGCTTCGATCCGCTGAAGGATTTCGAGATGATCGGCGAAGTGGCCGACGTACCGATGGTGCTGGTGGGCAACAAGCAACTGCCGCCGGCCAACTTCAAGGACCTGGTGCCTTATATCAAGGCCAACGCCAGCAAGCTGTCGCTGGCCAACGCCGGGATCGGCTCGGCTTCGCACCTCTGCGGACTGCTGTTCCAGAGCGCCATCCAGACCGAACTGACCACCGTGCCGTACAAGGGCACGGCGCCGGCGCTGACCGATATCCTCGGCGGCCAGGTGAACCTGATCTGCGATCAGACCACCAACATCGCCGGCCAGCTGAAGGCCAACGCGTTGAAGCCGTACGCCGCGATGCAGTCGCGCCGCGTGGAAGCGTTCAAGGACATCCCGACCGCCGCCGAGCAGGGCCTGCCGGGTGTGGAAGTGAAGATCTGGCACGCCATGTACGCGCCGAAGGGCACGCCGAAGCCGGTGATCGACAAGCTGTCGGCTGCGCTGCAAAAGGCGGTGGCAGACCCGACCTTCCGTGCCAAGATGGCCGAACTGGGTGCGGAGGCCGTGCCGGCCCAGCGCGCCACGCCGGACTCGCTGCGCACGTTCCTGACCGCCGAAATCAACAAGTGGACGCCGGTGATCAAGAAGGCGGGTGTGTACGCCGACTGATGACCACCTGACCGGCCATTGCGCCGGCACCAGATGGACGAAAGGCCACGCAGCGATGCGTGGCCTTTTTGCATTGGCACGATGGGCGGCGCGCGTCTCCTATATTGGGGAGACACGCCGGCCGGCGGCGGGGAGGAAACGGGCCGGACTGGCCGTTGCATTCCCGGATGGAATCGCGCACTGAAACCCGCACGAAATCCGCTGCTGAAATGGCACTTGAAAGCGGGGCGGGTGGCGCCACCTACCGACCTGACACACACGACAGAAGGCACCATGGAACAGTATCACGGCACTACCATCGTCAGCGTTCGCCGCGGCAACCAGGTCGCGCTGGGCGGTGACGGCCAGGTCACTCTCGGCAATATCGTGATGAAGGGTACGGCCCGCAAGGTGCGGCGCATCTACAACGGCAAGGTGCTGGTCGGGTTTGCCGGCAGCACGGCCGATGCCTTCTCGCTGCTGGACCGCTTTGAAGCCAAGCTCGAGAAGTACCAGGGCAACCTGACCCGCGCCGCGGTGGACCTGGCCAAGGACTGGCGATCGGATCGCGCGCTGCGCCGCCTGGAGGCGATGCTGATCACGGCCGACCGCGACACCACGCTGGTCATCACCGGCAACGGCGACGTGCTGGACCCCGAGGGCGGCATCGCGGCGATCGGGTCGGGCGGCGCCTACGCGCAGTCGGCGGCCAAGGCGCTGATCGAGAACACCGAACTGGCGCCGAAGTACGTGGTCGAAAAGGCCCTGACCATCGCCGGCGAGCTCTGCATCTACACGAACACCAATTTCGTTATCGAGACGCTGGAATAAGCGTCGCATCGCGGGCCGCGCACCAGCGTTGCGCGGCCGCTCCCGATTCCGACCGGACCCATCGGTCCGGCGCACTGAACGGATACCATGTCGCAAACCATGACCCCGTCGGAAATCGTTTCCGAACTCGACAAGCACATCATCGGCCAGAACAAGGCCAAGAAGGCCGTGGCCGTGGCGCTGCGCAACCGCTGGCGTCGCCAGCAGGTGGCCGACCCCCTGCGCCAGGAAATCACGCCCAAGAACATCCTGATGATCGGACCGACCGGCGTCGGCAAGACGGAGATCGCCCGCCGGCTGGCCAAGCTGGCCGACGCGCCGTTCATCAAGATCGAGGCCACCAAGTTCACGGAAGTGGGCTACGTGGGCCGCGACGTCGACACGATCGTGCGCGACCTGGCCGAAATGGCCATCAAGCAGACGCGCGAATCCGAAATGAAGAAGGTGCGCACCAAGGCCGAGGAAGCCGCCGAGGACCGCCTGCTGGATGTGTTGCTGCCGCCGCCGCGCGACATCGGCTTTGCACAGACCGAGGACAAGGATTCCAACACGCGCCAGGTCTTCCGCAAGAAGCTGCGCGAAGGCCAGCTCGACGACAAGGACATCGAGCTCGAAGTGGCCGCCGGCCTGCCGAGCATGGACATCATGGGTCCGCCGGGCATGGAAGACATGACCGAGCAGATCCGCACGATGTTCGCCGGCCTGGGCCAGGGCAAGAAACATCGCCGCAAGCTGAAGGTGAAGGAAGCGTTCAAGCTGCTGATCGACGAAGAGGCGGCCAAGCTCGTCAATGAAGAGGAGCTCAAGCACAAGGCCATCGCCAACGTGGAGCAGAACGGCATCGTGTTTCTGGACGAGATCGACAAGATCGCCAGCCGCAGCGAGATCGGCGGTGGCGAGGTGTCGCGCCAGGGTGTGCAGCGCGACCTGCTGCCGCTGGTGGAAGGCACGACGGTGAGCACCAAGTACGGCATGATCCGGACCGACCACATCCTGTTCATCGCGTCGGGCGCGTTCCATCTTTCCAAGCCGAGCGACCTGATTCCCGAACTGCAGGGCCGCTTCCCGATCCGCGTCGAGCTGGAATCGCTGTCCGTGCAGGACTTCGAGGCCATCCTCACGCAGACCGATGCGAGCCTGACCAAGCAATACCAGGCACTGCTGAAGACGGAAGAGGTGGAGCTGCTGTTCGCGCCGGATGGTATCCGCCGGCTGGCGGAGATTGCGTTCTCGGTGAACGAGAAGGTCGAGAACATCGGCGCGCGCCGCCTGTACACGGTGATGGAGCGCCTGCTGGAAGACCTGTCGTTCCACGCGACGAAGTCGTCGGGCGAGACGGTGACGATCGATGCCAAGTATGTCGACGAGCGGCTGGGCGATCTGGCCGGCAATGAGGACCTGTCGCGCTACGTTCTCTAACTCGCTGACGCGCGCGATCACGCGCAAAGAATAAGAGCCGGACATCTGTCCGGCTCTTTTTTTGTCTTGCGTTCAGTGCCTCAGTGCACGTGGCCGGCGTGGCCGCCCTGTGCGCCTTCGGGCGCGACTACTTCGAGCGCCGGAGCGGGCGACTTCAGCTCACGCGGGTTTTGCCCGGCGGCAGGAACCTGCGTCCACTCGCTCTTGCCGTTCTCGCATTCCTGCAGCACCGGGAAATACAGCTTGCCGCCTTGCTCCGGCAGTTTCATCAGCATCCGGAATTCATCGAAGTGCGCGTCGGCCAGCGTGCCGCCGAACCAGCGCAGCGTGCGGACGTCTTCCTCGACGGTCTTGCCGTGCGACGCGTACGGCTTGGCCAGCTTCTCGCGGCGAACCTCGACTTGCCAGCCCGCCTTCGGCTGCGGATGGGCGCCTTGCACGCCGTCCGGGATGGTGACCGTGATGGCGCGCGTCGCGCTGCCGTTGCAGCCGTGGCCCACCAGTAGCACGCCCTTGAAATAGCTGCCGGCCGCGGCCTGCTTCTGCTCGAACACGATATGCGCCGATGCGCTGGGCGACCAGGCCGCCGCCGCCAGGCAGGCAACACCGGCGAAGGTGGCGAACAGGGGGGCGAGAGCAGGGCGCAGGCGCAGGGTCATGATGGATCGGGATTCGGAAGTCGGTAAGGAAATTGAAATCGCGCGCCAGTCTAGCGTCAATCCGCCGCATGGCTGTGCGACCTGGTGCCGCAGCGCGCTGCGCCGGTCACATCGGGGCACGCGACGCAGCGCGGTTATCCGTGCGTATCGGCTTGGCTCTCACCAGTAAGGTTGGTAAGCATTGGTAAGCACACTGGCGCGGCACCCGGGGCGAATGAGACCCTTGCGCACCTTGTCGGTCAACTGGGACCGGGGCGGGAGCCACCGCATCCACCTCAAATACCTGCCGGGAGTCAGCCATGTCGCGCAATACCTCGCGTACCCCCTTTTTCAAACGCAACCAGGTGCGAAAGCGCCGGGTGGCGATTGCCACGGCGAGTGTCGTGGCCGGAATCACCGCCGCCACCGTGTTCCTGTGTCTGCGGCCCGCGGTAGCGCCTGCCGTCGCGGCGTCGCTGCCGATCACGACTTCGGCGAAGGCCGATCAGCCGGAGCGCCAGGCCGCGCACGATGGCGCGGCCGCCGTGGCCGCCGTGGCGATGGCATCGGGCGCAATGGTCACGCTGGTCGACCGTCACGCCAGCGATGCCGTGCGCATGGCCGATGCTTCGGACAATGCGTCCGTGGACGACCTCGGCTGGGACTACGTGCAACTGCGCCTGTAAGCGACGGCGCCTGCAAGCGAGGGGCCTAGCGCGACACCGGCCGCTTGCCCAGCTTGCGCTGCAATGTGCGCCGATGCATGTTGAGCGCCCGCGCCGTGGCCGAGATATTGCCGCCGTGCTCCGTGAGCACGCGCTGGATGTGCTCCCACTCGAGCCGTGCCACGGATAGCGGCACCGGTTCCTCAAGCGCGGCTTCCGCCGCATCTTCCGAAATCCCCGCCATCAGTGCCGTCAGGATCGAATCGACATTGGCCGGCTTGGCCAGGTATTCGTCCGCCCCCTGCTTGACCGCCGCCACGGCCGTGGCGATGCTCGCATAGCCTGTGAGCACCAGGATGCGCGCGTCCGGCAGCGCCGCGCGCAGCGGTGCCACCAGATGCAGGCCCGATTCGGCCGGCGCGGTGCCGCCCGATTCCGCCGGGGGCCCCAGATGGAGATCGAGCGTGACATACGCAAACGACGTGCGCGCCGCCAGCGCGAGCGCCGTACTGCCGTTGTGCGCCACCTGCACCGCATAGCCGCGCCGCGTCAGCGCACGGGCCAGCGTGCCGGAGAACACCTCGTCGTCATCGATCACAAGGAAAGGGGTGGCGTCGGTAGGCGCGGAGGCGTCGGTCATCACGGTTGGAAGTCGGGTTGGGGCGCGAGCGCGCGATCGGCTGCGCGAGTCGCGCCCGGAAGTGGCAGCCGCAGTTCGGCCACGGTGCCACCGTCGGGGTGATCATGCCAGGCGAGGTTGCCGCCGAGCTGGCGTGCCGCGCTTTGCGCGAGATAGAGTCCGATGCCCTGGCCGCCATGCGCGCTGACCACGGGCGCTTCACCCAGTCGTGCACGCAGCGCGGGCGGGATGCCGCCGCCATGATCGGTCACGCGGCAGCACAGCGATGCGCCTTCGAGCGCGATGTCCAGCCGCAGCGGCGGTCCCTGGCGCGTCGCCTGCCCCGCCGATCGCTGGCTGCGCGCGGCGTTATCGAGCAGGATCGTGAGGATCTGGCTCACGCGGGCGGTATCGGTGGGTTGCGTCGCCGCTTCCGGCGTGACGCACGATTGCAGGCTGGCCTGCGGGTGGCGCAGTTGCCAGCGTTCGACGAACGGCGCGAGCCACGCGTCGACCGGCTGCGGCGCCAGCGTCTCGTGATCCTCGCGCAGCCGCGCAAGGATCGACCGGCACAACTCCAGTTGCTGTTCCATCGTGCGCAGGTCCGACAGGTAGTCCGCCACCGGCGTGGCGCCGCGCCGGCCATCGGCGGCATCGGCGCGCAGCTCGCCGGCAATGACGGCCAGCGTGGCCAGCGGCGTGCCGATCTCGTGGGCCACGGCCGCAGCCTGGTCGTTCAGCGCTTCCACTCGCGCTTCGCGCAGCAGCTGCTCGCGCGCCTGGTTGAGTTGCGCGTCGCGCTGGCGCAGCACGCCGGACAGGCGCGCGACGAAGAACGCGATCATCACCGCGCTGGCCATGAAGTTCAGCCACATCCCGGCCAGGTGGTAGTTCACCGCGTTGTCCGGGTTGTGCAGGTTCAGCGGGACGTATTCGAGCAACAGCAGCGAATAGCAGGCCAGCGCGTACAGCGCGAGCACGGAGACCAGCCGCCACGGCAGGATGGCGGCGGCAATCGCCAGCCCCGGCAGGTAGAACGACACAAACGGGTTGGTCGCGCCCCCGGTGTAGAACAGGATCGCGGACAGGGCGGTCAGGTCCACCATCATCTGGCCCATCAGTTCGGCGTCCGCGGGCGCGGTATTGCGTGTGGCGTGCCACCGCAACCGCGCCACCGTGAGCAGATTGAATATCGTCTGCAACACGAACAGGAACAGCAGCGGCTTGTAGGGCAGGATGATGCCGGCGATGGATTCGCACGACACCAGCAACGTTGCCTGCCCGGCCAGCAGCGCCCAGCGCAGCCAGCACAGGCGGCGCAGGCTGACCAGGCTGTGGCGCTGGGGCGCCGTGCCGGGAAAGCTGGCGGGGGCGGAGTGGTGGACAGTGGACATGGCGATGGTGGCTTCCATGCCGCGAGTGTAGCAATGCCACCGCACCGACCCCACGCGTGCGACACCGTGCCGCATTCTGGCGCGCGGCGGGCGCTGCCAGACTACGCGGTTGCGCTGTCCCGGGCCTCGCCCTGGCCGGCATGGTCTAATGACCGCACTTTTCTAGCAGACTCGTGGAGACCTCCAAGATGCAAGCCAACTTCCGCGCGGCCCGCGCCGCCACGATCGTCACCCTGGCCCTGGGCGGCCTGCTGGGCAGCGCGCATGCCATGGCGCAGGTGGACGTCAGCAACGCCTGGGTGCGTGGCACCGTGCCGGCGCAGACCGCATCCGGCGCGTTCATGACCCTTCATGCGCACGACACGGCCAAGCTGGTCGGCGTGTCCTCGCCGGTGGCCACGGCCGAACTGCATGAGATGAAGATGGAAAACAACGTGATGCGGATGCGTCAGGTTCCGTCTCTGGACCTGCCGAAGATGCAGAACGTGGAACTCAAGCCGGGCGGCTATCACGTGATGCTGATGGGCCTGAAGTCCCAGCTCAAGGCCGGGGACACGGTGCCCATCACGCTGAAGATTGAGCAGAACGGCAAGGTGATCGAGCAGCAGGTCAAGGCCGAGGTCCGCGACCTGACCGCCGCCGCGCCGGCGGCCGCATCCGGTGCTGCCGGCGCTCACGGCGATCACAAGCACTGATCACGAGATCACGGCGCGAGGCGACAGCGCGCGCAGGGTCAGCCGCGCAGGCTGATGGCCTCCTCGGCCTCCGGCGCGGCGGCGGCCTGCAGCATCCGCTCGCGCAGCCAGGTGTGGCCGGGATCGGCCTCGGCCCGCTCGGGCCAGATCATGCTGTAGGTGAAGCCGGGAATCGCGAACGGCGCCTCGAATATCGCCAGGCGCGGATCGGCCAGCGCCTGCAGGCTGCGCCGCGCAGCGGTCAGCACCATGTTCGTCCCCACGATCAGTCCGGGCGCCACGCTCCAGTGCGGGACCGTGCAGGCAATCTTGCGCCGGCCGCCCAGGCGGGCCACGGTGGCGTCCACCACCTCGCCGCGCTCGCTGGCCGCCGTCACCAGCACGTGGGACCGCGCCAGGTAGGCCACATGGTCAAGCCGGCCGGTGTCGCGTACCGTCGCGGCGTCCACGGCGCAGGCAAAGTCATCGTCGAACAGGATATCCGTGCGCACGCCATCGGGCTGGTAGCTGAAGGCACCGAGCGCGATGTCGATTTCCCCGTCCGCCACCTGCGCGGTCATGGTCTCGCGGCTGGACTGCGTGACCACCAGGTCGATATTGGGCGCGGCCTTGCGAACGGCGCGCAGCAGCCGCGGCAGCACCACCAGCGTCCCGTAGTCCGACATCGCCAGCTTGAACGTGCGTCGCGCGGTGGACGGCTGGAAGCCCGTGGGGCCCAGCAGGATGCGCACCTGCGCCAGCGCCTCCGCCAGCGGGCTGGCCAATTCGTGGGCGCGTGGCGTCAGCACCAGGCCACCCTGGCCGCGCACCAGCACGGGATCGTCGAGGAGTTGTCGCAGCCGTGCCAGCGAATGGCTGACGGCTGGCTGGCTCAGCTGCAGCCGCAGTGCGGCGCGCGAGATGTGGCGTTCGGCCAGCAGTGCTTCCAGCACCACCAGCAAATTGAGGTCGATTCCGCGTAGATCATTCATGTGACGAATGTTAAACCGGATGACTTCGGTTTTGTCATTCGTCGTGCGGAATTTTTCAGGACGCGCCCGCGTCCTGTCGCTGTTTCAGGCAGTTCGGGCAGAGACAGTGCTGCCCCGCCACGATCTGGCGGGCGGGCAACAAGGGCTGGCTGGCGCACCAGCATTCCCGTAGCCCAGCCACATAGCCGCACACGAACGAGGCGCCGCAGCGGCTGCAATGTTCGACGGGGCGAAGCTGACCCGTCTGGATCGTCGACGGATCGGTCATGGCTGGTCGGCGCCGCCCTCGTCCTGCCCCAGCCGGCGCATCGCCTCGCGCATTGTCCGCATCTGACCGCTGAAATTGGTGCAGGCCTCGCAGATGGCCAGATGGCTGCGCACGCGCAATCGCTCGATCCACGACAGCGGACGGTCCATGCCCTTCATGGTCAGGTGATGTACATCTTCACAGTTCGGCATGAAGCGGCGGGAAGGACGGGGCTCGGACATGGGCTGTGGGCAGGTGCGCTTTGGTGTTGGGGCGAGTTGGCTTCGGGGTCGATGCTGTCGGGCCTGTGCCTTTCAGCGGAATTTCGGCGGTGTTTCAGTGGCGTTTCAGCGGAGTTTCAGCGGGCCACGGGTTTTGTGGCGTCACCGCCACGCTGCCCGAACCAGTTCACCTCCAGGCATTCGCGCAGTCGCATGCGGGCGCGGTACAGCATGACCCAGGCATTGGTCGCGCTGATCTGCAGATCCTGACAGATTTCTTCCGTCTCCAGTTCCAGCCATTCCCGCATCATGAAAATCCGGCCGGCCTTGGGCGGCAAGCGGTCGACGCAGACCTGCAGGATCTCGAAGAATTCCCGTCGCTCGAATGTGCTGTGCGGGTCGCCCCAGTCGGATGGCGGGTGTTGGTAGTGGCCATTGCGCGCAAACAGCGCGTCGAAGGCATCCTGCTCGGACTGCGACTCGCCGTCGTCGGCGGTGAGCGTCAGCCGCACCTCGCGCTTGCCGCTGCGCAGGATATCGATGATCTTGTGCTTGAGAATGCCGACCAGATAGGTGCGCAGCGTCGACTGGCCTGCAAAACGCTCTGGATGCTCCAGCGCGGCCAGCAGCGTCTCGGAAACGGTGTCCTCGGCCAGCGCCTCGTCGCGCAGCTGCAGGTGGGCAAAACGCAGCAGGTAGGGCCGCACGGTCTGGAGTTCAGCGGGATCGAGGCTCATGTCGTGAGGCCCTTCGGGTCTTGTGGTCCGGGGCGGGCTTTGCGAACGATCGTTGTGCCGCGCAAACTGCCACTCACTGCGGCAATCACTGTGGCGCGATATGGACACACGTACGGCGCGATCAGAGTCCAGATGACATCGCCAACCCGCTTCCCTCGCGCGCCCTGCGGTTTCTTGTAAAATCGGCGCCTGCCGTGGCCGGTTGGCGCACATTCGGGAGATCCCCCCAGGGCGCCTTTGCTCCCGACGGTTCCCGGCGCAACACCGGCCTCGCCCGTCAACGCCTGCCAGGCGGACGGATTCGCCATGATACCTGTTGAATCACACGGATGTCCCTTGCCATGAACGCCGACACCCCCGGGCCTGCCACCACCTCGGTAGCGGCCATTGCCCCCGCCCTCAAGGCCGAGATCCTCGCCGAAGCGCTTCCCTATATCCGCAAGTTCCACGGCAAGACCATCGTGGTCAAGTACGGCGGCAATGCGATGACGGAAGAAAAGCTCAAGCACGGCTTTGCGCGCGACGTGATCCTGCTGAAGCTGGTCGGCATGAACCCGGTGGTCGTGCACGGCGGCGGCCCGCAGATCGATGAAGCCCTGAAGAAGGTCGGCAAGGTCGGCACGTTCATCCAGGGCATGCGTGTCACGGACGAAGAGACCATGGAAGTGGTCGAGTGGGTGCTCGGCGGCGAAGTCCAGCAGGACATCGTCATGCTGATCAACCAGTACGGCGGCCAGGCCGTGGGCCTGACGGGCAAGGACGGCGGCCTGATCCGCGCCAAGCGCCTGCAGATGCCCGACCGCGAAAACCCGGGCGCCTTCATCGACATCGGCTATGTGGGCGACATCGAGGCGATCAACCCGGCCGTGGTCAAGGCGCTGCAGGACGACGCCTTCATCCCGGTGATCTCGCCGATCGGTTTCTCGGACGATGGCCAGGCCTACAACATCAACGCGGACGTGGTCGCCGGCAAGATGGCCGAGATCCTGAAGGCCGAGAAGCTGGTCATGATGACCAACATCCCGGGCGTGATGGACAAGAAGGGCAACCTGCTGACCGACCTGTCCGCCCGCGAGATCGAGGAACTGTTTGCCGACGGCACCATTTCCGGCGGCATGCTGCCGAAGATCTCGTCGGCACTGGACGCCGCCAAGAGCGGCGTCAACTCGGTCCACATCGTCGACGGCCGCATCGAGCATTCGTTGCTGCTGGAAATCCTGACCGAGCAGGCCTTCGGCACGATGATCCGCTCGCACTGAGCGGACCAGCGCGGGGCGGCGCCGGATGCTTCGGCCCGCCGCTCCGCCGGTCACTTCCCCCATTTGAATTCCCCAGCAGCCGGCGTGTTTCTCCGACAACCTACCTCGCGCCGCGGTCTTCGCGCGCGCCCATCGGGGCAACGGCCCCGGCATCCGCTGGTGAGGCGTCCCGCCGGCGATACGTCGGGCGATACGGTCTGGCTGTTCGATCTCGACAACACGCTGCACGACGCCTCGCACGCGATCTTCCCGGCCATCAATCGGCTGATGACCGCCTACGTGGCGCGCGTGATCGGCAGCGACGACGCCACAGCCAGCCGCATCCGCGTGGACTACTGGCAGCGCTACGGCGCCACGCTGCTCGGCATGATCCGGCACCACGATGTCGATCCGGCGGACTTCCTGCGCGCGGCGCATGACTTCCCCGAGCTGGCCGACATGGTGCGCGTGCGCCGTGGCCTGGTGGCGGCGCTGCGCCGGCTGCCCGGGCGCAAGATCCTGGTCACCAACGCGCCGCGCCAGTACGCGCGGTCCGTGATGGCCATTGCCGGCATCGACCGGTGTTTCGAGCGCGTGGTCGCCATCGAGGATATGTGGGTGCATGGCCACCTGCGGCCCAAGCCGGACCGCCGCATGCTGCGGCGCCTGCTGGCACGCACCGGAGTGGCGCCACACCGCGCGGTGCTGGTGGAAGACACGCTGTCGCATCTGAAGCACTATGCGGGCACGGGCATCCGCACCGCTTGGGTGACGGGGTACCTCCGCACGCTGGCGCCCTCACGGCCGCACGCGGCGCCGGCTCCGGTCGATGCCGCCGTCCCCGGCGCCACCGGAGACGCGGCGATGCGCTCGACGCTGGCTGCCGAGGATCGCCAGGGCGTGGGTCATGCGGCACAGGAGCACTCGGTTACGCTGGTGGCGGCGGAAAGCCAGGATCCGCCGGCAGCCGGTGGCGGCGCGAAACTGGCGCCGCAATCGCAGCCCGACCAGGCCCCGCGCGTACGGGCGCGCGTGGTGAATTGCCCGGGCTATGTGGACATAAAAGTACAATCGATGCATCAACTCCTACGACGAATGCGGAGAATCGGGTCATGACGCAAACCATCGCACGCCAGCCAGAGGCGCCAACGGGCGCCCTCGAGCCGGACGTCCCTGCGCGCAAACGCCCCCGTCCGGGCGAGCGCCGCATCCAGATCCTGCAGACACTGGCAGGCATGCTGGAGCATCCCCGCGGGGAAAAAATCACCACGGCGGCGCTGGCCGCCCGGCTGTCGGTCTCGGAAGCCGCGCTGTACCGGCACTTCGCCAGCAAGGCGCAGATGTTCGAGGGCCTGATCGGCTTTATCGAGCAAACCGTTTTCGGCCTGATCAACCAGATCACCACGCAGGAAGAGCACGGCCTGCGCCAGGCGCAGGCCATCGTACGCATGCTGTTGTCGTTTGCCGAGAAGAACCCCGGCATGACGCGCGTGCTGACCGGCGAGGCGCTGGTGGGCGAGCACGAGCGTTTGCAGGAGCGCATCAACCAGATGGTGGACCGCATCGAGGCGTCGTTGCGGCAGTGCCTGAAGGTGGCGGTCACGCAGGCGGCTTTTCCGCCCGATGTCGATATTCCCGTGCGCGTGACGCTGATCACGGCGACGGTCCAGGGGCATTGGCACCGGTATGTGAAGAGCGGTTTCCGCAAGGCGCCGAGCGAAACCATCGACACCCAGCTGCGCGTCCTGCTGGGCTGAAAGCCGCCGCACCACGAACACCAGCCGGGCCTCAGGGCCCGGTTGTCGTTTCTGCCCGCCTCCACCGCACGCGTGCCTTATCCGGCAGGGCGAGCATCGTATGCGATACGCATCGCGCGGATTGCTCTATAATCTGCGCGTCGCGCCGATTTGATGACTGGCTTGCGGGCGCGCGGCAGCCGGAGGGACCCTGGGTCCGCACCGACTGCCAATATAAATGCGGCTAAAGAGGTTGGGTCGGTGCCTCGCGGATCAGGGTCCACGGATAGCGCCGACACGCGGGAAACCGCGCAAGCCCGACTTGGCTGCGATGCAACACACGCACTGCCAGTCGGGTTTTTTTATGCCTGTTTGCTGACGGGCCCCGTTCCATGACCGATGTCGCTCCTCCCGCTGCCGTGTTCGATGTGCCGACCGATTCCGTCGGCGTCGTCACGCCCCAGCGCATGCATTTCGCCGATCCGCTGAAGCTGCGCAATGGCAGCCAGATCGCCGGCTATGACCTGATGGTCGAAACCTACGGCACGCTCAACGCCGCGCGCTCCAATGCCGTGCTGGTATGCCACGCGCTCAACGCCTCGCACCATGTGGCGGGCATCGCCGCCGACAATCCGCGCGACGTCGGCTGGTGGGACAACATGGTCGGGCCCGGCAAGCCGCTCGATACCAACCGCTTCTTTGTCATCGGCGTCAACAACCTCGGCTCGTGCTTCGGGTCGACCGGCCCGATGAGCACCAACCCGGCCACGGGCGAGCCGTACGGCGCGCTGTTCCCGGTGGTGACCGTCGAAGACTGGGTCAACGCCCAGGCGCGCGTGGCCGACGCCTTTGGCATCACGCAGTTCGCCGCGGTGATGGGCGGCAGCCTTGGGGGCATGCAGGCGCTGGCCTG
Organism: Cupriavidus sp. 01L415; assembly: GCF_056400065.1. NCBI lineage: Bacteria > Pseudomonadati > Pseudomonadota > Betaproteobacteria > Burkholderiales > Burkholderiaceae > Cupriavidus > Cupriavidus sp. 01L415. Next base: position 247,595 of record NZ_JBFTSP010000001.1, on the reverse strand, counting down.
GAGCCTGATGTACCCGGACCGCCTGCGCCACTGCATCGTGGTGGCCTCCACGCCAAAGCTGTCGGCGCAGAACATCGCCTTCAACGAGGTGGCACGCAGCGCCATCCTCTCCGACCCCGACTTTCACGGCGGCAATTACTACGCGCGCAACGTCAAGCCCAAGCGCGGGCTGCGCGTGGCGCGGATGATCGGCCATATCACCTACCTGTCGGACGAGGACATGGCCGAGAAATTCGGCCGGTCGCTGAAGAGCGAGGACATCCGCTTCTCGTTCGACGTCGAATTCCAGGTGGAGAGCTACCTGCGTTACCAGGGCGACAAGTTTGCCGAGTACTTCGACGCCAATACGTACCTGCTGATCACACGGGCGCTGGATTACTTCGATCCGGCGCTGGCCTACGGTGGCGACCTGACCCGCGCGATGTCGCACACCCAGGCCAGCTTCCTGGTGGCGAGCTTCACCACGGACTGGCGCTTTGCCCCCAACCGCAGCCGCGAGCTGGTGAAGGCGCTGCTGGACAACAAGCGCCCGGTCTCCTATGCCGAGATCGATGCCCCGCACGGCCATGACGCCTTCCTGCTGGAAGATCCGCGATACCACAACCTGATGCGCGCCTACTACGACCGCATCGCCGAGGAGATCGGCGCATGAATGCCTCCGCCAATCCCAACATCCTGGCGCTGCGTCCGGACTTTCGCGCGATCGCGCGCTGGATCGAACCCAATTCCACCGTGCTGGATGCCGGCTGCGGCGACGGCAGCCTGCTGCGCGTGCTGCAGGACGAACTGGACGTCCAGGCCTATGGCATCGAGATCCGCGACGAAGAGGTGCTGGCCTGCGCCCAGAAGGGCGTGCACGTGATCCAGCAAAACCTGGAGGGCGGGCTCGCGCTGTTCGAGGACCAGAGCTTCGATACCGTGATCCTGTCGCAGACGCTGCAGACCATCCACAACACGGCACAGGTGCTGCGCGATACGCTGCGCGTCGGCCGCGAGTGCATCGTCTCGTTCCCGAACTTCGGCTACTGGCCGCACCGCCTGTCGGTGTTCCGGGGCCGCATGCCGGTGTCCGAGTCGTTGCCATACCAGTGGTACAACACCCCCAACGTGCGCGTGCTGACGATCAGTGACTTCGAGGCGCTGGCCCCCAAGGTCGGCCTGCGCGTGCTGGACCGCGTGGTCATGCACGAGGGCGTGACGGTGAACTGGGGCGTCAACTGGCGCGGCAGCCTGGCCGTCTACCGGGTTTGCGCGGCGTGAGCGGAACCCCCGGCCAGGCGGCGTCGCGAACTGGCGGCACGTGGCGCATGATTGCCGCGATGGCGCTCTCGGGCACCATCGGCTGGTTTGTGGTGACGAGCGGGCAATCGCCGCTGGACGTGGTGTTCTTCCGCTGTGTGTTCGGTGCGCTGGCACTGCTCGGCATGCTGACGCTGCGCCGCGGTTGGGTACGGCTGAGCCGGCGCCAGGCGGGCTGGCTGGCGTTCGGCGGCGTGACGCTGATCCTGAACTGGCTTTGCCTGTTTTCGGCGTACCACTACAGCGGCATTTCCGTGTCGACGGTGGTCTATCACACGCAACCGTTCTTTCTGCTGATCCTCGGTACGCTGTTCCAGCGCGAACCGTTTCCGCTGGGCCGCCTGCCGTGGCTGGTGCTGGCCTTTGGCGGCGTGGTGCTGATCACCGGCCTCGAGCATGGCGCCGTGGGCGGCATGCTGGCCGGCATCGGGCTGGCGCTGTCGGCGGCGCTGCTGTACGCGCTGACGACGCTGGCCACGCGCAAGCTCAAGGAGATCTCGCCGGGGCAGATTGCGGGGCTGCAGATGGTGATCGGCATCGTCATGCTGGCGCCGCTGGCGCATCCCGCCGTCGGCACGTACGACGCGAAGACCTGGGGTGCGTTGCTGGCGCTGGGCTTCATCCACACCGGCTTCATGTACACGCTGCTCTACGGCGCCTTCCAGCGGCTGACGATGGTGTCGATCGCCACGCTGTCGTTCGTCTACCCGCTGGTGGCAATTGTCATCGACGTGATTGTCTTCGACCTGCGGCTGTCGCCCATGCAAATTGCCGGCATGGTGCTGGTGCTCCTGGGCGTGATTGCCAACCAGCTGGGCTGGACGCTGCCGATCGGGCGCCGCGCACGCGGCTGACCGGTCTGCCTGGCGGGACTGGAGTCCCGCTGGCTTGACGCCGGGGCAGGGCAGGCATACCGTACGTCAATTACCGAACGATCGTACTTTTTTGCCATGACCCAAGCGCCCCTCGCAACCGCCATCGTGGCGGATACGCTACATCCGCTGGACGATGCCCTGACGCTGGAGCCCGCCGGCCCGCACCGCTTCCTGGGCCGCACGAGCCAAGCCTACTGGAACATGATCGGCCCGTTTGGCGGCGTCACGGCGGCCACGCTGCTGCAGGCCGCGCTGCAACACCCGGAGCGGCTGGGCGATCCGAGCGCGCTGACCGTCAACTTTGCCGGGCCGATCGCCGAGGGGCCCTTCGAGATCGAGGCACGGCCTTCCCGCACCAACCGTTCGACCCAGCACTGGCACCTGGAACTGCGCCAGAACGGCGAGGTGACGACCACTGGCAGTGCCGTGTTCGCGGTGCGTCGCACAACATGGGGGACGGGCGAGGCGGTGATGCCCGATGTGCCGCCGGCCGAGACGTTGCCTGGCATGGGCGGCTTTGCACCCGTGCGTTGGCTGGGCAGCTACGACATGCGCGCGGTGCGTGGCGCCAAGCCCTCCGCGTCGCCGGGCACCGAGCATCCGGACAGCCTGACGCAGTTCTGGCTCCGTGACGAGCCGGCCCGCACGCCCGACTACGCGGCCGTGGCCGCCTGGTGCGACGCGTTCTACCCCCGGATTTTCCTCAAGCGCGCGGGTTTCGTGCCGGCTGGCACGGTGTCCCTGACCACCTATTTCCATGCCGATGCGGCCACGCTGGCCGGGCTGGGCAACAGCCACGTGCTCGGCAGCGCGCGGGCGCAGGTGTTCCGTCAGGGATTTTTCGACCAGAGCGCGCAGATCTGGAGTGCCAGCGGCGAGCTGCTGGCCACGTCACACCAGATCGTCTACTACAAGGAATGATCAGGCCGGGCGCGCGACGGCCGCCTCGGCCGGCTCCCGCGCCTGCGCCTCGTAGCGGTGGACGGTGCCGCGCATCGCCCACAAAAGCACCACGCCGGGCACGGCGGCGAGGACCGTGCCAAGGTAGAACGGCGCCCAGCCCCAGGCTTCGACCATGTAGCCTGACGTCGGGCCCACATACACGCGGCCGATCGACGCCAGGGCGGACAGCAACGCGTATTGCGTGGCGGAGAACGAGCGATTGCACAGCGTCATCAGCAGCGCCACGAAGGCCGCTGTGCCCATGCCGCCGCAGATGTTCTCGATGGCGATCGTCGCGCCCATCGACCACAGGTGCGGTGGCGTGACGGACAGGATCCAGTAGCCCAGGTTCGACACCCCCTGCAGGATGCCGAACAGCATCAGGGACCGATACAGCCCCAGGCGCACCATCAGCGACCCGCCGAACAGCGCGCCGATGATGGTGGCGGCCAGCCCGAGCGTCTTGTTGACGATGCCGACCTCGCCCGGGTCGAAGCCGAGCCCGCGGATCAGGAACGTGGTCGACAGGCTGCCCGCGAAAGCATCGCCCAGCTTGTACAGCACGATCAGCAGCAACAGCCACCAGGCGCCCTGGCGGCCAAAGAAGTCGCGCAGCGGGCCGACCACCGCCTCTTCCAGCGATCGCGGCGCCCGCGCCGGCGCGTCGGGTTCGGGGGCCCAGAGCAGCGTGACCAGCCCGACCGCCATCAAGGCCGCCATCAGCAGGTACATCTGCGGCCACCCCAGCACGCGATCGGCCAGGTACAAGGCCAGCCCGCCCGATACCAGCATTGCCAGGCGGTAGCCCAGCACCTTGACCGCCGCACCGGCGCCGCGCTCGGCGGGGCGCAGCACGTCGGTGCTGTAGGCATCGAACACAATGTCCTGGGACGCCGACAGGAAGGCGACCAGCGTCGCCAGCGCGGCCAGTGCCCAGAGCGCCTCCCGCGGCGGACAGAACGCCATGGCGGCGATGCTAGCCACCAGCCCGAGCTGCGTCACCAGCAGCCAGCCGCGCCGGCGGCCGAGCAGCGGCGGCGTGAAGCGGTCCATCAGCGGCGCCCACAGGAACTTGAAGATATAGGCCTGCCCGACCAGCGAGAAGAAGCCGATGGTCTTGATGTCGAGGCCCTCGACGGTCATCCAGGCCTGCAGCGTGCCTGAAGTGAGCGCCAGCGGCAGCCCGGACGCAAAGCCAAGCGTCAGCATGGCGCCGATGCGGCGGTTGCGGAAGATGTCGAGATAGTCGCGAAAATTCATGGATGGCGGTGCGATGAGGCGGATGCCGCGGCCGTGCGGTGGCACGCGGGACGGGGAATGCCCGACGTCGCCGTTGCACGGGTGCCGTGTATTATTGCATCACCGTTTGCGCCGCCCCGAACTCTTCGTTGCCGAGCCCTGTCGTGCCCCTGATCGCGTCCGAGGAATCGCCCGCATTCCCCCGCCGGTATCGCCTGCCCGCCGCATGGCTGGCCTGCGCGGCGGCGGCCTGCCTTGGTCTGCCGGCCATGGCGCAGGAGGTGGCCCTGGTCGCCGCGCCGGACGATGGCGTGCGCGTGGAGCGCCGCTATTCCAAGGTGCGCGAGATCGTGCCGATGGAGGTCATCGACCAGCAGGCCGCCCGGGAATATGAGCAGCTCAAGCAGGAGGCCATTGCCAAGCATGCGCTGGCCGGCGACGACAATCCGCAGGTGCAGCGCCTGCGCGAAATCGGCATCCGGCTGTTGCCGGAGACCGTCCTGTGGAATCCGCGCGCCGGCCGCTGGGCGTGGGAAATCAACCTGATCGGGTCGAAGCAGGTCAACGCGTTCTGCATGCCCGGCGGCAAGATGGCCATCTACACGGGCCTGCTGGACCAGCTCAAGCTCACCGACGACGAAGTGGCCATGGTCATGGGCCACGAGATCGCCCACGCGCTGGAGGAGCACGCGCGCCAACGCGCGGCCCAGTCGGAAATCTCCAACCTCGGGGCCAATGTGGTGTCGCAACTGACCGGGTTCGGCAACCTCGGCAACACGGACATTGGCAACAATGCCCGTCTGGTGACCCTGCGGTTCTCGCGGCTGGAGGAAACCGAGGCGGACCTGATCGGCATGGATATCGCCGCGCGGGCCGGCTACGATCCGCGCGCGGCCATCACCCTGTGGCAGAAGATGGGGACCGTGCTGCAGGCCGGGGACGAGTTCACCTCCACCCACCCCTCCGGGCGCAGCCGCATCGCCGTGCTGGAGGCGCATATGGCCGAGGTCATGCCGCTCTATGCCAAGGCCATGAGCATGCCGATGGAGAAGCTCGCGCCCTACAAGCCCAACATGGCCAACCTCGGGGGCGCCCCCGTCGACGCCGGCGACGAAGACCGCCAGCGGCCACTAAAAAAGTAAAGACGGCGATCCGGTCCGGTTATCGACCTATCCTGTAGGATGAAAAAGTGGTGCTTGCGTCCCGGTTGGGCGGGGCGTCCAAGCCGCGTTCAGGCCGCATTCATCCAGGCATTGCATCGCCTGATCAGGGAGAACCGAGATGAAGACAGTATTGCGTTGCGGCCTGGTGGCGGCCGCCCTGCTGGCCAGCGGCGCTGCCAGCGCCGCCGATGAATTGCTGACGATGCCGATCGACAAGGCGCTGGCCTCGCCGGACGCCAAGTCCCGCATCAATCCCAACGTGAAGCTGCTGTTCGGTTTCAACAGGCTCGACGGGGCGACGGACCCCAAACCGTTCAAGACCGTCAAGCGGGTGCGCCGCCCGGTCAGCCAGGTGCCCGACAGCGCGATGCCGACCGATGCCGACCTGTGTGCCACGGTCTTCGTGCAGGCCGTGCAGGAGTTGCAGCAGCGCGCCAGTCAGGAGGGTAGCAACGCGGTGGTGGAGATCCACAGCAACTGGAAGGATGACGAGACCGCCAGCGACGCGACCTACGTTTGCGCCAAGGGGTCGGCGTATATCGGCGTGGCGCTCAAGGCCACGGTGGTGAAGGCCTCGGGCGGCTGATTGGGCGGCCAATCGCCGCGTGGCTTGCCGCGCGGAATCGGTGGCCAACTAGTTCGCGGATTGGCTCGCGGATTTCCGCGCGGATTTGCGCGTAAATCGCCAGAAAGCAGAAAAGCCGGCTTGCGCCGGCTTTTTCATTGGGACGGGAGGGCTCAGGCAGTCAGGCCAGTTGCCTCGTCCGCGCCCAGGTGGACGTTCATGCATTGCACGGCCGCACCGGCCGCGCCCTTGCCGAGGTTGTCCAGGCGTGCCACCAGGTCCATGCGATCGCCGTTGCCGAACACGAACAGGTCGACGCGGTTGGTGTCGTTGCTGGCCTGCACGTCAAAGAATCCGCCGTCCAGGTTGGCATCGCTGTTGAACGGATGCACGCGCACGAACTGCTCGCCTTCGTAATGCCGGCGATAGATGTCCAGGATCGCCTCGGCATCGGCCTTGCGCGACAGCAGCGCCGGGAATACCGGCACGGTCACGGCCAGGCCCTTCAGGAAGTTGCCGACGATCGGGTTGAAGATCGGCGCCTGCGACAGGCCGGCCTGCACGCGCATTTCGGGCAGGTGCTTGTGTTCCAGGCCCAGCGCATACGGGCGCGGGCTTTCCAGCTTCGGGTTACCGCCAGCTTCGAACTCGGCGATCATCTTCTTGCCGCCACCGCTGTAGCCGGTCAGCGAGAATGCCGAAACCGGGTAGTCGGCCGGCATCAGGCCGGCTTCCACCAGCGGACGTACGGCGAGGACAAAGGCGCTGGCGTGGCAGCCCGGCACCGCGATGCGCTTGCTGGCGCGTACCTTTTCACGCTGGCCGCGGGTCAGTTCCGGAAGGCCATAGGCCCAGTTGTCCGAGGTGCGGAATGCCGTGCTGGCGTCGATCACGCAGGTGTTCGGGTTGGTCACCAGCGATACGGCCTCGCGCGAGGCCACGTCCGGCAGGCAGAGGAACGACACGTCCGAGGCATTCAGGAAGCGTGCTCGCTCTTGCGGGTCCTTGCGCTTGTCATCGGCAATGCGCAGCAGCTCCACATCGGTGCGACCCGAGAGATAGTCAAGCAGCCGGAGACCGGTGGTGCCTTCCTGACCATCGACGAACACTTTGAAAACCATGGCGGACTCACTCTGGAAAATACGAAAAAGCCCCCGCCGCCAGGGCGGCGCGGAACCTGCATTGTAGCGAGGTTGGCAGCCACACGCAGGGTTTACGAGAAAGTGGCGAGGCGGCTGTTACGGGAGACTACCGGACCGATGTCCGGCGCCGGCCAGACCGCCGTCCGGAGCCGGTCGGCAACGCTTCCGGCGATCGGGCACGGGGGGCGGCCCGATCGCCGGGGCCTCCACTCACAGCGGGAAGTCGTAGTCGATCGACAGCGGCGCGTGGTCGCTGAATTTCTCGTCCTTGTAGATCGAGCAGGCCTTTGCCGTGGCGGCGATGGTCGCCGTGGCCAGGTGGTAATCGATACGCCACCCGACGTTCTTCGCGTACGCCTGGCCGCGATTGCTCCACCAGGTGTATTGCTCCGGGCGCGGATCCAGCTTGCGGAACACGTCCACGTAGCCGTGGCGGTCGAAGAGTTCGCCGACCCAGGCGCGCTCCTCGGGCAGGAACCCGGAATTCTTCAGGTTGCCCTTCCAGTTCTTGATGTCGATTTCCTTGTGTGCGATGTTGACATCACCGCACAACACGACCTCGCGCCCGCTGGCCCGCAGTTGGAGCAGGTGAGGCAGGAAGGCCTCCATGAAGCGGAACTTGGCGAGCTGGCGTTCCTCGGAACTCGAGCCCGACGGCACGTAGACCGAGATCACCGCGAGGTGCGGATACTGCACCTCCACGTAGCGGCCCTCGGCGTCGAACTCGGGATTGCCAAAGCCCGTGATCACACGTTCGGGCTTGTGCCGGGTGTACAGGCCAACACCGCTATAGCCCTTTTTCTCGGCATAGTGGAAAAAGCCGTGGTAGCCATGTGGCGCGAGGAACGCCTCGGTCATGTCGGCTTCCTGGGCCTTGAGTTCCTGGACGCAGACCATGTCCGCTTCCTGCTTGCCCATCCATTCGAAGAAGCCCTTCTTGGAGGCCGAACGGATGCCGTTGAGGTTGGCGCTGATAATCCGTAACATCTCGGGAAATTTTGAATTCAGAGAGAAAAGATGACGCAGCAGACGACGCCGGACGACCTCAGCCAGACCTTCATCCGCTTCGCACTCGACGCGGGTGTGCTGTCTTTCGGCGAGTTCGTGACCAAGGCGGGCCGCAAGTCGCCGTACTTCTTCAACGCCGGCCTGTTCAATCAGGGCGCGATGCTGGGTCAGGTGGCGCAATTCTATGCGAAAACCCTGCTTGGCTCGGGCGTGCAGTTCGACGTGCTGTTTGGGCCGGCCTACAAGGGCATCACGCTGGCGTCGGCCACCGCCGTGGCGCTGGCCGGCCTGGGCCGCGATGTCGGGTTTGCCTACAACCGCAAGGAAGCCAAGGACCACGGCGAAGGTGGCACGCTGGTGGGCGCCAAGCTGCGGGGCAAGGTCGTGATCGTCGACGACGTGATCTCGGCAGGCACCTCCGTGCGCGAGTCGATGCAGCTGATCCGCGCCGCGGGCGCCGAGCCGGCCGCCGTGCTGATTGCCCTCGACCGCATGGAAAAGAGCGGCACGGCCGACAACATCGGCACGCATTCGGCCGTGCAGGACGTGCAGCGCGAGTACGGCGTGCCGGTGATCTCCATCGCCAGCCTGAAGGACCTGCTGGCCTACCTCGATGCCTCGAAGGACCCGGCCCTCGGGAACTCTCGCGACGCCGTGGCGGCCTATCGTCAGAAGTACGGCGTCTGACGGCACCGCCCCGTCGGGGCGGGCATCGACAGCACGGGCGGGAACCCGGGCGCGCTCCAATGGCGCGCCCACCTAGGAGCGCGGTGTGGCGGACAAGCGGCAGCAGCAGGTAGCGGAGGCCATCGGGCGGGAGCTCGGCGAGCAGGGCGCGGCCCCGCAGGATTCTGCATCGACGGCGACGCCCGCGCGGGCAAAGCGCCCCGGTGGATCGACGATCCCGGAGACGCCCGCCAAATCAGCCAAGTCAGCCAAATCGACGAAGTCCGGCGCCAGCCCCCGCCGTTCCGCCTTGAGCGATCACTGCGCCCCCGACGCGCTGCCCGGCGACGGCCCGGCGCACGAAGCCTACGCGGTGCGCGCGCTGGTGCTGCAGGGTGGCGGCGCGCTCGGCGCCTACCAGGCTGGCGTCTACCAGGGCCTGTCCGAAGGCGGCATCCATCCCAACTGGATCGCCGGTATCTCCATCGGCGCGCTCAATGCCGCAGTGATCGCCGGCAACCCACCCGAAACCCGCGTCGCGCAACTACGCGCGTTCTGGGAATACATTTGCGCGCAGCCCTGGCTGCCGGGCCTGCCGGTCGATTTGCTGACGGAGACGGCCCCCACGTGGCCGGAGCCGATGCGGATCTGGTTCGACAGCTTCAATGCCGCGCGCGCGATGCTCGAAGGCCAGCGCGGCTTTTTCACGCCGCGTGGCATCACCGACCTCTGGGCGCGATGCGATGATCCGGCCCGCGCCAGCTACTACGACACCGCGCCGCTCAAGGCGACACTCGAGCGCTTTGCCGATTTCGATCGCATCAACCACCCTAGGGAGATGCGCGTCTCGGTAGGAGCCGTCAACGTGCGCACGGGCAACTTCGCCTATTTCGACAATACCCGCCAGACGCTGCGGCCTGAGCATTTCATGGCGTCGGGCGCGTTGCCGCCTGGTTTCCCGGCGGTCGAGATCGATGGCGAGTACTATTGGGATGGCGGGCTGGTCTCGAACACGCCGTTGCAGGAAGTGCTGACCGCGCAGCCGCGACGCGATGCGCTGATCTTCCAGGTCGACCTGTGGAGCGCGCGCGGCAAGCTGCCGCACAATCTGCTGGATGTGGCCGAGCGTCAGAAGGACATCCAGTATTCCAGCCGCACGCGGGCCATCACCGACTATATGCGCGAGCAGCAGAACTATCGCCGCATGTTGAGTGAACTGATGGCGCTGGTGCCGCCGTCAAAGCGCGACGACCCGTGGTACCAGCGCGCGGCCGACCACGCTTGCGACGCGCGTCGCAACGTGATCCAGCTGATCTACCGCGACAAATCGTTCGAAGGCAGCGCCAAGGACTACCAGTTCGGCGCGCTGACCATGCACGAACACTGGGCCAGCGGGCTGGAAGACATCCGCGATACGCTCAGGCATCCGAAGTGGCTGGCGATGCCCGGTCCGGAGCGGCCTTTCGTTACGCATGACGTACACCGAGGCGACGAATCGTAATTACTCCACGACCAGCTTCGCCAGCTCCGGCTTGGGCGGCGGGTAGGCCGGCTTGAGCTGATCGAATACCGAGGCCAGGATCTCCGCCACCATCAGGTTGCGGTGGCTTTTGGAATCCGCCGGCACGACGTACCACGGGCATTCCGGCGTGGCGGTAGCCGCGATGGCGGCCTCGTAGGCCTGCTGATATTCCTTCCAGAACTTGCGTTCGGCCAGGTCCTGCGGATCGAATTTCCAGTGCTTTTCCGGATCGGCGATGCGTGCCTCCAGGCGCGCCTTCTGCTCGCCCTTGGAGATGTGCAGGAAGCACTTGACGATCGTCGTGCCGGTCTCGGTCAGCATCGATTCGAAGGCGCGGATCTGCTGGTATCGCCGCTCGCACTCGGCTTCGTCGATCCACCCGTGCACGCGCGTGATCAGCACGTCCTCATACTGGCTGCGATTGAACAGCGCGATCTCGCCGGCGCGAGGCACCTGTGCGTGAACACGCCACAGGTAGTCCCGCGCAAGCTCCTCCGCGGTGGGCGCCTTGAAGCTCACCACGCGGATGCCCAACGGATCGAAACTGCGGAAGACCGAGCGCACCGTGCCGTCCTTGCCGCTGGTATCCATCCCCTGCAGGATGACCAGCAGCTTGCGGCGGTGCTCGGCGTAGAAGATGTCCTGTTGCACATCGAGCTGGGCCGAGAGAATGGCCAGCCGGGCGAGGTCGGATTCCTTGCTGCCGGTGGACAGCGGTTTGCTGTCGGCGGCAAAGTCGGCAAGGTTGAATTTCTTGCCGTTGGCGATGCGGAAGTCGTCCAGCGTCATGGGCTCTCCATCTGAGGGTCACACCAGACTGCATGGTCGTGCAAGCCGCCGGCACCGTCAAATCGCGGCGCCGTTCGGCTGGCATTCGGGTATTCAGGTATTCAGCGCGGCGAGGTCGATGGAGCCTTCGAAGACCGTCGTGGCCGGCCCCGTCATCTGCACGGGCTGACCCGTGCCGTCCCAGGCGATGGTCAGGTCGCCGCCGTGCGTATGTACCTTGACAGGCGAGTCGAGCAGGCCGCGCCGGATGCCGGCCACCACGGCCGCGCATGCGCCCGTGCCGCAGGCCAGCGTTTCACCCGCGCCACGTTCGAATACGCGCAGGCGGATCGTGCGGCGATCCACGATCTGCATGAAGCCGGCGTTGACGCGCCGGGGGAAAGTCATGTGATGCTCGATCACGGGGCCATCCTGCAGCACCGGGAACTGTTCCACATCGTCGACCACCTGCACCGCGTGCGGATTGCCCATCGACACTGCCGAGATCCAGGCGGTGCGGCCGTTGATTTCCAGGCCGTAGACCGTGTCGTCGCCTTCCGTGCGCGTCGGCAGGCCCTCGGACTGGAACGGCACGCGTGCCGGCTCCAGTTCGGGCGCACCCATGTCGACCGTGACCTGGCCGTCATCCTGCAGCGTCAGCGTGATGACGCCGTTCATCACTTCCACGCGCACCGAGCGCTTGTCGGTCATGCCCTTGTCCGTGACGAATCGCACGAAGCAGCGGGCGCCGTTGCCGCAGTGCTCCACCTCGCCGCCATCCGAATTGAAGATACGGTAGCGGAAGTCCACATCGTCGCGTGTGGACTTTTCGACGATCAGGATCTGGTCCGCGCCCACGCCGAAATGCCGGCTGGCCAGCGCGCGCCATTGCGCGTCGGTGAGGTCGAGCTTCTGGTGAATGCCGTCCAGCACGACGAAGTCGTTGCCGGCGCCATGCATCTTGGTGAACTGGAGTTTCATGGTGCGATTGTAGCGGTGGCCGTGGCAGTCTGCCGGGGGGGCGTCAGTAGATCTCGGGCTCGCCGGGCGGGCGATGCTTGAAGCGCTTGTGGACCCAGTAGTACTCGGTCACGCGGGGCCGGATCGCGTCCTCGAAGAAGGCGTTCATGCGGCGCGTGTCGTCGGTCACGCTGTCGCCCGGATAGTCCTCCCACGCGGGCAGGATGTGCAGGATGTAGCCCTTGTAGTCCGGCAGCATCTCCGTGTAGATCGGCACCACTTTGGCGCCGGTCAGCCGGGCCAGCCGCGACACCGACGTCAGCGTCAGCGCCTGCACGCCGAAGAACGGCACGAACTCCGAGTCCCGCTCGCCAAAGTCCATGTCGGCGATCAGTTGCAGCGCCTCGCCCTTCTTCAGGCAGCGCAGGATGTCGCGCGCGCTGTCGTTGCGGGAAATCATGTTGGCGCCAAAGCGGCCCCGCGCATGCTTCAGGAAGCCGTCGAACAGCGCATTCTTCTGCTTCGTGTAGAGCGAGGCCCCCGAACGCCCCACGTGATCGCGCAGGTGGATCGTCAGGCGAATCGCGCCGGCTTCCACGCCGGAGAGGTGCATCGTCACCAGGATATGGGGCTTTCCGTCCAGCGCAACCAGGTTCGCCTGGTCGTCGATCTGCACCCAGCGGCGCATCTGCGCCTCGCTGCCGGTCCAGAAGATGCCGCGCTCGGCAAAGCTGCGGAAGATATGGCGGAAGGTCTCGCGCGACATCGCGTCGATTTCCGCCTCGGTCTTGTCCGGAAAGCACAGGCGCAGGTTGGCGCGCACCACCTCGCGGCGGCTGCTGGGGATCCGGTACAGCAGGCTGCCCAGGCCTTCGCCAAAACGGGCGACGAGCGGGTACGGCAATTTGCCCAGCACGGTCAGGAGACCGATGCCGAGCCAGGTAAAGATGCGGCTCATTGGATGGTGTCGTTGGGAGCCGCCGGGGCAGTGCCGGCGGTATCGGGCGGCAGTCCGGCGCCGGCCGGATGCTTGTAGCGGTTGTAGCCCCAGAGGTACTGGGTCGGGTTGATCGCGATCAGTTCCTCGATGGTCCGGTTGATCACGGCGGCGCTCGCGGACGGATCCTCGGGCAGCATGCCGCCGTCGCACAGGACGCGCAGGTGTCCCCGATAGCCGGCGCCGCGCGGCAGGCGCTCGGCAAACACCATCACCACCGGGGATTGGGTCAGCTGCTGCAGCCGGTGTACCAGCGTCATGGAATAGGCCGGCTTGCCAAAGAAGGGCGCCCATGTGCCTTCACCGGCGCTGGGCACCTGGTCCGGCAGGATGCCCACGGCCTGGCCGCGCTTGAGTGCCTTGACCAGCATGCGAACGCCGCGCGGGTTGGCTGGAGCCATGGAGATGTTGTGGCGCGTGCGCATGCGTTCGACGAAGTCTCGCAACCACGGCTGATGGGGCGGCTTGAACAGGCACGTCACCGGATGGTGTCGCGCATGCGACTGTGGCAGCACCTCGAAGCAGCCAAGATGCGGCGTCAGGATGATCACGCCCTTGCCATTCGGCCGGATCTCGTTCAGGTAGGGCCAGAGGTAGTCGTCGAATCTTTCCAGGGGGACGTCGAGTGACTTGCGGCTCCAGAAATACGGCATCTCCATGATCAGCCTGCCCGTGGAGCGGGCGGCCTCCGCCAGCATGTCGTCGGTGGCGTCCGGGTACGCCAGGCGGAAGTTCTCGGTGAGCCGCCGGCCGTAGCGGCCGGGCAGGCGCGCCACCAGCAAGCCCAGCGCGCCACCGATGGCGTGCAGCACGCGTAGCGGCAGGCGGGAAATGAGCCAGAAGAGAAATGTCATGACGCCGTCAGGGACAAAGGCCGGCCTGGGGCCGGCAGGGTGTTCTTGGTCTTGGCTGCCGTCCCGGGTCACGTACCCGCGGTGGCCCGAGGCTTACGCCGCCGGGCAATTCGCGGAATTGCGGGCAAAAAAGGCTTGCCGGCGCCAGATTGCGCGAGCTGCCTCGCTGGTATCGTGCTGAATGCGTACCCGCCCGGGCTTGCGCTGTGGCGCTGCCTTCATTGGCGCGATGCAGCGAAGACGGCAGGCGCGTATAATAGCCTGTATCGCCGAGTTAACTGACAACTTGCGGGGCGATGCCGCTCTATCCGAGTGGCCTGAAAATACCGCTAAAGCGTCGCCGCGCCGTTTCCCAACGCTGGCACGCAATAGCCAACCTGGAGAAATAAGCTCGTGGCAAACGACTTCCTGTTCACTTCGGAATCCGTTTCCGAAGGTCATCCCGATAAAGTCGCCGACCAGATTTCGGACGCCGTCCTGGACGCCATCCTTGCTCAGGACAAGTACGCCCGCGTGGCGGCCGAAACCCTGTGCAACACCGGTCTGGTAGTGCTGGCTGGTGAAATCACCACGACGGCCAACGTCGACTACATCCAAGTCGCTCGCGACACCATCAAGCGCATTGGCTACGACAACACCGACTACGGCATCGACTACAAGGGTTGCGCCGTGCTGGTCGCGTATGACAAGCAATCCCCGGACATCGCCCAGGGCGTGGACCGCGCGTCTGACGACTACCTGAACCAGGGTGCCGGCGACCAGGGCCTGATGTTCGGCTACGCCTGCGACGAGACCCCGGAACTGATGCCGTTCCCGATCTACTACGCCCACCGTCTGGTGGAGCGTCAGTCGCAATTGCGCCGCGACGGCCGCCTGCCCTGGCTGCGTCCGGATGCCAAGTCGCAGGTGACCGTGCGTTACGTCGACGGCCGCCCGCACAGCGTGGATACCGTGGTGCTGTCGACCCAGCACGCACCGGACATCTCGCAGGCACAGATCCGCGAAGCCGTGATCGAAGAGATCATCAAGCCGGTGCTGCCGGCCGAGATGCTCAAGGAAACCAAGTACCTGGTGAACCCGACCGGCCGTTTCGTGATCGGTGGCCCGCAAGGCGACTGCGGCCTGACCGGCCGCAAGATCATCGTCGACACCTACGGTGGCGCTTCGCCGCACGGTGGCGGTGCGTTCTCCGGCAAGGATCCGTCGAAGGTGGACCGCTCGGCTGCCTACGCCGCCCGCTACGTGGCCAAGAACGTTGTGGCCGCCGGTCTGGCGCGCCAGTGCCAGGTGCAGGTGAGCTACGCCATCGGCGTGGCCCGCCCGATCAACGTGACCGTGTACACGGAAGGCACCGGCAAGATCTCCGACGAGAAGATCGCCGCACTGGTGCAGGAGCATTTCGACCTGCGTCCGAAGGGCATCGTGCAGATGCTCGACCTGCTGCGTCCGATCTACGAGAAGAGCGCTGCGTATGGCCACTTTGGCCGCGAAGAGCCGGAATTTTCGTGGGAAGCCACGGATAAGGTTGCCGCCCTGCGCGCAGCCGCCGGCCTGTAAGCACCCACCGCATCGCGGTCAGGTGAAACCCCGCCGGTCCTTCGGGACCCGCGGGGTTTTTTGTTGCGCGGGCGTCACGTGGCAGCTGGCACGTCGCGGAGTAGAATCCGGGCAACCGCAATCCACCGGAATGGCCATGTCCATCGACACGCCCACCCTCGTACCCCAGTCCGCTGCCGGCGCCGTGCCGGCAGGCGCCGCCCTGGACCTGATCCGCACGCAGCCCTATACCGACTGGGCGCCCGCCGTCGCACCCGAGACCCGCGCCACGCTGCGCCGCGAACTGGAGCAGGGCGCCGTGCTGTATTTCCCGAACCTCCATTTCCCCTTTCAGTCCGGCGAGGAGCGCTTCCTTGACAGCCGCTGGTCCGATGGCAAGTCCAAGAACATCAACCTGCGCGCCGATGACCGGGCCGTGCGCGGCGCCACCGGCAGCGAGAAGGACCTGGCCGATCTCTACGCGCTGATTCGCCGTTATGCCGAATCGAGCGAATCGCTGATCCACGCGCTGTTTCCGGAGTACATCCCGCACATGACGCGCGCGGGCACGTCGCTGCGGCCGAGCCAGATCGCCGGCCGTCCGGTCAGCTGGCGCAAGGACGATACGCGGCTGCACGTGGATTCATTCCCGTCCAATCCGATGCTGGGCAAGCGGTTGCTGCGCGTATTCCACAACATCGACCCCGCCGAGCCGCGCGTCTGGCGCGTGGGCGAGCCGTTCGGCGATTTTGCGAAGCACTTCGTGCCGAAGACGCACGGCATGTGGCCCGGCCAGGCGTGGCTGATGAAGCAGTTGCACATCACCAAGCGCACGCGATCCGAGTACGACCACCGCATGCTGCAACTGCACGACTTGGCCAAGGCCGACCTGGACTACCAGAAGACCGTGCCGCAGCAGGAGTTCCGTTTCCCGCCGGGCTCGACCTGGATCGTGTTCAGCGACCAGCTGCTGCACGCCGCCATGCGCGGCCGCGCGATGATGGAGCAGACCATCTACCTCGATCCGCAAGCCATCAGCGATCACACGCACTCACCGGAGGCCGTGCTGACGCGCATGCTGGGGCGGCCCATGCTGGCCGCCTAGGCGCCGCCGCGAGCGAGGCCCGGCATCGGGCAAATTCAGCGCAGCAGCAGCTTCAGCATCGACTCGAAGCGCTTGCCATACGGCGGCTTGAGCAGGCCGGCGCCATTCAGGCCGGCCTGATGGAACACCGGCTTGAGCTTGGAAAACGTCTCGAAGCCCGCCTCGCCGTGATAGGCGCCCATGCCGCTCGGCCCCACGCCGCCGAACGGCAGGTCGTCCTGGGCGATATGGAACAGCGTGTCGTTGACGGTCACGCCGCCGGCCACGGTCTGGCGCATCACGCGATCGACCACCTCGGCGCCCTTGTCGAACACATACAGCGCCAGCGGGCGCGGGCGCGCATTGACGAAGGCGATGGCCTCGCCCACGGTGCGATAGGTCACCACAGGCAGCACGGGCCCGAAGATCTCCTCCTGCATTGCCATCGCGTCATCCGGCACATCCATCAGCAGCACGGGCGGCAGCCGGCGCGCGTCGGCATCCGGCGCGGCGTCGGTGAGCGGCACCACGCGCGCGCCGGCCGCGCCGGCAGCCTCGATCATCGACACCAGCCGCCCGAAGTGGCGCGGACTGATGATGCTCGTGTAGTCGGGGTTGTGTGCGAGGCCGGGGTAAAGCCGGTTCACGCAGCGGCGCGCGGATTCCACAAAGCGGTCGCGTTGCGCTTCGGGCACCAGCACGTAGTCGGGGGCGATGCAGGTCTGGCCCGCATTGAGCAGCTTGCCGACCAGGATCCGTTCCACGGCGTGGTCGAATTCGGCGCCCGGTCCGACGATGGCCGGCGACTTCCCGCCCAGCTCCAGCGTTACCGGCGTCAGATTGGCCGCGGCGGCGCGCATGACGTGATGGCCGACGCTGGTCGATCCCGTGAACAGCAGGTGGTCGAACGGCAGCGCGGTGAATGTGCTGGCAACCTCGGCATCGCCATTGATGATCGCCACCTCGTCCGGCGCAAACGTGGCCTGTACCAGCTGGGCGAACAGCGCCGAGAAGCGCGGTGTGTATTCCGACAGCTTGATCATCGCGCGGTTGCCGGCCACCAGCGCACCCGCGAGCGGGCCGACGGTCAGGAACAGCGGGTAGTTCCACGGCACCACGATGCCGATCACGCCCAGCGGCTGCGGCATCAGCCGCGAGCGGCCCGGCTTGAACCAGAGGCCGGTGCGGGCCCGGCGCACGCGCATCCAGCGCTTGCCGTGCCGCAGTGCATCATTGATGCCGGCGATGCTCGGAAAGGTCTCCAGCAGCGCAGTCTCCTGGCGGGGCCGGTTGGTGAAGTCATCGCTGATGGCGGTGGCGATCGCCTCCTGGTTGGCGTGCACGAGCCGCCGCAGCCGGCGCAGGCGATCCGCCCGGATTTCCCACGACGGGGTCTGATCGTGCCGCGACGCCGCGCGCATCGCGTCGAACACCGAGGACATGGCGGGGACTTCTCTCATTTTTGCGGTCTCCTTCTTCTCACCGGGGCAGGACTGATGGCCGACTAGTCTGGCTGGGGGTGCCTGATACCATCGCGCAACATAAGCGAACCCTTCGGTTATCGCAATGGAGGGCTGCCCTCAAACGCAGGGGGCGGCCACGGCGGCCGGCCCCGGCCAGTGGCGGTCGGTGCAGGGCGATGGCGGACGGTGTCCGCTCCCGCGTCCGCGCCGCTTCTCCCCCCCGGCGCCAGCGCCTACACTAAATTTTCGCGGCAGGCGCCCACCGGGACCGGGGGGCATGCCAGACAAGCATTGCCGTGCCGGACACCGGACTCACGGGGATACAGATGGAAATGACCTTTGACTATCTCGTCGTGGGGGCCGGCTCCGCCGGCTGCGCGCTGGCTGGCCGGCTGGCCGACAGCGGGAACGACAGCATCGGCCTCGTGGAGGCGGGGCAGCACGATCACCATGTGCTGGTCCGCACACCCGCGGCGTGTGCGGCCATCCTGCCGCGCGCGGGCGCGCGCAACTACGCCTACCAGACCGTGCCGCAGGACGGATTGGACGGCCGGCGCGGCTACCAGCCTCGCGGCCGGGGCCTGGGCGGATCGTCATCCATCAACGCCATGATCTACATGCGCGGCCGCCCCCGCGACTACGACGGCTGGGCCGCCGCCGGTTGCGATGGGTGGTCGTGGGACGACGTGCTGCCGTACTTCCGCCGCGCGGAGTGCAACGAGCGCGTGGCCGGCCATGACGACGATCCCCTGCACGGCGGCACCGGCCCGCTTCATGTCAGCGACCTGCGCTCGCCCAATCCTTTCGGTCAGCATTTCATCGACGCCGCGCAGCTGGCCGGCTATCCGCGCAACGACGACTTCAACGGTGACGAGCAGGAGGGCGTGGGCTGGTTCCAGGTCACGCAGCACAACGGTGAACGCTGGAATGCCGCGCGCGCCTACCTGCATGGCGGCAACGCGCGCGACCGCGCCTGCAACGGCGGCCGTGCGCATCTGCATGTGCTGACCGGCACCCAGGTGCTGCGCATCCTGTTCGAGGGACGGCGTGCCGTCGGCGTGCTGGCGTGGCGCGATGGCCGCGAAGTCATCCTGCACGCGCGACGCGAGGTCATCGTGTCAGCCGGGGCGTTCGGGTCGCCCCAGTTGCTGATGGCGTCAGGCATCGGCCCGGCCGCGCACCTGCGCGAACACGGCGTGACCGTGGTGCACGACCTGCCCGGCGTCGGCGGCAACCTGCAGGACCATCTGGACGTCATCCTGCACAAGCGCGTGGCCGCGTCGGAACTGTTCGGCCTGTCGCTGCGTGGCGCAGGCCACCTGCTGGGCGAGATATTGCGCTACCGTCGCGATCATTCCGGCATGCTGACGTCGAACTTCGCGGAAGCCGGCGCATTCCTGCGCAGCCGGCCGGATCTGGACGAGCCGGACCTGCAACTCCACTTCGTGGTGGGCATGGCCGACGACCATATGCGGCACCTCAACCTGGGGCATGGCTATTCCTGCCACGTCTGCGGGCTGCGGCCGCACAGCCGCGGCGAGGTCAGGCTGGCATCGCCCGACATGCGCGATGCCCCGCACATCGATCCCCGCTACCTGTCCGATCCACAAGACATGGAGGACCTGCTGGCCGGCGTGCGCATCGTGCGGCAGATCTTTGCCCAGCCGCCGCTGGCATCCTTTGGCGGCCGCGAGCTGTATTCGGAGGGATTGCAGGCGGATGGCACCGACGACGATGCGGTGCGCGCGATGATCCGCCGTCGCGCGGACACGATCTACCATCCGGTGGGTACGTGCCGCATGGGCATGGACCCGCTGGCCGTCGTGGATCCGCAGTTGCGCGTGCGGGGCGTGGAGGGGCTGCGTGTCGTGGACGCGTCCGTCATGCCGACGCTGATCGGCGGCAATACCAACGCGCCGTCGATCATGATCGGCGAGCGCGCCCACGATCTGATCCGCTATGCGCCCCACGTGACGCTGCGAATACGGGAGACAGTAGCCGCCGACTAGGCGGCGTCCGCCTCCTGCGTGGTTCAGCCGCGCATCTGGAACTGACCCACGGTCTCGCGCAGCTTGCCCGCCTGTTCATCCAGGGACTGGGCTGCTGCGGCCGCTTCTTCCACCAATGCCGCGTTCTGCTGCGTTACCTGGTCCATCTGGCCCACCGCGTGGCCCACCTGCTCGATGCCGGCGCTCTGTTCCTGCGACGCCGCGGCGATCTCCGCGATGATGTCCGACACGCGCTTCACAGCCTGGCGGATCTCCGTCATCGTGTTGCCCACGCCCTGCGCCTGGCTGGAGCCGGTGCGCACCGTATCGACCGAGCTCTCGATCAGTTCCTTGATTTCCTTGGCGGCGCTGGACGAGCGCTGCGCCAGGCTGCGCACCTCGCCGGCCACCACGGCAAAGCCCCGGCCCTGTTCCCCTGCGCGCGCCGCTTCCACGGCGGCGTTGAGTGCCAGGATATTAGTCTGGAACGCGATGCCCTCGATCAGCGTGGTGATTTCGGCGATGCGTTCCGAGCTGCCGCTGATGGCGCCCATCGTATCGACCATCTGCTGGACGGCCTGATTGCCCTCGTCCGCGACCAGCGCCGCGTTGGACGCGAGCGAGCTCGCCTGGCGGGCGTTGTCCGCGTTCTGGCGCACGGTGGTGGTCAGCTCCTCCATGCTCGATGCGGTCTCTTCCAGCGATGCGGCCTGTTGCTCCGTGCGGGCGGACAGGTCGGTGTTGCCGGCGGCGATCTGCGCGGCGGCCACGCTGACGGAATCGCTGGACTGGCGCACGTCGCGCAGTGTCTGGCCGACGCGCTCGATCAGCGTGTTGAACGACTGCGCGGTCAGGCCGATTTCATCGAGCTGGCCGACCGTCGCCCGGTGATCGAGGTCCAGCGACTGGCTGACATGCAGCAGCGTGCCCTGGATGTCTTCCAGGCTGTGCCGGATCCGGCGGTAGAGCGACAACGCCATGAATCCCGTGAACAGGACGGATGCGGCGATGACGGTCAGGAACACGCGCACGGACCACTTGTGCTGCAGCTTGTTGTCCGCCACGGTCTCGTCGCCGAGTTTCGTGTTGTACGCGACATGCTCGTCGATGGCCTTGCGCAGCGCGATCGACGCGTCGTGCATGGCGCCGGCGGTCAGCATTTGCTGCGTGGCGGCGTAATCGTTGTTATTGGAGCGATCGAAGAATGCGGCGAATTCGTCGCGATAGCGCTTGCCCGCGGCGCGATCGGCTGCGAGCAGCGTGCGATCGGTATCGTCGGCGATGTCATCGCGTTCATAGACCGCCAGCAACTCGTCGAAGCGTTGGCCGCTCTTGGCCAGCAGCGCTTCGGCCTGGACCTTCGCCGCGGTGTCGTCGGTCATCGCATGGCGGTACAGCCCTTCGCGCATGTTGCCCACGGCATCCGCGACGGCGTTCAGGTGCCGCACGCTGCCCAGCGTGTTGTCGTTGAAGAAATCGAAGCGTTGTTGCGATTGATTGAGTTGCCAGATGCCGCCGAGGCCGACGAAAAGCAGGGCAAGCAAGGCGAGGGAAAGCGTAAGAAGCAGGCGTTTGCTGATGTTCATGAGGCGTTTGCGGCACATGCTTGTGGCACGGCAGCCCGTTGATGGCGACTTGGGGTATGCAGCAGGCCGGAGCCCGTCGCCTCAAGGTTTACGGCAGGGCCGACGGCGCCTGAAGGCGCAATATGTGCGCTGCAGCATCGACTGTACGAAGTCCGCACGGGACGTTTGAAACGCTGGATTGCCGATGGGGGCGCAAACGCCGGATCAGTAATGGAAGGGCGGACGGGCGCGTCAGGCCTGCATCGAGGCCTGCGTCCCGTCCGGGGTGAGCGGTGAATCCGGTGAATCGGGCGAATCAGGCCGGCCACGCGCGATTGGCGATGCGCAGGAGCGTGCCCGAATCGGCGTCAAGCGTCCCGAACACGCGCCCATGCTGGCGGCCAAGGCGGCTGGAGACAAACTGCTCGGCCGATTCGGGGTCGCCATGCGCCAGCATCAGTGCCGCCTGCGCCGTCAGGACGAGGCCCTGCGCAAACCGGCGGCCGCTGGCCTCCAGGTGCTCCGCGGGCTCGCGCAGCATCGCCTGTAGCGACGCCAGCTCCGCGCGCACGGCGGCGTGGCCGTTGGCCAGCCGCGCCAGGTCCTGCAGGATGCGCGCGCCATCCTCGGGATTGCGCTGCAACGCGCGCAGGACATCGAGGCACATGATGTTGCCCGAGCCTTCCCAGATCGAGTTCACCGGCGCCTCGCGGTAGAGGCGCGCCATCGGGCCTTCCTCGACGTAGCCGTTGCCGCCCCAGACTTCCATGGCCTCGCCGGTGGCCTCCAGCGCGCGCTTGCAGATCCAGAACTTCGCCGCCGGCGTCACCACGCGCTTCCACGCGGCGGCGAGCGGATCGTCATCGGCGTGCTCGAACGCGTTGGACAGCGCCATCATTAGCAGGGTGGCGGCTTCAGATTCCAGCGCGAGGTCCGCCAGCACGTTACGCATCAGCGGCTGATCCGCGAGCAACCGGCCGAACGCCATGCGATGGCGCGCGTGATGCAGCGCCTGCACCAGTCCTGCGCGCAGCAGTCCCGCGCTGCCGATCACGCAGTCGAGCCGCGTGCTGGTGGCCATCTCGATGATGGTGGGGATGCCACGCCCTTCCTCGCCGATCAGGATGCCCGTCGCGCCGCGGAATTCCACTTCGCTGCTGGCGTTGGAGCGATTGCCAAGCTTGTCCTTGAGCCGCTGGATCAGGATGGGGTTCTTGCTGCCGTCATCGCGAAAGCGCGGCACGAAGAAGCAAGACAGCGGACCATCGGCGGCGCCCATGCGGGCGACCACGAGATGCGCGTCGCACATCGGCGCGGAGAAGAACCACTTGTGGCCCGTCAGTGCGTATTCCGCGCCGCGGCCCTCGCCACGAACCGGCACGGCGACGGTGGTGTTGGCGCGTACGTCGGACCCGCCCTGTTTCTCCGTCATGCCCATGCCGATCAGGATCGCGGTCTTCTCGCGCCACGGCAGGTCGCGGGCGTCGTGGCCGGCGGCGTAGAGCCGCGGTTCGAGGTCGCGGAACAGCGCCGGTTCCTTGCGCAGCACGGGGATGCTCGCGAAGGTCATTGTGGTCGGGCACAGGGACCCCGACTCGATCTGCGATTGCAGGAAGTAGCCAGCCGTGCGCGCGGCCCATGCGCCCGCGCGCGGTTGCGCGAAGGGCAGCGACTGCAGTTGCTGGCTGCGCAGCAGCGTCAACAATGCGTGCCATGCCGGATGAAAGGCAATCTGGTCGACCCGCTCGCCCGTGCGGCTGTGGGTATGGAGTTCCGGCGTGAGACGGTTGGCGTCGGCAGCCCAGGCCTGCACATCGGGTTCGCCCAGCCGCGCGCCGAAGGTGGACAGCGTCTCCGCGTGCCAGCCGCCGCCCACCCGGTCCAGCGCGGTCCGCAGAGTCGCGTCCGTCTCGAACAGGTTGTAGTGCGCGAGGTCGGGTACCTGGTTGAAGACGGTGTGGGTCTGCGCAGAGCCGGCGAGCACGTCTGCGGGAATACCGGCAGGGGAATCGGCGGCGGAATGGGCGGTCATGGCGTCTCCTGGCTGCGTGGTTGGCATTGCGACGAGGACAGCTAGGGGCATGGTACGGCAACTGCCACGTTCGGAAAACGCGCGATCCCCCTGCTGGATGCGCCGCGATACGCACATCGGCGCATTCGTGCAGCGCAGCATCGGCCGGTCGATACCCTGGCGCACGACAGCTGCAACAAAATTCAAGGTGGCGCGGGGCGGGGGCTTGTGCTTAAATTCACCCCGTTGGATGAAACAGGGGTGCCGTACGGATGGGCCGTGCGGCTGAGAGAGTCCCTTCGAACCCGATCCGGCTAGTACCGGCGTGGGAAGTTTCTTCATGAATACCGAACAGCTCCTGTCCCGCAACGGGACCCCGCCTCCGGCACCACCGCGCAGGCTGGCTCACAGGGCTCCTGGTTTCGTCCATCCCCCGCAAGAGAGAGGACGATATCCATGGCCCGAAATACTGCCCCCGCCGCTTCGTTCGAATCGCTGGAAAGCGATCTCGATCAGAAATTTGCCTATCCGGCGTCCAGCAAGACCTACCTGACCGGCAGCCGCCCGGACATCCGCGTGCCGCTGCGCACGATCCTGCAGACGTCCACGCGCACGGACAAGGGCGAGATGTCCAACCCGCCGATTCCCGTGTACGACACCTCGGGCCCGTACAGCGACCCGGACGTGCACATCAACCTGAAATCCGGCCTGCCGCACGTCCGCGACAAGTGGATCGACGAGCGCGGCGACACCGAGATCCTGTCGGGCCTGACGTCCGAATATGGCCGCGACCGTGCCAACGACCCGGCCACGGCCCACCTGCGCTTTGCCCAGCTGACCAACCCGCGCCGCGCCAAGGCCGGCGCGAATGTGTCGCAGATGCACTATGCGCGTCGCGGCATCATCACGCCCGAGATGGAATACGTGGCGCTGCGCGAATCGCTGAACCTGCAGGCGCTGTACGACAAGCCCGAGTACAAGGCGCTGCTGCGCCAGCATCCGGGCAACGCGCTGGGTGCGGCGCTGCCGCTGCGTCCGGAAGACATGACGCCGGAATTCGTGCGCCGCGAGATTGCCGCCGGCCGCGCGATCATCCCCGCCAACATCAACCACACCGAACTGGAGCCGATGGCGATCGGGCGCAACTTCCGCGTCAAGATCAACGGCAACCTGGGTAACTCCGCGGTGACGTCGTCGCTGGCCGAGGAAGTGGAAAAGATGGTGTGGTCGATCCGCTGGGGCGCGGACACCATCATGGATCTGTCGACCGGCAAGCACATTCACGAAACGCGTGAATGGATCCTGCGCAACTCGCCAGTGCCCATCGGCACGGTGCCGATCTACCAGGCGCTGGACAAGACCGGCGGCATCGCCGAGGACCTGACCTGGGAAATGTTCCGCGACACGCTGATCGAGCAGGCCGAGCAGGGCGTGGACTACTTCACGATCCACGCCGGCGTGCTGCTGCGCTACGTGCCGATGACGGCGGACCGCGTGACGGGCATCGTCTCGCGCGGCGGCTCGATCATGGCCAAGTGGTGCCTGGCCCACCACAAGGAAAACTTCCTGTACACGCACTTCGACGAGATCTGCGAAATCATGAAGGCGTACGACGTGTCGTTCAGCCTCGGCGACGGCCTGCGCCCCGGTTGCATCGCGGACTCCAACGACGACGCGCAATTCGGCGAACTGCGCACGCTGGGCGAACTGACCGCCAAGGCGTGGGAGCACGACGTGCAGGTGATGATCGAAGGCCCGGGCCACGTGCCGCTGCAGCGCATCCAGGCCAACATGGACGAGGAACTGAAGCACTGCTACGAGGCCCCGTTCTACACGCTGGGACCGCTCGTGACGGACATCGCCCCGGGCTATGATCACATCACCAGCGGCATCGGCGCGGCCAACATCGGCTGGATGGGCACCGCCATGCTGTGCTACGTCACGCCGAAGGAGCACCTGGGCCTGCCGGACAAGGAAGACGTGCGCGAGGGCATCATCACGTACAAGATCGCCGCGCACGCCGCCGACCTCGCCAAGGGCTGGCCCGGGGCGCAGCTGCGTGACAATGCGCTGTCCAAGGCGCGCTTCGAGTTCCGCTGGGAAGACCAGTTCAACCTGGGCCTCGATCCCGAGCGCGCGCGATCGTTCCACGATGCCACGCTGCCGGCGGAAGGCGCCAAGATCGCGCACTTCTGCTCGATGTGCGGTCCCAAGTTCTGCTCGATGAAGATCACGCAGGAAGTGCGCGACTACGCGGCATCGTTGCCCGCAGCCGAACGCGGCATGCAGGAGAAGTCGATCGAGTTCGTGAAGTCGGGCGCGAAGATCTATTCGTAAGAATGTAAGAATCAAAAGCAGTAGGCAGTTGCTTGCAGTCAGGGGCATGGCATCGCGCCATGCCCTGCAGTACCCCGAGTCCCGCCCGCGGCGCCCCCACGCGGCGCGGCGGAATTCACCAACAGGAGGCCGCGCGCACGCCAACCGAGTCGGCGTCGCCGGCAGAACAAGCCCATGACAGCAGTACAGTCCTTCGATGTCGCCATCCTCGGTGCCGGCCTGGCCGGGCGGTTATCCGCCTGGTTGCTGGTGCGCGCGGGCGCCCGCGTGGCGCTGGTCGAGCGTGGCAGCCCGGATGGAAGCGGATCGGCCGCGCACGTGGCCGCGGCCATGCTGGCCCCGCTGGCGGAGTCCGCCATTGCGGAGCGGCGCATCGTCGACCTCGGCGTCGCCAGTGTCGATCTGTGGCGCACCTGGCTCGCGCAATTGCCCGAACCGGTTTTCTTCCAGGAAGACGGCACGCTGGTGGTCTGGCACGCGCGGGACCGCAGCGAGGTGTCGCTGTTTACCGGCCGCATGCGCGCCGTGGCGCCGCCCGAGCTGGTGCAGCAACGGCTGCGTGCGCTGGACGGCAACGGCGTGGCAGCGGTAGAGCCGGCGCTGGCCGGTCGGTTTCCGCAGGGCCTGCTGCTGCAGGGCGAAGGCCAGCTCGACAACCGTGGCGCCATGCGGGCGCTGTTGTCGTGCGCGGTCGAGGAAGGCCTGCATTGCGTATGGGAAGCCGGCGAGATCGACGCCGATGCATTGCCGGGGCTTGGTATCCGTGCCGATGTGGTGCTGGACTGCCGCGGGCTCGGCGCTCGCGCGGCGTGGGCCAACCGCGCTACCGAAGGCGGCGTGGCGATGCCGGGCCTGCGCGGCCTGCGCGGCGAGGTCATCCGCGTGCATGCACCCGATGTGACATTGCACCGGCCCGTCAGGCTTCTGCATCCGCGCTACCCGATCTACATCGCGCCCAAGCCGAATGACCTCTACGTGATTGGCGCGACCGAAATCGAGAGCGAGGACGATTCGCCGATGAGCGTGCGCTCCGCGCTGGAACTGCTGTCGGCAGCGCATTCGCTGCACCCGGCGTTTGGCGAGGCGCGCGTGTTGGAACTCAACGTGCAGCGCCGCCCCACGCGGCCGGACCACTTGCCGGCGATTCGCGTCGACCAGCAGGCGCGCGTGGTGCGCGTCAACGGGCTGTATCGCCACGGCTGGCTGATTGCGCCGGCCGTCACCGAGGCCGCCTGTGCCGTGGTGCGCGCCTTGCTGGCTGGCGACCCGGCCGCCCATGCGGTGCCGGCGGCGATCCGCTGGCCGGGCATGATCGAGGCCGTGTGCGAGCCCGGATCGCGCACGCACGGCGCGGCGGCAGAGGCCGCCGGCGGCCTGCTGCACTAACAGAAAGACCCAGGACACCATCATGGAAATCCTGCTCAATGGCCGACCGCTGGTCCTTGCCGATGCCGCCACGCTGGCGGACGCGGTGACGGCGGCCGCCATCGCGCCGCCGTTTGCCGCGGCGGTGAACGGCCAGTTCGTGCCGCGCGCCGCGCATGCGGCCACGCCACTCTCCACTGGCGACCAGATCGATCTCGTGCAACCCGTGACGGGAGGCTGAACCCATCATGACCTTCGAACCTGCTGAAACCCTGCGCGATCCGTTCGTGCTCTACGGCGAATCGTTCGCCTCCCGCCTGCTGCTCGGCACGGCGCGCTACCCATCGCCCGCCACGCTGCAGGCCGCCGTGGAGGCATCGCGCCCGGCCATGGTGACCGTGGCCCTGCGCCGCCAGACCGCGGTAGGCAGCGGCGACGGCCAGACGCTGGGCGGACAGGCGTTCTGGCAGATGCTGCGCACGCTGGGCGTGCCGGTGCTGCCGAACACGGCCGGCTGCTTCACGGCACAGGAAGTCATCACCACGGCGATGATGGCGCGCGAAGTCTTCGAGACCGACTGGATCAAGCTGGAACTGATCGGCGACGACTACACGCTGCAGCCGGACACGCTGAACATGCCGGCCGTGGCCGAGACGCTGGTCAAGGAAGGCTTCAAGGTGCTGCCGTATTGCACCGAGGACCTGGTGCTGTGCCGCCGCCTGCTCGATGTGGGTTGCCAGGCGCTGATGCCGTGGGCCGCGCCGATCGGCACGGGCCGTGGCGCCGTGAATCCGCATGCCATGCGCACGCTGCGCGACCGTCTGCCGGACACACCGCTGATCGTCGACGCGGGCCTGGGATTGCCATCGCACGCGGCGCAGGTGCTGGAGTGGGGCTATGACGGCGTGCTGCTGAACACCGCCGTGGCCCAGGCCGCCTATCCGGTGAACATGGCGCGCGCGTTCGCGCTGGCGGTGGAGGCAGGGCGGACCGCCTATCTGGCCGGTCCGATGCCCGAGCGCGAGGTGGCGCAAGCCAGCACGCCGGTGGTGGGCATGCCGTTCTGGCACGCCGAGGGCGCGGAGGATCGCGCATGACGCGTCAGGGGGTTGCCGCCACGGTGGATGCCGCGCTGTTCAAGGATCTGATGGCGCGCTTCGGCGCGACATTCGGGCGCGATGAAGCCGAGTGGCGTGCCTGGCCGCTCGCCAATGCGCCGGCCGCGCTCGGTCGCCATGACGTGGTGCTGGCCGATGGCGAGGCCACGGCCGATGCGATCGACCGAATCGCCGCCGCCGGCGCGGTGCTGATCGAGAGCGACCGCGAGGGCGGGCGCTGGATCGATACGGTGCGATCGCCCATGGGTATATGGGTGCTCGACGTGGCCGCCGATGACGACACCCCGCATTCGCCGGCCTTCGTCGCCGTGCTGCTGGCGGCGATGTCGCTGCATTTCCCGGCGCATGACGCCCTGTGCATCGCGCGCGCCTGGCAGCCGGGCACCTCGGCGTGGCCGAGCGACTTCGCACGCTTCCCGCGCGTGCGCCATGCCGCGCTGGCGTCGCCGGACCAGCCGGCGGCCCCGTTTGCCCCGTGCCCGACCGACCTGGGCCTTTACGCGGTGATGCCGAGTGCGGCGTGGATCGAAACGCTCGTGCCGCTGGCGGTGCCGACCGTGCAACTGCGCTTCAAGTCCGATGACGCCGAGGCGGTGCGCGCGGAAGTGGTTCGCGCGGCCACGGCGGCCAAGGGCGCGTCGTCGCGATTGTTCATCAACGATCACTGGCGCGTGGCGATCGACTATCACGCATCATGCGGCGGCGACAGCGGCATCTACGGAATTCACCTCGGCCAGGAAGATCTCGACGAGGCGGATCTCGATGCGATTCGCGCATCGGGACTGCGGCTGGGGGTGTCGACGCACGGCTACGCCGAGATGCTGCGTGTCGCCGCGATCGCTCCCAGCTATCTCGCGCTCGGGGCGATCTTCCCGACCACGACCAAGGTCATGCCGACGTCGCCACAGGGCATGGGACGCTTCCAGGCCTACGTGGCGCTGATGAAGCCGGTGATTCCCTCGCTGGTCGGCATCGGTGGCGTGAACGCCGCGAACATGCCGGAGGTGCTGGCGGTGGGCGTTGGCAGCGCGGCCGTGGTGCGTGCGATCACCGAGGCACATGACGTGTCGGCGGCGGTGGCGGGGCTCCACGCATTGTTTGGGCGCTGACCGCCCACGCATCTGGTACGGCCCGGGAAATCCGCATATCCTCTCTCATCCATCGGACATAACGGATCGACGTTCCGCCATACGGAACGCGGCGCGCAGAGAGGAAACGCAGTGAACGAGATCAGCCCCGTGGCCCCCGGTACGCCGGACAAGCCTTATTTCGGCATCGACATCCCGCTGATGCGGCACCTGGGCCTGCAACCGGTCCATCTGGAGGAAGGCCTGTGCCGCACGCGCCTGCCGGCGAATCCGTCGCTGGTGAACAGCCGGGGCGACGTGCACGGCGGCACGCTGATGGCGGTGCTCGACTTCACGCTGAGCGGCGCCGCAAGATCGCACGCGCCGCTGGATATCGGCGTGATCACGATCGACATGTCGACGCACTTCCTGGCCGCCGCGCGTGGGGAGCTGACGTTCGAGTCGCGCTGCATCCGTCGCGGGGCGAAGATCGCGTTCTGCGAGGGTGAGGCGAAGGACGCCTCCGGCACCGTGGTGTGCGTGGCGCGCGCGGCGTTCAAGCTGGTGGCGCTGGCCGGCGGCAACTAGGCGACCAGATCAAATTTGATAGCGCGCCTCTAGCGTCTTGCCTTAGAGGTTGTTTCAAAATGAAGCGCAGCGGTCCTGGCTAGGGCGGAGCAGCGGTTTCGGATCGCACGCGATCCGCCTGCGCAGCGGTATGCGCCTACGAGCGAATACGCGCCCTGCAAGGGCGCGGCCGCAGACAGTACAAGTGGTACGGCCAGGCCGCGCAACGACACCAGGATCTTTTTGAAACGACCTCTTAGGGCGCGGCGTTTTCGGCCTGGCGATACACCGCCATGAATCGCGCGCGCTCGGTGATGCCGTAGTCGCCGGGTGCGTATTGCATCAGCCAGTCGCCGGCCTTGCCTGTCAGCACATCGCCCCCTGCGGAGCGGGCGATGGCAAACGCCCCCTGCATTTCCTTCACCAATACAGGCACCGGCTTGTTCCGATACCGGCCGGGTTCTCCGTGCGCGTTAGGCCCGATGGCCACGTAGCGTGCATCGAAGCGTTCGCGCGAGACGACCCAGCGGTCACCGGTGGCGCCGGTCACGATGGCATCGCCGGGCAGATAGCGGTTGGGGCCTTCGCGGCTGATCAGCTCGCCCGGCTCGCCAGGAAAGGTCACCTGCACCGTTTCATTCTTCACGTACCAGCGCGCGGCGGGATCTTCGCGCAGGTCGATGTTCGTCAGCGTTTCCATATCGATTCAACCCAAAGTGCGCGGCGCGAAGCTGTGGTTCAGCGGGCCGTTGCCGGCGCCCAGGCGCAGTTGCGCGCCCGCGGCGATGGCCTGGGCGACGTAGTCCAGTGCCGTGCTCGCGGCATCGGGCAGCGCCTCGCCTCGCGCGAGTTGCGCGGCGATGGCCGCCGCCAGCGTGCAGCCAGTGCCATGCAGGTTGCGTGTGTCGATACGCGGATGCGTGAACACACGTACCGTGCCATCGGCCAGCATCAGCAGGTCGTCGAGACCGCCGGCCGCATTCGGGCCGTCATCCTCCAGATGCCCACCCTTGAGCAGAACCGCCCGGCAGCCGAGCGCGATCAGGTCGGCGGCGGCGGTCTCCATCTCTGCGCGGCGCGCGATGCGTCGGCCGAGGAGATAGGACGCTTCCGGCAGGTTTGGCGTCACCAGCATCGCGCGCGGGAACAGCAGCTTCACCATCGCCTGGCTCGTGGCGTCATCGGAGAGCGTGGCGCCGGATGTCGAGATCATCACCGGGTCCACCACCAGCTTGCGGATGCCGTGGCGGTCCACCGCCCCGGCCACAGCCTCGACGATGGCGGCCGTGCCCAGCATGCCGGTCTTGGCCGCATCCACGCCGATATCGCTGGCCACCGCGTCGATCTGCGCCGCGACCATGTCGGCCGGGATCGCGTGGACGCCCGTGACGCCCAGCGTGTTCTGGGCCGTGATCGCGGTGATGGCGCTCATGCCAAAGCAGCCGAGCGCGGCAAAAGTCTTCAGGTCCGCCTGGATGCCGGCACCGCCGCCGGAGTCGGAGCCGGCGATGGTCAGCGTGCGGGGTGGCGTGGGGAGCATGTGGGCGGCGGGAAGGATCGGGGGAACAATTGAGGGAACAACCGGAAACAAATAACGGGGAAAAAATCTGGCTTATCGCGCCGCACGGGCATGACAGGCACGCTACAATACCGCCACTCCGAGGAGCGTTGCAACGGATGACCAGCCTGGTAAGTGCCTTGATGCACGATGCCGATGCGTCACCGCCAGGCTCGGACTGTTTCAACGGCGCTCGCTGATCCGTGGTTCGCACGGAGGCGAGTCGACCTATCCGCCCGCTTTGCCAATCGATGCATGATTTTCCGCATTGATGGCTGGCGCGGCCGCTATCTCCCACTCGTCACCTGCGTGCCACTCTTCACCGGAGTGAATCATGAACGCTGTGACCGATCTGAAGCAAGACTACATCGTGGCCGACATCGGCCTGGCCGGCTGGGGCCGCAAGGAAATCGCCATTGCCGAGACCGAAATGCCCGGCCTGATGGCGATCCGCGACGAATTCGCCGCCAGCCAGCCGCTCAAGGGCGCCCGCATCGCCGGCTCCCTGCACATGACCATCCAGACCGCCGTGCTGATCGAGACGCTCAAGGCGCTCGGCGCCGACGTGCGCTGGGCCTCGTGCAACATTTTCTCGACCCAGGATCACGCCGCCGCCGCCATCGCCGCGTCGGGTACGCCGGTGTTCGCCTTCAAGGGCGAATCGCTGAAGGAATACTGGGACTACACGCACCGCATCTTCGACTGGGCTGACGGCGGCACGCCGAACATGATCCTGGACGACGGCGGCGACGCCACGCTGCTGCTGCACCTGGGCGCCCGTGCCGAAAAGGACGCGTCGATCATCGCCAACCCGACCAGCGAGGAAGAAACCTTCCTGTTCGCGGCCATCAAGGAAAAGCTGGCCAAGGATTCGGGCTGGTACAGCCGCAACCTGGACGCCATCCGCGGCGTGACCGAGGAAACCACGACCGGCGTGCACCGCCTGTACCAGATGGCGCAAAAGGGCGAACTGAAGTTCCCCGCCATCAACGTGAACGACTCGGTGACCAAGAGCAAGTTCGACAACCTGTACGGTTGCCGCGAGTCGCTGGTGGACGGCATCAAGCGCGCCACCGACGTGATGATCGCCGGCAAGGTTGCCGTGGTTTGCGGCTATGGCGATGTGGGCAAGGGCAGCGCCCAGGCCCTGCGCGCGCTGTCGGCACAGGTGTGGGTGACGGAAGTCGATCCGATCTGCGCACTGCAGGCCGCCATGGAAGGCTACCGCGTGGTGACGATGGACTACGCCGCCGACAAGGGCGACATCTTCGTGACCTGCACCGGCAACTACCATGTCATCACGCACGATCACATGGCCAAGATGAAGGACCAGGCCATCGTCTGCAACATCGGCCACTTCGACAACGAGATCGATATCGCCTCGATCGAGAAGTACAAGTGGGACGAGATCAAGCCGCAGGTTGATCACGTGATCTTCCCCGACGGCAAGAAGATCATCCTGCTGGCCAAGGGCCGCCTGGTGAACCTGGGCTGCGCCACGGGCCACCCGTCGTACGTGATGAGCAGCTCGTTCGCCAACCAGACGATCGCCCAGATCGAACTCTGGCTGGAGCGCGATAGCGGCAAGTACCCGGTCGGCGTCTACGTGCTGCCGAAGCACCTGGACGAAAAGGTCGCGCGCCTGCAGCTGAAGAAGCTCAATGCGCAGCTGACCGAGCTGACCGAGCAGCAGGCCGCCTACATCGGCGTGAAGAAGGAAGGCCCGTACAAGGCCGACCACTACCGCTACTAAGCCGCGGGTCTCTCCCTCTCCCACGCGTGGGAGAGGGAGGCATGTTCCCATTGATGCTGTCCTGACCGAAAAGGAGTCGTAATGAGACTATTGGCCGTATGGATCATCAATGCCGCGTCGCTGTTCCTGGTGGGCAGCGTCATCAGCGGGATCACGCTGGGCGGGTTTGGCTCGGCCATGATCGCCGCGCTGGTGCTGGGCCTGGTCAACACGCTGATCCGGCCAATCCTGGTCATCCTGACGCTGCCGGTCACGTTGCTGACGCTGGGCCTGTTCATCTTCGTCATCAACGCGCTGCTGTTCCTGTTCGTCGGCAACCTGCTGTCGGGCTTCGTGGTGCAGGGCTTTGGCGCCGCGCTGCTGGGCTCTATCCTGTACAGCGTGATTTCGTGGATTCTCTCCAGCCTCCTGCTGGGCGATCGCGACTGACTTCACTTCCGGGGCGCCGCCCAATGCGGCGTGCCATTCCATGACAGACCGCTACTTCAGCTTCGAATTCTTCCCGCCCAAGACGGCGGAAGGCGCGGAGAAACTGCGCAACACGCGCGCGCAACTGGCGCCGCTGCAGCCCAAGTACATTTCGGTGACGTTTGGCGCCGGCGGTACTACGCAGCAGGGCACGCTGGACGCCGTGCTGGAAATCCAGCGCGAAGGCATCGAGGCCGCGCCGCACCTGTCGTGCGTGGGCTCCACGCGCGACAGCATTCGCCAGATTCTCGGCAAGTACCGCGACGGCGGCATTCGCCATATCGTGGCGCTGCGCGGCGACATGCCGTCGGGCATGGGCGAGATCGGCGAGTTCCGCTATGCCAACGAGCTCGTGGAATTCATCCGGGCCGAAACCGGCGACTGGTTCAACATCGAGGTGGCCGCCTATCCCGAGTACCACCCGCAGGCCCGCTCCCCGCGCCACGACCTCGACAACTTCGTGCGCAAGGTCCGCGCCGGCGCCGACTCGGCGATCACGCAGTACTTCTACAACGCGGACGCGTATTTCCGTTTTGTCGACGACGTGCGTGCGCTGGGTGTGGACGTCCCCATCGTGGCCGGCATCATGCCGATCACCAACTACTCGCAGCTGATGCGCTTCTCCGAGATGTGCGGCGCCGAAGTGCCGCGCTGGGTGGCAAAACGGCTGGAGTCGTTCGGCGACGACAAGGAGTCGATCCGCGCCTTCGGCCTGGATGTGGTGACTGGCCTGTGCGAACGCCTGCTCGCTGCCGGCGTGCCCGGCCTGCACTTCTACACGCTGAACGCGGCCGGCGCGACCAAGGCGATCTGGCAGCGCCTGAAGCTGTAATTCCGTCGTCGCCCCCGTGCCCGCCGCAGCGCGCGCCGCTTCGCCGCGCTCCACCCGTCGCGATCCGTTCGTCGAGCACCTGCTCGAACTGATGGCGCCGCTGGCGGCGCGCATCGGCGCGATCACCGCCCGGCGCATGTTCGGCGGCCACGGCTTGTTCTACGACGGATTGATGTTCGGGCTGGTCAGCGGCGGCCAGTGCTACCTGAAGGCCGACGATGCGACGCTGGCATGCTTCGAGGCCGAAGGCAGCGAGCCGTTTCGCTACCAGTCGGCCCGGCGCGAAGTCACGATGCGTCACTACCTGAGCCTGCCCGCGGCCTGCCTCGAGTCTCCGTCCGCAATGACGCCGTGGGCGCAGCGGGCGGTGGAAGCGGCGCTGCGCCTCGGCAATGCCCGTGACCGCCCACCAAGCGCCCACTAAGAGGCGCTATCAAAATGAAGCGCCAGCGGTTCTGGCTAGGCGTGCGGCCGCAGACACCATACGAGTGGTACGGCAAGCAAATGTGGCAAAACCCGGCAACGACGCCAGAATCATTTTGATAGTGCCTCTAAGCCCTCCACCCGCGAAGTCGATGGTGTCATACTCGGCACCATGGTTACCGCCACCTTCCGTTTCTACGAGGAACTGAACGACTTCCTGGCGCCATCCCAGCGCCGCCGGGACCTGTCGTGCCCATGCGCGCGAGCCGCCACGGTCAAGCACATGATCGAGGCGCTCGGGGTGCCCCACACCGAGGTGGAGCTGATTCTCGTCAACGGCGAGTCGGTGCCGTTCGAGCAGATCCTGCAGGACGGCGACCGCGTGGCCGTCTACCCCAAGTTCGAATCGCTCGATGTCTCGCCGCTGCTGCGAGTGCGTGAGCGCCCGCTGCGCGTCATGCGTTTTGTCGCGGATGCGCACCTCGGCGGCCTGGCCCACCTGCTGCGCATGACGGGCTTCGACACGCTCTATGACAACCACTTCGAAGATAGCGAGATCGAGCGTATCGCCGCCGAGGAGATGCGCGTCGTCCTGACACGCGACCGCGAACTGCTCAAGCGCCGTGGCATCACGCATGGCTGCTACGTGCGGGCGATCAAGTCGTCGCTGCAGGTGCGCGAGATCTTCTCAAGGCTCGATCTCGCCGGCAGCGCGCGGCCATTCGCACTTTGCCTGGACTGCAACGTGCCGCTGCACCGGATCGACAAGACGGAAGCGGACGGTCGCGTGCCCGATGGCGTCTTTGCGCGGCACGAGCGCTTTGTCACTTGCCCGCAGTGCCGGCGGGTGTTCTGGGAGGGATCGCACTGGCGCAAGATGCGTGCGCTGGTGGATGAGCTGATGCGGCCGGCAGAGATCGCGCAAGCGGACGGCGCCTCCGATCTGGCCCCCGCTTGCGCCCCGGACTTCGACGCGCTGGCGACGTCTACACCGCGCCCGATTCCGTGACGATCCAGTCCATAGGCAGGTCATGTTCCTGCGCTTGCAGCGGCACGCGGCAGGCATCGAAGCCGATGCCGATGGCCAGCGGCGGCGCGGCGCCTGCCGTGGCCGATTCAGCCAGCGCGGCCAGCGTGCGGTCGTAGAAACCGCCGCCATAGCCGAGGCGGAACTTATCGGGGCTGAAACCGACACAGGGAATAAGCAGCGCGTCGGGCAGGACGGCGTCGGTGCCATCAGGCACCGGGATGCCGTAGTGGCCAACGTGCATGGTCGTGTCCGGCGTCCATGCATGGAAGTCGAGCGGCGCGCCGGGGCGGCTCACCACGGGCAATGCGGCCTGGCGGCCGGGCAGCGCGGCAAGCCATTGCGCAACGACCTCGCGCGCGTCGAATTCCTGCTGGATCGGCCAGTAGAACCCCAGCCGTTGTGCCCCCAGGCGTGCAAGCAGGGTTGCGAGCGCGCCGGCAATGCGCGCGTCCGCGCCGGCCCGGTCAGGTAGCGTGGCGCGCACGGCGAGCAGCCGGCGCCGCATGGCGCCGCGCGCTTCGGCCGGCTCGGCGGCAATGTCGGACATGGCAGGGAATTGGCCGTTCTCTACCCCGTTGTCCGGAGCTTGGTCGGGGGGCATGGCGTGCAATAATGATCGACGATCAGACTCAAACACAGGCGCGTGGCCGAGGTGGTTCACGCGCTACCAACAAGGGAAACAAGAATGCCGAAGGGAGTATATCTGCGCCGTGCAGGACGCGCCGCCTGGCTCGCGTTTGCCGGTGCACTGCTGGCCACGCCGGGGTACGCGCAGAAGCGGCCGCAGCCGCCGCAACAGCCGCCCGCGCTGACCATCCCGAGCAATCCGGACGACGCCTTCGCCGCACTGCGCGAGGCCGCCCGCAAGAATGATGTTGACCGCGCGGCGGCCATCTCGGCCACGCTGGTCGACTATCCCATCCCGTCGTACGTCGAATACTTCCGTATCAAGCCGCAACTGTTCGACGCCAGCGGCCTGGCCCGGATCGACACGCCCGACGACCAGGTGCGCGTGTTCCTGCAACGCTACCAGGGCGAGGCGATTGCGGACCGCATGCGCAACGACTGGCTGCTGGTGCTGGGCAAGAAGCGCGACTGGGCCAATTTCGACGTCGAGTATCCGCAGTTCGTGCTCAAGGACGACTCGCAGGTGGAGTGCTACGCGCTGTTGTCCCGCGCGCTGAAGGGGCAGAACGTGGCGGCCGAATCGCGTGCCGCGCTGTCCGATCCGCGCTACTACGGCGAGGGTTGCGTCGACCTGATCAGCTACCTCGCGCAGAGCCAGCAGATCCAGCGCAGCGACGTGGCCTTCCAGGCGCGCCAGGCGCTAGAGCAGAACTTCACCACGCTGGCCGGCAAGATCGCCGCCGCCGTGCCCGACGCGCGCGTGGACGGCGACACGCTGGCCACCGTGGTCAAGATGGCCCGCAATGATCCGTCGCAGGCAGCTTCCTACCTCAGCGCGATGGGCGGCAGCCTGTCACGCGACGAGCAGGGCGCCGCGTGGGGCGTGGTCGGCCAGTTTGCCGCCAAGAAGCTGATGCCCGAGGCCGCCGGCTACTACCGCCGCCAGATGGACCTGGGCGGCAACCAGTGGCTGTCCGACGAATCCCAGGAATGGCGCGTGCGCGCCGCGCTGCGCCAGGGCGACTGGAAGCAGGTGCGCCAGGCCGTGGAACTGATGCGTGCCGAGCTGCGCGCCAAGGATCCGGCCTGGACCTACTGGTATGGCCGCGCCCTCAAGGCCGATGGCCGCGCCAACGATGCCCAGGCGCAGTTCCAGTCGATCGCGGGCCAGTTCAACTTCTATGGCCAACTGGCCAGCGAGGAACTGGGCAATCGCATCACGCTGCCCGCACGCACCACGGTGACCGATGCCGAGGCGATGGCCATGCGCACGCGCCCGGGCTTCGTCCGCGCGCTGAAGTTCTACGACATGAACCTGCGCTTCGAAGGCAACCGCGAGTGGAACTGGGAGTTGCGCGGCATGAGCGACCGCGAGCTGCTGGCGACCGCCGAGTACGCGCGCAAGGTCGAACTGCTCGACCGCACCGTCAATACATCGGACCGTACGAAGGCCGAACACGATTTCGCGCAGCGCTTCCCGATGCCGTATCGCGACATCATGCAGCGGGCCACGGATGACGTGGGGCTGGACATGGCCTGGGCCTACGGCCTGATCCGCCAGGAATCGCGCTTCATCATGAACGCGCGGTCGTCGGCCGGCGCGCACGGGCTGATGCAGGTCATGCCGGCCACGGCGAAGTACGTGGCGAAGAAGATCGGCATGACGGACTTCTCGCCGTCGATGATGAGCGATCCCAATATCAATATCCTGCTCGGCACCAACTACATGAGCATGGTGTTGACCGACCTCGACAGCTCCTGGACGCTGGCCTCGGCCGGCTACAACGCCGGCCCGGGACGTCCCAAGAACTGGCGCAGCAGCCTATCCCGTCCGGTGGAAGGCGCGATCTTTGCAGAGACGATTCCGTTCACGGAAACGCGAACCTACGTGAAGAATGTGCTTTCCAACGCAACGTACTATGCTGCATTGATGAGTGGTCGGCCCCAGTCGCTGAAGGATCGCCTGGGTTCGGTCGCACCGTCCTCGGTCACGACGACCAGCCTGCCCTGAGCACCGCTTCGGGGCACGCCCCGCGCCGGCCGGACCCTGATCCGGCCGGCGTGGCCGGCACCGTGGCCACGGACGCGTCATCGTCTGATGTCAGCGTAACGTGATCGTCACGGAGCCCACCATGCAGACCAGCAATGTCCTTGTGATCGGGGGGGCCGGATTCATCGGCAGTCACCTCATCTCCCGCCTGGCCGGCGCGGCATCCGCCTCCGGCGCGCCGCTCAATCCGGCCACCAATCCCGACAGTCCCATCGCACCCGAGCGCATTCTCGTCGGCGCCCGCAACGTCGAGCACGCGCAGCACCTGCTGCTGCTGCCGCGCGTGGAGGTCTTCGAGCTGGGGCTGGCCGACGATGCCGCGCTCGATGACGCCATCGGGTCGCTCGGCGTGGACGGCATCGTCGTCAACCTCGTCGGAGTGCTGCATGGCGAGCGCGGCGACCCCTACGGCCCGGCATTTGCCTCGGCCCATGTGTATCTGCCGCGCCAGATCGTCGAATCCTGCCTGCGAACCGGTGTTCGCAGGCTGATCCACATGAGCGCGCTGGGCGCCGATGCGCAGGGGCCCTCGATGTACTTGCGCAGCAAGGGCGAAGGGGAGCGCATCATCCGCAACAGTGGCCTGGACTGGACGATCTTTCGCCCGTCGGTGGTGTTTGGCCCCGACGACCATTTCCTGAACCTGTTCGCCCAGATGCAACAGATGGCGCCTGTGGTGCCGCTGGCCTGCGCGCACGCGCGTTTCCAGCCCGTATTCGTGATGGACGTGGTGCAGGCGTTCCTTAACGCGATGGTCAATCCGGCGACGATCGGCCATGGTTATGAACTCGGCGGACCGCAGGTCTATACGCTCGAGGAACTGGTTCGCTTCGCCGGACGGGCCTCGGGCCATCCCCGTCCGGTCATCACGCTGCCGGATGCCCTGGCGCGCGTCCAGGCGGCAGTGCTGGAGCACATGCCCGGCGGCCCGGTCATGTCGCGCGACAACCTCGATTCCATGCGCCTCGATAACGTGCTGGGCGCGCCGATGGCTCCGGAACTGGGGCTGCATCCTGCCAGCCTGGAGTCCGTGATGACCGACGTGCTGTCCGGCCGCAACCGGGAGCTGTCGATGCAGATCATGCGCGGCAGCGTCCACCGTTGAGTCGGGAAGTGACGCCGATGTAACTTTTGCTCACACCCTTGCGAGCGCAATTCGCTTTGAGGCGGCCTGCGGGGCTGGATAGAATGACCGGTTCAGGTGCGCAACGGTGCGCCCGCCTCTATCGATCTCCGCCCCCAAGGATCCGCGATGAAGCTCGTCATCGGCAACAAGAACTATTCCTCCTGGTCGCTGCGCCCCTGGCTGCTGTTGCGCCATGCCGGCATTGCGTTCGAGGAAATCCCGGTACGCCTGTCCACGAAGGAATTCTCCTCGGATGTCGCGCGCTTTTCGCCCGCCGGCAAGGTGCCTGTGCTGGTCGACGACGGCGTGACGGTCTGGGATTCGCTGTCGATCTCCGAATACGTGGCGGAGCGCTTCCCTGAGAAGGCGCTGTGGCCGGCCGACCCGGCCACCCGCGCGCTGGCGCGTTCGGTCTGCGCGGAAATGCATTCGGGCTTTGGCGACCTGCGCAGCCAGATGCCGATGAACGTGACGGCCGTGCTGCCGGGCTGCGGCTGGAACGTGGCCGTGCAGCGCGACGTGGACCGCATCGCCGCCATCTGGGAAGACCTGCGCGCGCGTTACGGTGCCGAGGGCCCGTTCCTGTTCGGCAAGTTCTCGGTGGCCGACGCGTTCTTCGCGCCGGTGGTCAGCCGCTTTGCCACCTACGGCGTGCACCTGCCGGAGGCGGCCAAGGCCTACGCCGATTTCATGCTGGCGCTGCCGGCCATGCAAGAATGGATCTCCGCCGCCGGCGAGGAGCGCGATTTCCTGGCCGATGACGAACCGTATCGGACGGAACCGGATCGCCCGGACGCCATCATCATTCATCATTGACGAGAAGCGCGAACGCGCAAGGGAAATTCATGCAGGTGTACGCCGTCGGCGGAGCCATCCGCGACCAACTGCTGGGCAAGCCAAGCCAGGACCGCGACTACGTGGTCGTAGGCGCCACGCCGGCCGCGATGGAGGCCGCCGGCTACAAGCCGGTGGGCAAGGATTTTCCGGTGTTCCTGCATCCCGAAACGAAGGCGGAGTACGCGCTGGCGCGCACGGAACGCAAGACCGCCGTCGGCTACAAGGGGTTCGCGTTCTATTGCGAGCCCGATGTCACGCTGGAAGACGACCTCGTGCGCCGCGACCTGACCATCAACGCGATGGCGCAGGCCGTCGATGCCGATGGCAATCTCGTCGGTCCGGTGATCGACCCCTATGGCGGCCAGCGGGATCTCGCGGCACGTCTGTTCCGCCACGTGTCGGACGCATTTGCCGAGGACCCCGTGCGCATCCTGCGCGCGGCGCGCTTTGCCGCGCGCTTCCATGACTTCGCCGTGGCGCCCGAGACCGTCGCGCTGATGCGCAGGATGGTCGATGCGGGCGAGGTCGATGCGCTGGTGCCAGAGCGCGTGTGGCAGGAGATCGCACGCGGCCTGATGGAGGCCAAGCCCTCGCGCATGTTCGAGGTGTTGCGCGAGTGCGGGGCGCTGGCGCGGCTGCTGCCGGAACTCGACAGACTCTGGGGCGTGCCGCAGCGGGCCGACTATCACCCGGAGGTCGACACGGGCGTGCACGTCATGATGGTGATCGACTACGCGGCGAGCGTGGGCGCGGCATTGCCCGTGCGGTTTGCCGCGCTCGTGCACGACCTGGGCAAGGGCACCACGCCCGAGGACGTGCTGCCGCGTCATATCGGGCATGAGCAGCGCAGTGTCGATCTGCTCGAGGCGGTTTGCCAGCGCCTGCGCGTGCCGAACGATTGCCGCGAACTGGCCGTGCTGGTGGCACGCGAGCACGGCAACATCCACCGCTCCACCGAATTCGGCGCCGCCGCACTGACGCGCCTGATCGAACGTAGCGACGCCTTGCGCAAGCCGGCCCGTTTTGCCGAGGCATTGCAGGCCTGCGAGGCCGATGCGCGTGGCCGGCTGGGTTTCGAGGACCGGGAATATCCGCAGACGGCACGCTTGCTGATGGCGCTCGAAGCCGCCGCATCCATTGACGCTGGCGCCATCGCACGGGCCTGCGGCGATGTCGCCCAGATCAGGGACCGCGTTCACGCGGCGCGCGTGGCGGCCGTCGCGGAGCGGCTCGGACTGTAGGCATTCCAGCGCAACGCCGGGCCGTGTCTACCGATAGACCAGCACCGGAATCGTTGTATGCGTCAGCACCTTTTGCGTTTCGCTGCCGATCAGCATCGCCTGCACGCCGCGCCGGCCGTGCGAAGCCATGACGATCAGGTCGCAGCGCCTGGCGCCGGCCTCGTCGACGATGGCCTGGAAGATGTGGTCCCGCGTGATGCAGGCGGTGTCGCATGCCACGCCCGCGGCGGCGGCTTCCTGCGCGATGGTCGCCAGATAGGCTTCGGCCTGCCGATAGGCCTCATGCATGTAGCGGTCCCTGCTTTCCGCCAGGATGGCGGTCTGCAGGCGCATCGCATCGAAATGTGGCACGACCTGGATTGCCGTGATGCGGGCCTGGATGGATCGTGCCAGTGCAATGGCCTTGCGGTAGGCCGCGTCGGACAAGTCTGAGCCGTCGACCGCTACCAGCAGATGCTTGAACATGTCAGTCTCCTTGCCAACGGGCGCCGGATGCCTTGCATGGATCAGGCGCCAAGAAACAACCGTCCGACCTCAGGGTCCCGGCTCAGTTCCGCGCCGGTGCCGGCCATGGCCAGCTGCCCGGCCACCAGCACATAGCCTAGGTCGGCGAATGCGAGCCCTTTGCGGGCGTTCTGCTCGACGAGGATGATGGTCTTGCCCTCGTCACGCTGCAAATGCCGCAGCAGCTCGAACACCATGTCGGCAACGCGTGGCGCGAGCCCGATCGAAGGTTCGTCCACCAGCAGCACGGCAGGATCCATCATCAGCGCGCGCGAGATCTCCAGCAGCCTGCGCTCGCCGCCAGACAGCACGCCGGCGCGCTGCCCGCGTCGCTGCGCGAGCGCGCCATGGCACTGGAAGATGCGCTCGGCAGCGGCGGCGGCCTCTCGCGGCTGGCGCATCAGGTACCCGCCCATCAGCAGGTTTTCCTCGACGGTCATGTCGGGAAAGATCGCGCTCTCCTGCATGACATAGGCCACACCCGCCCGGCGGAGCTTTTGTTCGGCTCGCAGATGGGTGATGGACACGCCATTTACGGCAATGGCACCCGACATCACGCGGGCGAGGCCATAGATGGCGCGCAGCACCGTGGATTTGCCAGCGCCGTTAGGCCCGATCAGGCACAGTGATCCACCGCGCGCCACACGCAGGGCGAAGCCGTGCAGGATCTCCGTGCGTCCATAGCCGGCCACGAGGTCGTCGACGGCGACCATCGGCGTGCCGC
Source organism: Cupriavidus sp. 01L415 (assembly GCF_056400065.1). Lineage (NCBI taxonomy): Bacteria > Pseudomonadati > Pseudomonadota > Betaproteobacteria > Burkholderiales > Burkholderiaceae > Cupriavidus > Cupriavidus sp. 01L415. The sequence continues at coordinate 204,321 of NZ_JBFTSP010000001.1, read as the reverse complement.
CGGCCAGGCGTTCGAGTTGCGAAACGGTTGGCCGTGCGCGGGAGAGCGTGGCGGCCAGGGTCGTCGCGGGCACACTGGCGGACCCCCTGGCGGACATGCCGGCGGACGCGTTGGCGGGCTGGCGGGCTGGCCGCGGTGCGGTCGGCAGGGCCGTGGTGCGCGCCGTGTTCACGGCTGCGCTCCCAGGTAGGCTTCGATCACCTTGCGGTTGCCGGTGATCTGCGCCGGCGATCCCTGCGCCAGCAACTCGCCCTGCGCCAGGCAATAGACATGGCCGGCCAGTTGCATCATGACGCGCATGTTGTGTTCGATCACCAGCAGGGTGATGCCGAGCCGCGCGTTGATGTCACGGAGCAGCGTGATCAGGCTTTCGATCATTACCGGGTTCACCCCTGCGGTGGGTTCGTCAAGTAGCAGCAACCTGGGCTCGTTCATCAGGGCCATGGCGATCTCAAGCAGCTTCTGCTGTCCGAACGAAAGGTCGGCGGCACGCTGGCCCAGCTGGTCTTGCAGGCCGGCAAGGTGCAGGATCTGCCGCGCCCGCTGCGTCACATCCGCCGGCTGCCGCGTCCACATCGCGGCGAGCCCTTCGCGCGCGTGGGGCACGCTGACCAGCAGGTTCTGCAGGCAGTTCATCTTGCCGAAGACCCGGGTCTGTTGGAAGGTGCGCACCAGGCCCAGGCGGGCGATTTCCGGTACGCGCAGGCGTGAGATCTCGCGCCCGTCAAACCTGATCGATCCGCCATCGATCTGGTGGTAGCCGACGATGGAATGGAACAGGGTCGTCTTGCCCGAGCCGTTCGGTCCGATCAGGCCCACGATGCTGCCGTGTGGCACCCGCAGGGAGATCTCATGGTTGGCGAGAACGCCGCCGAAGCGCTTGCTGACGCCGCGTACCGCGAGGAGGTCGTTCATCATGCGGCCCTCCCCGGCACGCCACCGTGGCGTGCGCGGTATTCCCGCAGCCAGCCCATGATGCCGGTGGGGAACAGCACAACGATCAGTACGATCAGCATGCCGAGCGCCACGCGCTGCCAGTTCAGCAGGTAGGTCCAGAACAGTTCCTGGGTGAGATGGAACAACATGGCGCCGATCACCGGCCCCCACAGCGTGCCCTTGCCGCCGAGGATCGCCATCACCACCATCCAGACGCCGAAGGTGGCGCCGGCAAACGCCAGCTCGCGCGGATCGATGAAGCCCACCAGGTTGCCCGTCAGGGCACCCGCCATGCCGAGGAATAGCGCACAGATGCACCAGGCCAGGATCTTGCAGCGAGTGGTGTACAGGCCGAGTGCTTCGGCCTTTTCCTCGTCGTCGCGGATGGCATTCAGCGCAAGCCCGAACGGACGCGCGTAGAGCCACCGCAGCGCCAGGAGCGTCGCAGCGGCTAGCGCGAGCATCGCATAGTAGAAGAACAGCTGGCGGCTTCCGGGCGCACCCGGGAACAGCGGCAGCGTCATGCCAGAACCCGCGCCAATGAAACTCCAGCCGGCGGCGGCATCGGCGAAGGCGATGCCCAGGCCCAGTGTGCCGATCGCGAAATAGTGACCGCGCAAGCCAAGCATGGCGGGACCCAGCGCCAGTGCCACGCCCGTGGCGGCCAGCGCCGCAAGGCCGACGCCCGTGGCCAGGCCGGGGAAGTACCCAAGCCCGAGGTCGCGCTGTGCCACGGCGCAGACATAGGCGCCCACGCCAAAGAAGACGATGTTGCCGAAGGAGTTGTAGCCCATCTGCCCGCCCATCACGTCCCACGTCAGCGCAAAGAGCACCATCAGCCAGAGAAAGGCAAGCTGCGTCGTGATGGCGGCGAACAGCCAGGGCGCCAGGGTCGCGCCCAGGGCGCCGGCGAGCACGCCCAGGATGGCGAGCCATGAGGCCGGAGTGGCTGCGACAGCCGATTCGAGCTGGTGCGTGCGGCGCGGTTGCGGGTTCATTTCAGATAGCTGCGCCGTCTGCGCAGCAACAGGTTGCGGGTAACCAGGATCACCACCAGCAAGGCGTAGAGGAAGGCGGTCTGGTACTCGGTGCCGAGCAGGAAGCCGGCGTAGTTTTCGGCAATGCCCAATCCGCCGCCGGCGGACAAGACCGGCAGCATGCTGCCCAGGCCGGCCACCACCACGATCATGAATGCGCGCACCGTATAGGGTAGCCCGAGGTAGGGGTGGATGATCCACGTCATCGCCACCAGCCCGCCAGCGGCGCCGCAGATGGCCGCATTGAGGGTGAAGGTGGCGGCGTAGACGCGATCGGCGTCCACGCCCAGCACACGGGCTGCCTGTGCATTTTGCGCGGTGGCCCGGATGGCCCGGCCAAGACGGGTGTGCCCGAGAAAAAGCACCAGCATGCCGCCCAGTGCGAGCGCGGTGGCGAAAGCGATCAGCTTGATCCACGGCACCACCAGTCCGCCCGCCAGGAACAGGCTGCCCATCCTGGCATCGACCGTGCGGACATTGGCGCCGAAGGCCACGTTGGCAAGTTGCTGGAGGACGATGCTCAGGCCGAAGGTGGCCAGTACCGAGACAAACAGATCGCGCTCGACCAGCCGGAAGATGACGATACGATAGAGCGCCCATCCCACAAGCGCTATCGCGGCCGCGGCGGCCGGGACCCCAAGCAGCGGATGCACGCCCTGGCCGGCCAGGAAAATCACTACGTAGCCGCCCAGCATGACCAGTTCGCCCTGGGCCACGTTGATGAGATTCATCACGCCCCATACCAGCGCCATGCCATAGGCGGCCAGCGCAAAGATGGCGCCGGCGAGCAGGCCATCCACCACAAGCTGCAGATTCAGTTCAGGCGTCTGGAAGAGGACTACGAGATTGCTCATCGGAGTGCCTGCATGTCGCGGTGCGGCATGGCGTGAGTGGCGATTTCTGAAACCGGTCTCGCCCGCTCGCCCTATTTGCGCTGTGCCCAGGCGGGGGCGGGATAGATGATCTTCGATGACGCCCCCCTGGACGGAGCGACCACCTTGAACTTGCCGTCCTGCACCTGGTACAGCACCATGGACTTGGCGACGTTCTTGCCGCTCTGGTCGAACCTGACCGGGCCGTAGAAGGTCATCATGTCGGTGCTGGCAAGCGCGTCGCGAACCTTTTCCGTATCGAACGAGCCGGCCCGCTCGAAAGCGTCGACGAAGGCCAGCACCGCCGCGCTGGATTCGGCGGCCTGATACGGCGCCTCGTAGTGGAACTCCCGCTCGAAACGCTGCGCATAGTGCTCGGCTGATCCGAACCAGCGGTCGCTGTAGCTCAGCGAGCGGTCCCACTGCGAACCGCACACCGCGAACTCCGCGCTCTTGCCGAATTTTTCGATGATCTGCGCGGAATCGCAGTGCGTCAGGGCCAGCATGGGTACGTCGATCCGCATTTCGGCGATCTGCCGCACCGCCAGCACCGCGCCCTTTTCATGGCCCGAAACCACCAGGATGTCCGGCCTGAACGCCCTGACCTTGGCAAGGGTGGCCGACATGTCGTTGAGCTCCGGCGGCAATTTGTCATCGATCACGACGCGCATGCCCCAGCGCCTGGCGTCTTCGGCCACGCCGTCGCGCACGTCCTGCGAGAAGTTGTCGTTTTCGACGGCGATGGCCACCTTGAGGCTCCCAGGCGGCTTGCCGGCTCGCTGCGCTTCCTCGGCGGCAAGGTTGATGGCCGAACGCAGGTAGTAGTCGGAAGTGTTCAGCACGGCAAACAGGTAGCGGTAGCCCTGCGTGAACAAATTGCGGTCGGCGCCGTTGCCCTCGACCATCGGAATCCGGTACTTCTCCGTGACCGGGGCAATCGCCTTGGTGAGCCCGGAACTATAGGGTCCGAGCACGAACTTCACGCCATCCTGGCTGATCAGCCGCTCGGCCAGTTGCGCACCGCGGGCCGAGGTCGATTCGTCATCGTAGAGGAGGATCTTCACCTGGTAGGCCTTGCCGCCAACCTTGACGCCGCCCAGCTCGTTGACGCGCTTTGCCGCAAGCGTGTAGCCGTCCTGCGTGTTCTTGCCGTTGGTGGAGTACTTGCCGGTCAGCGAGACCGCGGCGCCCAGGACGATGGTGTCGCTCTCCGCCCCGACCACGGCCGGGGCCGACAGGGCGAGACTGAGGCTTGCCAGCGCGCCTGCCGCGACCTGGCATATGCGGGTGCCGGACCTGGTACCGCCTGGCCAGCTGTGTGTGGACGTGGACGCGGTTTTCATATCACCTCCTCACCATTCCTAGCTTAGGACTCATTTTGGAAAGGGGCAGGGAAGGGGGGGCGGCATGTATTCATTCCCGCACTTGCTGATGCGTGCCGTATTTCCTATTCCTCAAATGAGGCCTACCCTTAAGACGACCGGGAGCCAACCGCTTTCTCGACGGGGAGAAATGCCATGGCCAATTCAACGCATCCAGGTTCCGGCCGGGTCGGCGCCATCCGGAACGCGGCGCAGGTCGCAACCCCTGGTTCAACCGCTGACGCAACCCCTGGCGCAGACACTGACACCAACCGCCGCAGGTTCATCCAGGCCGCAGGCGGCGTTGGCCTTGCCGCTGGTCTCGGCGCCTTCCTTCCTCGCGCCCACGCGGCCAGGCGCACGCTGAAGATCCTGCAGTGGAACCACTTTGTGCCGGGTTACGACAAGTGGTTCGACGACGTCTATGTGAAGCAGTGGGGGCAGAAGAACGATACCGAGGTGGTGGTAGACCACGTCGGCATTCCCGCGCTGGCCACGCGCGCGGCGGCCGAGGTCTCCGCGCAGAAGGGGCATGACCTGTTCATGTTCCTGTCGCCTCCGCCGGTCTACGAGGATCAGGTCATCGACCATCGCGAGATCTATGAGGAATGCCAGCGCAAGCACGGCAAGCCGGTCGAGCTGGCGATCAAGAGTACGTACAACCCGAAGACGAAGAAGTACTTCGCGTTCTCCGACAGCTTCGTCCCCGATCCGATCAACTATCGCAAGGACCTCTGGGACGAGGCCGGCATGAAGCCGCCCGATACCTGGCTCGATGTCCTCGCCGCGGGCCGCAAGATCAAGGCCGGGCGTGGCATCCCGATTGGCGTCGGCCTGTCGGCGGAACTCGATACCGCGATGGCGGTGCGCGCCATCCTGTACGCCTTTGGCGGCTCGGTCCAGGATGACCGCCACACCGTGGTGCTAAACTCGAGGCAGACGGTGGAAGCCGTGAAGTTCGTCAGGGCGCTGTACCAGGAGACCATGACGCCGGAAGTGCTGGCATGGGACCCGTCGTCCAACAATCGCGCGATGCTGGCGGGCAAGATCTCGCTCTGCCTGAACGCCATCTCCATCACCCGCGAGGCCGAAAACAAGAACCTGCCGATCGCGCGCGACATCTGGCTCACGCAGGCCTTGCAGGGCCCGGTGCGGCGCATCGCGCTGGAGCACGTGATGGACTGCTACGTGATCTGGAAATTCGCCGAGAACATCGGCGGCGCGAAGCAGTTCCTGGTCGACTATATCGACAACTTCCGGCAAGGCTTCCTGGGCAGCGAGTTCTACAATTTCCCCTGCTTCCTCAGTACGGTTCCCGATCTGCAGAAGCTCATTGCCGACGACCCCAAGGCCACGCCACATGACAAGTACAAGGTGCTCGGCGCACTGATGAACCAGGCGACCAACGTCGGCTATCCCGGCTATGCCAATGCCGCCGTCGACGAGATCTTCAATACCTGGGTGCTCAACACCATGTTCGCCAAGGCGGCCACGGGCGACGAGACGCCGGAAAACGCGGTCAGGATCGCCGACGCGACGTGCAAGCGCATCTTCGCCAAGTGGCGCGACAAGGGCATGGTGTAGCGGGCGTGGCGTAGCGCGGATGGAACGTGGCCCATGGCCTCAATAGAGGTTCGCTCGCTCACCAAGCATTTCGATGGCACCAACGCGGTGGACAACGTCGACCTGGGTGCCCGGGATGCGGAATTCCTGGTCCTGCTGGGGCCCTCCGGCTCCGGCAAGACCACCTTGCTGCGCCTGATTGCCGGGCTCGAGGCGCCCACCCGGGGCGATATCCTGGTCGACGGCCGCGTTGTCACGGCGCTGCCCCCGAGGCTGCGCAACATGGCAATGGTGTTCCAGAGCTACGCCTTGTACCCCCACCTGAATGTCTTCGAGAACATCGCGTTTCCCCTGCGGGCCAGGGGTATCGCGCGCGGGCAGGTCAATGGCAAGGTGGACTGGGCTGCGCAGCTGTTCGGCATCGCCCATCTGCTGAAGCGCAAGCCGCGTCAGCTGTCCGGCGGGGAGCGGCAGCGGGTGGCACTGGCACGCGCGGTGGTGCGCGAGCCGATCGCGTTCCTGCTCGACGAGCCGCTGTCCAATCTCGATGCGAAGCTCAGGACTTCCGCACGCGACGAGCTGCAGCGGTTCCAGCGCCGGCTCGCCACCACCACCATCTACGTCACCCATGACCAGATCGAAGCGCTGGGCCTGGGCGACCGCATTGCTATCCTCGATCATGGCAAGATTCACCAGCTCGGCACGCCGCAGCAGGTCTATGAGCAGCCTGCCGACCTCTTCGTCGCTACCTTCATCGGCTCGCCGCCGATGAATCTGCTCGAGGCCGATGGCGTGGTGACAGGTTTCCGGCCCGAGCACTTCCTGCCTCGCGGGGCCTATGCTGCGGACGACGCGGTGCGGCCCTTTGTGCTGCGTGTCACGCGCATCGAGAACCTGGGCTCCGACCGCCTCGTGTATGGAGCGCTGGAGGCGCCGCTGCCGCAGGTCAGCGTGGTGTCGCGCATTCCCTGCACGGTGACGATCCCGATCGCGGCCGGCGATGCCTGCCCGTTCGCGGTGCGCGAGCGTGACCTGCGCCGCTTCGACCTGAAATCCGGCGCGAGTCTCGGGGCCGTATCGTGAAGCGCACATCCATTCTCACCGGGCATCCGGCGCAGCAACTGGGAGAACAGCCGGCGCGCCGGCTGGCCGACGACGATCGCTGGCTGGGTCGCGCCATGCTGGCGCCGGCGGTGATCTACATCGCGTTGCTGGTTGGCTTTCCGTTTGCGCTGTCGATCTACTACAGCCTCTCGGACGCCACGGTGGGCAGTCAGGTGCTGCACTTCGTCGGCCTCCGAAACTTCATCCGCGTGCTGGAGAACCCTACCTTCTGGCGCTCGCTGGGCAATGCGCTGGTCTTCACGCTGGTATCGCAGGCCCTGGTGGTGGTGCTGGCAAAGATCCTGGCGATGGCCCTGTATCGGGACTTCCGTGGCAAATGGCTGGTGCGCTTGCTGATCCTGCTGCCGTGGGTGGCGCCGATCTCGCTCGGCACCATCGGCTGGCTGTGGATCTTCGACCCGGTCTACAGCGTCATCAACTGGATCCTGCGTGCGGCCGGCGTGCTGGGCCCGCACGTCTGGCCCGTGTGGCTCGGCCAGCCGAGCCTGGCGATGGCGTCGGTGATCCTGGTGGATGTCTGGCGCCTGCTGCCGCTGGCCACGGTGATCATCCTTGCCGGCCTCAGCGGCATTCCCCAGGACATCCATGATGCGGCCGCCATGGACGGCGCCGGCTTCTGGCGGCACCTGTTCCGCATCAACATCCCGCTGGTGATGCCGATCATGCTGGTGGCGCTGCTGTTCGGGATCGTGTTCACGTTCACCGACATGATCATCATCTATGTGCTGACCCGTGGCGGTCCCTATGACACCACCCAGGTGGTGGCCAGCCTGGCGTTCTTCACCGGTATCCAGGGCGGCGACCTCGCGGAAGGTGCCGCAATCTCGTTGTTCCTGTTTCCGGTGCTGGTTGCGGTCGTGATCGTGCTGCTGACCATCGCCCGCCGTACGGAGGTGACCTGAGATGGAATACGCCGCCATTGCCTTCCGACGCTGGGCCGCGCGCGGCGCCCATTTCGGGTGTATCGCCGCGTTCGTCGCGTTCTGCGCGTTTCCGTTCTACTGGATGCTGATCACCACCTTCAAGGATGTCCATGACCTGATCGACACCGCCAACAATCCATTTCTCTTCAATCTGCCGCCCACGCTGGAGAACCTGCGGGTCCTGTTTGGCGAGACGCGCTACGTGCGCTGGGTGTTCAATACGCTGGTCGTCGGCGTTGGTGTGGTGGTGATCACGCTGTTGCTCGCGGTCCCCGCCGGCTACAGCCTGGCGCGCCTGTCTGGGCGGTGGGGGCGGCAGTGGGCCATTGGCATCTTCCTGACCTACCTCGTTCCCCCCACCATCCTGTTCATCCCGTTCTCGCGCATCATCGGGGCGCTTGGCCTGCAGGACTCGCTCTGGTCGCTGGTGCTTGTGTATCCCAGCTTCACGGTGCCGTTCTGCAGCTGGCTGATGATGGGATTCTTCAAGGCGGTGCCGCGCGATATCGAGGAAGCCGCCATGATGGACGGCCTGAGCCGCTTCGGCGCGTTCATGAAAGTGGTGGTGCCGCTATCGTCGAGCGGGATACTGACGGTGGTCATCTTCGCCATGACCCTGGCGATGCAGGAGTTCGTCTACGCGCTGACCTTCATCACCACGTCTTCGCAATACACGGTAAGCGTCGGCGTGCCCACCTTCCTGGTGCGGGGCGACGTCTACTTCTGGGGCTCGCTGATGGGCGCGTGCCTGATCGTCAGCGTGCCGGTGGCCATGCTCTACAACGCCTTCGTCGACCGCTTCGTCGCGGGGTTTACCGTCGGAGCCGTGAAATAGCGCGGGGCTACAGCAGCTTGCCGATCAGCAACGCGGCCAGTGACAGGACGATCGTCGAGGCGAATGGCAGCACATAGTCGCGGCCGAACAGCCGGAATCGCACATCGCCCGGCAGGCGTCCAAGACCGATCTTCTGCAGCCACGGCAACGCGGCAGACAGCACGATCACGCAGAGAAAGATGGTGAAGGTCCAGCGCAGCATGATGCGTTACAGCGCGTGACTGCGGTCGCCGCGCGCGAACCCGGCGAGCGGCAGGGCGGCGTCGATCCCGCGCGCGAGGGCGATGACCTTGAACAGTTCGCCCATCTCGGCCTCCGACAACAGCTTCTGCACCGCATTGGCCTGCGGCAGGAAGGCGCGCGCATCGGACGGGTCCAGCTCCATCAGCAGGTCCGTGATACCCGCGTTCATCAGGAACCGCGCCTGGGACGCAAATCCGCTCACCTCCAGCCCCGCGTCCACGGCCGCATGCGCGATGCTGCTGAAATTCACGTGTGCCGTAATGTCCTGCAGCCCTGGATACAGGAACGGATCGGGATGCGCGTGGTGGCGGTAGTGGCACATCAGCGTGCCGCCCGCGCGCTGCGGATGGTAGTACTCCGCCGCCGGGAAGCCGTAGTCGATGAAGAACGCCGCGCCGCGCGCGAGCATCGCGCCCACCGCCCGGGCAAAACCTTCGGCTTCGGCATGCGTTTCGGTGACCACATCATGGTCGCCGGGGATGCCGTGCAGTGCCTCGGGCACGGCGTGTTCGGGCACCAGCCGGTCTTCATACCTGAACGCATGGGCGCCCTGGCTGCCGGCCACGCTGTGGGCCACGCCGCGCTCGTGCCAGCGACCGCCTGTGCGGGCAAACAGGCGCACCGGCATCGCGTCCAGCACCTCGTTGCCGACGATCACGCCTTCGAAGTGCTCGGGCAGCGCATCGAGCCAGGTCACGCGGCCGGCGAGGTGCGGCGCTCGCGCGGTCAGCGTTTCCTGCTGGCGCACGCGCAGCTCTCCGGACAGTTCGACGATGCAGTACTCGTCGGGCAGGGCGCCCTCGGCTTCCAGCGCCAGCAGCAAGTCGGCCGCCAGGCGACCGGTGCCGGCGCCGAATTCCAGCAGCCGGGGCAGGTTCATGGCGACCAGCGGCGCAATCTGGCGTGCCAGCGTGCGGGCGAAGAATGGGGTCAGTTCGGGGGCGGTGATGAAGTCGCTGCCGTCGCGGACATCGCGGCCAAACTTGGCCGAGCCGCCGCTGTAGTAGCCCAGCCGCGGGGCGTAGAGCGCCAGCGACATGTACCGGTCAAAGCCGATCCAGCCGCCGGCCGCATCGATGGCGTCGCCGATAGAGGTGGAAAGTGCCCTGGAGGCGGCCAGCGCGTCCGCGGGGGGAAGGGGTAGACTAGCGACTTTCTGCATACCGCGAATTGTAGCAATGCCAGACTCTTTGACTCCCGGTGCCGTCGGCGCCAAATCCGGCGCCTCGCGCGGCGTGGCGCTGGTCACCGGCGCGGCGCGTCGCCTGGGCCGTGCCATCGCGCTGGAGCTTGCCACGCAAGGCTGGGACGTGGCCGTCCACTGCAACCGGTCGCGCGAGGAAGCCGACGCGCTCGCCGTGCAGATCCGTGGCCTGGGGCGCCGCGCCGCGGTGCTGCAGGCGGACCTGTCCGACGAAGCCGCCACCGGGCGCCTGATCGCCGCCTGTGTCGAGGCGCTGGGCGTGCCGACCTGCCTGGTCAATAATGCGTCGCTGTTCCAGTACGACGTGGCGACCAGCTTCTCGTATGCCTCGCTCGATACCCATATGCGCACCAACGTGGCCGCTCCGTTGCTACTGGCGCGTGAGATGCACAAGGCGCTTGGCGCCGATGGCAACGAGACCGACCAGCGTGGCGTGGTGATCAACCTGCTGGACCAGAAGCTGGACAACCTGAACCCGGATTTCCTGTCCTACACGCTGTCCAAGGCGGCGTTGCAGACGGCCACGCTGCAACTGGCGCAGGCGCTTGCGCCGCGCCTGCGCGTGGTGGGCGTGGCACCGGGCATCACGCTGGTGTCTGGCGACCAGACCGATCCGGGCTTCGTGCGCGCCCATGGGATGACCCCGCTGGGCAAGTCCTCCACGCCGGACGATATCGCCCAGGCCGTGGCCTACCTGGCCATCGCCCGGGCCGTGACCGGCACCACGCTGTACGTCGACGGTGGCCAGCATCTGATGCCGCTGGCCCGCGACGTGATGTTCCTGACCGAGTAAGCCGCGCGCGGGCCTTGTCCCAGGCCGCGCGCGTTTTGATCGTTGTTCGATTGCCGTTTGTTTCCGATTCCCCTGTCTGACGCGCTGCCATGACCTTTGCCGCCCTTTCCCATCCCAGCCTGCAACACTGCCGCCGCATGTTCCTGCGCAACTACGAGGTGCAGATCAAYATCGGCGTGCACGAATTCGARAARAARGGCGAGCAGCGCGTGCTGRTCAATATCGACCTGTTCGTGCCGCTGGCCCAAAGCACGCCCCAGGCCGACAAGCTCGAAGAAGTCGTGGACTACGACTTCATGCGCAACACCGTGGCCGCGCGCATGGCCCAGGGCCACATCCACCTTCAGGAAACGCTCTGCGACGACGTGGCGCGCGCGATGCTCCAGCACCCGAAGGTGCGTGCCGTGCGCGTGTCCACCGAAAAGCCGGACGTCTACCCGGATTGCGATTCGGTCGGCGTGGAGGTTTTCCACGTCAAGCAGGCCTGAGGGCGCCTCAAGTAGAATAACGGCCCGTTCTTCGGGTCCGCACCGGGTCTGTTTTGACGCCCGCCTCTTGCATCAGGTATCTCCCATGAGTCACTCCGCTAACTTCTATCGCCTCGAAACCCGCTTGCAGTCGTTGACCGGCAAGGCTATTGGCGACTTCGGCATGATCGAGGACGGAGATACCGTGCTGGTCTGCATGAGCGGCGGCAAGGACTCCTACACGATGCTGTCGGTCCTGATGGCGCTGCAGAAGCGCGCGCCCATCCAGTTCAAGCTGATCGCGATGAACCTGGACCAGAAGCAGCCTGGCTTTCCGGAGCACATCCTGCCGGAGTACCTGAAGTCGGTGGGCGTGGAGTACGTGATCGTGGAGGCGGACACCTATTCGATCGTCAAGGAGAAGGTGCCGGAGGGCAAGACCACGTGCTCGCTGTGCTCGCGCCTGCGTCGCGGAGTGATCTACCGTACGGCCAAGGAACTGGGCGCCAACAAGATCGCGCTGGGCCATCATCGCGACGACATCGTCCAGACCTTCTTCCTGAACATGTTCTTCGGCGGCAAGATGAAGGCGATGCCGCCCAAGCTGTCGACCGACGATGGCCAGCACATCGTGATCCGCCCGCTGGCCTATTGCGCGGAGAAGGACATTGCGTCGTACGCGCGCGCCATGGAATACCCGATCATTCCGTGCAACCTGTGCGGATCGCAGGAAAACCTGCAGCGCAAGAAAGTCAGCGAGATGTTGCAGGGCTGGGAGCGCGAAAACCCCGGCCGTATCGACAATATCTTCGCGTCGCTGCGCAACGTCGTGCCGTCCCACCTGGCCGATACCGAGCTGTTCCCGTTCACGGGGCTGGCCACCGGCCTGGCCAAGATCGACGAGGCATCGCTGTTCGGCGAAACCACCTACAGCCAGCAGGCGCTGACGTTCACCGGCAGCACCGAGGCCAATCGCATGGAGTTCGTGCGATTCGACCGCCCGGCCAAGGCGCCGGCCAGTCCGGAGCAGGCACAGGCCGGCGCGGATTGAGTTCGACGCCAAGACTGCACCGGCACGAACCCGCCGGCCGTCAAGGCCGCATCCGCAAGACAAAACGCCCGCATGCAAGCGGGCGTTTTACTTTATGCGGTGCCGGCGATCACATCCGGCCCCGGCTGAAGGCCTTCGACTGATGGCCTTCACCTCCCGCCCTCGATCGGGGCGCCCCTTCCGTTCGTCACTTCGATGCCTGTGACGAGGCGCCGTTGCCCTCGCGCATCAGCGACCGCATATCGTCGATCCACTTCTGGAAGCGGGTTGCGGCATGGGCCTTCTGCTCCGGCGTGGTCAGGTTGGCGATCGTCACCGTCAGCGCCACGCCGGCCTGGCTGGCGGCCTGGTACGGCTGGGCGCGTTCGGCCGGCGGGCGCTGCCAGTGGTCGGCGTACTTGCGCAACCGGTCTTCCACCTGCGGCTTGGGCGGATGCGTGGTTGACACCTCGCGGGCCAGCGCGACCCATTCCTGCTGGCGCTTCACGCGCTCGGCATAGCGCGTTTCCGCGCCCTGCATGTACGGCCCCATCGCGTCACGGATCGTCCGCTCCTGGTCGTTGGAGAACCGCCCGTAGACCAGCCTGGCGTAGTCCATGATCTTGTCGAAACGAGCCTCCGTGCGCGCCCCCGGGTCGGACTTGAGGTATTCCTTGCGGTACTTCGCGTTGCTTTCCGCAAACTTCGATTCCATGCGCTTGATCTGGTCGGGCGCCAGGGTCAGTATCAGGTCGGCGAGGTCAGGCACCGCGTTCTCAAAGGCCTGGCGGCCCAGCCGCTGGGTGTCCTGCTGGATCTGGCGGACCATCGCTGCGTCCACCGGGCCGGTCACTTCGCCCTTGACCCGTGTGAGTACGGTGGCGATCTCGGGCAACTGGGCCTGGCGGTGCCAGGCAAAGAACCGGGCGATGGCGTCCCGGGTCGGTGGCTCCTGGACGTCGGAGACATCCACATAGCGATCCACCCACCAGTAGGCGAGCCGGTCACCCTGCTGGTAGCCCAGTTTCATGGCGTTGCAGCCACTCAACGCCCCCACCAGCGTCGCGGCGATGGTAAATGCTGCAAACCATGCAAAAACGCGCTTCGGCCAAATGTGAACATAAGAAACGGCTGGCCGTCGGGTGCAAGTCACCATGTTAGAATCGGCGCGCATGTTTTCCGTCGTGCCGGATCGCCCGCCAGCCCAGTCCTGGCAATGGCTTTGCGGGTTTGGTCGCAGCGCCGGCAGCCATCGGGCGCGCCAGGGCCGGAGGGCCCCGCGCAATGCCGGGCGCGTGGCATCGTGGCACGGAAATTCCAGCTTCTTCTCAGACACACTCACTTACGGACCTCCTTGTGAATATCGTCATTCTTGCCGCGGGCATGGGCAAACGGATGAACTCCGCACTCCCCAAGGTCCTGCATCCGGTCGCCGGACAGCCGATGCTGTCGCACGTGCTGGACACCGCCCGTACCCTGTCGCCCACGCGACTCGTGGTGGTGGTCGGTCACGGTGCCGAGCGCGTCCGCGAAGCCGTTGGCGCGCAAGACGTCGCCTTTGCCGAACAGGCCCAGCAGCTGGGCACCGGGCACGCCGTCATGCAGGCACTGCCGTTGCTCGACGACAGCCAGCCCACGCTGGTCCTGTATGGCGATGTGCCCCTCACCACGGCGGCCACCTTGCGGAGCCTGGTCCACGCTGCCGGCAGCGAGCGCATGGGCGTGCTCACCGTCGAGATGCCCGATCCTACCGGATATGGCCGCATCGTACGGGACGCCGCCGGGAACATCGTACGCATTGTCGAGCAGAAGGATGCCAGCGATGAAGTCCGCGCCATCCGCGAGATCAACACCGGCATCATCGTCTGCCCCACCGGCCACCTGCGCCGCTGGCTGAGCACGCTGCGCAACGACAACGCGCAAGGTGAGTACTACCTCACCGACACCATCGAGCGCGCCGCCACGGAAGGCGTGGAGGTTGTGTCGGCCCAGCCGGCCGCGCTGTGGGAGACGCTGGGCGTCAACAGCAAGGTCCAGCTGGCCGAGGTCGAGCGCATCCACCAGCGCAACCTGGCGCAGCAACTGCTCGAAGCCGGCGTGACGCTGACGGACCCCGCGCGCATCGACGTGCGCGGCCAGTTGACCTGCGGGCGCGACGTGACCATCGACGTGGGCTGCGTGTTCGAAGGCCGCGTGCACCTGGAGGATGGCGTGCACATCGGGGCGAATTGCGTGATCCGCAACGCCACCGTCGGCGCCGGCACACGTATGCAACCGTTCTGCCACATCGAGGAAGCAAAGATCGGGCCGGCGGGCCGGATCGGGCCGTATGCGCGCCTGCGTCCCGGTACGGAGCTGGGCGAGGATGTGCACATCGGCAACTTCGTCGAGGTCAAGAACAGCCAGATCGCCGACCACAGCAAGGCCAATCACCTGGCCTACGTGGGCGATTCCACAGTGGGCCAGCGCGTCAATATCGGCGCGGGTACCATTACCTGCAACTACGATGGCGTCAACAAGCACCGCACCGTGATCGAGGACGACGTATTCATCGGTTCCGACACGCAGCTGGTGGCGCCCGTGACGGTGCGCCGTGGCGCGACGATCGGCGCGGGCACCACGCTGACCAAGGAAGCCCCGGCGGACAAGCTGACGCTGTCGCGTTCGAAGCAGATGACCGTGGATGCGTGGCAACGCCCGGTGAAGCAGCCCAAGCCATAAACGCGATTCCATCGCGAAGCGGGCCCGGCGTCGGGTCCGACAATCATTCAGTGACAGGGCGCGCGGGACGTGCGCGCCAAATCGGGGGGTCCCAGCATGTGTGGCATCGTCGGCGCGGTTTCCAACCGCAATATTGTTCCGGTCCTGATCGAGGGCCTGCGTCGCCTCGAGTACCGTGGCTATGATTCCTGCGGCGTGGCCGTGGTGCGCGATGACATGCTCGAGCGTGCCCGTACCGTGTCGCGCGTGGCCGATCTCGACACCCAGACGCAATCGTCCGGCCTGTCCGGCCATCTGGGCATCGCCCACACGCGCTGGGCGACGCACGGCAAGCCCGATACGATCAACGCCCACCCGCATTTCTCGGACGAAACCATCGCGCTGGTGCACAACGGCATCATCGAGAACTACGAGCCGCTGCGCGACGAACTGCGCGCGGTGGGCTACGGCTTCGAGTCGCAGACCGATACCGAGGTGGTGGCGCACCTGGTTCACCAGGCCTACACCTATCCGAGCAGCGCCACGCGTGGCGACCTGTTCGGCTCCGTCCGCGCGGTCACCAAGCGCCTGCATGGCGCCTACGCCATTGCCGTAGTGGCCAAGGACCAGCCTGACGTCGTGGTGGGCGCCCGCGCCGGGTCGCCGCTGGTGGTGGCGCTGGGCGAGGGGGAGTCGTTCCTCGCATCCGATGCGCTGGCCGTGGCCGGCACCGCCAACCGGATCATTTATCTGGAAGAGGGCGATGTGGTGGAGCTCACGCGCGCCGGCGCCACGATCCACGACGCGAACGACATTGAAGTCCAGCGCGAGGCGCGCGTGGTGGAAACCCACGCCGCCGCGGTGGAACTGGGTCCGTATCGCCACTTCATGCAGAAGGAAATCTTCGAGCAGCCGCGTGCGCTGGGCGATACGCTGGAAGGCATCGCCGCCATCACGCCGGACCTGTTCGGCGAGACCGCCGCGTCCGTGTTTGCCGGGATCGACAGCGTGCTGATCCTGGCCTGTGGCACTAGCTACTACTCGGGCTGCACGGCCAAGTACTGGCTGGAGTCCGTGGCGAAGATTCCGACGCAGGTGGAAGTGGCCAGCGAATACCGCTACCGCGACACCGTGCCGAACCCGCGCGCGCTGGTGGTGGTGATCTCGCAATCGGGCGAGACCGCCGATACGATGGCCGCGTTGCGCCACGCCCGTTCGCTGGGTCATGCGCATACGCTGGCCGTCTGCAACGTGGCGACGAGCGCCATGGTGCGCGAGACGGAACTGCGCTTCCTGACGCGCGCCGGCACCGAGATCGGCGTGGCATCGACCAAGGCCTTCACCACGCAACTGGCAGCGCTGTACATGCTGACGCTGGCACTGGCGAAGGTGCGTGGCCACCTGACGGAAGAGCAGGAGGCGGCGGCGCTGACCAACCTGCGCCACCTGCCGTCCGCGCTGCATGGCGTGCTGGCGCTGGAACCGCAGATCATCGCGTGGTCGGAAGAATTCGCCCGCCGCGAGAACGCGCTGTTCCTGGGCCGCGGCCTGCACTACCCGATCGCCCTGGAAGGCGCGCTCAAGCTCAAGGAAATCTCGTACATCCACGCCGAAGCCTACCCGGCCGGCGAGCTCAAGCACGGCCCGCTGGCGCTGGTGACGGAGGCGATGCCGGTAGTGACGGTGGCGCCGAACGATGCGCTGCTGGAAAAGCTCAAGTCCAACATCCAGGAAGTGCGCGCGCGTGGCGGCCGCCTGTATGTATTTGCCGATGCCGACACGCATATCCAGTCATCGGACGGCATCCAGGTGATCCGCATGCCGGAGCACTATGGCGCGCTCTCGCCGATCCTGCACGTGGTGCCGCTGCAGCTGCTGGCGTATCACACGGCCTGTGCCCGGGGTACGGATGTGGACAAGCCACGCAACCTGGCGAAGTCCGTGACGGTGGAATAAGAGGTCGGGCCGCCGCTGCCGCGCCCGCCGCCGCTCTCCGTCAACGGGAGCGCCGGGGCGGCGCAGGCGGTGCATCGTTCGCCACTACCACTTTCACGTGGCTCCCGGCAGTGCGGTGGTGCCCAAGTTTCGCAAGCGGCGGTAAATGCCCGCCGCGCCGTCCCACGCATCCTCCCCATTCCCGATAGGGTTGGCGGTTTCGGGGTATCCTTGCCGGCATGCCGCGCGCACGCCTCTCTGGGTGGCGCGCAGTGCGCCTGTCCCGGTGCCGCATCTTGCCGCCCCGGGCCCCACGGCGCTCCCAGCGATTCCACAGAAATATGAAAGACCTAGAAAGTGAGCTGATCGGCTCCGCCCGGCTGCCGACCCGCTATGGCGACTTCACGGCGCATGCCTTCCAGGGCGCCGACACCGGCACCGAACACCTGGCGCTCTCGATCGGCGATATCTCCGGCGAAAACGTACTGGTCCGGCTGCATTCGGAGTGCCTGACCGGCGACGTGTTCGGGTCCTGCCGCTGCGACTGTGGCGAGCAACTCGACCTGGCCATGCAGAAGATCGCCGAGGAAGGGCGCGGCATCCTGCTGTACCTGCGCGGCCATGAGGGCCGCGGCATCGGCTTGTCAAACAAGATCCGCGCCTACGCGCTGCAGGACGGCGGGCTCGATACCGTCGACGCCAACCTCGCCCTCGGGCAAGCCATCGACGCACGTACCTATGCGTTCGCCGCCGACATGCTCCAGCAGTGGGGCGTCAAGTCCGTCCGCCTGATGAGCAACAATCCGGTCAAGATCAAGGCGCTTGAAGATGCCGGCATCGCCGTGACCGAGCAGATGCGTCACATCGTGCCGCCGAACGCCGAGAACGAAAAATACCTGGCCACCAAGCGGTCTCGCATGGGTCACCTGCTGGACTGATCCGCAGCCTCTCGCGCCGCCCGGCGCGGGGCATGTAGGCATCGACCGACAACCGCTTGCGAGGCCACCCGACAGCCTGCGCAGGGTCACTCCCCTATCTTGGAATCAAGGCCGCGCCATTTCTTGCTGAATGGCGTGGAATGTTCCATGACGCGTTGCGCCTGTTTCTCAGGCGGCGCGCTCGATGAGAGGAGCCCACTATGGCTGACAACAACGTTTCCGTGTTGAACGACCTGATCGAGGTTTCGCGCGATGGCGAGGAAGGCTTCCGCAAGGCGGCGGAGGATGCAAAGAATCCGGAACTGAAGACACTGTTCTCCAGCCGTGCCACGGAAATCGGCGCCGCCGTGCGTGAGTTGCAGGGCCGGGTGACGGCGCTGGGCAGCAAGCCGGAAGAAAGCGGCAGCGTGGCCGGCGCACTGCATCGCGGCTGGGTCAGCCTGCGCACCGCCGTCGCCGACCGCTCCGACTTGGCCATTCTCGAAGAAACCGAGAAGGGCGAGGACGTGGCCAAGAAGAAGTACGCCGACGCGCTGCAGGAGACCGACCTCAGCTTCGATATCCGCGCATTGATCGAGCGCCAGTATCAGGGCGTGCTGCGCAATCACGACATGATCCGCGACCTGCGTAATCGCTACCGCGCCAGCGGTGAATGATTGAAGATCCGGATTGTCGATTGTCGATTGCCGATAGCCAGGAGCGCTTCCTTCGGGAAGCGCTTTTTTATTGGCGGGAGATTAATCGTCGAGGTCCGAAATGCCAGGTCTGCAACAGGCCTGCAACGATATGCGCTTCCCTTGTGCATCGTGCGAAATCGGAATCGCAATCATGCGCAAAATCATGTCCAAAATCATGCGCATTACCGCGAATGCCGCGTCGGATAACGCTTTCGTCCAGCACGCAGCCATTATCGTATATGCCTTGACCTTCTGGCCATGGGAATTACCATGAAAATCTCCGGCGCTTTGTTTTCGACGCCAGTTTCGATGCGGTCACGGGAAACGATGTCATGAAAAGCGACAAGAAGGTAATTCAATTGCTCAACGGTCAGCTCAAGCACGAGCTGACGGCCATCAATCAATATTTCCTGCATGCCCGCATGTATCGCCACTGGGGGCTCACCGCGCTCGGCAAGCACGAGTACGAAGAATCGATCGAAGAGATGAAGCACGCGGACAAGCTGATCGAGCGCATCCTGCTGCTCGACGGCCTGCCCAACCTGCAGGACCTGGACAAACTGCTGCTGGGCGAGAACACCGAGGAGATGCTCGGCTGCGACCTCAAGCTGGAGCTGGTGTCGCAAGCCAGCTGCAAGGAAGCGATCAAGTACTTCGAATCGGTGGGCGACTACGTGTCGCGCGAGGTCGTCAGCCATATCCTCGAAGACACCGAGAACCATATCGACTGGCTGCAGACGCAGCTGGAACTCGTGAACAAGGTCGGCCTGCAGAACTACCTGCAATCGGCGATGGGCGAGCCCGAGTGAGGGCTCGACTGATGGGCCGTCTGCAGACTTGATCGACTTCGGCTACACTGCGCCCCGCAACATCGATTGTCCGCAAGGACGTCATTCCGGGGCGGGGTGGCAGAGTGGTGATGCGACGGCCTGCAAAGCCGTGTACGACGGTTCGATTCCGTATCCCCGCCTCCATTCCCCTCTGACTGTTCTGTCATCTTTCCCGGATATGCTTTTGGCCTGACCCCTTATCGGTCGGCTGGCGCATTTCGTGCTCCGTTTTGCCCAGGCATGGCAAACGTCGCATTCGGTGAATCCCCTCTGGAAACTCCGCCCCGATTGCGATAATGTGGGGCCGCGCGTGCACCAACTGTCAGCATCTCACCGCTCCCGTGGCACGCGTCGTCGTACGACTTCCGATATTTCCCATCGGGGATCGGCGACATAGTTCCACCATGCAGGGCTTCCATGGCATTTCCGTCTCAACGTGATGAGAAAAACAGAGGCTCCCGATGATTAAAGATCTGCGAGTCCGCGCGGCGCAGCCGTCGGATGCGCCCGCCATCGAGGCCGTTCTAGAGCGGTGCGGCCTTCCGGTGGACGATTTGCCGCGGCTCGTGGGCGGATTCCACGTCGCCCTGCTTGAATCCCAGCTGGTTGGATGTGCCTGCGCCGAGCTCTTCGGCGATACGGCCATCGTTCGCTCGGTGGCGGTGCTGCGCGAATGGCGCGACCAGGGCATTGCCAGCCACCTCGTCAACGCCGTGATGATGCGGGCCCGCGCCAACGGCAGCCGCCGCGCCGTGCTGCTGACCTCCAGTTGCCCGAGCTATTTCGCGCGCTACGGTTTCTCGCTGATCCATGCCTCCAAGTTGCCAAACGAGGTGCTGGAGAGCAAGGAGTTCCAGCGCCTGCGCAACACCAGCGCGCTGTGCATGAGCGCCGAGCTTTAACCGTCCTTCTGCAAGGTTTTGCAAAAGCGTAAATAATCGGGTTCCCAAATTTGCGCTTGCAAGCAGGAGACAACATGCCGACGACCGTCCGCGCCGTACGCCTTCACGAGTTTGGTCCGCCGCAGGTCATGCGCCTCGAACCCGTCGAGTTGCCGCCGCCGGCTGCCGGCGAGGCTCGCGTGCGGCACACCGCGATTGGCTTTAACTTCATCGACGTCTACCAGCGCAAGGGCACCTATCCACTGCCGGTCGGCACGGGCCTTGGCCATGAGGCGGCCGGCGTGGTGGAAGCGGTCGGGGAGGGCGTGCGCGACGTCGCGGTGGGCGACCGTGTCGCGTACATGAATGCCGGCCTGGGTGCCTATGCCGAAGGCCGCAACGTGGCCGCCGACAAGCTGGTGAAACTGCCCAACGGTCTCAGCGACGAGCAGGCCGCGGCCGTGATCTTCAAGGGCATGACCGCGCAGTATTTGGTGCGCCATACCCATGCGGTGAAGCCGGGCGACACGGTGCTGGTGCATGCGGCGGCCGGCGGCGTGGGCCAGATTCTCAGTGGGTGGGCGAAGGCACTCGGTGCGCGGGTAATCGGCACGGCCGGCTCCGCCGCAAAGTGCGAACGGGCGAGGGCGGCGGGCTGTGACGTCGCCATCGACTATAGCCAGGGTGACTGGGTGCAGCAGGTGCGCGCCGCCACGGATGGCCGCGGGGTGACCGTGGTGTACGACGCCGTGGGCAAGGACACCTTCCTGGGCTCGCTCGACTGCGCGCAGACATTCGACATGGTGGTGCTGTACGGCGGGGCATCGGGTCCCGCGCCGGCCATCGAGCCCGAATTGCTCAACAAGAAGGGTTGCCTGTTCCTGACGCGTCCGTCGGTATTCCCGCACAACGCCGATCCGGCGCGTTTCCGCGCCAATGCCAAAGACCTGTTCGACGCCATTGCCGCGGGCCATGTGAAGGTGGAGATCGGAGCGCGCTTTCCGCTTGCCGATGTCGCTCGCGCGCACGAGGCCGCGGAGCGGCGGGAGACGACGGGAGCCATCCTGCTGTTGCCTTGAGACCACGCCGCGCTGACGCCATGCATGCATCCGGCGTCGCGCGGATCGGATCGCCCCCGGTCGGGCGTTCTACTGGTGCGGCGCCCCGCCGCAGAAACTGATCTCGACGCTCACGTGCACGAGTTCCTCGTGCACGGACAAGGCCTGCCGCACGCGCTGCGGTGTGAGCGTGGTGTCATGGGTGACCAGGCTGGCGATGCAGGCAAACTGCTCGCGGCCCACGCGCCAGATGTGCAAGTCCGCCACGCGCGTGCCGTCTTCGCCCTGATCGAATCCGGCCAGGACTTCGCGCACTTCCTCCACGACCGGATGGTCCATCTCGCGGTCCAGCAGGACCCTGCCGCTCTGGCGCATCAGGCCGATCGCCCATCGGCCGACCAGTACGGCGCCAACCAGCCCCATCACAGGATCTAGCCAGCTCCAGCCCAGCCACCACCCGCCAGCGAGTGCCACGATGGCCAGCACCGAGGTGGCGGCATCGGCCAGCACGTGCACGTAGGCCGAACGCAGGTTGATGTCGTGGTGATGGTGCCCGTGGTCGTGCCCGTGCGCATGGTCGTGATGATGGGCGTGATCGTGGTCGTGGGAGTGCGCGCCGCCAAGGATCAGCGCGCTGACCAGATTCACCAGCAGGCCGAAGGCGGTGATGGCCAGGGCTTGCTGGTAGTGGATCGGCTGTGGGCTGAACAGGCGTTCGACCGAGGCGAACACCATCAGCGCGGCTACGCCGAACAGGAATACTGCGCTGGCAAAGGCGGCCAGCACTTCGATCTTCCAGGTGCCGAAAGTAAACCGGGCGTCGCCGGCCAGCCGTCGTGCCGCCGCGTAGGCAAAGGCGGAGGCGCCGATGGCGACGGCGTGCGAGCTCATATGCCAGCCGTCGGCCAGCAGGGCCATGGAGTTGAACCAGAGGCCGGCCGTGATCTCGATGGCCATGGTGGCCAGCGTGATCCACATGACCAGGCGCGTGCTGCGTTCGGCGGCCTGGTTGCCGGTATCGAAGACGTGGGAATGGGTCCACGCGGACAGGTCGTGCGTGTGCATGGTGAAATCGGAATCCGTCGTGTTGAAGGGCGCACACGAAGCGTAGCAGCAATGCCGCGCCGCAGCGCGCTCGTCCATGCGGCCGGGATGGGGTTGGCCGCGCCTGTTCGATAGCCCTGGCGCGCCAGCGGCGCATCGGCATGCCGCCCACGTGCCATCAACCGGTGGCTCGTCCCCCGTCTGCCAGACGCCTACCACCCATGATAGGGCGCCGACGCGTCGTAGGCGCCGAAGCGCTCGGCCAGGAAGTCGACAAACGCCCGGACGCGCGCGGACAGCTTGTCGCGCGACAGATACACCGCGAAAATATCCGCAGGCGGCGCGGCCCATTCGGTCAGCACCTGCCGCAGACGCCCGGAGCGCAGCAGCGGCGCCACTTCCCATTCCGATCGCAGCAGGATTCCATGCCCCTGCAGCGCCCAGCCGACCGCCACCTCGCCGTCGTTGGTCGCGGCCGGGCCACGCACCTTGACGGTCTCCTGCCGGCCCGCCGCGTGCAAGTGCCACGTGCCGTAGGCCGACTCGCTTTCGCGGATCACGATGCAGCGATGCTGCTGCAAGGCACGCGGCGACGCCGGCTCGCCATGCCGTGCGAGGTAGGCCGGGGATGCGCACAACAGCCGGTTGTTGGGCGCGAGCCTGCGCGCGTTCAGCCGGGCATCGGGCAGGTCGCCGACGAGGATGCCCACGTCATAGCCTTCCTCGGCCAGATTCATCGCCCGGTCGGTGAGCTGGAGCTGGATTTCCACATCGGGAAACGCCTGCAGGAAATCTCCCACGGCCGGCGCAAGATGGCGCCGCCCGAATCCCAGCGTGGCGTTGACGCGCAGCAGCCCGCGCGGAGCCACGCGGCTGCCGCCCAGGCCTTGCTCCAGTTCTTCCAGTTCCGACAGGATTCGCCCGCCCTGCGCCAGATAGGCCTCGCCTTCGGGCGTCACCGACAGCCGGCGCGTGGTCCGGTTGAGCAGCCGTACGCCCAGGCGCGCCTCCAGCGCGGCCAGCCGCTTGCTGGCGGCGGACGGCGTGATGCCAAGCTGTTGCGCGGTGCCGGCCAGACTGCCGCGCTTGACCAGCAACACGAAGAAGGCGAGATCGGAAAAGGCGTCCATGCGGGGAAAAGTGGCGAATCTGGCGCTCTGGGGAATCGTGAATCCAGGGCATGAATGTCAGTCGATTCGCGAAATTATAGCGATGGATTCCGTGATTACACTGCCGCCATTCCCCCACTCAAGCAGGCAGAGCATTTCTCATGGCCGGTCTTACCCTCTATCGCAAACTGGTGGATTCGCACACCGTGGTCGCGCTCGATGCGGACAACGTGTTGCTCTATGCGGATCTGCACATCATGAACGAGTACACCAGCCCGCAGGCGTTTGCCGGGCTGGCCGAACACGGTCGCAAGGTGCCCGTGCCCGGGCAGCAACTGGCGGTGGTGGACCACATCATCCCCACGCATGCGGAAACGCCGCGCGTGATCCGGGACCCGGCCTCGGCGCTGCAGGCGCGCAACCTGAAGCGCAACTGTGATCTCCACGGGATTCCGCTGTTCGACACCGACGACCCATTGCAGGGGATCGAGCACGTCATTACGCCGGAGCACGGCATTATCCGCCCGGGCATGGTCGTGCTCTGCGGCGACAGCCATACCACGACATACGGCGCGTTCGGCGCGCTGGGGTTTGGCATCGGCACGTCCGAGGTGGAGCACGTGCTGGCCACGCAGACGCTGGTCTATCGCGTGGCGCGTGACATGCGCATTCGCGTGGATGGCCTGTTGCCGCACGGCACGACGTCGAAGGACCTGATCCTCCATATCATCGCCCGCATCAGCGCGCAGGGTGCGCGTGGCTATGCGGTGGAGTTCACGGGCGAGGCGATCCGCGCGCTGTCGATGGAAGCGCGCATGACCCTGTGCAACATGACGGTGGAGGCCGGCGCACGCGGCGCGCTGATTGCGCCCGATGCCACCTCGATCGCCTACGTGCTGGATCGCGCGCCGGACATCGACGCCGCGATGGCGCAGCGCGCCCGCGCGGCGTGGGCGGAGCTGGTTTCCGACGAGGACGCGCGATTCGACGCCGAACTCGTGTTCGATGCCGCCGTCGTCGAGCCGTACGTGACCTGGGGCACCAGCCCGGACCAGGCGATCCCCGTCGGCGCACGCGTGCCGCATCCGGCGGATGCCGCCGATGCGATTGCCCGAGCCTCCGCCGAGCGCGCGCTCGGGTATATCGGGCTCGCGGCCGGTGCGTCGCTGCAGGGCCTGCCCGTGCAACGCGTGTTCATCGGGTCCTGCACCAATGGCCGCATCGAGGACCTGCGCGCCGTGGCGGACGTCGTGCGTGGCCGCAAGGTGGCGCCGGGCGTGCGCGCGATGGTGGTCCCGGGTTCGGGGGCCGTGCGCGATCAGGCCGAAGCCGAGGGCATCGCCGCGCAGCTGAGGGCGGCGGGCTTCGAATGGCGCAAGCCGGGTTGCTCGATGTGCCTGGCCATGAACGACGACGTGCTGACGCCGGGCGAGCGCTGCGCGTCCACCACCAATCGCAATTTCGAGGGACGCCAGGGACGCGCGGGACGCACGCACCTGATGAGTCCTGCCATGGCCGCCGCCGCGGCTGTCACGGGCTGCATCACCGACGTGCGCCGCCTGGAGATCCAACATGTCTGACTACACGCTGATCGAAGGCACCGGCGCACCGTTGCCGCTGCCGAACCTGGATACCGACCAGATCATGCCCAAGCAATTCCTGCGCGGCATCGACAAGGCCGGCCTGGACAAGGGTCTGCTGTATGACATGCGCTTTGACGAGGCCGGCGGCCCGCGTGCGGACTTCGTGCTGAACCAGCCGGCGTATCGCGATACGCGGGTGCTGGTGGCCGGGCCCAACTTCGGGTGCGGGTCCAGCCGCGAACATGCGGTCTGGGGGCTGCAGCAATACGGCATCCAGGCGGTGATCGCACCGAGCTTCGGCGAGATCTTCTACTCCAACGCGATGAACAACCGGCTGCTGCTGGTGATGCTGCCGCAAGCGGATGTGGACCGGCTGATGGCGGCCGTGTCGGACCCGGTGGCGCCGGCCACGCTCCGCGTCGACGTGCGCGCCATGACGGTCAGCGCGGGCGATTTCAGCGCCGGCTTCACGCTGTCCCCGCGCCATCTGGACATGTTCCGGCTGGGGCTGGACATCATCGGCTTGTCGCTGACCCATGCCGATGCGATTGCGGCTTTCGCCCGCGGCCATCACGCGGCCAATCCCTGGCTGCGCGATGTGGCGGCCGTTACTATGGCAAGACTCAACGGCCAGCCAGTCGCCAACCGCTAAAGGAGCCACACGATGTTCGAGGGATTCACGGAGCGCCGCATCGACGCCAACGGCGTCGCCATTCATGCCGTCGTGGGTGGAGAGGGCCCGGCGCTGCTGCTGTTACATGGTCACCCCCAGACGCATGTGATCTGGCACAAGGTGGCGGGCGAGCTGGCGCGCCATTTCACCGTGGTGGCGACGGACCTGCGCGGCTATGGTGACAGCGACAAGCCCGCCGGCGTGGCGGACCATAGCAACTACAGCAAGCGCGCGATGGCCGCCGACCAGCTCGCCGTCATGCGCGCGCTGGGCTTCGAGCGCTTCCGTGTGCTGGCGCACGACCGTGGCGCGCGCGTGGCGCACCGGCTCGCGTTGGATCATCCCGATGCGGTGGAAAAGCTGGTCACGCTGGACATCGCCCCGACGCTGGCGATGTATGCCCAGACCAACGAAGCCTTTGCGCGGGCGTACTACCACTGGTTCTTCCTGATCCGCCCGGCGCCGTTCCCGGAAACGCTGATCGAGGCCGATCCCGAGCTTTACATCCGCCAGACGATGGGCGGCCGCAGCGCGGGCCTGGCGCCGTTCACCGAGGCGGCGCTGGCCGAATATCTGCGTTGCCTGAAGACCCCCGGCGCCGCACATGGGCTGTGCGAGGACTATCGGGCCAGTGCGGGGATCGATCTGGAACACGATCGCGCGGACATCGCGGCGGGCCGCATGGTGGAGTGCGAGATGCTGGCGCTCTGGGGAGCCGACGGCGCGGTCGGCAAGTGCTTCCAGCCGCTGGAAGAGTGGCGGAAGGTGGCGCGCCGCGTCACGGGCCACGCGCTACCGTGCGGCCACTACATCGCCGAAGAAGTGCCCGATCAGTTGCTCGAAGAAGTGTTGCC
Organism: Cupriavidus sp. 01L415; assembly: GCF_056400065.1. Classification (NCBI taxonomy): domain Bacteria; kingdom Pseudomonadati; phylum Pseudomonadota; class Betaproteobacteria; order Burkholderiales; family Burkholderiaceae; genus Cupriavidus; species Cupriavidus sp. 01L415. Next base: position 177,650 of record NZ_JBFTSP010000001.1, on the reverse strand, counting down.
CTTCCTGAAGGGCTGAATCCCCAGCGGCGCGGCGTGGGCTTGACCCCGCCGCGCCCGTCATCGCCCATTCGCCTCCTCATTCGCCTCACTCGCCTCATTCCCCGCTTCCTTCCGCTCGCGCCGATGGCGCATCCCCCGCACGTCCAACGCCGCCGCAGCGCCAATTTTTTTGAAACAACCATTTAATCATCGCTGTGCAGAGTGATCCGCACACTGGCATGATGGCGAACTGGTGGATTTCTGATGTGTCTGACGTTGCCATGCCGTCAGCATTGGCAACTGTGCTAAACATACATACATGTATGGATGTATAATGCGGCCCGTCCGAAAGCCCCCACGTAGTTAATTTTCATCATGACGTACCGATTTATTGCAGGCTGTCTCGCCGTCTGGCTCGGCATTTGTGTTGCTGCGAGCTGGCTCGTCGAGCGGCTTTGGGCCTGACTTGCTGGGATATCCGGAGGGGGCCGGGTGCGACGCGCACCAGATGCGTTGCAAACGACACTTCACCGTGTGCCAGGCAGGTCAGGCTCGTGCATTTCCGTTGCCGAGCCACTCTCTCTTCGTCGAAGCCTTCCATATGAAGAAAGAACAACAAGACCGCCGCATGCCCCACTTTGCATTTCTCCGCAAGCGCTTTTCCTTCCCTATCGTCGCCGCGTCGCTGCTTGCCATCGCCAGTTCGGCCGTCAGTGCCGAAGAGCTGGTGGGCTGGAGCCATCCGGCCGTGCACGTGGCGTATGGCCGCGATACCAGCCATGACGTCAACAAGTACGAGCTGGGCGTCAACTTCAACACCCCCATCCAGTACGGCAACCCGCAAGGCTGGCTGTTCCGGCTCCAGGCGGAAGTCAACTTGGCCGGCTGGGACGCCCGCGGCGGCACCAACCAGCAGAACCTGTTCGAATTCGGCATCTCGCCGATCCTGCGCGTGGAAAAGCGCGGCGGCTACTTCGTGCCGTTCGCCGAGGCGTCGGTGGGCCTGCGCGTGCTGAGCCACACGGGCACGTCCGACGAACACCGCATGGGTAGCGCGTTCCAGTTCTCCGACATGCTTGGCGTGGGCGTGGGCTTTGGCAAGAACGCCAATACGGAAGTGGGCTTCCGCTTCCAGCACATCTCGAATGCCGGGATCAAGGAACCGAACCCGGGCAGCAACTACTACACGGGCTACGTGCGTTATCGCTTCTGAGTGGTTTCCGGGCGCAGCGGCCGGATCTAGGCGGCGCGGGCGATCGCCGTCCGGCCGCTGCGCACCGCATCGAAGAACGTCCACAGCTCACCGGCGTCGCTGGTTGCCACATTGAAGCGGATCCACGGCGAATCCGTTTCGTCGGGTTCGAAGTAAGACCCGGGTGCCAGCCAGATGCCGTGCTCCAGCGCCAGCGTGGCCAGCTGGTTGCCGGGCAGGGCCACACTGTCTTCCCCCGGCGCCAGTCGCGCCCACGCAAACATCCCGCCTTCGGGGCGCAGCAATACCTCCAGCCCGTGCGCTTCCATCTTTTCCGTCACACGATCCTGCTGCGCGCGTAGCCGCTCGGCGAGCGCCCCAACGTGTCGCCCATAGTGGCCACTGGTCAGCACCGAATAGACCAGCCGCTCGGTAACCTCCGATGACGTCAGACCCACCGCCATCTTCGTTCGCGCGAATGCCTTGGCCAGGTCCGGGCTGGCCGCCAGATAACCCACGCGCAGCGACGGCGCGATGGTCTTCGAAAAGCCGTTCACATAGACCACCTGCGACAGGCCATCCATCGCCGCCAGCATCGGCGATCCGGCGGGCGCCAGCTCGCGGTAGATGTCGTCCTCCACCACCAGCAGCCGATGCTGCTCGGCCAGTTGCAGCACGCGGAACGCGTTCATGCTGGTCAGGCTGGCGCCGGTGGGGTTCTGCAGCACGGTGTTGATGAACAATGCGCGCGGCCCGTGCTGGCGGATCGCGTCCTCGAGCGCATCGGTATCCAGCCCCGCCGCAGTGCGCGCCACGCCGATCACGCGCAGCCCCGCCAGTCGCAGGATCTGCAGCAGGTTGCAGTAGCAGGGGGCTTCCACGAGTACCGTATCGCCAGGCCGCAGCAGCGTGCGCACCACCAGGTCCAGCGCTTGCGTGGCGCCCTGTGTGAGCACGACCTGCTGGGCCTGCACGGGAATGCCGTACTGGCTCAGGTGCGTGGCGATGTGTTCGCGCAGCGCGCCGAATCCGTACGGATGGCCATAGCCGGAAACCTGCGCGGCCGGCACGCGCGCCGCGCTGCGCATGGCCTGGTGCAGACCCTCCTCATTGAGCCAGTCCCCCGGCAGCCAGCCGGCACCGGCCTTGATCGGCACCGAATGGTCGGCGAATACATCGGACAGCAGCCACGCCGCGTTAAGGCCGGGGGCCTCCCAGTGCGAGGCGCGCGCGTGCCCGGACGGTGCGTGGCGATGCGCCACGGTGTAGCCCGACCCTGGCCGCGCCGCCAGGTAGCCGAGCGCGGTCAGCCGGCCATAGGCCTCCGCCACGGTAAACGTGCTGACGTTGTGCTGTTGCGCAAAGCGCCGCACCGAGGGCAGCGCGGCGCCGGCGCGCAATGCGCGGCGATCCACCAGTCCGGCAATGGCGGCGACGATCTGTTCGGTCAGGGTTTCGCCGCCACGACGGCTGCGGGCAAGTTTCAGGTTCAGGTTGAGCATGCAGCACTCTGCGGATTGCAAGACCTGTACAGTTTAACGACATGCGACACACCGATCGGCAGAGTTTTCAAATGGTGCGCCGCAGCGCGAATCCGAGCACACAAGCCGGTGGCAGCCTGCCATCGGTCGTCCGGTGCGCCGTGTGCCTGCTCGCCTTCCTGTACGGTTGTCGCAGCCTAAACTGTACGGTGAGGTGGCGTTTTGCCGACCGTATATTTTGTCGGCCCGACCCCGCCGGTAGAGTTGTCGGAATCCGTGGCGTGCCGTCGCCACCCCTCCCCCATTGCTTCAGGAGAATGTATGGACGCCGCCAAGACCGTGATCCCCGATATGGAAGCCCTGTGGATGCCGTTCACAGCCAACCGCCAGTACAAGGCCGCTCCGCGCCTGCTGGCATCGGCCAGCGGCATGTACTACACGACCCACGACGGCCGCAAGATCCTGGACGGCTGTGCCGGTCTCTGGTGTGTGGCCGCGGGCCATGCGCGCAAGGAGATTGTCGAGGCGATCGCGCAACAGGCGGCCACGCTTGACTACGCCCCACCGTTCCAGATGGGCCATCCGCTGGAATTCGAAGCCGCCACCAAGGTGGCGTCGCTCATGCCGCAAGGGCTGGACCGCATCTTCTTCACGAACTCGGGTTCGGAATCCGTGGATACCGCCCTGAAGATCGCGCTGGCGTACCACCGCGCGCGTGGCGAAGGCCAGCGCACGCGCATCATCGGCCGCGAGCGCGGCTACCACGGCGTGGGCTTTGGCGGGCTGGCGGTGGGGGGCATTGGCCCGAACCGCAAGATGTGGTCGGCCAACGTGATGCCGGGCGCCGATCATCTCCCGGCCACGCTGAACATTGCCGAAGCCGCGTACTCGAAGGGCCAGCCGCAATGGGGTGCCCATCTGGCCGATGAACTCGAACGCATCATCGCGCTGCATGACGCCTCGAACATCGCCGCCGTGATCGTCGAGCCGCTGGCCGGCTCCGCCGGTGTGCTGGTGCCGCCGGTGGGCTATCTGGAAAAGCTGCGCGCCATCACCAGCAAGCACGGCATCCTGCTGATCTTCGACGAGGTGATCACGGCCTTCGGCCGCCTGGGCGCGGCCACTGCCGCCGAACGCCTGAACGTCACGCCGGACCTGATCACGATGGCCAAGGCCATCAACAATGCTGCCGTGCCGATGGGCGCCGTGGCGGTGCGCCGCGAAGTGCATGACGCCGTGATCAACGCCACGGCCCAGGGCGGCATCGAACTGCCGCACGGCTACACCTATTCGGGCCACCCGCTGGCGATGGCGGCCTGCATCGCCACGCTCGACATCTACCAGCGCGACAAGCTGTTCGCGCGTGCCGCCGAGCTGTCGCCGAAGTTCGAAGCCGCCGTGCATGGGCTGCGCGGCGCGCCGCATGTGAAGGACATCCGCAACCTGGGCCTGGTGGCCGGCGTGGAGCTGGAATCGCGCCCCGGCGCGCCGGGCGCCCGCGCCTACGAGGCCTTCCTGAAGTGCCTGGAGCGCGGCGTGCTGGTGCGTTACACCGGCGATATCCTGGCGTTTTCGCCGCCGCTGATTATTTCAGAGGCCGAGATCGACCAGTTGTTCGATACCGTGAAGCAGGCGCTGCAGGACGTGCAGTAAGACCTGCGCCCACGCCAAAGAGACTGAGAGGAAGACCGCAGTGAACATCGCAGAAAACCGGCAGATCGCCGAGATCCACCACTACATCGGCGGCGCCATGCGCAATGGCGGCGCGGGCCGCTTCGCCGATGTCTTCAACCCGGCTACGGGCGAGGTCGCCGCGCGCGTGGCGCTGGGCTCCGCCGAGGACGTGGCCAGCGCCGTTGCCGCGGCCCGCGCGGCGTTTCCGGTGTGGGCCGAACTGGCGCCGCTGCGCCGCGCGCGCATCCTGTTCAAGTTCAAGGAGCTGCTGGACAAGCATCATGACGACCTGGCCGCGCTGATCACGCGCGAGCACGGCAAGGTGTTCTCGGACGCCAAGGGCGAGGTCACGCGCGGGATCGAGGTGGTGGAGTTCGCCTGCGGCGTCCCCAATCTGCTCAAGACCGATTTCACCGACAACATCGGCGGCGGCATCGACAACTGGAACCTGCGCCAGCCGCTGGGCGTGGTGGCCGGCATTACGCCGTTCAACTTCCCGGTGATGGTGCCGATGTGGATGTTCCCGGTGGCGCTGGCCTGCGGCAACACGTTCGTGCTCAAGCCGTCCGAGCGCGACCCGTCGCCCAGCCTGCTGATCGCCGATCTGCTCAAGCAGGCCGGCCTGCCCGATGGCGTGTTCAACGTCGTGCAGGGCGACAAGGTGGCCGTCGACGCTCTGCTGGCGCACCCGGACGTGCAGGCGCTGTCGTTTGTCGGCTCCACGCCGATCGCCGAGTACATCTACACGGAAGGCACGAAGCACGGCAAGCGCGTGCAGGCGCTGGGCGGCGCGAAGAACCACCTCGTGGTGATGCCTGACGCCGACCTCGATCAGGCCGTTGACGCGCTGGTGGGCGCGGCCTACGGATCGGCCGGCGAGCGCTGCATGGCGATCTCGGTGGCCGTGGCCGTGGGCGATGTGGCCGACAAACTCGTGCCGCGTCTGGCCGAACGTGCCGCGTCACTCAAGATCCGCAACGGCATGGATGCCGACGCCGAAATGGGCCCGCTGGTGACGGGCGTCCACAAGGCGAAGGTGGAGGGTTATATCGCCAAGGGCGTGACCGAGGGCGCGACGCTGGTGACCGATGGACGCGGCCACAAGGTGGAAGGCCATGACAACGGCTTCTTCGTCGGTGGCACGCTGTTCGACAACGTCAAGCCGGACATGACGATCTACAAGGAAGAGATCTTCGGCCCGGTGCTGTCGGTGGTGCGCGTGCATGATTTTGCCGAGGCCGTGGACTTGATCAACCGCCATGAGTTCGGCAATGGCGTGTCGTGCTACACCAGCGACGGCGGCATCGCGCGCGCGTTCTCGCGCCAGATCCAGGTGGGCATGGTCGGTATCAATGTGCCGATTCCCGTGCCGATGGCGTGGCATTCGTTCGGTGGCTGGAAGCGTTCGCTGTTCGGCGATCACCACGCCTATGGCGAAGAGGGCGTGCGCTTCTACACGCGCTACAAGAGCATCATGCAGCGCTGGCCGGACAGCATCGGCAAGGGCGCGGAATTCACGATGCCAGTGGCGAAGTAACGCCGCATTGGCTGGCGGGCTTTACCGCCCGTTCGCCCTGTCACGATTGAGCGCTCCCTTCGCGGGGCGCTTTTTCATGGCCGCGTGCCGGAGCTTGCGCCGGCGCCGGGGGGCGCGTGCGTCGGGCTGGCATCCTGCGCGCCGCCGACCGGCGCATTGGCTTCGAACTTCGCGCGATGCGTGGAAAAGAACGTGCGGACATTGCGCACGTTGGAGGCACCCGTGAAAAGCCGGCGGGCGAAGGCGTCGTAGGCGGCCATGTCGGGCATCTCCGTGAGGACGACAAAGTCCGGCCCTGGTGACACGCGATAGCACTGGGTGACGACGCTCTCGCCGCAGACGTACGCCTCGAACGCGTCGTAGTCCTCGGCGGTCTGCCGGTCCAGCGTGATCTCGATGATCGCCGTCAGCCGCGCGCCGAGCCTGACGGGGTCGAGGATGGCGATTTCGCGCTGGATCACGCCCGACTCCCGCAGCCTGCGCACCCGGCGCAGGCATGTCGGCGCCGAGGCGAAGACCTGCGCGGCAAGCGCGGCATTCGACAGCGACGCGTCCGCCTGCAGTGCGCGGAGAATGCGGCGGTCGAGATCGTCCAGTTCGACGTCGATCACGGGGAGACTCCTGCGCCGCATGACGTGAAAGAATATTTCATCACGATAGGACAGACTTCTGTGATTTCATAAAGGCGAAAAATCTGAAAGAAAATTTCACAGGAGCAACTCTACCATCGCAGCCATCGGTTCAGACGAACCCATCAAACGGAGCGGCGACATGTGTGGAATTGTTGGGGCGGTGGCGCAACGGAACATCCTGCCTGACCTGGTGGATGGCCTGAAACGGCTGGAGTATCGCGGCTACGACTCGTGCGGCGTGGCGCTGCATCAGGATCGCCAGCTTGTGCGGGCGCGCAGTGTCGATCGCGTCGCGCGGCTTGCCGAAGACATCGCCGCGCAGGCGCTGTCCGGCTACACCGGAATTGCCCACACGCGCTGGGCTACACATGGCATGCCCGTCACGGCCAACGCCCATCCGCACTTCTCGCCCAGCGACGCCGCGCCGCGCATCGCGCTGTCCCATAACGGCATCATCGAAAACCATGAGGCGCTGCGCGAGGAGCTCGAGCGTCACGGCTACGTGTTTGCCAGCCAGACCGACAGCGAGGTCATCGCCCATCTGGTCGATCACCTCTACAACGGCGACCTGTTCGAAGCCGTGCGCCAAGCCGTGGCCCGCTTGCACGGCAGCTACGCGATCGCGGTGCTGTGCCGCGACGAACCCCATCGCCTGGTCGGCGCGCGCAGCGGCATGCCGCTGGTGATCGGCGTGGGCCAGGGCGAGAACTTCCTCGCCTCCGATGCGATTGCGCTGGCGAACGTGACCGACCAGATCGTCTACCTGGAAGATGGCGATGTGGTGGACGTGCAGCTGCATCGCTACTGGATTGTCGATGGCGACGGCCAGCGCGTCGAGCGTCGCGTCCATACCGTTGCCGCCCACAGCGCCGCGGCCGACCTCGGGCTGTATCGCCACTACATGCAGAAGGAGATCTTCGAGCAGCCCCGCGCGGTGGCGGATACGCTCCAGGACATCACGTCGATCATGCCGGAGCTGTTCGGCGATGGCGCGTGGCGCGCGCTCAATGGCGTGGAGGATGTGCTGGTGCTGGCGTGTGGCGGCAGCTATCACGCGGCGCTGACCGCCGGCTACTGGATCGAAAGCCTGGCGAATCTGCCGGTGCGGGTGGAGATTGCGAGCGAATACCGCTACCGCGACTCGGTGGTCAATCCCAATACGCTGGTCGTGGCGGTGTCGCAGAGCGGGGAAACCGCCGACGTCCTCGGCGCGGTGCAAGTGGCGAAACAACGTGGCATGACCCGAACGCTGGCGATCTGCAACGTCGCCACCAGCGCACTGGTCCGCGAATGCGCCTTGCATTTCATCACGCGTGCGGGCGTGGAGATCGGCGTGGCATCGACCAAGGCGTTCACGACGCAACTGGTGGCGCTGTTCCTGCTGGCGCTGACGCTCGCGCAGATGCGCGGCCGCCTCTCCGACCAGGAGGAACAGGAGCACCTGCGCGCGCTGCGCCACCTCCCTGACGCGATGAGCCGTGTGCTGGCGCTGGAGCCGCACATCATCGGCTGGGCGGAGCAGCTGACCCGCAAGGAGAACATCCTGTTCCTCGGTCGCGGCATGCATTATCCGATCGCGCTCGAAGGCGCGCTGAAGATGAAGGAAATTTCCTACATTCACGCGGAAGGCTATGCCGCCGGGGAACTGAAGCATGGACCGCTGGCGCTGATCAGCGACGAGATGCCCGTGGTGGCCGTGGCCCCCAGCGACCGCCTGCTCGAAAAGCTGAAGTCCAACATGCACGAGGTCAGCGCGCGCGGTGGCCGGCTCTTCGTCTTCGCGGACATGGATGGCGCGCTGTCGTCGGCAAACGGTGTGGAGATCATCCGGCTCACCGAACACTATGGCCTGATGTCTCCGATCCTTCATACGATTCCGATGCAGTTGCTGGCCTACCATGCCGCGCTGGCGCGCGGGACGGACATCGACAAGCCGCGAAATCTTGCGAAATCGGTGACGGTGGAATAGTTCCAGATCTGTCGCAGTTCGACCCGCTTCGCTCCGCATGCGCACCTCGCTTGCGCTATCGCAATCGGCTCTCGTCGATTCCGCTATCGGATTTGGCCGGCAAGTACAACAATAGTCGTCTTGACTGGATTCCGGCCGGAGCACCCATGAGCCTCTTTCGTACCAAGAACATCGAAGCCATGCTGGAGGTCAGCGAGCATGACGGGCTGCGCAAGGTGCTCGGGCCCGTCGATCTGGTGCTGATGGGCATCGGCGCCATCATCGGCACCGGCATCTTCGTACTGACCGGGACCGGCGCGCTGACGGCCGGCCCGGCGCTGACCGTCTCCTTCGTGATCGCGGCCATGGCATGCGGGTTTGCCGCGCTCTGCTACGCGGAGTTCGCTTCCGCGATTCCGGTATCCGGGTCGATTTATACCTACAGCTACGCCACGCTGGGCGAGATCGTGGCGTGGATGATCGGCTGGGACCTGCTGCTGGAGTATGGGCTGGCGACGTCGGCGGTGTCGGTCGGGTGGTCGGGATACTTCCAGTCGCTGATCGCGGGATTCGGTTTTCATCTGCCCGTGGCACTGACCGCCGCGCCGGGTTCGGTGCGGGGCGCCGAGACGATCCTGAACCTGCCGGCCTGCCTGATCATGCTGGCGATCACCTGGGTGGTGTCGTATGGCGTGCGCGAGTCCACACGGCTGAACAACGTCATGGTGGCGATCAAGATCAGCGTGGTGCTGTTGTTCATCGTCGTGGGTGTCTGGCATGTGCGGCCGCAGAACTGGCAGCCGTTCGCGCCGTTCGGTTTCGACGGCGTCTTCAACGCCGCGGCGCTGGTGTTCTTCGCGTTCATCGGCTTCGATGCCGTGACGTCCGCCGCCGAGGAAGTGCGCAACCCGCGCCGGGACCTGCCGATCGGCATCATCGGATCCCTGGCCGTCTGCACCATCCTCTATGTCACCGTGGCGGCGATCATGACCGGCATCGTGCCGTACATGAAGTTCGAAGGGGTCGATCACCCGGTCTCGCTGGCCTTGCAATATGCCGGGCAGAACTGGGTGGCGGGGTTTGTCGACCTTGGCGCGATCCTCGGCATGACCACGGTGATCCTGGTCATGACCTACGGGCAGACCCGCATCATCTTTGCGATGTCGCGCGACGGCCTGCTGCCCGAGCGGCTGTCGGCCGTGCATCCGGTCCATGCCACGCCATTCGTTGCCACGTGGACGGTCGGGCTGGTGTTCGCCGCGATCGCGGCGTTCGTGCCGCTGAACGTGCTGGCCGAGCTGATCAACATCGGCACGCTGGCGGCCTTCACGCTGATCTCGATTGCGATCCTGGTGCTGCGGCGCACGCGGCCGAATCTGCCGCGCGCGTTCCGCTGCCCGGGCGTGCCGGTGATTCCGTTGCTGGCGGTGGTGTTCTGCCTGTTCCTGATGGCACACCTGCAGGCGCTGACGTGGATTGCCTTCCTGTGCTGGCTGGCGCTGGGGCTGGTGATCTACTTCGCGTATTCGCGCCGCAATGCCGTGTTGCATAACCACGGCGGCGACGCAGAAGGCTAGCCGCCGCGCGACCCCGCATCCTGCAGGAACGCCCGCGAGCGGGGCTCGCCCGCGTAGGCGGAGTTGATGCGCACCCACGGCGTGGTGTCGCCGCCCGGCCGGAAAAAATGGCCGGGTGCCAGCGCGATCCCATACTGCTCGCCCAGTGTCACCAGTTCGCGGGAATCCTCGATGCCGCGCGGGCGCGCCCACAGGAAATTGCCACCCGCGGGTTCGCAGAACACGTCCCACCCGCTCTGGCCGAGGATCTTGACCGCATCGGCGGTCACCTCTCGCGTGCGCACGCGCAGCCGCTCCACGTATTTGCGATAGGCGCCGCGCTCCAGCATCGTCGCCGTCACGGCCTCCGCGAAGTGCGATCCGGCCACGCTGGTCAGCACCTTCACGTCGATCAGGTCCTTGATGAGCGTCTTGTCGGCGACGAGGTAGCCCACGCGCAGCGCCGCCGATACCGTCTTCGAGAATCCGCCGATATAGATCACGTGCTCGAGCTGGTCGAGCGTGGCGAGCCGGTCGGTGAAGTGGAGCTGGAAGTCGGAAAAGATGTCGTCCTCGACGAAGCGGAAGTTGTGCTTGCGCGCGAGTTCGAGCAGGCGGAATGCGACCGGCGGTGACAGCGTCGAGCCGGTGGGATTCTGCAGGATGCTGTTGGTGAAAAACAGCTTGGGCTTGTGGTCGCGCAGCAGCCGCTCGCAGGCCTCGGGATCGGGCCCGTTCGGCGTGTGCGGCACGCCCACCAGCTGCACGCCATGCATGCGCAGGAGCCCGAACAGGTTGTAGTAGCCGGGGTCCTCGACAAACACGGTGTCGCCGGGCTTGAGCAGGTGGCGGACCACGAGGTCCAGCGCCTGGCTGGCGCCCGAGGTGATCAGCACCTGCGACAGTTCCGCCTGGATGCCGACCTGCCGCACGCGCATCAATACCTGCTTGCGCAGCTCGGGATGCCCCAGCGGGGTGGCGTAGTGGATCACGCTGTCGATGTCGTGACGCGCGATATGGCGAATGGCCTGGGTCAGTCCCTCCACGTCGCGCCATTCCTCGGGGACAAAGCCGCCCGCCAGCTTCAGCGCGCCGCTCGGATGGTGGAACTGATCGATGATGTGGAGCGACAGGTCCTCGGCCAGGCTCGGGTCCGACCAGCCGCGCCCGCTGCGCCCGGCGAGCGGGCTATCCGCCACGTAGAAGCCCGACCCCTGGCGCGAGTCGACGAGCCCCTGCGACACCAGCCGGTCATAGGCCTCGATCACCGGGAAGCGGCTGATCTTGTGCTCGGCCGCCATTTGCCGGATCGACGGCAGGCGTGCCCCCGGCGTCGCCTCGCGCGAACTGATCCACGATTTCACGGCAAGGACGATCTGCTCCGTCAGGGGCACACCGGTGGAGGGGTCGAGCATCAGTTTCACGGGAGCGGGGGCGGCAAGTGTCAGTAAAAACTACTGAACAGTTCAACGAAAACTGTTCGGAACTGTGCATGGGATTGTAGTCCGCGCCATGAATAATGGAAGCGTGGCGGAGGCGCCCCCAGGATCGCCGCTCCGCCGGGCATGACGAGGAGACACCGATGCGTGAACTCAAGACCTTTGAACTCGATGAACCGGGGCTGCCAGTCAGCTGGCGCGCCCCGCATGGGCAGAGCGTGACCGTGCTGGAGGGCCGGCTGTGGCTGACCGTCGAAGGCCAGATCGCGGACATGTGGCTGCGTCCGGGCGATGTCGTGGCGTTGCCGGAAGGTGCACGGGTCTGGCTGTCGGGCGAGTCGCCCGTCGCCCGCTTCCGGCTGGCCGAGACCGCGGCGCCGCTGTCGCTCCGGCGCGTCGCCGCCATCGCGCGCCAGATGGCCCGCCGCTGGGCGGAGCGCAAGACCGACGCCTTTGGCGATTGCCCCCAGATCAGCGCCTGACTCCTGCCTCCCGATCTCGCTGCTTGACCGGACGCTCGCCTGACCGGGCGTCCGGTACATCCGGCCTCCGGCCTATCCGGCCTATCCAGACCCCCTTCGGCCAATTCAGCGCCCCGAGGCGCCGGCCACGCCACTCCCGGCCGGCCCGTCTGGCCCGAATCTCCCCGCTATGCGACGATGCCGTGATGGCGCGTGCAGACGCATCGTCTGCGCCCCTTGCCTTACGTTAACGTAAACGTCATATAATCGTCCGGCCCTCGTCAGTGCGATCGTCAGAATTGCCGGCGTGCGGCAGCCAGCCACATATCAGAGCGGTGGAGACAATGACTGATCTTTCCGATGTGAGCAGGACTGCGGCCGCTACGCCGCAGACGGCCGCGAGCCGGACCCCTGTCAACAAGGTGCGGTTCGTGACGGCGGCATCGCTGTTCGACGGCCACGACGCATCCATCAACATCATGCGGCGCATCCTCCAGTCCCACGGCTGCGAGGTCATCCATCTTGGCCACAACCGCTCCGTGCAGGAAGTGGTCACGGCGGCGCTGCAGGAAGATGCCCAGGGCATCGCCATCTCCAGTTACCAGGGCGGGCACGTCGAGTACTTCAAGTACATGATCGACCTGCTGCGCGAGAACGGTGGCGAGCACATCCAGGTGTTCGGCGGCGGGGGCGGCGTGATCGTGCCCGATGAGATCCGCGAACTGCAGGCCTACGGCGTGGCGCGCATCTACAGTCCCGAGGACGGCCAGCGCATGGGGCTGGCCGGGATGATCGCGGACATGGTCCAGCGTTGCGACATCGACCTCACGCGCTATGCGCCGGCCACGCTCGATGCCGTGGCTGCGGGCGACCGCCGCGCGCTCGCGCAACTGATTACCGCACTTGAAAACGGCAAGGCCGACGCATCCCTGGTCAGCGCGCTCCACGCGCAGGCCAAGGCCGCGAAGACGCCGGTACTCGGCATCACCGGCACGGGCGGCGCGGGCAAGTCGTCGCTGACCGATGAACTGATCCGCCGCTTCCGCCTTGACCAGCAGGATGCCCTGTCGATCGCCGTGATTTCGATCGATCCGTCGCGCCGCAAGTCTGGCGGTGCGCTGCTGGGCGACCGCATTCGCATGAACGCGATCAACCACCCGAACATCTTCATGCGGTCGCTGGCCACGCGCGAAGCGGGGTCGGAGATTTCGCAGGCGCTGCCCGACGTGATCGCCGCATGCAAGGCGGCGCGCTTCGACATGGTGATCGTGGAAACCTCCGGCATCGGCCAGGGCGACGCCGCCATCGTGCCGCACGTGGATCTCTCGCTGTATGTGATGACGCCCGAATTCGGCGCGGCCAGCCAGCTCGAGAAGATCGATATGCTCGACTTCGCCGACTTCGTCGCCATCAACAAGTTCGACCGCAAGGGCGCGCAGGACGCGTGGCGCGATGTGGCCAAGCAGGTCCAGCGCAACCGCGAGCAGTGGCACAGCAAGCCGGACGAGATGCCCGTCTACGGCACGCAGGCGTCCCGCTTCAATGACGATGGCGTGACCATGCTCTATCAGGGCCTGGGTGCCGCGCTGGCGGAACGGGGCCTGCAGCTGAAACCCGGTGTGCTGCCGGCGCCGGCCGGGCGGATCTCCACCGGCCAGAACGTGATCGTGCCGCCCGCACGCAGCCGCTATCTGGCCGAGCTGGCCGATACGGTGCGCGCTTACCATCGCCGCGTGGCCGAACAGAGCAAGCTGGCGCGCGAACGTCAGCAGCTGCGCGCCGCGCGCGCGATGCTGCAGGCTGCCGGTGTGGACGGCAACGCGACGGCCGATGGCGCCGCGCTCGATACGCTCGCCGCCGAACGCGATACCGCGCTGGGCAGCGTGGAGCGCAAGCTGCTGTCGATGTGGCCGCAGATGCAGCAGGCCTACAGCGGCGACGAATACGTCGTGAAGATCCGCGACAAGGAGATCCGCACCGGACTGGTCACCACCACGCTGTCCGGCACCAAGATCCGCAAGGTGGTGCTGCCGCGCTTCGAGGATGACGGCGAAGTACTCAAGTGGCTGATGCGCGAGAACGTGCCGGGCAGCTTCCCCTACACCGCCGGCGTGTTCGCCTTCAAGCGCGAAGGCGAAGACCCCACGCGGATGTTCGCGGGGGAGGGCGACGCGTTCCGCACCAACCGGCGTTTCAAGCTGGTCTCCGAGGGCATGGACGCCAAGCGACTGTCCACCGCATTCGATTCGGTGACGCTCTATGGCGAAGATCCGCACGTGCGTCCCGACATCTACGGCAAGGTCGGCAACTCGGGTGTGTCGATCGCCACGCTCGAAGACATGAAGGTGCTCTACGACGGCTTTGATCTGACCAGCCCGAGCACGTCGGTGTCGATGACGATCAACGGCCCGGCACCCACGCTGCTGGCGATGTTCATGAACACCGCCATCGACCAGCAACTCGAAAAGTTCCGCACCGACAACCATCGCGAGCCCACCGCCGACGAGGAATCGAAGATCCGCGCCTGGGTGCTCCAGAACGTGCGCGGCACCGTGCAGGCGGACATCCTCAAGGAAGACCAGGGCCAGAACACCTGCATCTTCTCCACGGAGTTCTCGCTCAAGGTCATGGGGGACATCCAGGAGTACTTCGTCCACCATCAGGTGCGCAATTTCTATTCGGTGTCGATCTCTGGCTACCACATCGCCGAGGCCGGTGCGAATCCGATCTCGCAGCTGGCGTTCACGTTGTCCAACGGCTTCACGTATGTCGAGGCCTACCTGGCCCGCGGCATGCACATCGATGACTTCGCGCCGAACCTGTCGTTCTTCTTCTCCAACGGCATGGACCCGGAATACAGCGTGCTGGGCCGCGTGGCGCGCCGCATCTGGGCCGTGACGATGCGTGACAAGTACGGCGCCAACGAGCGCAGCCAGAAGCTGAAGTACCACATCCAGACGTCCGGGCGGTCGCTGCACGCGCAGGAGATCGACTTCAACGACATCCGCACCACGCTGCAGGCGCTGATCGCGATCTACGACAACTGCAATTCGCTGCACACCAACGCGTATGACGAGGCGATCACCACGCCGACCGGCGAATCGGTGCGGCGCGCGCTGGCCATCCAGCTGATCATCAACCGCGAATGGGGCGTCGCCAAGTGCGAGAACCCCAACCAGGGCAGCTTCCTGATCGAGGAACTGACCGACCTCGTGGAGGAAGCCGTGCTGCAGGAGTTCGAGCGCATCGCCGAGCGTGGCGGCGTGCTTGGAGCGATGGAGACCGGCTACCAGCGTGGCAAGATCCAGGAGGAGTCGCTCTACTACGAGCAACTCAAGCATGACGGCACGTTGCCGATCATCGGCGTGAACACCTTCCGCAACCCGGACGGCGATCCGATTCCGCAGACGCTGGAACTGGCCCGTTCGAGCGAAGATGAAAAGCAGAGTCAGCTGAACCGCCTGGCGGAATTCCAGCGGACCTGTGCGGGTGATGCGCCGGCCATGCTGGAACGGCTGCGGCTGGCCGTGATCGCCAACGAGAACGTGTTCGCGGTGCTGATGGATGCGGTGCGCGTGTGCTCGCTCGGGCAGATCACGCATGCCTTGTTCGAAGTCGGCGGTCAGTACCGTCGAAACATGTAGGGGAGGAGGTTCGCCGCGGAGGAGCGCTGCGTTACACTCAACGCTCCTCCGCCACGAGGCGAGTTTTCTCCGAGACAGTCATGCAAGCCGAGTACGACAGCAACAATATCTTCGCCCGCATCCTGCGCGGCGAACTCCCGTGTTTCAAGATCTACGAGGACGCCGACAACATCGCGTTCCTGGACATCATGCCGCAGTCCGATGGCCACGCGCTCGTCGTGCCGAAGGAGCCGGCGGTGGATTTCTTCGGCCTGTCCGAAGCCGGCGCCGCGGCGGCGATCCGCGCGACCCAGCGCGTGGCGCGTGGTGTGCGCGAGGCGTTCCAGCCCGATGGCGTGGTGATCACCCAGTTCAACGGCGCCGCCGCTGGGCAGACCGTCCCGCACATCCACTTCCATATCGTGCCGCGCTACGCGGACCAGACGCTGCGCGGCCACGCGCGCGAGAAGCAGAGCATGGATGTGCTCCGGCAACACGCCGATCGCGTGATTGCCGCGCTGGCGAAACTGCCGGCCTGAGCGGAGTCCTCCGGCTCTCGCTCCGAATGATTCTGAATCCCTGACCAAGCAAGGAAGTACATGGCAATCAAGACAGTAGGCATCGTCGGTGCCGGCACGATGGGCAACGGCATTGCTCAGGCATGCGCGGTGGTAGGCCTGGACGTCATCATCGTGGATATCAGCGACGCCGCCGTGCAGAAGGGCATCGCCACCGTGGCGGGCAGCCTGGACCGGCTGATCAAGAAGGACAAGGCCACCGAGGCCGACAAGGCCGCCGCGCTGGCGCACATCCACGGCAGTACGTCCTATGACGATCTGAAGCGCGCCGACATCGTGATCGAGGCCGCCACCGAAAACTACGAACTGAAGCTGAAGATCCTCAAGCAGATTGACAGCATCGTGGGGCCGGACGTGATCGTGGCGTCGAACACCTCGTCGATCTCGATCACCAAGCTGGCCGCCGCCACGTCGCGCGCGGACCGCTTCATCGGCATGCACTTCTTCAATCCGGTGCCGATGATGGCGCTGGTGGAACTGATCCGCGGCCTGCAGACCAGCGACGCGACGCATGCCGATGTGGAAGACCTCTCCAGGCGCCTGGGCAAGTACCCGATCACGGTGAAGAACAGCCCGGGCTTCGTGGTTAACCGCATTCTCTGCCCGATGATCAACGAGGCCTTCTGCGTGCTGGGCGAGGGTCTGGCATCGCCGGAAGAAATCGACGAGGGCATGAAGCTGGGCTGCAATCATCCGATCGGCCCGCTGGCGCTGGCGGACATGATCGGCCTGGACACGATGCTCGCCGTGATGGAAGTGCTCTACACCGAGTTTGCCGATCCGAAGTACCGTCCGGCCATGCTGATGCGCGAGATGGTGGCGGCCGGCTACCTCGGCCGCAAGACGGGCCGCGGCGTGTACGTGTACAGCAAGTAAGCTGACGCAGCGCCTCGCGGCACTTTGCCATCAACGCCGGCTACATGCCGGCGTTTTGCTTTCCTCAGTTCCACTCAGCCCGTTTCACACCCGTCTTCCCGACGTCACTCCCCATACTGCCGCAGGCTCTCGAGGTCGAGCACCTCGATCACGCCGTAGTCCACGCGGACCAGTCCCTGCTGTTCCAGCACCTTCAGCGCCTGGTTGGCGCGCTGGCGCGAGATGCCTGCCAGCAGGCCGATCTCTTCCTGTGAAATCTCCAGCGTATTGCCAAGGGCCGGATACAGGTGCTCGTTGAACAGCGACGACACGGCGCGTGCCACGCGGGAATCGATGTCGAGCAGGCGCTCATACTCCACCGCCGCGATGAACTGTCCGAGCCGCTCGTTGAATTGCATCAGCAGGAAGCGCGTGAACGGCAGGCTGGTATCCAGCAACCACTGAAAAGTGTCGCGCGGGATGAAAGCGATGCGCGAGCGGCGCAGCGACATCACGTCGTATTTGCGGATTTCCGACTTCAGCACCGCGCCTTCCCCAAACCAGCCGCCTGTCGGCACGCCGGTGAAGGTGACTGACTTGCCGGACGGCGATACCGTGGTGATCTTGACGATGCCTTCGACCACGCCAAGCCAGTGCTCCGCCAGGTCCCCCTTGTGGCAGACGTAGTCGCCCTGGGCGTACTCGCGCACGGTGGTCACGCGTTTGACACGCTCGCGCTGTTCGGGGCTCAGGTCGACGGCCCAGGCGCAACGGTCGATGAAATCGTTGGAAATCGCGTTAGACATCGCCAGTCTGTTCTCCCGTAGGGATTAACCCGGAATTGTCACCGGCGTGACAACCGGGGGGGTGGGCATCGGCTATCTTACGATCACGACGGAACCGCCCCAGCCAGATTCCACAAGGCATGGCGGGCTTGGTGCGGTGCGGTAACGCACGCTTCGCGCAAAGGCCCAGTATAGCGACCGGTCTGGCGGCTTGATACCCGGCGTGGCCCCTACGCCATCAGGGACAGGAGACAGCGATGCAGGAATCGTCGGCGACGACCTTTCCGCGATGGCTGCTGGCGCATGCCAGTCAGCGCCCGGATCATCCGGCCTATCGCGAGAAGGATCTGGGTATCTGGCAGACATACAGCTGGTCGCAGGCCGCCCGCGAGGTACGCGCGCTGGCATGCGGGCTGGCCGCGCTCGGCTTCCGGCGCGGCATGAACCTGGCCGTGGTGGGTGACAACCGCCCGCGCCTCTACTGGGCCATGACCGCCGCGCAGGCGCTGGGTGGCGTTCCGGTGCCCCTCTATCAGGACGCCATCGCCAACGAGATGGTGTATGTGCTGGACGATGCCGAGATCGACTTCGCCATCGTCGAGGACCAGGAGCAGGTGGACAAGCTGCTCGAAGTGGAAGCGCAGCTCGCCACGCGCGGTCGCGCCGTGCGTCATGTCATCTACGAAGACCCGCGCGGCCTGCGCGACTACGATCATCCGTCGCTGCTGTCGTATGAGCGCCTTCAGGAAATCGGCCGTGAGTACGACCAGGCGCATCCGGGTTTCTTTGACGCAGCCGTCGAGGCTGGCGCGCCGGACGACACCGCGATCATCCTCTATACGTCCGGCACCACGGGCAAGCCGAAGGGCGTCTGCCACGCGCACAGTGGGCTGATCGGCGCGGCCCGCAACGGCTGCCAGTTCGATGGGCTGGGGCCCGACGACGACGTGCTTTCCTACCTGCCGATGGCGTGGGTGGGCGACAACCTGTTTTCCTACGCGCAGGCCATGGTGGCCGGCTTCACCGTGAATTGCCCGGAATCGCGTGAAACCGTGATGACGGACCTGCGCGAGATCGGCCCCACGTATTACTTTGCGCCGCCACGGATCTACGAAGGCTTGCTCACGCAGGTCATGATCCGCATGGAAGACGCCGGTTGGATCAAGCGCAAGATGTTCCACTGGGCGATGGACGTAGCGCGCCGCTGTGGCGCCGACATCCTGGACAAGCGGCCGGTGGCGCTGGGCGACCGCCTGCGCTACGCGCTGGGCGAAGCGCTGATCTACGGCCCGCTGCGCAACGTGCTGGGCATGAGCCGGATTCGCGTGGGCTACACGGCCGGCGAGGCGATTGGCCCGGACCTGTTCCGCTTCTATCGCTCGATTGGCGTCAACCTGAAGCAGTTCTATGGCCAGACCGAGACCTGCGCCTACGTGTGCCTGCAACCGGACGGCCAGGTCAAGTTCGACTCGGTCGGGCCGGCGGCGCCGGGCATGGAAATCCGCATCGCCGACAATGGCGAGGTGCTGGTGCGCGGCGTGGGGCTGCTCAAGGCCTACTACAAGCGCGAGGACGCTACCCGCGAGGCCATCAACGACGAGGGCTACTTCATGACCGGCGACGCCGGCGTGATCGATGCGGACGGCCACCTGAAGATCATCGACCGCGCCAAGGACGTTGGCAAGCTGGCGGACGGGTCGATGTTCGCGCCCAAGTACATCGAGAACAAGCTCAAGTTCTTTCCGTACATCAAGGAAGCCGTGGCGTTCGGCACGGACCGCGCGAGTGTCTGCGCGTTCATCAATGTCGACTTCGACGCCGTGGGCAACTGGGCCGAGCGCCGGCATCTGCCCTATGCGGGCTACGTGGACCTGGCCGCCCAGCCAGACGTGATCGCGATGATCGCCGAGTGCGTGGAACAGGTGAATGCGGATCTGGCGAACGATGCGATGCTGGCCGGATCGCAGGTCGCGCGCTTCCTGATTCTCCACAAGGAGCTGGATCCGGACGACGATGAGCTGACTCGCACGCGCAAGGTGCGACGCGGCTTTATCGCCGAGAAGTACGCGGTGCTGGTGGACGCGTTGTACGCGGGCAAGCCAGAGCAGTTCATCGAGACGCGCGTGAAGTTCGAGGACGGGCGCGAGGGCAGTGTCTCCGCGACGCTGAAGCTGGTGGACGTCAAGCGCTTTCCGCCCGCGGGCGGCGCGCGCGCGGCATGAACAGGGGCGATGGCATGACGCAAAGGGCTTGGCAAGGAGCGACCCGGCAGGCTGATGGCCCGCCGGCCTGGAGCGGCACGGCGCGCGTGGACGCCACCGGCACGATTGCGCCGGCCGGCCCGATCACCCCGTCCGGCCACGCCGAAGGGGTGCAAGGCGAGACGCTGCGTACCGGCGACGCGTGGCAGGCCGATTCCACGGCGCATGTCCACACGCGCGGCGATGTGATCCTGGATCTCCAGAACATCTCGCTGGCGTTTGGCGGCGTCAAGGCGCTGACCGACATCTCGTTCGATGTCTGCGAGCACGAGATCCGCGCGATCATCGGCCCCAACGGTGCGGGCAAGAGTTCGATGCTGAACGTGATCAACGGCGTGTACCACCCGCAGCACGGCCGCATCATCTTCCGTGGCGAGGAACGCCGCCAGATGCATCCGACCGCCGCCGCGCGGCAGGGCATCGCGCGCACGTTCCAGAATATCGCGCTGTTCAAGGGCATGACCGTGCTCGACAACATCATGACCGGGCGCAACACGCAGTTCCGCACCGGTCTGTTCGCCCATGCGCTCTGGTGGGGACCGGCCCGCGCAGAAGAGATGCGCCACCGCCGCAAGGTGGAAGAGGTGATCGACTTCCTGGAGATCCAGGCGATCCGCAAGACGCCGGTGGGCCGGCTGCCGTATGGCCTGCAGAAGCGTGTTGAGCTGGCACGCGCGCTGGCCGCCGAGCCGTCGATGCTGTTGCTGGACGAGCCGATGGCCGGCATGAATGTGGAAGAGAAGCAGGACATGTGCCGCTTCATCCTCGATGTGAATCACCAGTTCGGCACCACGATCGTGCTGATCGAGCACGACATGGGCGTGGTGATGGACATCTCCGACCGCGTGGTGGTGCTGGACTACGGCAAGAAGATTGGCGACGGCACGCCTGAAGAGGTGAAGTCGAATCCCGACGTGATCCGCGCCTATCTGGGCACCTCTCACTAGCGCACAAGGCAGAGACCCATCATGACGTTCTTCATCGAAATCCTGATCGGCGGGCTGTTGTCCGGGCTGATGTATTCGCTGGTGGCGCTTGGCTTCGTGCTGATCTACAAGGCGTCCGGCGTGTTCAACTTCGCGCAGGGCGCGATGGTCTACTTTGCCGCGCTGGCGGTGGTGGGGCTGATGGACAAGGGCCTGCCGATGTGGGCGGCCGTGATCGGCGCGTTCGTCGTGATGATCATCGTCGGCATGAGCACCGAGCGCTTCGTGCTGCGCAAGCTGGTGAACCAGCCACCGATCACGCTCTTCATGGCGACCATCGGTCTCTCGTTCTTCCTGGAAGGGCTGGGGCCGCTGCTGTTCGGCAACGAGGTGCGCCCGATCAACCTCGGGATCGTCGACGAGCCGATCGAGTCGATCATGACGCGCTTCAATATCGTCCTGTCGAAGTTCGACTTGGCGGCCGCGGCCATCGCGGGGGTCCTGGTGGGTTCGCTCGCGCTGTTCTTCCAGTACACGAAGGTGGGCCGCGCGCTGCGCGCCGTTGCGGACGATCACCAGGCGGCCTTGTCGCTCGGCATTCCGCTGCAGAACATCTGGGCCATTGTCTGGGGCGTGGCCGGCTTTGTCGCACTGGTGGCCGGCATGCTCTGGGGATCGCGCAACGGCGTGCAGTTCGCGCTGACGTTGACCGCGCTGAAGGCGCTGCCGGTGCTGATTCTCGGCGGCTTCACCTCGGTGCCGGGCGCCATCGTCGGCGGGCTGATCATCGGCGCCTCGGAGAAGCTGGCGGAGATCTACATCCCGCCCGTGTTCCAGTCGATGTTCGGCGGCAATTTCGGGGGCATCGAAGGCTGGTTCCCCTATGTGTTTGCGTTGTTGTTTCTACTGGTCAGGCCGGAGGGCTTGTTTGGTGAGAAACACATCGACCGCGTGTAACCGGAGGACCGAACGATGCTCTACCGCGAATCCGGCCAGTTCAAGACCAGCTACGTCGCCGACAGCCAGATCTTCCCTATCCGCCAGGATCGCATCGGCTTCGGGGTCCTGATGGCGGTGGCCTTCATCGGCATTCCGCTGGTCGGCTCCGAGTACTGGTTCACCGCCATCCTGACGCCCTTCCTGATTCTCGCGCTGGCGGCGCTGGGGCTGAATATCCTGACCGGCTACGCCGGGCAGCTGTCGCTGGGCACCGCCGCCTTCATGGCCGTGGGCGCGTATGCGGCCTACAACTTCCAGCTTCGCGTCGAGGGCATTCCGGTGCTGCTGACGTTCATCCTCGCCGGGCTGTCCGCGGCGATGGTGGGCGTTGCGTTCGGGCTTCCGTCGCTGCGAATCAAGGGCTTCTACCTGGCCGTGGCGACGCTGGCCGCGCAGTTCTTCGTGGTGTGGGCGCTGACCAAATTTCCCTGGCTGTCGAACAACAGCTCGTCGGGCGTGATCACGGCGCAACGGCTCGATCTGTTCGGCATCGCCATCGACACGCCGGTCAAGCGCTACCTGTTCGTGCTGGCGATGGTCACCGTCCTGGCGCTGATCGCCAAGAACCTCGTGCGCTCCGCCACGGGCCGCGCGTGGATGGCCGTGCGGGACATGGATGTGGCCGCCGAGGTCATCGGCATTCCGCTGATGCGCACGAAGCTGCTCGCCTTCGCGGTCAGCTCGTTCTACTGCGGCGTGGCGGGTGCGCTGTACGCGTTCTGCTATCTCGGTTCGGTGGAGCCCGATGGCTTCTCGCTGGACCTGTCGTTCCGCATCCTGTTCATGATCATCATCGGCGGCGTGGGCAGCATCCTGGGGTCGTTCCTCGGTGCCGCGTTCATCCTGCTGCTGCCGATCTTCCTGGACAACGTGCTGCCGGGGCTGGCGTCGCTGCTGCACCTGCCGTTCACCAACGCCACCGTGTCGCACATCCAGCTCATGGTGTTTGGCGGCCTGATCATCTTCTTCCTGATCGTGGAGCCGCATGGCCTGGCGCGGCTCTGGCAGATCGCCAAGGAGAAACTCCGCCTGTGGCCGTTCCCGCATTGAGGCATTTGGAGTGGTGATTTTTACGTCGTTCTTATAACAACGCCCGTCCGAGGTGAAGGAGACAGTCATGACAACCGTATTTCGCAATGTGCAGCGCGCCGCCCTGGTGGTCAGCGTCGCGGCTGCGCTGCTGGCGCCGTCAATACCGGCGCTGGCGCAAGCCAACGAGCAGTTCGTCGCGTTGCCAAGCTATCGCGTGGGCCCTTACGGTGCCAACGGGCAATCGTTCTATGGCGGCTTTGTCGACTACCTGAACTACGTCAACCTGAAGGATGGCGGTGTCAATGGCGTGAAGCTGTCGTGGGAAGAGTGCGAGACCGAGTACAACAACGCCAAGGGCGTGGAGTGCTACGAGCGGCTGAAGGCCAAGAACAGCACGAGCAAGGGCACGGCGTATCACACCATGTCCACTGGCATTTCCTACGCGCTGGTCGACAAGACCGCCGGCGACAAGGTGCCGCTGGTGATGATGGGCTACGGCCGCACCGACGCCGTCGATGGCTCGGTGTTCCCCTACGCGTTTCCGCTGGTGACCACCTACCAGATGCAGGTGTCGGCCATCGTCAGGTTCCTGGCGTCGAAGAACGGTGGCTCGCTGGCAGGCAAGAAGATCGTCTACCTGTATCACGACTCGGCGTATGGCAAGGAGCCCATCGTCGCGCTGGAGGCGGAGGCGAAGCTCGGCAAGTTCAACCTGGTCGAGATTCCCGTGGCGCACCCCGGCAACGAGCAGGGCGCGCAATGGCTGAAGATTCGCCAGGAGAACCCCGACTACGTGATCTTCTGGGGCTGGGGCGTGATGAACCAGACCGCGCTGAAGGCCGCGCAGAAGGTTGGCTTCTCGCGCGACAAGATGATCGGGTCCTGGTGGGCCGGGTCCGAGGAAGACACGGTGCCGGCCGGCGACGCCGCCAAGGGCTACATGAGCGCCACCTGGAACGTGGCGGGCAAGAGCGTGCCGCTGATCGCGGACATCGACAAGGTGGTGTATGGCGCCAGCAAGGGCAATATGCAGGACCGCAACAAGGTCGGGTCGGTGCTCTATAACCGCGGCGTGTCGGCAGCGGTGGTGACCGTGGAGGCCATCCGCGTGGCGCAGGCGAAGTTCGGCAAGGGCAAGGTGATGACCGGCGACGACATGCGCTGGGCGTTCGAGAACCTGAACCTGACCAGTGCGCGCTTGCAGCAGCTCGGTGCCACGGGCCTGCTGCCCGAGATCAAGACCAGCTGTGACAACCACGAAGGCTCGGGCAAGGTGAAGATCCAGCAATGGGATGGCACCAAGTGGGTGGTGGTGTCCGACTGGATCGAAGGCAACAAGAACCTGATCCACCCGCTGTTCAAGGCGACGGCTGCGCAGTATGCGAAGGAGAAGGGCATCACGCCGGCTTGCATGAAGTTGCAAGGCTAGTTTGTGATGGGTGTTCTCCCCTCTCTTGCATGGCGGGAGAGGGGAGCGAAACAGGTGGTCGAATCAGGAATGCCGACATGACCCTTCTCTCCGTCAACAACATCGAAGTTATTTACGATCACGTGATCCTGGTGCTAAAAGGCGTCTCGCTTGAGGTGCCGGAGGGCCGGATCGTGGCCCTGCTGGGCGCCAACGGCGCGGGCAAGACCACCACGCTCAAGGCCATCTCCAACCTGCTGCACGCGGAGCGCGGCGACGTGACCAAGGGATCGATCGAGTATCGCGGCGACCGTATCGACCAGCTCACGCCCAACGATCTCGTCAGGCGTGGCGTGATCCAGGTGATGGAGGGGCGCCATTGCTTCGCCCATCTGACCATCGAGGAAAACCTGCTGACGGGTGCCTATACGCGCGGACTGTCGCGCAGCGATACCCGCGACGAACTCGAGAAGATCTACACCTATTTCCCGCGCCTGAAGACGCGCCGCAAGTCGCAGGCGGGCTACACCTCGGGCGGCGAGCAACAGATGTGCGCGATTGGCCGGGCGATGATGGCCAAGCCGGCGATGATCCTGCTCGATGAGCCGTCGATGGGGCTGGCGCCGCAGATCGTCGAGGAGATCTTCGAGATCGTGCGCGACCTGAACACACGCGAGAGAGTCAGCTTCCTGCTGGCCGAACAGAACACGATGGTCGCGCTGCGCTATGCCGACTACGGCTACATCCTCGAGAACGGCCGCGTGGTGATGGATGGCGCCGCCGAATCGCTGCGCACCAACGAGGACGTGAAGGAGTTTTACCTGGGCGTGGCGGCTAACGATGCCGACGGCGCCGCGCGCAAATCCTTCCGTGACGTGAAGAGCTATCGCCGCCGCAAGCGCTGGCTGGCCTGACCCCAGGACATCATGGCTGAATATTTCGATTCGCTCGAGACGCGCGCGCCGGCCGAGCGCGAGGCGGCGTTGCTCGCCGCGCTGTCGCGCCAGGTGGCGCATGCTCAGTCGCACGCGCCGTACTTTGCCGAGGTGCTGCGCGAGGTCGATCCCCGCGCGCTGACGTCGCGCGAGGCGCTGGCCGCCTTGCCCGTCACGCGCAAGTCGGAGCTCACCGCGCGCCAGCGCACGATGCCGCCGTTGGGCGGGCTCAATGCCACGCCGTTGGGCGGCTTGCGGCATGTGTTCCAGTCGCCGGGGCCGATCAACGAGCCGGACGGCCATTCGGCGGACTGGTGGCGTACCGCGCGGGCGATGTTCGCGGCGGGCTTCCGTGCGGGCGACCTGGTCTACAACACGTTCTCCTACCACTTCACGCCGGCCGGGATGATGATGGAAGCCGGCGCGCACCGGATCGGCTGCTGCGTGTTTCCGGCGGGCGTCGGCCAGACCGAATCGCAGGTGCAGGCGCTGGCCAGCCTGCGACCGTCGGCCTATGCCGGCACGCCGTCATTCCTCAAGCTGTTGCTGGAACGCGGCGAGGAGATGGGAACACCCTGCGCGAGCCTGAGCAAGGCCCTGGTGTCCGGCGAGGCCTGTCCGCCGCCGCTACGTGCATGGCTGCAGGACCATGGCATCACCGCGCGGCAGATGTATGGCACGGCGGACCTTGGCCTGATTGCTTTCGAGTCCGATGGGGGCGACGGCTGGGTGGTCGATGAAGGCGTGCTGGTGGAGATCGTGGAGCCGGGCGGCACGAAGCCGATGCCCGAGGGCGAGACCGGCGAAGTCGTCGTCACGGTGCTTGGCAACGGCGACTATCCGCTGATCCGCTTCGGGACCGGTGACCTGTCGGCAATCGTCACGGATTCCTCGCATCGCGCCAGCCCATGCGGCCGAACCAATATCCGGCTCAAGGGATGGCTGGGCCGGGCCGACCAGACGACCAAGGTCAAGGGCATGTTCGTGCATCCCGGGCAGGTGGCGGACGTGGTCCGTCGCCATCCGGAGGTGCGTGCGGCGCGGCTGGTTGTGACGGGTTCGGTTGGCGCGGACACCATGACGCTGCACTGCGACGCCACGCGCGACGACGAGGGGCTGGCGCGCGCCATCGGCGAATCCATGCGCGAGGTCCTGCGCCTGCGCGGCGAGGTGCGGTTCGTGTCGGCGGGGTCACTGCCGCAGGATGGCAAGGTGATAGAAGACGCGCGAGACTACAGCTGAGCTACGCCTTGAACTACGCCTGGGGGTCGCCCGTATTGGGATAGCCCCCGCGCGGTCGCGTCGGCAAGCGCACCATCCACACCGTGACGGCCAGGCCGATGGCCAGCAGCGTGAGCGACGATACCGGCCGCGCGCGCAGCAGCCAGGCCGTGGTGCCCATCGAGGTCCACATCATCGACAGCGCGAGGCACTTGGCGCGCAGCGGAATGCTGCGGTGGGCCTGCCAGTCACGCACGAGTGGCCCGAAGCGCTCGTGCGTGATCAGCCAGTTGTGGAATTTCTCCGACCCGCGCGCGAAGCAGGCCGCCGCCAGCAGGATGAACGGCGTGGTCGGCAGCAACGGCAGGAAGATGCCGATGATGCCGAGGGCAAGGCTCAGGATGCCGCAGGTGACCCAGAATGCGCGAATCGCGCGCTCATGGGGCGTGAGCGCGTCGGGCGAGGCTGCGGTCTGGCGTTTGGGGTCGGTCGGCGGCAAGGGAGGGCGTGGCGAGGCGAAAAACGCCCTTATCGTACCAGCCCCAGGCGGGCGCGCGCCGCATCGTACTCGGCTGTCATCCGCGCCACGATTTCGCCGGCGGTGGGGATGTCGTGGATCTGGCCCACGCCCTGGCCGGCGCCCCAGATGTCCTTCCATGCCTTGGCCTTGGAGGCGCCGCTGGAAAAATCCATCTTGGTCTTGTCCGCCACCGGCAGGTTGTCCGGGTCCAGGCCGGAGTTGCTGATGCTCTCGCGGATGTAGTTGCCGTGCACGCCCGTGAACAGGTTGGTGTAGACGATGTCCGCGGCGGCGGAGCTGGTGATCGACTGCTTATATTCGGTGCTGGCGTGGGCCTCTTGCGACGCGATGAAGCGGGTGCCCACATAGGCGAAGTCGGCGCCCATGGCCTGCGCGGCCAGCACGGCGTCGCCGGTGGTGATGGAGCCCGACAGCGCGATGGGGCCGTCGAAGATCTTGCGCACTTCGCCTACCAGCGCGAACGGCGACAGCATGCCCGCGTGGCCGCCGGCACCGGCTGCCACCAGGATCAGGCCATCCACGCCGGCCTCGATGGCCTTCTCCGCATGGCGCAGGTTGACGACGTCATGCAGCACGATGCCGCCGTAGCTGTGCACGGCGTCGATCATTTCCTTGACGGGCGCGCGCAGCGACGTGATGAAGATCGGCACCTTGTGATCGACGCAAACCTTCACGTCGTGCTCCAGCCGCGCGTTGGACGTATGCACGATCTGGTTCACGGCGACGGGCCCCACGGGCTTGCCCGGGTTGGCCGCCTTGAACGCCGCCAGGTCTTCCTGGATCTGCGTGAGCCATTCGTCGAGCAGCTCCGCCGGGCGTGCGTTCAGCGCCGGGAAGGATCCGACGATGCCGGCCTTGCACTGCGCCAGCACCAGCTCGGGGTAGCTGACGATGAACATCGGCGATGCAATGACGGGCAGGGCCAAGTTTTGCAGGGCCGGCGGAATGTGTTTGGCGGCAGGCATGGAGTCTCCTCAATCCACTGTGCGGATGCATCCGCATCCGTCTAATTGAACGATCGTTCGATTATAGGGAGTTTCGCATCGTGCGGCGCTGTTGGGGCGCTAGAGGCTCCAATCTACGCCACTGGAGTTTGTCAGCGTTGGCGCAAAAAAAATGCCCCGCGAAACCGCGGGGCAATTACCACGAAGACTGATAAGAAGAGACGGTAAGACACCTGCCAATGCCTCACCGCGAATCGAAGGATAGTCGGTGAATGTGACCGCCAAAAGACAGCGATGCCACATTTTCCGACCCCCCGGCGAGCGCCACGGCAAGTGCCGGACGCGTATCCGGCTCTCCCCCGGTTCCTCAGATCTTCTCCAGCAGCAGTCCCTTCAGATACTCGCCTTCGGGGAATGCGGCGGACATCGGGTGATCCGTGCCGGCCGACAGGCGGCGCAGGATGCGCGCATCGGTCCGTGCATCGGTGGCTGCGCCGGCCACGATCTTCTGGAACAGCTCCATGCTGATCGCACCCGAGCAGGAATACGTGAACAGCAGGCCGCCCGGACGCAGCAGTTGCATGCCGACCAGGTTGATTTCCTTGTACGCGCGCGCGGCACGGTCGATATGCTGGGCCGACGGTGCGAACTTGGGCGGATCCAGCACGATCAGGTCGAACTGGCGACCCTCGGCGCGGAACTCGCGCAGCATCTTGAACACGTCGGCATCGAGCCACGTGGCACGTCCGGCATCGAAACCGTTCAGCGCGACGTTGGCTTCGGCGATCTTCAGCGCATCGCCGGACGAATCGATCGACGTCACCGACTTCGCGCCGCCGCGCAGCGCCGCCAGCGAAAAGCCGCCCGTGTAGCAGAAGCAGTTCAGTACCTCGCGGCCTTCGGCCAGGTCCCCGACGAGCTTGCGGTTGTCGCGCTGGTCGACGTAGAAGCCGGTCTTGTGGCCGCTGCGCACATCCACGTAGTAGCGCACGCCGTGCTCGGTGACGGACAGCTGCGGATCGGGCTCGGCGCCGGCCAGCACGCCGGTCACCAGCGGCAGGCCTTCGCGCTGGCGTACGGCCGCGTCGGAGCGCTCGTAGACGTTCGGGCAACCGGTCTCCCTGACCAGCGCCTGCACGAGTGCGTCCTTCCATTGCTCCACGCCGGCGGAGTTGAACTGGCAGACCAGCTGGCCGGTCTCGCCGGTGCCGTAATAGTCGACGATCAGGCCCGGCAGCCGGTCCGATTCGCCGAAGACCATGCGCACGGCATCGCTGTCGCGCACCCATTGCCTGCGGTGGGCGATGGCGGCGCCCACGCGGCGCTTGAACAGCGCGTGATCGACGGGTTCGTTCTCGTCGAACGTCCACACGCGGGCGCGGATCTGGGATTCGGGGCTGTAGGCGCCCTTGGCCAGGAAGCGGCCATCGGCGGCGCGGATGGTCACGGTCGAGCCGGGCTCGCAGCGGCCTTCGGTGCTGGCGATGCCCGTGGCGTAGACCCAGGGATGGCGCCGGAGCAAGGACTTTTCCTTGCCGGGCTTGAGGGTGATGACGTTCATGCGGTTACAGCACCACCTTGACCATCGGGTGCGAAGTCAGCGCGCGATACAGGTCGTCGAGCTGCTCGCGGCTGGTGATCCACACCGTCACCGTCAGGCCGAGGTAGTTGCCATTGCGCGACGGACGCATCTCCATCTTGCCGGCGTGGAAGTCGGGGTCGAAACCCTGCACCAGGCTCACGATGGCTTCGGCAAAGCCGTCCTGCATCGCGCCCATGACTTTGATCGGGAAAGCGCTCGGGTACTCGATCAGCGAAGCCTGCGGCGGGATGTCGCCGGGCTGCTGACCGCCATTCGAATCGGTCGTCATGATCTGATCTCGCTTCGCGTGATTACTTGCGCTTGAACCACAGGCGGATGGTGTCCCACAGGCGGCCGAAGAAACCGGCCTCGGGCACCTCTTCCAGGGCCACCACCGGGAACTCGCCCACCTTGGTGGCGCCATCCATCAACTTGACGGTGCCCACCTGCTGGCCCGCGGCGATCGGCGCCAGCAACAGTTCCTGGCGCTCCAGCACCGGCTTGAGACGGCCGCCCGTGCCCTTGGGCACCGTGACGAAGGTCTCGTTGGCCACGCCGATCTTCACGGTGCCGGACTTGCCCTTGTAGATCTCGGGCGTGGCCAGCACCTGGCCCTTGTCATACAGGCGCAGCGTGTCGAAGAACTGGAAGCCGTAGTTCAGGATCTTGAGGCTTTCCTGCGTGCGCACCTGCTCCGTGGTGGTGCCGATCACGATCGACACCAGGCGGCGCGAACCGTTGGGCACGTTGGCCAGCGGACGCTTGGCCGACGAAATCAGGCAGTAGCCGGCGGACTTGGTGTGGCCGGTCTTCACGCCGTCCACGGTCGGGTCGATGTACAGCAGCCGGTTGCGGTTGGGCTGCTTGATCTTGTTATAGGTGAACTCCTTCTGCGAGTACATGCTGTAGTACTCGGGGAAGTCCTTGATGATGCGCGTGGTCAGCGTGGCCAGATCCACCGCGGTGGTGTAGTGGTTCGGGTCGGGAATGCCGTCCGTATTGGTGAAGTGCGTGTTTTTCATGCCCATGCGCTGGGCTTCGCGATTCATCATCGCGACGAAGCCTTCCTCGGACCCGCCCACGGCCTCGGCCAGCGCCAGCGCGGCGTCGTTGCCGGACTGGACGATCAGGCCGAGCAGCAGGTCCTGCACGCTGACCGGCTTGTTCGGCTCGATGAACATGCGGGACTCGTCGCTTTTCACCTTCAGCACTAGTGCGGTGGGCACCACGGTCTGGTCCAGCGTCAGGCGCTTTTCCTTGAGCGCCTCGAAGGCCAGGTAGGCGGTCATCAGCTTGGTCAGCGACGCGGGCTCGATGCGCAGGTCGGCGTTCTGCGACGCCAGGGCCTGCCCGCTCGTCACGTCGTACAGCATCCAGGACTTGGCGGCCACCTGTGGCGTCGGTACGCCTTGCGCCAGGACGGCGGCGGGGGCGGCGGCAAGCGCGGTGGCGATCGTCGCGGCGACGGCAACGGGGGCAAGGGCGGACGCGAAACGCGGCGTGGCTCTGTTCAGCATGTGTGCGATTTCCAACAAGAAAAGGTTTGCGCGGACGGGAAGGTTCACCGGTCCCACGCGTTGACGACGAGCTGCTTGATCAGGTGCAGCTTGCGATGAAAGAAATGATCGGCGCCGGGGATGACGATGACCGGCAATTCCTGCGGACGTGCCCAGTCCAGCACGCTGGCCAGCGGCACGGTGTCGTCCTGCTCGCCGTGGATCACGATGGTGTCCGCCGGCACGGTGGCGACTTCCCAGCGGCTCGCGGCGGTGCCCACCAGCACCAGGCGCTGCGCGGGCGTGCCGGCCTCGGCCAGGCGCCGGGCCACGTGCGTCTGCACGAAGCTGCCGAACGAGAAACCGCCCAGCGCCAGCGGCAGTGTCGCGGCCTCCGGCGACCACGCGGTCTGCGCGCGCATCCAGTCGATCACCGCCAGCAGGTCGTCCTGTTCGCCGATGCCCTTGTCATGCTCGCCGGCGGTGCCGCCCACGCCGCGGAAGTTCGGCCGCACCGTGGCGTAGCCCAGCGCAACGAAGGTGCGCGCCAGCGTCTGCGCCACCTTGTTGTCCTTGGTGCCGGCAAATAGCGGGTGCGGGTGCGCCACGAGCGCCAGCCCGCGCACTGGCGCGTTCTGCGGCAGGTCGATGGAGATATCGATGGCGCCGACGGGGCCGGCGATGGTGGTGACCTGGGTGTGCGCGTTCATGGTGGACAGGCGGGCGTTACGGGCGACTCGGGAAAGCAATCGGATGGCGGGACAGCAAGCCGGGACTACAAGCAGGGACTACGAACGGAACAGCAAGCGGAACAACAAAAAACCGGGCGGAACCCGGCAGGGCACGACGGGCTACGGATCAGCGATCCACCATCAGGCGTTCGACGGGCTTGCCGTTCACCAGATGGCTGTCGATGATTTCGTCGATGTCCTGCTCGTCGACGAAGGTGTACCAGACGGCCTCGGGGTAGACCACGAGCACCGGACCGAGTTCACACCGGTTCAGGCAGCCCGCCTTGTTGATGCGGACGCGGCCTTCGCCGCCGGCAATGCCGAGCTCCTTGCAACGTTTCTTGGCGTACTCCTGCAGCGCCTTGGCGTTGTGGTCGGCGCAGCAGGCTTCGCCGTTTTCGCGCTGGTTCAGGCAGAAGAAGACGTGATGTTGGTAGTAGCTGGTCATGCTGGGGCGGACGGGACAAACGGGGCGAACCAGACGGACTCGGGGGACGCGACGCGAACGGGCCCCGAGGGCACGTTCGGCCGGCGCGGGCCGGGGCAGTGGAACGGAAGCGTGGAATTATACGTGGTCGGCCCCCCCATTCCGCCATGCGGAGGTGCCCGGATTTCCGGAATCTGACCCGCCAGCCGCCCCTCGCGCCCGCCGTCGCCGCGGTGAATGCAACCACTTGAGCGCCTGATGCGCCACAAATCGCGATTCCAGGCCAGGTCTGGCGTCCGAAAGTCTGGAGTCGCCATTTCCGGATTTCCGGAATCCCGGAGCCCGGCGCCGCCAGAGATTTCCCACTTTCCTTGCAAATCAACGATTTGCCGAGCCTGGCACCGATGGCACGGCTGTTGCAATTCGTTACGTCCAGACGCGCCGCATTTCGTGAGGCGTGCGAAGCGGTGCGCCACCCCGAGCGCCCCGGCACCGGTCACAAACACCGAGGACGACATCATGAGGAAACCCTTCTACAAGATCCTGTATGTGCAGGTACTGTTCGCGATTGCCGTGGGCATCCTGCTGGGCCATTTCTGGCCCGATACCGGCGTGGAGATGAAGCCGCTGGGCGACGCCTTCATCAAGCTGATCAAGATGATCATCGGCCCGATCATCTTCTGTACCGTGGTGTCCGGCATTGCCGGCATGCGCGACATGAAGAAGGTGGGCCGCGTGGGCGGCAAGGCGCTGCTCTACTTCGAGATCGTGTCGACCTTCGCGCTGCTGATCGGCCTGCTGGCCGCCCATGCGCTCAAGCCGGGCGTGGGCTTCAACATCGATCCGGCGACGCTCGACACCAAGTCGATCTCGCAGTACGTGTCGAAGGCGCACGGCCAGAGCACGGTCGAGTTCTTCATGCACATCATCCCGGACACGATCTTCAGTGCGTTCGCCAATGGCGACATCCTGCAGATCCTGCTGGTCTCGCTGTTCTTCGGCTCGGCGCTGGCCGTGGTCGGTGAGCGTGCCCGCATCATCCACGACATGGTGGACCAGGTGTCCAAGGTGTTCTTCCACATCGTGCATGTGATCACCAAGGTCGCCCCGATCGGCGCGTTTGGCGCCATGGCATTCACGATCGGCAAGTACGGCCTGGGTTCGCTGGTTCCGCTGCTCAAGCTGATCGGCACGTTCTACTTCACGGCCATCGTGTTCGTGCTGGTGGTGCTGGGCACCGTGGCGCGCATGACCGGCTTCTCGATCATCCGCTTCGTGGCGTACATCAAGGAAGAACTGCTGATCGTGCTGGGCACCAGCTCGTCGGAAGCCGCGCTGCCGCACCTGATGGAGAAGATGGAAAAGCTGGGCTGCTCCAAGTCCGTGGTGGGCCTGGTCGTGCCGACCGGCTACTCGTTCAACCTGGACGGCACCAACATCTACATGACGATGGCGGTGATCTTCATCGCACAGGCCACCGGCATCGAACTGACGTTGCTGCAGCAGCTGACGATTCTGGCCGTGGCGATGGTGACCTCCAAGGGCGCCAGCGGTGTGACGGGGTCCGGCTTCATCACGCTGGCGGCGACGCTGGCCGTGGTGCCGACGATCCCGGTGGCCGGCATGGTGCTGATCCTGGGCATCGACCGCTTCATGAGCGAATGCCGCGCGCTGACCAACATCATCGGCAACGGCGTGGCCACCGTGGTGATCTCGGCCTGGGAGCATGAGCTGGACCGCGCACGTCTCGCCCGTGTGCTGCGCGGCGATGCTGACGACACGGTCGAACTCGCCGACGCCGGCGCGCGCTGACGTGACCGGGGCGGTACCGGCCAGCCCGGCGGCGCCTGCCGCCGGCGCCGTGCCCACGCCGCCCGCTCCGCCCGCCGGCATCCCTCGCCAGCGGGTATCATCGGCGCGAGAAACTTCGCGCGTGCCGATGCCTCATTCCGACGATTTCCTTGCCGTGCATGACCCCGCCGCGCCCGGCCTGGTGCACGCGCCGGGGTCGAGCACGCGCTGGTGGAGCTTTGCCGCCGCGCTGCTGGCCGGGTTGCTGGCGCTCTGCGCGCTGACCTGGCTGGTGTCCGTGCAGCGCGGCATCGCCGCCCTGCAGCAGTCCGCCGTCATGCGCACGGATCGCTATGCGGCCACGCTGGAATCCACGCTCGACCGTTACGAATTCCTCCCCGCGCTGATTTCTCTGCATCCGTCCGTCCGCGCACTGCTGGCCGCGCCGGACGACCCCGCCCGCATCGCGACCGTCAACGACTACCTCGTCGATGTCAACCGGCGCGCCCGCGCCTCCGCCACCTACGTGATCGCCGCAAACGGCCTGGCGCTGGCCGCGAGCAACCATGGCGAGCCCGGCAGTTTCGTTGGCACCGACTACCGTTTCCGGCCGTACTTCCAGATGGCGTCGAGCGGCCAGATCGGTCGTTTCTACGCCATCGGGGTCACCAGCGACGAGCCCGGCTACTACATTGCGCAGCCGATCGAATCCGGCGGCAAGGTGATCGGCGTCACGGTGGTCAAGCTCAACCTGGAATGGTTTCAGCGCGCCGGCGCGGGCAGCGCCGAGCCGCTGGTGGTGTCCGACGATCATGGCGTGATTTTCCTGTCGTCGGTGCCGGCCTGGCAGTACCGCACGCTGCGGCCGCTGCCGGCGGCGCTGCAGGCCGAGCTGCACAAGACGCGCCAGTATCACGACCGGGACGTCACGCCGCTGCCGCTGCAGCCGCTGGCGTCGCCGGTGACGCGCTGGCTGGCCAATACCACGCTCAACGACGGCGTGCGGCTGGTGCGCGTCGGCCCGACCGTCGAGCGGCCACGGGCGCCGGACGGCATCGACGGGGAGAGCGGCCGGTTTGGCCTCGACGACGACGGCAGCGACCGCTATCTCGAAATCAGCCGCGGCGTAGGCCCGGCCGGCTGGACCATGCTGGTGATGGCGCCGCTGGAGCCGGTGCTCGCCAGTGCGCGCAGTGCCACCCTTGGCGCGGCGCTGGCCTATGCCTGCATCTGCCTGCTGCTGTTCAACCTGCGTCAGCGCCGCCAGCGCGCGCGGGACATGCAGTACAGCCGCCAGATGCTGGAGGCGGCGTACGACGAGCTGGAGCGCCGCGTGGAGGCCCGCACGGCGGACCTGATGGCGATCAACGAACAACTGGAAGGTGAAGTGGCCGAGCGCACCCGCACCGAGGGCGAACTGCGCGCCACGCAGGACGAACTCGTGCAGGCCAGCAAGCTGGCCGCGCTGGGGCAGATGGCCGCCGGCATCACACATGAACTGAACCAGCCGCTGGCGGCGCTGCGCACGTTTTCGGACAACACGCGCGTGCTGCTGGAACGCGGCCAGCTGGATGCGGCCACGGGCAATCTGTCCGCCATCGCCGATCTGACCGAGCGCATGGGCAAGATCACCGGGCAGCTCAAGCTGTTTGCGGGCAAGGCCCGGCCGCGCCGCAACGCGGTGCGCATGCGCGCCGCGCTGGACCACGTGCTGCAACTAATGGCGCCGCGCCTGGATGGGGTGACGGTGGCCGTGCACGGGCTGGACGTGAATGCGGACGGGGCTGCGGTCGGGGCCGCCATCGGGGACGATGTGGCGGTCTGGGCCGATGAACTGAAGCTCGAGCAGGTCTTCCTGAACCTGGTGGGCAACGCGCTCGATGCCATCGCCGCGGCAGGCACGGAAGGGCGCCCGGCAGGGCGCATCGACATCGTCGTGCAGGCCGGTCCCGACGGCAACACGATCACCGTGGCCGTGCGCGACAATGGCGCAGGCATTCCGCCCGACGCGCTGCCGCGGCTGTTCGAACCCTTCTTCACGACGAAGGAGATCGGGCAGGGCCTCGGGCTGGGGCTGGCGATCTCGTCGTCGATCGTGCGCGAATTCGGCGGCCAGCTGGTCGCCGGCAATGTGGATGGCGGCGGCGCGGAGTTTGTGGTGACATTGCGGCGGGCCCACCAGCCGCCACCTGAGGCGCAGGCAATGATGGACGCAGGAAA
Source organism: Cupriavidus sp. 01L415 (assembly GCF_056400065.1). Lineage (NCBI taxonomy): Bacteria > Pseudomonadati > Pseudomonadota > Betaproteobacteria > Burkholderiales > Burkholderiaceae > Cupriavidus > Cupriavidus sp. 01L415. Next base: position 141,396 of record NZ_JBFTSP010000001.1, on the reverse strand, counting down.
ATGATGGCGATGCAAGACGGATTGCGGGTGTTGTTTGTCGAGGATGAGCCGCTGGTGCGCCAGGCGACAGCGCAGAGCCTGGAGCTGGCGGGTTTCGCCGTGCTCGCGCTGCCCTCGGCGGAAGCCGCGATGCCGCACCTGACGGCGGATTTTCCCGGGGTGCTGGTGACGGATGTGCGCCTGTCGGGCGCCAGCGGGCTGGACCTGCTGCAGCACTGCCGCAATACGGCGCCCGGCGTACCCGTGATCCTGGTGACCGGCCACGGCGACATCACGATGGCCGTGCAGGCCATGCGCGAGGGCGCCTACGACTTTATCGAGAAGCCCTTCGGCGCCGACCGCCTGACGGATACGGTGCGCCGCGCGCTGGAACGCCGCGCGCTGGAGCTGGAAAACCTGGCGCTGCGCCGCGAACTGGCGGGGCCGGCGGCGGGCACTCGCATCATCGGCCGCTCGGCGGCCATCGCGCGGGTGCGCGACCTGGTGGCCAACGTGGCCGCCACCGATGTGCCGGTGATGATCAACGGCGAGACCGGCACCGGCAAGGAACTGGTGGCGCGCAGCCTGCACGCGCTGTCCACGCGCCGCGACGCGCCGTTCATCGCGCTGAACTGCGGTGCCGTGCCGGAGGCGATCTTCGAGAGCGAGATGTTTGGCCATGAAGCGGGCGCGTTCACGGGCGCCGGCAAGCGTCGCGTCGGCAAGCTCGAGCACGCCTCGGGCGGCACGCTGTTCCTCGACGAGATCGAAAGCATGCCGCTGGCCTTGCAGGTCAAGCTGCTGCGCGTGCTGCAGGAAGGCACGCTGGAGCGGCTGGGCTCCAATACGTCGGTGCCCATCGACGTGCGCATCGTCGCCGCCGCCAAGGGCGACATGGAATCGCTCGTCGCGCAGGGCGCGTTCCGCCAGGATCTGCTGTATCGCCTGAATGTGGTGACGATCCCGCTGCCACCGCTGCGTGAGCGGCGTGAAGACATCGTGCCGCTGTTCGAGCATTTCATGCTGGTGGCCGCCGTGCGCTACCAGCGGCCCGCGCCGATCCTGTCCGAACTGCAGCGCCAGCAGCTGATGCAGCGGCCCTGGCCCGGCAACGTGCGCGAACTGCGCAATGCCGCCGACCGGCTGGTGCTGGGCGTGCCCGAGGGTGGGCAGGGTGGCGCCAGGATCGAACCTTCCGACGAATCCATGCCGTTGCGCGAGCGCATGGAGCACTACGAGCGCGCGTTGATCGCCGACACGCTCGCCCGCACGGGCGGCGCGGTCAGCCAGGCGGCGGACCTGCTGCAGGTGGGGAAAGCCACCCTCTACGACAAGATCAAGCGATACGGCCTCTAGGAGGTCGCTTCAAAACGACTTTGGCGTCGTTGCCGGGTTTGCCACATTCGCTTGTCGTACCACTTGTATGGCGTTTGCGGCAGCGGCCCGGACGCAACACGCGTGCGGACCGGGCTTGGTACACTCAGGCCCCTCGCGCCTGCGCGCGTACCCCTTACCCCACGATTCAAGCCACGGATTCGCCCCATGTCTGAAGTTTCCCGCTCCGCCATGCACGCCGCCGAGATCGACGGCCATCACCTGACCGCTCCTGCCGTGGTTGCCGTGGCCCGTGGCCGCCGCGCCGCACGCGTGCCCGGCGCCGTCATGGACAAGGTGGGAGAAGCCCGCGCGCGCTTTGAGCAGGTGGCCGCGGCGAATGTGCCGATCTATGGTGTATCCACTGGGTTTGGCGAACTCGTCCACAACTGGGTCGATATCGAGCACGGCCGGGCGCTGCAGGAAAACCTGCTGCGCAGCCACTGTGCCGGCGTCGGTCCGTTGTTTTCGCGCGATGAGGTCCGCGCGATGATGGTGGCGCGCGCCAACGCCCTGTCGCGCGGCTATTCGGCCGTGCGGCCTGTCGTCATTGAGCAACTGCTGAAGTACCTGGAAGCCGGCATCACGCCGGCCGTGCCGCAGGTGGGGTCACTGGGTGCCAGTGGCGACCTGGCACCGTTGTCGCACGTGGCCATCACGCTGATCGGCGAAGGCAAGGTGCTGACGGCCGATGGTGGCACGGCGCCGACGGCCGATGTGCTGCGCGAGCACGGCATTGCGCCGATCGCGCTGGCGTACAAGGAAGGCCTGGCGCTGATCAACGGCACGTCCGCGATGACCGGGGTGTCGTGCCTGTTGCTGGAGACGTTGCGCGCGCAGGTCACGCAGGCCGAGATCATCGCCGCGCTGGCGCTGGAGGGCCTGTCGGCTTCCGCCGATGCCTTCATGACCCACGGCCACGACATCGCCAAGCCGCACCCCGGACAGATCCGCTCGGCCGCCAACATGCGCGCGCTGCTGGCCGATTCCGACCGGCTCGCGGGGCACGGCGAGCTGTCCGCCGAGATGAAGACGCGTGCCGGCGACGAGAAAAACACCGGGACGGGCGTGTTCATCCAGAAGGCGTACACGCTGCGTTGCATTCCGCAAGTGCTCGGCGCCGTGCGCGACACGCTGGAACACTGCGCCACCGTGGTCGAGCGCGAACTCAACTCGTCGAACGACAACCCGTTGTTCTTCGATGATGGCGCGCTGTTCCACGGCGGCAATTTCCACGGCCAGCAGGTGGCCTTTGCGATGGACTTCCTGGCCATCGCCGCCACGCAACTGGGCGTGGTGTCGGAGCGCCGCCTGAACCGCCTGCTGAGCCCGCACCTGAACAACCGCCTGCCGGCGTTCCTGGCGGCCGCCAACGAGGGCCTGTCCTGCGGCTTCGCTGGCGCGCAATACCCGGCGACGGCGCTGATCGCGGAGAACCGCACGATCTGCAGCCCGGCCAGCATCCAGAGTGTGCCGTCGAATGGCGACAATCAGGACGTGGTGAGCATGGGGCTGATCGCGGCCCGCAACGCGCGCCGCATCCTGGACAACAACCAGTACATCCTGGCCATCGAGCTGCTGGCCGCGTGTCAGGCCGCCGAACTCGCGGGCGCCGTGGAGCAACTGGCGCCGGCCGGCCGCGCGGTGTTCGGGTTCGTCCGCGAGCGCGTGCCGTTCCTGGCGATGGATCGCTACATGACCGACGACATCGAATCGATCGCCGCGCTGCTGCGCGACGGGGCAGTGCTGGATGTCGTACGCCGCGCGGGCGTGGACGTCCAATAAGAGGTCGTTTCAAAAAGATCCTGGCGTCGTTGCCGGGATCTGAACGGCCCCGCCAGCGCTACTTCCACATGTTGCGCATGCGGCTGGCGAGGTCGACCTGCGGCAGCGGCGTCTTCGCGGGCGCGTCGCCCGGCATGGGCGGCGGCGGCCAGGACCGGCTGTAGAAGTTCGGCATCACGCGGTTGGGCAGGAAGCGCGTGCGCGATGCGTAGACGTGACGATCGCCAAAGCCCACCTGCTGGTGCACGTAGAACCGCTGCGGCACCACGATGTCCAGATGATCCTTCGCGCGCGTCATCGCCACGTACAGCAGGCGGCGTTCCTCTTCGATTTCTTCCGTGGTGCCCGTGGCGAGGTCGGACGGCATGCAGCCGTCCACCGCGTTGAGCACGTACACCGCCTTCCACTCCTGCCCCTTGGCCGAATGGATCGTCGACAGGATCAGGTAATCCTCGTCGCGTGACGGCACGCCGGATTCGTCGCTCGACGCGCTGGGCGGGTCGAGCGTCAGTTCGGTGAGAAAGCGTTCGCGCGATGCATAGGTGGCCGCGATGCGCTCGATCTGCTGCAGGTCCGCCTGACGCGCGGGGGCGTCGTCGTGGATGCGCTCCAGATGCGGCAGGTACCACGCGACAACCTGCTCGAACTCGGAAGGCCACGGCGAGGCGGGTGCCATCAGCGTGCGCGCCAGCGCGATCAGGTCCTCCCAGGCTGGCACCGCCGCGGGCGGGGGCTCGAAGGCTTCCAGCGCCACGAGCGGCTCCTGCGCGGTCTCCAGTCCCTCCAGCACACGCGCGGCCGTCTTCGGCCCGATGCCCGGCAGCAGTTGCAGCGTGCGGAAGCCGGCCATGCGGTCGCGCGGATTTTCGAGCCAGCGCACCACGGCCATGACGTCCTTGACGTGGGTCGATTCCAGGAATTTCAGGCCACCGAATTTCACGAACGGGATGTTGCGCCTGGCGAGTTCGATCTCCACCTGCGCGCTGTGGTCGGCTGCGCGGAACAGGACGGCCTGTGCCATGAGCGACAAGCCGGCCTCGCGTCGGGCAAGAATCTGCTCCACCACGAAGCGCGCCTGATCGGCTTCATCGTTGACGACCACGACGCCCGGCTTTTCCGCCGATTCCCGGTCGGACCAGAGGTCCTTGGTGAAGCGTTCGGCCGCCAGTCCGATGACCGCGTTGGCGGCGGTCAGGATGGGCTGCGTCGAGCGGTAGTTCCGGGACAGCGTGACCTGGTGCGCGGCGGGCGAGAAATGCGTGGGGAAGTCGAGGATATTGCGCACCGTGGCGCCGCGGAACGCATAGATCGACTGTGCGTCATCGCCCACCACGGTGAGGCCGCGTCCATCCGGCTTGAGCGCCAGCAGGATCGATGCCTGCAGCGCGTTGGTGTCCTGGTATTCGTCGACGAGCACGTGGTCGAACCGCGCGCCCATGTCCAGCGCCAGTGCCGGCTCGGTCAGTGCCTGCGCCCAGTAGAGCAGCAAGTCGTCGTAGTCGAGCACCTGCTGCTTCTGCTTGGCCGCCACATAGCCGGCGAACAGGCCCTTGAGCGCATCTGCCCACATCGCATAGCGGGGGAACTGGGTCTTGAGCACCACCTCCAGCGGCAGCTGCGTGTTGACCACGCGCGAGTAGATCGCCAGGCAGGTCTCCTTGCGCGGAAAGCGCGAGGTCTGCTCCGACAGGCCCAGGTCGTGCCGCACGACATGCATCAGGTCCGCCGCGTCGCCGCGATCGCTGATGGTGAAGGTGGGTGCCAGCCCGAGCGTCTCCGCGTATTCGCGCAGCAGCCGCGCGCCGATTGCATGGAAGGTGCCCGACCACTGCAACGCGGCCCGGCCGGCGCCGGTCTGCGTGCCAAGTGCTTGGTCGACGATGCGCTCCACGCGGCGACCCATCTCGGCCGCGGCGCGGCGGGAAAACGTCAGCAGCAGGATGCGGCGCGGATCGGCGCCCGCCAGCACCAGATGCGCCACGCGATGTGCCAGCGTATTGGTCTTTCCGGACCCCGCGCCGGCAATGATCAGCAGCGGCGCGTCGCCGGGGTGTTCCACCGCAGCCCGCTGCTCGGGGTTCAGCCGCGAGAGGTAGGCCGGCGAGGCGTCGGCATGGACGCCCGCAGGCTCGCCGGCGCGAACGTCGGCGAGGGCGATATCAACATCAGGGGCGAGATCCGGGGGCACGGGCAGGGTGGCGAGCGGCTGAGAAAAATCTGGCGCCCACTGTATATCCATACAGCCACCCCAGGCAAGCCGCCCGTGCGGCGGCGCCGAAAAGCCAACAAAAAAGGTGCCGCATGGGCACCTTTCCAGTGAGGAGGCGTGGGGTCAGGCCGCGCTGGCCAGTGCGCCGTCGAGCAGCTTGTGCAGCGCATCCCACTCGGGTTCGCCGACGTAGCGCTTGAGGATCTTCCCGTTCTTGTCCACCACGAAGGTGGTCGGGGTCAGCTGGACATTGCCGAAGGCCTTGGCGGCGGCGCCGTCGGAGTCCATCGCCACCTTGAACGGCAGTTCGCGGGTCTTGGCGTAATTCATGACGTACATCGGCGGATCGTAGTTCATGGCCACGGCCACGAACTCCAGTCCCTTGTCCTTGTACTGCTTGTAGGTGCGCACCATGTCCGGCATTTCCTTGACGCAGGTGGTGCAGCTCGTGGCCCAGAAGTTGACCAGGTAGACCTTGCCCTTGAGGTCGGCGGTGCTGACTTTTTCACCCGACAGCAGGGTGAAGGTGGCAGCCGGCACGGTGCTGGCCGGCGTCAGGGCACGATAACCGAAGAAGCCAAGCAGTGCGATCACCACGACGGCGGCGGCGATGGGCCAGCGCTTGCGCGAAGTGGCGGGAGAGGCGGAAGTCGACATGGAGTAGCGGTCCCGATGGGAAAAGTCGGCGAGCGGCGTGGCCCGGAACACCGGCCATTCTACTGCTGGCGGCGCCGGTCTGTGCCGCCGGCAGTCCGGTGCGGGTGACCTGCGGCAAATGGCCGCAAGGGCCGGGAGGCTTCAGCCGTATCGGCCACCAGGCCGGCGGATCAGCGGATCACCGCGCCGGCGCGTTCGCGGCGATCCTGGCGCGTGCCTCGTCCAGGGCCTGTTCCAGGTACGCCCCGTAGAAATCGCCCTGCAGCCCCCGGAGCGGGCTGGCCACGTTCCGGCCGTTCCGGTCGAGAAACAGCACGGTCGGGGCCACGGAGATGTTGTGCGCGCGCGCCCACTGCTTTGCCGTGGTCATCGATCCGTCGACGTCGCGCATCGGCGTATCGGCGGTCATGTCGACCTCGCGGGCGGCAATTTCACCGGCCGCCACCTGCGGTGCAAGGTAGTTGCGGCGTACGGTCTCGCAATACGTGCAGCCCGGCAGGCTGACCAGGACCACGAGCGGTTCGCCGTCCCGGGCGGCGGCGGTCGACTGGGCGGCCACGTCCGTCACGGGTGGCAGGTGTCCGGCGGCAAGGCTGGTTCCCGCGCCGAGCGCGAGCGCAAGGGCGGCAAGCCAGGGCACGGCGCGGCGGGACGCGGGCGGGCGATGCGTGGGCAGGCGAGGGGGCATGGGAGCTCGGAAAAAAGCGATGCCGGCGGCAAGCGGGCACGCACGGCTTCCGGGATAATAGCGGCTTGCGCCTGAAGGTGTGCGGGTGCGCGATGCGGCGCCCTCCGCGCCCGTCTTTCGAACCGGCCACTACCGGCCGCACGCCATCCGTCAACCCGCCCCCGTACTCCGGCCTGCCCCCCATGCGCCGCCTGAATTTCCGCCCGCCCCTGCATTCCGCCGCCGCGCTATTGCCGCTATTGGCGCTGACGACGCTGATGGCGTTTGCCGGCTGCTCGCCGCGCTATGACTGGCGGACGATTGTCTCCAGCGATGGCCACTATGCGGCCCTCTACCCGGGCAAGCCAACCAGCGCCGCGCGCGATGTGGCTATCGCCGGGCGCAAGCTGCCCATGACGATGGAGGCCGCACGCGTGGATAACACGCTGTTCGCGGTCGGCGTCGTCACGTTGCCCGCCGACGATGCCGCGCTGCGGCGCGACGCACTGGCGTCGATGCAGGACGGATTGGTGGCCAACCTGGGCGCGCACCCCGAAACGCCGATGCGTGCGCGCGCGGTCGCGATCAAGTCCGCCGCCCAGCCGCCCGTCGTGCTCGATGGCGTGGAACTGACCGTGACCGGCGTCTCGCCGCAAGACAAGTCGCCGCGCCGATTGACCGCGCGGCTGGTCGCCTCGGGCGTGCACGTCTATCAGGCCGTGGTGCTGGAGGCCGGCGATGCCGCGCGGGACGGCCGGCAGGCGGAGCAGGTCGATCAGTTCCTGAGCGGCTTTCATCCGTTTTGAATCGATGCGGAGTGCCGGCGGTCGGCGCTTTGCGAATCTGTAGCTAGGAGAGTGGAAATGCGTTGGGAAGTCTGGCTGGCCTATTTCGCCGCGTGCTGGGTCATCGCGATCTCGCCGGGATCGGGCGCGGTGTTGTCAATGAGCCATGGCCTGTCGTATGGGCTGAAGAAGACGTCGACGACGATCCTCGGCCTGCAGCTGGGGCTGGTCATCATCCTGCTGGTGGCCGGCGGCGGGCTGGGTGCGCTGCTGCTAGCGTCCGAGGAGGCGTTCCTGGTCGTCAAGACGGTGGGTGCCGCCTACCTGATCTACCTCGGCATCCAGCAATGGCGCGCCAAGGTGGAATCGGGCAAGGATGACGGAAAGGATGCGAGCGTGCGCATGGCCGTGATGAGCCCGCATCGCCGCTTTGCGACCGGGCTGCTGACCAACGTGACGAACCCCAAGGGCATCATCTTCATGGTCGCGGTGCTGCCGCAGTTCATCGACCCGACGCATCCGCTGGGACCCCAGCTGGCGATTCTCGCGGCCACGATGTGCGGCGTCGATTTGGTCGTCATGCACGGCTACGCGCTGTTGGCGTCGCGCATGCAGGGCCTGTTCCGCAACGCCCGCGCCGTGCGCTGGCAGAACCGGTTCTTTGGCGGCGTGCTGGTGGCGGTGGGCACCGCGCTGTTCTTTGTGCGGCGCCATCCGGCCTGACGCGTCGGCATAGGCCGAAAGATTCCGGCTGGCGCCCGCTGGCCGGGTTTGCTTCAATGGGGGTAGACCGGTTGCCTGGAGAGCCCGATGCGCGACGCCTTCCCCCTCAGTGCCCCTGTCACTGCACACCGGGAGCCTCCCCCTGAGGAGCCGATCCCGCCCGGCATTCCCCCGGATCTGCCGCCAATCGAGGAGCCACCCCCGCCGCCCGTCGAACCTCCTGTGTGAGGAGGTGAGGGGTGAGGGCGCGGAAAGTCACGCGTCCCGTTTTCACGCGTCCAGTTTCCACGTGCCCCGGTTGAGGGCGGGCCTTGCCGGCCCGCCTTCATGCCGTGCGTAGCGCGCGCCGATACCGGATGGCCTCGGCGACATGGGCGGCGGTCAGCACGCTCGTCCCTTCCAGATCCGCGATGGTCCTCGCCACCTTCAGCACGCGGAAGTACGCGCGCGCGGACCAGCCGAGCGTCTGCATCGCGCCGCGCAACAGGTTCTGTGCGTCGTTGCCGAGCGGGCAATGGGCGTCGATCTCGCGCCCGGACAGATCACCATTGGGCATCCACTGCCTGGGCCATCGCGCGCGAGATCGTGATGCGGCCGGTTTCCAGCGGCTCGCGCAGGACCTCCAGCACCTTGCGTTCGAACTCCGGGAGCTCGTCGAGGAACAGCACGCCGTGATGGGCCAGTGAGATCTCGCCCGGCCTCGGGTTGCCGCCACCGCCCACCAGCGCGGGCGCGCTGGCCGTGTGGTGCGGGCTGCGAAACGGCCTGCGGCCCCAGAGCGCGGGCTGGAAGCTGCCCGTGGTCAGGCTCTGCACCGCCGCGGCCTCCAGCGCCTCCTGCTGGGTCATCGGCGGCAACATGCCGGGAAAGCGCTGCGCGAGCATCGATTTGCCCGTGCCGGGTGGGCCGAGCAACAACACCGAATGCTGGCCGGCGGCGGCTACTTCCATCGCGCGCCTTGCCTGCAACTGGCCGCGCACATCGCGCATGTCCGGGCCGCCGTCCGCGCGGGCGGCCAGCGCGGGTGGCCGGGCCTGTGGCAGCCGGCGATCCGGCAGCGGGCTCAGGTGGTTGCAGATATCAAGGAGCGTCGCACCCGGGTAGACCGCCAGGCCATCGATCAGCGCCGCCTCGGGGCCGTTGCCGGCGGCGACGACGAACGCGCGCGCCGGCAAGCCGTTGGCTGCGCGCCGGGCGTTGTCGCGCGCCAGTCCCATGGCCATTGCCAGTGCACCCCGCACCGGGCGCAGGTCGCCAGCCAGCGAAAGTTCGCCCGCGAATTCGAACGCATCGAGGCCGTCGGCGGGGATTTGCCCGCTGGCTGCCAGGATGCCCAGCGCGATGGCGAGGTCGAACCGACCCGATTCCTTCGGCAGGTCGGCGGGGGGCGAGATTGACGGTGATACGCCGGCTCGGGAATTCAAACTGGCTGTTGACGAGGGCAGCTCGCACGCGCTCCCGGCTCTCGCGGACCTCGGTGTCGGCCAGGCCGACGATGTTGAAGACGGGCAAGCCGTTGGCGAGATGGATCTCCACCGAGACCGGGGGCGCCTCGATGCCGGTCAGGGCGCGGCTGCGCAGGACAGCGAGGCTCATACCTTTGCGAAATTGCTAACGACCGGGAATGAAAAAGGCCGCCGGAATCCGGCGGCCTTCTGGCGTGATGCGGTGTTGCGTGGGGGGTCTCATACCCCGCCGGTGGACGTCCCGCCGGCCCCCGGCGCCACGCCGGCGCGGCGTTCGAGTTCGGCCACGCGGGCTTCCAGTTCCTCCAGGCGCGCGCGCGTGCGGGCCAGCACCTGCGACTGGACATCGAATTCCTCGCGCGTGACCAGGTCGAGGCGCGCAAAGCCCTGGGTCATCATGCTGCGCACGTTTTTCTCGATGTCCTTGGCCGGCGAGTTGCGCAGCGCTTCGCTGACCTTGCTCTGCAGGTCGTTGAAGAGATCGGTCGGTTTCATGGTGGAACTCCTGTTGTGACCAATTAGATCCGGTTGAGAGGCCAGGCTGCGCCGCCATCCGCACTCCGGCACCGCAATGGTGCGAAAAGGCGGGGCTAAGGGCGGGCACCGCACCCATTGCGATGCACTTGTCTGGGGCGTACCGCGACACCGGCCGGCCAGACCGCACCTGGACCGCACTTGGACCGCACTTGGACCGCACCCAGAGGGTCGGGCACGCATCGGGCACGCCACGCGGGCAGCACTTGGCCCTGCATGAGGCGGATTATGGCCCTTTGGCGCCCGCCATGAAAGCGCCGGCAAGGGTTGCTCACATCTTTTAACGGATTCGCGTGTGTGCGAATGACGCCCCCGATCGTCTCCAAAGTGGCTCCGGCGACGCTCGTCGACGTTCGGTAGGGGTTTGCCCGCGATGCCTCGGGACGGGGCGGAGGCTGGCACGGCTGTTGCAGTAGTAACGGTCAGGGGCGTCAGTACCCAAAGCAAGAAAACAAAAGTAGCAGTTCCCTCAATTCGAGCCCGCGAAGACTTAAGGAAAAGGAGAAACCCCGATGAAGAAGTTGAGCCTCGCAGCCAGCGCCACTGCGGCCCTGCTTAGCCTCGCCGCCCCCGCCGCGTTCGCACAGGCGGCCGCTGAAGCGCCGGCCGCCCCCGCAGCCGCGCCCGCCGCAGAGGAAGCATCGCCGCATACGTTCACGGCTAACGTCTCGCTGGTCACCGACTACCGCTATCGCGGTATCAGCCAGACCAACCGTCGTCCGGCGATCCAGGGCGGTTTTGACTACGCGCACTCGAGCGGCTTCTACCTCGGCAACTGGAACTCCAGCATCAGCTGGCTCGAGGACGCCGACTCGTCCGTATCGGCCCCGGTGGAAATGGACTTCTACGGTGGTTTCAAGAACACCTTCAAGGTGTCCGAGGTCGAGTTCAACTATGACGTGGGCGTGCTGCAGTACTACTACCCGGGCGGCTACACCACGACCCGTCCGTACACCACGGAACTGTACGCCGGCATGGGCTGGGGTCCGGTGTTCCTGAAGTACTCGCACGCGGTGACCAACCTGTTCGGCTTCGACGACAGCAAGAACAGCTACTACATCGACCTGACCGCCAACGTGCCGCTGAACTTCTGGGACCTGACGCTGAATGCCCACGTGGGCTACCAGGGCGTCCGTCACTTCAGCGATGCGTCGTACACCGACTGGAAGATCGGCCTGACCAAGGATCTGGGCAAGGGCTTCTCTGTCGCGGTGGCGTACATCGACACCAATGCCGACAAGACCGTCTACACCAACACGCGCGGCCGCTACGTGGGCAAGGCGACGGCCTGGGCTTCGATCACCAAGACTTTCTAACAGCGTATGAGGCCGGGCGGCCCGCCTGAGGAGGCCGCCCCGAGGAGAAATCGGATGAAACTCATCATTGCAGTCATCAAGCCGTTCAAGCTGGACGAGGTGCGCGAGGCGCTCTCCGACGTCGGCGTGTCCGGTATCACCGTGACCGAAGTCAAGGGCTTTGGTCGCCAGAAGGGCCATACGGAGCTGTACCGCGGCGCCGAGTACATCGTCGACTTCCTGCCCAAGGTGAAGATCGAAGTGGCCGTGCCCGACGACGTAGTGGAACGTGCCATCGAGGCCATCGAGAAGTCGGCCCGGACCGGCAAGATCGGCGACGGCAAGATTTTCGTCGCTCCGATAGAACAAGTCATTCGCATCCGCACCGGCGAGACCGGCAGCGATGCCCTGTGACAACTGAGAGACAGAGACAAGAGGCTCACCCCATGAAAACCTGGTTCAAGCGAATCCTGACGGCTGGCGCAATGACGCTGGCAATCGGCACGGCCGGACTCGGCCTGTCCACGCACGCCGTGGCACAGGACAAGCCGGCCGCCGAGGCATCGGCTCCGGCCGCTTCCGCCGCCCCGGCCGCTGCGCCGGCCGCCGCTCCCGCAGCGGCTCCTGCTGCCGCCGCCCCGGCCGATGCCGCCGCGGCCCCGGCAGCCCCGGTCCCCAACAAGGGCGATACCGCCTGGCTGCTGGTCTCCACGGCCTTCGTCATCCTGATGACGCTGCCTGGCCTGGCGCTGTTCTATGGCGGCCTGGTTCGCTCCAAGAACATGCTGTCGGTGCTGATGCAGTGCCTGGTGATCTTCTCGGTGGTATCGATCCTGTGGGCCGTCTACGGCTACAGCTTCGCGTTCACCGAGGGCAACGCGTTCTTCGGCGGCACCGACCGGCTCTTCATGAAGGGACTCACGGTTGACGCCGTGGCCGCCACCTTCAGCAAGGGCGTGGTCGTGCCGGAGCTTGGCTACTTCGCGTTCCAGTGTGCGTTCGCCGCCATCACCTGTGGCCTGATCATCGGCGCCTTCGCCGAGCGCGCCAAGTTCTCCGCCGTGCTGGTGTTCGTGGTGCTGTGGTTCACGTTCGCGTACATCCCGATGGCCCACATGGTCTGGTTCTGGCCGGGTCCGGATGCCTACACCGACGCCGCGGCGGGCACTGCTGCCACGGCCAAGGCGGGCTGGCTGTTCCAGAAGGGCGCGCTCGACTTCGCTGGTGGCACCGTGGTGCACATCAACGCGGCCGTGGCCGGCCTGGTGGGCGCATTCATGTTCGGCAAGCGCATCGGCTTCGGTCGCGAAGCGATCCGTCCGCACAGCCTGACCTTCACGATGGTGGGTGCGTCGCTGCTGTGGTTCGGCTGGTTCGGCTTCAACGCCGGTTCGGCCCTGGAAGCCAACGGCGGCGCCGCCCTGGCCTTCGTCAATACGCTGCTGGCTACCTGCGGCGCCGTGCTGGCCTGGACCTTCGGCGAGTGGATCGGCAAGGGCAAGCCCTCGATGCTGGGTGGCGCTTCCGGCGCCGTGGCTGGCCTGGTGGCCATCACCCCGGCAGCCGGCTTCGTCGGTCCGATGGGTTCGATCGCGATCGGCCTGATCGCCGGCCTGCTGTGCCTGTGGGGGGTGACCGGCCTGAAGCGCATGCTCGGCATGGACGACTCGCTGGACGTGTTCGGCGTGCACGGCGTGGGCGGTATCCTCGGCGCGCTGCTGACCGGTGTGTTCGCTTCGCCCAGCCTGGGCGGCACGGGCATCTATGACTATGTGGCCAACAAGGTGGCTGACGACTACTCCATCGCTGGCCAGGTGTGGATCCAGTTCGAAGGCGTGCTGACCACCATCGTGTGGTCGGGCCTGGTGGCCCTGGTGGCCTACAAGCTGGTCGATATGCTGATTGGCCTGCGCGTTCCGGAAGAAGAAGAGCGCGAAGGTCTGGATATCACCTCCCACGGCGAAACCGCCTACGAGGTCTGATATCAACGAAAGTGTTGTGCTGGAGAGCTGATTGGGAATCTTCTCTCAGGAGTTTTGCCCGGCCACGTGCCGGGCTTTTTTCTGCCTGCGAGGGGCGCCAGCCAAGCGTTGTCAAGGGGCGGCGGGATATTCGCAGGGTGCTTAAATCGGATCTTAAAAAGTCTCAATTGTCTTTAAGGGGGAGCGCACATACAGTGCCAGTGAGGCAGTTTCCTCCACCTGCAGAACGCTCCCCGTATCTGTCAGGCCATTTGAAAGCGCGGCGCCATGCCGCGCCTTTTTTTTGCCCCCTGCGCACCGCCGCACACCACAGCGTACTCCGGCATCGACAGCCCGCCCTTTGAATTCCCCGGAGCCGTCCCCATATCGTTATCCCTTATGCTGGCGGCTGCATATGCTTATGTATGGCCTGCCTGCAGCCGGTTGGCCGTTCCTCTACAATCGGGGCGGACAACAAAAGATGATTAATTAGGATGGATATGGTCCCGCATCTCATCACCGCGCTGAACGGTCCGCTGCTCGAACTGGAAAAGAAGATCCTGGACGCCACGCCGTCCATCGAGCGCTGGTTCAGGCTGGAATGGCAGGAACATACCCCGCCGTTCTACTGTTCTGTCGACCTGCGCAACGCCGGTTTCAAGCTGGCCCCGGTCGACACCAACCTGTTCCCCGGCGGCTTCAACAACCTGGCGCCCGAGATGCTGCCGCTGGCCGTGCAGGCCGCCATGGCCGCCATCGAGAAGATCTGCCCGGATGCCAAGAACCTGCTGCTGATCCCCGAGCGTCACACCCGCAACATGTTCTACCTGCAGAACGTGGCGCGTCTGTCGCTGATCATGCGCCAGGCAGGCCTGAACGTGCGCCTGGGATCGCTGTCCGACGACATCACCGAACCAACGCCGATCGAATTGCCCGACGGTCAGACGCTGGTCGTGGAGCCGCTTGCGCGCCTGGGCACCAAAGGCCGCCGGCTGGGGCTGAAGGACTTCGATCCCTGCTCGATCCTGCTCAACAACGACCTCTCGGCCGGCATTCCGCCGATCCTCGAGAACATCAACGAGCAATACCTGTTGCCGCCGCTGCACGCGGGCTGGTCCACGCGCCGCAAGAGCAGCCACTTTGCCGCCTATGACGAGGTGGCCAAGAAGTTCGCCAAGCTGATCGACATCGACCCGTGGATGGTCAACCCGTACTTCGCGCGCACCACCGGCGTGGACTTCCACGAGCGCGTGGGCGAGGAAGAGCTGGCCGATGCCGTCGAGGGCGTGCTCAAGAAGATCGCCAAGAAGTACCGCGAGTACGGCATCAAGGAAACGCCCTACGTGGTGGTCAAGGCGGATGCCGGCACCTACGGCATGGGCATCATGACCGTGCGGGACCCGTCCGAGGTCAAGGGTCTCAACCGCAAGGAGCGCAACAAGATGAGCGTCGTCAAGGAAGGCCTTGAGGTCAGCGACGTCATCATCCAGGAAGGTGTGCACACGTTCGAGAAGGTGAACGAGGCCGTGGCCGAGCCGGTGGTCTACATGATCGACCGCTACGTGGTTGGCGGCTTCTACCGCGTGCACACGGGTCGCGGTAACGACGAGAACCTGAATGCGCCCGGCATGCACTTCGTGCCGCTGGCGTTCGCCCCGAACGGCATTCCGGACAGCCACGCCAAGCCGGGCGCGGCCGTGCCCAACCGCTTCTACATGTATGGCGTGGTGGCGCGGCTGGCGCTGCTGGCTGCATCGCTGGAACTCGAGAAGACCGACCCGAATCCGATTCTCTGATCCGCGGCTTACGCCGCCTGCCGTCCGGGCATCTCCCGCCCGGACGTTTCCTTTCTGACGCGAACGCGACGAATCATCATGC
Organism: Cupriavidus sp. 01L415; assembly: GCF_056400065.1. Classification (NCBI taxonomy): domain Bacteria; kingdom Pseudomonadati; phylum Pseudomonadota; class Betaproteobacteria; order Burkholderiales; family Burkholderiaceae; genus Cupriavidus; species Cupriavidus sp. 01L415. The sequence goes on along the minus strand of NZ_JBFTSP010000001.1, from coordinate 126,083 downwards.
GCATCCTCTTCATTACCGACCCGCTGGAGACCTTCAAGACGTACAAGGACTCCACCTACGCCATGATGACCGAGGCCGCCGCGCGTGGGCATGAGCTGTTCTTCTGCCTGCAGTCGCAGTTGTCGCTGTCGGCCAACGTGGTCGAGGCCGTGGCGCGGCCGCTGGCCCTCACGGAAGACGCGCACGACTGGTTCCGCCTGGGCGAAGCCGCGCTGATGCCGCTGGGCACGTTCGATGCGGTCCTGATGCGCAAGGATCCGCCGTTCGACATGGAGTACGTGACCAGCACCTGGCTGCTGGAGCTGGCCGAGTCACAGGGCGCACGCGTCTTCAACAAGCCGCGCGCCATTCGCGATCACTCGGAAAAGCTGGCAATCGGCCAGTACCCGCAGTTCATCACGCCCACGCTGGTCACGCGCGACGCGGGACGCATCCGCGCGTTCCATGCCGAGCACAAGGACATCATCGTCAAGCCGCTGGACGGCATGGGCGGCATGGGCATCTTCCGCGTGGGCGCGGACGCCATGAACCTGGGCGCGATCGTCGAGACGCTGGGCGACAACGGTGCCCGCACGCTGATGGTCCAGCGCTACATTCCGGCCATCAAGGACGGTGACAAGCGCATTCTGCTGATCGGCGGCAAGCCGGTGCCGTATTCGCTGGCGCGCATTCCGCAAGGCAGCGAGATCCGGGGCAACCTGGCCGCCGGTGGCCTGGGCCGCGCGCAGGAACTGAGCGCGCGCGATCGCGAGATCGCCGAGACGCTGGCGCCGGGCCTGTGGAAGCAAGGGTTGCTGCTGGTGGGACTGGATGTGATCGGTGACTGCCTGACCGAGGTAAATGTGACGAGTCCGACCTGTTTTCAGGAAATCACCCAGCAGACGGGGTTCCCTGTGGCGGCCATGTTTATCGACGCGCTGGAAGCGGCCGTCGCCGCTGACCGACGCTAACGCGCCACAATCGTCCATACCCGGGCAATCATGGGAAGGGGCCGCTGGGCTGCCTGCTACAATTCGGGCAGTCCAACGGATTCACCATCATGGCAGGAATTCTGATCATCGCGCATGCGCCACTGGCTTCGGCGCTACGCGATTGCGCTGCCCACGTCTACTGCGGCCAGCCGCCGCGGCTCGAGGCCATCGACGTCATCCCTGACGCCGACCCCGCCGCCGTGCTGGCCGAGGCACGCAGCCGCCTTGCCACCGTGTGCGAGGAAAACGGCGCCCTAGTGCTGACCGATATTTTCGGCGCCACGCCCGCCAATATTGCGGCGCGCCTGGCGGAGCCGGGCCGTGTCAAGGTGCTGGCCGGCGTCAACCTTCCCATGCTCGTGCGGGCTATCTGCTATCGCACCGAAAAGCTCGACCAGCTGGCGACCAAAGCGCTGGCAGGCGGCGCGCAAGGTGTGCTGCAGGTCGGTACGACCACCGTCCAGAACCAAACCGCAAATCATCCCGACAAATATGCTGCAGAGGGACACAACCATCATCAATAAGCTCGGGCTGCATGCCCGTGCCTCCGCCAAGCTCACGCAACTGGCGGGCAATTATGTGAGCCAGGTCAAGATGTCCCGCAACGGTCGCCAGGTTGATGCCAAGAGCATCATGGGCGTGATGATGCTGGCGGCGGGCATTGGCTCCACGGTCACGATCGAAACCGACGGCCCCGACGAGCAGGAGGCAATGGACGCGCTGCTGGCGCTGATTGCCAACCGCTTCGGCGAGGGCGAGTGAGATTCGACGACACAACCCGCATTCTTAAACGTTCCTGACGGAGCGGTTCATGCCCTTTGCCTTGCACGGCATTCCGGTCTCGCGTGGGGTCGCCATCGGGCGTGCCCACATCCTGGCGCCGGCCGCGCTCGACGTTTCGCACTACCTGGTCGACGAAGACCGGCTGGATGCGGAGGTCGAGCGTTTGCGCGCGGCGCGTGCCGCCGTTCGCGCCGAGCTGATCGCGCTCAAGCGCGATCTGCCGCGCGAGGCGCCCGAGGAGATGGGGGCATTCCTCGACGTGCACACGATGATCCTCGACGACGAGGCGCTGTCGCGCGAGCCGGAGGAGCTGATTCTCCATCGCCGCTACAACGCAGAGTGGGCGCTGACCACACGGCTCGAAGAGCTGATGCGGCAGTTCGAGGAAATCGAGGACGAGTACCTGCGCGAACGCAAGGCCGACATCCAGCAGGTGGTGGAGCGGATTCTCAAGGTGCTGGCCGGCGCGCCCGTGCTGGCGCCCGCGCCGGTGCCTGCGCTGGCCGCGGATGGCGTGCCAGCGCCAGGCGTGATCGTAGTGGCCCACGACATCGGCCCGGCGGACATGCTGCAATTCCGCCACACCGTTTTCCACGGCTTCGTGACGGATCTGGGCGGGCGCACATCGCATACCGCCATTGTCGCGCGCAGCCTGGACATTCCGGCCGCCGTGGGCGTGAAGAGCGCCAGCGAGCTGATCCGGCAGGACGACTGGATCATCATTGACGGCGATGCCGGACTGGTCATCGTGGACCCGTCGGCGATCATCCTCGAGGAATACCGTCACCGCCAAAGCGAGCGGGTGCTGGAGAAGAAGCGCCTGCAACGGTTGCGCCATACGCCGGCCGTTACGCTGGACGGGCTTGAGATCGAGCTGCTGGCCAACATCGAAATGGCCGAGGATGCCGGCGCGGCGCTGGCCGCCGGGGCGGTCGGGGTGGGGCTGTTCCGGTCCGAATTCCTGTTCATGAACCGGCGCGGCGAACTTCCGGACGAGGAAGAGCAGTTCACCGCCTATCGGGGCGCCGTGGAGGCCATGCACGGCCTGCCGGTGACGATCCGCACGATCGACATCGGCGCGGACAAGCCGTTCGACGGCCGCGGCGACGACTTCGAGACTGCGCTCAACCCGGCGCTGGGGCTGCGGGCGATCCGCTGGTCGCTGTCCGAGCCGGCGATGTTCCTGACCCAGTTGCGTGCCCTGTTGCGAGCCTCCGCGTTCGGCCCGGTGCGGTTGTTGATACCGATGTTGGCCCACGCGAGCGAGATCGACCAGACGCTGGATCTGATCGCCCAGGCCAAGCGCCAGCTGGACGACCGCGGCCAGCCATACGATCCGGGTGTGAAGATCGGTGCGATGATCGAGATTCCGGCGGCGGTGCTGATGTTGCCGCTGTTCCTGCGGCGCATGGACTTCCTGTCGATCGGCACCAATGACCTGATCCAGTACACGCTGGCCATCGACCGGGCCGACAACGCGGTCGCCCACCTGTACGATCCGCTGCATCCGGCCGTGCTGCAATTGATCGCCCGCACGATCCGCGATGCCAATCGCGCCGGCGTACCGGTGGCCGTCTGCGGCGAAATGGCCGGGGACCCCCTCATGACACGCCTGCTGCTGGGCATGGGCCTGCGCGAGTTCTCCATGCATCCGGCGCAATTGCTGCGTGTCAAGCAGGAAGTCATCCACGCGCACTGCGAAAGTCTGGGTCCGATCGTTGACCGGGTGCTCAATGCCTATGAGCCCGACGAACTTGCCGCGGCACTGAAGCAGCTTTCGGCGTAAGACAACCCTAAGGCAACTGGGGTTTTTGTCCGCGGATTTGCAACGCAAGCGCCGCGTTTTGCGCCGAAAAGTGGCGTTGGGAATCCATTCGAAAACCGTTTTGTGATCCTTCCGATGCTGACTCCCGATGTGGCTTAATGGGAATTGTTATCATTTTCGATCTCTGATATTCTGCCTCTCATCGCGTTCGGCATGCCGGTGCCGACGCTGCCCCCAGGAGGCTTTTGTGTACGTCTGCATCTGCAATCAGGTCACCGATCATGAAATCCACGGCGCCGCCCACCTTGGCGTGTCGACGATGGACGAGCTGGCGGAAACGCTCGGCGTTGGGACTTGCTGCGGCCGTTGCCGCGATTGCGCGCAGCAGGTGCTGTGCGAAGGCGTGGCCGCCGTACAGAACATGAAGGCTTCCACGATCTCGACCATTCAGGTTGTCGAGATTTCGACCTGTTCCACGGCCACGTCACGTGCCATAATGGACACTCGGGACCCGGCAGTCGCGAATGACCAGCGTACCGAGCTGGTCGCCTGAAATACACCGAATAACGCGTGCATTGAGAAGCGCGCCCACGGACTGGCAAGTCCGCGGCGCGCTTTTTGTTGCATTCGTGATTTCCGACTGCACGGGGCGTCTTCAGACGCCCCGTCGTGCTTTTACGCGGGCCCGTTGCAACAGGAGCCCCGAATGAAAGGTGACAAGAAGGTCATCCAGCATCTGAATGCCCAGCTCAAGAATGAGCTGACCGCCATCAACCAGTATTTCCTGCACGCCCGCATGTACCGCCATTGGGGCCTGAAGAAGCTGGGCGACGTGGAGTACAAAGAGTCGATCGGCGAAATGAAGCACGCCGACCGTCTGATTGACCGCATTCTGATGCTCGATGGGCTGCCCAACCTGCAGGACCTGCACAAGCTGCTGCTCGGCGAAGATACGCCCGAAATGCTCAAGTGCGACCTGAAGCTGGAGCAGACCGCCCACGCCACCGTAAAGGAAGGCATCGCATATTGCGAATCCGTTGGCGACTACGTCAGCCGCGAGATCCTGGTCGATATCCTCACGGACACCGAGGAGCATATCGAGTACCTGGAAACGCAGCTGGACCTGATCGACAAGGTCGGCCTGCAGAATTACCTGCAGTCGCAGATGGAGCCGGGCGCGCAGTAAGCGCGCAGGCGACGTCAGCAAGGGATATGCGCCAGCCGCTGCCAGGGAAGTGAGGCGGTGGCCGGCGATCCGCGTGGCGTTGCATGACGCCACGTCCGAATGCGGGGCCGGTCATTAACCGTTCTCATTCGGATTCTTGTCTTCATCTAGTCGAATCGCGTCGGCTTGAGTGACTCAGCGGGGATGGGCTCCGCCGCATGGGTTGCTCGGGTCGATGCCTCGATGGCTGGCCCCAGGGCTCGCTTGAAGGGCCCGCCGCAACGCCCCGATTCCGCGGGCGCTTCTCAGTGGCTCCCACGGTACCCATCAGTGTCCTCATCAGGGCTCCACGTCAGTGCCCACATCAATGGTGGCCGCAAACCTCGCAGTCCGGGGTGCGGGCCAGCCGCATCGTCGTCCACTCCATCGTCATCGCGTTGACCATCAGCAGCCGCCCAGCCAGGGTTTGACCGACGCCGGTCAACAGCTTCAGGGCTTCCGCCGCCTGCACCGTGCCGACGATGCCGACCAGCGGCGCAAACACGCCCATGGTCGCGCACGCGGCCTCGGGCGCCGGCTCGGAGGGCGGGAACAGGCAGGCATAGCACGGTGCATCCGGATGGCGCAGGTCGAATACGCTCACCTGGCCGTCGAAGCGCAGCGCAGCGCCCGAGACCAGTGGCTTGCGGTGCCGCAGGCAAGCGCGGTTCACGGCCTGGCGCGTGGCAAAGTTGTCGCAGCAGTCCAGCACCACATCGGCCAGCGCGACCAGCCCATCGAGTTCGGCATCGCCAACGCGCTGCGGGATGAGGGTGACGTCGACGCCCGGATTGATGCGCAACAGTCCTTCCTTTGCCGACTCCACCTTGGGGCGCCCGACATTGGCCGTCGTGTGAAGGATCTGGCGCTGCAGGTTGGTCAGGTCGACGTCGTCGTTGTCAACGATCGTGATCCGCCCCACGCCGGCCGACGCCAGGTAGGGCAGTGCCGCCGCCCCCAGTCCGCCCGCGCCGATGACCAGGGCATGCCCGGCCAGCAGGCGTTCCTGACCTTCGATACCGAGTTCATCCAGCAGGATATGGCGCGAGTAGCGCAGAAGCTGATCGTCGTTCATGGTGCCCGTCAAACAAAAGCGGCCCGTCGGTCGTGCACCGCGGGCCGCGCAGGGGAGGGGTGGAAAAACGCCGCTTAGCGGTTCTTGCCGGTCGGCGTGCCGAGCGGATCGCCGATCGGGGCGCTTGCCGGCGGCTGGCTGGCCGGCTTGGGCGCCGCGGCCGGTTTGGCCGCCGGCTTGGCCGGGGCCTTGTCCGATACCTTTTCCTTGTCCGGCTTGCCTGCGGACTGGGCCGCCTCCAGGCGCGACTTCGAGCGCTGGACCGACTTGCCGTTCAGTTGCGCGATCGCCTGCTGGAGCATGAAGTCATCCGCGGAGCCAAACTCCACCGGCTTCTTGCGGCGATCCTTCTCGCGCTCTTCCGGCGTCTTCTTCGCGTTCTCTTCTTCCAGGCGGCGCAATTCTTCCACACGGCGCTGCTCGCGCTCGTTCATTTCCGGCTCTTCCGACTCCTGCTTGTTGTGCAGGTGGCGCTCGGTGTCGATCTCGCGCGTGATCAGCGCGTCGTCCGGATCGCCCTCGGGAGTCTGGTCGACCGGAATGTCCGGACGGATGCCCTTGGCCTGGATCGACTTGCCCGTCGGCGTGTAGTAGTACGCGATGGTCAGCTTGATGCCGGTGTCGTTGGTCAACGGGCGCACGGTCTGGACCGAGCCCTTGCCGAACGTCGTCTTGCCCATGATCAGCGCGCGGTGGTGATCCTGCAGCGCGCCCGCCACGATTTCCGACGCCGATGCCGAGTAGGCGTTGGTCAGCACGACCATCGGAATCTTCTTGAACGTTGCCGGCAGGTCCTTGAGCGGATCGTCCTCGATCGACGACAAGCGGTAGTTGTTGAACGATGCCTTGTAGACGCGCTTGGCGTCCGGCACCTGGCCGTTGGTGGAAACCACCGTGGCATCGTCCGGCAGGAACGCCGCGGCCACGCCGACCGCGCCTTGCAGCACGCCGCCGCCGTTGTTGCGCAGGTCCAGGATGATGCCCTTCAGGCCGGGATTCTTGTCGGCCATGTCCTTCAGGCGGCGCCCCAGGTCGGACACGGTGCGCTCCTGGAAGCTCGTCAGGCGCACCCAGCCGATGGTGTTGTTGTCGAGCATCTTGGTCTTGACCGACTGCACGCGGATTTCCGCGCGGGTGATCGAGACCGGGAACGTGCGTTCCTCGCTCTTGCGATAGATGGTCAGCGTGACCTTGGTGCCGGGCTCGCCGCGCATGCGCTTGACCGCCTGCTCCAGCGGCAGGCCGCGCACGGGCTTGTCGTCGATGCGGGTGATCAGGTCGCCCGGCTGGATACCGGCGCGGAACGCGGGGGTATCCTCGATCGGGTTGATGACCTTGACCAGGCCTTCTTCCTGCGAGATCTCGATGCCCAGGCCGGCAAAGCGGCCGCGCGTGCCTTCCTGCAGTTCCTTGAAGTCCTTCTCGTCCAGGTAGGCCGAGTGGGGGTCGAGGCTGGCGACCATGCCCTTGATGGCTTCGGTCAGCAGTTTCTTGTCGTCGACCGGCTCCACATACTCGCGCTTGATCTGCCCGAAGATGTCCGACATCAGCCGCAGCTGGTCGAGCGGCAGCGGCCCGGACGAATTCTGGGCCGTCGCCGAGATCTGCAGCGTGGCGAGCACGCCGGCAACGACGCCGACTGAGACGAGGCTAATGTTCTTGAGCGTCTTACGCATGGGCAGCCTGAACGTGTGAGGATGTTGCAATATATCGCCCGGGCGCGGCCTGGGGGCAGGCCGGGGCCGGATTCGAACCGACAGTATAAGAGGGTGCGCAAAAAAAGACCTGTGCGCCGCAAATCCGAGGTGGGCGCGGCCACACAAGCGGTCAGCGCCTACCCGGAGGACGTCCGGGCAGGCGCTTCTACGCCACACGGACGGTCAGCGGGCCTTGCCCTGGTTGGCCACGGCGGCCAGCGATGCGGCGATGGCTTCCTGGTCGCCCAGGTAGTAATGGCGCAGCGGGCGCAGATTGGCGTCCAGCTCGTACACGAGCGGGGTGCCGTTGGGAATGTTGAGGCCGACGATGTCGTCATCCGAAATCTGATCCAGGTACTTCACCAGCGCGCGGATACTGTTGCCATGGGCGGCGATGACCACGCGCTTGCCGGATTGGATGTCGGGAGCGATCGATTCGTTCCACAGCGGCAGCACGCGGGCCACGGTGTCCTTCAGGCACTCGGTCAGCGGGATCAGCTCGCGCGGCACATTGGCATAGCGCGGGTCGTTGAACGAAGCACGTTCATCGGTCGCTTCCAGCGCCGGGGGCGGGGTGTCGTAGCTGCGGCGCCAGACCAGCACCTGCTCGTCGCCGTACTTCTTGGCGGTTTCCGCCTTGTTCAGGCCGGCCAGCGCGCCGTAGTGGCGTTCGTTCAGGCGCCATTCATTGCGCACGGGAATCCACATCTGGTCCATTTCGTCCTGCACGTGCCAGAGCGTGCGGATGGCGCGCTTGAGCACGGACGTGTAGGCCACATCGAAGGCGAAGCCGGCTTCCTTGAGCAGCTTGCCGGCCAGGGTGGCCTGGGCGACGCCCGTATCGGTCAGGTCGACGTCGACCCAGCCGGTGAAGCGGTTTTCGAGATTCCACGTGGATTCGCCGTGGCGGATGAGAACGAGCTTGTACATGCTGCTTCCAGGGAGTAAGTGACCTGCGGCGCCCCTGCCTGGCCGGCTGGCGGCCACCGACAAATATCGGCGCGGGCGCGAAACCGCGTATTTTATAATGCCGCCGACCCAACCCAACGGAATGCCAACGTGAATTTCTTCGCCGATTACAACAACCTGGCCCTGATCGCCATCGCCGTGGTCTCCGGCGGCCTGCTGGCCTGGCCGCAGATCAAGGCTGGCACGGGCGGCAAGCGTGTCAATACGGCCGCCGCGACCCAGCTGATCAATAAGCGCAATGCCGTGGTGGTGGACATCCGCGACGCCGCCGAGTATGCCAAGGGCCACCTGCCGCAAGCGAAGAGCGCGCCCCTTGCCGACCTTCCCTCGCGCGCGCCCGGACTCGCAAAGGACAAGGCGGTCCCCATCATCGTGATCTGCCAGACCGGCCAGCGCTCGGGCAAGGCGCAAGCAGCCCTGAAGGAAGCCGGGTACAGTGAGGTCTACGCGCTGGAGGGCGGCATGGCTGCCTGGCAGCAGGCCGGCCTGCCGGTCATCAAGTAACCCAGTCAACGTCCAGTAATCATTGCAGTCACGGCGCGGATCCGCCCATGGCGGTCCGCGTCGTTGCATTTCAAGTCAAGGAGAACACGCATGGCCCGCGTCGTCATGTACAGCACGGTGGTGTGCCCCTATTGCCAGATGGCCGAGCGCCTGCTGAAGCAACGTGGGGTCGGTGAGATCGAGAAGATTCTGATCGATCGCGAACCCGGCAAGCGCGAGGAAATGATGACGCGCACCGGCCGCCGGACCGTGCCGCAGATCTACATCGACGAGACACATGTAGGCGGCTTCGACGACCTCTCCGCGCTGGACCGCCAGGGCGGCCTCATGCCCCTGCTGGCAGCCTGACAGCGCCCCGGCCCGCTCCCGTGGGCCGGGGCTTCGTCTAGGAAGACTCTGATTCCGCTGGCGGCGGGTGAATTCGCCATCCGCGTCATGTACCATATGCGTTTTCCCAACCGGGCGCCGGCCCGCGCCGAAACGGCTCCGCCCCAGGCGTGGCTGTCCGTTCGCGTTGCCGGCCTCCATGGCGCAGTGCGCCCAAACCGACCATCCGGAAGCCTCATATGAGCGACCAGCAACAAGCCACCCAGCAGGACGACCAGCCCTTCTTCAACATTCAGCGCGTGTACCTGAAGGACATGTCGCTGGAGCAGCCGAATTCCCCGGCCATTTTCCTGGAATCGGAAGCGCCGTCGGTGGAAGTGCAGGTCAACGTGGCCGCCGCCCAGCTGCAGGAAGGCATCTTCGAAGTGGTGGTGACGGGCACCGTGACGACCAAGGTGCAGGACAAGGTGGCATTCCTGGTGGAAGCGCACCAGGCTGGCATCTTCGACATCCGCAATGTGCCCGCGGAGCAGCTTGACCCGCTGCTGGGCATCGCCTGCCCGACCATCCTCTATCCGTACCTGCGCGGCAACGTGGCAGACGTGATCACGCGTGCGGGCTTCCAGGCCATCCACCTGTCGGAAATCAACTTCCAGGCGCTGTACGAGCAACGCCTGCAGGCTGCCATGCAGGAAGCCGGTCAGGGTGGAGAATCCGGCATTGTCATGCCCGACGGCAGCCAGGCCCGCCACTAATCGGGACGACTGACCGCGGTCATCGCAAGAACGGGGCTTCGGCCCCGTTTTGGCTTTCTTTGACGTCCATACTGTCTTCATGACAGCGCCAACCGCCAGACCTGCCATGAAACTGACCTTCCTCGGCGCCGGTGCTTGGGGTACCGCCCTTGCCAGCCATGCTGCCGCCGTGCACGACGTGGTGCTTTGGGGCCGCGATCCCGAACAGCTTGCCGGCATCGCCCGGACGGGCACGAACGCGGCCTATCTTCCCGGGGTACCGCTTGCGCCGAAACTGGCCTGTGAGCTGGACTTCGACCGGGCCGTCGACCATGCGCTTGCCGATCCGGATGGCCTCGTGATCGTGGCGACGCCGGTGTCCGGCCTGCGCGAGATGACGCGCCGGCTGGCGGCGCGCCGCAAGGGGCCGCTGGCGATGCTCTGGCTCTGCAAGGGCTTCGAGGCCGAGACCCACGCGCTGCCGCACCAGATGGTGCGGGAGGAACTCGATGCGCTGGGCGTCGCCGCCGGCGAGATCGAATACGGCGTGCTGACCGGCCCGAGCTTTGCGAAGGAAGTGGCCCAGGGCTTGCCATGTGCGCTGACCGTGGCCGGGTCCGCGCACACGCTGGCGGATCGCGCGCAGGCGGCGTTCCACCACCACGCGATGCGCATCTATGGCAGCGACGACCTGACTGGCGTCGAAGTCGGCGGCGCCGTGAAGAACGTGCTGGCGATTGCCACGGGCGCGAGCGATGGGCTCGGACTCGGCCTGAACGCCCGCGCGGCTCTGGTCACGCGTGGTCTGGCCGAAATGACCCGGCTTGGGCTGGCACTGGGCGGCCGCCTGGAGACCTTCATGGGCCTCGCAGGCATGGGCGATCTGATCCTGACGGCCACGGGTGACCTGTCGCGCAATCGCAAGGTCGGCCAGCAACTGGCCAGCGGCAAGACCCTTGACCAGATCCTGGCGGACCTCGGCCATGTGGCCGAAGGCGTGCGCTGCGCGCAGGCCGTGGCCGCGCTAGCTGCCCGGCACGGCGTGGACATGCCGATCACGCGCGCCGTCTGCGCGGTGTTGTTTGAAGGCCTGAATGCGGCCGATGCCGTCGCCCGTCTGCTGCAACGCGACGCCCGAGACGAATAATTTCCCATCCAATGACTCCACGCCGCCGCGCCCTCGGGGCGCTCCTTGCCGCCTCCGCAACCGCCGCCGTCGCAGCCTGGGCGCCCGCCGCGCTTGCAGACACGTGGCCCGCGAAGCCGATCCGCATGATCGTGCCGTTCCCGCCCGGCTCGTCGCCGGACCTGATGGCGCGCCTGGTGACGGAAAAACTGGCCGCCGTGCTCGGGCAGCCCGTGGTGATCGAAAACCGGCCCGGCGCCGGCGGCAATATCGGCACCGGCATGGTGGCCAAGGCGGCGCCCGATGGCTACACGCTGCTGTTCACGATCAACGGTCCGCTCGTGACCGCGCCGTCGCTCTACCGCCATCTCAGCTATGACCCGGTGCGCCAGCTGGCGCCCGTGACGCTGGTGGCGACATCGCCAAACGTGCTGGTCGTCGATGCGCGCCTGCCCGTCCACAACCTGCGCGAGTTCGTGGCGCTCGCCAGGTCGAAGCCGGGCACGCTGAACTACGGGTCGGTGGGCAACGGCAGCGCGGCCCATCTGGCGATGGAGCAACTCAAGACGATGGCCGGCATCGACCTGCAACATGTTCCATATCCCGGCTTTCCGCAAATCACGACCGCCATGGTCGGTGGTCAGGTACAGGCCGGATTCATGGTCCCGGCGATCGCCATGCCGATGGTGACGGCTGGCAAGCTGCGGATACTGGCCGTGACCACCACCGGCCGCACTGCCGTGCTGCCTTCGGTCCCGACGGTGGCGGAATCCGGCTATGCGGGATTCGAGGCGATTTCCTGGCAGGCCGTGCTGGCCCCGGCTGGCACGCCGGCACCGATCATCGACCGGCTGTATCGCGAGCTGGTGGCCATCATCGGCAGCGACGACGTGCGGGAGAAGATGCGTGCGCAGTACTTCGTGCCAGCGGGCACGGCGCCGGCATCGCTGCGGCAGACGATGGCGAGCGAGAAGGCGCGCTGGGACAAGGTCATCCGAGCCGCTGGCGTACAGCCCGAGGGCTGAGCGCGACGAAACGTCAGGCGCCGCCGGCGAAGCCGTTCTGGCGCCACGCCTCGAACACGACCACGGCCACCGTATTCGACAGGTTCAGGCTGCGGTTGTTGGGGCGCATTGGCAGGCGGATGCGCTGCGCGGCGGGAAACCACTCGCGGCGTTCTGGCGCCAACCCGCGCGTCTCCGAGCCGAACACAAACCAGTCGCCTGGCGCAAAGCTGACCTGGCCGAACGGCGTGGCGCCATGCGTGGTGAGCGCGAACATGCGCGTCGGGTCGGGCTGCTCGGTGGCCATCAATGCGTCCCAGCTCTCGTGCACGCGCATCGTCGCGTACTCGTGATAGTCCAGCCCGGCGCGGCGCATGCGCGCGTCTTCCAGCGGAAATCCCAGCGGTTTGACCAGATGCAGCTGCGCGCCCGTATTGGCGCACAGGCGGATCACGTTGCCAGTGTTGGGCGGGATTTCGGGTTCGACGAGGACGACGTTAAACATGGGATCTGGGGCTGGAAAACCGGAGCGCAGCTTACCGTGCGGCGCAGTGACTGTCACGGAGCGGCAGCTACCGGATCATTGTCACTGTTGTCACCGAATGCCCGGTCAGGGCGTGCGCAAGGCGGGTAGTGCGGTGACCCGTGAGGCCCCGTGCGCCTTGAGCACACGGGCGGCTTCCCGCAGCGTGGCGCCCGTCGTCATGACATCGTCGACCAGGCCGATATGCAATCCGTCGAGCCGCTCATCGTGTCTGACCGCGAATGCGTCGCGCAGGTTGGCCCGGCGCGGATGCCGAGCCGGCGCGAGAGCGGGCGGGCGATCTCCCACGCCTGATTGAATCCGCGTGCCGCCAGCCGCTGCGGCGACAGCGGCACGGGGACGAGTACGTCGGGAAACGTGTCGGACGCGGCGCAAAGGCGATCGGCCAGCCGGGCGGCGATCCATTTCGCCAGGGGCAGCGCGGCCCCGAATTTCAGGCGGAGCACCAGGGTGTCGAGCGGGCTCGCGTAGTCCCCGAGCGTCCGCGTCGCATCGAGCGGATCGTCGTCGACACAGGCGAGGCAGGCATGGCAAGCGGGCACAGGTCCGCGGGCATCGTCCTGACTGGCGCAGCGCGGACAGCGCGGCGTTGGCTGAAGCGCGATCTCCGCACTCGCCGCACAGACCACTTCCGACTGCACGGCACCGCACAGCGCGCAGGCTGACGGCAACAAGGTGCGCCACAGGCCCGCCACCAATCGCTGGCCGATGCCGCTGCCGGCACCCTGCGCGGCGGGCGCGTATACTTGCGCTCCTGTTGTCGGTGCGCCATGCGCAGCCGACATTTTTCCGCGTGCGACACTTTGTCGCAGCGCCCGCCGATCCGTCTCTTGTTGCCCAGCTTGTCCGTGTCCCTGCATGCCACCAATTCCCCTGATGCCTGGTTGCCGCCTGCGCGGCTGACCCGGCTTGCCTTTGATCGCCGTAGCGCCAGGTTTGGTCAGCTCGATTTCCTGCTGGGCGAGATTGGCCAGCGCATGCAGGAGCGGATGGAAGTCATCCGGCTGGCGCCGCGCCGGGCGCTCGATATCGGCTGCGGTCATGGCCAGGGCTTGGCGGGGCTGCGCGCCCGCTTTCCTGATGCCCAGATTGCAGGGCTGGATGTGTCAGGCGAGATGCTGCGGCAGGCCGGGCAGCGTGATCCGCAGCGCAGGCCCGGCTGGATCGGACGCATGCTCGGCAAGCGCCCCATGTTCGACCTGGTGCAGGGCGATCTTGCCACACTCCCCTTCGACGCCGCCAGCTTTGACCTGCTCTGGTCCAACCTGGCATTGCACTGGCATCCGGAGCCGCATCGCGTGTTCCCGGAATGGCATCGCGTCACCTGCGACGAGGGCCTCGTGCTGTTCTCGCTGTTCGGCCCTGACACGCTGCGTGAACTGCGCGCGGCGTTTGCCGAGGTGGACCTCGATGCGCATACGCTGCGCTTCGTCGACATGCATGACATTGGCGACATGCTGGTTCACAGCGGCTGGTCGACGCCGGTGATGGACATGGAGACGCTGACCGTGACCTATGAATCGCCCGAGACGCTGCTGCGCGAAGTTCAGGCGTTCGGCGGCTTCCGCCGTCCCGGCCCGGCGGGCCTGCGCGGACGCCGCTGGCATGCCGCCGTGCTGGCCGCGCTGGATCGTCAGCGCAATGCCGATGGCGTGATCCCGCTGACGTTCGAAATTGTCTACGGCCACGCGTGGAAGCTGGCGCCTCGCGGCAAGCAGGCGGTCGACGACCAGGGTCGCGCCGTCGTGCCGGTCGACAAAATCGGTCGCGCGCAGCCACGCCGGTAAGCGGTCGCCCGACAATCCGCGGGCATCGATTGTGTTGACTATCGCGCGCGTCGAGGTCATGCACAAAAATTTGAATAGCGCAAGCGCTGCGGTCAAATCCGGCCTTGTTCGAGTATGCGAAGCGCCATATAATGCGCCAGTTTGTCGCAGTGGTCCCCTGGCACAAGAACGCCCCCGGAATGCACTTCGCACGTGCCGGACGGGAGCGCCATTCGTCCCGGGTGTGCATCCGATGCAGAGTGGTTGGCGATGCAAGACTTGGGTATCGCATTCCAGACGGCAGTAGGTGACTCCGGCGGAAATCTCGACGGACGACCTCCCTTGCCGAGCAACGACTGGCTGATGAAGCGAAATTGCTCGCTGTCTCCACGCCAGGTCGGCTGGTTTTACTTCTCCATCGTATGTTTCTCGACTGCCATCGCGGTGTTTCTTGCCGTGTGGCAGGGGGCCTGGCTCGTGCTGCCGTTTGCCGGGCTGGAGCTGCTTGGGCTGGGGATTGCCCTGCTGGTGTATGCGCGCCATGCGGCGGATTATGAACGCGTGAGTGTGACTGACGGGATACTGGTCGTGGAGACAGCCAGTGCCACGCGGGTCACGCGTGAGGAATTCAACCCGCGCTGGGTGCGGGTCGAACTGGGTGAATCGTTCCGGGCGCTGGTGGTCTTGCGGTCGGACAAGCGAGCCGTGCGGGTGGGGTGTTATCTGGACCCGAGGCGGCGACGCAAGTTCGCGCAGGAACTCGCAGCGGCCTTGCATCGCGTCTGAATGGACGGGATGCCGGGCAGGGCGGGGACAGATTTGAATCTGTAAATTGGGTAGATAAACAATGAAAATGTGGAAGAAGGCATCCGCAGCATGTCTGGCAGGCGCGTCCCTGCTTGTCAGCCAGGCGGCCTCCGCGGTCAGTGACATGCCAGGCGGCCCCGCCGTCCGACAGCTGAACCTGACCGAACCCGTTACAAAAATCGCCGAACAGATTCACTGGCTGAACTGGATGATGCTGATCATCTGCACGGTGATCTTCGTCGCCGTGTTCGGCGTGATGTTCTATTCCATCTTCACGCACCGGAAGAGCCGCGGCGCCAAGTCGGCATCCTTCCACGAAAGCATTACCGTCGAAGTCGTCTGGACCATCGTCCCGTTCCTGATCGTGATTGCGATGGCGCTGCCCGCCACCAAGACCGTGGTCGCGATGAAGGACACCACCAACTCCGACATCACCATCAAGGCCACCGGATACCAGTGGAAGTGGGGCTACGACTACCTGAAGGGCCAGGGCGAGGGGATTTCCTTCGTGTCCACGCTGACCACGCCGCGCGAGCAGATCAACAACCAGCAGGAAAAATCGAACACCTACCTGATGGAGGTGGACAACGAGCTGGTGGTGCCGGTCAACAAGAAGATCCGTATCGTCACGACGGCCAACGACGTGATCCACGCGTGGATGATTCCGGCGTTCGGCGTCAAGCAGGACGCCATCCCGGGCTTCGTGCGCGACACCTGGTTCAAGGCCGAGAAGACCGGTATCTACCGCGGCCAGTGCGCGGAGCTGTGCGGCAAGGAACACGCCTTCATGCCGATCGTCGTGCGCGTCGTGTCTGACGCCGACTACACCAAGTGGGTCGACGAGAAGAAGAAGGCCCTGGCTGCGGCGGCGGATGATCCCAACAAGACCTGGACGCTCGACGAGATGAAGGTCCGGGGCGAGAAGGTCTATGCGTCCAACTGCGCGGTCTGCCACCAGCCGAACGGCAAGGGCGGCGGCGCGTTCCCGGCGCTCGACGGCTCCAAGGTCGTGAACGGGCCGAAGGCCGGCCAGATGCACATCCTGCTGGAAGGCAAGGGCGGCATGCCGTCGTGGAAGCAGCTCTCCGATACCGAGCTGGCCGCGGCCATGACGTACACGCGCAACAGCTGGAGCAACCGGACCGGCGAGGTGATCCAGCCGGCTGACTTCGTGAACGCCCGTGCGGGCAAGTTCCCCGAGGGCGGTGGCGCACCCACGGCCGGCGCAGGCGATGCCTCGCCCAAGGCCCAGGCCAAGCCGGCCGCCGCATCCACTGACAAGCAGGCCAGCCTCGCGGGCAACCGCGTCGCAGGCTGACCCGCGGAAGCACCCGCATTCAGGAATTCAGGAGTCATCGCGATGAGTACCGCTACCCCGGAAGCACTGGGTCATCCGCACGATCACGCCCACGATGATCACGCACACGATCATCCGCACGGCTGGCGCCGCTGGCTGTTTGCCACCAACCACAAGGACATCGGTACGCTGTACCTGCTGTTCTCGTTCACGATGCTGCTCTCGGGCGGCGTGCTGGCCCTGCTGATCCGCCTGGAGCTGTTCGAGCCGGGCCTGCAGTTCTTCCGCCCGGAACTGTTCAACCAGTTCACCACCATGCACGGCCTGATCATGGTGTTCGGCGCGATCATGCCGGCCTTCGTCGGCTTTGCGAACTGGATGATCCCGCTGCAGATCGGCGCATCCGACATGGCCTTTGCCCGGATGAACAACTTCAGCTTCTGGCTGATGCCGCCCGCCGCGCTGCTGCTGGTCGGATCGTTCTTCGTCCCGGGCGGCGCCACCGCCGCCGGCTGGACGCTGTACGCGCCGCTGTCGGTGCAGATGGGCCCCGGCATGGACATGGCCATCTTCGCCATGCACATCATGGGTGCATCGTCGATCATGGGCTCGATCAACATCATCGTGACCATCCTCAACATGCGTGCCCCCGGCATGACGCTGATGAAGATGCCGATGTTCTGCTGGACCTGGCTGATCACCGCCTACCTGCTGATCGCCGTGATGCCCGTGCTGGCCGGCGCCATCACCATGGTGCTGACCGATCGCCACTTCGGCACGAGCTTCTTCTCGGCAGCCGGTGGCGGTGACCCGGTGATGTACCAGCACATCTTCTGGTTCTTCGGCCATCCCGAGGTCTACATCATGATTCTGCCGGCGTTCGGGATCGTCTCGCACGTCGTGCCGGCCTTCGCGCGCAAGCGTCTGTTCGGCTACAGCTCGATGGTGTACGCCACGGCCTCCATCGCCATCCTGTCGTTCATCGTGTGGGCCCACCACATGTTCACGACCGGCATGCCGGTGACCGGCCAGCTGTTCTTCATGTACGCGACGATGCTGATCGCGGTGCCGACGGCCGTGAAGATCTTCAACTGGATCGCCACGATGTGGCGCGGCTCGATGACGTTCGAGACCCCGATGCTGTTCGCGATCGGCTTCATCTTCGTGTTCACGATCGGCGGCTTCACGGGCCTGATGCCGGCCGTCGCCCCGATCGACATCCAGCTGCAGGACACGTACTTCATCGTGGCGCACTTCCACTACGTGCTGGTGGCCGGTTCGCTGTTCGCGCTGTTCGCGGGCTTCTACTACTGGGGGCCGAAGTGGAGCGGGTTCATGTACAACGAGACCCGCGGCCAGATCCACTTCTGGGGTTCGCTGATCTTCTTCAACGTGACCTTCTTCCCGATGCACTTCCTGGGCCTGGCCGGTATGCCGCGTCGTTATGCGGACTATCCGACCCAGTTCACGGACTTCAACGCGATCGCGTCGATTGGTGCGCTGGGCTTTGGCCTGATGCAGGTGTATTTCTTCTTCTTCGTGGTGCTGCCGTCGTACCGTGGCGGCCAGCAGGCCGGCGACAAGCCGTGGGATGGCGCCGAAGGCCTGGAGTGGACCGTGCCGTCGCCGGCTCCGTTCCACACCTTCGAAGAGCCGCCGCGGGTCAGGTAATGCCCGGCCAGGTATCACGCAGCAGACAGTAACTGGCAACGGGTGCGTGGGCAGGATGCCCATGCACCCGGCGCCCGAGCAGGTATCGACATGCAGCCCTCAGAAAAAAGCCCGTCACAGCAGGACCGTCAAGCCACGCAGCAAGCCGCCAACCGCCGGCTGGGCTTGATCCTCCTGTCCATCGTGGTGGTCTTCTTCCTGGGATTCTTTGCCAAGATGGTGTTCCTTGGCGGCTGAAACCTTCAAGTCGTAGCAGTACGGAAGCAGGAGACTGGCGTGGACGCGCAGGACAAGGCTCTCGAGAAGCGCTTCAACCGCGGCATGCTGTTGCGGCTGCTGGTGGTGGTGGGTCTGATGTTCAGCTTTGGCTATGCGCTCGTGCCGCTGTACAAGAAGATTTGCGACCTCACCGGCCTCAACGTGGTGACCACGCGCGATCTGTATGGCGGATCGGTGAAGAACACGCAGATCGACAAGAGCCGGACGATCACCGTCGAATTCGATTCCAACGCGCGCGGCCCGTTTGCGTTCCGCCCCGTGAAGAATTCGATGGAGGTCCATCCGGGCGAGCTGACGACGATCGTGTACGAAGTGGCCAACGGGCAGTCGCGCGATATTTCCGCGCAGGCGATCCCGAGCTACGCGCCAAAGCAGGCGACGGAGTACTTCAAGAAGGTGGAGTGCTTCTGCTTCAAGCAGCAGACGCTCAAGGCCAACGAGGCGCGCGAGATGCCGGTGGTTTTCGTGATCGATCCGAACCTGCCGAAGGATGTGAAGAACATCACGCTGTCGTACACGTTCTTCGAGGTCGGCACGCCGGTCGCGCAGGCGCCGCAGGGCGAGTTGGAAGCCCCGGGGCAGGGTAGCTGAGATGGACAACATGGATGATCCGGTGCATCGCAAGGCATCGTTCATGCAGACCATGCGGGCGGTGCTCTGGTCATTCATCGGATTGCGCAAGGGGTCTGAGCATGAGACCGACATGGCGCGCCTGAATCCGGTGCACGTGATCATCGCCGGGCTGATTGCCGTGGCGGTGTTCGTGGCGATACTGATCGGCATCGTGCGCGCCGTGGTGGGGTAGGAGACCGCGGTCGCACGCGGAGCAGGGTTGGACAGAAGATAAGAAAGTAGAGCACGCCGCCGGCCAGCCGTTGGGGCCGGATGTGCGGATAACGACCACTGAATCAAAGACTCTGAGCTGGAGATAGAAGAATGAGTGCGAATCGCGCAAACGCTCCGTACTACTTCGTACCGGGCCCGTCGCGCCATCCGATCACGGCGGCATTCGGCCTGCTGATGACTGGCGCCGGCGCTGCCGGTTGGGTCAACGGGCAACCGTGGGCGCCGTATTTGTGCGGTTTCGGCCTGCTGTGGTTCCTGTTCGTGCTCAAGAGCTGGTTTGGCGATGCCATCCGCGAGTCCGAAGGCGGCCTGTACGGCAAGAACATCGACGTGTCGTTTCGCTGGTCGATGGGCTGGTTCATCTTCTCGGAGGTGATGTTCTTCGCGGCGTTCTTCGGCGCGCTGTTCTATGCCCGCACCATCGCCATGCCGTGGCTGGGTGACCTGAACAACAAGATCATCTGGCCGGATTTCGCGGCCGTGTGGCCCAACGTTGGCCCGGCGGGTACGGTGGAGAGCTTCCAGACGATGGGCCCGTGGCCGATCCCGACGATCAACACCGCGCTGCTGCTGACCTCGGGTGTAACGCTGACCTGGGCGCACCACGCGCTGCTGGCCGGCAAGCGCAGCCAGCTGATCCAGGGCCTGGTGCTGACCATCCTGCTGGGCGCGATCTTCATGTGCCTGCAGGTCTACGAGTACATGCACGCGTACCACGAACTGAACCTGAAGCTGACCTCGGGTGTCTATGGTTCGACGTTCTTCCTGCTGACCGGCTTCCACGGCTTCCATGTGACGATGGGCGCGATCATGCTGGCGGTGGTGCTGGGCCGCGTACTGCGTGGGCATTTCACGCCGGAGCATCACTTCGCGTTCGAAGGCGCCGCCTGGTACTGGCACTTCGTGGACGTGGTCTGGCTCGGTCTCTACGTGGTGGTGTACTGGCTGTAAGCCGTCAACGCGACGGATTGCGACCGATTGCGGCGGATGTCGGGAGATTCTCCCGCGCCCGCTGTGCATGCAGTACAAAAAAGAAGCGCCGCGAGAGACCTCCTCAGCGGCGCTTCTTTTTTGCGGAGCCTGCAATGCTCACGGCGACATCTGGATGCCGGTGCTTTGTATCCATCCCATCCAGTGCGAAAACAGGATGAACAGGAACAGCGCCACGGAGAAGCCGACGCGGAACATCAGCGATCGCATCATGTTGGGCGTGCGGCCCCGGTCGCGCATCATGAAAAATAGCGCGGAGGCAAGGCTGCCGATGATCAGGATGAAGGCAACGACGATGACGAAGCGCATGGGGGCCGTGATGGGGTCCGCTCTCGGAAGTCGTCATTATCGCACCGTGGTGGCCGGGGGGAAGTCGTGACGACCCGCAGGGGGTGGCGTGCGCCGGGTCCGGTGCCGATGGTGGCGGCGCTGGTGGTGATCGCCGTCACGTGCGCGCTGGGCAACTGGCAACTGAGGCGCGCGCACGAGAAGATCGACCGTGCCGCGCGCCTGGCCGCGCTGGCGGCGCAGCCGCCGGAGGAACTCGGCGCGGGCCATCGCGATGTGAGGCAACTGGCTGACCGCCGCGTTCGCGCGCGTGGCCGTCTCGATGCGGAAAAGACCGTGTTGCTGGACAATCGCCCGCACGGCAATGGCACCGACAGTCGCGCCGGCTTCCTCGTGCTGACCCCGCTGCAGCTTGCGGGCGGCGGGGGCAGCGTGCTGGTATTGAGGGGCTGGCTGCCGCGCGATGTACAGGACCGTACGCGCATCGCGCCGTTTCAGACGCCGTCGGGCGAGATCACGCTGGAAGGCACCGCGCTGGCGGCGGTTCCGCGCGTCTACAGCCTCGGGCAGGACGCTTCCGCAGAGGCCGGGCGAAAGATCCGTCAGAATGTCGACCTGGACGCGTATGGCAAGGAAATCGGCGCGCCGCTGCTGCCACTCGTGATCGAGCAGGCCACGGATAATGGCGACGGGCTGGCGCGCGACTGGGCACCGGCCGATCTTGGTGCCGATCGCCACTACGGATACGCCTTCCAGTGGTTCGGCCTGGCCGCGCTGACCGCGGTGCTGGTGGGCGTGCTGGGCTGGCGCCGCGCGCGGCGCGGCGAGAACTGACAACCGAACGATGAACGTACAGACGAACTCCATGTCGCAGCAAGACCCTACGGCCCCGCCGGATTCCCGCATCGACGCGCGCACGCGCCGTGGCCGCCTGCAGATGCTGATGCTGCTGCTGGTCTGCGCATCGCCGGTGATTTTTTCGTACTTCACGTTCTACGTGATCAAGCCGACCGGCGGCAGCACCAACTACGGCACGCTGATCGATCCGCAACGGCCCATGCCGGCCGTCCAGGTTGCCAACGAGCGCGCCGAGTCGGTGCCGCTGGCGGCGTTCCGGGGCAAGTGGCTGATGGTGATGACGGACCCGTCGGCCTGTGACGAAGCCTGCGCGAAAAAGCTCTTCACGATGCGCCAGATTCGCGCGGGGCAGGGCGAAGGCCGCGAGCGGATCGTGCCGGTCTGGCTGATTTCCGACAACGGCGCCGTGGACGAGCGGCTCTCCACTGCCTACAACGAACCCTATGCGGGTGTGCGGTTCCTGCGCATGGATCGCGAGACGATCCGGCAGTGGTTGCCGGCGGAGTCCGGCGCGCGCATCGAAGACGCGGTATTCCTGGTCGACCCGCTGGGCAACCTGATGATGCGCTGGCCGAAGGAGCCTGACCCCAAGCAGATGAGCAGTGACCTGAAGAAGCTGCTCAAGTATTCCCGAATTGGCTGATTTTCCATGCTGCTCCAACTCGCCATCATCGGCATCCTGATCGCGCTGCTGCCGCTGTCCTACGTACTGGTGCGCGGTGACCGCGACAAATACCGCAAGCTCGTCTGGATCACGGCGTTCCTGACGCTGGACCTCATCATGTTCGGCAGCTTTACCCGGCTGACCGATTCGGGCCTGGGCTGCCCGGACTGGCCGGGCTGCTATGGCCATTCGAATCCGCACGCGGCCATGGAGCCGATCCGTGCCGCCGAAACGGCGCTGCCCAGCGGCCCCGTGACGCTCGCGAAGGCGTGGATCGAAATGATCCATCGCTATTTCGCCATGGCGGTGGGGGTGCTCATCATCTCCCTGATGGTGCTGGCCTGGGTCAAGCGCCGCGAGTTGAAGCAGTCGCCGTGGTTTGCCACGGGCGTGCTGGTGCTGGTCTGCGTGCAGGGCGCGTTCGGCATGATGACCGTGACCATGAAGCTGCAACCGGTCATCGTCGTCACCCACCTGCTGCTGGCGATGGCGCTGCTGGCGTCGCTGATCTGGCTGGGGTCGCGTAACGATCCGCCGCATGTGGTGGCGCCGCAGGCAGCATCGCTGCGGTGGGCGGGCGCAATCGGGATCGTGCTGCTGGTGATCCAGATCTTCCTGGGCGGCTGGGTCAGCACCAACTACGCGGTGCTGGCCTGCACGGACTTCCCGCTCTGCAACGGGCAACTGGTGCCGGAGATGGACTTCCGTCATGGCTTCACGCTCTGGCGCCAGCTTGGCATGACGGCGGATGGCGACTACATCCCGCATGCCGCGCTGGTGGCCATCCACTGGGTACACCGCGGCTTTGCTTTCGTGGTGCTGGGCTACCTGGCCTGGTTCGGGCTGCGGGCCCGCCGGCTCGAGGGGCTCGCCCGTCATGCCAGATGGCTGTTGGCCGTGCTGGCGCTGCAACTGGCCACGGGGATGTCGAATATCGTGTTCGACTGGCCGCTGGTGGCGGCGGTCGCACATAACGGCGGAGCAGCCCTGCTGCTGATGCTGTTGCTCCGTCTCAACTACAATATCGGCCTCGCGACCCGTTTCGCCGGCGCCGCCGCCCAATCGTCCATTGCCGCGCGCGCCACATGAAGGACAAGATGCCCCCCGTGGTTACTGCTACCCACCCCCACTCTTCCGTGGGCCGATTACGTCATCTGGCCCGCCAATACGCCGCCCTGACCAAGCCGCGCGTGACCCAGCTTGCGGTCTTCTGCGCTGTCATCGGCATGTTCCTGGCCACGCCCGGCATGGTGCCTTGGTCCGTGCTGATCGGTGGTGCCGCCGGCATCTGGCTGCTTGCCGGCGCGGCGTTCGCCATCAATTGCCTGGTCGAACAGAAGATTGACGCGCTGATGCGCCGTACCGCGTGGCGGCCGTCCGCCACGGGCGAGATCACCACCACGCAGACGCTGATCTTCTCGGCCATCCTGGGTGGCGCGGGCATGTGGCTGCTGCACGTGTTTGCCAATGACCTGACGATGTGGCTAACCTTCGCCACGTTCCTGGGCTATGCGGTGGTGTACACGATCCTGCTGAAGCCGGCCACGCCGCAGAACATCGTCATCGGCGGCCTGTCGGGCGCCATGCCGCCCGCGCTGGGTTGGGCCGCCGTCGCCGGTACGGTGCCGGCCGAGGCCTGGTTCCTGGTGCTGATCATCTTCACGTGGACGCCGCCGCACTTCTGGGCGCTGGCGCTGTATCGCCGTGCGGACTACGCCAAATCCGGCCTGCCGATGCTGCCGATCACCCACGGGGAGCGCTACACGCTGCTTCATATCCTGCTGTACACGCTCGTCATGATCGCCGCCACGCTGTTGCCGTTCGTGTACGGCATGAGCGGCTACATCTACCTGGTGGCCGCGCTGGGGCTGGGGCTGGTGTTCCTCGGCTACGCCTGGAAGCTGTTCCGCAACTATTCGGACGGGTTGGCGCAACGCACCTTCCGCTACTCGATCCTGTACCTGTCGCTGCTGTTTGCCGCGCTGCTGGTGGATCACTACTTCAAGTTCGTGCCGCAGGTCTGAGCACGGCCCGCGGGGGCCATGTCCTGCGGCATCTTGCCGCGCCCGGAGGCCAGTGCCGGTTCCATCGGCGATACTTCCGGGCAACCTTTCCCGACGACCGCGCATGCCGACCTCTTCCCAAGGCCTCCTGGCCATGATCCGCCGCTTCTGCCTGCTGGCGCTCTGCACGGCCTTGCTGGCTGCCTGCGGGCAACCGAAGCCCTCGTTCCGCAATGTCGATATCTCCGGCGCCACCGAGTTCGGCAAGGACTTCGCCCTGACTGATCCGGCCGGCAAGACCCGCACGCTGGCGGACTTCAAGGGCAAGGCCGTGGTGATGTTCTTTGGCTACACGCATTGCCCGGATGTCTGCCCGACCACCATGGCCGAGCTGAAGGCCGTCATGGAGCAACTCGGGCCGGACGCGGACAAGGTGCAGGTGCTGTTCGTGACCCTGGATCCGGAGCGCGATACCGGCGCGTTGCTGGGCCAGTACGTTCCGGCCTTCGATGCGCGCTTCCTGGGCCTGCGCCCTGCCGACGAGGCGGCGCTGAAGAAGGTGACCAAGGACTTCAAGGTCTACTACGCCAAAGTGCCGGGAACGTCGCCCAATAACTACACGATGGATCATTCGGCGGGCAGCTATGTCTTTGATCCGAACGGCCAGCTGCGCCTGTTCATCCGCCACGGCCAAGGCCCGGAGCCGATCGCTCACGACCTGAAGGAACTGCTCTCGTAGGACGCGTAGGCGCCGCCAGGCGCGCGCCGAAACAAGAAGGGCCGGTCACATGACCGGCCCTTCGTTTTTGCTGCAGCGGTGGAATCAGGCGAAAGCCGCCAGCGCACCCTTCATCTTCTTCATCGCGGCCGCCTCGATCTGGCGGATGCGCTCGGCGGAGACGCCGAATTCGTCGGCCAGCTCATGCAGCGTGGAGCCGCCTGAGCCGTCGTCGTTCACGTCCAGCCAGCGTGCCTCGATGATGCGGCGGCTACGCGCGTCCAGGCGCTCCAGGGCCTCTTCCAGGCCTTCCACCTGCATGCGGTCCTGGCGCTTGGCCTCCAGCACGCGAGTCGGCTCGTTATGGTTGTCCGCCAGATAGGCGATGGGGGCGAATTCCTCCTCGCCGTCATCGATCTGGCCTTCCAGCGCCAGGTCGCCGCCCGACAGGCGGGTTTCCATCTCCATCACTTCCTCGGGCTTCACGTTGAGCTCGCGCGCAACGGCTTCCACCTGTTCGGGCGTGAAGGTGTGAGCACCCTGCTTGTGGCTGCGCAGATTGAAGAACAACTTGCGCTGGGCCTTGGTGGTCGCCACCTTGACCATGCGCCAGTTCTTCAGCACGTACTCGTGGATTTCGGCCTTGATCCAGTGCATCGCGTACGACACGAGACGCACACCCTGATCCGGGTCGAAGCGCTTCACGGCCTTCATCAGGCCAATGTTGCCTTCCTGGATCAGGTCCGCGTGCGGCAGGCCGTAGCCCAGGTACTGACGCGCGATGGACACCACCAGGCGGAGGTGGGACATCACCAGGCGACGGGCGGCATCGACGGAATCCGTGTCGCGCAGGTCACGTGCCAGACGCTGCTCTTCCTCGTGGGTGAGCAGCGGAATACGGTGGACAGCCTGGATGTAGCTGTCCAGATTCCCCAGCGTGCCGGGAAACGTCAGCGCGAAGCTGGCCGCGGCGGTACTCTGGGGCGCCGTCGGCAGACGGCGGGAAACTTGATTCTGATCGGCAGACAGGACTGCGTTCACTCAATTGCTCCTTTCGCATCCGGCGGTGGGTTGCCGGTGTGTCCCGTCAAAAACGAAGGGACACCGCATTGCAACGCATATTAGCACTCAGGCCGGGTGAGTGCTAAGTTGGAGAAGTTATAGGGGTGATAGTTCCCGACGATCAAAAGGCATTTTCGAATAGCGCAGAAACTATCGCCCGAATCGGCATGCCGCGTCCGATAAGGACTTGCGGGCAGGCCGTCTGGGGTACGAGGATTAGAGGGGAGCGGAGCCCGTCAGTTTCGCTTCGATTCCGGGATTCTGTATTGCGCGATTCGCTACACTCGAGTTGTTTTCTGATCTCACCCACAACGTTTATCTCATCCACGGAGTACCCGTCATGTCTGCCATCGAACACTTGCTAAAGCCCCATGTGCGGGACATCGGCGAATTCACGGTGCGGCGCTTGCTGCCCGCCGCCACCACCCAGACCGTTGGACCATTCATCTTCTTCGATCACATGGGGCCGGTGGCGATGCCTCCCGGCAATGGCATGGATGTGCGCCCGCATCCTCATATCGGCCTGGCGACCGTCACCTACCTGTTCGAGGGGGAAATCATGCACCGGGACAGCCTGGGCAGCGAACAGGTGATCCGGCCCGGCGACGTGAACTGGATGACGGCCGGCCGCGGCATCACGCATTCGGAGCGTTCGCCCGACGGCGCCCGCGAAGCCGGCCCGCGGCTGCATGGCATTCAGACCTGGGTGGCACTGCCCAAGGGGCACGAGAACGATCAGCCCTCGTTCCATCATCACCCGGGGGCGACCCTCCCCAAGCTGGAGCTGCCTGGCGTCCGGATGACGGTGATCGCCGGTGACGCATTCGGCGCCGAGTCCCCGGTCAGGGTGTACAGCCGGACGCTTTATGTGGCGATCGAGATGGATGCCGGGGCCAGCCTGGCAATTCCGCCCGAGCACGTCCAGCGGGGTGTCTATCCGGTCGAAGGCAACCTGACGCTCGATGGCGAGACCCTGCCGGCCGAGCACCTCGTCGTGCTGGTGCCGGGCGAGAGCGTGACGATCACGGCGACGATCCCCTCGCGCGTGATGCTGCTGGGTGGCGATCCGACTGACGGCCGACGCTTTATCTACTGGAATTTCGTGGCAAGCAGCAAGGAAGCCATCGAAGAGGCTGCCCAGCGCTGGCAGGACGACCAGTTTCCGCATGTGCCGGGCGAAACCGAGCGCATTCCGCTGCCGCCGCGCCGGTCATAAGCGGACGCAAGCCGAGCGCTCAGACCGGGCTGGCCCACGCCACCCGGGTCGCCTGCTTCAGGCAGTCCTTGATCGTTTCCACCTGGGTGACGATCGGCGCCGGCACTGGCACGGCGCCATCCATCACCTTGCGGATCCAGGCGGCGGTCTGGGCGGGGTCGTTGCCCGACGGCAGTTCCGGGACTTCGCCGATCGATCCGCCGACCGGATCGACCATCGTGCGCTGATGGCCGTCGTGCAGCCAGTCGATGCGGCTGCTGCGGCGCGCATCGGCCACGACTTCGCCCTCGGTGCCGCGCGCCAGCAGTACGTTGGCCGGCTCGTGCGAGAAGTAGTCGGTCAGCGTCTCGCGATATTCGGGATGGGTATAGCTGTAGAGGCGCAGCGCTTCGGCAGGCGTGTGGGCCCCGATGGGCTGCAGCATCTTGACGATCGTGTGCGACGAATTGCGCAGGCCGATGATCGATCGCTTCTCCAGCAGTCGCGCCAGTGCCGGTGACAGCACCTCGATCGGCAGCACGGCCAGCGGATTTGCCGCTGCACGCAACTGGTCCTGCGCCGCCTGGGTGGTCGCGCACAGCGGCACGCCCAGCGCCTCGAACAACGTCATGCTGGTCACGCGGCCATGAAACTGGCGCGTGCCATGCACCAGCGTCGGCACGCCATCGCGCGCCAGCAGCAATGCCAGCAGTGGTACCAGGTTGGGCTGCTTGCGCGCGCCGTTGTAGCTGGGAATCACCACCACGGGTTTGTCCGGCGGCGGCGCCAGCGGCGTGCAGTGGCCGTGAGCCGCCTCCAGCATGCCGGCCAGCTCATGGGGCGCCTCGCCCTTGATCCGGTACGCCATCAGCACGGCGCCCAGTTCGATGTCGGACACACGACCGGCCAGCATGGCATCGAACAGCGCCTGCGCATCCTCGCGCGGCAGCGCGCGGGCGCCATTCACGCCGCGTCCGATTTCCTTGATGAACTTCGCGGCGGGAAAGCTGTTGCCACCGGGGGTGGCGGGGGTGTCTGTGGAGGACGTCATGGCGCGGCGCTTGGATCGTGGGGTTTGGGGTTCATGATAGCGGAGCGGGGCGGCTTCGCCCACGCCTGCCTGATCCCATCGCCGCCGCGTCGGGTTGATATGGGGTGTGCGGTCCCGCCTATGCGGCCTCCTGCAGCGCCGGATTGCGCTGCTTCCGGTACAGGAAGTCCAGCACGGCCGTGCGGCAAGCGTGGTAGGTCTTGTCGTCGGCCAGCGCCACGCGGTCGCGCGGGCGCGGAATATCGACCTTCAGGATCTCGCCGATCGTCGCCGCGGGGCCGTTGGTCATCATGACGATACGATCGGCCAGCAGCACGGCCTCGTCCACGTCGTGCGTGACCATGACCACCGTGCTCCTGGTGCGGGCGACGATCTTGATCAGCTCGTCCTGAAGGTGGGCGCGCGTCAGCGCATCCAGCGCGCCGAACGGTTCGTCCATCAGCAGGACCTTGGGCTGCATCGCCAGCGCACGGGCAATGCCCACCCGCTGCTTCATCCCGCCCGAGATCTCGTGCGGATATTTGGCCTCCGCATGCGTCAGGCCAACCAGCGCGAGCGTGTCGTGGGTGCGCGCCTTCAACTGCGCCTTGCTTTCGGTGGCGCCGAACACGCGCTCCACGCCGAGGTGCACGTTCTCGAAGCAAGTCATCCACGGCAGCAGCGAATGGTTCTGGAATACGACCGCACGCTCCGGCCCCGGGCCGGCGATCTCGCGGCCCGCGCAGATCAGCGCGCCGGAGGTCGGGCTGGTCAGTCCGGCAATCAGGTTCAGCAGCGTGGACTTGCCGCAGCCGGAGTGCCCGATCAGCGTGATGAATTCCCCCTCGGCGATGGAGAGATGGATATCGCGCAGGGCCACGAACGGCCCCTTGCGCGTCTTGAACGTCTGCCCGACGTTCTCGATGCTGACAAACTTTTCCATGACGTCCGTCCCCGATCAGGTGTTGCCGTAGCTGAAGCGGCGGGCCAGCGCCAGCAGCAGGTGCTCCAGCACCAGGCCGACCACGCCGATGATGAAGATCGCGATCACGATGTGCTCGACCTTCAGGTTGTTCCATTCATCCCAGAGCCAGAAGCCGATGCCGGTGCCACCCGTCAGCATCTCCGCGGCGACGATCACGAGCCATGCCGTACCGATCGACAGCCGCACGCCGGTGAGCATGTAGGGCAGCACGGCCGGGAACAGCACGCGTCGGAACACCTTCCATTCGGACAGATCCAGCACACGCGCCACGTTCAGGTAGTCCTGCGGCACGCGCGTCACGCCCACGGCGGTGTTGATGATCATCGGCCAGATCGAGCAGATGAAGATCGCCCAGATGGCGGCAGGGTTGGCCGCCTTGAACAGCAGCAGGCCGATCGGCAGCCATGCCAGCGGCGACACCGGACGCAGCAGGCTGATCACGGGCGCGGCCATCGCGTTCAGGAACGCAAAACGCCCGAGCAGGAAGCCGGCCGGAATGCCGACCAGCGCGGCCAGGCCAAAGCCCGCCGCCACGCGGGTCAGCGATGCCAGCACGTTCCAGCCGATGCCCTGGTCGTTCGGCCCGTTGCGGTAGAACGGATCGGAGAACAGCGGCACCGCCGCATTCCACGTCGCGCCGGGCGTGGGGATGGCCGGGATCATGGTGGCGATGCCGTGCCACACGAGCAGGAACAACACAAAGCCAACCACCGGCGGTACGGCCTTGAGCACAACGCTACCGACCGCGTCGCGTCGCGCGGCGTGGCGCTCCTGCGCGGCGATCTCCAGCTTGCGGCGGCGCGTCTGCTCCTTGATATCGGGGTCGACGGACTCCGCGTTCATGGCGGTGGCGCCTTCCGGCGCGGCTTGGGCAATTGCGTTCACGTCTGGCTCCTGAAGGGGCGGGCAGGGAAAGGTAGGCGGAGCAAGCCGGGCAGGCTGCGCCGCCAGCGGAGCAGCGTCAGGCCTTGATCTTGAAGCCGTCGGCGTAGGCCTTCGGGTCCTTGGTCGCATCCCACGTCACGCCGTCGATCAGCCGGGCGGTGCGGAAGTCGCTCTTGGGCACCGCCACCTGCGCGGCCGCGGCCGCTTGCTTGAATACGTCGATCCGGTTCACCTGCCTGGCCACGGCCAGGTAGTCCGGGTGGTCCTTCAGCAGGCCCCAGCGCTTGTGCTGGGTCAGGAACCACATGCCGTCGGAGAGGAACGGGTAGTTCGCCGTGCCGTCCTGATAGAACTTCATGGAATCGGGGTCGTCCCAGGTCTTGCCCAGGCCGTTGCTGTAGCGGCCGAGCATGCGGTCCAGGATGATGTCCATGTCGGTATTGACGTAGGACTTGGCGGCGATGGTTTCCGCCGTCTTGCGACGGTTCGAGGCCGATGCGTCGATGTATTTCGACGCTTCCAGGATCGCGGCCACCATGGCACGCGCCGTGTTCGGATTCTTCTGAACGAAGTCGGCGGTGGTGCCGAGCGTCTTTTCCGGGTGATCCTTCCAGATGGCCTGCGTGGTTTCCACGGTGAAGCCAATCTTGTCGGCGATGGCGCGCGCGCCCCAGGGTTCGCCGACGCAGAAGCCGTCCATGTTGCCCACGCGCATGTTGGCCACCATCTGCGGCGGCGGCACCGTGATCGCCTTGGCGTCCTGCATCGGATTGATGCCGTTGGCCGCCAGCCAGTAGTAGAGCCACATCGCGTGCGTGCCGGTGGGGAAGGTCTGCGCGAACGTGTAGTCGCGCTTCTCCTTGGCCATCAGCGCGCGCAGGCTGGCGCCGTCGCGGACGCCCTTCTCGGACAGCTTGGACGACAGCGTGATGGCCTGGCCGTTGTGGTTCAGGTTCATCAGCACGGCCATATCCTTCTTGGGGCCGCCGATGCCCAGCTGCACGCCGTAGATGAGGCCATACAGCACGTGGGCCGCGTCCAGTTCGCCGTTGACCAGCTTGTCGCGCACGGCCGCCCAGGATGCTTCCTTGCTCGGCGTGATCTTGATGCCGTACTTCTTGTCCAGGCCCAGCGTCGATGCCATGACGACGGACGCGCAATCGGTCAGCGGGATGAAGCCGATTTTCACCTCGGACTTCTCCGGCGCGTCGGAGCCCGCCGCCCAGGCACCGCTGCGCACCAGCGGGTCCACCAGCGTCATCACGCTGGCACCGGCGATGGTGGCCAACGCGCGGCGACGGCCGTGGCTCGCGGGGGCCGTTTCGGCGGCGGCGGATTCCACGGCGGCGCGCGGGGTCTTGGCAATCTTCAGGCGAGAGGGCATTGCGATGGCTCCAGAAAGAAAAGGGCGTCCCGATCCGCATCCCGCCTTCGCCAGAAATCGGGGTGCAGTTCAGGACGCCGTTGTCCGATGCCGCGCGGTCGTCGTTGACCGCGTGCATATGTTGTTCGGTGATGCTTCAGACTTCGTACCGCGCAACCGTCGTTGGTCGCGACATCGATAACGCAAGCGACGTGCCAGCGGGATGGCGGAGGACGAAACGCGGGAAATTCACCACTCGGATGCGGCACGCGCTCAAGCGGTGCCGACGGCGTACCGCGAACGGGCGCGCCGGCTTTGCTGTCGGGCGCGAAGTGGGCGCGAAGTCGTGCGGGACGACCGGCCGGTGGCGCCGAAATTGTGCATTGCACCAGCCGCGTGCGGCCGGTGCGGGCGATCAGGTCATCACATCGATGACGCGCTGGGCGGCTTCCACCAGCTTGATGCCGCGCTCCATCGCCATGTTGCGCAGGCGCTTGAAGGCCTCTTCCTCATTGATGCCGCGCGCCTCCATCAGCAGCCCCTTGGCCCGCTCGACGGTCTTGCGCTCGGCCAGCTTGAGCTTGGTGGCGTCCAGTTCCGCGCGCAGTTGCTGGTCGAGTTCGAAACGGGCATAGGCAACGTTCAGCACGGTCTTCACGCGCTCGGCGCGCAGGCCGTCGACGATATAGGCGGTGATGCCGGCCGACAGCGCCCCCTTGATGCGCTGGGCGTCGTCGTTATCTGTGAACAGCACGATCGGGCGTGGCGCGTGCTGCGTGGAAACGCAGACGTGCTCGATGGTGTCGCGGGCGGCCGATTCGGAGGCAATGATGACCAGGTCCGGCTGGCTGGCGGCGATCACGTCTGGCAGGCGCAGGTCGGCATCGACGGTCTCCACCTCCGGGAAGCCGGCCTGCGCCAGTCCGGCGCGGATGGTCTCCACGTTGAGCGGATCGGCGTCATGCGGATCCCGCACCAGCAGGATGCGGAGCTGGCGGGGCGGCGCGGCCGGTGGTGCATTGGCGGATGGGGGCGGGTGGCGGCGGGTCATGGCGGTCGCTTGGTTGCGGTGCAATATGCAAGATTCGCGCCGGGACTACCTGTACTGTATGCCGCGGTACGCAAGGTGTATGCTTTTGCCCTGCTGCGCCGGGCGCGGCGCTCCCGTGGCACACCTGCCGCGGGAGGTGCCGGATGCGTCCGCCCAGCGTTCCATCAGAAAAAAAGTCTGGAGAGTTGGATGACCGAGTTCGTATTCGCCCCGCAAGCCCCCGTCGGCGTTCCCGTGCGAGGCAGCAGCGCCGCGTTTCCTGTGCGCCGTGTCTATTGCGTGGGCCGCAACTATGCCGCACACGCCCGCGAGATGGGTTCGGATCCCGATCGCGAACCGCCGTTTTTCTTCTGCAAGCCGTCTGACGCTGTCAGCTACATTGCCGACAACACCGAGGGCACCTTCCCGTACCCGCCCGGCACCGGCAACTGCCACTATGAAGTGGAACTGGTCGTGGCCATCGGCAAGGGCGGCAAGGACATCTCCGTGGAGCAAGCCGCCAGCCACGTCTATGGCTACGCCATTGGCCTGGACATGACGCGCCGCGATCTCCAGAACGAATCGAAGAAGACCGGCCGCCCCTGGGAGACCGGCAAGGCCTTCGACAAGTCGGCGCCGATCGGCCCGATCGTGCCCGTGTCCGCCATCGGCCATCCGGAGAAGGGCGCGGTGACGCTGGCCGTCAACGGCGCGGAGAAGCAGCGCGGCGACCTGTCGGACCTGATCTGGTCGGTGCCGGAGATGGTGTCGTATCTGTCGAAGCTGTTCGAGCTGCAGCCGGGCGACCTGATCTATAGCGGGACGCCTGAAGGCGTAGGCCCGGTGGTCAAGGGCGACGTCATGCAATGCCACATCGAGGGTGTGGGCGACCTGACCGTCAAGGTGGTCTGACGCGATGCTCAAGCTTTACAGCTACTTCCGCAGCTCGGCCTCCTTCCGGGTGCGCATCGCCCTCGGCCTGAAGGGCCTGCCCTATGAGTACGTGGGCGTGCATCTGCTGAAGGAGGGCGGCATGCAGCTGAAGCCGGAATACCGCGCGCTCAACGCGGATGGTGTGGTGCCGACGCTGGTCGTCGACGGTCAGCCGCTGATCCAGTCGATGGCGATCATCGAGTATCTGGACGAGGTACACCCGGAGCCGCCGCTGTTGCCAAAGGATGCGCTGGACCGTGCCATCGTGCGTGGCCTGGCGCAGGAGATCGCGTGCGAGATCCATCCGCTGAACAACCTGCGCGTGCTGAAGTACGTGAAGCACAAGCTGGGTGCGACGGACGAGGTCAAGGACGCGTGGTACAAGCACTGGGTCGAGGAGGGCTTTGCGTCGCTGGAGGTCAACCTGTCGCAACTCGGCCGTGTGGGCCGGTTCGCGTTCGGCGACACGCCGACGCTGATCGACCTGTGCCTGGTACCGCAGGTCTTCAACGCGCAACGCTTCAACGTCGACATGAGCCGTTTTCCGACGATCGCGAAGATCAACGATGCGTGCATGGCGCTGGAGGCGTTCCAGAAGGCGGCACCGGGCGTGCAGCCGGATAGCGAGTAAGCGCGAGCGCGCGCCCCGCGCGAGGCAAAGAAAAACCCCGGTAGCGATACCGGGGTTTTTTCTTTCGTGGCTTGTGCGACGTGGCGCGCTATCCCACGCTATCCCAGCAGCGCCTCCGCGAACTCGTCGGCCCTGAATGGCTGCAGGTCTTCCACCTTCTCGCCCACGCCGATGAAATACACCGGCACCGGGCGCTGGCGGGCGATCGCCGCCAGGATGCCGCCCTTGGCAGTGCCGTCGAGCTTGGTGACGATCAGGCCGGTCAGGCCGAGCGCATCGTCAAACGCGCGCGTCTGGGCCAGGGCGTTCTGGCCCGTGTTGGCGTCGATCACCAGCAGGCACTCGTGGGGTGCCGTGGGCATGGCCTTGGCGATCACGCGCTTGACCTTTTTCAACTCTTCCATCAGGTGCAGCTGCGTGGGCAGGCGGCCAGCGGTGTCGGCCATCACGACATCGATCTTGCGGGCGCGTGCCGCGTTCACCGCATCGAAGATCACCGCGGCCGGATCGCCGCTCTCCTGGGCGACCACCGTCACATTGTTGCGTTCGCCCCAGATGGTCAGCTGCTCGCGCGCGGCGGCACGGAACGTGTCGCCGGCGGCCAGCAGCACCGACTGGTGGTAGGCCTGGAAATGCTTGCAGAGCTTGCCGATGCTGGTGGTCTTGCCGGCGCCGTTCACGCCCGCGATCATCATGACCAGCGGCTGCTCGCGGCCCAGCTCCATCGTCTTCTCGAGCGGACGCAGCAGATCGGTTAACAGGTCCTTCAGCGCGGCTTTCACGCCCTCGGACGTCTCGATGCGCTCGCTCTTGACGCGGCGGCGCAGTTCGCCCAGCAGGTATTCCGTCGCCTCGACGCCCGCATCGGCCATCAGCAGCGCGGTCTCCAGTTCCTCGTACAGGGCTTCGTCGACCTTCACGCCAACGAACAGCGTGCCGATGTTCTTGCTGGTCTTCGACAACCCGGCGCGCAGGCGCGACATCCAGCCACGTTTAGCCTCAGGCGTCGGCGCGGGCGGCGGGGTCAGTTCCATGTCATCCGCCACCGGCGGATCGAAGGCAACCGGAGCCGGCCGGGGTGGCGGAACCTGCGCGGGGGCCGGTGCTGGCACTGGTGCTGGTACCGGAGCGGGCGCGGGAATGGGGGCCGGAGCGGGAATTGGCGCGGGGATCGGAGCTGGAGCTGGCGCGGGGATCGGAGCTGGAGCTGGCGCGGGAACTGGCGCCGGAACAGGGGCTGGCGAAGGGACGGGTGAAGGGGTTGGGGCCGCCGTCGGCGCAGGCGTGGGAGCCGGCGCGAGGGTCGGGGCGGGCGCGGGTGCGGCCAGGGGCGCCGGTGCCACGGCCGGCGCGGGCACGGCGGCCGGCGACTCGGCAGGCGCAGGGGCCGGCTCGGCCTTGCGCTTCTTCCAGAAACTAAACATTGGGAAAGGGGTCAATACCCCGGTAGAATCAATCGCCAAAATTCTAGCAGACGGGGTCGCATGAACCATTGCGCTGTCATGTCCGGACCGGGCGCCGCCCGTCCCGAATCGCTGCCCGCCGGCGCCGCCGCACTCGCGCGGCGCATCCATCCCACCATTGTTGTCGCCGCGTTCGTCGCTGCCCTGGCCGGTCTGCCGGCCGGGCCGGCGCTTGCCCAGCCATCGAACGAGACTGCCCGGACGACGTCCGCGCCCGCCCCCCAGGCGCCGCCATCGGGCGCCCGCACTGCGGCCGTGGGGCAGCCGGAGGCCGGCACCACGGAATTCCGCTTGTCCAACGGCATGCGCGTGATCGTCAAGGAAGACCATCGCGCGCCGACGGTGGCGCACCAGATCTGGTATCGGACCGGTGGCATCGACGAGGTCAGCGGAACCACCGGCGTGGCCCACATGCTCGAGCACATGATGTTCAAGGGGACGCCCAAGGTGCCGGTGGGCGAGTTCTCGCGCCAGATCGCCATGCTGGGCGGACGCGAGAACGCGATGACCAATCGGGACTTCACGCTTTATTACCAGCAAATCGCCAAGCAATACCTGCCGAAGATGATGGAGCTGGAGGCCGACCGCATGGCCAACCTCATCATCAAGAAGGATGAGTTCGACCGCGAAATGAAGGTCGTGATGGAGGAGCGCCGCCTGCGTACCGACGACTCCCCGCGCGGCACCGTCTACGAGCAGTTGCTGGCCACCGTCTACACGGCCGCACCGTACCGCCACCCGGTGATCGGCTGGATGGACGACCTCGTGAACATGCGGGTCGAGGATGTGCAGGAGTGGTACAAGGCCTGGTATGTGCCCAACAACGCGATGCTGGTGGTGACCGGCGACGTCCGCCCGGACGAGGTCCGCGCGATGGCCGAGCGCTACTACGGCAAGCTCAAGCCGCGCGCGCTGCCGCTGCGCAAGACGCAGCTGGAGGCCAAGCAGGAAGGGATCAAGCGCATCTGGGTCAAGGCGCCGGCCGAGAACCCGTACATGGTGATGGCCTACAAGGTGCCGCGCCTGCATGACGTGGAGAAGGATGTCGATCCGTACGCGCTGGAAGTCCTGTCCGCCGTGCTCAACGGCTACGACAACGCCCGCCTGACGCGCGAGCTGGTGCGCGAGCAGCGGCTGGCCGACGACGTCAACGTTGGCTACGACAGCATCAATCGTGGCGAATCGCTCTTCGTGCTCGACGGCACGCCCGCCAGCGGTCATACCACCGAGGAGATCGAGCGCGCGCTGCGCGAGGAAATCCAGCGGATTGCGAAGAACGGCGTGTCCGAAGAGGAGCTGAAGCGCGTGAAGGCGCAGGTCGTGGCCGGCCAGATCTACAAGCGCGACTCGGTCTTCGGGCAGGGCATGGAGATCGGCGTGGCCGAGATCGCAGGCCTCTCCTGGCGCCAGATCGACCGCATGCTCGACAAGATCAAGGAAGTCACGCCAGCCCAGGTGCAGGCCGTCGCCGGCAAGTATTTCAGCGACGACAACCTGACCGTGGCCACGCTGCTGCCGCAGCCGATCGACCCCAACAAGCCCAAGACCGCGGCCCCCGAGGGCCTGCGTCACTGAGGAGCGACGATGTCCGTATCCGTCATGACGATTGCATCGCCACGCATGGTGCGCCGGCTGGCTGGCGCCGCCTGCGGGGTGGTCGCGTTCCTCGCTGGTGCCGTGGCCCATGCCGCCATCCCGATCGAGAGCTGGACCGCATCCACCGGGGCAAAGGTATTTTTCGTACCGAGCCCGTCGATCCCGATGCTCGACGTCAATATCGACTTCGACGCCGGCAGCCGCTATGACCCGCCGGGCAAGGCCGGGCTGGCGACGCTCGCCGCCGCGTTGCTCGACAAGGGTGCCGCCGCGCAGGATGGCCAGCCGGCGCGCAACGAAGCGCAGATCGCCGATGCATTCGCCGATACCGGTGCCGATTTTGGCGGCGCGGCCGGGGGAGACCGCGGTGGCATCGGCCTGCGGACGCTGACGGCATCGCCGGAACGTGAGCAGTCACTGCGTCTGGCCGGGCAGCTCATCAAGGCGCCGACCTATCCGGACGCCGTGGTCGCTCGCGAAAAGCAGCGGCTGATCACCGCGATCCGCGAGGGCGATACGCGACCGGGCGTGATTGCCGACAAGACCGTGTCGAAGGCGATGTACCCGAACCATCCCTACGGGGTATCGGCCACGCCGGAGTCGGTCGGATCGATCACGCGCGACGACCTGATGAAGTTCTGGCGCGACAGCTACAGCGCAAAGCGTGCCGTCGTGACGCTGATCGGCGCGATCGACCGCAAGCAGGCCGAGCAGATCGCCGAAGACCTGACGAAGGGCCTGCCCGAAGGCGTCGCGCCGCCGGCGATCCCCGACGTGCAGATGACGATTCCGGCCAGCGAGAAGCGCATCCCGCATCCGGCGCAGCAGGCCAGCGTGGCGATGGGCCAGCCCGCTATCGCGCGTGGCGACCCCGACTACTTCGCGCTGCTGGTGGGCAACTACGTGCTGGGCGGAGGCGGTTTCAGCTCGCGCCTGACGGATCAGGTGCGCGAGAAGCGGGGGCTGACTTACGGCGTGGACAGCTATTTCGCACCGTCCAGGCAACCGGGTCCGTTCGGCATCACGCTGCAGACGAAGAAGGCCAACACCGATGAGGCGCTGACGCTGGTGCGCCAGATCGTCGCCCAGTTCGTGGCGCAGGGCCCGACCGACGCTGAACTGCGCGCTGCCAAGGACAACCTGGTCAACGGCTTTCCACTGCGAATCGACAGCAATCGCAAGCTGCTGACCAATGTGGCCAATATCGGCTGGTATGGCCTGCCGCTCGACTACCTCGACACGTGGACCGCGCAGATCAACAAGATCACGCGCGATCAGGTCCGTGCGGCATTCCAGCGCCATGTTCACCCGGACGCGATGGCCACCGTCATTGTCGGCGGCCCCGAAAAGTAGCCGTTGATCATCGTGCGCCCCATCCGATGGTGGGGCGCGCCGCCCCGCCGCCAGTGTGGCGCGGCGTGGCAGGCTCTACAATCACGGCATGAATTCGCGTTCCCGACCTTCGCCCGCGCCGCGCGTGCGATCCTCTTCCCCAGCGTCACGATCGACGACCGCCCAGGTGCGGATCATCGGCGGGCGCTGGAAGCGCTCCCTGTTGCCGGTGCTTGACGCCGAGGGCCTGCGCCCGACCCCGGACCGCGTCCGGGAAACCCTGTTCAACTGGCTTGGCCAGGACCTCTCCGGGCTGAGCTGCCTCGACCTGTTTGCGGGCTCCGGCGCACTTGGCTTCGAAGCGGCGTCGCGCGGCGCCGCCGCCGTGACGCTGGTGGAAGCCAACCCGCGTGTGGCGCGCCAGTTGCGTGACAACCAGTACCGGTTTGACGCCGCGCAGGTCAAGGTCATCCAGGGCGATGCCTTTGGCGTGGCGGCGCAGATGCCTGCCGCCAGCTTCGACGTGATCTTCCTGGACCCCCCGTTTGCGGAGGACTGGCTTGGGCCGGCACTGGAGCATGCCGCGCGGCTGTCACGTCCGGGCGGGGCCGTGTATGTGGAAACCGACCGTGCGCTGATCGGGCCGGATGCGCCGGTGCCGGCATCGCTGGAGATCGTGCGTCAGGCACGGGCCGGCGCGGTGCACTTCCACCTGTTGCAACATCGCCTGCCAGGCGGATCGGAATAGCGACGTCGTACGACGAGTTCCGCGCCGCATAAGCCTTTCCGGTCGTGCTGCAATGCCGCAAAAAGGGTGCGCGCTCCGACTTCCAAACGCGGCATTTGGCGTTACACTACGCCGCTGTTGTTTGTTCAACGCTCGTCACCAAGAATCATTCGAAACGGCAAGTGAAGCCGGCAACGGGCAGCCCAAAGGAGGAAATATGGTCGTCGCGGTCTATCCCGGTACATTCGATCCCATGACCCGGGGACACGAGGATCTCGTCCGCCGCGCGTCGAATATCTTCGACGAGCTGGTGGTCGGTGTGGCGCACAGCCCCAACAAACGCCCGTTCTTCTCTCTCGAGGAGCGCATCGGCATCGCGCGCGAGGTGCTCGGCCACTACCCCAACGTGCGGGTGGAAGGCTTCTCGGGCCTGCTCAAGGATTTCGTGCGCAAGAACAATGCGCGCGTGATCGTCCGCGGCCTGCGCGCCGTGTCGGATTTCGAATACGAGTTCCAGATGGCCGGCATGAACCGCTATCTGCTGCCGGACGTCGAAACCATGTTCCTGACGCCGTCTGACCAGTACCAGTTCATCTCGGGCACCTTCGTGCGCGAAATCGCGGTGCTGGGCGGCGACGTCAGCAAGTTCGTCTTTCCCTCCGTGGAGCGCTGGCTTCAGGAGAAGATTGGCAAACCGGAATAAAATAGAAGTCTTCGATCCCGCCGACGTGGCCAGTCGGGTGCGGGCGGGTCGCTGGAAGGAAATATCATGGCGCTGATCATCACCGACGACTGCATCAACTGCGACGTTTGTGAGCCCGAGTGCCCGAACGAAGCAATTTCGATGGGGCCCGAGATCTACGAGATCGACCCCAACAAGTGTACCGAGTGCGTCGGCCACTTTGACGAACCGCAGTGCCAGCAAGTCTGCCCCGTTGCGTGTATTCCCAAGGATCCCAACCGGGTGGAAACGCATGAAGTGCTGATGCAACGCTATCGGTTGCTGACCGCGGCAAGGCACGCGGCCTGAAGCCGGATCGCGTCGGCGGTCGACTCGTTGCTCGTTCCGGGCTATCCGGAAAAGAGAAACCCCGCTCAACGCATGTTGGCGGGGTTTTTTACTGGCCGCGTGGCGGATTGCTCCGCTCAGGCTCAGGAGATGAGGCGCGATCAGCGCCCCGTGTGCAGTTCCATCATCGCACGCTCGCTCTCGCCTCGCGCCAGCAGCCCCAGCGGGTCGATGCTGCGGTCGATGGCTTCGTCGATGGCTTGCTGTTCTTCCTTTCGCGGCGGCTTCAGCACATAGTTCACCACGTCCTCGCGGGCGGCTCCGGCGCCGCCCGGGGCATTGCGCGGATGGCCCACGCCCAGGCGCAGCCGCCAGTAGTCCTGTGTGGTCAGGTGAGCGGCGATGTCCTTCAGCCCGTTATGGCCGCCCGCACCGCCGCCGCGCTTGAGCTTGACGGCGCCCGCAGGCAGGTCCATCTCATCATGTGCCACGAGGATTTCGTCCGGCAGGACTTTATAGAAGCGCGCCAGCGATACCACGGCCAGGCCGGAACGATTCATGAATGTCGATGGCTTAAGCAGCCAGATGTCCTGGTCCCACAGCCGCGCGCGGCCGGCCAGGCCGTGGAAGCGGCCTTCTACGCGTAGTGTTGTGCCACCCATGCGGGCGAGCTGGTCGACGAGCCAGAATCCGGCGTTGTGCCGCGTGGCTTCGTATTCCGCCCCGGGATTGCCGAGGCCGACGATGAGCTTGATCATGCGTTATATCGGGAGTCGGGTGCCTGACGGCACCGGTTGGCGCCAGACAGGATACGCGAAAAATCCGCGCGAAAAAAAACCGCCGGCGAACCGGCGGTTTCTTCGATGCAGCAGCGGCGCTGGTCCGCTACGGCACCTGGTGCAATGTCGCTCAGGCAGCCGGCGTTTCGCCAGCGGCTGCTTCGCCGCCTTCAGCTGCCGCCACGCCGCCGGCTGGCAGCGAGATGTTGGCGATGGCGGGGTTCTCGTCACCGTGGGTGATGGCGGTCACGCCCTTCGGCAAGTTCAGGTCCGACAGGTGGATAGTCTGGTTCAGTTCGGCCTTGCCCAGATCCACTTCGATGAACTCGGGCAGGTCGCCCGGCAGGCACGACACTTCCAGGTCATTCAGGATGTGGTTGACGATGCCGTGGCCCAGCTTCACGCCAGGAGCGGATTCCTGGTTCATGAAGTGCAGGGGCACCTTCACGTGGATCTTGTCGGTGGCGGACACGCGCTGGAAGTCGACGTGCAGCACCAGCGGCTTGAACGGGTGCATCTGGAAGGCGCGCAGCAGGGCCTTCTCAGACTTGCCAGCCACTTCGAGGTCCAGGATCGACGAGTGGAACGCTTCCTTCTTCAGGGCGTGCCACAGGGCGTTGTGATCCAGCTCGATCATCTTCGGCTCGTTGGCGCCGCCGTAGATGATGCCGGGGGTCTTGCCGGAATTGCGCAGGCGGCGGCTCGCACCCGTACCCTGTACGCTACGCTCGAAAGCGATAACTTTCATTGTGAACTCCAAAAGTAAGAAGGCTGTCCGCGACCAGACAGCCTCGACTGGGCGACGCATCTTGAATGGTGCGCCGCCTGAATCACGTTGGCCGCCGATATGGCTGCCAACGCGGTAAAGCCTTGCATTTTAGCAGGATTTCACCCGCTCAAATCGCCCGCTCCATGTGAAACGGGCGAGCGGCCGGATCAGGCGTCGGCAAACAGCGACATGATCGAGTCGCCCTTCACGATCCGGGTAAAGGTCTCGGCCAGCAGCGGGGCGGTGGAGACCTGGCGGATCTTGCCGGACTGGCGTGCCTCGTCCGACAGCGGGATGGTGTCGCACACCACCACTTCGTCGAGTTCGGACGCCGCGATGCGTGCGGCAGCGCCGCCGGACAACACCGGGTGGGTGCAGTAGGCGAACACCTTCAGCGCGCCGCGTTCCTTCAGCACCTGGGCCGCCTTGCACAGCGTGCCGCCGGTGTCGATCATGTCGTCCATGATGACGCAGTTGCGGCCGGCGACTTCACCGATGATGTTCATCACCTCGGCCACGTTGGCCTTGGGGCGACGCTTGTCGATGATGGCCAGGTCGCAGTTCAGCTGCTTGGCCAGTGCACGGGCGCGTACCACGCCGCCAACGTCCGGCGACACGACCAGCAGGTCGCCGTAGTTCTTCTCGCGCAGGTCGCCCAGCAGTACCGGGGATGCGTAGATGTTGTCGACGGGGATATCGAAGAAACCCTGGATCTGGTCCGCGTGCAGGTCCATCGTCAGGACCCGTTCCACGCCGGCGACTTCCAGCATGTTGGCTACGATCTTGGCCGAGATGGCCACGCGCGCCGAACGCGGGCGGCGATCCTGGCGGGCATAGCCGAAGTACGGCATGGCGGCGGTGATGCTGCGTGCCGAAGCGCGCTTGAGGGCATCGACCATCACCATCAGTTCCATGAGGTTGTCGTTGGTCGGCGCGCAGGTCGACTGCAGCACGATGACGTGCTTGCCGCGAACGTTTTCCTGGATTTCGACCTGGACTTCACCGTCGGAGAAACGGCCTACCAGCGCTTTTCCCAGCGGAATGCCGAGGTGCTGTACGACAGCCTCCGCGAGTTTGGGGTTGGCGTTGCCGGTAAATACCATCAAGCCTTCGCTGCTCATTCGGGGCACCTGTCTTGCTGCTGGGGGAGCTTTGCGCTACCGGCTGGTGCCGGCAGCGATATCTGCGTATCCGTCAGGACACTATAGGAAGTAATGGCAGGGGAAGAAGGATTCGAACCTTCGAATGCCGGAATCAAAATCCGGTGCCTTGACCAACTTGGCGACTCCCCTACACAACCTTTATCGTCTGTCGCTGCGCCGTCTGAATACTTCCGGCACTTCGCCAAACGAAAACTTGCTATGCGAATGTTGCGAGCGGGTGGTGCGACAAACTTCTGACACACCTGCCATCCCATTCGGACGGCAACCGATCCACCACCTGCTGCGCAGTCTGCTCGTCATCAAATCGGGCAAACACGCAGGCTCCGGAACCGGTCATCCTTGCATGCGGACAATATTGTCTCAGCCATTCAAGGGCTCGGGCAACTTCGCCGAACTTCGCTGTTGCTACCGCTTGCAAGTCGTTGCGACCGAAAGCGAATTTGTTTGTGCAAGCAGCGAAGTCCGCAATTATGGAGATGGGCGTATTCCTTGTCAAGCATTCGTCGGAAAAAATTGCAGCAGTCGGGACATGCTGCCGAGGGTGGATGACGACGAACCAGCTCTCGGGCAATTCGACGGCCGTCAGCTCCTCGCCAACACCCTCCGCGAACGCGTTCTGGCCGAATACGAACACGGGCACATCAGCGCCCAGCGCAAGGCCGATGCGCATCAGCGCAGTGCGTTGTAAGCCCAATCCCCACAGGTGGTTCAGCGCGAGCAGCGTCGTCGCGGCATCCGACGATCCGCCGCCGATGCCACCGCCCATCGGCAGCCGCTTGTCGACCGCGATGTCGGCGCCGAAACGCGTTCCGCTGGCCTGCTGCAACGCGCGGGCCGCACGCACGACGAGATCGGTATCGGCCGGCACCCCAGGGATATCCGTGGTGCGCGCGATCACGCCATCCTCGCGGCGATGAAAGTGCAGTGTGTCCGACCAGTCCACCAGTTGGAAAACGGTCTGGAGCGTGTGATAGCCGTCGGGGCGGCGTCCCGTCACATGCAGGAACAGGTTGAGCTTGGCCGGCGCGGGGCAGTCGCGCAGTTCGGGCGGTGGCAGGGGTGTGCCAGCGGTCATTGCTTGGTCTCCGGATCGATCACGAGCCGCACGGACAGCGGCGAGTCGGCGCCGTCGCGCGCCATGTCGACGCGACGCGGCCGCGCGGTGGCCGGTGCAGCACCCTCGGGCGATTCCTGCCAGTCCACATAGCGCACGGTCCAGCCGCTTTGCATCAAGGTATCGAGGCGGCCATTCGCATCGCGCGTCGACTTCGATGGCGCGCCGCTCGCGGGCCGGCCATGCAGCCAGTCACGCATGCCGGCCACGGGCAGCGAAAAACCGAGCGCCTGCTCCATCAGGCTGTCCACCTCGGGCGCGTTACGCGGCGGTTCGTTGGGCAGGTCGAGCGTGGCGCCGGACGGCGTGGACGTCACGACGGCGAGCGTCTGGCCCAGCGGCGACACCAGGTCCAGCCGGACATTGCGGCCCTGTTCTTCCCAGCGGAAGCTGCCCTGCACGCCCTCGTTGCGGCCGTAGCGGACGTAGTTGGCGGCAAAGCGGCCGGAATACAGTTCGGCGCGGGCGGTTTCGCCGGCATCGAAGCTGCGGCTAGGCACAACGCTCGCACAGCCGGCGAGCCAGAGCGGGGCGGTCGCGCAAAGCAGGGCCAGGCGACGGAGTCGGAGCATGGTCACGAATGGGTGGGGATAAGTAGATGGACGATCGGCGTGGCCGTCACGCGAGTTGGCATGGCGCGTTGGCATGGCGGGCCGGCATGGCAAGCCCGGGCACGCGGCCCGGGCGCATCATGCTGCGTCGTCCTCGGATTACTTCGACAGCAGCACGTT
Source organism: Cupriavidus sp. 01L415 (assembly GCF_056400065.1). Classification (NCBI taxonomy): domain Bacteria; kingdom Pseudomonadati; phylum Pseudomonadota; class Betaproteobacteria; order Burkholderiales; family Burkholderiaceae; genus Cupriavidus; species Cupriavidus sp. 01L415. The sequence continues at coordinate 81,396 of NZ_JBFTSP010000001.1, read as the reverse complement.
CTGGTTGTAGCGACGCAGCGTGTCGAGCAGCGTCTGGTTTTCGGGCTCGGCCTTGGCGGCTTCGGTCCACGTCTTGCGTGCCTCTTCGTGCTGGCCAAGCTGCCAGAGCACCTCGCCCAGGTGCGCGCCGATCTCGGCCTCGGGAGCCTTGGCGTAGGCGCTCTTCAGCAGGTCTGCCGCCGGCTGGAGTTCGCCCTGCCGGTACTTGACCCAACCCAGGCTGTCCATGATGTAGGGATCGTCCGGGCCGAGTTCGGAGGCGCGTTCGAGCAGCTTGCGGGCCTCCGGCAGCCGTTCGTTGCGATCGGCCAGCGAATAGCCCAGTGCGTTGTAGCCCTGCTTCTGGTCGGGCTGCAGGTCGATAACCTTGCGCAGGCCGCGTTCCATGCTGTCATAGCGCTTCTCGCGTTCGTCCAGCATGGCCAGTTCGTAGACCCAGTCGGCGTTGTCGGGCTCGACCTTGACGCGTTCGTCCAGCAGCTTGCGTGCGCGGTCGTACGCCTTGCTGTCCATCAGCGTGGCCACCTCGGCCTGGCGGATCGCCGTCATGCGCTGCGCGCGCTGGCCGGGATCGGCGATGTCCTCGGCATCGGCCAGCATGTCGCCGAACACGGCCTGGGCGTCGTCGAGCTTGCCCATGCGCGCCAGCAACTGCGCGCGCTTGGCCTGTGCGGCGGGTGCCAGGCGGCTGTCCTCGATGCGGTCCAGCCACTCGATCGCGCCAGCGTAGTCCTTCTTTTCCTCGGCGATCTGGGCCAGATACTGGAAGGCCACGTCGGGGTTGGCGGCCGGCGACTTCGCCGCCATCTCCAGGTATTCCTTCAGATAGCGCTCGGCGTCATCGTAGCTGCGCGCCTGCAGGCTGGTCAGGCCCAGCGCCAGCGGCACGCGCGGGTCGTTGGGCGCAACCTTGCGCAGGACTTCGAATTCGGCGCGGGCGGCCTGCATGTCGTTCTTCTGCAGGTACACCCGAGCCAGCGTGATATGTCCATTCACCGACTTCGGCGACTTCGACAGGAAGCGCTTGAGCACCGCGATGGACTTGTCGGGATCGGACTCGACCTGCATCTCGGCGGCCATCAGCGCGGCGGGCTCCATATCCGGCTTCAGGCGCAGCGCTTCGTCGAGTTCGGCGAGCGATCCCGCATTGTCGCCGGCAGCTTCCTTGGCGCGGGCCATGGCCAGGTGCGTCTCCGCCAGCTTCATGTCGTTGGCGGTAACGCGCTGGAGCACGCCCACGGCGCCGGCCGGGTCGCTCGTGCGCGACAGCTGCTGCTGCATCTGCAGGATGGCGTCGCCGCGATGGCCCGCCGGCGCGCTGGCCAGTTGCTGGACCAGCAGCGGTTCAGCCTCGTCCCAGCGGCCGTTCAGCACGAGCAGCGTCGACAGGACCTGCCTGGCCGCAGGCGAGGTGGGCGCCAGTTCGGCCCACAGGCGGGCGCCATCCAGCGCCTGCTGCGAGATGCGCGCGTTGAACGCTATCTCCGTGGCGCGCTGGGCCAGGCGCGGATCGCGCGTCTGGCGGCCCAGGTCCAGGTATGTGCGGTACGCGGTGCCGACCAGGCCACGCTGCAGCGAGATCTCTGCCGCCAGCACCCGATAGAGGATGTCCGGCGTCAGCGTCACGTTGGGCAGCGGCGTGCGCGGCGCGCGGGATTTGGCCGCGGATGCCGGGACGTCGATGACTTCGTCTTCGGTCTGGGCAACGGTGGCGGGTGCGGCGTGCGCCAGCGAGGCAAACGCCAGGCAGGCGGCGACGCCCAGCGCACGCGCGTGGCGGCGGAACCGGGCGGCGGGCGAACCCATTGGGGCGGCGGCGAAAGCGGTCATTGGGAAAGAGTCCGGGCGCATGGCCTGAAGGGACGAACGGAAGTCCGGCATGAAATCAATGCTCCGGCGCACGGGGGCGTAGGAATGGATGAGAGGCATTGTAGCCTGCCGCTACAATGCCCTGCTTGCCCCGAAGGGCCGAAACGTATGAGAGCCCGCACAGCGCGTTGCCGCAAGGCACGGCGGCGTGCGGATTCCTGCGTGATTGGAGCGCCAAAGCGGGCAAGTGGTTCTTGAAAGCGGGCCGGATGCCGGCCGGGAGACACGGGCGCGATGCCAGAATTGCCGGAAGTCGAAGTCACGCGGCGCGGACTGCTGCCGCATGTGGTCGGGCGCCGTATCGTCGACGTGACGGTACGTCATCGTGGCCTGCGCTGGCCCGTGGAGCCCGAACTCGAGGGCCGGCTGGCCGGACGCGTGATCGGGCGGATCGAGCGACGTGGCAAGTACTTGCTGCTGGAGTGCCTGCCGCCAGTGCACGTGGCCGCGAGCGCGAACCGCCCCGAGGGTGATTACGAAACCGGTTGGCTGCTGGTCCACCTCGGCATGACCGGTACCTTGCGGGTCTATCCGGAGGCGCCTGCGCCGGGCCCGCACGACCACCTGGACCTGCTGCTGGCGCCTGAACCCGATGACGCCGGGGCCGACCCCCGGCCGGTCGTCCTGCGGTTTCGCGATCCGCGCCGTTTTGGGGCGATCGTGTGGAGCCCGCTGCCCGAGTCGGACCTCTCCGATCATCCACTGTTGCGCAAGCTTGGCATCGAGCCGTTCGATCCACGCTTTGACGGCGCGTGGCTGCATCGCCATACGCGTGGGCGCAGCGTGGCCATCAAGACCGCGCTGCTGGCCGGTGACATCGTGGTCGGGGTCGGCAACATCTACTGTTCCGAGAGCCTGTTCCGGGCCGGCATCCGGCCGACGACTCCAGCGGGCCGCCTCAGCCTGGCCCGTTGCGAGAAGCTCGCCGTCGCCGTGCGCGAGACGCTCGCCGAAGCCATTGCCCGGGGCGGGAGCACGCTGCGCGACTTTGTTGGCAGCGATGGCAGCAGTGGGTACTTCCAGCTGGACTGCTTCGTCTACGACCGCGCTGGCGAGGCCTGCCGCGTCTGCGGCACCCCCGTCCGCCAGATCGTGCAGGGACAGCGTTCCACGTTCTACTGCCCGCACTGCCAGCACTGACCGAGGGGCGGACGCCGGAAGGCGGAGGGCGGCGGCGGCCCTCCCGCACGTGCCTGACGCATCACAACGCGCGGCAATCCGGTGCAAGGCATTGTCGCAAGCCATTGCCGATGGGTCGGCGCAACACTCGCTCGTCACGGAAGCAACAAGGGACGCGAATTCCACAAAATTCGGCCAGAAACCTGTATCGTGTGCGCAGACATAAAAAGTTACAAAATGCACCGAATCCCACCGATATGACATGGATCCGGTGCGGCGTTTTGTTCCGGTTCCGCAGGGTCAGCGGGCCAAGCCGGGACGCGACGTGTTCTACGAGCCCGAAACGATAAATCCGAGCCGAACCAGCCAACGCGAACACCTCCATGACGAGCCTCGCCCACCAATTCGAACAATATGGCGCCTGGAGAACCGGGGTCCTTCAGTCTCTCGCCGAATTCCAGTCCTGGCTGCAACAGTACGACCTCTATGACGCCACTGCGGATGACCGCGTGCAGCGCATCCAGAGCGTCCTGAAGAGCGACCGGCTGAAGGTTGCGTTCATTGCCGAGTTCTCGCGCGGCAAGAGCGAACTGATCAACGCCATCTTCTTTGCCGACTACGGCCGCCGCATCCTGCCGTCGTCCGCCGGACGGACCACGATGTGTCCGACCGAACTGCGCTACGACGAGAACGAGCAGCCGTGCATCCGGCTGCTGCCGATCGAGACGCGCCTGCAGGATGCATCCACCGCGGACTTCATGGAGCCCGGTTCCGCCGGGTCCCACTGGACCACGGTGCCGCTGGACCCGTCGTCGCCCGATGGCATGCTGGCCGCGTTCCAGCACGTGGTGGAAACCACGCGCGTGGCGCCGGCCGTGGCCGAATCGCTTGGCCTGTACAACGAGAGCGACCCCGACGCTGCCTGGTCCGTCGATGCCGATGGCATGGTCGAGATTTCGCGCTGGCGCCATGCCGTCATCAACTTCCCGCATCCGCTGCTGCGCCAGGGTCTGGTGATCCTGGACACGCCGGGCCTGAACGCGATCGGTACGGAACCGGAACTGACGCTGCGCCTGATTCCGGATGCGCACGTGGTGGTGTTCGTGCTGGCCGCCGATGCCGGCGTGACCAAGAGCGACCTGGAACTGTGGCGCAGCCACGTGGGCGCGGGCCATCGCCGCGGCTGCCTGGCGGTGCTGAACAAGATCGACGGCCTGTGGGATCCGCTGAAGTCGTCGCCCGAGATCGCCAGCGAGATTTCGCGCCAAGTCCGTTCGACTGCGCAGATCCTTGGCATCGAGGAGCGTCGCGTCTATCCGGTCTCGGCCCAGAAGGGCCTGGTGGCCAAGGTCACGCATGACCAGCCGCTGCTCGTGCGCAGTAACCTGCCGCAGTTCGAGCATGTGCTTTCGGACCAGCTGATCCCGCAGCGCCGCGAGATCGTGTCCGACCAGGTCCAGCGGCTCGTGCAGGACATGTCGCGCGGCGCGCAGCAACTGCTGCAGAGCCGCCGACGCGACATCGTCGAGCAGCTCTTCGAGTTGCGCGGCCTGCGCGGCAAGAACCATGCGATGGTCAAGCACATGCTGCTGCGCGTGCAGGGCGAGAAGGAAGAATTCGAGCAGAGCATCTCCAAGTTCCAGGCCCTGCGTCTGGTGTTTGGCCGCCACAGCGCCGACATCATCAAGAGCCTGCAACTGCGCGACGTGCGCCGCACCATGCGCGATGCGCGCGAGCAGATGAAGGAGCGATTCTTCTCGCGTGGTCTGCGCGAAGACATGGAGGCGCTGTTTGGCCAGCTCACCGGGCTGATCACGGATGCAGACCAGAAGATCGCCGGGCTGCATCAGCTCGTGGACAGCATGTATCGCCGCTTCAATGCAGAGCATGGCTTTACGCTGCCGTCGCCGATGCAGTTCGTGACGTCGCGCTACGTTGCGGAGCTGCAGGAGACGCTGCAACTGGTCAACAATCACTTCGGCGCGGTCAACATGCTCACGCGCTCACGCCCGCAACTGGTGCAGAACGCATTTGCGACGATGGCCAGCCGCGTGCTGGAGAACTTCCGCGACCTCAACCGCGATATCGAGATCTGGCTGAAGTCGGTCATGACGCCGCTGGAGGCCCAGGTGCGCGAGCACCAGAAGCAACTGCGCCGCCGCGTCGATTCGATCGAGCGCATCCATGAGGCGACGGACACGCTGGAGAGCCGCATCTCGCAACTGGAGGAAGTGCTCAACGGGCTGGACGAGCGCAGCGGCAAGATCGAGTCGTATGCCAGGAAGCTGGTGGAACCGCAGGAGGAAGCCAGCGCGCGCGCCGCGTAAGGCTTTTGGCGGGGCGTCCCCGGCAGCACCGGGACGCCCGCGCGGTATCATGTGGCGCCGCCTTCGAGCGGCGCCTTGTTTTTTGGTCCGTCGCCCCCGGATGTTCGTCCCCGATTCGCCTCTGCGCGTCTGATTGGCCTCCGAGACGCTTCCGATTCGCCATTGGTGCCGCACACCCTACCTGTTCCCACGCAATGCCCCGCAAGTCCGCTGCCGCCTCTGTTCCCGCCGTCAACGTATCGCCCGACATCACCGTGCCGCCGGACTTCGGCGCGCGCGTGGTGCGCTGGCAGCGCGAGCACGGCCGGCATGACCTGCCGTGGCAGAACACGCGCGATCCCTACCGCATCTGGTTGTCGGAAATCATGCTGCAGCAGACGCAGGTCGCGGCGGTCATCGAGTACTTCCAGCGGTTTGTCACCGCGCTGCCCACGGTGGCCGCACTGGCTGCGGCGCCAGCGGACGAAGTGATGGCGCTCTGGGCCGGCCTGGGCTACTACTCGCGCGCGCGCAATCTGCATCGCTGCGCCAGATCGGTGATGGAAGACCACGGCGGCGTGTTTCCGACCGATCCCGCCGTGCTCGTCACGCTGCCCGGCATTGGCCGTTCCACCGCGGCTGCCATCGCGGCGTTCAGCGCGGGCGTGCGATCGCCGATTCTCGACGGCAACGTGAAACGCGTGTTTGCGCGAGTCTTCGGCATCCACGGATACCCGGGTGAGCGGGCGATCGAGACACGCATGTGGCAGTTGGCTGAGCTTGCGTTGCCCGCAGCGGGGCCGCGACAAGCAGAAGACATGGTTGCGTACACGCAGGGGCTGATGGATCTTGGCGCGACGATTTGCTCGCGCGGCAAGCCTGCCTGCCTGGTCGACGCCGAGGCTTGCCCGCTGTCGGCGGATTGCGTGGCGCGGCGCGATGGCCTGACAGCCGTGTTGCCCACGCCCAAGCCGCGTGCCGCAATTCCCGAGCGGAGCACGGTGATGCTGATCGTACGGCATGGGCGCGACGTGCTGGTCTCGCTTCGGCCGGACAGCGGCATCTGGGGAGGCCTCTGGAGCCTGCCAGAGATGGCGGTGACCTCGGTGCCGTTCGATGCGGAGGCCGCGGAGCTGGCGGCGCTGGATGCCGCCAGCGCGTTTGGAACACCCACGCGCGCCTGCCTGACCGGCGAACTGATCCACGTATTCACGCATTTCCGGCTGCTGATTCGCGCGATCCGCGTCGACCTTGGTGCGCTCGCGCTGCGCAGCGGTGCCGATGATGGCGTCAGCCGGCGCTGGCTGTCGCTCGATGACCTCGACGCGCTCGGCACGCCGGCGCCCGTGCGCCGGCTGCTTGAGGATCAGGCAAGAATCGGATTGTTCTGAAAATGAGCGAAGCGCGTCACATGATATGGTGTTGGCGCATGTAGCGATGAACGATCTCGATGCGCATGCCGGCATCGGGCAAGGCCATCAGCATTTGCTTGGCCTTGAGCGGCACGGGCAGCAGTTCGCAGAGCCGGTTGGCCACCCAGCTCGGGTCGTCCCAGAGGTACGGTTCGGCAAACGGCATCCTGGACTTGTCGGTCTGTTCCGCATGGATCGCGGTCACGAGGCGGCGCAACGCGGCCAGGCATTCGCCGAGCAACTCCAGCTTGCAATCGATGACGTCCGGCGGGATCAACTCCGCGCGTGCCACGATCAGGCCGTCTTCGCGCGTTTCGTGTGACAGCACCTGAAAGCGCTGGCGCCCGCGTGCCTCGATCAGCAGCACACCCAGCTGCTCCATGTTGCAGTCGACGATGTCGGCCAGGCAGCCAATGGGTTCGGGATCGGTGGGGTGGCCGGGACGGCTGACTTCCTCGCCGCTGGCAATCAGGCAGACACCGAACGGGGTGTGGTCGCGCATGCAGTTGCGCACCATGTCTACGTAGCGCTTCTCGAACACGCGCAACGGCAGGCGGCCATCCGGGAATAACACCGTGTGCAGCGGAAACAGTGGCAGGGCGTCCAGGTCGGAAGTCCTGGGTGCGGTGTCGGGCGGATGTGACGACATGCGGTGCCGGTTCCAGTGGCGGGTCGGCGGCGTCGGTGCGGCGCGCTTCGCCGAAACTCGGGTACAAAACCTCGGTACAACGCTTCAGCTTGCCGGGGCAAGCTCGCGGTGTCTGACCAGCACATTACCATGTGCCCGGAAGTAGTTGGCAAGTCTTTCCGCAATAAACACCGAGCGGTGCTGGCCGCCCGTGCAGCCGATTGCGACGGTCAGGTAGCTGCGGTTATCGGCAATGAAACTCGGCAGCCACTTCTCCACGTAGGCGCGAATGTCCTCGGCCATGGCCAGCACCATCGGCTGGCTTTGCAGGAAGTCGATAACGGGCTTGTCGCGGCCCGTCAACGGACGCAGTGCGAGGTCGTAGTAGGGATTCGGCAGCGAGCGTACGTCGAATACCAGGTCGGCATCGCTCGGCACGCCATGCTTGAAGCCAAAGGACTCGAACAGCAGCGTCAGCTGCTGCCTGTCATCGCGGATCAGTTCCTTGATCCAGCTGCGCAGCGCATTGGTGCGCACGTTGCTCGTATCGATGCGGTGCGCCGATTCCGCCAGCGGGCTGAGCAGCTCGCGCTCCATTTCGATGGCTTCGATCAGCGAGGTATTGATGCGGGTGTCGCCACCCTCCACGTTGTCTGTCGTCGCCAGGGGTGTATCGGTCTGGGCGGACAGGGGATGGCGGCGGCGTGTCTCCGAGTAGCGCTGGACCAGCGCATCGGTGCTGGCGGTCAGGAACAGGACCTGGACCTGGTGTTCGGCGGCCAGGCTGCGCACGGTATCCGGCAGGCGCGCGAGCGATTCGCGGCTGCGGATGTCGGTGGCCACGCCGAGGTGCGTGTAGCCCTGGTCGGCCAGGTAGCTGGTCAGCTCGGGGATGAACTGGGCCGGCAGGTTGTCGACACAGTAGTAGCCTGCATCTTCCAGGACGTTCAGGGCGACCGACTTGCCGGAGCCGGAAATTCCGGTGATGAGAATGATCCGCATATCAATGGAAGCATAGCATCGGGTGATGGCGGCGTCATGACAGCGTGACCCAAACAGCAAAGGCGAACCGTGTGGGGTTCGCCTTTGCTGGAGGGTGGGGACGGATCAGGCTGGTTTGGCCGACAGGCACTCGCTCTGGGCCTTCTTGTATTCGTCGCCCTTCTTGCCCTTGTTCTGCTTGGCACAGGCCGCCATCTTTTCCTGCTGGGTCTTCGGCTCGGCCGCGGCTGCCGGGCCACTGCCGGACAGGCACTCGCTCTGGGCCTTCTTGTATTCGTCGCCCTTCTTGCCCTTGTTCTGCTTGGCGCAGGCCGACATCTTTTCCTGCTGCGCGGTCTTGCCCGATTTCTCTGCGGCCGGAGCCGAAGCGCCTTGGGCAAATGCAGCCGTGGCGAACAGGGGGGTCACCAGCACACACATCGCGATCAGTTTCTTCATGCTTCTCTCCTGGCTGTGGAAAAACATCTTGGCCGCGCGCCATCTCTCGGATACTGAAAAGGTTGGCTGGCGGTACCGGACTGGGCTCGATGCCCATTACAGCACAAAACGGGGGGCACCCGTAGACCGTTGACGCAAGTCAGGCAGGCGCTTGTAAGCAAATGAAAAACGCCCGCGAGGTGCGGGCGTTGGCGGGCGTCGGCGGTCATTTGCCGGTGGCTGGAGCGGCTGGCGTGCCTAGAGCAGTCGTCCCTGGCCCCGGGAGACCACATCGGCCTGCATGGCGGCACGCTGGCGGTCCATGAAGTCGCGCAGGGTGTCGATGCCGCGCAGGCGCAGGATCGTGTTGCGTACGGCGGCTTCCACCAGCACGGCGAGGTTTCGGCCGGCCGCCACCTGGATCTTCACCATGTGGATCGGCAGGCCGAGCACATCGAGATACTGCGAGTCGAGCGGCAGGCGTTCGAACTCTCCATCATTGCGGCGCACCAGTTGCACCACAAGCTTGAGTTTCATCTTCCGGCGGACCGCCGTCTCACCGAAGATCGTCTTGATATCGAGCAGGCCCAGGCCGCGCACTTCCAGCAGGTTCTGCAGCAGCGGCGGGCAGCGGCCCTCGATGAAATCGGGACCCAGCCGGACAAAGTCCACGGCGTCGTCGGCCACCAGCCCGTGGCCGCGCGAGATCAGTTCCAGGCCCAGTTCGCTCTTGCCCAGGCCGGATTCGCCCATGATCAGCACGCCCATGCCCAGGATGTCCAGGAACACGCCGTGCATCGTCACGCGGGGCGCGGAGATGCGCGACAGGTACAGCCGGAGGTGATCGATCACGGCCGCCGAGGAAACCGGCGTGGTGAACAGCGGTGTGGACGAGCGCGTGCAGCGCAGTTCCAAGTCCGGCGGGGGCTCCATGCCATCGGCCACGACCAGGAACGGCGGCTCCAGCAGGATCAGTTCGCCCATCTGCCGCTTGCGCGGTTCGTCATCGAGCCGCTGGTAGTACAGGATCTCGGGCTTGCCGAGCACCTGGATCCGGTTCGGGTGGATGAGGTTCAGGTGGCCCACCAAATCGGCTGCGGATGTGGCTTCACGGGCGAATTCGACATCGAAGGCACGATCGGCTCCTTCGAGACCGGCGACCCACGAGAGTTTGATATCGGCTGCGTTGTCGTCGAAGATCGACTGCGAGGTGACGCCGGTGAGTTCCATGCGGGATGACTTTCGGGACTTGCTTTGCGCGTCAGACGGCGGTGGCCGCGATGCGCGAGGCGATGGGGCGGGCAATCACGGGGATCAGGGGTGCCACTGGGTCAGTAACTGGTGAACAGCTTCCGGGGTCGGCAACGTAGCCAGCCCTTCGCGCATGTCGCGGTCCGACAGCAGTTGCGCAATCTCCGAGAGGATTTCCAGATGTTGCTGCGTGGCCTGTTCCGGCACGAGCAGGAAGATCAGAAGCGAGACGGGCTTGCCATCGGGGGATTCGAACGGAATCGGCTCGGCCAGGCGCATGAAGCCGGCCAGCGGCTGCTTGAGGCCCTTGATGCGGCCGTGCGGAATGGCGACCCCGGCTCCAAGGCCGGTCGAGCCGAGCGATTCCCGGGCAAACAGGTTATCCGTCACGGTGGCACGCGCCACGCCATGGTTGTTCTCGAATAAGAGCCCGGCTTGCTCGAACACCCGCTTCTTGCTGGTGACGGTGACGTCGAGGTGGATGTTGCCGGGTGGCAGCAATTTGGCCAAACGATTCATGGGCGATGCACGAGAAGTCAGGTTAGCGGGCCGGGGCGCATTGGCCGTCCCGCCGCGTGGGGGCAATTCAGGATATCGAGTGCTTTGTCAGGACGCTCGCATTGGAGCGTCCGGCCATTATAGAGCAGGGTCACACCGCACTTGTGCGATGCAACGCCGGTTCTGCGGGTGGTGCCGCAAGAATTCCGGCCGGCTTGCCCACCCGTTGCCGCCGCCCGCCACGCATGGTCTCTTGCCGTGCGATATGTCGGTCCGGTGCGCCGGGGCCGTTCTGCCTTGTTTGTATGGCGCAGCATACACTGAGCGGGACGCGTTGCGAACACCCTGGACCCTTTGGCCGTGGCGCCAAGGTAACGAATGAAACAAGTGGAATCCGGAGTGCCGGTGGCGACACAAATCCGCGCGTCCATCAAAAAAGCCGCGCTGATTGCGCGGCTTGATCTCTTCTTTTCAGTCCTCTTCAAGGCAACCCGAATGGGATGCCGGCAAGGCTATTGCTGCTGTAGTTGCGCTTCAGCCATCTGGTACTTGACTGCTTCGCGATCGTGGCCTTGTACGCGGTCCTTGTAGCGGATCACTTGCCGGTCGAGCTTGTCGACCAGAGCGTCGATCGCCGCATACAGGTCTTCATGATGTGCTTCAACGAAGATGTCCTTGCCCTTGAGATGCAGATTGATTTCCGCGTACTGACGCCGGTCCTTTTCCTTATGGTTATCCACCGATAGCAGCACACTAACGCCAATGACTTGATCGAAATGCCTGACGATACGCTCCAGTTTCGTTTCCACATACTCACGCAGCGGCGGCGTGATGTCGAGGTGGTGTCCACTGATCTTGAAGTTCATAGCGCTTCTCCTTCTGAAAGAGCCGCACCAGGCAGGCGGTTGCGGCTCGGCTACAAAGTCTTGCGGAGATTGACTGCTGGGATCTTGAGCGCTTCGCGGTATTTGGCCACCGTGCGGCGTGCAACCACAAAGCCTTGCTCGCCAAGCAGTTCGGCGATCCGGCTGTCGGAAAGAGGATTCCTGGGGTCTTCGGCTCCTATCAGTTGCTTGATCAGCGCGCGGATTGCCGTGGATGAGGCCGCGCCGCCCGTCTCCGTGGAGACGTGGCTGCCAAAGAAGTACTTCAGTTCGAAAGTACCCATTGGCGTGGCCATGTATTTATTCGTCGTGACCCGGGAAATGGTTGACTCATGTAAACCCAGTGTATCGGCAATCTCCCTCAAAACCAAGGGGCGCATCGCGATTTCGCCGTGCGTGAAAAAGTTCTTTTGACGCTCCACAATCGCCTGCGCCACGCGCAGGATCGTGTCGAATCGCTGCTGGATGTTCTTGATGAGCCACCGCGCCTCCTGCAGTTTTTGTTGCAGCCCAGCAGTGCCCGATTCCCCTTTTGCACCGCGCAAAATCTGCGCATACATGTCGTTGATGCGCAGGCGTGGCATGACGTCGGGATTGAGCTGCGCGATCCATCCACCACCAGTCTTGCGCACGAACACATCGGGCACGACAAAGTCCGCTTCCGGGCGGCTGTATGCATGACCGGGGTAGGGCGCGAGCGAGCGAATCAGATCGTGCGCTGCCTTCAATGCTATTTCGTCCACCTGCAGCGCTTTCTTGAGTCGCGTGTAGTCACGGACGGCCAGCAGTTCCAGATGATGGTTGACGATGGACAGCGCCAGTTCACGCTGCGGATGCTGCAGTCGGCGCAATTGCAGGGCCAGGCATTCCGCGGCATTGCGCGCGCCCACGCCGGGCGGGTCGAAGCTCTGCAGCAGCGTCAGTATCGCGTGGACTTCGTCGATCTCGAACTCCAGTTCCTCGGGGAGTTCGGTGCAGATTTCCTCGAGCGACGCGCTCAGGTAGCCGTCGTCGTCCAGCGATTCGATCAGGAAGATGGCCAGGCCCTTGTCGCGCGTCGAAATCTTGAGCGGCGCAAGCTGTTCCATCAGGTATTCGCGCAGCGTCGGTTCGGCATCGCGCAACTGCATCGGCGTCTTTTCGTCCTCGTCGCCCTGGGGGCGGCGGGCAAAGTCATCGAGGCTCCAGTCGTTGCCGTAGTCCTCGCCGGAGTTGTCGCTATAGTTGTCTTCGTCGCCACCGGACGCGCCTTCCGCGCGGTCCTCGCCGTTGCCACCCTGCTGCTCGGCAGGGGCCGGCGCGGGCGCGCTCTGGAGGTTGACAGAGCCGTCCGCGGCCACGCGCAGCGGGCTCTCGATCCAGTCGTTTTCGCGTTCCAGCAGAGGGTTCTCGGTCAGCGCCTGCTCCACTTCCTGCTGCAGTTCCAGCGTCGAGAGTTGCAACAGCCGGATGGACTGCTGCAGCTGCGGAGTCAGGGCAAGGTGCTGGGAGAGGCGAAGCTGAAGCGACGGTTTCATAGCGACCTATTCTATGCGCATCTTTCCGTTGTTGGAACGGAAATTGCTATCGCCTATCGCTTTTGCTTCGTGATCGCCAACCACTGTCGGCGAGCGGTCCGCGCGGGGTGCGCGGCCGGGGCATCACATGCGGAAATTCTCGCCCAGGTACACGCGCCGCACGGACTCGTTGGCGATGATTTCCTCGGGCATGCCGGCGGCCAGCACGGTGCCTTCGCTGATGATGTACGCGTGGTCGCAGATCCCCAGCGTCTCCCGCACGTTGTGGTCCGTGATCAGCACGCCGATGTTGCGCGCCTTGAGGAAGCTGACGATGCGCTGGATTTCGCCCACGGCAATCGGGTCCACGCCGGCGAACGGCTCGTCCAGCAGGATGAAGCGCGGCGACGAGGCCAGCGCGCGCGCGATTTCCACCCGGCGACGCTCGCCGCCGGACAGCGACAGCGCCGGGTTGTTGCGCAGGTGGGCAATCTGCAAGTCGTCCAGCAGCGCATCCAGGCGGCGGTCCAGCTCCGCCTTGGATAGCGGCTTGCCGTTTTCCACCTGCAGCTCCAGCACGGCGCGGATGTTTTCCTCGACGTTGAGCTTGCGGAAGACCGACGCCTCCTGCGGCAGGTATGACAGGCCCATGCGCGCGCGCTCATGGATCGCCAGGCCGCTGATGTGCTGGTCGTCCAGCACGATGTCGCCTTCGTCCAGCGCCACCAGGCCCACGATCATGTAGAACGATGTGGTCTTGCCCGCGCCGTTGGGGCCCAGCAGGCCGACCACCTCGCCGCTCTTCACGTCCAGCGAGACGTCCTTGACCACGGTGCGCGAGCCGTAGCGCTTCTTCAGGTGGCGCACGACGAGGGTGCTGCTGTCGGTGCGGACGGCGGAAGCGTCGGGGGTGGCGAGCGTGGCGGTATCGTTCATCTCAGGCAATCATGCAGTGCGTGACGCTGCGGGCAGCGTGTCGTTCAGGGCTTGGCGGGCGCGGGCGCCGGCTTCAGTTCGAGGGGCGGGGCGGCAGGGCCGCTGGCCTGGTCCGCACGCGGCGACAGCACGGCGCGCACGCGGCCGGACGGATTGCCGGTGGACGTATTGTTGTCGCCGCCGGTGGCCGTATACAGCTCGTTGCGGCTGTCGTAGGTGATGACGGCCCCGCGGATCTCGTCGATGATCTTCGCGCCGGTGCCGGCCACGCGCGCCGCGCGGGCATGGCCGATCAGCTTGTTGATCTCGGCCTTGCCGTCGTATTCGATGCGGTCGCCCCAGCCGTCGATGTACTCGTCCACGCCATCGCGCTTCTGGCGGATATAGGCCTGCCGGCCCGGCTTGGCGGTGGCCACGGCGTACTGGTAGCCCTCGGGGTCGGTGCGGATCTCGGCCGCATCGGACTTCAGCACCATCGTGCCCTTGGTCAGCACCACGTTGCCAGTCAGCGTGTAGATCTGCTTGACGTCGTCGTAGCTGGCATTGTTGGCCTCCAGCACCAGCGGCTTGTCCTTGTCCGCGCGTTCGGCAAGGACCGGCTGGGCCAGGGTCATGCCGAGCGCGGCGGTTGCCGCCAGCAGGGCGGGCGCGATGCGGCGACAGGACAATGTCGTCAGGGATGAAGTCATGTTTGGCTAGCGGTGAGAAAGGGACGGCGATCAGGTCGGCACCTGACGGCGCTCTGGCATCGTCGCGGCGATGATTAGGGTGTCTTGGCCTGCCCTGACGGCGGATTCATGATGATCGTGCCGCGGACGTTGCCCAGCAATTGTACTTCGCGGGTGACGTTGTTGAAGATCAGGCCGTTGGCGGTCATCACCGACGGGCCGCGATGCAGTTCCACCGCCTTGTCGGTCTTGACGATATCGTCATTGACCAGCAACTGGAAATATTGAGAAGCGGCAGTCATGCGCGGGTCCTTGGACGGGTCCGGGCCGGCCTGCCGCACGACGAATGCATTGCCGTACAGGTCGATGATGGAGCCCTCGGCATTCATCACCCCGCGGTCGGAGTTGGCGGTGACGGGCGGGCGATCGGGCTGGTAGGCGCGCATGGCCGGACGGGTCACGTCGTAGGTCTGGTCGTCCTCGAAATGGATCATCTTGATGCCCGTGAAGCGCAGCTTCGTGGTGCCGTCTTCAGCCAGCTCCGTGGCGGAGAAGCGCTCCATCCAGTAGTCCGGCTCGTGCCGCTTGACGTTCTCGCGGGAGGTGTCTTCGCGCGGCGAATTCACCTGGACCAGCCAGAAGGTGCTGCCGGCGACGATTGCCATCAGCAGCAGCGGCAACAGCCGCATGATGAACCCGGTGAGCCTGGCGAAGAGGTCCCGCATCGTTCAGATGACCTTGGCGCGCGTCAGGTCGTGGATATGCAGGGCGCCCACCAGGCGGCCGTCGCCGTCCACCACCAGCAACTGGTTGATGCGGTTGGCTTCCATGACCTGCACGGCCTCCACGGCCAGCTGGTCCTGGTTGACCGTGTGCGGGTTGCGGTGCATGACGTCGCCAATCGGCACGGTCCGCCAGTCGCGCGGGGTTTCCAGCAGCCGGCGCAGGTCGCCGTCGGTGAACACGCCGATGGCATGGCCGTCCGGGTCCACCACGGCCGTCATGGCCATGCCCTTGCGGGTGATTTCCATCAGCGCCTGGGCCAGCGGCGTGTTTTCGCGCACTTCCGGCACGCCGTTGCCGGTGCGCATGACGTCGCGCACGTGGGTCAGCAGCTTGCGGCCCAGCGCGCCGCCCGGGTGGGACCGGGCAAAGTCTTCTTCGCCAAAGCCGCGCGCATCGAGCACGGCCACGGCGAGAGCGTCGCCCAGCGCCAGTGCGGCGGTGGTGCTGGCGGTCGGCGCCAGGTTCAGCGGGCAGGCTTCCTGGGCCACTGCACCGTCCAGGTGCGCGTCGGCCAGCTTGGCCAGGTTCGACTCCGGATTGCCGGTAACCGAGATCAGGCCGGCGCCGATGCGCTTGACGATGGGGATGATCGACAGCAATTCGGCGGTTTCGCCGGAATTGGAGAATGCGATCAGCACGTCGTCGCGCGTGATCATCCCGAGGTCGCCGTGGCTGGCCTCGGCCGGATGCACGAAGAACGACGGTGTGCCGGTGGAGGCCAGCGTGGCCGCCACCTTGCGGCCAATATGGCCCGACTTGCCAATGCCCGACACGACGACGCGCCCCGTGCAGGCCAGGATCATCTCCACGGCCTTGGTGAACGCGGGTGTCAGTCGGCCGGCCAGCGCGGAAACGGCCTCGGCTTCAATCTGGAGGGTATGGCGGGCGAGCCGGAGTGCTCGATCCGCATCGAAATTGGCTATCATGGCGACGAAGTATACCAACGAATGCGATGGCGTCTGGCCTGGCTCCCCGCCCGAGGGGCCCCGACGACCGCCGCGCTTGCCGTTTCGCCGGCAGGGCGCAAATGCCGGGACGGCGCGCGTGCCCGGTCGATCACTCTAAGCCTGCCGAATGCATTCTCCGCTGGAACTGACCCTGATGCTGCTGGCCGCCGCCGTGCTCGGCGTGGTGGCCTTCCGCATGCTGCAGCTGCCGCCCATGCTAGGCTACCTGGCGGTTGGCATCCTGATCGGTCCCCACGCCCTCGGCCTGGCCAGCGATTCGGGGCAGACCAAGTACCTGGCCGAATTCGGCGTCGTCTTCCTGATGTTCTCGATCGGGCTGGAATTCAGCCTGAGCAAGCTGCGCGCCATGCGGCGGCTGGTGTTCGGGCTGGGCGGGTCCCAGGTCGTGCTGTCGATGCTGGTCGTGATCCCCGCCAGCTGGCTGTTCAACTGGCTCTTCCCGCTGTCCTGGCAGGCGTCGGTGGCGCTGGGCGGCGCGCTGGCCATGTCGTCGACGGCCATCGTGTCGAAGATGCTGTCCGAGCGGATGGAGCTGGAAAGCGAACACGGCCGCAACATCATCAGCGTGCTGCTGTTCCAGGATCTGGCCGTGGTGCCGCTGCTGATCGTCATCCCGGCGTTGTCGCGCGATCCCGCGGATCTGGCCGCGGCGCTCGGGCTGGCCACGGTCAAGATCGTGGTGGCCCTGGGCGCGATCTTCTTCCTGGGCCAGAGGCTGATGAGCCGCTGGTTCCACGTGGTGGCGGCGCGCCGGTCGCAGGAGCTGTTCATGCTCAACCTGCTGCTGGTGACGCTGGGCATGGCCGCGCTGACCGAACGGCTGGGCCTGTCGATGGCACTGGGCGCGTTCATGGCCGGCATGCTGATCTCGGAGACGCCCTACCGCCATCAGGTGGAGGAGGACATCAAGCCGTTCCGCGACGTGCTGCTGGGGCTGTTTTTCGTCACCATCGGCATGTTGCTGAATATCCGCGTGGTGCTGGACCACATCTGGCTGGTGCTGGGCCTGCTGGCGGTGCCGATTCTGTTCAAGCTGGTGCTGATCACGGGGCTGGCGCGGCTGTTCGGCTCGCGCCAGGGGGTGGCCATCCGCACGGGCCTGGGGCTGGCGCAGGCCGGCGAATTCGGCTTCGTGCTGCTGAACCAGATCGACGGCATGGGTCTGGTGGACCCGGTGCTGATCCAGGTGATCCTGGCCTCGATGCTGTTGTCGATGCTGGCGGCGCCGTTCCTGATCCAGTACAGCGATGCCATCGTGCTGCGCTTTGCCGCCAACGAATGGCTGATGCAGTCGCTGAACATGACGCGGATCGCCGCGCAGAGCCTGCAGACGGAAAAGCACGCCATCATTTGCGGCTTCGGCCGCAGCGGGCAGAACCTGGCGCATATGCTGGAGCGCGAGGGCATCACCTATGTGGCGCTGGATCTTGATCCGGACCGCGTGCGGGAGGCCGCTGCCGCAGGCGACACCGTCGTGTACGGCGATGCGGGCCGGCGCGAGGCGCTGATCGCCGCCGGTATCCATCGCGCGGCCGCACTGGTGGTGACGTACGCCAATACGCCGTCCGCGCTCAAGGTGCTGCGCCACGTGCAGGAGCTGGCGCCGGCGCTGCCGGTGATCGTCCGCACGGTGGACGATTCCGAGCTCGACACCCTCCAGAAGGCCGGCGCCACCGAGGTGGTGCCGGAAATCATCGAAGGCAGCCTGATGCTGGCCTCTCATGCGCTGGTGCTGCTGGGCGTGCCGATGCGGCGCGTGGTGCGTGGCGTGCAGCAGGCGCGTGACGCGCGCTACAGCCTGCTGCGCGGCTACTTCCACGGGCGCGACGACGAGGAAGACATGGTCGAGCGCGACACGGTGCGGCTGCATTCGGTGTCGCTGGGGCCGGAACACACGGCGGTGGGGCGCCGGCTGGGCGCGCTGGGGCTGGACCGGATCGGCGTGGAGGTGACGGCGGTGCGCCGGCGCGGCATCCGGGCCTTCGATCCCCAGCCGGAAACGGTGCTGGAACCCGGCGACATCATCGTGCTGCGCGGTACCCCCGAAGCGCTGGAGTCCGCCGAGGAACGGCTGATCCGGGATTAGCGCGCGGCCGCGGCGTCCGCCTTGCGTGGTGATGCGGTGGTGCGGCGGCTGCCAGCGTCGGCCTCCACCCACGACGGCGGCAGACTGTCCAGCACGGCGCGCGCGTCCAGCGAGCGGAGCGGCACGGACGTATCGGCGGGAATCCGGCCTTCGCCCTGCAGCAGCAGGTAGCGCAGACAGCACACGCGCAGGAACGACGAGAAATTGGCCGACAGCGACGCCTCGCCGCGGTGCTCGGCCAGTTCGTCATGCAGCCGGGTCAGCAACTGGTTGACGCTCATGGCGTCGCGCTGGGCCAGCTCTTCCAGGACTTCCCAGAACAGGCTTTCCAGGCGGATGCTGGTCGCCACGCCGTGCAGGCGCAGCGACCGCGACTGGGTCTGGTACGAATCCGGATTGGCCCGGATGAAGATCTCACACATGCGAAGCCCCCGTGCGGCGGTGCCGCGTTCGGAAGTCTCTACTGTACGATCCGCGTCCCGAGCACGGCAAGGAACTGTGCCAGCCAGGCAGGATGGGCGGGCCAGGCCGGTGCCGTGACGAGGTTGCCGTCGGTGTGTGCCTGGTCGACCGGGATGTCGGCGTACTTGCCGCCCGCCAGCCGGACTTCCGGCGCGCAGGCGGGGTAGGCGGAGCAGGTGCGGCCTTCCAGGACTTCCGCCGCGGCCAGCAATTGTGCGCCATGACAGACGGCGGCAATCGGCTTGTCGGCCGTGGCGAAGTGCCGCACGATCTCGATGACGCGCGCGTTCAGCCGCAGGTATTCGGGCGCACGGCCGCCGGGGATGACGAGTGCGTCATACGCTGCGGGATCGACGTCCGCGAAGGTGGCGTTGAGCGTGAAGTTGTGGCCGCGCTTTTCGGTATAGGTCTGGTCGCCTTCGAAGTCGTGGATGGCCGTGGCACAGGCATCGCCTGCCTTCTTGTCGGGGCAGACCGCATGGACGGTGTGACCCACCATCTGCAGTGCCTGGAATGGCACCATGGTCTCGTAGTCCTCTGCAAAGTCGCCTACCAGCATCAGAATCTTCTTTGCCATCGCTGTCTCCTGTATGGTTACGGATGTCCGGGGCCCGTTGGGCCGGCCGGATCATTGTGCGGCGGCCTGACGCGGCACGGGTGGTAGCCCGTTACCGCAGGCGATTCGCAAAGCCGATGCGCGCAGCCGCTGCCGCACGGCACACAAGCCGCGCGGTTGTGACCCATAATGCGGGCCGGCGCGCGTCCCGGCGCTGGCCCTTGCCGTGCGTCCGCCGGCGCGATTACTTATTCCACGTATTTCCCCATGGCAGATTCCATCATCCAGTCCCCCGATCTTGGCGACGTCACCGGTTACCTGCGCGACCGCATCCGCACCGTGCCGGACTGGCCCCAGGCGGGCGTGATGTTCCGCGACATCACGCCGCTGCTGCAGAGCCCCAAGACGCTGCGCGTGCTGATCGACGTTTTTGTGCACCGCTACATGGATCAGCGGCTGGACCTCGTGGCCGGCATCGACGCGCGCGGCTTCATCCTCGGCTCGATCATCGCGTACGAGCTGAACCTGGGCTTTGTGCCGATCCGCAAGAAGGGAAAGCTGCCGTTCCAGACCGTGGCCGAGGAATACGAGCTCGAGTACGGCAGCGCCACGGTGGAAATCCACGCCGACGCCTGCAAGCCGGGCGACCGCGTGCTGCTGATCGATGACCTGATTGCCACCGGCGGCACCATGATGGCCGGCCGCAAGCTGCTGGAGCGCCTGGGCGCGACGGTGGTGGAGGGCGCCGCGATCGTCGATCTTCCCGAGCTGGGTGGCTCGAAGCTGCTGCAACGGAGCGGCCTGCCGCTGTTCACCGTCTGCAATTTCGAAGGCCACTAAGAGATCGTTTCAAAAGATCCTGGCGTCGTTGCGCGGCCTGGCCGTACTAGACAGAATGTATTGACCTGCCGCACGCCTAGCCAGGACCGCTTCGCTTCATTTTGAAACGATCTCCAAGAGGCACGGCCAAGAAGACCGCGCGGCGTCTTCTCGATACCCCGCCAAGGCCTTCTGCCTCGCGCGCATCCGCGCGCTTTCCCTACAGCTTCCGCCCGCCGATGCCGATGAATCCAGCACGCGGCGCGGCGGCTGTTGCCTGCACGCGGCGCGGCGGCTGTTGCCTGCACGCGCCAGCGCTGGGCCGTCCATTGCCCCACGGGGGGTGGGGGCGCATAATGCCTCATTGACAACAACACGATGACCGGGCGGCGCCTCCGTTGTTCCATGTCGGCACCGGTCACAACAAGGACGCACGATGGGCGTACTCCTTCATCTGCTTTCCGGCGTGGCGCTCCTGGTCTGGGGCACCAACATCGTCAAGGTCGGCATCCTGCGCGTGTACGGCGCCAATCTTCGGCACGTGCTTTCCGTCAGCGTTTCCAATCGCTTCACCGCCTTCGTCGCCGGACTGGGTGTGACCGGCCTCGTCCAGAGCAGCAATGCCACCGCCGTGATCGTCAGCTCGTTCGTGGGCCAGGGCCTGATCGCGGTGGCACCCGCGCTTGCCATCATGTTGGGCGCCAACGTGGGCACCGCGGTGATGGTGCAGGTGTTCTCGCTGGATTTGTCCTGGCTGTCGCCGTTGCTGATCTTCGTCGGCGTGATCTTCCATCTGTCGTGGAAGGGCAGCAAGGCGGGCCACGTGGGCCGCGTACTGATCGGGCTGGGCCTGATCACGCTGGCGCTGGAGCTGATCTCGATCGCCACGCGCCCCGTGGTGCAGGCCGCCGGCGTGAAGGTGCTGTTCAGCACGCTGACCGGCGATGCCGCGCTCGACATGCTGATCGGCGCATTCCTGACCATCCTTTGCTATTCGAGTCTGGCCGTGGTGCTGTTCTGCGGCGCGCTGGCGTCCGCGGGCGTGGTGTCGATCCACGTGGCGATGGCGCTGGTGCTTGGCGCCAACCTGGGCTCGGGCATCTCGGCGCTCCTGACCACGTCCGGCAACAACCAGCCGGGCAAGCGCGTGACGATGGGCAACCTGCTGTCGCGGCTGCTGGGTTGCGTGATCGCGCTGCCGCTGCTGACGCGGGCGGAGGAGCTGCTGGCGCTCGCCGATGCGGACCCGCAGCGCCTGATCGTCAATTTCCACCTCTTGTTCAACGTGGCGCTGGCCATCCTGCTGCTGGGCGCCACCGGGCCGATGGCGCGTGTCTGCGAGGCGATCCTGCCGGGCCGCAACACCGGCGACAGCCAGGTGACGCCGCGCCACCTGGACCCCGCCGCGCTGCCCACGCCCACGCTGGCGCTGGCCAATGCGGCGCGCGAGGTGCTGCGCATCGGCGACCGCGTCGAGCAGATGCTGGACAACATGCTGCGTGTGCTGCGCACCAACGACGTCAAGCTGGCCAATGCCACCTGCCGGATCGACAACGAGGTGGACGATCTCTACACCGCCATCAAGCTGTACCTGACGCGCATCAGCACCGAGGCCCTGGACGAGCGCGACGGCCAGCGCTGGACCGAAATCATCTCGCTGACGATCAACCTGGAGCATGCGGGCGACCTGATCGAGCGGATCGTGCTGGATGCCAAGGAAAAGAAGATTGCCCACAACCTGGCCTTCTCGGAGGCAGGCATGCAGGAGATCGCCGAGATGCACGGGCGGCTGGTGGCCAACCTGCGGCTGGGCTTGTCGGTGTTCCTGACCGGCGACCTCCGCAGCGCGCAGCAGCTGATGGCGGAAAAGGCCAACTTCCGCGACCTGGAGCGCAAGTACGCGCGCACCCATCTGCAGCGCGTGGCGATCCAGACGACGGAGAGCATCGAGACCAGTTCGCTGCACCTGGACGTGATCAGTGAACTCAAGCGGCTGAATTCGCTGTTCTGCGCCACGGCGTATCCGGTGCTGGAGCAGGCGGGGATGATGAACCGAAGCCGGATGAAGGAAGACGAGCCGCCAAAGGTGGCCGACGTGCCGGAGGCGCAGGCGCAGGCACGCTGAGGGGCTTTCTCTCCCGCGCTGCCGCTTGCCGTACACGCAGTACGGCAAGCGCGTGCGGCAAATCCGGCATCGACGCCGGATTTGCCGTGATCGTGCCGGTCAGGCCCGCTTCAGCAGCGGCGCCAGGTATTTCCCGGTAAAGCTGGCCTTGCTGCTGGCCACCGTCTCCGGCGTGCCCTTCGCAATGACCTGCCCGCCGCCCGCACCGCCCTCCGGACCCATGTCCAGCAGCCAGTCCGCCGTCTTGATGACGTCCAGGTTGTGCTCGATGATCACGACGGTGTTGCCCTGGTCGCGCAGCTTGTGGATGACCTTGAGCAGCAGTTCGATATCGTGGAAGTGCAGGCCCGTGGTCGGCTCGTCCAGGATGTAGAGCGTGCGCCCCGTGTCGCGCTTGGACAGTTCCAGCGACAGCTTGACGCGTTGCGCTTCGCCGCCGGACAACGTCGTGGCCGACTGCCCTAGTCGGATATAGCCCAGGCCCACATCCAGCAGCGTCTGCAGCTTGCGGCGCACCACCGGCACCGCGCTGAAGAACTCGTGCGCCTGCTCGACGGTCAGGTCCAGCACCTCGGAGATGCTCTTGCCCTTGTATTGCACCTCCAGGGTCTCGCGGTTGTAGCGCTGGCCGTGGCAGACATCGCACGGCACATAGACATCCGGCAGGAAGTGCATCTCCACCTTGATCACGCCATCGCCCTGGCAGGACTCGCAGCGGCCGCCCTTGACGTTGAACGAGAAACGGCCCGGATCGTAGCCGCGCTCCTTGGCCGACGGCACGCCGGCAAACAGTTCGCGAATCGGCGTGAACAGCCCCGTGTAGGTTGCGGGGTTCGATCGCGGTGTGCGGCCGATCGGGCTCTGGTCGACGTTGATGACCTTGTCGAAGTGCTCGAGGCCCTCGATGCGGTCGTGCGCGGCCGGTTCCGCCGTGGAGCCGTACAGGTGTCGCGCCACAGCGTGATAGAGCGTGTCGTTGATCAGCGTCGACTTGCCCGACCCGGACACGCCCGTGATGCAGGTCAGCAGGCCCACCGGAATGTCTGCCGTGACGTTGCGCAGGTTGTTGCCGGTTGCGTTGACGATGCGCAGCAGGCGTTCCTCGTCAGGCTCGGCGCGCGTCTTCGGCACCTCGATGCGCCGCTTGCCGGACAGGTACTGGCCCGTCAGCGATGCCACGGCGTCCTCGATCTGGTCCGGCGTGCCTTCGGCCACGATCATGCCGCCATGCACACCCGCGCCGGGGCCGATGTCGACCACGTAGTCGCACGCCCGGATCATGTCTTCGTCGTGCTCCACCACCAGCACCGAGTTGCCGATGTCGCGCAGGTGCTTGAGCGTGCCGATCAGCCGGTCGTTGTCGCGCTGGTGCAGGCCGATCGACGGCTCGTCCAGCACGTACATCACGCCGGTCAGGCCTGAGCCGATCTGGGACGCCAGCCGGATCCGCTGCGCCTCGCCGCCCGAGAGCGTATCGGCGCTGCGCTCCAGCGACAGGTAGTCCAGCCCGACGTTGTTCAGGAAATTCAGCCGTGCGGTGATTTCCTTGACGATCTTGTCGGCGATCTCGCGCTTGGCGCCGTGCAGGTTCAGCGTCAGGAAGTAGGTCAGTGCGTCGCGCAGCGGCCAGCCGTTGATCTCGTAGATCGCACGCGCCTGGTCGTCCTCGCCCACCTTGACGTGGCGCGCTTCCGTTCGCAGCCGCGTGCCATGGCAGACCGGGCAGGGCTGGTTGTTCTGGTACTTGGCCAGTTCCTCGCGCACGGCCACCGAATCGGTTTCACGGTAGCGGCGCTCCAGGTTGGGGATGATCCCTTCGAACACGTGCGCGCGCACCGTGGTGCGGCCTTTTTCGTTGATATAGGTGAACGGAATCTCTTCCTCGCCGGACCCGTGCAGCACTACCTGCTGAACATTGGGCGGCAGATCCTCGAACGACGTTTCCGTGTCGAAGTCGTAGAACGCCGCCAGGCTTTGCAGCATCTGGAAGTAGAACTGGTTGCGGCGATCCCACCCCTTGATGGCGCCGGAAGCCAGCGAGAGATTCGGGAAGGCCACCACGCGCTTCGGATCGAAGAACGTGATCTGGCCCAGGCCGTCGCAACTCGGGCAGGCGCCCATCGGGTTGTTGAACGAAAACAGCCGCGGCTCCAGCTCCTGCAGCGAGTACGAGCAGATCGGGCAGGCAAAGCGCGAGCTGAACACATGCTCGCGGCCGGTATCCATTTCCAGCGCGATGGCGCGGCCGTCGGCCAGGCGCAGCGCGGTTTCGAACGATTCCGCCAGGCGCTGCTTGATGTCCGCCCGCACCTTGACGCGGTCCACCACCACCTCGATGGTGTGCTTCTCGGTCTTCTTCAGCTTGGGCAGGGCGTCGACCTCATAGACCTTGGCCTCCGCCTCGTGCGCCGTACCACCACCCGAGCGGATGCGGAAGCGCACGAAACCCTGCGCCTGCATCGAATCGAACAGGTCAGAATGCTCGCCCTTGCGGTCGGACACCACCGGCGCCAGGATCATCAGCTTGGTGTCCTCGGGCATCGCCAGCGCCGCATCCACCATCTGGGCCACGCTCTGGGCCTGCAGGGCGAGGTTGTGGTCGGGGCAGTGGGGCGTGCCGGCGCGGGCAAACAGCAGGCGCAGGTAGTCGTGGATTTCGGTCACCGTGCCCACGGTGGAGCGCGGGTTGTGGCTGGTGGCCTTCTGCTCGATGGAAATGGCGGGAGACAGGCCCTCGATCAGGTCGACGTCGGGCTTTTCCATCAGTTGCAGGAATTGCCGGGCGTAGGCGGAGAGGGACTCCACATAGCGGCGCTGGCCCTCCGCGTAGAGGGTATCGAACGCCAGCGACGACTTGCCGGAACCGGACAGGCCCGTGATGACGATGAGCTTGTTGCGCGGCAGGTCGAGATTGATGTTCTTCAGGTTGTGGGTTCGCGCCCCACGGATCTTGATTTCTTCCATATACCGATAGTTCGCCCAGCCAGGCCGCCAATGCCGCCGGATGGCAGACAGGTCGGTCTCACGGAAATGTCAAAGTGCCTAAAGCAACGCCTGCGGCGCCCAAAAAACGGGCGCAAGCCCTGCCGCCCCACGCACTTTGGGGGTGGCCGACTGCGGCCACGTGACCCGGGAAGCGCGGGGAGCAAACCTGCTAATATACCGAACTTCGGTTTCCGGGGTTGCCCGGCGCAAGGCGGGTAGAAGACAACGTCCCCGCGGGTCCCGTGAGCGTTGCATCGGCGCCCGTCAGTGCACCGTCAGTGCCCCGCGCGGCATGCCGCCCGCAGGCAACTTCCCGGCGCCAGGACGATCGAAGCTCCCGTCGCTCACGCCATCCCGGCCTGGCGGCACCTTGTTTGCCCCAGGGCCGACCGCGCCAGAATTCCATTCACGACCGCAATGCCGTCGATCCCTTCTTCCCAACAGCCCGCGACCATCGCCGACGAGCCCGCCAAGACGGAAGCCGTGCGCGACCGCATGACCAAAAGCGAGTTGCGTGCCAGTCTCTCGCTGGCCAGCATCTTTGCCCTGCGCATGCTGGGCCTGTTCCTGATCCTGCCGGTATTCGCCGAATACGCGCGCGGCCTGCCCGACGGGCACGATGCCCAGCGCATCGGCATCGCCATGGGCATCTATGGGCTGATGCAGGCGTTCCTGCACATCCCGCTGGGCTGGCTCTCCGACCGCATCGGGCGCAAGCCGGTCATGGTGGGCGGGCTGCTGCTGTTCGTGGCGGGCGCGTTGATCGCCGCGTTCTCCGACACGCTGACCGGCATCACCGTCGGCCGCGCGCTACAGGGCATGGGCGCCATTTCGGCGGCCATCACGGCGTGCATTGCCGACCTGACGCGCGAACGGCATCGCACCAAGGCCATGGCGATGGTGGGCGGCAGCATCGGGCTGACCTTTGCCCTGTCGCTCGTGATCGCGTCGCCGCTGCTGCACAGCATTGGCATGCCGGGCATCTTTGGCCTGATGGCCGTGCTGGGCGTGCTCGCCATCGGCGTGACACTGTTCCTGGTGCCCGCGCCGCCGCCGCCGCATCCCGTGCAGATGCCGTTCCGCAAGGTTCTGCTTAACGGCGACCTGGCCCGCCTGAATGTCGGCGTGCTGGCGCTGCATGCCAGCCAGGTCGCCATGTTCATGGTGGTGCCCGCCATGCTGAAGGACGCCGGCATGCCGCTGGACCAGCACTGGAAGGTCTACCTGCCGGTGGTGCTGGTGTCGTTCGTTCTCATGCTGGGGCCGATGATGGCCGCCGAGCGCTACGGTCGCGTGCGCCCGGTGCTGCTGGCGTCCGTGGCGCTGATGACCGCGGTCCAGCTCCTGTTTGCCGTCGTGCACGGCCTCTGGCCGATTGTCGGCGTGCTGCTGCTGTTTTTCGTGGCGTTCAACGTGCTGGAGGCCATGCAGCCGTCGCTGGTATCGCGTTACGCGGCATCCGGCCGGGGCGCCGCACTGGGGATCTACAACACCACGCAGGCCATGGGGCTGTTCCTGGGCGGCGTGGTAGGCGGCTGGCTGCTCAAGCACGAAGGCCGGAGCGCCGTGTTCGTCGGCTGCGCGGCCGTGTTGATGGTCTGGCTTATAATCGCGTGGAGCATGAAGGCGCCGCCGGCCCGTGCGGGCACGGGCAACAACGGTGGCGCTTCGGCAGTGGCGGGTTAGACACAGTTTGTGGCGTATCCGTAGCAGCCCGAAACGCTTTTTCGTCTTATCGGGGTTAGCATGAGCACGCGCCCGACCGGGGGTCCGGAGGGCGCGTGATGTCGTTTACGTGAAGTGTCGCTTACCTGAAGCGTGGCGCCGATCGGTGATCGCCAGCAGGTGACGCCAACAAGCAAAGCGGTGAAGCGGTGAAGCAGGTGACGCGCTGAAGTGGATTGCGCATCCCTGCCGGTCATCCTTGACGAACAACCCACAGCAAATTCAGTATTGCCGCGCAACTGCCGCCGGACGGGGCGCGGTCCTTGGAGAACATTTACATGGCATCGGTCAACAAAGTCATTCTCGTCGGTAACCTGGGCGCCGACCCGGAAACCCGCTACATGCCCAGCGGCGATGCCGTGACCAACATCCGGCTGGCGACGACTGACCGCTACAAGGACAAGCAGTCCGGCGAGTTCAAGGAAGCGACCGAATGGCACCGTATTGCCTTCTTCGGCAAGCTGGCAGAGATCGCCGGCCAGTACCTGAAGAAGGGTTCGTCGGTCTACATCGAGGGCCGCATCCGCACGCGCAAGTGGCAGGACCAGTCGGGCCAGGAAAAGTACAGCACCGAAATCGTTGCGGACCAGATGCAGATGCTGGGTGGCCGTGGCGCGGGTGGCGGTGGTGAAGAAGGCAGCTTCGGCGGTGGTGGCGGTGGCTACAGCCGCGAGGCGCAGGGCGGTGCCGGTGGTGGCGGCTACGGCGGTGGTGCAAGCCGTGGCCAGGGCGGTGGCGCCCAGCAAGCCGGCGGTCAGCAGGGCGGCCAGCGCCGCCAGCCGCAAGCCCCGTCGAACGGGTTTGAGGATATGGATGACGATATCCCGTTCTAGGACCTACCGATCCTTATTTTGTTGAGTTTTGCCCTGAAGCCCGCTTGCTGCGGGCTTTTTTACGTCTGATCTGTAAATTTTCTTCTTGCATGTTTGCCGGTTTCTTTCCACCTTGAAGCATTGTAAGGTATCTGTGGGGCGGTGGCATGTACTCTCTGACTCACCCGCAGGTGGGGGACGACTCCGTCCGAATTCGGTTCATCAAGTTCTCTGATGGGGAACGGATCCCCTTACTGGTCGACAGCTGCGGCGTCCCCGTCTATCTGCCCACGCTATTTGTCACCACCCAGATCCGCAACGCCAGCAAGGCACCGAACACCATGCTGGCCGCGCTCCATGCGTTGCGGTTGCTGTACCGCTGGACGGCAGCGCAATCCATCGATCTCCAGGAGCGGTTTGAGGCGCAGAAGTTTCTGACCGATTCGGAGACCGAGTCTCTTCGGGCGTTTGCCCAGACACGAAGCGTTAACGACGGGCGCGCAACTCGCAAGCTCACTGGGCTGCCGCGTCGTACCGAAGGGGCGCGCATGTCACACGCCGCCAATCCACCTGCACGGATCAGCACGAGCGCGCATTACATTCGTCTGAGCTATATCGCCCAGTACGTGCATTGGTTGGGAAACTATCTTCTCGATCATTCTTGCGCTGATGAGGGAGGGCGCGCTTCTTTGGCGCGACTGGTGGCTCGCATTGAGATGAGCCGACCCCGCGTTCGCCGTGGAAGCAGTTTCACGGCGCGCCGATCTTTGGATGCCGCGGCGCAACAGAGGCTTGAGGAACTGGTCCGCCCGTCATTCGCTGGCAATCCGTTTACCCCCGCGCTGCGCACGCGCAATGCCTTGATCGTTAGCCTGCTCAGCGAACTGGGTATGCGCGCCGGCGAGCTGCTGGCCCTCAAGGTGCAAGACTTCGACCTGCAGGCCAATGAGGTAATCATCGCGCGTCGCCACGACGATCCGGAGGATCCCCGCCCGCATCAGCCCGTCGCGAAGACGCTGGACAGACGACTCCCTCTTTCACCGGCCCTGTCCAAGGCCGTCTACGAATACGTGTTGCATGACCGTAGCAGGCTACGGCGGGCTAAGCGCCATGACTTTCTGATCGTGACACATCAGCCTGGGCCGCATGAAGGATCGCCAATGTCGATCAAAGGCTTGGAGAAGGTCTTCGCACTGCTGAGGCGTGCAGAACCGAGCCTGATCGACTTGACGCCTCACGTATTGCGCCACACCTGGAACGAGCGCTTCTCCGCACGCATGGACGCCAGCAACACGCCCGTCGCAGACGAAGAGAAGATGCGTTCGTATTGGATGGGATGGCGCGAAGCCTCTGGCAGCGCCAGCACCTACTTGCGCCGACACACGGAACAGTTGGCCAAGCGCGCATCTTTGAAACTTCAGACCGCGAAGAAGGGTGGAGGCGGACGCCGTGAACCGTAGCGTTGCATATGGGCGTGACAACGCCAAGCGCGCCATTTCTAGGAACGGCCTGGAGTTTTGCCCGTCCGACGACCATTGGCACTTGTCGCGCGACGTAAATCTTTCGCTGCGATGGATCGAGGAAGAAACGGGCGAGCCAATCTGCACAAGCCTGCGCAAGGTGCTAATGCACTATGCTGTGACCGCCTCTGCAGCACATACTAATAATCTCGCTTGGCGTATGGCGGGATTCGTGCGATTCGTCAATAGTTCCTCATCGGGGGCGATGCGACGGATACGTACGCAAGATTTGATCTCCTATCGTGCTACGTTGGACCGCGCCCATGAGTGGTACATGGCCGTCATCTCGGGCGCGTTGAAAACTTGGTTCAAGTTGGGCTACTCAGGCATAGAGAATGGGGTCATAGCACTGCTTGGCGAGTGGCGATTCCGAGGGAACATAAAGGGCGAAGCAATCGCACTGAGTTGCCCGTTCAAGGGGGCGTTATCGGAACTCGAGTACGAAGCGTTGCTAGCGGGGCTGGATCGAAGCCATGAATCTGGAACGATTTGCCTGTCCGAGTACGTATTTACAAGATTAATGATTGCCACCGGCAGGCGTCCAGCGCAAGTGGGTGACCTCAAAGTGCGCGACTTCATTTGCGTGGCAGGGGAGTCGGGCGAACGGGAATACGTACTGAATGTGCCTAGGCGAAAGCAGCGCGGGGCCGATTGGCGCAGCGAATTCAAGCCTTGCGCGCTGACTGCAGATCTTGGAGAGGCGTTGCAGCAATGGTTGGATGAACAGCGAGTACTGTTGATCCAGAGAGTTCCTGTACTTCGCCAGTGCCCCGACTTGATCGAAGATATGCCGATGTTTCCGAAATGGGCGGATATCGACAAAATCGGGCGTGAATCGGCGGTCGCTGTCGGGCAGATCCTGCAATCAGAGACATTGCACATGGAGACCGCTGCGCTTAAACGTTGCTTAGCCCGTATCGCTGAGACCTCGCAAGTACGCTCGGAGCGAACGGGGACGTCGCTACGCGTATTCCCCACACGTCTTCGTCGCACGTTGGGCACACGCGCAGCGAGGGAAGGCTACGGGGAATTGGTGATCGCCGAGCTGTTGGATCATTCAGACACACTGAATGTGAGGGTCTACGTCGAG
This sequence comes from Cupriavidus sp. 01L415, assembly GCF_056400065.1. NCBI lineage: Bacteria > Pseudomonadati > Pseudomonadota > Betaproteobacteria > Burkholderiales > Burkholderiaceae > Cupriavidus > Cupriavidus sp. 01L415. The sequence goes on along the minus strand of NZ_JBFTSP010000001.1, from coordinate 50,976 downwards.
AATGTGCCGGAGCATGTCGACGCGATCAATGCTGCCGTGGCGATGCAACTGGCACCAATGGCCCAAGCGTTTGCGGGCATCCTGGTCGATCGCGAGAGCGCGGCGGTGCGCGGCGATGACCTGTCCAGTCGCGTGAGGACCAATGACGGACATGGCGTGGGGACCTGTGGACACTACGGATTCTGTGGTGCCCTCGCGCCCATTGCGTGTTACACCTGTCAGCACTTTCAACCGTGGTTGGATGGTCCACACTGCGAGGTATTGGCGTGGCTTGAGGCTGATCGCGCCCGGGTTAGTCAACTGACGGGTGACAACACAATTGCCTCGGTGACGGATCGCACGATGGTAGCCGTCGCCCAGGTCATTCGGCTTTGTGACGAACGAAAGGCTAGCGCGAGAGTGAAAGGCGCGCTATGACGATAGTTCATTTCATGCCCCGCAGCCGAACCAAGGCTGAGTCCAATCTCAAGGACTTCATCCACTATTGCCGTCATGAGCTTACGGTGCTAGGGCGGGATCTGGACTGGGACAGTCATGTGTGGTCTGCGGCAGGGGTAACATTCGGAAACGTCGATCAGCGCACGGGGAAGTTGGACGATAGGCTGGTACTGAGGGCCCCCTTCGTCGACTTCGCAAAGGCCTATTGTCGGTACCATGAGGGGCTGCGGCCCAAGTCGGCGGTGCGGAAGGCGTTTGCACTCAGATGTCTGGAGCGCGCCTTACTCGACTGCACCGGGACAGCTACGTTGGCACGGGCGGACATTGCGACCTTTGATCGCGCTGCTGTCATTGCACGGGAATACTACTCCAAGGGCTTCGCGTACATGGTCGGCAGGGAGCTCCGACTGCTCGCAGCCTTCCTGACCTCGATGCGGTTTGTGCAGCAGTCGATAGATTGGAAGAATGCGATCGCCCGTCCGAATAGCACCGTGCGAACTGGTGCTAAGGCAAAGGCGCTAAGGGATCGTCGGCTTCCGGAGCAGGAGGCGCTCGAGGCCATGGCCGCCATCTTCGCGTCGAATCCTACGCACCCTCGCGATATATTCAGTTCCAGCGTGGCAGCCATGTTGCTCTGCGCGCCCTGTCGCATTTCGGAATTGTTGTCTCTGCGCGCTGACTGCGAGGTCTGGGAAGAAAAGAAAGATGGTATGCGCGCATACGGATGGCGATTTCAGCCGGGAAAAGGCGCATCTGCGGGGATCAAGTGGATTCCGTCCGCAATGGAGAACATTGCGCGTGAGGCGCTTGCGAGGATACGGCACGTGACAGAGGCAGCGCGTCGCCTGGCGGTATGGCTGGAGGACGAGCCCGATCGATTTTTCCGACACGAATGTTGTCCTAGCGTGAACGAATGCCAGCCGCTGAACGGCAAGGAACTGCTCGACGCCCTTGGTCTCGGCAGCCGATCCCCCCGGGGCACATTCTTGACCTGGCTGGGCTTGTCGAGGGCCGAAGGTGCGCATACGCTGTACGATCTGAATAGATGGGCGCACGAGAGACTGCCAGAGAGCTTCCCATTTCGCGACGTCGGCCGGGGCATCAGATGCAGAGAGGCGCTATTCATATTCCTCAGGGGGCAGTTACGCACGGACTGCAAATGCCCCAGTGCGATCGAGCTGTCATGGCCAAGCTCAGACGTGTTTAACAATGACTTGGGAGACTGCCGGCAAGTGCAACGTCAATCGATCTTTGAGCGCCATGGCTATCGAAGGTCCGATGGGTCTCGTGGATTCAATGGGTCGATGCAACACTAGACACTGCGTGTGCAGTGGAGGTGTTGAAAATGAAACAGAGGCGCAGGATCTACTACACCGAGACTCAAAAGGCACTAATGTGGGAGCGGTGGCGAAAAGGTGACACCCTTGCGCAGATTGCCAGACTGTTTGATCGCTACCACTCAGCAGTACAACGAGTTCTCGCGAGGAATGGCGGGATACAGCCAACGCCACGACACCGCTCCAGGCTCGCTTTGACGATTGCCGAGCGAGAAGAGATTTCGCGCGCAGTCGTCGCCGGCCGGTCGATTCGCTCAATAGCGGCGCGATTAGGCCGCGCTCCTTCTACTATCAGCCGCGAGCTCCAGCGAAATGGTGGTCGACAGGACTATCTGGCGACCCAGGCCGACCAACTCGCTTGGGAGCGCGCACGGCGCCCAAAGACATGTAAGCTCGTCAGGAATCGGACACTCGCCCAAGTGGTGGCGAGCAAGCTCCGATTGCAGTGGTCGCCAGAGCAAATTGCGGGTTGGCTCAAGCACGTGTATGCGGTCAACAAGGACTATCAGGTGTCGCACGAGAGCATCTATCGGAGCCTCTACATCCAGGCCCGTGGCGCACTCAAAAGAGAGTTGCTGGAACACCTGCGCCGTTCTCGAGCCATGCGGAGGTCGCGCCACCATACACTGAAGACCGAAGACCGGACGAACATCCGAGATGCTGTATCGATCAGTGAACGGCCTGCCACTGCGGAGGATCGCGCAATACCAGGACACTGGGAAGGCGATCTACTATTCGGCAGCGCCAACAGCCAGATTGCAACACTGGTCGAACGCCAGACCCGGTTCGTGATGCTTGTGAAGATTGCGAGCAAGGACTCCGAGGCTGTCGTCAACGCTCTGATCAAGCATGCCGGCAAGCTCCCACAGGAACTCTACAAGTCGCTGACTTGGGATCGTGGCACGGAGATGGCCGGCCACCAACGTTTCACCGTGGCCACGGACATCCAGGTCTACTTCTGCGATCCTCAGCATCCGTGGCAACGCGGCTCCAACGAGAACACTAATGGTTTATTGAGACAATACTTCCCGAAAGGCACCGATCTGTCGGTCTATTCGCAAGCTAAGCTCAACGCCATTGCCAGGCGGCTCAACGAACGTCCGCGCAAGACACTAAACTTCGATACACCGGCTGAACGATTCCAACAAGCTGTTGCATCGACCGGTTGAATCTGCACTTCTTACAAGATCACTTCACATCAATTCCGTCACTATCTGAACACACTGGCGCAACGAGGAGGGTTGGGGCAAGGGGAGATAGCGCGATGGTCCGGACGCATCGACGTGCGGCAAAACCGTGCGTACGATCACATGTCGGAATTTGAGCTTGTTGATATGCTGCGCGTCCACGACAGTGATCTCAGGCTGGATCGCCCCCTCCAGGAAATATCAGAACGACTTGCTGAGAAGCTGCCAATGACGCAGCAGGAGTTCAATGCGCTGGCCATGCCGACAGCCCACGTCACTGAATTCGGCTTCTGCATTCATGATTACGTGATGTCACCGTGTCAACGCTTCCGCGACTGTCTGAACTGCACTGAGCAGGTGTGCATTAAGGGAGATCGCCGGCTGGATCGTCTGCGTCATCGCTTTCAGCAAGTGTCGGAACTCGTGGATCGCGCGGAACACGAGATCGCTCAAGACACAGCTGGTGCGGATCGATGGTACGAGATCCATCTCAAGACCAAGACAAGATTAGCCGAGCTGCTTTCCATACTGCAGAATCACGACATCCCAGATGGAACCATTGTCAGCTTGCGGGATGGCAGCGATTTCAGCCCGTTGCGGCGCACGTTGCGTGGCCGATCGAAGGCGCTGGAATCGTCAACGCCTCCTATGCTGCGCCGCAAAGGGGGCTGAGATGGGACGGCATCTCAGAGACGCTGATATTCTCCAGATCGTGGAGCTTTTGGACGGTTGGAAGGATGGTCTGACATGGGAGGCCTTAAGCGAAGCCAGTTTGCGCGTAGTTGGCATGAGCCCGACGAGACAGACCCTGTCCCGGATCGTGCGGATACAAGACGCATTTGCCTTAGCGAAGGCGCGGATCAAATCTGGAGGTGGCGAGGCAGGGAAGGCGCCGCATTCCATCCGCCTCGCGGCGGATCGCATTAAGCGGCTGGAAAATGAGAACGCTCGCTTGAAGCAAGAGAACTCGGCGTTGCTGCAGCAGTTCTTGGTCTGGCAATACAACGCGCACGTCAGAGGTATGTCACAAGAGGAGCTGGATCGGCCATTGCCTCTTGTGGACCGAGCAGTGACAGTACCGCTGGAAGTCAGAAAGCAACGCGCTGCGACGAAGCAAAAGAACCGGCCCTAAATTCGCAGATACCGGTGGGTGCCGCTATATGGCGGAATCATTTCAAGGCCACGGACATGAGCACGTGGCGGTTGGCAATGCGGCGACGCCCGCCGCGCAGCCTTCACATCGTTTGCCGGACGTCACCACGCAGTGCCTTTGCTGTGGGTACTTCAGGCACTAATGCCACTTTCTCTTGATTTGCACTGAATGCCGTCCGCGCTGTTGAGATATCGTGTCCACCGTCAGATCACGATGTCGCCGTTTAGCGTGAAGATAGCGCATTCCCCCAATCCGATGATCTTGCAGCCTCCTGCGTTGGGGTACACGATAGATTCGTGATGATGACCGTGGAAGGCCCTGCGTACGCCGAGAGTTTCGATGAGAGTACTAATTTGAGAAAAGCCGTGCGGATGGCATGCTGGCGCCTCATGGGACACCAGTACATCGGCGTTTTGCCCCGATAGATCGCAAAAGGTGCTCCAGAAGATGCTGCTGCGATGGCGGCGAGGGAGACCGCCGCGCCAATAGTTCCCTTTCCCGCATTGGAGCAAATACTCCTGCTCGCTAGCGTAGCGAGGGGCATCGGGCGGCATCCACACTTGCCCGCGGAAGATTCCGCCGAGACCTGCAATACGAACTCCCGCAATTCTCACGACTCTGCCGTGCAAGTTTCTCTCGGCCAATCGTGAACCATACAGGTTGTCGTAGTCAGCGTCGCTATCCGTATCATGATTGCCTGGAACCCACCAGACATCCGTTATCTGCAGCACATCAGCAAGCTCCTGGTCCAGTGGTCTCCGAGCCTGAATATCTCCGGCGAGGACAACTGCATCTGGGCGGTGCTGATGGATAGCATCAATTAGATGCTCGAACCTCCCATGCAGATCACCGCAGAAAAAAATCTTGCCTTCGTGCATAAGCCCGCATTCTTCTTCTGATAGCCCGATACCTTGACCACTGCTACGGTCAAGGGTTGACAGCCAAGTTTCGGCGCATCGCCTCGCTTCGTACCGCCATCAGACTCGTCGCGGCATCTCTGCAGCGGCGAGTCTGGTGGCGTGACGTGCATCACAATGAACTGCTCACTACGAAGTCAGCATACTACTGATCATCTACGACCACCTCCTCACAGCCAAGGCACCGGTGAAGCAGCGAGTCAGCGAACATACCACTCCCGACGCGTGCACGATGCCTGTGGCCTGTGTGGGAAGGAATACCTTGCACCCCGCACCTCGGTGTGACACTCAAATCCTGACCGATCCCCTAACGTCCATTCCTCAACTTTGGCCAGTTTCTCGAGGCTCCAGCAGCCACTGGCATGCATCCCGCCGGGGACAAGAACATGCACCACACCAACTCTATCCGGAGCATTGGCCAAAAAGTCCACTAGCGTCTCGACTGAAGAGGACAAAATCCACTCTATGCCCGTCAATTCGCCTCCATTCATATGCTTGACCTCAAGCAGCAGACTTGGCCGGATCTCGTCTACGCCGACATGCTCCCAGGCTTGGGCAGGAGCCACAAGGGCCTGAATCGCGGGATTTGAATGGCGCCAGCCTTCAAGCGTGAGGAACACAGATCTCTCCATAAAATTGAACACTATAGATTGTAGTCCTATAGTGTTCAATTGATCGAGATTCTGGGATTTGCGCCTGTAGATCCCATGACAACCAAAGAGAATTTCGGTCTCGCCCTCCGGGCTGTGCGGCGGCTGCGAAAAGTTCCCCAAGAGGCGCTTGACCAAGTCTCGAGCAGAACATATGTCAGTAGCCTCGAACGAGGACTTAAGAGCCCGACACTCGATAAGGTAAATTCAATCGCAGAAGCGCTAGATATCCACCCTCTGACGTTGGTGGCATACACGTACCTGCGTCAGTCCTCGATAGCGGACCAGCAGGCACTATTACGGCGAGTGCAGACAGAACTAGCGGAACTCGCTGCGAACGATGCCAACAGGTAGACTTGTTGATTTTGCATGGCCGCGTTCAAGGAATCTGAATGGCTGTTCAGGGTTGTGGATTCAACCGGTGGCATCGTGGCCGTCAGAAGCGATCGGCCTGGACGAACTGGCGCAGTGACGGGGCCGAACTGCCGGTAAGGGCAGTCAGGCTATTCTTGACCCGGGACTTGAGCGGGTGGTTGCATCTCAGATGCCGCCTCGATAAACGTCGCAGACGTGATAGTGCGCATTGCTGAAAAAACCGGACGTGTTGTGTAACGCCAAACGTCGGTCCAAAAGGTCGGCCGGTTCTGCTGCCCTTGCTGCAATCTGTTGGTTGACCTCAGCAAGTTCGCTGCGCGCGGAGCGTGCATCCATCATTTTCTCGTGGCTCCAGAATGCGCGGCTCTGGGAGGGCGAGAGTCCGAGTCTTCCGACGGCCACCCACGTCAGCGCGCGCACCACGCTTATGATCTGCCCGTAAGACACTGAAGCTACGAGGTGGCATCCGTTGCTGATATCAGCGGAAGATTGGCGCAAGGTGCACCCTGGGCGGCAAAGCAAAAAAATCGAGTAGTCTGTCTCGTGTGTTCCCCAAAAATGGCGCCTCTTGGCGGAGGAGTTTGAACGACATGCCATCCCGAGTGGAGGAAGCAGAGATTGTCGATCGCTGTGTCGCGGTCGCGTTGCTCGGTGCTGCGGGGGCTTTATCGCAGCGCGAAGCGAATGTGCTTCGGCTTGCCGCGATGATTTTGCGGCCGCGGTTTCCCGCCGAGTCCGAAAGGCTTCTGGCCGAGTGCGATAGGTACTTTCTGTCGCATCCTGCTGACCTCGTCGAGAGTGCGCAGATTGTCCGGAATGGGTGGGTGGCGAGCCCTTCACGCTTCAGGGATATGTTGGAGCTTCGACTGAACTGCCGCCTAGGTCGCCTAAGGGCATCGCGTATGGTCGAGTAAGGTTATCGGGATTCGGCGGCGCCTATCGATCTATAGCAACCCACACCTGGTGTCTGACACATCAAGTTTCTGCTGGCGCGACCAGCCTTTGTTGAATGCGGTCAAATTCCAGATGCATCTATCATTAGCCGATGAGCAGCGTGTCATCTGCGCTAGGTTCGGCGCCCAATTCACCGAATGCGACATGCGTCTGAAAGTGGGCGTGTCATCGAACGTGGTAAGCAGAGTCCGCCCACTGAACGGTATGCGAATCGAGGGAGATCCGGGCACGACAGGCCGGTTTATCTGGGGTGGCGAGACATTATCCGAAGACCCGGACTTCTTCGTTCCGCTGCATGGCGAGCATCTCCATCAATGGGCTCCACTGGTCTTGCCGTACCTGGCGCTGCCGGCGGGATGGCGATTCCTGATTGCCGAAGGTTACGCGGATGTTTGGCAGGATACCCGTCTCCTCGCCTGTTAGAGGCCAGTGGCGATCTGACGGGTGTATCTGGCCGAACGCGGAAGTTCACCGGTCGCCAGGCCCTTAGCAACCACGGACTCCCGCTTTCGACCCTTATGAGTCTTTCGATGAGCAGTGCTGAACGGCCGCTTTCAAGGGGTGGAAATGGCCACGGAGCGCTTCTCGGCTAGCAGTACAGCGGCCATGATAGTTGTGCGTACGGAGAGGGCACTGATCAGCCCTACCCCTGTTCCGTCAGCATATTTGCGTCACCCTACGTAGCGCTCCGCTGGCTCGGACTCGACCCATCCGAACTTCCATCGTGCGCTCTGGCTTGCCCCTCCGGGCCTCCGGCTATGGGCAGGCGGGCAGCGCCCGCCTTTTCTCCCGCTACCCGCCGGCTGAACCAACAAGGTTTCTCAACCGCAATTGTGCGGTGCCCAGGCTATCGACAACCAGTTGCAGCTTTCTAAGCTGTTCTGCGTTTTCCAATAAAACGCTCCTGCGAGAATTGAGATCCTTAACCATCAATATGGCTCTGAAGGCTGCGGTGCTATCGCCACCAACGATTTTATTATTCTGCAAATGCATACATCCACCAGGCCCGTGGTAGGTATAAGGGAATGGGAAGAGTTCTGTTGGTATTGACGCCCCGATTTGATGGGTATCATATTCTTCAACGTCAACCCTCTCGAACTTGAATGGCTTGTCTATTCCACCGTCAATAACGCCATAGCAGATAGAGGCCATATTTCCGCCCGTGCAGTCGAATAAGGTCGGACTATTCTTTGGACCGCCACCTTCCAAGGCTCCCCGATGCGGGAATCCAATTAGAAAAGCAGTCTCGGCATTTATCTTGCCAAGCCAAGCATCTGCATCTGTTTTCAAAACAGATTGCCACTCTGCGAAAGTTCCGATATACGTCTCGACCTGAGCTTTAGTCGTTCCGTCAGGTATCTCGAGAGCTTTATGCGCGATGATTAGCATGATCAGGCCCGCCTCAATAGACGCATATAGCGGAATGCCTAGCGGTCGATCAGACTCAGGTTCCTGGTACTTTACGACTCGAGATAAACCCAACGTTAAATCGTTGGTTGCGAGTTCGAATAGCCTCCGGAGGCTGTCGTCTAGCTCCCCGGCCGCGCGGATGCCCCTCATATAGTCGGTCAATGTTATGATTGGGCCGATAAGATCGGCTTGAAGTGCTGCGCGTGTATTTGCGCGATTGCTATCTCGTATATATTTTCTGAGCTCGCGAATTTCATCCAGGATGACGTCGAGCTTGCTTATTACTTTTTGTAGGTCCTCGGCGATCTGCTGCTCCCAACGGTTGGAGCCGAGGATCATGCTTATAACGCCGGCACCGAGGCCTTCCGCAGCAGAATTTGCGGCACGTTGAAGTATTTCGTCCCAATCTAGATTATTTATTGCGTCGGCTATGACATTGCCGGCGAATGGTTGTAGTTCTGAAATAAATGTTTGGCTATCGAAGCGATATTTCAACGGTATTGACGGATGTTCAAGTAAGTTCACGGTCACCCTCCCAAACGACGCACGATTATTTTGCTTCTGGTACATCTCTTTCATAGACGACCCAGGCTCGTTTGTCCATGCTCGGTCAAATGTTCTATCATCTGACCACCACAATGGCGTCACCCTACGCAACGTTCCAGGTCGGGCTCTCGTGCTCCTTCGTCAGCGATCCTTGTTCGAAGCCGTGCAGGCAACTACGGATGTCCTGCCCGGCGTGGCATCTAAGCCCCCCGCTTGGGCACGGACGACGATGATTGGCGCCTCCCGGCGTTGACGGCACTACTACAGGCGGAGGGATTGGAGAAATCGAGCGCAGCAGGCAGATCCTTCCCCAACTCCGTTTCGGCCATCGACAATTCGAGGCCGGATGACTCAAACTGGCCGGGACCGGTCGTAGCGACTTGGCGCAAAGGGCCGGAGGTCGATCGTTCCCGAGTTCAACGCGGCGGAAGTGATGGCGCCGCCAACCCGTAGGCCGCGGCTGGACGACGCCGCGGCCAGGATCTTCACAGACCGAGTGCCATTCCGTCACTGCGTGGATCATGTGCCCCGGTCATGCTTCCGTCCGCATCGATGCGGATCGCCCCGGGATGGCCGGCAAGCTGACTCTGGGCCGAAAGTCGGCTGAGTTCGTGTCCACGCCTTGCAAGTTCCGTGAACACCGGCATGCCCGCGTCCTGCTCCAGTGAGGCTATCCCGGCTGTGGGAGAACGTCTTGCCCAGCAGGAAGCGCGGGCGGCGCAGGGCGGTGAGCGGGTCCATGCCGTAGTCGATCAGCCGTGTCAGGACTGCAGCCAGAGTCTGTGGCTGGCCATCGGCCCCCTGCGTGCCGTAGAGCGGGTGTGGCTGCCCGTTCTTAAGGTAGATGCCGGGGTTCAGGGTGTGGAACGGACGCTTGCCGCCCCGCAATACGTTTGGGCTCGCCGGGTCGAGACTGAACGCCGCGCCGCGATTGACCAAGGAGACATCGACCAAGTACGGCGCCAACACGCCCAAGTAGGACATGCATGCGACCGGCAAGCACGGCGAGTTCGCCAGGTCAAGGCGCTGATCTCCGAGGCAGCGACGGCAGCGCTGGCTGACTGATCGACCTGGTACGTCTGGTGAGTGAACCGGACAAATTATGAAAAATGCCGCGCTTCCGAAAGGAGTGCGGCGTTTTTCACTCTAGTAATTTTTTTGGATATCGTTTGTAACTGGTTAATTTTTCGGACAAGTATTTGCGAATTTTTTAAGCGCGGGCTGTATGGCATGCCACCAATGCTTGGAGAAATTCACGGCCTCTGCGTTAGCTCCGAAAGATCGCGATGCGATGATTCCTATCGCAAGAAGATCTCCGTTGCTCTCCCTGCATAAAAGCGGACCACCAGAATTACCGGGGGTTGCTGGACACCGCAATATAAACTGCCATTCGCTGCTCAAATCCTTCTCCAAGGGGCAACGAGACTGCCACCACAGTTGATCAACGGATTTGCTTCCCGGATAGCCTGCAACTTCGAGAGCAGTACAAGTTAGCGCTTCCTCTACGGTGTACTGCCATGTAGCAATCGTTCCAACCTTTTTCCCTAGCGGGTCGTCAAGTTTTATCAATGCCCAATCATCGCTTATGGAGTTTCCTGATTCCCCCGCGTCTACTACGACGCCCGTAGACTGATAAGCGAAGCTTTTATCCTGCGATGGAGAATTTCCGACATAAAACGAAACCTGGACGCCAATAGCAGATCTCCGCGGTCTATCGTCCGAGCCTGTAATCACATGCTTAGCAGTTACAACCAAGCAGTCGCTTGTTAGCCATCCTGTCCCTCGATTGAATCTAGACTTTGTTACGTTAGGAAGACGTACAACTCCGATTGGGTTATATTCCGGATGCGCATGTCTATCTATTGGCGTACGAGGATCGGACCGTTTCAGAGATTTATCGGTGTAGCCAGGATTCGCTTTGAGTTCTTCTATCCTGGTGAGCTGCCGCTTTGTAGCGGCCTGCTCCGCAAATTCCTCGGCTTCCAGCTTCAATACCTCAAGGGCACATTCTCGAGTTTTTTCAGTACAAAGTGTGCAGGTTCTCGGCCGATGTGCCCGAGAACAGATTTCTTGATAGTCTTCGTTGGATGCGCGCGCCATATCTAGAATATTTTTGGCCGCGTCTGCATCTCGCTCGAGCCAATTTGCTTGGCACGCATCATCTTTTAAGGCGCACGTTTTCAAACAGGCGTTAGCGTCCCGGGCTACTTTACACCAATTCCATACGTACGAAGCGGCCGTTGCACTTCCACTAGCTAAGAGCAGAAGGAAGAGTGGAAGAAGATTTTTCATCTGAATCCCCGACGCCTACGGCCGTATTCAAGCGCGATGTCGAGCATGCACCATACATGAGCAGGTTTGCTTGCGCCTGTGTGTGATGCCGCACGCAACTCTTCCCTTGATCTGAAGAATTGCTGAAAGCAGTGCCAAGAAAGAGCAGTCCGGACCGACGGTCACCCAGATCCCAAGCAGTTCCACTGCCCAATCGTTATCTGCAACGAGTGCTGCGGTAAGGAGAACCACTTGTAGCGCGTGCGGCGGGACCGGGCCTGTACGATGAGGACTGATGAAGCAACTCGTGGCGAACCGCGCGGCATAACGCCCGCTCCCGGAAGGGGGCGCGCTCTATTCTCCTACTTCTTTTTTTGCTTGACAGGAAGATAGACCGAGGTGGGTCCGCAGCGCCGGCTTTCCGCCGTCCGCCTCAATCTCGCTCAGGGGCGAGGGCACTCGGGCCAGATGATTCGCACTAGTCCCGACTGGGCCAACCTAGATGCCGCGGCGCGGGCCCGGCAGTCCCAGAACGACCCCAAAGGGTCGGTCGCCACGCCACGAATCGACGACCGCTATCGAAGCAATTTGACTGAGGGCGCGAACTAGCTTGCGGCAGCAGCCCAACACGCTGTTTAAGCAGCAGCGGCCGGCGCCGCAGCAGTAACAAGAGCCTTGATAGCCGCGATCCTGTCGCGCAGAGGCGAATGGACAAGTGCTGGAGACGCAGTAGCCGTGAGATGAACCGGGTTGTGACCTGCCTGTTGAATGGCGGCCAGAACCAGTGCAAGTAGCCGCTTTCCTTTGACGTGCTCAAACTTCACTCCCTGAGCCAGCATATCGGTGGCAGATTGGACACCATCCATCTTCCTCAATGCAGTATCCTTTAGACTACTTCTCTTCTGCGCAAATTCAGCCCCAAATACAGCGCTATTTGCGGCAAGAATGGTTGTCAATATTTCTTCGGCATCGGCTTGAGGAATGCCATAGACGGCAGCAATATGATCGGCTTTCAAGAACGTGTGTTCAACATCCGTCAACGGAGTTATGAATGCCGTCGCTCTATCAGGAAGCTTTTTCGATTCCCTTTCCAACCACCATGCTTTCTCTGCGTCCGTCATACCATCACCATCGCGATGTATTAAAACGTGTGTGTTATCTCCCTGTCGCGTGAAATAGTCCGCGATGGGAAATGCAGCGGCGAGATTGTTAACGCCGTGAAGCGGCTGAAGGAAATATTCATCTTCATTAAGTCCATTCGCCTGAAGGAAGATTTTTAGCTTCGCTACCTTTGTATCCTCCGTCAGGACGACGATCCGGCGCTGACCCGCATGAAGAAGTTCAAAGCTATCTAGCGCGCCTAAATCTAGAAGAACCGAAAGGTTGCTCCTGTCCGCACCGCTTTGCTTCCCGCCGCCTTTAAGCCAAATAATCTGTGTCGTTTCTTCACGCGCGAGAGCGTCGAACATATGGCGACTGTGTGTAGCAAGAATGATCTTAGTTCTGCCGGCTTCGGCGATGCGTTGTAGCGTCAATGCCAAGAGCTTCTGGTTCGACGGATGCAAGTGAGCGTCGGGCTCATCAAGGAGCAGTAATGCTGGGTCGTAGGCCGTTACATAGGCCACCAACTGAATAGCCTGCAGTACACCGGTACCGACCATTTCTAGCGGGACAGTTCGATCATCCTGGTGTACCGAGATATCAATGTACAGGTGCGCTTCTGGATCGAAAGTCGTTGAGATCGTCAGTCCAGGGAATACAGATGCAATTACTTCGTGAAAGCGGGTCAGCTTCTCATTATCTTTGCAGATCCGGTACAGGACATTGCGAAGGTAGACGTTCGAATCACCTTGAGCAATCCCATTCGCGACGATTGACGCTGTCCTCAGTTCTTCTCGTAGCGCTACTCCGGCTAGTCCGGGCACAAAAACTGAAAACGGCTGACTACGGCTAGCTGCTCGAATGAAAAAGGTACTTTCATCTTCGAAGGTAATGGCTATGTTAGCGTTCTTTCCTCTACGAAGCTTTAATTTAAACTCTCGATGCTCAATCGAACCAGCATCCGTATAGGTGAATGTAAACTCCGGGCCGGTCTTCGACGTAATCGGACCTCCATGATGAAGCTTAATCAAATCTCCGGTTGGTTTATAGATGAATTGATCAAAACCAAGTGTATTCATCGGCTTTCCTCCATCGGCTGAAAGGCGCGCCGATTGCAGGACCGTAACCGCGAAATGGATGGCCTGAAGAAGCGAAGACTTTCCAGAATTATTTCCACCAACCAATACGGTCATCGAAGGCGTAAGCAACTCAATTTTTTCTAGGCGTTTGAACCCCAACACCTCTACAGCCTGTAGTTCCATTATTGCCCTCTTTTTTAATGCATTTTTATTTGGTAAATATGATTGTATCGCTGACTCCGCGATATAATATATCGATTTGGTGCAATCAGAAAGCAGTCGTTAGGATGAACTGTCCATCCGTCCGCTTCTGGCCGTTAGCAGCCCGTGGCCACCATGCCCCACTCATATCCGCTGCGCTCATGGTTCGATGTCCCCGAACGGCTGTCTGAGCCAATTCCAGTTTGTCAGGCAATGGGTGCGGCTCAAATCGCGTTCCGCGAGGCGGCCGCGTTGCTGATTGGCTCCCCCTATATGGTGGCTGACACGTGGCGGATTCCGTGGCAGCATTGTTCGATGGCCAAAATTTGACGACGGCCGAAGACATCGCTTGCCGGCTAGGTCGAAGCTATTCCTAAAAGAGGAACGCGCAAATATCCGTGGGCACACGGCAGGCGGCATATACCGTAAGTGTGACGCGAGACAAAAGATGCCAAAAGGCGCAGCCACAGTGGTCAGGGTCAACCCACGTGAAGCAACATTAAAGAGGAAGCTGCGGACGCACCTGCGCACCTTGGGCTTCACGAGATCCGATACCGGAATTCTTCAGGCGCCCGGGAACGGCAAGGAAGCGATTCGTTCCCTGCACCGCGCCCAACGACAGGAACGGCTTTCCGCGAGCGAACAGTTTGTTGCCCAACGGGGTGCCAACCTGATGCGACACTTCGCATCGGGCATGGAAGTCGACCCGCAGAAAATATCGCCCGTGCTCGAACGCGTCTCATCGGGCACCCAGCATGGCGATCTCTTCCGCCTCGCATCGCTGTCATGGTCCGTGCCGGTTTCCAGCGGATTTGGCCGGCGTCTCCGATACCTCGTCTGGGACGAACACAACGGAAAGCTGATGGGACTGATTGCTATTGGCGATCCAGTCTTCAATCTTGCGGTACGGGACAATTTCATCGGCTGGGACACGCACGACCGCAGTGCCCGCCTGGTGAATCTGATGGACGCCTACGTGCTTGGGGCACTTCCCCCCTATAACACGTTGCTCGGCGGCAAACTGGTGGCGTGCCTGCTGCGTAGCCGCGACCTGTACGACGACTTCGCGCGTGCCTATGGCGGTTCGACCGGTGTCATTTCCGGGGAAGAAAAAAAGGCGCGCCTGCTGGCCATCACCACCACATCGTCCATGGGGCGATCTTCGGTCTACAACCGACTCAAGCTCGATGGCGTCCCATACCTCGAGCCCATCGGTTACACGGGCGGTTGGGGGCACTTTCATATTCCGGATCGGCTGTTTGGCGAGTTGCGCGACTATCTGCGAGATATCGACCACACCTACGCCGACCAGCACGCCTTTGGCCAAGGGCCCAACTGGCGCCTGCGCACGACGCGTGCAGCGCTTGCATCGCTCGGTTTCAAGGATGACCTGCTCAAGCACGGCATCCAGCGCGAAGTGTTCCTCAGCCGGCTCGCGAGCAATGCCACCCGCATCCTGCAAACCGGTAAAGGGCGACCCGATGTGGCCGGCCTGCTTTCGGCCAGGCAGATTGCAGCGTCGGCTGTGGACAGGTGGATGATCCCGCGGGCGATGCGCCGCCCGGAGTACCGCACCTGGAGCGCAGCGAACCTCATTGAGCTTTTCGGCAATCAGGCCCGGCTGCTGCGCAATCAGGTCGAGGCCGAGCAATCGTACAGGCGGGCCGCTGGGCGCTAGACGCAAAGCATAAGACGAACCCAGGCGCGGCGGCAGATTTTTAGGGGAGAGGGGCTGTGGAGTATGCCTACGACGGGGTGACGGGCAACCTGGAGTCTGCGGGACAGGCGCGCGGCTCGCGCCGCTATACCTGTCCGGTCTGCGCGGCGCCGGTCAATCTGCGCGCCGGCGCCTTCCGGCAAGCGCATTTCTCGCACTGGCCGGGGTACGGGTCGCCCGCGTGCGAACGGTTTGTGCCAGGCCAACAGGGCATTCATCCGCACGGCAAAGCGGGTAGCGTCGTGGCGAGCCGGCGGAAGATGGAACTGCGTCTCTGGATTCCCCCGGCCCCGGAACGAGCGGCGTGGCAACTCGAATTGATCCTCCCCTCCTGCCGGGAGTGTGCGGCCGTGCTTACGCTTGACGTTGGCGCTCGCCTGCAACACGTGAACATGCGCGGCATGGGGTCCCCCCGTCGCGTCGGTGCTGACCCGTCCGTGGCGCCATACCGCATCGTCTCCTTTGAAGGAAAGCCCGATCCCGCGTTCGTCAACGGCGTGGAGCCCGAGTGCCCGGGGTTGCCTGCGTCCGGGGCCGTTGCATTCAGCGCGTCGGGAAGCGGTGAACTCAGAGGGTTTCCCCGCGCGCAGACCTTGCGGCACGGCCAGGCGTTCGCGCTGCTTTGGCATTCGCCAGCCGACCCGGATTTCCCGGACGAACTGGTGATCGAGCCGTTAGGTGACCAGAAGGGATGGCGCCTGGCACTCGCCACCCTTCCAGACGAGCCTTCCGAGTCCTGCGTGGCGTGGCTGAAGACCTTCACCGGGCTTCCCATGGCACCGCCCTTACCCTTGATCCTGCCGGTCTGGCCATTCTTCACAAGACAGGGCAGCATCAACGCAATCGATTGCGTTCGCGCAGAGGTGGTCGTAGTGTCCGCGCTCGGGATGTCACCGGCCGCGTCGGGCACGGGCCCCGCCATGCAGGCCCAGATTCGTACGACAAAGCGCACCGCCATTGGCGTGGAGGCATCGCCTGCATTTTTTTCGCTACGCGCGGAGGGTGCGAACTTTGTCAGGGTGGCCGACGTCTCGGATACCGACAGCGAGGCCTTCCTGGACTTTTCCTTGCACGTGGCTCCCCCAACATCGGTGCCGGCTGTCGAACTTGCATTCCGGACAGCCGAGGGCGATCGCCGGCTCGTCGCGCTGCACGCGGCGAGGTCTGCCACTATCGCGGCCGAATTCAGACGCACAGGGGTGGTTCCCGAATATCTTTCCATGCCCGCCGGCACGCCGGGCGAGCTGCGCGTCGATGCCGCAGGCCGATTGCGCACCTATGCGCTGCGCTTTGGAAGCGAAGCGGCACCGCATGCTCCTCACATGCGTCTTGCTGATGCCCAGACATTCCCCACGCTGGTGGAGGTATGGGGCAACGCCGCCTATCGCCTCGACATCGATTTCCACGGATTCGGCCGGCTGCGGCTTGAAAGTTTCGAGGGGGGCGCACAAGCCACCGCGCAATGCGAACTCCCCGCGGCACTGCGTACGCGACTGCGCTGCTTTCTTTCCCAATTGCATGTGTCCACGCGGGTGGCGGTGGACGTGATGGGGGACGATATGGGATTGGTGCACGCGTTTGCGGCGGCCAGGCCGCGGCCGGGGCTGATTCCGCAATACCGCTCGCTGGTGAAGGAACTTCTCGCCTGCGGCTTTGAACTTGAACGCCTGCAAGAAGGGGCCATGATATGAGCTACCAGTACAGTAAGGAGGCCCGGGAACGGATCCGCGCATTGGGGCAAGCGGCCATCGCCGAGTTCATTGTGGAGGTGCCGCAAGGTGTACGCATGACCTTGTATCGACGCTTCCCGAAGGTCGATGGTTTCAGGCCCGGCGAGCAGGCCGAGCTCAAGGCAAAGCAGAAACGCTTGATCAGCCTTCTCACGCATCCCCAGGCCAGCCCCAAGGGGGCGCCTGAATGGGAGCAATTCGCCCGTACTTGGGAAGCGTGGGCGATAGAGCGCCTGGGGCGGCCGCTGCCGCGGGGAGACGACACGACGCTGACCGCGGAGGCCGGTCTCGCCTTCCTGCGTGGCCTTGTCGAACACTGCCCGCAGACTTCTCGTGAAGACGTGGCGCGACTTTTTGCATTCAGCGGATTCCCCGACCACTCGGATGTGGAAACGGCGCTTGCACGTTTTCGCACGGCCGCCGTGCTGGAGCGAGATCGGATGCTGGATGGCATGCCCGTCCGGCTGGCCGGCATCGAAGCCAGTGTGGATGCGATCGAAGTAGGTGCAAGTGCCGCATCGCAGCGAATTGGGCGAGTCGAGGCTGCCTGCAACGCGCTCGCAAGGACAGTGGAGCAAACGCGCAATAGCGAGGCCGAGCGCACCACCGAACTATCACAGTTGCGTGGCGTCGTGGATGACAAATCCGGCCGCCTTCGCCAACTCGAGAACTCTGTCGGAGCACTGGGTACGGCCGCACGCCAATTGGCCGAGACCGCCAAGGACGCAGTTGCCAGGATCGCCGCCCACGATGATGCCTTGCGCGCGCTCGACGCACGACACGAAGGCTTCGCCCACGCGCTCGCCGAGGTGACTTCGATCAGTTCAGCCGTCGATGGGCTTTCCGTGCAGGGTGCCGGCTGGGCGGAACTTGCCGCATCGGTGGCCGACCTGAGCACACGCTTGGCCGGCCAGGAAGCTTCCCTGACATCTGCGCGTGCTGGGGCAACGGCCGTTCAGGGCGATGTCAGCCAGTGGGCCACCCTCGTGGAGACCTGCCGCGATGGCGCATTCGTTGACCTGCATCGCGTTGAGGACGTGTGCGACGCGATCGCCTCGAACCTGCAGGCGACCGGTGTCACGAAGGGCGCGGCGATCTCTATAGCCCGTCAGAGTGTGGCCGCACTCGTCGCAGGCCAACTGATTCAGCTATCGGGTTCGCTCGCCGATCTGATGGCGGATGCCATTGCCGCTGCGATTGGTGGGGCGGTCCACCAGGCATGGCGCGTGCCAGTCGGGCTGATTTCCGATGAGGTGGCTGCCGAGTGTATGCGTTCCGTTGCCGGCAACTCAGGATGCCTGGTGCTAAAGGGCGCGAATCGCTCTGCATTTGAAGTGTATGGCAGTGCCATTCGGGACATCGTCGTGCGCCGACAGTTTGGCCTGGATGATGAGAACGGCTTTGCGCTAATCGCTACCTGGGCCCAGGGCCCTGCAACCTTCAGCGAGGGCGGCACGCTCGCCGAACTTGGCCCCGTGTTTGATACGGATGCGCTTGCCATGCGCGGCGCCTTTGCACGATTGCCGCAGCTTCGGTATGGACGTCTTGCCCGAAAGGCCTGGTCGCAACTCGACGGCATCGACACAAAGGCCGGCTCGCCGGCATCAGGTGAGCTGGAAGCGCTACTGGACGAGGCCGCCTTTGGGGGCGGCGCGCTATGGCGGCGAATAATCTATCGGGCCGGCGCGATGCTGGGCAGCATGCCGCAGGGAAGCCCGGAAGCGGACATTCACGCTTTGCTCACGGCGTGGGCACTTCCCTGGGCCAAGGCCTCCAGTGGTCCGGTCGAGGATATCCGCAAACTCGCTGCGCGCGAACTGGCGGCGCGGCAGACAGACGAAGCGGCCTGAGGAGGATACGTGATGCAATGGCAGGCCGTCTCGCGCGACAGGGCGTGCAACATCTTGGCAGCCGGCATGCAATGTGCGCTGGGAGGCGAGGGTCTGCGCATATCAAGCGTTGCGGAATGCTTGCGCGCCATGCTGTACCAGTGTTCGGCGCCCACCGAGTGCGATGGCGCATGGGAAGCGCCGACTTCATTGCGGGTGACCGGCATGGTCCGGCGCAGGTTGGTGCCGTTGTGGCCGGCCCTTGCGGGGCCAGGTGAGCCGACCCGCCCGTCTGTGCTGGAAGTCCTGGAGAGCCTCGCCGAACTGGGCGATATGGTCAGGCTCGAAGGCGGACGATGGCTTGCCGCGCCGGTCCATGCCGTGCGCGCTGCGACTGGGACAGCGGTGATCCTCGGTGGTGGTCCGCTTGACGCATTGCCCCGCAGGCTGGCGAGCAACATTGCGGTGGCCGGGCGGGCCAGGATTCTGTCGCTGGCCGGAAGCGAAGACATGGTCGAGCTTTGGGAGCCAAGCGCATGGATCGGCGCGCCAGTCGAAGGCCTTCATACCTGGTCACAGCGCTGCATGGCCGAGGCTGCGGTGCGCCTCACGGATGCGCCTGCCGATATGGGCGAAGTCCAAGTGTATCTGCGCCGTGAATGGGTGCCTGTCGCGCAGTTGCCAACGATGGAAACGGGAATGCTGCTGGGTCGCGCGCAGATCGGCGCGAGCCGGTCGTATTTCCTGGGCAGGTTCTCGAATAGGCGTCTGGGCCGACTTGCCACCATCGGCGCAGAGCAAGCCAGACGTCTGCGTTTCAGCCTGGACGCTCAGGCGCACTGCTGTGTGCGGATCGAAGCGGTGCCATCCAGGGGGCTGCTCAGGCTGCGGCTCGCGCGTTGGCTGCCGCAAGAGGAGGCCCGGGTGTTGCAATTGGGCTGGAGGGTTGCTGCGCCGGAAGGCGAGCGATCCGCATTCGCGCATCACGTGTTTCCGGCGCCGGTATTTCCGATCGTCCGGCAGGCATTCGAAGGGCTAGGCATCGTGGTCGATGAGCGGGTGGAGGAACTCGCGCAAAAGAGCAAGGAAATGGGCGAGGGAACGGGTGAGCGCATGGCGGATCGCGGAGCCCAACGCATGAATGATCGCAAAGGACACAGATGAGCGCGACAAAACGAGGCGAGGCGGCCGGGGTACACGAAACGGCGAGAAGCCTAGCGGACAACCTGCGCCAGTACATCGAAGCGCAATATCACATCCGGGACGAGGGGCTGATCCGCGAGCGCCACGCTCTCCTTGAGCAGGATGCGACGGTCGCTCAGAGGCCATATGTGGAGGCTACGCCTGTCTACAAGGTTAGCGCCCCCTACGAGACGCTGCCGATCCCCCAGCCCGCCATCGAGGCGCTGACGGCGTTGGCGGCGCTGGATGTCGGTATCTATCCGCGACCTTACGAGCACCAGGCGCAGGCACTGACGTCATTTCTGGGCGAGGAAGCTGCGGACCTGGTGGTCGCCACCGGCACGGGGTCAGGCAAGACTGAGAGCTTTCTGATGCCGATTGTCGGGCAACTGGCCATCGAGCGAGCCGAGCGACCGGCATCTGCGGCACTCCTTGGGTGCCGGGCGATGCTCCTCTATCCGATGAATGCGCTGGTGAACGACCAGCTTGCACGCATCCGGCGGCTGCTGGGCAATCAGAAGGCTGCGAAGGTGCTGACGCGCGCCCAGTCGCGGCCGGTACGATTCGGCAGCTATACCGGGCGCACGCCCTATCCGGGGCGGCGCACCGCCGCGCGTGATGATCGCTTCGTCAAGCCGCTGTTCGAGGAGTTCTATCGCAAGATCGCGAGTGATACGGCGTTGCAAAGCCAACTTGAAAAAATCGGCCGCTGGCCGAGCAAGGATCTCGACGCCTTCTATGGCGGTGATCTGGTTCAGAGCAAGACCTACGCATCGGGCAAGAAAGCGGGTAAGTCGTTTGTCGCGAAACATTGGGACGAACGGCTCGTCACGCAAGACGATGACCGGGAACTGATGATGCGCCACGAGATGCAGCAACGCTGCCCGGACTTGCTCATCACCAACTACTCGATGCTCGAGTACATGCTCATGCGCCCGATCGAGCGGGACATTTTTGCGCAGACCCGGGACTGGCTTCGGGCCGATCCACGCAATGAATTTGTCCTAGTCCTGGACGAAGCGCACATGTATAGAGGTGCGGGTGGTGCCGAGGTGGCGCTCCTCATCCGGCGGCTGTGCGCGCGCCTGGAGATCCCAAGAGAGCGGATGCGCTGCATTCTCACCAGTGCGAGTCTGGGAACCGGGGAGACGGCAATCGCCGATGGCGAGCGCTTCGCCCGCGACCTGACAGGGCTTTCGCAGACCTCGACGCGACGGGTGAAGGTCATCCAGGGCACCCGGGAACTACGCGCCCCCGCGCGGCCCGCCACCCGGGGAGAGGCGCAGGCGCTGGCGGCCTTTGATCTGCTTGCCTTCGAGAACGTGGCCGAAGATCTGGAGGCAGCGCGACAGGCCGCGAGGGCGTTGGCGCGGGAGCTCGGCTGGGGCGAACCGGGCGCAGGCGACCATGCCGCGTTCCGGGCGTGGCTGTTCGAGGCGTTGACCGGCTTCGGGCCGCTCGAGACGCTGATCGAAACGGTGTCAGGCAAGGCGGTGAGACTGGATGCGCTGAGCACGCTGCTGTTTCCGGAGTGCGAGTCCGGGATTGCGCAGCGGGCGGCTGATGCACTGCTGGCGCTGGGCAGCCACGCACGACGAGAGGACGGTCGCGTGCTGATCCCCACACGCCTGCATCTGTTTCATCGCGGGTTGCCGGGGCTCTATGCCTGCATGGACCCTAGTTGTTCGCAGCGCCTCTCCGCCAGGGACAAGCCAACGATTCTTGGTCGGCTTCACACGACGTCGCGCGGCCAATGTTCTTGCACCGCAAAGGCGCGTGTGTATGAGTTGTACACGCACCGCGATTGCGGTGCGGCATTTGTGCGTGGCTACGTCAGCGCGGGCCTGGACTTCGTATGGCATCAGCCCAGCGGCCCGTTGTCTGCGAGCGAAACTGTGGATCTGATCCCTCTGGACATGCTGGTCGAGGAGGGTGTCCACCCGCGCAGTCGCCACAAAGACATGTGGCTGCACGTGGCGACGGGTCGCTTGTCGCCGGTCAGGCCGCCGGATGCCACAGGATTCCGGCGGGTGCGGGTTCCGGACAAGCCCGCAGCGGCCGGCGCAGAGATGCTGTTTGACGATTGTCCGGTGTGCATGCGCCCCACGCGCGGGGGGCGGGATGAGCCGTCCAAGGTCATGGACCATGTGACCAAGGGGGAGGCGCCATTCACGACGCTCGTACGCACGCAGATGGAGCGTCAGCCGCTAAGCCGTACGGTCGACACTGCGCATCCCAATGGCGGGCGCAAGGTCCTAATTTTTTCCGATGGTCGGCAAAAGGCCGCACGGCTCGCCCGCGATATCCCGCGCGACATCGAGCTCGACGTATTTCGGCGCGCGATTGCGCGCGCCTGCAGACGGCTCGAGGCGATTCGCCAGGAACCCAAGCCGAATCAGTATCTATACATCGCGTT
Organism: Cupriavidus sp. 01L415; assembly: GCF_056400065.1. Classification (NCBI taxonomy): domain Bacteria; kingdom Pseudomonadati; phylum Pseudomonadota; class Betaproteobacteria; order Burkholderiales; family Burkholderiaceae; genus Cupriavidus; species Cupriavidus sp. 01L415. Next base: position 28,483 of record NZ_JBFTSP010000001.1, on the reverse strand, counting down.
CCTGTCCGTTCTTTGCGACGAAGACTTGCCGATCTTCGACGGCATCGATGCGAAGAAGGTCGCGGCGGGGCGAGCGGAGTTTGTGAGCGAATGCGACGGTGAACTGGAGCAAGCCTTCGGTGGCTTCTCGCTGACCGATCCGATACCCTCCCGGTATCGCATTGCAATGCTCAAGCTCCTGGGCAGTACCTACTATTCGCTGTCCGGGACAACCGTTGGCTTTGTCGAGCCCGCCAAGGGCAAGCTCCTGAAACTCAAGGAAAGCATGAAGGCGACAAGCGTCACGTTGACCGACGAAGACGTGCGCGCACTGGCGGTCGCCTGGATCGACGGGCTGCTCCAGGAATTTGCCTTTGACCCGTCGCTCGATGCATTCCTGCGCAACAAGGCCGGCGGATATTACAAGCCACTGTGGGGAAGCAAGGGGCAGTTTGTGCGCCTGTTTCGCCAGGCGCTTGCCAGGCGTGCGGGCTGGAGCCAGCCGGCGGTCGAAGCGATAGAGGCCGCGCTTCGCGAGCAGTTGGCCACGGAAAAAGAGGGTCTGTGGTTTCTCGCGCCGAACGCCCTGCGCCTGACGGTCGATCTGGCGCACATCTGGGCGCAGTGTCCCGAGTGTACGGTGCTGACGCCGCTGGCGCTTGGCAAGACATCGTGTGTGGCTTGTGGGGGAGAGGGCGTCAAGCTGGTCGATCCTACGACAAGCGATTACATTGCCGCGCGCAAGGGATTCTGGCGGCAGCCAGTGCAGGAGACTCTGGATGGAGGGAAGCTTTCGAACCTGAGCGTCGAGGAACATACGGCGCAGCTCTCCAATCGGGATCGCAGCAGCGTTCATGCCACCACCGAGCGCTACGAATTGAGATTCCAGGACGTGCTGATCGAGAAGGACGATAGGCCGATCGATGTGCTCAGTTGCACCACCACCATGGAGGTGGGTGTGGACATCGGATCATTGGTGGCAGTGGCGCTCAGAAATGTCCCGCCTCAGCGCGAGAACTACCAGCAACGGGCAGGCCGGGCGGGGCGGCGCGGCGCCTCCGTATCGACCGTTGTAACGTACTCGCAGACCGGACCACACGACAGCCACTATTTCCTGAACCCGGCACACATCGTCGCGGGCGCGCCGCGTACGCCGGAAGTCAAGGTGGACAACGAGAAGATTGCGCGCAGGCACGTGCACGCCTACCTGATCCAGACGTTCTTCCATGAACGGATGGACCAGGGCGACCGTGGCACGGGAGCACAGACTGCAAGTCTCGAAAAGGCGTTGGGCCCGACGCGAGTTTTCTTTCATGGGGGTAGGGATACCAGCCTCACGCTCAAGACGTTCGAGGCGTGGGTGTCCCGGCGCATCCTTGCCGCCGACGGCGATTTGCGCGCATCGGTGGCGGCATGGCTGCCGCCTTCCCTGGATACTGGTGGGGCAACTATCGAGCAATGGCTCGCCAAAACGAGCGCGGCATTCGTGGCGGATCTCTATCGCCTCGGCAAGGGCGTGCCGCATCCGCCGGCACAGGGGATTGGGCAAGTCGATGCGAATGATACGAGCGAGGGGGGGGATCCAGGGGGCGCCGACGGTGTACCTGTGAGCCCGAAGCTTGAGCAGGAAGAATTGCTGGAGTTCCTCTTCTTCCACGGGTTGCTGCCCAGCTACGCCTTTCCGACCAGCCTGTGTAGCTTTTTAGTCGAAAAGATCGAAAAGAATCCGAACGGCGTGACGGAGGTGCGTACGGTGCAGCGACCGCAGCAGTCAATCTCGCAGGCGCTAAGCGAGTATGCGCCCGGCCGGCTCATCGTCATCGACAAGAAGACATACCGTTCCGGCGGCGTGTTTGCGGACGTGCCGCCGACCGAGACGCACCGCGCCCGGCCCTTGTTTGCGAACCCCAGGCGGCTTGTTCACTGCGAAGCCTGCTCGTTTGTCCGCAACCCGCATGCCGCTCACGCAGCGGACAGTGCCTGCCCAGTATGCGGTGGGGCGCTCAAGGAAGAGGCCATGATCGAGCCGGAGGTGTTCGGCCCGGAAGCCGCGCGCGAACTGCTCGAGGACGATCGCGAGCAGGAGATCACCTATGCCACGATGGCGCAGTTTCCCCAGCCGGTGGATCCTGAGGCCTTCGAGTTTATCGAGTGCGGTCCCAACGCGCGCTATACCCATGCCACCGACCGCAGGCTGGTGACGGTCAACCAGGGCAAGGAGGGTGGGCCGCTGGGTGGCTTCTCGGTGTGCGTGGACTGTGGCGCGGCCAAGGTCTTCGATAGCCACGCTCCGGCCGGCGGTCCCCACGAGCGCCCGTACAAGCTCTTGGGAGCCCAGGGGGGAAAGCCGTGCGTTGGCGAGTACCGGCGGGTGCTGCTGGGCCACGATTTCACCACGGACTTGCTGCTGATGCGGATTCGGCTTGCGGCACCGATGGTGACGAACACGGCTGAACCCGTCGTGCTTCGCATGCTCGAAGGTGCGCTCCACACGATTGCCGAGGGGCTGCGGCTCGCGGCAAGCCGGCATCGGCAACTGGATCTGGACCCTGCCGAATTTGGTGCAGGCTTTCGGATCGTGCCCGCGCTGCAGGATGGCGCCCGCATGGTCGACCTCTTCCTGTACGACACGCTCTCGGGTGGGGCAGGGTACGCAGAGGTCGCGGCCCGCAACTTACCCGAGATTCTCGAGGCCACGCTGGAACTGCTTGAAGGCTGCGAGTGCGACACCTCGTGCACCGAGTGCCTAGACCATTTCCACAACCAACACATTCAGAGTCAACTTGACCGCAAGCTCGGTGCATCCTTGTTGCGCTACGCGATTCATGGCGAGGCCCCGCAATGCGCGTTGCCTGAGGTTCAGGCCGAGAGACTGTATCAGCTGCGTGCCAGTCTAGAGTTGGATAGCTTCGTATGCGTGGAAGGGGGGGCACCGGATATGCCGCTAGTGGTCGAGCGCGGCGGTCGCCGACTTGCGCTCGGCTGCTATCCGGGGCTGATTGGACGGGCAGATTTCAAGCACTCGGTAACGTCGGCCGGTGGCATTGACGACCATCTCGCCCTTAATGAGTTCGTATTGCAATCGAATCTTCCGGACGCACACCAGCAGGTACGAGAAAAATTCCGGATGGCGTGAAGGGGAAGCCGTGTTGAACTGGGTGAGCCACGTCTGGTCGTTCGCGCACGAGATGTAGCACGGTGAGACTCGAAATCAGTCAAACAGGGATAGAAATGAGACACTTTTCGTCAATGTTTGTAGCATTTTTATGGAATTTTAATGAATATTCAAAGCATTACAGAACGCTAAGTATATTGAGGTGGAAAGAACCGATCTGACCTTGCGTAAGCAGAATCTGTAAAGAAGAACCCCGCCTTTGCGCGGGGTTTTTTCTTTTGCCTCAGTACCTTATGTGGCAGTAAGGCAGCCGGCCAGCATGGCAGCCCGACCGCGTGTCAGTTGGAGCGACCGTGCCGAAGCACCCTGCCGGCGTGCACCTCCATGGTCTCTCCGTCCCGGCAGGCGAGCTTCCCGTTGATGAACACTGCCTTGATGCCAGTGCTCACCGCGGTCGGATTTTCGAAAGTGGCCGCATCGCCCACGGATTGCTCATCGAAAACAGCGATATCGGCGTAGTGGTTCTCGGCGAGGATCCCCCTTTCCGTGATACCGAAACGGCTGGCACTCAACCCGGTCATCTTGTGAACAGCTGTCTCAAGGGAAAACAGGCGACGCTCGCGAACATAGTGGCCGAGGACCCGTGGGAAAGTGCCCCACAGGCGCGGATGCGGACTCACATCGTGTGCCAGGCCGTCGGAGCCCACCATCGTTGCCGGATACTGAAGAATGCGACCGACATCGTCTTCGCTCATGGCGAAGTAGATCGCGCCGGCCGGCTGCAAGGTCTCCGCCAGCATCTCAGGAGGCAACCCGCGTTCCCTTGCCAGGGCAAACAACGAGCGACCGGCGGCGCTGGGATCGGCCTGCGACCAGGTCACCCGTACATCATCGGACTGTGCGATTCGGCCCGGTAACAGCATCGTCGAGGAAGCGTTGTAGGGATAGCAGTCGAGACAGACAGACTGACTCCTCGATGCGGCGTCTATCATGGACAGGGTTTCCACGGAGCGTCCATGATTCGCCTTGCCGACCAGCTTGTGGTGTGACAGCACGGCTTCGATACCGAGTGCGCGTCCAATCAGCAACGCCTCGCTCAATGCGTCGGCAATGGCATCGCCCTCATCCCGGATGTGCATGGTGATGATTCCCCGGGCGGCCGTAAGCGGCGCACCAACCGCGATGACTTCGTCGGTATTCGCGGCCGTGGCGGGCGGGTAGTAGAGCCCCGTGGACATGCCGATGGCTCCCGCGTCCAATGCCATCGCGAGGTCGCTCGCCATGAGTCGCTGCTCCCTCATCGTCGCGACACGATCCAGTCGCTCCATACGGTTGACACGCAAGGTGGAATGCCCGACCAGGCAGGCGGCGTTGACCGCCGGCCCGGACTCCTCAAGGTCGTTCAGATAGTCGCCAAATCTCCCGTAACGCCAGGGGCCCGCACCCAGCAGATCGAGCGGTGCTGGCGGGGTTCCCAGCGAATGGAGCGGCGCCAGACTGATACCGCAATTTCCAGTGATGACAGTCGTCACCCCTTGCGACAGCTTCGGATGCGCACCCTCGGGGGCCTCCAGCAAGAGCCGGTCATCATGCGTATGGACATCGATGAAACCGGGCGCAACGATACAGCCGGTTGCATCGAAGCGCCTGGTAGCCGGGACACGCGACAAGTCTCCTAGCCGAACGATGCGGTCCGCGGCAATGCCAACGTCCAGGCGTTGGCGGGGAGCCCCGGTGCCATCGATGACGGTGCCGCGTTCGAGAATCAGATCCAGCGTCGTATTCATGCGCTCGCCCCTGTCATTCATTGCTGTGCGAAGAACTCGGAGATCTGCCCCAGGTCTTTGGTCCGCGTCAGCGCGAGCATCAACAGGATCCGGGCCTTCTGGGCCGTGAGGCTGCCGGTGGCCATGCTTCCCGACACCTTCGGCGTGACGATGCCGCTCACCACGCGTGAGCTTCGAACGACCGGAACCCCCTTGCTGCCGAACTCGCGGATCAGCGCCTCATGGTCCGGACTGGCATTGCCGTTGCCCGTGAATCCGATGACCACGCCCTGGGCGCCCTCCCTTACGGCATCGCGCACGAGCTGCATTTCCTGCCCCTGATAGCGATACACCAGCTCGACATGCGGCAGCTTCGTGACCGCCGACACATCGAAGTACAGTTCACCCCTGGCCCGCGCGGGCTCGAAGTAGAAGAGCACGCGCTCTCCGGCGATGGCACCGAGGTAGCCCTGTTCCAGTGCACCCATGGTGTCGACGTTGAGGGTGTTCATCTTGGTCACGTACCGGGCCGCGCTGATACGGTCGTTCATCACCACCATCACGCCCCGGTCGCGCGAGCCGGGATCTGCAGCCACCATGACGGCATCGAGGAGATTGACGGGCCCGTCGGCGCTGAGCGATGTCGCCGGACGCATCGATCCGGTGATGACGATCGGCTTGCTCGAGCGGGTGGCCAGGCTCAGGAAATAAGCCGTTTCCTCCATCGTGTCAGTGCCATGCGTGATGACGACACCGGCGACATCCGGCTCCGCCAGCACTGCGTTGACCCGCTTGGCGAGATTGAGGATGTTCTCGCTGGTAATGACGTTGCTGCCGACGTTGACGATCTGCTCGGCGCGAACATTCGCGTAGTTGTGAATCTGGGGAACCGCCTTCAACAGCGAATCGACGCCGGCCAACTGGCCAGTGTAGTTGGCCATGTCGGTTGGCGAGGGGGTGGCGCTGACAATCGTGCCGCCGGTGGCAAGGATGACGACACCAGGCTTGCGGGCGTTGCCGGGCTGTTCCGGCTGGCCTTTGACCTGTTGAGCTGCGGCAGGGAGTACGAACAGATTCGCCAACGCAAACCACGTCAGGAACGCGCGAATGGAAGTCTTCATGATGTCGGGGGGATGGATGAAATTCGAGTCGTCAGTCAACTTGTGCGCCGGAGCGCTTCACGACACCGGCCCAGAGCGGTGTCTCGCGCGCCACGCGCTCGGTGAGCCGCGCAGGAGGACCCGTTAGCGTCTCGAAACCGATGGTGGCATACCGTTCGCGGACAGCGGGCCTGGCCAGAATGGCGTTGATGACGCTGTTCAGCTGCGCGATGATGTCCGGCGATGTTCGCGCCGGCGCAACGATTCCGCCCCACGCCACGATGTCGTAGCCTTGGACACCTGATTCGGCGAGCGTGGGAATGTCGGGGAACAGCGCGCTGCGCTGCGCACCCGTCACGGCCAGCGCCTTGAGTCGTCCCGCCTTGATATGCGGCGAAATCGAGCTCAGGTTGTCAAACATCAAATCCACCTGGCCACCCAGCAGATCCTGGATGGCTTGTGGACTGCCGCGATACGGGACATGGGTGATCGACGTCCCCGTCATGCTCTTGAACAGTTCCCCGCTCAGATGTCCCGTCGTGCCATTGCCAGCCGACCCCATGGTCAGCGCGCCAGGCTTGGCCTTGGCCCGGGCGATCAGTGCCTGGACACTGTCGACACCGAGGTCCTTGCGTACCACCAATGCGTTCTGCACATAGCCGAGCAAGGCCACCGGTGCGAGCTGCTTGTCGGGATCGTAGGGAAGTTTCCTGAACAGCGCCTTGTTGATGGCAAGGGTGCCAACGTTGCCGTAGCCGAGCGTGTAGCCGTCGGGCGCTGCATGGACCAAGTCGACCATGCCCGCGTTGCCCGCGCCGCCGGGCTTGTTATCCACGATAAAGGACTGACCCAGTGAGAGTGAAAGTTCCTCGGTAAGTATCCGGCATATGGCATCGGGCGAGCCCCCAGCGGCGGATGGCACAACGAGTCTGACTGGTCGGCCGGGCCAGCCGGCGGCGCGGGCCAGGCCTGGAAGGACCAGGGATGTGGCGGCAATTCCCAGCGTCATCATCTCGCGCCGGGTGAAGCGTCTTGTGGTCATTGGCTCCTCTCTTCTCCTTGGATAACCGTGGGTGTGTCGATCAGATCCTAGAATTGCAGTCGGTGTTGGACAAACCATGTTTACTGGGGATAGCATGAGATTTCCTCATGGATGCGCTGCTGACATCGCGATCCCGGTTGCCACCTGACAAGCCAGCATCATTCCAATGAACTTCCACGTGCGTGCCCCATCGACGATGTCCTTGCTATGCCTGGAAGCGAGCGCGCGCCTGCTTTCCTTTACGGCGGCAGCCAAGGAGCTCCGGCTCACACAGGGGGCGGTGAGCCGGCAAATTCAGACACTGGAAGATCGACTCGGCGTCAGGCTGTTCACTCGCCGACGCGACGCATTGGTATTGACCGACGCCGGCCGCTACTACCTGGGCGAGATCGCCCCGCTGCTGCAAAGGCTCGAGCGAGCCACGGCCAATGTGATGGCCCTCAAGGGACGAGGGGGGACCCTGTCGCTGTCGGTCGGCGCATCGGTCGGCACATACTGGCTGATTCCGCGCCTGCCCGGCTTCACGAGAGACCATGGTGAAATCACGCTGAATCTCGGCACGCGTGTAGGCCCGGTGGATTTCCGCACCACGGCCGTGGATGCGTCGCTGGAATTCGGTGATGGCCAGCGCGAGGGGCTGCACAATGAATTCGTGCTGCCATTGATTCTCTCGCCCTACGCGGCGCCTGAATGGATTGGCAAGCACGGAAAGACGATCGACGCGCGTACGCCTCGATCATCGCTGATTCACCACCAGACCTTGCCTGATGCGTGGGATGAGTGGTTCACGCTCGAAGGCATCGAGGGCGAAGCCGGTCGGGAAGGCCCCCGATACGAGATCATGTCGATGGCGCTGAACGCTTCGGTCGCCGGCATGGGCGTTGCATTGCTGCCGCCCTACATGGCGGACGACATGGTTGCACTGGGGCGATTGAAACGCCTTTCTCGTCGAAGGTGGCGCTACGCAAAGGGTTACTACCTGGTATATCCAGACGAGTCCGCACAGTTGCAATCGCTGCAGGTCTTCAGGCAGTGGCTGAAGGACCAGGCAACGGAGAGTACATAGTCGCACCGCATGAAGAACCCCGCCTTTGCGCGGGGTTTTTTCATTTGAAGCGGACGGTGACGGTCTAGGCCGGCGCGCCGAATCGCCATGACAGCCGCTGCGCGGCCTGGCGGACCACCGTGGCGGTATCGCTGCCGGTGTCGCTGTCGAAGCTGCCGCTGCTGCCCATCACCGCAATCACGACGGCGAGTGCGCCCGTGTGGTCGAACACCGGTGCGGCCAGCGTATCGATGCCGGGCACGGGCCGGCTCACGGCGTTGTCGATGCCGGCCTCGCGCACGTCTCGCAACCGCTCCGCATAGTGCGTCTGCAGCGTGCCGTCCGCAGACAGCACCGTGTCAGGCGCCACGCCCGCCATGCGGATGGCATCCTGCGCCAGCGCGCCGGCCAGCACGTCGGCCGACAGATGCGCCGCCACGGTTCGGCCGATTGCCGTGTTCACCATCGACAGCACGGTGCCCACACGCAGGCTGACGTGCTGCGGACGCGCCGATTCCTCCAGGCGGATCACGGTGGGCCCGAGCGGGCCATGCACCGCCATCGCCACGGACAACCCGGTGGCATGCGCCAATGCGATGACCTCGGGTTCTGCCTCGCGGGTGGGGGAGAGCCGCTGCAGCGCGATGAGTCCCAGTTCCAGGCCCAGTGGCCCCGCCAGGAAGTCCCCCGACGCATCGCGCGACAGCAATCCGATCTTCTGCAGGCTCACCAGGTGCGGGAACGCCTTGGCCGGCACCATGCCCGCAGCGCGCGCCAGTTCTCCCAAGGGTAACGGGCGGCCCGCCGCGACCAGCGCGGCCAGCAACTGCCCCGTGTTGTCGAGCGACTGGATGCCGCGCTGGGGTTTGCCGCTGTCGGCCAGCGTGTTGTCCGCGATGTCGCTCATGTCAGTGATGTCGGTGATGGCCGTCATGCGTGGGTGTCCGCGTGCGCAAAGACATCGGCGATGTCGTCCAGCGCGGCGCGCAGGGCTCGGGCGACCGGTCCCGCCCAGTCCACATCGATCGCACCCGTCGATCCGATCGCCGTCAGGATCAGCCGCAACGCGCCCGCATCGTCGAGTAACGGCATTGCCAGGCTGCTGACCGCAGGGCTCGGCGAATCGATGCTGCGTTCCATGCCACGCTCGCGGATGGTGGCAAGGGCCTCCTGGAACGCCGGCAGGCCGGGGACATTCGTCGTGGCCTGCTGGCGCGTCCAGGTCGACTGCCAGTGCGCCGCCGGCTGGAAGGCGCAGTAGGTCCGCCCGGTAGCCGTCGCTGCCAGCGCCATCACCGTGCCCACGTGCAGGTTCACGTGCAAGGGGCTGCCGGCGTGCGCGAAATGGACGATGGTCGGTCCCTGCGGCGTGGGCAGACTGATCGCCACGCTGTGCCCGATATCGGCCGCCAGTGCCTGCGTGCGCGGAACGGCGGCGCGATAGGCCGGATCATGATCGAGGTGCAGCATGCCGAGCCGCAGCGCGAGCGGGCCAGGCTCGTAGTGGCCATCGATATGGTCGCGCTTGATCAGGCCAAGCCGGGTCAGGCTCACCAGGTAGGTATGGGCCTGGGCCGGGGCGATCTGCGCGGCGGCGGCCAGGTCCGCCAGCGCCATCGGACGGCGTGCGTCGGCCAGCGCACGCAGCACGCGGCCGCCTACCTCCACGCTCTGGATGCCGCGCTGTGTCTTGTCGCCGGTCTCGGAAGACCCCGTGCCCGCGTTTCTTGCCATGCGTGTGTGCCTTGCCCGACCAGGCGTTGAAAGCCCAGATATTAAAGGAAGCGACCCCGCGTGCCCCCGGCCCTCCCGACTTGCGGCGCTGGGGTTTTCCCGGGGTCTGCCACGGTGGAAAGCGCCTTCGCAGAATATTAGTCATTGGCAACTGTATTTGTCATTGACTAATAACGACTGACTTCCTAAGATTCCCTTACCCCGACATCCGGTGCAGTCCAGAAAACGAACGGGGCGAGACAACGCCACAAAAGCCAGCTGCTGTCCGTGACCACTGAGTCTCGACCGCAAACCATGCAGGCCGTGCCCGCCGTCCCGCCTCGACCCCATCCAACGATTCGAACATCTCATACGAGGCAGACATGGCAAAAGCCTTCGCGTCCCAGGCCGATCTGGAAGCCAAGCAGATCACGTTCACCCAGCTTTCCGAAAACGCCTACGCCTATACGGCCGAGGGCGATCCCAATTCCGGCGTGATCATCGGCGACGACGGCGTGATGATCGTCGACACCACCGCCACGCCCGCCATGGCGCAGGACCTGATCGCCAGGATCCGCGCGGTGACCGACAAGCCCATCAAGTATGTCGTGCTGTCTCACTACCACGCGGTGCGCGTGCTGGGCGCGTCGGCCTATTTTGCCGAGGGTGCGCAGCAGGTCATCGCCAGCCGTGGCACCTACGAGATGATCGTGGAGCGTGGCGAGGCCGACATGAAGTCCGAGATCGAACGCTTTCCGCGCCTGTTCGCCGGCGTGGAGACCGTGCCGGGGCTGACGTGGCCGACGCTGGTGTTCGACAAGGAGATCACGCTGTTCATGGGCAAGCTGGAGGTCCGCATCGCGCATCTGGGCGCCGGCCACACCAAGGGCGACACCGTGGTCTGGCTGCCGCAACAGAAGGTGTTGTTCTCCGGCGATCTGGTCGAGTACGACGCTGCCTGCTATTGCGGCGACGCGCAGCTCGAACAATGGCCGGCCACGCTCGACGCGCTGGCGGCGCTGCAGCCCGAAAAGCTGGTCCCCGGCCGTGGTCCGGCGCTGACCACACCCGAGGACGTATCGCGGGGCCTGGCCTACACCAAGGATTTCGTCTCCACGCTGTTCCAGGCCGGCAAGGATGCCGTGGCCGACCGGATGGACCTGAAGGCCGCGATGGCGCACGCGCGCAAGTCGATGGATCCGAAGTTTGGCCAGGTGTTCATCTACGAACACTGCTTGCCGTTCGATGTCTCGCGCGCCTTCGACGAGGCCGCCGGCATCACGCATCCGCGCATCTGGACAGCCCAGCGCGACCAGGAGATGTGGGCGGCGCTGCAGGACTGACGCCGACCCGACACCCAGCACAAAACTTGCCGCCAAGGCAGTGGACGGAGACAACCGCATCATGAGCAGTACCGCAGTCGACATCGATTATCAGCGCCAGACGTATGACTACGTGCCGTGCGCCGAACAGCGCCCCGGGCAGGCAGCCGGGGTCGCGCATCCCGTGATCGTCGTGGGTGCCGGCCCGGTCGGGCTGGCCACGGCCATCGACCTGGCCCGGCATGGCGTGCCGGTGGTGCTCGTCGATGACGACTGCACGCTGTCCACCGGATCGCGCGCCATTTGCTTCGCCAAGCGCACGCTCGACATCTTCGACCGCCTGGGCTGTGGCGACCGCATGGTGGACAAGGGCGTGCGCTGGCACCTCGGCAAGGTCTTCCTGCGCGACCGGCAGGTCTACGCGTTCGACCTGCTGCCGGAAGATGGCCACCATCGCCCGGCGTTCATCAACCTGCAGCAGTACTACGTGGAGGGCTACCTGCTGGATCGGGCCCGCACGCTGCCGAATATCGAGATCCGCTGGAAGAGCCGGGTGGCCGGCATCGAGATGCGGGATGACCACGTGGCGCTGACCGTGGAAACGCCCGATGGCAGCTACACGCTGTGCGGCCGATATGTGGTGGCCGCCGATGGCTCGCGGAGTCCGCTGCGCAAGATGATGGGGCTGGAAACCCACGGTCATACATTCCGCGACCGCTTCCTGATCGCCGACGTGAAGATGGAAGCGCCGTTCCCGGCCGAGCGCTGGTTCTGGTTCGATCCGCCGTTTCATCCGAACCAGTCGGTGCTGCTGCATCGCCAGCCGGACAATGTGTGGCGCATCGACTTCCAGCTGGGCTGGGACGCCGACCCGGTGCTGGAAAAAACGCCCGAGCGCGTGATTCCCCGCGTGCAGGCGCTGCTGGGCCCCGATGCGAAATTCGAACTGGAATGGGTCAGCGTCTACACGTTCGCGTGCACGCGCATGGACAGCTTCCGTCATGGCCGCGTGCTGTTCGCCGGCGACGCCGCGCACGGGGTCTCGCCCTTCGGCGCACGCGGTGCCAACAGCGGCGTGCAGGATGCCGAGAACCTGGCGTGGAAGCTGGCCTACGTGCTGCAAGGCAAGGCGCCGGACAGCCTGCTCGACACCTATGCCAGCGAGCGCGAATACGCCGCCGACGAGAACATCCGCAACTCCACGCGATCGACCGACTTCATCACACCCAAGAGCGCGGTCAGCAAGATCTTCCGCGACGCCGTGCTGACGCTGGCACGCGATCACGCGTTCGCGCGCCAGCTGGTCAACAGCGGCCGGCTATCGGTGCCGGCGGTACTGCACGGATCGACGCTGAACACGGCGGACACCGACGGGTTTGCCGGCGCGATGGTGCCCGGTGCCGCATGCGCCGATGCTCCGGTCGCCGGGCCGCAGGGCCAGCAATGGCTGTTGCCTCAACTTGGCGATGCGTTTGTGGCGCTGATCTTTGGCGCCCCTGCGGGGCTCGACATGGCGTGCCGTGAAGCGCTGATGCGGCTGCAACAGGACGCCGTGCCGCTGCGGCTGGTGTTCGTCACCGATGCCGACATGGCCGCGTCGGCCGAAGCGTGGCCCGGTGCGATGGTGGTTCGCGATGCCGAGGGACTGGCGGCAAAGCGCTATGACGCACGCCCCGGCACCTGCTATCTGGTGCGTCCCGACCAACACGTATGCGCCCGCTGGCGTGCCGTGGATGCCGGGCGCATTGCCGAAGCGCTCGCGCAGGCCACCGGCCGTGCGTCGGCGCAACCGTCCATCGCACAGGCGCCCGCGACGCGAGCGCCCGTGCTCGCCTGATCCATCGGGTACCACGCAAGAGAAGGAGACAAGCCGATGGCCCTCATCACCACCCCCAACCTGGCTCGCCCCGACGATTTCTACGAGGCGCTGATCGATATGCACCGTGATCTCGACGATGCCGAAAGCCAGGCCGTCAATGCACGCCTGATCCTGCTGCTGGCCAATCACATCGGCGACCACGAGACGCTGGTGCAGGCGATGGCACTGGCGCGGGACGCCGCAACGGTGCCCGCTGCAGCGCCGTTGCCAACGCCGGCCTAGCCACTGGCCAATCCGGTCGCGTGATGGCGTCGTGATCGCTGCATGATGGAAGACGCGATCCGCTGACGAGATCCGCCGCTCCCGGACTTCCGCCGGCGAGTGCCGCCGGCACATTCCGCTTCATCCGCTTTATCCGATTCATTCCCTGACAGGGACGCGACAGACGTCCCGGGGCCGCGTTTTGCCCGCGTGCCCCGCATTACCGGAGACAACGCATGAATACCCCGAGCCTGGGCGCCGCCGCGCCCGTGGGCAATGCCCCCTTCTTGCCCGAAACCCGCGCACTGGCCTCGCACGAGGAGGACGCGCTGTACCGCAAGGTCTGGCTGCGCATCATCCCGTTCCTGTTCATCTGCTACGTGGTGTCGTTCCTGGACCGCATCAACATCGGCTTTGCCCAGCTGCAGATGAAGCAGGACCTCGGCTTCAGCGACGCGATGTACGGCCTCGGCGCCGCCGTGTTCTACGTTGGCTACGTGCTGTGCGAGGTGCCGAGCAACATGCTGCTGGCGCGCTTTGGTGCTCGCCGTACATTCACACGGATCATGCTGCTGTGGGGTGCGGCATCGGTCGGGATGATGATGGTGTCGCAGCCCTCGCACTTCTACGCGCTGCGCTTTCTGCTCGGGGTGTTCGAGGCGGGCTTCTTTCCGGGCATCGTCCTGTACCTGACCTACTGGTTCCCGGCACGGCGCCGTGCTTCGGTGATGGCCATCTTCTTTGCTGGTGTGGCGGTGGCTGGTGTGCTGGGCGGACTGGTGTCGGGCTGGATCATGCGCGACATGGCCGGCGTCATGGGCCTGCATGGCTGGCAATGGATGTTCGCGATCGAAGGCGCGCCAGCGGTGCTGCTGGCCCTGGTCGCCGCGACTTGCCTGGTCGACGGGCCCCGCCAGGCGCGCTGGCTGTCGAAGGACGAACAGGACTTCCTCGTGGCGCAGCACGCGGCCGAAGCGAAGGGCAGTGGCGCCCACGCGCATTCCGTCGCCGCGCTGGTGCAGGCGCTGCGCAATCCGCGCGTCTATCTGTTCGCCTTCATCTACTTTGCGCTGACCTGCGGATCGCTGACACTGTCGTTCTGGATGCCGTTGATGATCCGCGACTTCGGCATCCGCGACGTCATGGCGATCAGCCTCTACTCGGTGATCCCCAACGCCATCGGCGCCGTGGGCCTGATCTGGATTGCACGCCGGTCCGACCGGCGCGGCGAACGGCACGGCCATTTCCTGTTCTGCACGGCTGGCGGCGCGCTGGCACTGGCGGCGCTGACACTGCATGTGCCGAGCCTGGGCATCTCGCTGGCGATCCTCTCGGTGGCGGCCGTGCTGATCTTTGCCGCGCTGCCGATCTTCTGGGCGCTGCCGCCGAGCCATCTGCCCGCGCAGACGGCCGCCACCGGCATCGCGTTCATCTCGAGCATCGGTATCACCAGCGGCATCGTCAGCCCGTGGGTGATCGGCCAGATCAAGACGCACACGGGCAGCATGGACAACGCGCTCTATCTGCTGGCGGGCCTGCTGCTGGCCAGCGGCGTGGCGATGTGGAAGGGCGTGCCGCGTCAAACTACGTCCGGATAAGCCCCCCGCACGGCCGGGACGGCGCTACCATGGCGGCATCCTTCTACCGAGGAAAGGAGTCCGTCATGTCGAGCCGTCGCCTTGCCGCAGTGAAATGCCGTGCCGCCGTACTCCTTGCGCTGGGCGCCAGCGCGCCCGGCTTCGCCCAGACGCCGCCGTCTGGTGAAGCAGCGATCGACAGCGCGATCAGCGATGCGGTCAAGGAAGGCAGTTCGCCGTATCGCCCGACGCCGCGCCCGTCGGGACCGCCCCAGGATCCCCAGCTGGAAGAGTGCAAGCAACTGCTCGCGCAGATCAACGAAACCCCCAAGCGCAGTTACCGGCCGTCAGACGCCCCGGTGGAAAACAGCCAGGGCAACGACGTGCTGGCGGTGGAGCGAGATCGCACGCGCCGCCAGTTGCAGCGCACGTTCAACGAGAAGTGCGGGCGCTAGCCACCCTCCGCACGTTCCCCGCCAGTCATTCGTCCGGGCACTCCTGACAGGAGCGCTCGGATCCCCTCCCGCGGTACAAACGCTTCTTGCACCGCAACATCCACGTCGTGACCGCAGGCGCCCCAATACCGGGCGCTGCCGCCCCATTTCCGTGAGAAATACATTTGTTTCATGGTAATCCATGATGGAACAGTTGTTGCTCAATGCCTAGCATTGCAACACCTCACGCATTCGAGGTCGCCTTGTCGTCTCGCGTGCTCGCCAACCAGGAGTGTTTTCCATGAAGCAGCCGTCCCTCTTTGCCCGTTCCGCCCTGACATTCGCTGCGGCCGCCGTCGCCGTGCTGGCCGCTGCCCCGGCGCAGGCGGTCGATGTGGCCGCCAGCCCCACGCTCAGCAAGATCAAGTCGTCCGGAACGATATCGATCGGCCACCGGACCTCGTCGATCCCGTTCTCCTACTACGACGCCAACCAGAAAGTGATCGGCTTTTCGCAGGACATTTGCGATCGGGTGATTGACGCGGTAAAGAAGGAAACCGGCGCGGCCGGCTTGCAGGTGCGGATGGTGCCGGTCACGTCGCAGAACCGCATCTCGCTGGTGCAGAACGGCACGGTGGATCTGGAATGCGGGGTGACGACCAACCTGAAGTCGCGACAGCAGCAAGTGGCGTTCTCGACCACGTTCTTCGTGGCCGGTACGCGCCTGCTGGTGAAGAAGGGTAGCCCGGTCCACGATTTTGGCGACCTCTCGGGCAAGACCGTGGTCACCAATGCCGGCACCACGTCGGAACGTATCCTGCGCAAGCTCAATGACGAGAAGCAGGCCAACATCACGATCCAGAGCGCCAAGGATTACGGCGAATCGTTCCTGATCCTGCAGTCGGGCCGCGTGGCGGCATTCATGATGGATGACGTGCTGCTGTCGGGCGCACGCACGCTGGCGCCGAATCCCAACGACTGGGCCGTGGTCGGCACGCCGCAATCGTTCGAGGCCTACGCCTTCATGATGCGCAAGGACGATCCGGGCTTCAAGCAGGTGGTGGACGGCGCGATCAACGGGCTGATCAAGAGCGGCGAGATCAATACGCTCTACGCCAAGTGGTTCGCCAGGCCGGTGCCGCCGAAGAACATCAGCTTCGACCTGCCGCAGAGCGATCCGCTGAAGAAGGCCTACGCCAGTCCGAACGACGAAGCGTTCGAGTAAGAGGCACTCTCAAATGATTCTGGCGTCGTTGCCGGGGTTGCCACACTCGCTTGCCGTACTGGTTGTACTCCCTGCGGCCGCGCGTCTAGCCAGGACCGCTTCGCTTCGTTTTGAAACAGCCTCCGAGAGAACCTTCAGCCACGTCGCGCGGGCACGTAGGCGCCCGTGCGGTGGAGCTGGCCTTCTGTCTGCTCCAGCGCGCGGACGCGCCCTTGCCCTTCTTCGCCAGCAACTGTTCCACGAGTGCCTCGACCATCGCAATGCCGGCAGTGATCGACGGGAAGAACGACGGGCTGTCGATGGCAAACAGCAGCGTGCAGTCGGCTTTCAGTGCGATCGGGGCAACGGTGCTGTCCGTCAGGGCGATCACCTTGCAGCCGGCCTCGCGCGCGGCGGTGGCCACGCGCAGGCTTTCCTGCGAGTAAGGCGCAAAGCCGGCCACCAGGACGGCGTCCTTGGCCGTCAGCGCGCGCAACTCCATCTCCAGCGTGCCGGCATCGCCGCGAATCAGGTGCACCGAGCTGCGGAACAGCCGGTAGATGTAGTGGAACGTGAACGCGATGGGAAAGCAGGAGCGGAAGCCGGCCACATGGACCGTCGGCGCCGCGGCCAGCAGGTCGGCGGCACGCGGCAGCGTATCGGCATTGCTGGCCAGCAGCGCGTCCAGGTTGTGATGCTGGACCTCCATCATCTCCGCCAGCATGCGGCTGGAGCCGCTCTCCTTGACCACTTTCCTTGCCCGGCGCGCGTAGGGCTGGCTGCCGCCATCGCGCAAGGCCTCCACGAACAGCTCGCGCAACCCTTGCCATCCGTCGAACCCCAGCGACTGCGACAGCCGCACCAGCGTGGCCGGCTGCACGCCGGCATTGGCGGCAACCTTGCGCATGGAATGAATGGCGATGTCCTGCGGGTGGTCCAGCAGGTATCGCGCACCGCTCTGGAACTGCGTGCTCAATGACGGGAAATCGGCCCGCAGCTGGGCGAGCAGGGTGTCGAGGGACTGCGGCGGGGTCTGGTTGTCGGTAGGCATCTGGCGGATGAAAATCGCGTAATGCAACGATTGTTGCACAGGTCGTCGTCGGCGCCGCCTCGTTGCTTGGTATCAGGTGTTTCTTTTCGATCTATTTATGAAACACTTGTTGCGCGACGGGCCGTCTTCTTCCTATACTCACACCTGTTTCGCGCCTCGCACAGGACAGGTTTCCCCCACCATGACGCACGTATTCCATCGCAACCCCAAGCAAACCATGCCGGTCGCCGTGGCTGGCCAGGGCATTGAACTGGTCGACAGCACCGGTCGCCACTATCTGGACGCCTCGGGCGGGGCAGCCGTGTCCTGCCTCGGTCACGGCCACCCGCGCGTCATCGCGGCGATCAAGGCGCAGCTGGACACCATCGCGTACGCGCATACCTCGTTCTTCACCACGGAAGTCTCGGAAACGCTGGCCCGGACGCTGGCCGAAGCGGCACCTGGCGACCTGGACCACGTCTACTTTGTCTCGGGCGGCTCCGAGGCCGTGGAGGCGGCGCTGAAGCTGGCCCGCCAGTACTTTGTCGAAACCAGCCAGCCGCAACGCCGGCATTTCATCGCGCGCCGCCAGAGCTATCACGGCAACACCCTCGGCGCGTTGGCGATCGGTGGCAACGCGTGGCGCCGGGAGCCGTTCCTGCCGCTGCTGGTGCCCGCGCATCACGTATCGCCCTGCTATGCCTACCGTGACCAGGTTGGCGGCGAAACCGATACGCAGTACGCGCAGCGCCTGGCCGATGAGCTGGAGGCCAAGATCCTCGAACTGGGGCCGGAAACGGTGGCAGGCTTCGTGGCGGAAACCGTGGTCGGTGCCACGGCCGGCGCGGTGCCGCCGGTGGCGGACTACCTGAAGCGCATCCGCGCGGTGTGCGACAAGTACGGCGTGCTGCTGATCCTGGACGAAGTGATGTCCGGCATGGGCCGCACGGGCTACCTGTTCGCTTGCGAGGAAGACGGCGTGGTGCCGGATATCGTCACGATCGCCAAGGGTCTAGGCGCCGGCTACCAGCCGATCGGCGCGATGCTGTCCACCGCGCGCATCTATGACGCGATCGTCGGCGGCAGCGGCTTCTTCCAGCACGGCCACACCTACATCGGCCACGCCACGGCGTGCGCGGCCGCGCTGGCTGTGCAGCAGACGATTGCCGAGGAAAAGCTGCTCGACAACGTGCTGGCGCGCGGCGAGCAACTCCGCGCGCGTCTGCGCGAGGCGCTGGGTGATCATCCCAATCTTGGCGATGTGCGCGGGCGCGGCCTGTTCGTCGGCGTGGAGTTCGTCGCCGACCGCGCCACCAAGGCCACGCTCGACCCGGCCAGGAAGACGCATGCGGCGCTCAAGCGCGCGTGCATGGAACACGGCTTGCTGGTCTATCCGATGGGCGGCACGGTCGATGGCATCCATGGCGATCACGTGCTGTTTGCCCCGCCGTTCATCTGCACGGCGGCCCATATCGACAACATCGTCGATCGTTTTGCGCAGGCCGTGAAGACGGTCCTGCCAGCATAAGGAGGCATGGCGATGAGCGACGATATCCTGCGCCGCCCGTTTGCGCTGGCCGTGGCCCCGAACGGCGCGCGCAAGACCCACGCCGACCACCCGCGGCTGCCGATGACGCCCGACGAGCTCGCGCAGTGCGCGCGGGAATGCGTGGACGCCGGTGCCGCGATGATCCACCTGCATGTGCGGCGCGCGGACGGCACGCATAGCCTGGAAGTCGGCGACTACGAGCCGGCCATGACTGCCGTGCGCAAGGCCGTGGGCGACGCCCTGGTGCTGCAACTGACAACGGAAGCCGTCGGCATCTACCAGCCCGCGCAGCAGATCGCGACGGTTCGCGCGCTGCGTCCGGAAGCCGCCTCTGTGGCGGTGCGCGAACTGGCGCCGGACGACGCCGCGCTGCCCGCCGCCGCCGACTTCTTCCAGTGGATGCATCGGGAGCGCGTGGTGGCGCAGTACATCCTTTATGACGCCAACGATGTCCACCGTTACGCTGCGCTGCGCGCGAGCGGGGCGATTCCGGCCGGGCGCCACTGGGTGTTGTTCGTGCTCGGGCGCTATTCGGCGGGCCAGAAGTCGTCGCCGTCGGACCTGCTGCCGTTCCTGGCGGCATGGCAGGAGACCGGGCTCGACAAGTCGGGCACGGAGTGGGCCGTCTGCGCCTTTGGCCGACAGGAGGCGGACTGCGCTGCCGCGGCGGTGATGATGGGCGGCCACGCACGGATCGGCTTCGAGAACAATATGTTCCTTCCGGACGGCACCACGGCACCGGACAACGCGGCGCTGCTCCATGCGGTGCGCGCGCCGCTCGACGGACTCGGGTATGCATCGATGACAGCCGACGACTTGCGCGGACGCTTCGCCGACTGAGGGGCTGCAGGCATCTTCGGCGGCCCCTTTTAAGTGCGTGGCGCCGGCGGAGGGGTACGCAACCTTCCGCTCTTTCCGGTACGCTAGGCGCTTCATCGCATCCACCCTCAGGAGCCCCGATGTCCGCCAGCCCGTCCCGCCTTCCTTCCTCCACCGAAGCCGCGCCGCTGGCGCGCGATGTCGTGCGCGGCCTGCGGGCCTCCCGCATCCGCGAGGTCGCCAACGCCGGCATCGGGTTGCCGGACGTGTTGCCCTTCTGGTTCGGCGAATCGGATCAGGTCACGCCATCCTTCATTCGCGATGCGGCCGGCCGCGCGCTGGCCGGCGGCGCCACGTTCTACACCCATAACCTCGGCATCCCCCCGCTGCGTGCTGCGCTGGCGGACTACGCCAGCCGCCTGCATGGCCCCACGGCGGTCGGCAACGTCGCCGTCACCAGTGCCGGCGTCAACGCGCTGATGCTGGCGGCGCAGCTGGTCACCGGCCCCGGCGACCGCGTCGTCGCGGTCACGCCGCTGTGGCCGAACCTCGTCGAAATTCCGCGCATTCTCGGCGCCACGGTGGAGACCGTGAGCCTCGACTACGGTCCGCACGGCTGGACGCTCGATGTCGACAAGCTGCTGGCCGCGCTCACCCCGGGCACGCGGGCGGTCATGATCAATTCGCCGAATAACCCGACCGGTTGGGTGATGCCGCGCGCCGCCCAGCAGGTGGTGCTCGATCACTGCCGCCGGCATGGCATCTGGATCATCGCCGACGAGGTGTATGAGCGGCTGTACTACGGCCACGAAGGCACCGGCGTGACCGCGCCGTCATTCCTCGACATCGCCGGCCGCGAGGAACGTGTGATCGCGGTGAATTCGTTTTCCAAGGCATGGCTGATGACGGGCTGGCGGCTCGGGTGGATGGTGCTGCCGTCCGCGCTGATGGACGACCTGAGCAAGCTCGTCGAGTACAACACGTCGTGCGCGCCGTCGTTCGTGCAGGAGGCCGGCGTCGTGGCCGTGCAGGAGGGCGAATCGTTCACGCAGGACCTGGTGAAGCGGCTGCGCGGCGCGCGGGACCATCTTGTCGCCGCGCTGGAGGCGATGCCCGGCGTCGATGCGCACACGCCCGAAGGTGCGATGTATGTGTTCTTCCGTCTCGATGGCGCCAAGGACAGTCTCGCGCTGTGCAAGCAACTCGTGCGCGAGGCGCATCTCGGCCTGGCCCCCGGCAGCGCGTTCGGCGACGAGGGCGAGGGCTTCGTCCGCTGGTGCTATGCGTGCGACGTGGCGCGGCTGGACGAGGGGGTGAAGCGATTGAGGGATTTCCTCGGACGCTGACCGGTCCTAAGAGGTCGCTTCATTTTGAAACGACCTCTATTTTGCAGGTGGCGCGGTCATGCCCACCGTGGCGGGCTCCTGCCACCATCCGCCGCCGAGCGCCAGCATCAGCGCGGCGGAGTCCGCCAGCCGGTTTGCCTTCGCCTGCGCCAGATCCAGCGCGGCCTGTCGCGCCTGCCGCTCCGCATCGAGCAGCGTTAACTGGCTCACGCCACCCAGCCGATACTGCTCCGAGACGATCGACAGCGTGTCGCGGGTCTGCCGCGCGTTATCCGCGCGCGCTTGCAGCGTGCCGGCGTCGGCCTCCAGCGTCCGCAGCGCATCGGCCACGTTCTGCAATCCCTGTAGCACGGCCTGCTGGTACGCGCCCAGCGACTGCTCGTAGGCCGCTTCCTTCGCACGCTTCTGGGCGCGCAGCTCGCCACCGTGAAAGATCGGCTGCACCACGCCCGCGGCCAGGCTCCACACATTCATGCTGCTGAACAGGTCGCGTGCCCGCATCTGCTGTGTTCCGCCGCTGGCGGTCAGCGTGATTTGCGGATAGAGGTTGGCCGTCGCCACGCCGATGTCGGCGGAGGCCTGGTGCAACAGCGCTTCCGCCGCGCGGATATCCGGCCGGCGCCGAGCCAGTTCCGACGGCAGGCTCACCGGCAGCGTGTCCGGCAACTGCATATCCTCGAGCCGGAATTCCGGCAGTTGCGCGCTGGCTGGCGTCTGCCCGGTGTACACCGCCAGCTGATGACGCGCCGCATCGATCTGCTGCGACAGCCCCGGGATCAGCGCCTGCGTCTGCGCCAGTTCGGCCTGCTGGCGCTGTACGTCGACGCGTGCCACGCCGCCCTGTTGCAGGCGTTGCCGAATGATGCCGAGCTGGCGTTGCTGGGCCTCGGCGATGGCCACTGTATCGGCCAGCTGCGCACGCAGCCCCGCTTCACGGATGGCCGTCGTGGCGACGTTCGCGGCTAGCGACAGCCTGGCGGCCTCCAGCTCGTAACGCTGGTAATCGACCGCCGCGCGCAGGCCTTCCAGCTCGCGACGCTGGCCACCAAACAGGTCGAGCGCATAGGACACCTGCACGGTGGCGTTGTAGAGCGTGAACGGGCCGGGGCTCGGGAATTGCGTGACGCCGATGGACGTCAGGTCCACCTGCTGCCGCGTGGCGCTGAGCTTGGCGTCCACGCTGGGGAACTGCGTGGCACCGGTGCGCGCGGCCAGGTTCTCCTGCGCCTCGCGCAGACGGGCGCTGGCTTGCCGCAGTGTCGGACTTGATGCCAGCGCCGCGCGGATCGTCTCGTCCAGGGCCGGGTTGCGATACAGCGCCCACCATTGCGCCGGGACGTCGCCGTCGACGAACGACTGGGACTCGCCGAAGCGGGCGTCCCGGCTGTCCGGCATGGTGGCCGCTACCGTCTGCGTGGGCTGCGGGCCGGTCGTGTAGCGCGTATCGGGTACCGCATCGGGGGTCTTGAAATCGGGCCCGACGGCGCAGCCGGATACCAGCGCAACGAGCGCAACGAGCGTGAAGCGCGCCGTGGCCGTGCGGGCCGGCGGGGTTGGGATCGCACGCATGGCGGTCTCCTTCAGTCCAGCGTGCGCTTGTAGAAGCGCACGGCGATGGTCATGACGATCACGGTGAACAGCGCCACCGGCCACACGTTGGGCCACAGCTCGGTCCAGCCGCTGCCCTTGAGCAGGATGCTGCGGATCATCCGGTTGAAGTAGGTCATCGGCAGCACGTTGCCGATCCATTGCGCCCACGTGGGCATGCCGGCGAACGGAAACATGAATCCGGACAGCAGGATGTTGGGCAGGAAATAGAAGAACGTGAGCTGCACGGCCTGCAACTGGTTCTTGGCCAGCGACGACAGCGTGATGCCCACCGTCAGGTTGGCGGCGATAAACAGCAACGCGGCCAGGTACACGGCCACCACGGAGCCGAGGAACGGCACCTCGAACACATAACGGGACGCCAGCAGGATGATGGTCGACTGGATCAGCCCGATGAAGATGTACGGGACGATCTTGCCGGAGATCACCTCGACCGGCTGCACCGGCGTGGCCAGCAGGTTTTCCATGGTGCCGCGCTCGCGCTCGCGGGTCATGGCGAGGCCGGTCATCATCACCATCGTCATGGTCAGGATCACGCCCATCAGGCCCGGCACGATGTTGTACTGCGTGATGCCCTCGGGGTTGTACAGGTGCTGCACGTTGACGTCGAACGCGGACTTGCCGCCAGCCAGCGGCGCCAGCGCGCCCTTGAGGTCGATGCGCGCGACGCTGGCCGGCAACTGGGTCAGCGCGGCGATGGCGGGACCCGTGGCGGACGGGTCGGTTGCATCGGCTTCCACGAGAATCGATGGTCGCTCGCCACGCAGCAGGCGCCGCGAGAAATCCGTGGGGATGCTGACGACGAACTGCACATCGCCGCGCATCAGCGCGTCGCGGCCCGTAGCCTCATCGGGCATCGTGCGGACGACCTTGAAGTACGTGGTGTTCTCCAGTGCGGTGATGAACGTACGGGAGAAGTCGCTGTGCTCGGCGACGATCACGGCAGTGGGCATGTGGCGCGGATCGCTGTTGATCGCAAAGCCGAACAGCAGCAGCTGCATGATCGGCAGACCGACGATCATCCCGAAGGTGACGCGGTCGCGCCGCAGCTGCAGGAATTCCTTCAGCACGATGCTCCACCAGCGCTGCACCGAGAACACGGTGCGGGTCCGCGCCGGACGGGCCGGTGCCGGGCCGGTCGGGGGAGGGGGGATGGCGGATGCCGTCATGGCGCCTCCTTGCGATCGGGCGCGGGGGGCGTGGTCTTCTTGCGCGCCGCCGGCGGTGCAGCCATGTTGTCCTGCGCGCCGCCCATCATGTGGATGAACACGTCTTCCAGGCTGGTCTCGGTCTGCAGAATCCGTTGATGCGGCCGGGCATATTGCTTCAGGGTCTGCTCGAGCAGGTCCGCATCCTTGCCGGTGACATGCAGCGCGGTGCCGAACGCCACGGTCTGGTCGACGCCGGGCTTGCCTTGCAACTGCGCAGACAGCTCGGCCAGCTCATCCCCTTCCACGCTCCACGTCGCGAGGTTCTGGCTCGCCACGACTTCCGCCGACGTGCCCTGGGCAAGCAGCTTGCCGTAGGCGATATACGCCAGCTTGTGGCAGCGCTCCGCTTCATCCATGTAGTGCGTGCTGACCAGCACGGAGATGCCGCGTGCGGCCAGCTGGTGCAACTGTTCCCAGAAGTCGCGGCGCGCCTTGGGGTCCACGCCCGCCGTGGGTTCGTCGAGCAGCAGCAGACGCGGGTCGTGCAGCAGGCAGGCCGCCAGCGCCAGCCGTTGCTTCCAGCCGCCCGAGAGCGATCCGGCCAGCTGCGCGGCACGCGATTGCAGGCCCAGGTCTTCCAGCGCGCGGTCGACCGCCTCGCGGCGGTTGGGCATGTCGTAGACGCGGGCGACGAAGTCGAGGTTCTCGCGGATCGACAGGTCTTCCCAGTACGAGAAGCGTTGCGTCATATAGCCGACGTTGCGCTTGATCTCGGCGGCCTGCTTCAGGATGTCGTAGCCCAGGCAGGTGCCGGAGCCGGAGTCCGGCGTCAGCAGGCCGCACATCATGCGGATCGACGTGGTCTTGCCGCTGCCATTAGGGCCGAGAAAGCCGAAGATCTCGCCACGGGCCACCTGCATGGTCAGGTTGTTGACCACGTGCTTGTCGCCAAAGCGCTTGTTCAGGTCATGCACGTCGATGGCGAGCTCGCCATTCCGGCCATTCCGGCCGTCGTGGTGATTCGTCTGCGGTGAGGACGCTGGCGTGTTCATGACTGCGTGACCTCCACGGGCTGACCCGGACGCAGCTTGGGCGCGTCATCGGTGGCGGGCCGGGCTTCGATCAGGAACACGAGCTTGCGGCGCGTCTCGTTGCTGTAGATGACGGGCGGCGTGAACTCGGCCTCGTTCGACACATAGGTGATTTTCGCCAGCACGGGCGCGGCGCAGCCATCGCAATGGATCCGCACGGACTGGCCGTTCTTCAGCGATCCGACCACCGCTTCGGGCACATAGAAGCGGACCTTCACATTGCCCGGCGGCAGCATCCGCACGACGGCGCTGCCCGCCGGCACCCACTCGCCCGGGCGGAATGGCACGTCGTAGACCAGACCTGCCGCAGTGGCATTGACGAACTTGCGCGACAGCTTCCATTCGGCCTGCGCGAGTGCGGCGCGGGCGGACGCCACCTGCGCGGTCTGCGCGGCGAGCTGGTCCTTGCGGCCCGGCAGGCGGGCCACGTCGATATCGCGTTGCATCTCGCGCACGCGCGCCGCGTCGGCATCGGCGGTGGCGCGGCTTTCGTCAAGCTGCGCCTTCGAAATGCCGCCGATCTCGAACTGTGCCTCGTCGCGCTTGCGCTGGGCCGCGCTGCGGACCGCCTGCGCCTGGGCCTGCGCCAGCTGGGCCTGGTTGACCGCCACCTCGACGGGCCGCTTGCCCGTCTGGATGTCGGCCAATTGCGCTTCGGCCACGCGGACCTGCTCGGCGGCCTGCTGGCGGGCGGCCCGCTCGTCGTCGGATTCGAGGATGAACAGCGGCGCGCCGTTGGCAACCTGCTGGCCGCGATCGACGGCGAGTTTCTCCAGGCGGCCCGCGAACGGCGAGGCCACGGCGACGAATTCGCCTTCGACATAGCCTTGCCAGCTGGCCGGCTTGTCGTTGCTGCAGGCGGCCAGCGTTGCGCAGGCGGCGAGCATGGCCAGCACGGACCAGGGCCGGGCGGCGGCGGGGAGGAGGGGTGACGTAAACATACGGGCTCCGGGGCGGCTTTATTGCGAGTCGAGTGGGGAGGCGGGAGTCGATGCAGGAGGCGCGGCGGGTGGGGCGCCGGTCAGCCCGTGGGCGAGCAACGCGGTGACGTGGCGCACGAGCGTTTCCGTATCGATGGCAGCGGCGCCGGGTAGCTGTCGCCAGATATGGGTGGTCGCCAGCGGCAGCAGGGTCAGGCCGATCAGGGACACAATGATGAGCGCTGGCTCCAGGCCGGGATTGAGCTTGCCGTGGGCCTGGGCCGCCGCGAACGGGCCGAGGATGAGCGTGGCGCGCTGCAGGGCCACGCGTTGCAGCATGCGTTCGCGTAACTGGCCATCGGTGCCGACGATTTCCCGGATCCACAGGCCGGGAAACCACGGGGTGGCGGATGCCACGCGGATCAGCCGGGCGGCCAATCCCTGAATCAGCGTCATGATATCGGGTGCCGCGCTCGCGGCGGTGCTGAACACCTGCTCGATCAGGGGCTGCAGGCGTTCGTCGAATACCGCGTCGAGCAGTTGATCGCGGTCGCGAAAGTAGTAATGGACCAGCGCGGGGGTGACGCCGGCTTCCGTGGCAATGGCCTTGACGGGTGTCGCAGCCACGCCGTGCTGCGCAAACAATGTCACGGCGGCTTCAATCAGGCGGTCGCGCTGGCCGGCATCGGTCGCGCGGGAGGTGGGCCGGCCGGGGCGGCGCTGAGGTGGCGTGGCGTCGGAGGGCTGGTCGGGAGGCGCGGGGGGCGGAGCGGACTTGGCGGACATGGATGTTTTCCTTCACTGTCCTAGAATATTAATTTTTGAGTTAATTAATTCAAGGCTCGTTACAATGTCGGATCGCCAGCACTGCTGCGCCGCAACAATGCACGGTAGACATGTCATGGCGCCGCGGCTATCCTCGCGCCAGTCCAACGGATGTCCGCATGTGGCGCATCCGCTTTTCCCTTATTCCCATGTCGCGTTTTCGTCCCCTGGCCGCCCTGATGCGGCTGCGCCCCGGTTTTGCCCTCTGTCTCGCCAGCGCGCTGCTGACGGGCGGACTGATGCCGCCGGTGTTTGCGCAGGAGACGCCGGCGGCCGGCAACCAGGCCGGAGCCACAACCGACATCGGCGCCGGCACCAAGGCCGACACGACAGCCGATAGCGACGTGGAAAGCCCGTTCGCGATCCACGGGCAGGCGACCTACATCTGGCAGCGCAAGCCGTCGTTCGGCGCCGCCTATTCGGGCGAGAACAGCCTGACTGCGGCGCGTGCCAAGAGCTATTCCTTCACGGCCACGCTCGATCTCGGCCTGCGGCTCTGGCAGGGCGCGGAGTTTCACTTCAACCCCGAGGTGGCGCAGGGGGTGCCGTTCTCGAACCTGCATGGCCTGGGCGGGCTCTCCAACGGCGAGCTGGCCAAGACGGCCAGCACCAGCCCCAAGTTCTATCGCGCGCGGGCGTTTGTCCGGCAGACGTGGGGCCTGGGGGGTGGCGAGGAAAAGCTCGAGTCGGACTTCAACCAGTTCGCGCGGACGGTCGACAAGCAGCGCGTGGTGCTGACCGCCGGCAATTTCGGCGTGCTCGACGTGTTCGACCAGAACCCCTATGGATCGGACCCCCGTACGCAGTTCATGAACTGGTCGTTCCTCACGCACGGCTCGTTTGACTACGCGGCGGATTCGCGCGGCTACAACTGGGGCGCTGCGATCGAGTACATCGGCGATGGCTGGTCGGCGCGCTACGGCCATTTCCTGCAGCCGCTTGAGTCGAACGGCCGCGAGCTCGACACGCGCATGTTCGAACACTACGGCGACATCATCGAGCTGGAGAAGCGCTATGCGCTGGCCGGGCGGCCGGGGCAGGCGCGGCTGCTGCTGTGGCGGAATAAGGCGAAGATGGGATCGTTCAACGATGCCATTGCCTTCGGGCAGGCCAACGGCGTGACGCCGGATGTGGGGGATGTGCGCCGCGAACACACCAAGCTTGGTGTGGGCGTCGCCGTGCTGCAGGAAGTCTCCGATTCATTTGGGGTATTCTTCCGCGCGAATATGTCCGACGACAAGACGGAGACGTACGCCTTCACGGAAATCGGCCGGCAGGTGTCCGGCGGCGGCACGCTGCGGGGAACGTCGTGGGGCCGCCCCAACGATGAAGTGGGTCTGGCCGTCGCGGTCAACATGCTGGGGTCATCGCACCGCAACTACCTGGCCGCAGGAGGCCTGGGCGCATTCCTTGGCGACGGCGCGCTGCGCTACGGGCCCGAACAGGTGTTCGAGATCTACTACAGCCTGGCGGTGTGGAAGACGCTGAGTCTGAGCCCGGACTTCCAGTACATCCGCAACCCCGGCTACAACCGCGACCGCGGACCGGCGAAGTTCATCGGTATTCGCGCGCACGCCGAGTTCTGACGCAAAAAAAGCCGGCCAAAATTGAACTGACCCCAAGAAGTTGGACAGTTTGAGTTAGGCGGCTGAGGGCTGAGTCCTGTATTGCACGGGACTCAGCCCGTTTAGTTTGAGCTTGATGCGGTCGTGATTGTAGTAGTGAATGTATTGGCGCAGTCCGGCCTGCAGTTGCTCTGCAGTTGCT